>JARYGU010000005.1:0-383963 GCA_033795365.1 Shinella sp.
ACCACCCGCGCCGTCCCCGCCTCGCCGCAACGCCTTGCGGTGTATCCGCGGCGGGATGGGAAAAAGCATGACATGGGTGCAGGGAACGGGGAAAATCGGGCATGAATTTTTCTGAAGATTCTTGCGCAATTGTGTAGCAGATGCCACCATGGCTGCCGCACTCGGCCCGAAGCAGACACGTAGCACGCCGTTAAAACCAGAGATCGCGCACGCAGCGCCCCTTGGAAGGCAGATCTTCAAAAGTGTCCAGGCCGTCGAAATGATCAATAGGCAGATCCTGAACGAGGTCTGGCGGCGCAAGCCGCAAATTTACAGCCATGCGCCGGCGGCCATTTTCCTGAAGCCGTAAGCCGCGCCAGCTCAATACACAGGCGCAGGATGGGCAGAACAGTATTTCGAGAGACGATTTGTCCCTGCCGGCACGGGTGTAGGAGGCAATCTGCCCCGTGACTGCAATACGCTCTCCTTCGTAATCATAGGCCCACAGGGCGCCGTAACGTCGGCAGAGCGTGCAGTTGCAGGCGGTGATGGAGCCTGGATCACCTTCGAGCGTCCAGCTCGCCTTGCCGCAATGACATGAGCCCGTCAGCATGAGCCTAGGTTCAATCCTGCTCGTATTTCAAGGACGGCATCCTGCCTCAATCACGCAATGACTGCAACTGGCACGGGAGATGTCCGGCAGGCGAGCGGTTTTTCCTCGACGGAGAAGTCTATCCGCCCTCTCCCGGGATCGAAAAGACGGGGCGCTTGTTGTGGGCGATGACCGATGCCCAGTGGGATGTGTCCACATCGACCTCGAAGCCGAGTTTCGCCAGATCCGCCTGCGCCTGCGCGACCGTGTAGGGCGTGTGACATTCCACCTTGATGCAGGCGACCTTCAGGGCCCATTCCGTGTTGGTCTTCAGGATCTCGGCTTCCGCGCCTTCGATGTCCATCTTGATGAAATCGACGCGGGCGTCGTCCTTCAGAAGCGTGTTCAGCGACCATGCCTCGGCGCGATGCACGCCATCTCCGGACGGTCTTCCCATCACGGTCGCGCCGTGCTCCATGCCGCTTTCCATCCGGTATTCTATCGTGCCGTCAGTCATCCAGACGGCTCCGGTCCTGACCTCGCAGCGATCGGAAAACGGCGCGAGGTTCCGGCGCGCCAGGGCGGCGTTTTCCCGATCGAGCTCGACAGCCGTCACGCGCGCATGCGGAAATGCGGCGGCATATCGCGCCGCCGTCAACCCTATGTTCGCTCCCAGATCCCAGATCCGGCGGGTGGTGGTGGGCGAGAGAAATGCGGGCGGGGCATCATAGCTCGCTCCGAAAGTCTCGTAGAGAACGATCAGGTCGCTGGTTCCCGGCCGGACCGCGACGGGGCTTCGGCCAAGGCTTCTTATCCGGAAGCGTATCTCTCCCGACCTGTCGCCGTAGCCGGCGAGATACCACAGGAAGCGAACCGGCTGGACGCCGGGGCCGAATTGCGAAAAGAGACGAAACAAATCCCTGACGCGGTCGAACATGGTTCGCTTTGCCATAGCCGCCGACCAATATTTCCGATCGCCGCCACCATATCGGCCGCATGCCGGGCGCACCAGTTGACCAAAAATGGTAGAAAGGCCGGCGCCGGGCCGAGGGGCCAAGCCTCAAATTGCGCTACGAGTAGATGTCCAGCGTCCGGTTGCGGTGGTTCGGATGGGTGCTGTAGACGAAGATGCGGTTCAGGTCGCGGTCGGAGAGAAGACGCAGGAAGCGGGCTTCGACGATGTCGTTGGCGTGGACGCGCTGGACGAGGCAGCCGATCATCGGGATGCGCGCGCTGACGATATCGAGATAGAAATTCCGCGGCAGCTGGAATTTCGTGGAGATGGCGAGGACCGCGCCGCTCTTCGACAGCTTGACGATCTGGCAACGGCGGGAAACGAGATTGACGATGCCGCCGCTCTCGGTGAATTCGATGCGCGCCTCGTTGCAGGTGTCCTCCATCGGGAACGTCTTTTCCCGATCGTACATGAAGGATTCTTCCTTGTTCAGATAGTTCTGATATGCCGGACCCTGCATTGCCATCGTCTCTCGTCTCCCGTCTTTTTGGTTGCAAAGAGGCTAGGCGAAAAAATTTAACATCACGTTGAGTGAGGCAGCCAAGAATTGCCTATCTTCAGGTCCGGTCGAGGCCTCACGCCGTTTGGATGGCGCGGTAGCTCTGGCCGGCTTCGTCGAAGAGGTGCAGCTTGGCCCTTTCGGCCGTGAAGCGGACCTTGCCGCCGCGCCGGACGTCGAGAATACCGGGGATCTTCGCGATGATCGGCTCGCCCGGCACCAGGCCCTCGATATAGAGAAGGGTGACCTCGCCCAGCGCCTCGACGATCGAAACCGTTCCCTCGAAGAGGAAATCCTCGCCGGTGGTGATCTCGAGATCCTCAGGGCGCACGCCGAAGCTCGCGGCCTTGCCGGCCTGCGAGCCGTCCGTGGCGATATCGAGCGTTGAGGAGCGGCCGCCGGTCAGCTCCACGGTGGTCGCAGCGCCGGCCGCGGTGATCTTCGCCGGGATGACGTTCATCGCCGGCGAGCCGATGAAGCGGGCGACGAAGAGATTGGCCGGGCGCTCATAGAGCTCCAGCGGCGCACCGACCTGCTCGATATGGCCGGCGGACAGAACGACGATGCGGTCGGCGAGCGTCATCGCCTCTACCTGGTCGTGCGTGACGTAGATCATCGTGGTATCGGCCATCTGCTCGGAGAGCTTGGCGATCTCGATGCGGGTCGCGACGCGCAGCGCCGCATCGAGGTTGGACAGCGGCTCGTCGAACAGGAAGACCTTCGGGTCGCGGCAGATCGCGCGGCCGATCGCCACGCGCTGGCGCTGGCCGCCGGAGAGCGCCTTGGGCAGCCGGTCGAGATAGCTGGTGAGCTGGAGGATATCGGCTGCCGCACGCACGCGCCGGTCGATCTCCTCCTTGCTTTCCTTGGCGATACGCATGCCGAAGGCCATGTTGTCGTAAACCGTCATGTGCGGATAAAGCGCGTAGGACTGGAAGACCATGGCGATGCCGCGCTTGGAGGGCGGCACGTCGTTGACGCGCTCGCCGTCGATCATCATGTCGCCGCCGGTGATCTCCTCCAGCCCCGCGATCATGCGCAGCAGCGTCGATTTCCCGCAGCCGGACGGCCCGACGAAGACGATGAACTCCCCCTGCTCTATCTCCAGGTCGATGCCGTGGATCACGTCCACCGCGCCATAGGACTTGCGGATATCCTTCAGTACCAGGCCTGCCATGCTCTTCTCCCCTTCAAGTTTCGACGCAATTGCGGACGCAAAACCGCTTCACGCTTTGCCGGAACTGCTTTGACCGATCATACGAAGCGGGCGAAGAACCCGCTCCAGGCCGGAAGTTCGATCTTGTCGTCGCGGACCCGGCTTTCGTATCCATGACCGTCCAGAACCTCTATCGCACCCGCCGGCATCTCGGAAATGCGGGCGACCGGGCTCATGTTGAAAACGCAAAGAAGCTTCTCGTTGCCGTGGCTGCGCAGGAAGGAAAGCACAGCACCCTCGGCGGACAGGAACTCGATCTCGCCCTTGACGAGCGTCGGGTGCCGGCGGCGGAAGGCGAGGAAACGGCGATAATGGCTGAGCACCGAAGCAGGATCGCCCTCCTGTACCGAGACGGCGCGGGCGAGATGATCGGCGGGAACCGGCAGCCACGGCTTGCCGGCGGAAAAACCGCCGTTAGGCGCGGCATCGGTCCAGACCATCGGCGTGCGGCAGCCGTCGCGCCCCTTGAAATCCGGCCAGAACTGAATGCCGTAGGGGTCCTGCAGGTCCTCATAGGCGAGCTCGGCCTCCGGCAAGGCAAGCTCCTCGCCCTGATAGATGCAGACGGAGCCGCGCAGCGACAGGAGCAGGCTCGCCAGCAGCTTGGCATGGGCGTCGTGATCCGTCACGCCCCAGCCCCAGCGGCTGACATGGCGCATGACGTCGTGGTTGGAGAAGGCCCAGCAGACCCAGCCGTCCGGGGCCGCCCCCTCCAGCGCATGCTGCACCTCGGCGACGAGGGCCGGCGTCAGCGGATCGGGCGCCAGGAACTCGAAGGCGTAGCACATGTGCATCTTGTCGCCGCCGGAGGTGTATTCCCCGGCGATCTCCAGCCCGCGCTGGCTATCGCCCACCTCGCCGACGGCGGCGATGGCCGGGAACTCCTCCATCAGCGCGCGGAAGCGCTTGAGGAATTCGAGGTTTTCCGGCTGGTTCTTGTCGTAGAGATGCTCCTGGTAATTGTAGGGGTTCACGGCGGGCGCGGTACGGGCGTTGCGGCGTTCCGGCAGGAGCGAGGGATTGTCGCGCAGGAGCTTGTCGTGGAAGTAGAAGTTGATCGTGTCGAGGCGGAAGCCGTCGACGCCGCGCTCCAGCCAGAAGCGGGCGACGGAAAGCAGCGCGTCCTGGACCTCGGGATTGTGCAGGTTGAGGTCCGGCTGGGAGGTCAGGAAATTGTGCATGTAATATTGCAGGCGCGTCGGGTCCCATTGCCAGGCCGAGCCGCCGAAGATCGACAGCCAGTTGTTGGGCGGGGTGCCGTCGGGTTTGGAATCCGCCCAGACATACCAATCGGCCTTAGGATTGGTGCGCCGCGAGCGGCTTTCGACGAACCAGGGATGCCTATCGGAGGTGTGCGAGAGCACGAGGTCGATCATAACGCGCAGGCCGAGCCGGTGCGCCTCGGCGACCAGCGCCTCGAAATCGGCAAGCTCGCCGAAGATCGGATCGACATCCTCGTAATCGGAAACGTCGTAGCCGAAATCCTTCATCGGCGAGGTGAAGAAGGGCGATATCCAGATCGCGTCCGCGCCGAGCGAGGCGACATGGGGCAGCCGCTCGGTGATGCCCTTCAGATCGCCGATCCCGTCTCCGTTCGTGTCCTGATAGGAGCGCGGGTAGATCTGGTAGATCACCGCGCCGCGCCACCAGTCCTTGTCGGGCTGGAGAAGGGTTTCACTCGCATTCGTCATTCCGGGGTCCTGTCTTTGAAGCATGTCAGCCGCCCTTGACCGAGCCGGCGAGCAGGCCGCGCACGAGATAGCGCTGCAGGCTGAAGAACACGACCAGGGGGACGATGATGGTGATGAAGGCGGATGCCGTCAGGATCTCCCAGTTGCCGCCGCGCGAGCCGAGAAGGTTCACGAGACGTCCCGTCAGCACCAGCTCGTTGCTGCCGGTGCCGAGGAAGACCATGGCGACGAGCAGGTCGTTCCATGTCCACAGGAACTGGAAGATCGCGAAGGAGGCGAGCGCCGGAAAGGAGAGCGGCAGGATGATCTTGACAAAGATGTCGAAATCGCTGGCGCCGTCGACGCGGGCCGATTCCATGATCTCGCGCGGCAGGCCGGCCATGTAGTTGCGCAGGAGATAGATCGCGAGCGGCAGGCCGAAGCCCATATGCGCCAACCATATGCCGACATAGGTCTTGGCCGGGACGCCGAAGAAGGCGCCGACGCCGTTATAGAGCTTCAGGAGCGGAATCAGCGACATCTGGAGCGGCACGACGAGGAGGCCGACCACGACCGCGATCAGGATGGCGCGGCCTGGGAACGGCATCCAGGCGAGCGCATAGGCGCAGAAGGCCGCCACCAGGATCGGGATGATCGTCGAGGGGATCGCCACCGTCAGCGAATTGATGAAGGAGGCACCGATGCCTTCCGCGCTCAGCACCTCGCGGTAGTTGTCGAGCGTGAAGCGCGGGGGCGCGGAGGCGGTGAAGAAGATGCGCTGGCCGCGGCTGCCTTCCATGCGCGCGTCGGAGACGATCTCGAAGCTGCCGTCCTCCTGCAACGTCAGCATTTCGCCATCGCCGAGATCGGCGGTCTGGCCGGGCTCGAAGGCGTCCGGCTCGCGGATGCGGGCGCCGAAGGCGGAGACCGTTCCGGCCCCGCCTTCGAAGACGTTGCCGGTGATGACGAACCTGCCGTCGCGCTCGACCTGGGTTTCGGGCGAGGGCGCGCGGTAGATGAGGTTCTGCTCGGACGAGGAGAGCGCGGTCCACCAGCCGGAGACGGCGAGCTGGTCCTTGTCGCGCAGCGACGAGATCAGGAGGCCGGCGGTCGGCAGCGTCCAAAGGGCGACCAGGAGGAGGACGGACAGGTGGACGACGAAGATGAGGGGCGAGCGGGACGTGGCGATCATCTCAGCGGCCCTCCATCTCGCGGGTGGCGTTGCGGATGTTCCAGATCATGATCGGCACGACGAGAATCATGATGACGACGGCGATCGCCGCCCCTCGCCCGAAGTCGCCTCCTCCGCGGAACATCCAGTCGAACATGAGATTGGCAAGAACCTGGGTCTGCCATTGCCCATTGGTCATGGCGAGAACGATGTCGAAGACCTTGAGGACGAGGATGGTGATCGTCGTCCAGACGACGGCGATGGTGCCCCAAATCTGCGGGACCATGATCTTGAAGAAGATCTGGAAGCCGTTTGCGCCGTCGATGACGGCAGCCTCGATGGTTTCTTCCGGGATGCCGCGCAGCGCAGCGGAGAGGATCACCATGGCGAAGCCGGTCTGGATCCAGACGAGGATGACCATGAGGAAGAAGTTGTTCCAGAAGGGCAGCGTCACCCAGGCTTCCGGCGAGCCGCCGAAATAGACGACGATCGCGTTCAGGAGGCCGATCTGCTCGTTGCCCTCGGCGCGGTAGTCATAGACGAACTTCCAGATGACGGCGGCGCCGACGAAGGAGATCGCCATCGGCATGAAGATCAGCGTCTTGGCGATGTTGCCCCACCAGATGCGGTCGGTGAGCGCCGCGATGATCAGGCCGAAGAAGGTGGCGAGCGCCGGCACGACGAGCAGCCAGAGGAAGTTGTTGAAGATCGACTGGCGGAACTCGCCGTCGTTGACCATCCAGACGAAATTCGACAGGCCGACGAAGTTCCGGCCGCCGCGGTCGTGGAAGGCGAGGCGGACGGATTCGAAGACCGGGTAGATGAGATAGATGGCGAGCGCGAGGAGTGCCGGCGCCATGAACAGCCAGGGCCGAATGGCGTTGGTGATCCTGAGGTTCTGCGAGGCCTTCGCTCCGGAAAGCCCCTTGGAGGGGAATATCCTGTCGAGCAGCCAGTTGGTTCCGAAGAAATAGGCAGCACAGGCAAGAACGCCGGCGACCATGGTGACGATGGCGAATAAGAGCTGCTGCATGAGGGTCCCCTCCCCAGGAAAAACGTCCGGCTGCATGTTCCCGACGGCGCACCGCCGCTGGACAGACCCGCGGCGGACGCGGGAGGCCGGTAAACGGTCTCCCGCAATTCGCAAAACGGAGCCGGCGGATGCCGGCCCTCCGATCTCCTTATTTGATGGAGTCCCAGGCCTTCTGGATATCCCCGGCGACCGCCTCGGCGGACTTGCCGCCGGTATAGTCGATCATGCCCGTCCAGAACGCGCCCGCGCCGATCTTGCCGGGCATCAGGTCCGAGCCGTCGAAGCGGAAGGTGGTCGCGCTCAAGAGAATCTCGCCCTGCTTCTTCAGCGGCGGGTTGCCGTAGGTTTCGACATTGACGGACTTATAGGGCGTGAGGAAGCTCGTCTGCGCCATCCAGACCTCGTGCGCGATCGGCGTCTTGAGGAACTCGATGAAGGCGCGCGCCGCCGGCGTGTCCTTGGTGATCATCGCGAGCGTACCGGCGCCAAGCACCGGATTGCCGAGATCCTTCTTGCTCTCGTAGGTCGGCATGTAGAAGAAGTCGGCATCCTCGCCGATGACCGTGCCTTCGGGGAAGAAGGACGGAATGAAGGAGGCCTGATGGTGCAGGTAGCACTTCGGCGGAGAGCTGAAGAGGCCCTTCGGACTGTCGCGGAAGTCGGTCGAGGCGACCGCCGCCGCACCGCCGTCGACGAACTTGTCGTTCTTGGCGAACCAGCCGAACTCGTCGATCGCGCCCACGACGGCCGGATCGTTGAACGGAATTTCGTTCGATACCCACTTGTCATAGGTTTCCGGCGGCTGCGTGCGCAGCATCAGGTCCTCGACCCAGTCGGTCGCAGGCCAGCCGGTGGCGCCGCCCGAACCGAGCCCGATGCACCAGGGCGTGCCGCCGTCCTCGACGATCTGCTCGGTCAGCGCCTTCAGATCCTCCATGGTCTCCGGCACTTCGTAGCCGGCGTCCTCGAAATTCTCCGGCACGTACCAGACCAGCGACTTGACGTCGATTTTGTAGGGGAAGGCGTAAAGCGCCTCGGTGCCGTCCTGGCCCTTGTAAGTCGAAAGATCGACCCACGACTGTCCGGCGGCATAGTTTTCGAGGAGCCACGACTTCGTCTCGTCGCCGAGCGGCGTCAAATGCCCCTTGGAGGCAAGGTCGGCGATGAGGCCGGGCTGCGGCAGGATCGCGATGTCCGGCGGGCTGCCGGCCTGGGTGTCGATGACGATCTGCTGCTCGTAATTCTCGGAGGAGGAATACCGGACATTGGCGCCGGTCGCCTCGCGGAAATAATCGAGAACGGACTCGGCAAGCGCCTGGTCCTCGCCGCGCCAGGGGCCGAAGATCGTCAGCGTCTGACCCTTCAGGTCGTTGTTCTTCCTGAATTCCTCGTAGCTTCCCCAATTGAACTTGGAATCCTCGCCCGGCTTGAACTTCAGCTCGGCGGCGTTGGCACCGCCGGCAAGAAGAGCAACAGCAGCGGCGGTTATCAGCAGTATATTTTTCATTGTGATCAGCCTCCCATCACAAGCCCGTCCTTTGCGGATCGGACAATTCCAAAGGTTTAATATTCAAAGCGCTTTGGGTAGTGCAACATTTCATTGCGCTGTTGCCTTCGTCAAGTGGCTCACATCCAATTCGCAGGAGTTATCGCCAGTTTGATGCAATGCAACGCAGTTTCGCAGTGCGAGATGACGATTTCTCTTTTCCAGCTCAAGCGGCGGATGCTAGATCATCCCGCGCGGCCTGGAGGCATTTTCCCGTTCGAATGGCAAAAATTCAAAGCGCTTCGGGCCGCGGAAGGGCAGACTTTTGAATCTGAAGCAGTTGTCGCAATTGCTGGGCCTATCCCAAACCACCGTCAGCAGGGCGCTGAACGGCTATCCGGAGGTCAATGCGGAAACGCGCCAGCGCGTTCTCAACGCGGTTCGCGAAACCGGCTATCGCCCGAACCGGGCGGCCCAAAGGCTGGCGACCGGGCGGGCCGGATCGATCGGACTGGTGATGCCGACGGCCCCCGGCTACGATTCCGACGTGCATTTCGGCGAGTTCCTGGCAGGGCTCGGCGACGCGGCGGCCAAGCACGAATTCTCGCTCGTCATCAGCCCCACGCATCCGGACGAGGAGGTGGCAGCCTGCCGCAAGCTCGTCGCCAGCGGCAATGTCGATGCGCTCTTCCTCGCCTATATGCGCGAGAGGGATCCGCGGATCGCGATGATGAAGTCGCTTTCCACGCCTTTCGTCGTGCATGGGCGCTCGCTCGGCATTCCGGCGGACTATCCGTTTCTGGACGTGGACAATACCGCCGCGTTCCACGATGCGACGCGGCTCCTCCTCCAGCTCGGCCACGAGCGCATAGCGCTGATCAACGGGCCGCAGCACTACGCCTATGCGATCCGCCGCCGGAAGGGAGCGGAGCGGGCGCTCGCAGACTCCGGGCTCGCACTCCGGGAGGAGTGCATCCAGCATTCGCCGATGACGGACGAGCACGGGTTTCGCGCCATGCAGCGCTTCCTCGCTCTCGAAGAGCCGCCGACGGCCGTCCTCTGCTCCAGCACAGTGCTGGCGCTCGGCGCCGTGCGGGCGATCAATATGGCGGGGCTCCGGCTCGGCGCCGATATCTCACTGATCGCCCATGACGACGTGCTGCCGATGCTGAAGCCGGAAAATTTCATGGTGCCGCTGACGACGACGCGCTCGTCGCTGCGGGCCGCAGGATCACGCATCGCCGAGCGGCTGATTTCGCAGATCCTCAAGCTGGAAGCCCTGCCGGAGCAGGAGCTCTGGAAGGCTGAGCTGATCGTGCGGGCATCGACCGGTCCGGCACCCGCCGGAAAGTAGCGCTATCAGAACTTCGGCGGCTTTCGTCCGGCCTGGCGATGGGCGGCAATGACGGTATTGGCCATCAGCATGGCGATCGTCATCGGCCCGACACCGCCGGGGACGGGCGTAATCGCGTCCGCAACCTCCGCGCATTCCTCGAAGGCAACGTCTCCGACCAGACGCGACTTGCCCTCGCCTCTTTCGGGCGCCGGAACACGATTGATGCCGACGTCGATGACGGTCGCACCCGGCTTCACCCAATCGGCCTTGACCATCTGCGGGCGCCCCACTGCCGCCACGAGGATGTCGGCGTTGCGGCAGACGGCCGGCAGATCCTTCGTACGCGAGTGGGCGGTGGTAACCGTCGCATTGGCGGCGAGAAGCAGGGCCGACATCGGCTTGCCGAAAAGATTGGAACGGCCGACGACGACGGCGTTCAGGCCGGAAAGGTCCTCGCCATGGATGCGGCGGACGAAGACCATCGCACCGGCGGGCGTGCAGGAAATGAGCCCGTCTTCGAGATCGCCGGTGGCGAGCTTGCCGGCATTGACCACATGCAGGCCGTCGACGTCCTTTTCCGGCCGGATCGACTGGATGATCGGCTCGGACTTCAGGTGCTTCGGCAACGGAAGCTGGACGAGGATGCCGTGGATGCTTTCATCGCCGTTGAGGGTTTCGACGAGGGCGGCGAGCTCTTCCTGCGTCGTTTCCTCCGGCAGGGTGTGCTGGACCGAGGTGAAGCCGCATTCCTTGGCCATCCGGCTCTTGGAATTGACATAGGCATGGCTTGCGGGATCGTTGCCGACGATGACGACGGCGAGGCCCGCCTTGACGCCCGCTTCCCTTTCGAGCGCCGCGGTGGCGGACTTGACGTCATCAATCACGGAGGCGGCTACCTGCTTCCCATCGATAATGGTGGTCACATCTTTCTCCCTGCTCGGTCGGCGTCAATCTAGAATCCGGATGGGCGACGGAATTGCCTCATAACGCCCTATGATGTCCAATTCCGACTTTTCGGCGATGGCCCGCGCCGTTCGCCCTGCAGGGGAATACAGCCTTGTCCGCCATTGCGAAAGCCGATTTGGGCCATTCAGGCAGCAGATTTCGCCCTGCCCCTTTTTGAACCATTTCCGCGGGCGGGAATTTTTGCCCACGCCACGCTGGCCAGCCAAAGACCATGATGTTTTCTTATTCATTTTCAATATCTTAAGCCGCTGAAAATGTTATGGTTAACGAGACGTGAATGCGCTCATCCGGTTTCTAGCGAATTCCTTAAATGCCCTTTCATCCGGACTTGCTAGAGCAGCATCGATGGCGTCACAACCCACGAGATCATCATGAACTCCGATACGAACCCCATGCGCATCGAAGCAGCTCTGCGAGCGGCGGCGGCCATGAGGTTCGCCGCGCAGGATCCCCTGCGCGCGACAACGACAGCGGGATAGCGAGGATGAACCTCTTTTCCGGCAATACGATCGCCGCCTCCCGGCGGGATATCCTGGGCGTGGCCGTCTGCGATTTCGGATGGGCCGAAGCGTTCGCCTTCGCGGAAGACGCCGCCTCCATGCCGATCGGCCAGACCGTCATCGCCTTCATCAATGCGAACAACGCGAATCTGATGATGCGCGATCCGCAATATCGCGCTGCTCTGGACCGGCAGATCGTCTTTCCCGACGGACACGGGGTGGACATCGCCTCGCTGGTCTTCCACGGCAAGAAATTTCCGGCGAACCTGAACGGCACCGATTTCGTTCCGGCGCTGCTTACCTATATCGCCGCACCGAAACGGGTGGCTCTCATCGGGACGCGCCCGGAGACGCTGCTGCGGGCGACGGAGAATTTTCGCCGGCACGCGCCCTGGCACGATTTCATTCCGGTTTCGGACGGCTTCTTCGACAAGAACGATTCCGCCGCGGTAATGGAGAAGGTGCGGGAAGCCCGGCCGGACATCCTGCTGGTGGCGATGGGCAGCCCGGTGCAGGAGAAGTGGATCGACCGGCATGTCGGGCCGGGCCATGCGCGCCTCGTGATCAGCGTGGGGGCGCTCTTCGACTTCATGGCGGGCGACGTGCCGCGAGCGTCCGAGACTGTCCGCCGGTTGCGGCTGGAATGGCTCTTCAGGCTGCTCCTGGAGCCGAGCCGGCTCTGGAAGCGCTATCTCGTGGGCAACCCGCTGTTCCTGTACCATGTCCTCCGCTACAAGCTGAGCGGCATGGCCGGCCGGAAGGAAAGCCCGGATCCGGGGCTGAATTCGCTCTGAACAGCCGTTTCAGTGGGCGGACGGCTGGGAGGTAAGGGCGGCGGGCGCGCCTCCCTTGGCGATGGTCACGCCCTTCTTCGGGCCGCCCGACTGCACATCGGCCTTGGTGATGTAGTCGATCTGTTCGACGAACACCTCGGCAATGACCTCCTTGCCGAAACGCTTGTTCAACCCGTCCTTCACCGCCGTGCGGAAATTGCCGAGATCGAAGCCGCCGAGATCGGCGATATCGATGATCCGGTTTCCGACGAGAAGCGTGTAGAGCTCATCGGTGATCATCTGCGGCAGGGGTACGGCCTGCCCCGCGGCAAGCTCCGTATTCGCGGTATAGGAAAGATTTGCCAGGAAGTATCCCCTGACCTCGCCATCGGCGATGACCGGAACCGTCGTCGTGGAGCCCCGGACGAATTCGAGCGCGGCCCTGCTGGTCGCCGCCTCGTCGTCGGTTCCGGGGGCCGCCGCCATCCGCATCGAGAAATAGACGGATGCGAGCGTGATGACGCAGATCCAGACGCCGGTGACGATGAGCTTGATCATGCCGGAGCGCCGACCCTGAACTGCTCCTGCGAATAGGTGCCGTCACCTTCGAGGTCCCTGGCCGCGTCCTTGAGAATGGCGACGACCGCACGCACCGCCTCCAGATGCGCGGAAACGCGCTGGGCATTGATCGCAAGCTTCTCCTTCAGGCGGATGAGCTGGCCGGCGACCATGCCGGGCATCGTCTCTGCCGGAACGTCGCGGCTGAGCATCGCCAGCTCGTAAAGGCAGCGGCTCTTGTGCGCATTCGACGTCGGCAGATCGAAGTCGGGATCGTGGCCGATATTGTCATTCTCGTTGTCGATGATGGTCTCCAACCGGCCAAGCACGGTGCGGATGCGGAGCTCGTTCGTTGCAATATCCATTTTTTCCTCCGTTTACGACGCTTTGTCTTTCTTGATGCCGGGCGTCAGGCTGGCGAAGGTCTCGCGCTGCATCTCCTGAAACATTCCGGTCGCGATATTCCGGTTCTCGCCCTCGCTTCGGCTCGAAGCCTTCAACTCGTTGGCCTTGATGAGGCTTTCGGCAATCCCGACACCGCCGCCTTCGGCGATCACGCTGCCGATCTGCTCGGCCATCATGCCGCGCCAGATCTCACCCGCTGTCCCCTTGCCGTAGACTTCCTCGCTTTCGGGAGGCAGCATGGACTTGACGAAGTTCTGCAGGACCATGGCCTCGAACTTGCGATAGGTCTCGGGCACCGCCCTGGCCTTCGCGTCGGCTGGGCCGGCGGCCGTGGTTGCCGCACTGTCCCGGTTCAGGATGCCGACCGCGGCATTGAAGCCGCCGCCGGCTTCCGCAAGACTCGTCGCCTCGAATGCGGCGCGGTTCGATTTGAGCTTGGCCTGCGCCTGCTGCACCTGCGCGGGATCGGCGGCGCGCACGACGTCGAGAACGAGATCGCTTGGGGGTGAGATTGCCACGTCCATTCACCTTTCGGGTTGACCCGGACCGCGTTCGCGCCGTCATGGCTGCCCGCGGCTTCTGACCAGATGAACGACCATTTCCGTGTGCTCGCCGTGCCGTCGCCGGGAGATACCCGTCAGGCGCATCGAGCGTGTTCGGCAATTCGCATTGTCGTCCTTGCCGAGCGAATATCGCCTCCCAACCTTACGGGAGGCTGGTGCTTATATGCGAAAGCGAAAATGGCGGAGCGGATCGGGGCAAAAGAAATGACGCGGCCGCTTCGCAACCGTGGCCTCAGGCATCGCCCGGATCGTGGGCCAGATGCTGGTCGATCAGATCGTAGATCGAATCGTCCTCGGCCTGGCGGTCTTCCTGCGCCCGGGCGTCGCGCATGTTTTCCTCCAGGCGATCGGCCTTCGCGCGTTCCTTCATCACGCGCATCTCATGCATCTGCTGGAGGTTGGCGAGCATCTGGTCCTTCTGCTGAAGCCTTCCGAGCTGGTTCGCATAGACGCCGGAAAAGCCGCGGTGGACGGGATCGAGCGAATTGATGGCGTCCGAGACGACATCAACCGTTTCGGCCACTTCCTGGCGCTGGCGGGTGGTGCCGGCGAGATCGAACTCCGCCATCTGTTCCAAGTGACGCTGGACGGCGACGAGGCGCTTCAGCTTTTCCGAGCGGCTTTTCATCGCGCGCCTTCCTTCATCTCAATTGCCGAGGAAAACCGGCGCGAAACCGTTCGCGAATATCTCCAGCATCTCGGAGATGCCGAAATAGACGAGGAACATTCCGCCGAGAATGATGAAGGGCAGCGAGATGAAGTAGATCGGGATCTGCGGCGCGAGCTTGTTGACGAGGCCGACGGCGATGTTGAACAACAGGCCGTAGAGGATGAAGGGGCTGGCGAGCCGCAGCATGATCATGAAGGTCTGCGCCAAGGTGTCGGTGAGCGTGATCAGCGCGCTTTGCGGATTGAACGAGCCGCCGCCCATCGGCATGGCGGTGTAGGAATCCACCAGTGCGCGCACGACCGCATGGTGGAAATCCAGCATGAAAAGCACCATGAGGCCACAGAAGCTGATGAGATTGGTGAGCTGGTTTTCGGCCGCGTCCTCGAGGATATCCTGCGAGGGCGGCGCGTTGAAGCCGATCATCATGGTCAGGACCGTGCCGGCGAACTGCAGTCCGAGGACATAATAGCGGGTGATGAGGCCGATCACCGTGCCGATGAGCGTTTCGAAGACGATCAATGTGACATAGGTCGCGACCGGGCCGGTGGCGCGAGGGTAGATCGTGTCCCACATCAGCGGCAGGATCGACATCGAAACGGCAACCGCGAGGAAGAGCCTTATCTGCACCGGCACGCGCGCCGAAGCGAATCCCGGCAGGACGAGGAAGCACCCGCCGATACGGCAGAAGGCGGCAAAAAGCGCCAGTACCGTGCCCTGCGGGTCCTCGATCATGATATGGCGCCGAGAATCTTGATCTCGATGCCCTTTGCAAGCTCGACATGGGAGAGAACCGGCAATGTGGCGAAGAGACGCTCGATGATCATGCGCACATAAGACCGGGATTCGGGCGAGGTGACCAGCACGAAAGGCGTGCCGCGGTCGAGAAATTCACGGATAACCTTCGTCGCCTGCTCGCTGAACTCCTCCAGATGGCGCGGATCGATATCGAATTCGACGATATCGCCCTTGGCGTCGCGCTTGAGCGCCTGATGGAAGATCATGTCCCACTTGCTTCCGAGGCGCAGGACCGAGAGCGTGCCGTTTTCCGCCAGATCGCCGCAGATCTGCTGGGCCATGCGGATGCGGACATGCTCGACGATCTGCTCCGTCTTGCGCACATGCGGCGCGAGCTCGGCAACCGCTTCGAGGATGAGGTGCAGGTTGCGGATGGAGACGCGTTCGGCCAAAAGCAGCTTCAAGACCGCCTGCAGGCCGGAATAGGACATATGCGAGGAGCATATCTCGTCGGCGAGCTTGCGGTATTCCGGATCGAGCCGCTCGATCAGAAGCTTCACGTCCTTGTAGGAAAGAAGCTGCGGCAGGTTGTTGCGGATGACTTCGCTCAGATGCGTGAGGACCACCGAGACGTTGTCGATCGGGTGGAAACCTTCGCGCTTGAGATCGTCGGCAAAGGTCTCGAGCACGGAAACCGCCGGCATGCCGAAGGCGGGTTCCCGGATATCGTCGCCGGGCACGCTCGGCTTCCTGCCACCGCCGGTGACGACCAGCACCTCACCGACGCGCACGACGTTCGATGCGATCGTCGTGCCGTGGATGCGGATATGGTAGGACTTGTCCGGTATGCTGATGTCGTCGGAGACTTTGATCTCCGGCACGACGAAGCCGTACTGCATGGCGAATTTCTTACGCATCTTGCCGACGCGGAAGGCGAGCTCCTGATGGGCCCCGAGAAGCCGCGTGGAGACCTGCTTGCCGAGCAGAAGCTCGATCTCGGCGGTCTTCAGCACCGATTTGACCGAATCCTTCTCCTGGTCCTTGTTCTGCTGGACCTTCTTGGCTTCCTGCTCGCGCTTGGCCTTGTTCTCCTCCTCGAGGCGGCGCGGGATGATCCAGGCGCCGAAGGCCATGACGCCGCCGAGCGCCATGAACGGAAGGAAGGGAAGTCCGGGCATGATCGCCAGCAGCATCATCAGCCCGGAGGCAACGAGAAGCGCGCGCGGATAGCCGCTCAACTGGTTGATGACCGCCTGGTCGGTAGACCCCGTCGAACCGCCGCGCGAGACGAGGAGGCCGGCGGCCAGCGACACGATGAGGGCCGGGATCTGCGAGACCAGGCCGTCGCCGACGGAGAGCTTGACGAAGACGTCCGCCGCCTCGCCGATCTGCATGCCATGACGGAAATAGCCGATGATGATGCCGCCGAAGATATTGATAGCGGTGATCAGAAGGCCGGCCACGGCATCGCCGCGCACGAATTTCGAGGCACCGTCCATCGAACCGAAGAAGGAGCTCTCCTCCTCCAGCTCCCGGCGCCGGCGCTGGGCTTCCTTCTCGTCGATCAGGCCGGCGGAAAGATCGGCGTCGATCGACATCTGCTTGCCGGGGATGGCGTCGAGGGTGAAGCGGGCGCCGACTTCCGCGATACGCGTCGCACCCTTGGTGATGACGATGAAGTTCACCGTGATCAGGATGAGGAAGACAATGAGACCGATGACGAAATCGCCCGACATCACCAGGCTGGAGAAGCCGGCGATCACGCCGCCTGCCGCATCGTGTCCCTGGTGCCCGTGGGAAAGGATGACGCGGGTCGTGGCGATGTTGAGCGCCAGGCGCACCATCGTCGCGATGAGCAGGATGGTCGGAAAGGACGAGAAATCGAGCGGGCGCTGGATCCACAGCGCCACCATCAGGATGAGCACCGAGAAGGCGATCGAGAAGGCAAGGCCCATATCGATCAGGAACGGCGGTATCGGCAGGAAAAGGATCGAAAGGATCGCTATGATGCCGAGTGCGAAGGCTATGTCACGGCCGCTGGGGCTTACCTTCGCAATATTGAGAACTGGTACCTGCGCCATATATCTTCCCGTCTCGTCATGAGAGGCGGCGGTTCGCGAGGAACCGCCATGCTGACGACAGACCTAGCCCTTGAAGCTTGCGCGAAGGTGGCAGGGAAAACGTGGCCGGCGGATTCGCTGCGCGGCCGCAGACGTCAGAAGCCTGTCTCTATCCGGGAGAAGACGATATCGGTGAAGATCGATATCTGCGCGCCGATGAAGGGCGCGGAAATGGCGACCGTGATCATGATCGCCAGAATTTTCGGAACGAAGGTCAGGGTGATTTCCTGAACCTGGGTCAGCGCCTGGATGAAAGCGATGGCCACGCCGACGATCATGGCGGCGAGAACCGCCGGCCCCGATGCGACGATCACCGTCCAGATCGCAGCCTGAGCAATATCGAGGGCATCTGCTTCATTCATGATGCGTCACTGCCTCCGGCCCTGTCATCCGGGCCCGATATTCGGCGATGTCATGCGCCGCCTGGGTCAGCTATCGGTGATCTTGACGCCGGGGCCGATGATGACTTCCTTGCCCGAATCAAGCTTCGCAACGATGCCGTCGGTGTATAGCGTCACTTCCTTCACCACGCCAGTGATCTTGTTTCCGTCGGCATCCTCGGCGGTGACGGTGCGGCCGATGACGGAGTTCGCTTCCTGCAGCGAGGTGCGGGCAAGCAGGTTCTCCAGGTTCTTGTTCGTCTTGATGGTCTGCTCGACCTGGGAGAAGGTCGCAAGCTGCGCCATCTGCGCCGTCGAGTCCATCGGCTCGGTCGGATCCTGGTTCTTCATCTGGGCGACGAGCAGCTTGAGGAAGCTTTCATAGTTGAGCGCCGCCGTCTGCTGGTCGCCGCTCGCCTCGTTTCCCGAAACGCCGGGGAAATAGCTGGTGTTCGCAACATTCGCTACGCTGTCTACCATGGCGCGATCTCCTTGCGTATCTGCTCGATGGTGGCCGGGGTGATTTCCCTGTTGTTCAGGATGCGTTCTTCGATCGGATAGAGAGCGCGGATCGCCTTGAGCGCTTCGAAGGCACGGCCCTGGGTCACCAGTCCATCCACCCGCTTCAGTTCCGCCAGCACCTCCTCGTCCTTGAAGCAGGTCAGGAGCATGATCACCGACTTGCGGAACATCGCGACCGTCTGCTCCGCGCCTTCAGGATTGATGAGAATCATCTGGGCGATGAAATAGAGCTGGCGAAGCGGCGTGGTCGCCTGCTCCGGCTGCAGCACGTGATTTTCGAGAAGGAACGTCACATCGTTCAGGAACTCGATGGCGACCTTGCGATCGACCCTGAGAACCGCGCCGTTGACGAAGATGCGCTCACCGGACTTCAGCGAGATACGCAGTGTACTTTTCATTGTAGGCCATCCCTGATGATGGTTGTTATGTCGATGATCCCCTGGAAATTGTCGGATTCGCGTTTGCGGATCCGGTCGATCTCCTTGAGGATCCATATGGCTATGGAAATGAGATTGGCCCTGAGTTCCTCAGCGAGCTGATTTTCGGGATTGCTGAGGTCGTCGATGAAGCGCATCCAGAGGCGCCGGGTGTAATAGACCGCCTCGATGGCCTCATGGCCGAACTTGTCGGCCTGTTTTGCCGCCGTCAGCAGAGCGATCGACCGGTCGAGAGCCTGTTTCTCCCGATCTTTCGAATGCGCAATGCCGTCCTCCATGATTTCGGCATAGGAAAACTGATACATTCAGACATCCTTCATGTGTGTCCGCCCCTGATCATCAGAGGTAATTGAGAAGCGACAAGCTCTGCATTCTGGCGGTCAGCGTGAAAGCAAGCTCGAGCTGGCTTTCGAGCGTCTTCACCTGTGCCGAAACTTCGGTGAGGTCGACCCTTTCCAGGCTTACGATAACGGTGGTCAGAATATCCTTCTGGGCGTTAAGAGAGTCGTTAGCTTTCTTTATGCGTTCCTGCGAAATGCCGAGCTTCGTCTTTTCACCATTAACGCCGGTGACGGAATTGGCGATGCTGTTGTAGGCGACGTCGAAGGTCGCGTTGCGGGTATCGGTGCCAAGATCGAGCGCCAGGAGCTCGTAGGCAACCACAGCGCCAAAGGCGAATTTCCGAACACCTTCCGTATTCACCGTGGTCGAGCTCTGGACCTGCTCGCCCGTGCTGATGCGGCTTACCATGGTCTCGTCGGACGCGTTGGACCAGTTGGCCTTCCAGTAGTCGTCGTCGTTGAAGCTGGCCTCCAGATCGGTCAGGAAGTCCTGCATCGCCTCCGGCGTGATCTTCGAAGGGTCGGGCGTTCCGGTGGCCGTGCCGTCGTTCGTGAAGCCGTTGCTCGTCATGAAGTCGTTGAAGGCGGTGTCGAAGGCAACCTTGGCCGGGGAACCCGCCGCGAGATAGTCCTTGAACGGCTCCACGTCCGAATTGACGCCGGCGAAGACGTATTCGCCGCTCTGGGTCGTGTTGGCCGCGCCCGTGAACACCTGCAGGGCGTTCTTGAGCTCGTCCTTCATCTTGTTGCGGTCGTCCGCCGCCGGGCTGTCCTTGAACAGCGTCAGCTTCGACATGACGTTCTCGGCACTTCCCGCCATCAGATCGAGGGCCGCCTGCGAGGCGCCGAGGCGCGTCTCCGTCAGGCTGTTGGTGGAAAGCAGTGACGTGAGCCGGTCGAGATCGCGATGCATGTTGAGCGAGCGGCTGGTCTTGGCGCCCAGCACCACGCCGACATCCCAGTGCCGCCCGTCGCCGGAGGCTTCCGCCGTGCGCTGCTGCAGCTCCTTTTGAGCCTGGGTGATAGCCCGCTGCAGGGTAAGCTGGCTTGAAAGGTTCGAAACAAAGGATGTTTTCATAATCAGCCCGTCATGTTCATGAGCGCCGTCATCATCTCATCGATCGCGGCCACCAATTTCGCAGATGCCTTGTAGGACTGCTCCAGGTCCAGAAGCAGCGCCAGTTCCTCGTCTACGCTGACAGCCGAGGCGCTGTAGAGAGCGTTCTGCGTTCTCGACAGAAGGGCTGCCTTGTCGTCTCTCGCCGTCGTGGCGGCGCTACGCTGCTGTTCGAGCCAGCCGACGGAAGCCGTGCTGAACTCGAGCAGGGTGGTGGATTCGTCTATTCCCGCGGCCGGGTCGAACGTCATGTTCGCGTCGAACCCTTTGAGATATCCGTCGAGCAGGACGGAAAAGCTCGCCTCGTTTCCGGTGTTCTGGTTGGCGTTGATGCCGTCGCGCAGCTTCATCGGGTCGCCGCCCTGCGAGGACAGTACCGCCGGATTGACCCGGATGGCCGCGGCAAGGCCGGTCGTCAGGCCGCCCGGAACGTTGGTCGCCTGCGTCCCGCCGTCCATCCAGGTGAAGAGACCCGGCTGGCCGCTTTCCTGGAACAGCGTGATCAGTCCGCGGGCCGTCTCATCGAGCTGGGCCTGGTATCTCGGCGCGATATCGTCGCGCAACTGCAGCAATGCGGGCAGGGAACCGCTTGCGGACGTATTTCCGCCGGTGCCGGCCGGGACCTCGACGCCGTCGATGAATACGGCCTTGCCGACGGTTCCCGCCGTGTAGCTGCGGGTCGGCTCGAAAGTGACGGTGCGCGGCAGCGTCTCGAAAAGCACGGTGCCGTTGGTGGTGTAGAGCGCTATGTCGTTGTTGGCGCGCACGACGGTGCTGACACCGATGATCGAGGAAATCTGTCCGAGCAGCTTGTCGCGCTGATCGAGCGCGTCGTTTGCGTCGCCACCCGTGGCGGTCGCAAGCTTGACCTGGTCGTTATAGGTCTTGAACTCGGAAAGCAGGCGATTGAGCTCGCTGACCGAGGCCGCGATGTCGGCATCGGCTTCCGAACGCAGCTTCTGGAGGGAACCCGAGATCGTGTTCAGCGAATTGGCGACGTCGGTCGCGCTGGTGATGACGCTCTGCGCAAGCGAAAGATCGCTTGGCGTGTCGGCGAAAGTCTGGAGGTCGTTCCACAATTCCGAAAGGTAAGTGGAAGGCGACAGTTCATAGGCGCTGCCGCCGAGCATCGTCTTCATCCGCTCCAGCCCGGTCAGAAGCGTGTCCTGGCCGACCGATTTCGAGATGCTGACGAGATTCTGCTTCAGCAACGCGTCGTTCTGGACGCGTTGCGTCGTGGCGATGGTCGCGCCGTAGGAGGTGCTGACCAGAACCGCTTCACGTCTGGAATAGTTGGGATTGCTGGCATTGGTCATGTTCTTCGACACGACCGCCGTCTGCAAGGCAGTGTTTGCGAAGTTCGCCTGTGCGATCTTCATTGCGTCTGAAAGCGACATCGGACCGACCCAACCTTCCAATCAAATATTTTCAGTTCACATCAACGCTTCAAATTGACCAGCACGTCCATCAATTCGGACCCGGTCTGGAAGACCTTCGAGTTTGCGGTGTAGTTGCGCTGCGCCTCGATCATGCCGGTCAGCTCCGTCGCGATGTCGACGTTGGAATCCTCCAGCACGTTCGAGACGATGCCGCCGAGACCGCTGTTGCCGGGATAGCCCATGACGATGACGCCGGAATCGTTGCTCTGCGAATAGACGTTGCCCGGCAGGGGCGAGAGCATGTCGGGGCTCTGGACGTTGGCCAGCGCGATGCGGAATTTCGGGATGAGGTCGCCGTTGGCATATTTCAGCGAGACGATGCCGTCGGAGCTGACCTGATAGTCGATGACCTCGCTCGGGCCGGAGCCGTTGATGGAGCCGTCGGCACCCAGCGCTGTGACGCCGACCTGCGTGGAGCCGGAAAGATCGATCGTCAGCGGTGCGAGAACGGCGCCGCCGAAGGCTTCCTGCTCTGTGACGAGCTGGGCGGGGTTCGGAGCGATCAGCTGGCCGCTGGTGTTGAACTCCATCTCTACCGGAGCTGCGAGCATGTTTACCGGCGTGGTGGAACCGGGCGGCGTGTAGGTCACCGTCACTTCCCACAGATTGTCGCCGGTCTTGGTGTAATGGAAGTCGAGCTTGCGGGAGGCGCCCTGGCTGTCGTAGGCGACGAGCGAGGTGGAGAGCGTTTCGCCGTCGGCCGTGGTGTTCGGCAGGTCGACCTGGAGATAGCCGCTGCTCGAAGGCGTCACCACCTGGCCGCCGCCCGACATATTGATCGGCGACAGGCCATCGAAGCCGTTGATGACGATCGTCGGATCCTGGCTGGAGGAATAGGGATAGCCCATCAGCGTATAGCCGGCAGCGTTGCGCAGCGTTCCGTCCGACATCTTCTGGAAGGCGCCGGCGCGCGTCAGATATTCGACGCCGTCCGAGCCCTGCACGATGAAGAAGCCGCCGCCGTCGATGGCAAGATCGGTGGAGGAGGTCGTCGGGGTGAAGGTACCCTGCTGCGAGATCGAATAGCGGACATTGGTGTTGACGCCACCCGAATTGTAGGCACCTCCGGTGCCCGGCAGGATGAAGGAGGAGAATTGGGTGTCGGCGCGCTTGTAGCCGGTCGTATTGGCATTGGCGATATTGTCGGCCACGGTGCCCAGACGGTTCGCCTGGGCGTTCATTCCGGAAACACCGGTTCTCATCGTTCCGTAAAGGCTCATATCAATCCCTCTTTTCGGTCTTCTCAAGGAGAGTAGGAGATGGGCCTTGTGTGAAGCTGTCTGCCGTCCGGGTCGCGGCCCAAAAAGCTCCACCGAAAGCCCGGCGCCCGGCGTCAGCTCCAGTCGATGCAGTAGCCGAGGAAGCGCTTGGAATCGACCGGATCGAAACCGAGCTTCTTGCGCAGTTTCTTGCGCAGCTTGCTGATGTGGCTTTCCACGACGTTCTCCTCGACATCCTCGTCGAAGATGCCGTAGATCGCGTTGAAGATCTGCGACTTGGAAACGCGACGGCCGCGATTGGCGACGAGATATTCGAGGATGCGGCGCTCGCGGCGCGGCAGGGGGAAGACTTCGCCGCTGATCTCAGGATCGCGCCCGTCGGAAAAAACCCGGATCGCGCCGATGTCGGTGTAGTTGACGAGTGCCTTCAGCCGCCGCCGGATGGCCGCCGCACGGGCCAGGATCTCGCGTGGATGAACGGGCTTGCGCACGACATCGTCGACGCCGCTGTCGAAGAATGCGAGCGTCGTTTCCAGCGAGGGGGTGTCGCTGACAGCGATCACCGGCGCCTGGGACCGGTCGCGGATCGCCCGCGGCAGTTCCATCGTCTGCTGCCCCTGTCCGATGAGGAATGCCTCTACCGCCTCAATGTCGGTATCGGCCGCCGTGTTGACCCATTCGCCGAACTCTCTCGGGTCGAAGCCCGTCGAGGGCACGCCCTCGCGATTGAACAGGGAAGTGTAGCCTTCTTTAACGAGCTCGCGCTCATCAACCACTACGATCATTCGTCCGCCTCCGAATCAGTGTGGTGTTTCGATGGCACAGTGGTACGAATCGCGCGAATCAGCGGCAACTAGAGAAAATCACTGGATGAATTTAATAGTTGATTAACCTTTAGGTGCCGATTTGATCTATATATAGTGTGTCGATCTGGATATCGCACTATTTTGCCGTGGAAAAGTTAACCATTTATTAACAAATTCCTTGCCTGCCCGATTCAACACATATTGACGCCACATTGCGCCACAAACTTCGCAGAAAGAGGAATTCCTCTTAAGGTTGAATCATTTGCAGAAATTTCGGGCGGCCGTCGTCCAGTTTCCGTAACCCGTCGCCACCAGATTCGCGATCACCCGGCAGACATATTTCTTCTGCGCCGGATCGTTGTTCGGGCCTGCATGATAACGCGCGACGGCCATCGTCCAGGTCTCGTGGCGCGCATGGAGACGCGCAAGGAATGCGGCCGCATATTCGACATTGCGCCTCGGATTGAGCATCTCGTCGGGCGAGGAGAACTGGTCACCGTGGAAATGGTGATTGATCTGCATGCACCCGAGGTCGATGAGCTTGGCGCCGCCGGAGCGCGCCGTCTGGAACGTCCGAAGGGCCTCTTGCTTGTCCTTGGCGAAATAGGCCTTGCCTTCGATATTGAGCGCATAGGGCTGCAGCGAGCCTTTGCGCCCGGTCTCCGTCAGACCCACGGAATAGAGGATGCCGGCGGGCACGTTATATTTCGCGGCCGCGGCGAGGATTTCACGCTCGCAAGCGCCCGCCGAGGCATGCGCTTCAGAGGTATACGCCGCCGGAACGCTGAGAGCGAGCGCCACCAACA
Organism: Shinella sp.; assembly: GCA_033795365.1. Taxonomy (GTDB): domain Bacteria; phylum Pseudomonadota; class Alphaproteobacteria; order Rhizobiales; family Rhizobiaceae; genus JARYGU01. The sequence continues at coordinate 24,356 of JARYGU010000005.1, forward strand.
CCCGAGTTGCCGTCAGCCGAACCCTGCTCATTTGTTCTTTCCTCGCCTGTTCCACCCCACCCGGCGGCCGCCTGCTGTCCTTCGCCATTCTGCCTTCCGCCATCACCGCCGCGTGCCTGCTGCTGCTGACCGGCAAGCTGCGACTGCTGATCGCTTCCCTGCTGTTGCTGATGGCCGGCGGATGCGCTGCGATCCGTCGGCAGAAGCTGCACGCTCACCTGATCGACCGCGAAGCCGTGGCCGCGCAGTGCCTTGACGATCGACTCCTGGTCGTCCTTCAGCTGGCGATAGGCTTCACCGGTCTCCACCTGCAGCGACACCACCAGCTCGTCGCCGTGAAGGCGAAGCGTCGCATTCACCAGACCGAGATCGATCGGCTGCATCTGGATCTTCAGGGTATTGACGACCTTGCCGGTCGGGGCGTCCAAGGCCTGTTTCGAAGCGAGCGCGCGCGCCCATTCCGGATCCTCGACGATTGCGGATGTCACCGCCGACGCGTTGCCCGGCTGGGCGAGCCCGATGTAACGGCGCGACTCGACGACGGTCACTGCGCCGTCCGCCCTCACCGCCGATGGGGCTACCTCCCGGAAATTGGCCCTCTCGCCGTTTCCGGAAAGGCTCAGCTCCATTTCGCGGCCCTTGCCGTCGGAGCGTACCAGGCGAAAAAGCTGATCGGTTTCGGAGGCGTCGGCACCCGACGCATCCGGTACCTGCAGCGAAGCCTCGCCCGCCGCGCGCTCGGTCCGCGCCTTCGTGTCGATAGTCCGGTTCTGAATACCCTTTCGGTCGTCGAGGACGGTCTTGTCCGCGATGACGCCCCGGCTCTGCACCTGCTCGGACGTCACCAGAGGGACATCGACGCCGCCGGAAGCAGCTGCCAGCATCGTCAGCAACTGGTCGACGTCCGCAGCGGGCGCCTCAGTGGGATCCGCCGCGGCATTTCCTTCGGTCTGCTTCTCGTCCGGATCGGATCCGGACCTGGTCTTCTCGCCTTTCCCGGCGACGGCCTTCAGGAAATACTCGCCGGTCGCACCGGTTCCGGGCTTGCCTTCACCGTCGCGGACGGTCGCTTTCGCATCGTCCACCAGGTCGCCGGAAAGCTGCAGCCTGCCCGTGCCGGCATGCCCGTTGTCTGCGGCAGCCAGCGTGCCGGTAAGCGATTGCCCGTTGCCCAGATGCATGTCGCCTTCGCCTCCCTTACTCGCCTTTCCCGCGACGCTGGCAAAGGCTTTGGCAAATCCCTTGCGGCCGGAAAGATCGTTTTCTTCAGGCGACTGGTGCCCGGTCTTGCCTGCCGCGGCCGGCTGCTTGCCCGTAACCAACGCCAGAACACTGTTGTCGATGCTGGTCAACTGCCTTCTCCTTTCAGGAGGGAATCGATCTCGTCCAGCTTCGACCTACCCGTCGCGACGAAGCTGTCGAATGCCGGATCGACGCCGGTTCCTCCGCTCTCCTCACCCATCTTGCCTTCTTCCGCCGCTGCCGCCTGCACGGGAGGCGCGGCGCGAGGATTCATTCGCTGATCCTCCAGATCTTCTTCCGTCAGCGTGACGATGCCGGGCGCCTCAGCCGGGACAGCGGCAATATCTGCAGGCGCCGCCACCGGCTCACGCATGACCTCCTCCGCCACCGTCCGGGCAGCCGCCTTCAACGCCCTGTCCTTGGCGGAAAGTTTTTCGTCCGGGATCGACATGATACGATCCATCGCTTCGCCGACATCCGCGGAAGGCACGGCTGCCAGACCGGAATAGAGGTCGGCCAGCGCCTTCGGCACGGTCTCGCCCTCACCGGCAAGCGCCTGGGCCTTTTCAGCCGAGAGCGCCGCCAGACGGTTCTTGCCGGAGATCGCCGCAAGCCGCGCCATGCGCAGATAGACCTCGCGCTGCCGGGGAACGTCCATGAAGGACAGTATCTCGAGGATGTCTTCCTCCTTCATCCGGTCGAAATGGTCGACGGCGAGCTTGACGAAGAGATCCGCGAACTGGCTGGCATAGGGCGAGCGCAGGAACCTGCGGGCATAGCGGCTGGAATAGCCGACGCCTCTTTCGACCCAGCCGTTCTCCACCGCGACATAGATCGAGCGTCGAAGCGCCGCTTCCTCGATTATGGTGCCTGGCGCATCGAGACGCGCCCAGTCGAAATAGCTCAATGCAAGGGCGGGGTCCCTGCGGATCACCGAATTCGCCGATACGAGGGCGAGATACGGCCCGATCCTGGAATGCCTGTATTCGGGGAATATCTCGGCGAGCGACCTCGTGGTCGTCGCTCCGCGGCCGCCAAGATAGCTGCGGATCGCGTCCGTGACGCGGCCGTCGAAATTTCCGGCGATGTCCTTTTGCACGAGCATGTCGAGAGTTTCCGGATTGCCGCCGCTCATCGCATAGACGAGTGCGGCATCGACATTGCGCGGATCCTCGAAGACCGACGCATTCGCCGAGCGCAAGCGGCTGTCGATCGTGCTCAGCAGAAAACGCTGCATTTCCATCGCGGAATGATCGCCGAGGACGACCGTGTCCTGAACGAATTGCAGCGAACGGATCATCTTGTAAGGCGCAAGCTCATCGGGACCCTGGGCGCGCACGGACGCGGCGAGGCCGAACCCCGCCGCGACGGCCACAGCTACCGATAGGAAACGCCGTCCGGTTCGCCTCATCCTAGCTCTCTCCGCCCTGGACAAGGATCTCGATGCGCCGGTTGCTGTCGGCAAACGGATCTTCCGGCACCTTGAGGCGGCGATCCGCAAAGCCGCTGACCTGGCTTACCCGCGTCTCGTCGAGCCCCCCATGCACGAGCATGTAATAGGCACTCTGGGCGCGTGCCATCGACAGGCGCCAGTTGTCGTAGTCCCCGCTCTTGAACGGCCGCGCGTCCGTATGTCCCCGGATCGCCACCGCACCCTTTCGCTCGGCGAGAATCCTGCCGATCCGCTCCATGGCAACCACCATCTCGCGCCTCGGCAGCGCCGAGCCGACATTGAACATCGGCGCGTCCACCTGATCTGTCAGGCTCACGAGCAGGCCGCCCTCGGCGGGCGTCACGGTAAGACCTTCGGCAAGCTTGCCGAGGTTTCCGATCTCCCGGGTGATCTGTTCCTTGAGTTCCTCGGCGTCTTCCGCCTCTTTCGCGGAGGCGGGCTCCTTTGCCTCAGCGTCAGCCTGGCCGGTTTCGGCAGCGTCTGCATCGGCTTTTGCCGTTTCGGTCGCCTGCACGGCGCTTGCGGCTTGCGCATCCGATGCGGCCGTCTGCGATGCGGCGGAGGTCGCTTCGGATATCTCCACCTGCTGCGTCCAGAAATCGGGATCGAAGGGGTCGCGATAGGCTTCGCCGCCGCTTGCGCCGGTCGCCGGACCGGAATTGTCGGCGCCGCCATCACCCTTCGCGCTCACATTGGCCTGCTGGCCGACTTCCTGGGCGATTTCGGAGAGGACGGAATAGGGGTTTTCAAAGAAATCGGCGTCGGAATACTGCGTTTCCTCGCCTGCCGACGTTCTTTGCTGCTGGCCTTTTTCGGCATCGTTGCCCTCGGCCTGCTTCTCGCCCTTCTCCTTGGATCTATCCTGCGTCTTTTCGCCCTCCGCCTCCTCGCCCGGTTTTTCCACGGATCTGTTGGCGGGCCGGTCGTCGGTCAGCTTGATCGGATTGAAATAGGAGGCGATCGACGCCTTCGTCTCCTCATTGGCGGCGTTGACGAGCCACATGACGAGAAAGAAGGCCATCATCGCCGTCATGAAATCCGCATAGGCGATCTTCCACGCCGACGAATGGTGATCGCCGTCGTGATTGCCGTGACGTCTGACGATGATGATCTCGCTCTTGCCGTGATGGTGGTTTTCGCCGTCGCTCATGCCAGCACCTTCCGTACCGTGTCAGCCCAGGCAGCCATCCGCGTGACCAGTACGTCGTCCGCGAACTCCACCGTGAGATCGATGTCCTCCACCTCCTCGTGCCTGAAGACGGGCGCCTCTGCCGGAAAATGCGCTTTCAACGCCTCGAACATGCGGGCCGGCCCCTTGACCGTAACGGACATTCCCTCACCGGCGTGAAGCCCGTTGCGGATCATCTTCGCCATATCGGCGATCGCCTTGGCGGCAAGGACCTCGTCCATGACCGGAGCGAGAACATGAGCCGACTGGGCGGCGACGAGATCGGCGACGGCGGCGCTCATCTCCGCGAATTTCTTCGCAAGCGCATCGGCATAATCCTCTTCGAAGCGGATGCGCAGCGCCTCGAGTTCGCTCAGATGGGCTTCCTTCAGCGCCGCAAGCTCGCGCCCGTGGCTGGCCGACAAGTCGGCTTCCGCCGCGGCGCGTCCTTCCGCGAAGGCTTCGGCGCGCTCGGCCTCCACATCGACGACCGGTCCGGCCTCTGGCATTTCGAAGGTTTCCGGCTGGACGAAACGATCCTCAAGGCGGCTGAACGGGGAAGGCTGCAGGAATGGCGGCTTGCGGCGTTCCTGCGCGCCGAAGTCCTTGAGATATCTCGCCAACTGCACACTCATGACAAACCCCTTCGCCCTACGCCGCCGCATAGGGAAATACCGAAACCCTGCCTGCATCCGGTTCTCCAATTATCGGGGTCAGGGCATCAGCCGCTGCGAATGTCGCAGAGCTCGTTGCCGAAGCTTCATCCCGGGAATCGGATGCGCAATCCTTCTGACTGCGGTTTCGAAGCTATGCGGTCAAACTTGCGCGAGGATGAAGGTTTCCGGCCGCCTCGCCGGCCCTTGCAAGCACCCTGCCGGAGCGGACCAGCCGACCGGCAGGGAAAATGCGGGAACCGCCGTTACTGCCTGAACAGCTGGAGGATGTTTTCGGAATTGGCGTTGGCGATCGACAGGGACTGGATGCCGAGCTGCTGCTGCGTCTGCAGCGCCTTGAGCCTAGTCGATTCCTCGTTCATGTCGGCATCGACCAGCCGGCCGACGCCCTTGTCGATCACGTCGATCAGGGTGGAGACGAAATTCTCCTGCATCTCGATACGCTGCGTGATGGCGCCGAGGGTTGAGGCGGAATTCGTGAGCTCGCTCAGTAGCTTGTCGACCACCCGCATCATGTCCTCGATCTCCTCGGAAGTCGTATCCACGGTCAAGGCCACCTGCTTGGCATCCGTGGGCGTCGTGCCGGTGCCGGCGTCGATCAGGTAGTAATCGCGGGCGGGGTCGGCGGCGTCCGCATCCGGATCGAGCGCGGTTGCGTTGACGGCCTTGGTGAGAATGCCTTCGGCCGGATCCGACGTATCGATCAGGACGGAGTTCTTCGTATCGAAATTGAGCGTGGCGACGGACACGGTCCCGTCGGCGCTGCGCACGAAGGACGCCACCACGGACTTGATGCCGAGCGGGTCGGGCGAGGAATTGTAGAGCCAGTTCTCGCCGGAAAAGGAAGCGGATTGTGCGGAAGAGGCGAGCTGGTTCTTCAGCTCCGTCAGCTCGTCGTTGATCTTCGCCTTGTCGACGCCGGGCTCCAGGGCGGCGATAAGCTTCGCCTTCACCTCGGTCAGCACTTCCACCACATTGTTGAGAGCGGTGTAGGCGGTGTCCACCTTCGCGGCGCCGAGGCCCAGCGCATCCTGCACCGTCGAAAGCGCGCGATTGTCGGAGCGCATGGTCGTGGCGATCGACCAGTATGCGGCGTTGTCGGCCGCGGTTTCGACGCGCATGCCGGACGAGACGCGGCGTTGCGTCTGCTCCATGTTGGCGTCGATCATGCGCAGTGTCTGCAGCGCCGCAAGGGCGGCGCCGTTCGTCAGTATGCTGGTCATTGGCTGTCGCCTCAGATCATGGGTATCGGGAGATCCGGCGCTTCACCGGCAACGACGAGGAGCATCATGCGCCATCCGCGGCATCTTCACCGGGGACGGTCTGTCGTTCATTAACAAATCGTTAATATGACAGTACCAAGGACGCTCTTTCATTTGCAAGCCGTTAATTGACGAGCCTGGAGGAAATCCGCCCCGGCGGCAGGTTTCGCGCAAGCCAGAACGCAGAAAGCCGCGCGTTCGAATGAACGCGCGGCTTCTTTTCCGGATATTCTGTGCCTGCCAGAGCGGGACGAAACCGCCCCTAGCCGGGGGCGCCGCTTACTGGCGGAAGAGCGACAGGATATTCTCGGAGCTGGTATTGGCGATGGACAGCGACTGGATGGCGAGCTGCTGCTGGGTCTGCAGTGCGCGAAGCCTCGTCGACTCCTCGTTCATGTCCGCATCGACCAGGCGGCCGATGCCGCTGTCGATCGAGTCGGTGAGCTTGGAGATGAAGTCCTCCTGCATGCCGATGCGCATGGAGATCGAGCCGAGCGATGCGGTGGCGCTGATGAGCGTTTCGAGCGCGAGGTCGACCGCCTTGACCTGAACCGCAAGATCGCTGGCGGAGATGTTTTCGATGTTGATGGTGTCGACCGAATAAAGCGGGACCTGCGTCGTTCCCGCCGGGATCGGCGTCGTATCGACGGCCCATGAATCGGCAACGATATCGCCCGCAGCCGTCGTCGTGGCAGCCAGTTCCTGACCGGGGGCGGATGCGGTGTCGACCGCTCTCACCCACGCACCGGCGACCTGCACATAGCTCGTTCCGCCGGCGCCGCCGACGAGGGCATAATTGCCCTGGAAGACCGCATCCTGGGCGATGAGATCGTCGACGGTGTATGCGAGCACGGTATGTTCGGAAATCGTGCCGTTGGTATTGATGTTCAACGTGATGGAAGCGGGCGTCACGTCGAACTTGCGGTCAAGAATGCCGAGATTGCCGGCCGCGTTGGTGTCGTAGAGCACGGTCGAACCGTCGAGAACGTAGTTGATCTTCCTGACGGTGACGACGCCGCTGGCGTCGCGGACGAAGGACCCGACCACACTCTTGGTGACGGACTGGGTCGGCTCGGACGTCAGGTCCGCCTGGAGCCAGTTTTCGCCGGAGAAGGATGCGGACGAGGAAATCGACCGCAATTGCTCCTGAAGCTGGGCGATCTCTTCCTGGATCTTTTTCTTGTCGACGCCGTCTTCCGATGCGGCGACGAGCTTCGCCTTGATTTCCTTCACCACTTCGACGACCGATTCCATCGCCGCATAGGCGGTGTCGACTTTCGCGGCGCCGAGGCCGAGGGCGTCCTGGACGGCGGAAAGCGCCATATTGTCGGAGCGCATGGTGGTCGCGATCGACCAATAGGCGGCGTTGTCGGAAGCGGTGCCGACGCGCAGGCCGGTTGAAACGCGGCTCTGCGTCTCTTCCATGCTCTGATCGATGGAACGCAGGGTCTGGAGAGCGGCCATGGCCGCCGTGTTGGTCAAAATGCTCGTCATGGAATTTCTTGCCCCTTGATTGGCTAGTTTGAAAGGGACATTCCGGTTCAACCCGGATAACGACGGCTCGGCGTGATGCCTGTTAACCTCTTTTTCGTCTTGGTTAACCCATCGTTTCGATGAGCCCAGTTAAGGCAGGAATGGTTAACAAAGGTTAAATTCCATTCACGAAAGTTAATGAAAAACGAAGAATTTTCGCGAGACCCGGAAACGGAAAAACCGCGCTCCGGAGAGCGCGGTTCGCGATTGTCGAAGATGTGTTGCCGCTTCGATTAACGGAAGAGCGAGAGAATGCTTTCCGAAGAGGAGTTGGCGATCGACAGCGACTGGATCGCGAGCTGCTGCTGGGTCTGCAGCGCACGAAGACGCGTGGATTCCTCGTTCATCTCCGCATCGACCAGGCGGCCTACGCCCGAGTCGATCGAGTCGGTCAGCTTGGTGATGAAGTCTTCCTGCAGGCCGATGCGCATGGAGATCGAACCGAGGTCCGCTGCGGCGCTGGTCATGTCGCCGAGGGCCTTATCGACGGCCTTCATCATCTCATTGATCTGCTGAGTTGAAGTAAGGGTGAGAAGATTGATTGTATCGACGGAGAATGGAGCAGGCTGTTCATCAGGCACATTGCCCGTATCGACCACCCAAATCGCGCCGCCCGGTACGGCAACATCCGGCGTGAGGGGATCACCATCGTCGTCAACCATTGCGGTCGAGGTCGCAGCGACTTCCTGCCCGTAGCCCGGATCGCCAGCCGTTGCACCCTGCGGTATCGCGGCAACCCAGCTGCCGTTCACCTTGACATAGTCTCCGGCAAGGCCACCGGCGGCGACATTGGCATAGTTGCCTTCGAAGGCCGCACCGCCAGCGATCAGGTCGTCTACCGAGAAGGTCCTTACGGTGTGTTCCGCAGTGGTACCGTTGGTATTGATGTTCAGCGTAATGCCGTCCTGCGAAACGGTGTAGATCTTGTCGAGAATACCGGTGTCGCCGGCGGTATCGAAAAGAACGCTGGTGTTGTCCAGTATGTAGTTGATCTTCTGGACCGAAACGACGCCGCTGGCGTCACGGACGAACGAGCCGACGACATCCTTGGTGACAGCGGTCGTGATATCGGCCTGCAGCCAGTTTTCACCCGAGAAGGATGCTGCTTCCGCAATGCTGCGAAGCTGAGCCTGGAGCTGCGTAATTTCTTCCTGGACCTTGTTCTTGTCGACGCCGTCTTCGGTTGCGGCAACAAGCTTGTTCTTGATTTCCTTGACGACTTCGATCGCCGATTCCATACCGGCATAGGCGGTGTCGACCTTTGCGGCGCCGAGGCCGAGGGCGTCCTGGACGGCGGAGAGCGCCATGTTGTCGGAGCGCATGGTCGTTGCGATGGACCAGTAGGCGGCGTTGTCGGAAGCGGTGCCGACGCGCAGGCCGGAGGAAACGCGGCTCTGCGTCTCTTCCATGCTCTGGCCGATGCCGCGCAGGGTCTGGAGCGCAGACATAGCTGCGGTGTTCGTGAGAATGCTGGTCATGATAGTTCTGCCCCTTGAATGGCTGATTAAAGAAGGGACATTCCGGTCTCACCGGTAACGGCGCACAGCATCATGCTTGCTAACCTGTTAATATTTAAGGTTAACTCGCCGTTTCGATGAGGCTAGGTAACCGCAACATGGTTAACGAAGCGCTAAACGAAACGGGAAAACGATACATCCGCAGATTTTATTTTTCGCCCTACGCGTGTACGCGCGCGTGCCAGAGGAAGCTTAAAAAACAGTGAAAGCCGCACCCGTTTCCAGGTGCGGCTCATAAGAAGGTACGGTCCGGTCAGCCCCCTCGCCGTACATCTTTCATGCTCCACCTTCGAGGAGCGCGGGAAGGTCAGCCTCCATCCCGCACTTCTGTCGGATGCAACGCTCGCAGCTTCAATGGAGCTGCGAGCGCCGTTCTGCCGATTAACGGAAGAGCGACAGGATGTTCTGCGAGTCGCTGTTGGCGATCGACAGAGCCTGGATCGCCAGCTGCTGCTGGGTCTGCAGGGCCCGCAGGCGGGTCGACTCTTCGTTCATGTCGGCATCGACCAGGCGGCCGATACCGTTTTCAAGCGAATCGCTGAGCTTGGCAGCGAAATCTTCCTGCAGGCCGATGCGCATGGAGATCGAACCGAGTTCGGCAGCAGCGCTAGTGAGCTCGGTCAGCGACTCGTCGACACCCTTCAGGAGGGTACCGATATCGCTTACGGCCATGTTGGAGATGTCGATATCGAGGATGGAGCCGACGTCCTGCGGCGCGCCGGTGTTGGAGATGTCCACCTTCCAGTTGCCTTCGGCGATACCAAGGTCCGTATCTTCGGTCGTTACCGCAGCCAGTTCCTGAGTCTCGCTTCCGTCGTCCGCCGCCGCAACTACCTGAACCCAGTTACCTTCGATCTTTGCATAGCTGGTGCCGGTTGCGCTGTCGGCCCCTACAAGTGCGTAGTTCCCCTGGAATTTCGCGCCCTGTTCGACCAGGAAGTCGGTGGTATAGGATTGGACCTTCTGTTCGGTAACCGTGCCGCCGTCGTTGATCTTCAGCGTCACCGTGGAAGGAGCGACCGAACGATCCTTGTCGAGGATGCCGCTTGCGCCGTCGTCGCTGACAAGGGCCTTGACCGTGTAATCGATAGTCTTGACCGATACGGAGCCGCTTTCGCGAACGAAGGAGCCGACGACGGACTTCGTTGCGCCGTTCGTGCCGTTCAGCCAGTTCTCGCCGGAGAAGGAAGCCGACTCGACGATGCCCTTGAGCTGTTCCTTGAGCTGGGTGATTTCGCCTTGGATCTTCGTCTTGTCAGCCGAGGATTCCTGAGCGGTGACCAGCTTGTTCTTGATTTCCTTGACGACGTCGATCACCGATTCCATACCGGCGTAAGCGGTGTCGACCTTGGCTGCGCCGAGGCCGAGTGCGTCCTGGACCGAGGAAAGAGCCGCATTGTCGGAGCGCATGGTGGTTGCGATCGACCAGTAAGCGGCGTTGTCGGAAGCCGAACCGACGCGAAGGCCGGAGGAGATGCGGGCCTGCGTGTCTTCCATGTTGGAAGAGATGTTGCGCAAGGTCGAGAGTGCGGCCATTGCGTTGGTGTTGGTGAGAATGCTCGCCATGATCGTTGTCCCTTGAACGAAATACTATTGGGGGACATACCGGACTTGAAAACCTACCGGTCACGACAGTCCGGCATCATGCCACTCGGCTCCGCCCGTCCATCGGAGGGATACCAAACCTGTCGTGTGAGGCGAAATTCGCAGGCAGTTCTTGCCAACTCTTTAATTGCCGCTCTTTGGCGGAAAGGGAGCGGGAACATGGTTAACCGCGTAAGAAAGCACGTGGTTAACGAAGTATGCGCTGCTCGCCCGGCGCTTCGGCGCGACCGGCGGCGACGGCTTCCAATCGGGGGACAAATGTGCGCTTCGACCGACCGGCGTCACGCTAGCCGGTGAAGGATCGCACCAGGCTTCCGACCAGCAGGTTCCAGCCGTCGATGAGGACGAAGAACAGGATCTTGAACGGCAGCGAGATCGACGTCGGCGGCAGCATCATCATGCCCATGGCCATGGTGATGGTGGCGACGATCAGGTCGATCACGAGGAACGGCAGGACGACGAGGAAGCCGATCTCGAAGCCGCGGCGGATCTCCGAGATCATGAAAGCCGGAATGATGACGCGCAGGTCGACACGATTGTCGACCACCACGGTCTGCCCCCGCTCTTCGGCAAGCGAGATGAAGAGCTGGATGTCCTTGTCGCGGGTATTCGCGGTCATGAACTCGCGGAAAGGCTCGGCGATGCGCCGGGCCGCCTCGGTCTCGTCGATCTGGTTGGCGATCAGAGGCTCGACGCCGTTCTGCCATGCCCGGTCGAAGGTCGGCGCCATGACGTAGAAGGTCATGAACAGCGCGAGCGAGACGAGGATCATGTTCGACGGCGTGGTCGCAAGCCCCATGCCCGAGCGCAGGATCGCGAAGGCGATCACGAAACGGGGAAAGCTCGTCACCATGATCAGGATGCCGGGCGCCACGGACAGCACCGTGAGCAGGCCGAAGGTCCGGATGATCCAGGAAGCCACCGAGCCGTCGATGGGCGTGTTGAGCAGATCGCCCGGCGTCGTCTGCTGGGCGGCGGCAACACCGGTCATCGCCATCATGGCGACGCAAGTCCATAAAAATCGAATCATTCGATCACGAAGGTGCGGAACATGATGTTGGTTACGCGCCCTTCCGATCTCAGGTCAACCCGCTCCCGAAGGTCATCCCTGAGATATTGAAAGCCGCGCGGCCCCTGGACCTGCTGAAGGGAGACTGTTCGCATATAGGCAAGGATATCCTGATGGATATCGGCCGCCAGGGCGGGGTCCGGCGCGCCCTTGAACGTCAGGGCGACCTCCATGCGCACGAGATTGTCCGAAGGATAGGCGAGATTGCTGGTGATCGGCTCGAGCGCGACGATGCCTTCGGCTTCCGCCGATGCCGCCGCGGTCGCGCCGCCCTCGTGCGAGGCGGCGGCGGCGCTTTCTGCCGCGGCCTGCTCCTTCGCCGGTTCGGCGGCCGGCGCCAGCATGTTGCCGACAAGCCAGCCGCCGCCGCTGGCAAGCACAGTGAGGCCGGCGACGATCGCGATCGTCACGACAAGGGGGGACTTCTTCTTGCCGTCCTGAGCCTGGTCTTCGTCCGCCATGGCGTTTTTGTTCCTGTCGGGAAAGAGTTTCAGATCGGCGAGAGCAGGTCGACGGCCTGCTGGCCCCATGGCGGCTGCTGCACTTCCGTCAGGCGGCCGCGGCCGCCATAGGAGATGCGGGCTTCCGCGATCCGCTCGTAGGATATCATGTTGTAGGCGTCGACGTCCCGCGGGCGCACGATGCCGGCGACGTTCAGGATGCGCAGTTCATGGTTGACGCGCACTTCCTGCGAGCCGCTGATGATGATGTTGCCGTTCTCCAGCACGCCGGTCACGACCGCGGCGACCAGAAGGTCAAGCCGCTCCGAGCGCTCGGTCGTGCCCTCGCCCTTCGTATCCGTCCTCGATCCATAGGTGAGATCGCCGTCGGCATTGATCTCGCCGTTGTCGTTGCTCGCGCCGAGGCCGAAATTCATGCCGCTTGCATTGGTGCGCTTGCGGTCGGTCTTGTTGTCGAACGACGCCCGGTCGTTGATGCGCATCTTGACGGTCAGGATATCGCCGACATTGATGGCGCGCGCGTCCTTGAAGAGTGCCGATTGCGAATCCCGCCAGGTCGAATAACCGACTGCCGTGGCATGCGGCTGCTTCGGATAGAGCGCCATCTGCGGGGCCTGCGCATATTGCAGCCCGGTGCCGATGGGGCTCATAGCCGGCGCGCGGCCGATCTCCCGCAGTCCCTGGGTGGAGCAGCCGGAGAGCACGGCAACCGCGAAAAGGGCCGGAGCGATCTTCTTCATGACGGGTCCTTTGACGTGTTCGGATCGCTGGCGCTGGCGATAATGCTCGTCAGCATGGCCGCCTTTTCAGCTTCCATCTCGTTGAGGATGAGGCTGGACTGGCGCGGGGCAAGCTTCATGACGATCGCAGAGGCGATTTCCGGACGGATCAGCTGGAGCTGCGCTGCGGCGGCATCCGGCTTCATGTTCTTGTAGATCTCGACGAGACCGGCTTCGGCCGTCTTGAGGAAGTCGTTGCGGCGCTTCAGCCAGTCCTCGTATTCGGCGCGTCGCGTTTCCATCGTCCTGATGCGATCGTCGATGCCGGACTGGAGATCCTCCAGTTCCTTCTTCTGCAGGAGATAGCGCTGATCGCGCGCCGCATCCGCGATATTGGTGCAGAATTCGCGCACCTCGTCGGCCGAAGAGCTGCTGGTGACGATCACCGGCCGATCCTGCGCGAAAGCGCCGGGTATTGCCGCCAGCGCAAAGCAGACAAGCGGCAGCGCGACCTTGGCGAGCGGCGAGCGGCTGCGGGGGAGGGATTTCTTCGCGATCATTGCAGCACCAGTTCTGCCTGAAGAGCGCCCGCGGACTTTATGCCCTGCAGGATCGAGATGATTCCGTCCGGTTTGACGCCGATGCTGTTGAGCCCGGCCACGAGCGAGCGCAGGTTCGAGCCGTTGAGAATGGCGACCTGCCCGCCTTCCTGCGCGACCTGGATGTCGGTGTTCGGCTGCACGGCCGTCTCGCCTCTGGAAAAGGGCGCCGGCTGGATGACCTCGGGCGTTTCGGTGACCTGGACAGTCAGCGTGCCATGGCTCACGGCCACCTCGGAGATGCGGACATCCTGGCCGATCACGATCGTCCCCGTGCGTTCGTTGACGACGACGCGGGCAGGCACATCCGTCTCGATGACGAGATTTTCGATATCCGCCATCAGGCGCGCCAGATCCGCTCTTTTAGGCCTGGCGACGTGGATCGCCTGCGAATCACGGGCCTCGGCGATCGCTGTGCCATACTGCGCACCCGAATAGCGGTTGATCGCATCGGCCATGCCGACCGCGGTCGAGAAATCGGGATTGCGGAGCTGCAGGACGAGATCGCCCGCATCCTTGAACCGGGACGGCAGTTCGCGCTCGATGATCGCGCCGTTCGGAACGCGGCCAGCCGTCGTGATGCCCTGCTGCACGGTTGCCGCCTCGCCCTCGGCGCTGAAGCCCGTGACCACGACGGAGCCCTGCGCCACGGCATAGATCTGCCCGTCCGCGCCGGACAGCGAGGTCATCACCAGGCTGCCGCCGCGAAGCGAGGTCGCATCGCCGAGCGAACCGACCGTCACGTCCATGCGGCTACCGGGGCTTGCGAAAGGCGGGAGCGTCGCCGTCACCAGCACGGCAGCGACATTCCTCGTCCGCGACTGGCCGCCCTGGGTGGAAATGCCGAGATTTTCCAGCATTGCCCGCATCGACTGATCGGTGAAGGGGGCGCTGCGCAGGCTGTCGCCCGTTCCCTGCAGGCCGACGACGAGGCCGTAGCCGATCAACTGGTTGTCGCGCCCGGCCTGAAGCGAGGCCACGTCCTTGATGCGCGCGGCCGGCAAGGCCGGACCCGCAACAAGCGCGAAGCAGGCAAGCAGGCCTATGAGACGGCAGAGGATCGATTTCATCATTTCGCCACCACGTGCACGGTTCCGTCCGCCATGACCGTTCCGGAGACGGTGATGCCTGAATCCTTGTTGCGCACCCTGATCAGTTCGCCGATCGCGGCATCCTGAAGCGGCGTGCCCATGGCGGTTATTCTCAGAGGTCCGTTCTCGAACACCAGCTTGACTGAACTACCCCGCGAAACCGCAAAGGGTTCGCGAAGGGAGGAGACAAGAATGATCCGTCCCGGCAGCAGGGTTCTCCTGGTGACCAGGCCGGCAACCGCGGAGATTCTCTCGGCATAACCCGACGCAATGTTCGGATTGGTCACCTCGACTTCCTCGAGCTGGCCTGGCTGCAGTTCCTCGCCGGGATAGATGATGCGTTTCGGCACGACGGCAAAAGACGTCTCGGCCGCGGCCGTCCGGCTTGCGGCCAATGCCGCGGCAAGCGCCAGCGCCAGCAGGAAAAGGCATCGCAAAGCCCCCTTTCCCGCTGTATCGATTGCTTTTTCGGCGAAGTCCGCATTCAGGCGAAACATCATGTTCCCCGCTTGGTTGGGTTATCTCAGGTTCTGGCTGACGACACGCGCCATTTCATCGGCGGCCTGGATGATCTTGGAATTCATTTCATAGGCGCGCTGGGCGGAGATCAGGTCGGTGATCTCCTTCACCGGATCGACGTTAGAGGCTTCCAGATAGTTCTGCTGGAGATAGCCAACACCCGCTTCGTCCGCAGGGCCGACGACGGCCGGGCCGGAGGCATCCGTCTCGCGGAACAGGTTTTCGCCGAGCGGTTCGAGACCGGCCTCGTTGACGAAGGTGGCGAGTGTCAGCTGACCGAGTTCCTGCAGCTCGTTGTCGACCTTGGCGAAGACCTGGCCGGAGCGGTTGACCTGGACCTCCGTCGCATCCTGCGGGACGACGATGCCTGGCACCACGGTGTATCCGTCCAGCGTCACGAGCTGGCCGTCCGCATTGGTGTTAAAGGCGCCTGCGCGGGTATAGAGCTCCGTGCCGTCCGGCGCCTGGATCTGGAACCAGCCGCGTCCGACGATGGCGATGTCGAATTGGTTGCCGGTGTTCGTAAGCTGCCCCTGCAGATGAAGATTGCGCACGGCGGCGGTCTTCACGCCGAGGCCGATGATTGCGCCTTCCGGAACGATCGCCTGGTTCTGACGGTTCGGCACGCCCTGGGCGCGTTCGGTCTGGTAAAGCAGGTCCGAGAATTCGGCGCGGGCGCGCTTGAAGCCGGTGGTGTTGATGTTGGCGATGTTGTTCGCAATGACCTCAAGATTGGTCTGTTGCGCGTTCATGCCGGTGGCGGCGATGGCAAGGGCTTTCATGTCCGATCCTCAGATCTGCATACGGGAAACTTCGAGGTAGGCCGTCACGACCTTGTCGCGGATGGCGATCGCCGTCTGCAGCGTCTGCTCCGCATTCATCACCGCATCGACGACTTCGCGGGTGTTCGCCGTTCCGCGGACGCCCTCAAAGGACTTCGCCTCGCCCAGCTTCAGAGTGTTGACCATGTCGCTCGCCATGTCGCCCATGACGTCGGCGAAGCTCATCTGCGTCGAAGTCCCGCCGCTCTGCGGGGCCATCGAGGACGAGGATGTCTCGTTCGTCACGCTGGAAAGCGGATTTGTGGAGAAGAGCGAGCTGACGCCCTTTATGCCTTCGATCATTGCGATGTCCTCAGTAGGTCGATGGTGGCGCTGATGAGATCGCGCGATTGCCGGATGCTTTGGAGATTTGCGTCATAGGAGCGGTTCGCTTCTCGCATGTCCGCCATTTCGACCAGCACGTTGACGTTCGGCAGCTTGACCATGCCTTTTTCGTCCGCGGCCGGATTGCCGGGGTCGAATTCGGCGGAGAAGTCGCCCTCGTCGACGCCGAGGCGTTCGATCTCGACCAGCGATACGCCGCTCGCGCGGTCGAGCTCTGAGACGAAAGTGATGGTCTTGCGGCGATAGGGGTCGGCACCGGGCGTGTCGCCGGTCGAGCGGGCGTTCGCCAGGTTTTCCGAAACGATGCGGATACGGGTGGACTGGGCTTCGAGGCCGGACGCGGAGACTTTGAGGGAGGCTACAAGCGGATCCATGGTTATGTCCTGACGGTCATCAGCATCATGCGATGGAAGGACTTCACCAGCCCGGCGTTCAGCTCGTAGTCGCGCTTGACCTGTCCCTGCTTCATCAGTTCCTCGGCAAGGCCGACCGTGTTGCCGGAGACCTGCACGCCGATCTCGTCGGTAGGCTTCGTTTCCGTGACGTTGTTGCTCATCGCCGGTTCGGTGAAATGCGCCGGATTGGTCGCGGCCATCCGGGTACCGGCATTCTGCAGCACCGACTGGAAGGGCGTTATGTCCTTGGCGCGGTAGCCGGGCGTATTCACATTGGCGATGTTGCCTGCAACCACGCCCTGGCGGAGAGAAAGCCATTCGGCCTGCTTTGAGGCCAGTTCGAAAAATTGAATCGGTTGCATGACAAGCTCCATCCTTGTTCACCCGGACCCTAAGGAGCCAATCTTGCGTGGGACTTGTCGGGAACCCAGCCGGATCGTTATTCGGCGCGCCGCTCTCGCAATGCCCCTGAAAAACGCAAAAAACCGGGCGCGTCGCACCCGGTTTCTTCATCTCGGATGTGGGGGCGCTACTGTCCCTGATAAATATCGCCGTTCGAGGTGACGATGACCCACTTTCCGTTGCGCTGCTCAAGCGTGGCGAGGCGGCTGTTGTCCGGCAATACCGAGCCGATCCGAACGATATACATACCGCTCGTATCCTCGATCAGGGCGCGCCCGTTCGCGACATGCATCAGCCGGAAACCCGCCGCACCGGGAAGCGGCTGGGTGATTTCGGCCGGTGCGCCGGTGGTTCGCTCGGCCCCGAGACCCGGTACGGTCGCGGTGGAAACCGGATCGAGATTTCCGGCCGGCGCCCTGCTGTCGTCATCCAGCATGGCGGAGGGCGAGACGCCCATCACGTTCCGGCCCGCAGTGTCCGGCAACTCCCTCTTGCCGTTCTCCCACAGGGGGGGAACGGAGAACTTGTCCTGATTGAGGAAGACATACCAGGGGAAGAAAGCGGCCATGCCCGCCAGCAGGAGACCGGCGCCGATCAGCATCCTGTCGGTGAGGCTGTATTTTTCCGACTGATCCCGCCTGATCGGCTGCACGGCTTCGTCCGCGTCGAAATCCGTCATCGCTTATCCCTTTCTCGCAACCGGAGGCGTGGCAGCCGGCTGATTTCCCGTCGCGTTGCGCAGGGCAACGGCAAGGTCGGAGAACGCATCGGCCGAAAGCCTCTCGTTCGGCATCTGCTTCAGCACCTCGTAGATGACCGGTACCTGCCTGACGGCCATGTCGAGATCCGCATCGCCGCCGGCGCGATAACCGCCGATCAGGCGCAGGTCCCGTGTTTCCTCGTATCGATGGATCAGCGCCTTCAGGCGGCCGACGAGCTTTTCCTGATCGGCCGTCCAGGACTTGCGCGCGAGACGCGATATCGAAGAAAGCGGATTGACCGGCGGATAGCGTCCCTCGTCCGCGAGAGAGCGGTCGAGTACGATATGGCCGTCGAGAATGCCGCGGGTGGAGTCGGCGATCGGGTCGTTGTGATTGTCGCCGTCCACCAGGATCGAAAGGATCGCCGTGATGGTGCCCGTTCCCTCTGCGCCCGGCCCGGCCCTTTCGAGCAAGCGGGGCAATTCGGTGAAGACGGATGCCGGATAGCCGCGCGCGATCGGCGGCTCGCCGGAAGCGGTCGCGACCTCGCGGATGGCATGGGCGAAGCGGGTGACGCTGTCGACGATCATCAGGACGTTGTCGCCCTGATCGCGGTAATGTTCGGCGATCGTCATCGCCGTCAGCGGCGCCATCTTGCGCAGCATCGGGCTCTCGTCGCTGGTCGCGACGACCGCGACCGCCTTGGCGAGATTGTCGCCGAGCGTATCCTCGATGAATTCACGGACTTCACGGCCGCGCTCGCCGACGAGCGCGATGACGACCTTGTCGAAGGCATCGGCGCGCGCCAGCATGGAAAGGAGCGTCGACTTGCCGACGCCGGAACCCGCGAAGATGCCGAGGCGCTGGCCGAGGCAGAGCGGCGCAAAGATGTCGATCGCGCGAACGCCGGTGCGGAAACCTTTGTCGACGCGCCTGCGGGTCATCGACCGCGGCGCGGTATTGCGTATCGAACGGCGCATATCCCCCTGAACAAGCGGTCCGCGACCGTCGATCGGCTCCCCGAGCGCGTTGATCGTTCGTCCGCACCAGGCGGATGTGGGCGCGATGCGGAAGGCACCCTTGCGGATCACCGTATCGTGGATGCCGATCGGCTCGCCCGGCTCGATGGGGCAGACGACGATCGTCTCCGGCTCGACGCGGACCACTTCGCCGAGATGGATGCCGGTGCGGCTCCTGTGAGCGACGAAATCGCCGAGGCGGACATGCCGGGAGAGGCCGCTGACGGTATAATTTCCGGCGGCGATCATCTGGACGTGACCGCCGTGCGCGACGGAGAATTCCGGATCGGAGTAACGCTTCACCAGCCCGGCAAGCGCGCTGAGCATGCGCGCGCCGTCAGGGGCAGGTTTGCGTTCTGTCTGCGTGCCATTCGTCGGCGTCATCGGCGGTTACTGGCTACCTCCGAGCGTCCTGACGGCTTCGTCGAGCGACGTCTCGCTGTCGCGGATCAGCGACGCCACGCTTTCGAAGGCGCGGGTGACGGTGATGAGCTGTGTCATCTCCGAGATGGCGTTGACGTTCGATTCCTCGATATAGCCCTGCATCACGCCGGCATCGATGCGGTCGACCACCGGCTCCGGCTGCAGCGTGGGAATGATGCCGCTGTTTCCGGCGCGCGTGAAGCCTCCGGAAAGGTCCGCCTGGAAAAGGCCGATCGCCGCGACGGGCTGGCCATTCTGGTTCAGCTGGCCGTCCGCGCTCAATGTCAGCGCGCCCTGCTGGGCATTGATCTGGATCGGTGCGCCTCCGACATCGAGAACCGGATACCCGTTGATCGTCACGAGCTGGCCGTCATTGGTGAGGGTAAAGCGTCCGTCCCGGGTAAGGGTGGGGCCTGCCGGGGTCTGAACCGAGAACCAGGCATCGCCCTTGATCGCGAAATCGAGCATGCCGCCCGTTTCGGTAAAGCCGCCGTTCTTCGTCGAGATGAACTCCTGGCCTTCGGAGACGAACGCCACCTTGGCGGTGCGCGTGTCGCTGACGACCTGGTTGAATTTCACTTCCGTCGCGCGGAAACCGACCGTCGTGGCATTCGCGACGTTGTCGGCGAGCGTGGTGAGGCGACGATCCAGTGCAAGCTGGGAAGAAAGCGAGACATATAGCCCGGGTTGCATCTTATCGGCCTCCGAGTTTCAGATTGTTGATGGAGATGAGCAGGTCCGTCGAAATGCCGGTAAGGCTGGACGACCGGAAGGCGGTCAGCGGATCGTAGCTGCCGACGGGGTTTTCGAGCTCCCAGATCGCCGTGAAGCGCTCGAGGAATTTCCCGACCTCGGCGCCATCCTGAAACGAGGCGATGTCGAGCACGTCCTCGTAATAGGCGGCCTGGCGATCGACGTCGGTCGCGGCAAACTCGTCGGGCAGCTGGAGCGCGGTGCGCACCACCTGGGACAGGGCATCGTCGGCGATGATCGAATAGCCGCTGGTGATGGAAGAGGCCATGCGCTCGAAATAGAGGGCCAGGCGCACTCCGGTATTGTCGTTGCCGGCGTTCACTTCCAGCGTTTCGCGATTGTACTTGTCGACCACGCCATTCTGCGCGCGATCGAACGAGGTCGCCGCCTCGCCATAGCGGGCGAAGTTCAGCGATTCGACCAGCGCCTTGTAACGGCTGTCGGTTAGCTTGTTGGCGAAGGCGTCGTCGCTGTCGATCCCCTCGGTGAGGACCTTGCGCATGAAAGCCTTCGCATAGGTCATGTCCTCCAGGCCGTGGGCCTTCATCGCGTAATTGTAGAGGCGGCTATCGGCGAAGAAGTCATCGACGGATTTGATGCTGCCGATCTTCGAGAGGTAGTATTCCGTTTCCCGCTTGACGTCCGGCTGCTCCGCCACCCGCTGAAGCGAGCGCGGCAGGTCCGCGGCGATCGATTGATAGCTTGTGTAGGTCGTGGTCATGAACACCCGCATCACGGTTCGACCGGGCATAATGGCCCGTTTTGAGCCGCGATCCTGCAGATCATTGCTTGCGCGAGGCTGGTCCGCCGGGCCTTATGAAGGAGCCTGCCGTTACAGCCTCACACAAGGCTCGATACCTAATCTGGCCCGGTCAGAATTGTGTCGAGGCAGATGTACTAAAATGAATATCATTATCGGGCTTGTCTTCACCTTCGGCTGCGTTCTCGGCGGCTATATGGCCATGGGCGGACATCTGGAAGTGCTCAACCAGCCCTTCGAGCTCATGATCATCGGCGGCGCCGGCCTTGGCGGCTTCATCATGGCCAACACGATGAAGGTGGTTAAGGATACGGGCAAGGCCCTCGGAGAAGCCTTCAGGCACAAGGTTCCGAAGGAGCGGCACTACCTCGACACGCTCGGCGTCCTCTACAGCCTGATGCGCGATCTTCGCACCAAATCGCGAAACGAGATCGAGAGCCATATCGACAATCCGCAGGAATCCACGATTTTCCAGAGCGCCCCGACCGTTCTGCAGAACAAGGAACTGACCGCCTTCATCTGCGACTATGTCCGGCTCATCATCATCGGCAATGCCCGCTCGCACGAGATCGAAGCGCTGATGGACGAGGAAATCCAGACCATCACCCGCGACAAGATGAAACCTTACCAGGCGCTTTCCAACATGAGCGACGCCTTCCCCGCCATCGGCATCGTCGCGGCGGTTCTCGGCGTCATCAAGGCAATGGCCGCGATCAACGAATCCCCCGAAGTCCTCGGAGGCCTGATCGGCGGAGCCCTGGTGGGCACGCTTCTCGGCGTGTTCCTGTCCTATTCCGTAGTCACGCCGATAACGGCAAACGTCAAAGCGGTGCGCGAGAAGCAGAACCGACTCTACATCATCGTCAAGCAGACGCTGCTTGCCTACATGAACGGCTCCGTGCCGCAGGTCGCGCTGGAATACGGCCGCAAGACCATCTCTTCCTATGAGCGTCCGTCGATCGATGCGGTCGAGCAGGAGATGATGAATCCGGGCGGCGGCGACGCGAAGGCGGCATGACGATAATGAGGGGTGAAACCGTGGCTCAGCAGCCTGCAATCGATCCGATAGTTCTCGCCCGCCTCACCGGAAAGCTCGGCGACGGCGCGACCGTTTCCAAGCTCTGCGGCAGCCTTGGGGAGATATTCTCCGAATTTCTCCCGGACATGCTGGAAAGCGAACTGGGCTTCGAGGTCGCCGTCTCCTATGCGGGTTGCGAATCCGGGCGCTACGGCGATCTCGTCAAAGGGCTCGGCAGCGCGTTTTCCTATTCCGATTGCTCGCTGCGCAACTGGTGCGACCGTTTCACGGTCATCTGCGACAGCCCGCTTGTCATCACGCTCATCGAAAACATGCTGGGTGCAGTCGGCAATTCGACGGAGGAACCGTCCCCGCGGCCGCTTTCGAAGATCGAGCTCGACGTCGCATCGATGATGGTCGAGCGCATATCCAGCGTCCTGAAGACGGCGGTTGCCGGCAGCGACGGCTTCGAGCCGTTTATCGGCACCGCCCGCAACGTGGAAGACCGCAAGGCTCCCGACGACGGAAGCGACAGCACATTCGCAGCGCTGATCAACATGGCGGTCGGCATCGGGCCGGTGCTCTCCACCTTCTCCGTCATCATTCCCCAGGCGGTCCTGCTGAAATCGAACATCACGCCGCCGAAACCGGCCAATACGCCGAAGACCAGGGAAGAATGGCGCGAGCAGCTGGGCGAGCAGGTCCGCCGTGCCAAGGTGACGCTGGAAGCTCGAATCCGCCTCGAAAGCCAGACGCTGGAGACGATCAGCCGGCTGCAGGCCGGCGACATCATCCCTTTCCAGGAATCAGGCGAGGTCCGGGTCGAAGTGAACGCGAACGGCCGCGATCTCTATGTCTGCGAGTTCGGCCGCTCCGGCGCGCGCTATACCGTGCGGGTCAAGGACACCTACGGTTCGGAAGACGACATCCTGCAGCACATTATCGGGTAGGCATCGATCGGTGCGCGCACCGCAGCACGCCTCAGGCAAGTTTCAAATGGAATAGTGATCCCCATGGCACCGAAGAAAGCATCCACCGCAGACGATCTCATGTCTTCCATCAACACCGGCGATCAGGAGCTGGAGCAGGCGATCGACGATTTGCGCGGCGTTCTGCAGAAGGATACGGACAGCTCCAAGCTCGCAGGCGGTTTCGGCGGAGACTTCTCTGCCGATGCGCCATCCGACCCGCTTTCGGCATTCGGCGGCGACTTCGGGGCAGGCTCGATCACCCCTCCTGCCCTGCCGGCCGACGGCTTCGGCGCATCGATCGGCGGCGATTTCGCCGCGACGACGGATTTTGGCGACGGCGGTTTCGGCTCGACGGAAGCGCCGCGTCCCGGCAGCGCGATGACGTCCAATCTCGACCTCATCATGGATATTCCGATCGACGTGCAGATCGTGCTCGGCTCGTCCCAGATGCAGGTTTCCGGGCTGATGAACCTCACGGAAGGCGCCACGATCGCACTCGACCGCCGCATCGGCGAGCCGGTCGAGGTAATGGTCAACGGACGCGTCATCGGACGCGGCGAAATCACCGTTCTCGAGAACGACGACACGCGCTTCGGCGTCAAGCTCATCGAGATCAAGAACACACGCAAGATTTGACGATCTGATACCGGTGAAGGTTTCAGGAGGATGTCCATGATGGATTTCGACAATTTCGGCAGCACCGCAGTCGGCGCGCCGCTGAGCCCGGTGGACAAGGCGGCCGCCGTCCTGCTCGCCATGGGCAAGCCGGTCGCCGGCAAGCTCCTGAAATACTTCACGCAGGGCGAACTGCAGGCCATCATCGCCGCTGCACAGAACCTGCGCTCCATCCCGCCGCACGAGCTGATCGACCTCGTCAACGAGTTCGAAGACCTTTTCACCGAAGGCGCCGGGCTCATGGACAATGCCAAGATGATGGAAGGCATTCTCGAGGAAGGGCTGACGCCCGACGAAGTCGACGGGCTGCTCGGCCGGCGCGCGGCGTTCCAGGCCTACGAGACGACGATCTGGGACCGCCTGCAGGACGCCGATCCGGTCTTCGTCGCCAAGTTCCTGCTGCAGGAGCATCCGCAGACCATCGCCTATGTCCTCTCGATGATGCCCTCGGCCTTCGGTGCGAAGGTCCTCCTGGAGGTGCCGGACGCCTATCGCGCCGACATCATCAACCGCACCGTCAACCTCGGAGAGGTCACTCCCAAGGCAGCGGCGATCATCGAGGCACGCGTCATCGAGCTGATCAACGCTCTGGAGACCGAACGCAACTCCGTCGGCACCAACAAGGTGGCCGAGCTCATGAACGAGCTGGAAAAGACCCATGTCGACCAGATGCTCTCCGAGCTGGAGACGGTCAGCGTGGAATCGGTCAAGAAGGTCCGCCCCAAGATCTTCCTGTTCGAAGACGTGCTCCTCATGCCGCAGAAGAGCCGCGTCTCGCTCTTCAACGACGTCTCCAGCGACATCATCACGGCCGCGCTTCGCGGCACGCCCATGGAACTGCGCGAGGCGGTCCTCTCCTCCATCGGCGCACGCCAGCGCCGCATGATCGAATCCGACCTCGCCGTCGCGGACGTGAACTCAAACCCGCGCGAAGTGGCGATCGCGCGCCGTTCGATCGCGCAGGAAGCGATCCGCCTGGCGGCGGCCGGACAAATCCAGTTGAAGGAGAAGGAGCCGGCACAGGCGGCGGCCTGAGAAGGCTTGACAGTCTCCGCCGTGCGACCGACCGTTCCTCCGGCCCGAATCTCTCTGGGATTCGGGCTTTTCCCGTTCCGGGTCCCGGAAAGATATCCAGACGAACGGGTCCTTGCAGCGCAGGCCGATTGAGGAGCGCCATTCATGGCCGAAGATCAGGACAAGGACAGTAAAACAGAGGCACCGTCGGAGAAGAAGATCCGCGACGCGGCAGAAAAGGGCAACACGCCGTTTTCGCGCGAGGTCCCGGTCTTCGCCTCCACGGTCGCGATCTACCTGTTCCTCGTCTTCTTTCTTCCCGGCGGCGTTGCGCGCATGAACGAGACGCTGCGCGACCTCTTCGAACAACCCGAGGCGTGGCGGCTCAACACCAGCGGCGACATCATCGCGCTGTTCCGGCATCTGGCCTGGGAGGCGGGCGTCCTGCTTCTGCCCGCGCTGGCGATGATGATGATCTTCGGCCTTGGCTCGTCGATCCTGCAGAACATGCCGAGCCCCGTTCTCGAACGGGTGCGGCCGCAATTCTCAAGGCTCTCGATTCCCAAGGGACTGGGGCGGCTTTTCGGGAAACCCGGCCTCGTGGAGTTCGGCAAGTCGATGATAAAGATCGTCGTGGTCTCGCTCGTCGTCGTGCTGGTCATGTGGCACGACTATTTCGCAGCCCTCGATGCGATGTTCTCCGATCCGGCGACGCTGCTCTACATGATGTCCTCGGATGCCAACAAGATCATGATCGTCATCCTGTTCGCGACGGCACTGATCGCGGTGCTCGATTTCTTCTGGACTCGCTATCACTGGTTCACCGAGCTGCGCATGACCAAACAGGAGGTCAAGGAAGAGTTCAAGCAGGCGCAGGGCGATCCTATCATCAAGGCGCGCTTGCGCTCGATCCAGCGCGACCGCGCGCGCCGGCGCATGATCACGGCGGTTCCGCGCGCCACGCTAGTGATCGCCAATCCGACGCACTTCGCCGTGGCGCTGCGTTACGTGCGGGATGAGGACGATGCGCCGACCGTCGTCGCCAAGGGACAGGACCTCGTCGCGCTGAAAATTCGCGAGATCGCGGAGCAAAACGGCATACCCGTCTTCGAGGATCCACCGCTTGCACGCTCCATGTTTGCGCAAGTCTCGGTGGATAGTGTCATTCCACCGGTGTTCTACAAGGCCGTGGCGGAGCTGATTCACCGGGTTTACGCAGCCTCGCCACAGATGAGACGGGTGAACTAGACCAATGAAAAAATGCCCCTACTCCGCCCAGCGCGAGAAGATCGTAGCAGAAGCTATTTGCCCGGTTGCGACCGAATTGCGCCTGCTCGACGCGGCCGACCTGGTCGCCCTCCTGCATTTCGAGTGCTACGGCAATCTCGCGGATCTGGTCTCCTCGGCTGCCGAACTCTACTTCCTGCCAGGCACGGTGGCCTTCGGTGCGGGCGGCAACTACCGTCTCGACTGGGGAACCGAACCGGAGGTCGTGCTGGATATGGAACTGCGGCCGTCGGGCGTCACCGTCTATGCCAGGCTGCTTCTGCAGAAGGATTATGCCGGCGTGGAAATCACCCATGTCGCCTTCAACAATCCTTCTGCGAATCCCGACGAGAATACGGCCTTCCTGGAAAAGAGCCTGCGCGAGGCACGATTCGTGCGCAGCGGCGCGCCGCCCGTCGCGGCCCACGCCCATTGACATAAAGCCCGCTCGGGCGTGCGGTTCAGTTGATGTAGCCGAGACGGATCGCCTTGGCGATCGCCTGAATGCGATTGACGGCGTCGAGCTTCGTGGTCGCGGTTCCGAGATAGGCGTTCACCGTATGAACCGAAAGCCCCATCTTCTCGGCGATCGCCTCGCTGATGCAGCCGTCTCCGGCCATCTGCAGGCAGGCGATCTCGCGATCGCTGAGCGCCTCGTTCGGGAGCATCTTCTTCTCGTCTGCCGCGAGCAGGTCGACGAGGATCTGGCAGCTCTTCATATGAGCGTCGATGACGAGATCGTTCGAGAGGCCATCGGGAACGCCGGTGAAGACGACGAAACCGTTGCCGATCATGCCGAGGCGGACGGGAAAGGCTATACCGGAGCCGAGGACGAGCTTTGCCGGAAGACGCATGGTGAAGGGAGGCAGACCGGACGACGGGGACGGATGCTCGCCGGCTTCCTGCCAGAGAAGCGGCAGAAGCGACGCATCGAGATGCGCCATCAGTTCGGCGCCATAGGCTTCGATCAGCAGGCGCGCATTCTGCTCGGCGTCAACGCCCCAGTTATGCAGCGCGCAGGTGAGCTTGCGCGCTGCGGGCAGGCCGTGGCCGCTGACCCGCAGGACCGCGAAATGGCGCGCCCCGATCGTCTTCTGCATCGCCTGCAGGCGCGCCACGAAATCCGCGGCGTTCAAGGATTTCGGCACACGGGTAAGCCGGATCTCCGCTTCCGTCTCTGCGGCGTAGGGAAATTGGCCGTCCATTCTCACTCCTCAGACCAGGTTGTTGCGCACGGCCCAGGCAATCGCCTCCGAACGGGTCTTGGTGGCGGTCTTGCGCATGACGCTGGTGATGTAATTGTTGATGGTATTGCGGGAAATGCCGAGAATGACCGCGATCTCGTCGCTGGTCTTGCCCTCGGCGATCCAGTACAGGCACTCGATCTCGCGCTCGGTCAGTTCAAGGTCGCGTTCCTGCCGGATCACCGCCTCGCAGGAAACGCTGGCGAGATAGCCGGTCATCAGGCCGATATCGCGGAGCCTGCCCTGCGACAGGATGAAGTGTTCGGGAAAGAGCAGCAGCAGCGACATGCGGACCCTGCCGACATTGAACACGATCGCGCAGTATTCCCTGCTGATACCCTTGGGTGTCGCAATGTCGTCCGGAAGATGGACGAAGGACGGCTGGAACTGCGCCAGGCATTTGTCCAGTTCGCTGGTGCGCGAATGGTTTTTCGCGATCATTCCGGCAAGGCTGCGCACGAGGTCGAACGGCCAATCGGAAGCGACCACGAATTCATGATGCGCCTCGAGAGATACGTCGTGCCGGACGAGAAGATAGTGCGACGCGTTCACGTAATCGGTCAGCGCCCGCATGCCGTTTGACAGATTGGCACGATCCGCACAACGTCCGAGTTGTTGAAGCAGAAGCTCACGCAGACTCCTACGCTCACCTGTCTCGGCAGGGAATCCGTGGGATTCCCAGGTCGAGACACCTGTCTGGATCGTACCCATAATCTAGCCCCCTTCCGATCTCGCCGAATCCCTCCGCCGGCCGAAACATTGCCGGAGCCCCTCCAGCATTGTCGCGACCAAGCCGCATTAGCGGAATCTTCAAGCGAATCAGTAACTAAGAGTGTACATGCGGCCTATTCAAAGGCTACCGGCAGCTTCTCAGGATTTACTTTTTGCAATTTTCGTGAATCGCAATCCGAATCACGAAAATTGCGCGAATCACCAGCAAATACCGCGGCATATGCCTCAACGTTAACTATTTGTTAACTATATTATATTCGCATCACATTCTAATTTAAGTTGAATTATATCAAGCTTGTTCTTCTTTTGCGAGCTTCGTTTTTGAACCCAAACACGTGCCCGGGCTCGCGAACTTTTTCCTTGAGGACGGCTTTTTTCCACGCCGCATTCCTCTGCAGTCACGCCGACGACATCTTCGGCGCCGTCGAGCGTTGCAAAACGACAACACTTATCGGTAAACGAGCAATCGGAAAGCGCCGCCGCAACCTTCCAAGCGCACCTGCAACGGCAAGGCAACTGGCATGCGAGCCGTCTTTTGGCTCATGAAGACGCTCGTATAGAGGGTATAGTTCAATTTGCACACCTGAACTTAACCGGCCTTTAAACCGCTGTCCCGACAGTGCCCCATTTTCAGAAAGAGGGGCAGAAAATGATTTTCACGGTGACACCCGAGAACCGGGGGCAGCATGAAGAGTTGATCCATCAATATTTCCGCATCCGCAAAACCGTGTTCCACGACATGCTCGGATGGGACGTGGCCGTTGACGGCGATCTCGAATATGACCGCTACGATTTCATGCCCTGTACCTATGTCCTTTCGCTGAACGAGCGCGGAGAGGTGACCGGCGGCCTCCGGCAGATGAGCATGGCTGGGCCGAACCTAACCTGGGAATGCTTTTCGGACATGATCGCGGACCCCGCGGAACTGCTCAACCCGGCTATTACCGAGACCACCCGTTTTGCCATTCGCCCCGAGGAAAAGGACGTGCGCGTCATGAGCGGGGTCAACCGCACCGCGGTCGAACTGTGCAACGCTTCGCTCGAAATCGGCCTCAACAACGGCATCACACGCCATGTCGCGATCTGCGAGGAGAACATCGTCAAGCTGACCAAAGCCTTCGGCGTCGCCTGCCACACGATAGGGCAGCGGGAAATCACCGGGTCTCCACCGATCCTGTGCGTATCCTGGGAAGTCAGTGCCGCTTCGCTGGAGAAGCTGGCGTGGATAAAGGAACGTTTCGCGGCGGCATGAACGTCTCGTCGAGATCGCGCAGCAGCCCCCGCGAGAGGCAGTGCGTGACCACATGCAAGGGATTGGCGCAGCCGAGCCGCTCGCAGAGAGCGGCCACCACCATGGCAACCCGCTCGTCGTGCCAGGAGAGCCGCTCGCCGATCTCCCGGTAGGTCCGGCCTTCGGCGATCATCGCGATGCACTGCATCTCCTCATTGTTCAGTTCGTCGCACGGCACGCCTTGCGGCATGAGACCGCGCGCCCGCATCGTGTCGAGATGCAGATTGCGCGCCGCCTCCAGCAACCGCGCGCGCCGCGCCTCCACATAGGCTTCGATGCCGCCCGGCTCGACATCGAAGGTGAACATCACGGTTCCGGGATAGTCCGAGTGGGGCATCACCTGGAAATCCACGAAGCTGCGGCCGATGCCGAAGGATTGCGCGTCCGCGAACATGGCGCGTACCGCCGCTTCCTCTTCGTTCGGATTAAGAATGCGGACAGGCGCAGCCATTCCGGCATCGCGAATGACCGGATCGACCGCGAAATAGTTCCGGATCGCATAATTCAGGAGCCAGCGGCCGGGATAGGTGACCGATATATAGGTCTCCTCCTGTCCGGAGGCGCGTTGCTTGAAGATATGGGCGACGTGGCGGCAGCCGATCTCGTCCCGGCAGCGGTTGAGGATGGTGCAGACATTGCTCTTCTGCCGCCCCGCGAAGAACGACAAGGGTCCCAGTCCCGCCAATACCAGATCCATTTTCCCGCCCCCCGGCGTTCCTCGAGATTGCGTCACCATGCCCGCAAGCAGGATTGGCGACGATGCGATGGGACCTCCGCCTTTGGAAGGGCGAGACCTTGCTGAAAACTCGCCGACGGCAGCCCCTTCGTTCGTGCGGTGATATCGGCCCGCTGCGATGGTTTTCCAATAAGAATATGGGATAGTTCCGGAAAATCCAGTGGCACGGTCACTCCGGCATGGATGTCCCGCCATTCCGGCGGGATCGGGCTTCGGGCAGGAGAAGGTCATCTGCGGTACCCGGGAGGAATTCCGGCTGACGCGCGCCATGCGAAGGGGGATCGACGCCATGCGCTTCATGCCTCGGGTTCCTGCAGGCCGCTATCCAGACCACTTTCGGGCGTCATGCATCAGGCAGCCTGATCGACAGCCCACTTGCGCAGGATTTTCGCGGCGCGCTCCTCACTGATCTCGACCATGCGCGAGAGGCGCCGCTCCGGTCCTTCCTTGACGCGCCGGTTGAAGTCGCCGCCGTCGCCGGCGCTCAGCAGGTCGTCGGTGCTGTCGAAGCCGAAATCCGCACCGAAGCCGTCCATGAGCGTGGCCCCCGGGCCGCCCACTGCGCCGGCCGGCGAGAAGTCGGGCAGCTCCAGGCCGGTCGCATCGCTTTCGAGTGCCGCGCCGGACGTGCCGTTGATCGAACGCACGGCCGGGCGGAGACCGAACCATACCACCAGGAAGGCAACGGCGACGAAGGCGAGCGCATTGATGATGCTGCCGAGATTGCGATTCAGCGTTTCGAGGATGCCCGGCCCCGGCACTGCTTCGTCGAGGAGCTGGTTGTCGAGGAAATTCATCGCCGTCACGGTGATGATATCGCCGCGTTCCGGATTGAGGCCGGCCGCAGAGGCTACGATCTTCTGCATCTCGGCCAGATAGGCGTCTATCCTTGCCTGGTCGGCGGGCTCTCCGACCATGGCGGAGACGCGGCCGCTGTTGACGACCACGGCAACGGACAGCTTCTCGACCTTGTAGCCGTTGCGGGCCGTGGCCACGGTCCTGCTGTTGATCTCGTAATTGGTCTGCTCCTCGCGCTTGTCCGCCTCGTCGCTGGACTGCGGGCCGACACCGCCCTCCGGGCCGCCCTGCGGAATATTCTGCTCGACGGTCGCCGGCCTCTGAAGCTGCTGCTGGTTGGATTTCTGGCTTTCACGCGTCACGCGGACGGACCGCTCCACCCGCGATTCCGGGTCGTAGACGACCTCCTGTATCTGCTGGGAATCCGTATTCAGCGTCGCCATGACGCTGGCGCGGAAATTGTCCATGCCGAGGAACGGCGCGAGCGCCTTTTCGATATTGCCTTCGACCTCGCTCTGCACGGACTGCACGATGTTGAGCGAGCGGCTGAAATTGCTGTTTGCGGCATCGTCGCCGGAAGCGAGCAGCTGCCCGGCGGAATCGAGGATGGTGACGTCGTCCACGTTCAGGGCCGGCACCGATGCCGCGACGAGATGGCGGATCGAGGCGGCAGCCTTGCGTCCCGCCGTGGCGCTCGCGCGGATCATGACGGAGGCGGTGGGCGGCTGATCGGCTTTGCGGAAATTACCGCGTTCAGGCATGACGATGTGCACGCGGGCGGCCGCGATGCCGTCGATCTGCTGGATCGTCCTTGCGATCTCCCCTTCGAGGGCGCGAACGCGCGTGACCTCCTGCATGAAGGAGGTCAGGCCGAGCGAGCCGACATTGTCGAACAGCTCGTATCCGGAATTGGAGCTTGCGGGCAGCCCGCGCTCGGCAAGATAGAGGCGGGCCTTGCCGGTCTGGCCGACCGGAACCTGTATGCTCGAACCGTCCGTTCCGGTGGAAAAGTCGATCTTGGCTTCGGCGAGCGCGATGCTGACCTGGTTGAGGTCGGACGTGTCGAGGCCGACGTAAAGGGTCTCGTAGGCCGGCTTGTTCACGAAGAAGGCGGCGGCAAGCACCAGCCCAAGCGATACGACGCCGACGCCGGCGAGCATTGCGAGTTTCGCCTGCCCCAAGGACGCCAGGTTCTTAAAGACATTCGTAAATTGATCCAACAGATTCATTCTGTTCCCGCACGAACCGGCACCTGGCTTCACGGACACATCGCCGACGCAACCAGACGCAATTTCAAGATGTCCGGGACGTCGGCGGCAATGACTGCCGTGGCTCCATCAGTCCATGGACTACGCGGATCTGACCAGACCCGATGCGGAGACTAGAGGGCGAAACTTGCGCGAACGTTTCGTCGCCAGGGGCGCCTGATATGGAAACGGCGCCGCTCGGGCGCCGTCGTTTGCGGTCCGATTGCCCAGCGCCGCTCAGAAGGCTTCGAAGTCGCCTGCCGCGCGGTTGATCGGCTGCGAATGGCCGTGGCGCAGCATGCCTCGCCCAAGCGCCTTCTGCATGTCGGCAAGCTTGACGAGGTTGAGCGCGGTCGTCACGTCGACGAGGCAGGTCTCGGGAATGCTTGCGGTGATCGTGTCGATGAATTCCGCAAGCCCCCTCGTCTTCTGGACCGCAAGATCGATGCCCTGCAGAAGCATCATCCGCTCCGCGGGATCGGGGAAGCTGCCTTCGTTCGCGCCGCTGAACTGGGGTTCGATGCGCTCGATCAAATAGGCGACATCGTGGAGCTCCGACACGATTCGCATCAACACATCGGGAAGCGCTTCCTCCGTAACGGACGCTTCACTTGCATGCTCGGCCTGCATGGTACCCTCACTATTGGCACAGTCTCCACGTCCGGTCTCCGAACGACAGTCTCTGCTATTTCCCTGAAAGCATCTTTTCGATGGAGCCGCCGACATCGCGGTCCGTTTAGAAAAACTCTATCGTGTTCTCCGCCGGCTTGACGACCGGTACGGGGCGCTGCTCCATGGCCACGGTTCTCTGCGTCTCGACCCCGGTCAGCGCATATTGGCGCGCGCGCCCAGAGGAAGGCCAGTATTCAAGCTTGCGGCCGTGCTCTCCGCCAGTGCTTTCGCTAATGATCCGGATGCCTTCGTCCGTCAGGAACTGGCGCGCGAACTGGGCGTTCTGCTCGCCGACATTGGAGAAGCGGGCGATCGTGCGCGCGCCGCCGAAAATCTTCGCCTCCAGCCGGTCGCGCCGCGCGCCCTGCTTGAGAAGGCCGTTGATCAGAAGCTCCATCAGGTGGACGCCGTACCGGGTGGCATCGCCTCCGGAAGCCAGCGCGTCGACCGATCCCGGCAGAAGGAAATGGTTCATCCCTCCGACGCCGATCACCGGGTCGCGCATGCACGCCGCGACACAGGAGCCGAGAATCGTGGTCAGGACCACGTCCGGATCGCTCATGACCTTGTATTCGCCCTGTATCACATGGACGCGGCGCGTCCCGGCCTCAACCATCATTTCAAGGCCCCGAACACGGCTTCGATCGCCGCCTTCATCTTTTCAATCGTGAAGGGTTTGGCGAGCACGTTGTTCGCACCCAGCGCCGCCGCCTTCTGCACGAGCGCGCGGTCGCCCTGCGCCGTCAGGATGATGAAGGCCGCCTTCTTCGTCACCGGATTGGTCCGCACGGCCTGAAGAAAATTCAGCCCGTCCATCTTCGGCATGTTGAAGTCCGAGATCACCAGATGATGCGGCTGCTCGGTCATGATCTTCATGCCTTGCTCGCCGTCGCCGGCCGCCGTTATCTGCTTGAAACCCAGCTGTTGAAGGGCATCGCCCAGCAGCAGCCTGCTCGTCACCTGATCGTCGACGATGAGCACTTTTATCTTTTCAGCGAGAGACATTATTCGCTTCCTTCTCTACGGGCCGCAGTGAGCTTCAGGATTTCTTCTCCTATGGACGAAAGCGGAAACTGGTGTTCCACCGCACCCAATTCGAAAGCCACCCTCGGCATTCCATAAACAACACAGGTCTTTTCGTTCTGGCCGATGGTCCTGGCACCGGCGTGACGCATCTTCAGGAGGCCGGCAGCGCCGTCACGTCCCATTCCGGTCAGGATGACGCCGACCGCGCTGCGGCCGGCGAGCTCCGCGACCGAATCGAACAGCACGTCGACCGAAGGACGATGCCCATTGACGGGGTCGCGCTCGACAAGCCGGCAGCAAGGCGCGGAGTGGTTCGACACCAGGAGATGCCGCTCGCCTCCCGGCGCAAGATAGATCTTGCCGATTTCGAGCCGGGCGCCGTCGGTGGCTTCCTCGACCACCGGTGCGCACAGACGGTCGAGGCGAGCGGCGAAGCTCTTGGTGAAGGTCGGCGGCATGTGCTGCGTAATCACCGTCGGGGGGCAATTGACCGGAAATTTCTGCAGAACGGTGATGAGCGCTTCGACACCGCCCGTAGAAGCCCCAACCGCCACGATCTTGCGCCCGGCGCGATAGTCGGCAA
The DNA here is from genome assembly GCA_033795365.1 of Shinella sp. Classification (GTDB taxonomy): domain Bacteria; phylum Pseudomonadota; class Alphaproteobacteria; order Rhizobiales; family Rhizobiaceae; genus JARYGU01. The sequence continues at coordinate 58,160 of JARYGU010000005.1, forward strand.
CGGCGCTCGTCGGCGTGGAGACGGCGGCCGGCGCGAGAGAGTGATGGCGCTGCGACCGTGCGGCGGCCTTCACCTTCTCCGCCAGATCGCCGAAAGGCCGTGCATCGCCCGGCTGAGGCTTGCCGACGCAATCGAAGGCGCCGATCTCGAGTGCCGCCAGCGTCGCTTCCGCGCCGCGATGGGTCAGCGTCGAGACCATGATCACCGGCATCGGCCTCAGCCGCATGATCTTGTCGAGGAATTCCAGGCCGTTCATCTCCGGCATCTCGATGTCGAGGGTGACGACATCGGGATTGAGCTGCTTGATCGCATTGCGCGCCTGCATCGCATCGCCTGCCTGGCCGACGACCTCGACATGCGGGTCGGCGCTGAGCACGGCCGTTATCAGGCCGCGCATGGTGGGCGAGTCGTCAACCACGAGAACGCGGGCAGGTGCGGTCATACGCGTCTTCCCTGGTTCTTGCCGGCATAGCGATAGGTCGTGATGCCTATATTGTCGAACGCGGCTTTCGCCTCTCCCGACACGCGTTCGGAATGGCCGATATAGAGATGACCGTTTTCGGCAAGCACGCCCGCGAAGCGCGACCAGATCTTCATCTGGGTGGGCTCGTCGAAATAGATGACGACGTTGCGGCAGAAAATAACGTCGAACGGCCCCTTGAAGGGCCATTGCGCCATCAGATTGAGCTCGTTGAAGGTGATGAGCTTCTTGACGCGTTCCTCGATCTGCCACTTCTGGCGCCCGTCGATCTCGACCTCGCGGAAGAACTGCTTGCGCATGGCCGGGCTGACGGTTTCCAGCGCGGTCGCGTCATAGGCGCCGGCGCGCGCGAGCGCCAGTATCTTCGGATCGATATCGGTCGCAAGGATGCGGAAATCGTAATCCGCGACGTTCGGCATCAGCGACAGGACCGTCAGGGCGATCGAATAGGGCTCCTGCCCGTCGGAACAGGCCGCCGACCAGATGCGCACCCGGCCGCCGTTTCGTGCGCGGGCGAGAAGTTCCGGCAGGACATCCGTCTTCAGATGCTCGAAATGATGGTTCTCGCGGAAGAAGCGGGTGAAGTTCGTCGTCAGGTGCGACAGCATTTCCCTGCGCGCGGCGGCTCCTTCCGCAGACGAGACGAGAGCGCAGTATTCCGGAAAACCCTTCAGGCCGAGATTGCGGATATGCTTCGACAGCCGCGAATAGACCAGCGAGGCCTTGGTTTCGTTCAGATAGATGCCGGCATCCGCATAGATCATCGCGGCGATTTCCGAAAGATCGCGGCGCGTCAGCGGATATTCGCCGCTCGCCAGACATTCGTCCGGAGACTGCCTTGCATCTATGGCGTGGGAGAGGATCATGCCGCTTCGCTTTCGGTATGAGGGAACAGCGTATCGAGCTCGATCAGGCAGATCATGCGCTTGTCGATCGCCAAAATACCGCGGGCATAATTCTTCTCGATGTCGCTGGCGACGTCCGGCGTCGCCTGGATGTTCTCGTCGGTGATCGTCAGGATGTCGGAAACCGCATCCACCAGCAGGCCGACGACCTTCGAGCCGACTTGCGCGACGATGATGACGTGGCGCACCGTGGGCTCGGACGGCTTCATGCCGAGGCGAAGCGAGAGATCGACGATCGGCAGGACGGCGCCGCGCAGGTTGATGACGCCCAATACATAATGCGGCGCGTGCGGCATCGGCGTTGCAGGGGTCCATCCACGGATCTCCCGCACCGACATGATATTCACGCAAAATTCCTGATCACCGATCCGAAAAGCGATCAGCTCCCGGCCATGCGACAGATTTCGAACCGCGTATGTCATTTCCTTATCCGGTTGCTGCAAGCGAGGTTTCTTGTTTCAGGGACTGGCCGCGGGAAGCCGCAACCACCGCATCCACATCCAGGATCAGGGCCACGCGACCGTCGCCGAGGATGGTGGCGGCGGCGATGCCCGGCACATGCGTATAGTTCGCCTCCAGGCTCTTGATGACGACCTGACGCTGGCCCTGGATCGCATCGACCATCAGGGCGCGCTGGCCGCCGCCTTCGGACTCCACCAGAAGGGCGACCCCTTCGATGGGATTGGCCTGCGTGGCGCGGAAATTGAGGATGCGGCCGACGTCGACCAGCGGGCAGAAGCTGTTGCGGATCGAAATCAGCCGTTGCGACGCACCGAAGGAGTGGATCGCAGCCGCTTCCGGCTGCAGGGTCTCCACGATGGCCGTCAGCGGCACGACGAGCGTCTGGCCGGCAACCGTCACCACCATGCCGTCGAGGACGGCGAGGGTCAGCGGCAGGCTCATGGTGAAAACCGAACCCTGCCCCGGCTTGGACGAGATGTTGATGCGTCCGCCGAGCGCCTGGATCGAACGCTTGACCACATCCATGCCGACGCCGCGGCCGGAGATGTCGGAAATCTTGTCGGCGGTCGAAAAGCCGGCATGGAAGATCAGGTTGTCGATCTCCTCGTCCGAGAGATTCGCATCCGCGGCGATGAGATCGTTGTCGATCGCCTTCTGGCGCACCTTTTCGCGGTTGATGCCCGAGCCGTCGTCGGCAAGTTCGATGACGATGCGTCCCGAACGGTGCTTCGCCGTCAGGCGGACCGTGCCTTCCGGGTTCTTGCCGAGAGCGATACGTTTTTCCGGCGTTTCGAGACCGTGATCCACGGCATTGCGGATCATATGCGTCAAAGGTTCTGCAAGCTTGTCGATGACGGTCTTGTCGACTTCGGTATTCTCACCCTCGGTGACGAGGCGCACGGACTTGCCGGTGATGTCGGCGATCTCGCGGACTATGCGGGACATGCGCTGGAAGACGGGCTTCACCGGCTGGGCGCGGATCGCCATAACGCTGTCCTGGATCTCCCGCGTCAGTTGCTGGAGCTCCTCGAGACCCATGTTGATCGAGGAAACGCCGTTCGAGTCGTTCTCGACCACGCTCTGGGAAAGCATCGCCTGATTGATGACCAGCTCGCCGACGAGATTGATGAGCCGATCGACGCGGTCCAGGTCGACACGGATCGTCGGCGCAGCTGCCGCGGCAGCCTGGCTGCTGTTCTGCGCGGCGGCGGCAGCGGCAGCGGATGCGCGCTCGGCCTTTGCCCGCTCGGCCGCCGCCTGATTGGCATTGCCTGCCATCTGCACGACATTGCTCGCCGTATCGGCAGCTGCGACGGCTGCAACGATCTCCGCCCCTGCGGCCGTGAGCCGTTCCTCCTCCTCGACGACGCCGATCGGCGCATCGGGCTCGTCATCCAGGATGGAGAGATCGAAGGGTACGGGCTGCATCGGCAGCTCGTCCTCGCCGGAGACCTCCGCTTCGTCCTCGACGGTGCGGATTTCGAGATCGCAATCCCATTCGGCAAATTCGAAGACCGAACGGACCCCGTCCTCGCCCCTTTCCGTCTTTACGGAGATCTTCCAGGAGAAATAGGCTTCCTCCGGGTTCATCTCGTCGAGAGAGGGAAGGCTTTCCATGTCGCAGTGGACGCTCATCTCGCCGAGACGGGAGAGATCGCGCAGAAGCAGCGCCGCCTCGTTTCCTTTGGCATAAAGGTCGCGCTTGGGACGGAAAAGCACCTCGCAGGCCGCAACGTAAGGACCGACCGGCTTTTCCTCCGGTTCGAAATCATCGAAGGAGAAGGGAATCGGCTGGAAGCCTTCCTCCGTTGCCGCCGGCGGGGCTGCGGGCGCCGGAGCTTCTGCCTTGGGAGCCGGCGGGGCGGGCTTCGCAACGGGCGCTTCGGCGATTGCGGCGGGCATTTCGCCGTTGGCGAGCGCTTCGAGCTCGCGGATGAGGGCCTTGCTGCGCGCCTCGTCGACGCTTCCGCCATCGCGAGCGGCATTCGTCAAGTCCGCCAGAACGTCCGCCGACTTCAGCATCACCTTGAGAACGTCCTGATTGGGGTCCAGCCTGTTGGATCGAACGCAATCGAGCGTCGTCTCGAATACATGCGCGAAGGAGACGAGATCATCGAGGCCGAAGGCGCCTGCGCCACCCTTGATCGAGTGCACGGCGCGAAACACGGCATTGACCGTTTCCGGATCGCGATCCCCGTCGTTCAGCTTCAGGAGACCCGATTCCAGTTCGGCGAGCTGTTCCTCGCACTCCTGAAAGAAGATCTCCTTGATTTCGTTCATATCCATCTGGAAGATCCCGGCTTTAGGCGGTTACACGCTCGATTGCATCGATCAGCTTGGTCGGATCGAACGGTTTCACGATCCAGCCGGTGGCGCCGGCCTGGCGGGCGCGGTTCTTCTTTTCCGCATCGCTTTCGGTGGTCAGGACCAGGATCGGGATCGCGCGGAACTTCTCCGTGCGGCGCACCCCCTCGATGAAGCCGAAGCCGTCGAGGCGCGGCATGTTGATGTCCGTGACGATGACGTCGGGGTTGGCTTCTTCCAGAACCTCGAGGCCTTCCACGCCGTCCTCGGCCTGGATGGTTTCGAAGCCCGCATTGTTGAGCGTTACCAGAAGCATGTTGCGGATGGTCCGTGAATCATCCACCGTCAGTACCTTCTTCTTCATTTCTAAATCTCCTTCGCCAGCAAGTGATCAATGTTCACGCCGATAAGCTGCATGGTCTTCATGAAAACGTCGGATGTCTTGCCGAAGCTGAAGGAGAGCTTGTCCTCCTCCCAGGTCCTCGCTGCGGCCATCAGCACCTGGGCGCAAAGCGCGCCGATGCGCTCGACGGCGGACGCGTCGATGACCAGATTGCTGCCCTTCAGCTCAAGGAGCTGCCGGTGAAGCGCGGTCGCCTCGTTGAGGTCCAGCACCGGTGCAAGGCTGAGACTTTTCTGTGCGGTCTTTCTGCTCGCCATTTACGTCGTTTCCCGTCTCTGTCTGTCGGCATTCATTGGCTGTGATCGCGGTATCAGCGGCAGGAGATCGCCGCCGGAGCGGCCGCTGCGGCCGGTGGAAAACCAATGCCTGGGTTGATGCGTGGCCATGCTAACTCCCGAAGCCGGCACGTGCCGGCAGGTATCGATCGGCCGCGGCGATATTTGCCGCGTGATCGGGCAGGCGCGAAGAATGATCCCGGATGCCGGGCGCCGCAGCGCCTGCGCCGGCGGGGCGGAGGTCGGCCGGAGCCTGCATGCCGACATGGAAGCGCCGGATCGTGTGGCCGAGTTCGAGTATGACGGCATGCAATTCGTCGCCGGTGCCGGCGATCCGCGCCGCTGCGCCCGCATCCGCCTCCACGCGCCGGCCGATCTCCGTCATTTCCCTTGCTACATCATCGAGCCCTTCGGCGCCGGCGATCCCTTCGCGAGCAATTCCGGCGACCGCATCGTTGATGTCGGTGACCTGGCGCACGATGCTGCCGATCGCGTCCTGAGTGCGGTTGACCCGGTCGACACCCGCCTCGACCTGCGCCTTCGTGTTCGTGACGAGCTGTTTGATCTCACGCGCGGCATCGGCGGAGCGCTGGGCGAGCGCGCGCACTTCCTGCGCCACGACGGCAAAGCCCCTGCCGCTTTCGCCGGCGCGCGCGGCCTCGATGCCGGCATTCAAGGCAAGCAGGTTGGTCTGGAAGGCGATCTCGTCGATCACGCCGATGATCGTGCCGATCTTCTCGGCGGAAGATTCGATGTCGGCCATCGCGGCGATGGCCTCGCCGACGATCTCGCCGCTGCGTTCGGCGGAGTGACGGGTGTCCTTAACCGCGGTCTCCGTACGATGGGTCGCCTCCAGATTGGCCTTCACCCGCGCGACGATCTCGCCGAGCGCATTGGCGGTCCGCAGAAGGTCTGCCGATTGGAGCGAGGATTTTTCGGCAAGGTCGTTCGCCTCGCCCGAGACGATGCCCGCCATTCTCTGCGATGCGGACGAGCGCTCGGCGGCAGCGCAAAGCTCGGCCTGCATTTCGTCCAGTGCCGTGTTCAGGGTATCGGCCAGCGGACGCCATCCCTCCGGCATCTCGGCATCGACGCGAACGGAAAGGTCGTTGCGGGCCATGCCGCGGATCACGTCGCCGAAGACCAGCTCGACGTCCGCCCGGTCCCTCTCGCGCTGGTCGGCGAGCGCCCGGTGGTGCGTGTGGCGCAATTCGTTGAAGCGCAGCGAGACGGCAATCTCCGCATCGACCATCGCGGCGCGCATGAAAGCGGAAAGCAGTTCGGAAAGTTCCTTCCTGCGCGCCTTGCCGGCGCCGGGCAGGAAAGATTTCGGCCAGTATTCTTCCACCAGGCCTGCAACGACGTGCTCCAGGACCACGGCGTGGCCGGACATGCGCCAGCGCGGATCGAGGCCCATCTGGCTTTCGGCATCGGACAACAGCTTCACCCGCTCCGCATAGAGGCTGTCGAAGCGTGCGTCCGTGAGCACGCTCCAATGGGAGCTGTGGAGATCGTGCAGGCGGTCGATCGCCCGATCGCTCTGAAAATGCCGCGCGGCATCGGGAAAGGTCTGAAATCTCTGGAACAGATCGCGCAGCGCCGTCTCGACATGCCGCTCAAGCGTCTGGCGGTGAGCGCGCAGCAGTTCGCCGTGACCGGCTTCGACGCCGGCGAATCTCAAACGGTCGCGCAGGCTTGCCGCCTGAGCCGTTCGAGCCTGATCTGCCGGCGTGTCCTGCACCAATCCGTCCCCGCGCAAGGATGCTGTCCTGCCGGGAGCGCCCGGCGTTCGATTTTGATGACCGCTCATGGAAAGGCTGCCGCCGTCGGACCCGGAAAGGCCGATGCGCCCCGGCATCCCGGAGCGTTGAGGCGCTGCCGCCGGTCCATGAACAAGTTCGGTGTTTACGAGAATACCGGATCGAAACCGGCACGGCGGTACGGCATCATGCCAGGGTGGGAAGTGGTCGAATTTTCCCATTCCGACGCGTGGTTCAATGTTTATGGTTAATTCCTTGCCTGAAGGTTAATGCCGGCCTGCCCGCTCCCGCATTTCCCTGAAATTTAAGGCGTTGCGGCACGAGCCGCCGTCGGCGGCCGGCAAGCGGAAGATCCGTCCTTCAAGCTTTGTGACAGTATCCCTAAATCTGTTAGTATCCGATTAGGAAGAAATAGCGTAAGCCACGAGCAAGCCGCTCTGCCTATAGTGTCGCGGTGAGTTGACGATGATGGTCATCGAAGGAACGAGCAATGATTGTTCTTGGACTGAGCGCCACGCTTATCGCCACCTGCACGCTGGCGGCCCTATCCGTTCTCTTGAACATCGAGGCTCAGCGCAAGCCGGCCAGCATTCGCGTTTTCTGATATCATTGCCCGCATGGGCATTCAGGCGCTCTTCTTTGCGCTTCGATCCGCAGCCAATCTGCGCCATTTCTCCACATAACCGGAAATGCCGGAGGGCAGCTCCTGCGCGAAGACGTCGAAAGCCGGCCTCGGGGCACGGTCCGTCGCAAGGCATGCTGCGCCTATACTGGTCCCGGTCGCCGTCTCTCCCGTCAGGATCGCTCTGCCAGTGGCCGCCTTCAGCATCAACAGATAGAGCGGATTCGTCGAAAAAGGTCCTTCGACGATGACCGGCCCTCCGGCCGCGATCAGATCGAGGCATGTCGCGGTCATCAGCGCGAGATAGAAGGCGACAGCCGCTTCCGCCTCTTCGGGCGAGAGCGCGTCGCGAGGGATGGTCCATTCGGATGGATCGCCCGGAAACGGGCCGGAATCTTCGGGAACAGACGGCAGGATCATGGCCTGGCGGCGAATGACCGAAGCGACGGCCCGCTCGTCCGGCTTCGCCTTTCCACCGCCCAGCAGCGAGAAGGCGCGTCCGCCCATGAAACGCGCCGAAGGCACCGGATTTCCAAGCGCATTGACATTGACGAGGGTATCGCGCGTCTCGTCGAGCACGGCCTTGCCGCCCCCCATCGCCATGACCACCACCCATGTTCCCGTCGAAACGACGGCGTAGGGCGGCTCCTGCGTGAGGACGTAGGGCAGGAGCGAGGCGTTCGAATCGTGGATGCCGCAATGGACGGGAGTTTCCGGCGAAAGTCCGGTCGCCGCGGCGAGTTCCGGCTTCAGCGGCCCGAGAACGTCGCCTGCGGGCCGCACGGGCGGCATCAGCCGTTCCCAACCCTCATCGCGCACGAGATCGGAATAGCGGCCATTTTCCGGCTCCCACAGATCCGTGTGGCAGCCGAGCGACGTCACTTCGCCAGCCGCCATCCCGGTCAGCCGGAAGGTCCAGTATTGCGGATACATCAGCATCCATTTCGCCCGGGCGAACTCGCTCGGAAACCGCCTCGCCTGCCAATAGAACTGCATCGCGAGCACCAGCCCGCCTGGCAGGTTCGGCGCGCCGGTGAGACGAAAGGGCGGTTTTGCCTTGCGGTATTCGGCGGCAAGATCCTGCGGTGCCGGATGCTCATAGTCGAGAACCGGCAATGCGAGCTCGCCGTCGTCGCCGACCAGCGCGCCCGTCGCGCCATGCGCGGTGACCGATACGGCGTCGATCCTCCGCTCGATATTGAGCGCTTTCAGGCTCTCCAGGATGAAGGTCCAGAGGCGCTCGGTATCGAAATGCGGATAGAGCGGCCCGGCAACCACCTTGTTGGGCGTCGTGCGCACCGCGATCTCGCGAAAGCTCGCGGCGTCGACGAGCGCCACCTTGGCATTGGTCTTGCCGATGTCGATGACGGCTATAGTCTTTGTCTCGGCCATGCATTCATTCCATGTGGAAGACGGTGACGAGCGGCACGGCGACGGGCTCGTTGTCCGGCTTCGTCTCCATGATGTGTGCCATATGCGCCCACCAGCGCTTCATCACCGGATGGTCGGGAAGGCTTGCCATGCCGTGGCCGCCGCGGCGACGAAGAACGCCGAAGAGGAGGTTCGTCTCCTCGTCGAGATGGATCGAATAATCGGAGATGCCCGCTTCCTTCAGGAGGGCGACGAGCTCCGGCCAGATCGCGTCGTGGCGTGCCTTGTATTCGTCGGCCATACCCGGATTGAGCCGCATGCGGAACGCGTATTTTTCCATCAGCGCGCCCTCACGCGGCGATAGACGATCGGAAGCCCGATGACCGCGATCAGCAGCAGTCCTATGAAGATCGACATCACGATGCCGGGCACGTTGAGCAGGCCGAAGCCGAAGGTGACCATGCCCATGATCAGCGCGGCCAGCACGACGCCCGGAATGCTGCCGGAACCACCGAGGATGCTGACGCCGCCGAGCACGACCATCGTCACCACTTCGAGCTCCCAGCCAAGCGCGATCGAGGGGCGCGTGGAGCCGAGGCGCGCGGTGAGGCAGATCGAGGCGAGGCCCGCCATCAGGCCCGTCATCATGAATAGCACGAATTTCACCCGCCCGACCCGGATGCCCGAGAAGAGCGCTGCCGTCTGGTTGTTGCCGATCGCGTAGACGGCGCGGCCGAAATTGGTCTTGTGCAGGATCACGCCGTAGAGGAGAGCGAGCGCGGCAAAGAGACAAAGCTCGAAGGAGAAGACCCACCAGACATAGCCTTGGCCGAACCAGGAGAAGCTTTCGGGATAGCCGGTGAACGCCTTGTCTCCGAGGATCAGGAAGGAAAGGCCGCGGAAAAGACTCATCGTGCCGATCGTCACCACGATCGAGGGCAGGCCGAGCCCGGTCACCAGCAAGCCGTTGACGACGCCGCAGGCAAGCCCCGCGCCGAGGCCGACCGCCACCAGCACGGGCGTGTCAAAGCCGAGCTGCATGGCATAGCCCATAGCCGTCGAGGCTAGCGCCACAATCGCGGCGACCGAAAGGTCGATCTCGCCGGATACGATGACGAGCGCCATGGCGAAGGCGATCATCGCCTTTTCCGTGAAGTTGAAGGTCGCATCCGACAGGTTCCACGGATCGAGGAAATAGGGAGAGGCGAAGGAATTCACGGTGAAGACGAGGACGGCCACCACCAGGAGCAGGCTTTCCCAGCTTTTGACGAAACGGGCGGCGGGGCCTTCCAGACGGTCGGGGATATGGCGTGCGGCCATCTGCGCGTCCGACATCAGATTGCCTCCGCTTTCTTGAGAATGACCCTGCCCTTGCGCCGTTCGGCTCGGGCATTGACCGCAACGGCGACGATGATCACCGCTCCGGAGATCGCCATCTGCGCGAAGGGCGAGATGTTGACGACCGGCAGCGCATTCTTGATGACGCCAAGGAAGAGAGCGCCGAGCACGGCGCCGGGCACCGACCCGATGCCGCCGGCGATCGATATGCCGCCGATCACGCAGGCGGCGATGATGTCGAGTTCGAAGCCGATCGCAATATCCACATAGGCGACCGCATAGCGCGAGACCCAGAGATAGCCCGAGAGACCGGCAAGCGCGCCGGCAAGACAATAAGCCAGAAAGCGCGTCCTGCCGACATCGATGCCGGTATAGACCGCCGCATGCGGATTGCCGCCGACGGCGAAGAAGGCACGTCCGAGCGGCGTGCGCTTCATGACGACGAGCATGATCGCAATCATGATCAGCGAAAGCCAGGACAGCACCGGCAGACCGGCGACCACGCCGCGCGGCAGGGACTTGAAGGCGTCGCTCATCTGATGGGCGTTGATCCAGGCACCGTTCGTCAGGAGGAAGATCATGCCGCGATAGATCGTCAGCGTACCGAGCGTGACGACGATCGGGGGAATGTCGAGCTTCCAGACCAAAAGGCCATTGATAGCGCCGAGGAAGGCGCCGAGCAGGATCACCGCCAGAACGACCGCCGGGATCGGCAGGCCGGGCATGGCCAGATTGATGAGGCCGGCGACCATACCGCAAAGCGCGAGGTTCGCCGCCATCGAAAGGTCAATGCAGCGCGTCAGGATCACCGCCATCTGGCCGAGCGCCAGGATGATCAGGATCGAGGTGTCATTATAGACATTGACCAGATTCCGCAGCGCGACGAAACCGGGGAAGCGCAGCGCGATCACGCCGACCAGCACGAGGATCGCAACGACCAGCAGCATCTCGCGATTCTTCAGGAGCATCTTCATCATGCAGCCTCCGCGATGCCGGCAGCGGCGCGCACCAGCTTTTCGGCCGTCAGTTCGCCGCGTTCGAATCGCCCGGCGATACGTCCCTCGCGCATGACGATCACCCGATCGGACATACCCATGATCTCGGGGATTTCCGAGGAGACCATGATGACGCTCAGCCCTTGCGCCGCAAGCTCGCTCATGAAGGCATGCACGGCAGCCTTGGAACCGATGTCGATGCCCTTGGTCGGCTCGTCGAGAATGATGACCTTGGGGCGGGTCGCGAGCCACTTGGCGATCACCACCTTCTGCTGGTTGCCGCCCGAAAGCGTGCCGACATCCTGATCGAGCGATGCGGCGCGCAGATCGAGCCGGGATGTATATTCCCGCGCCAGCCGGAATTCCTCCGCCAGGCGCAGAAAGCCGGCGCGCGACGTGCGGGCAAGCGACGGAAGCGTGACGTTCTGGAAGATCGGCAGGCCGATGACCGCACCCTGCCGGCCGCGCTCTTCCGGGACGTAGACGATCCCGGCGGCGATCGCCTCGGCGGGCGAGCGGATGACGAGCACTTCGCCGTCAAGCCGCACGGCGCCGGCGGACGGCCTGGTGATGCCGATCAGCGACTGCATGAATTCCGAACGGCCGGCGCCGACAAGACCATAGAAGCCGAGAATCTCGCCGCGCCGCAGCTCGAAACCGATGTCTTCGAATTCCGTCGGGTGGCGATAGCCCGAGACGGTGAGGACGGGCTCGCCGATCGCCACCTCCTGCTTCGGGAAGACCTGGCCGACATCGCGGCCGACCATCATGCGAACGAGGTCGTCTTGCGAAGTTTCCGCGATCAGCCCCTCACCCACCATTCTGCCGTCGCGGAACACGGTGTAGCGGTCGGCGATGCGGACGATCTCGTCGAACTTGTGGCTGATGAAGAGGATCGCCTTGCCGTCGGTCTTCAGCCGGTCGATCAGCTCATAGAGTTCGTGGATCTCCTTGTGCGACAGTGCCGCCGTCGGCTCGTCCATGATGACGACGCGTGCGTCGACCGACAATGCGCGGGCGATCGCCACCAGATGCTTGTTGGCGATACCGAGGTCCCGAAGCCGGATCGTCGGATCGAGATCGGCGCCGACGCGCTTCAGGATTTCGCGGGCCCTGGCGTTCAGGAGCGTCCAGTCTATCAGCCCGAACCGGGTGCGCGGAGCGTGACCCAGGAAGATATTCTCGGCGACCGAAAGCTCGTCGAAGAGCACGGTCTCCTGATGGATCGCCGTGACCCCGGCACGCGCGGCCGCGTTGGCGGTCGGAAAATGGCTCTCTGCTCCGTCGACGCGGATCGTGCCTTCGTCCGGCTGGTAGATGCCGGTGAGAATCTTGACGAGCGTCGATTTGCCGGCGCCGTTTTCGCCGACGAGTGCGGTAACCGAGCCCGGATAAAGCGCGAGCGATACTTCCGAAAGCGCACGGACTCCCGGAAAGGACTTCGATATCCCCTCCAGCGCAATTGCCGGCTTCATCCGCGATGTCGTTTTGTCCTGGAGCAAGAGCCAATCCACCGGTGTTCATTTGCGCGGCGGCCGCGAAGCCGCCGCAAGGTATTGACGTCGAAAGGCCTCCTCACCCTGTACCTCTCCCCACAAGCGGAGAGAGGGACTTTAGGGTGCGTCGCTTGCCCCTTCTCCCCGTTCATGGGGGGGAAGGTGCCGGCAGGCGGATAAGGAGCAAGGCACTCTAATCTACAACCGCCCGATCAGAAGATCTTGGCGAATTCCTCGACATTCGAGGCATCATAGACGAACGGATCGGCCATGGCGCCTTCGTTGTTGTCGTCGAGCTTCACCGTACCCATCCGGCCCATCTTCAGCTCCGCGCCGGGCTTGGCTTCCGCGCCGCCGATGAGGTCGTAGGCGATCATGGTGGCCGAATAGCCGAGATCGATCGGATTCCAGATCGCGAAGGACTTGGAGGCGCCCGACTTGACGTGGCCGGCCATTTCGGACGGCAGGCCGAGACCGGTGACGTTGATCTGGCCGACCTTGCCGGCATCGGTGACCGCCTGCGCTGCGGCAACGATGCCGACGGAGGTCGGCGCGATGATCGCCTTCAGGTTCGGATAGGACTGGATGAGCCCCTGGGTCTCGCGGTAGGACTTGTCGGCGAGGTCGTCACCGTAAACGGTCGCGACCACGTTGATGCCCTTGTAGTTCGGCAGCACCTTGGTCATCTCTTCGATCCAGACGTTCTGGTTCGTCGAGGTCGCCGTCGCCGAGAGCACCGCCACGTCGCCGCCTTCCGGCAGGTTGTCGGCGGCGAGCTTGATGATCATGTTGCCGATCAGGGGGCTCGAAGACGGGTTGAGGTGCATCGAGCGGCCTTCCTTGGCGACGCCGGAATCCCAGGAGATGACCTTGATGCCGCGGTCCATCGCACGCTTCAGCGCAGGCACGAGAGCGTCGGTGTCATTGGCGGATACGGCGATCGCATCGACCCGCTGGGCGATCAGCGAATTGATCACCTCGATCTGGCCCTCGGCCGTCGTCGTCGTCGGCCCGGTATAGATGATCTCGACGTCGCCGAGTTCCTTCGCCGCCTCCTGCGCGCCCTTGTTGGCCGCCTCGAAGAAGCCGATGCCGAGCGCCTTGACGACGAGCGCGATCTTCTTGGTTTCCGCCTGGGCGGCATTCGCAACGAGCGCCAGCGAAACGGCGGCCGTCACCAGCAATGTCTTCAATATCTTCATCTTCATTCCTCCCTGTTGATCACCCCTCCCGGCAAGCTCAGGCCGACGAGGGAACATCCTTCATTCCGGCCTCGCCCTGAACGTTCGCGACGATCAGGTTGACGCCGGCATCTTCCAGCATCGAGGCTTCCCTGTCCTCGATGCCCGAATCCGTGATAACCGTGGCAATGCGCTTCAGTCCGCAGAGAATGAGACTGGAGCGCTTCTTGAATTTCGAGGAGTCGACCAGCACGACAAGCTCGTCGGCCTGGTCGATCAGCTTCTGCTCGGCCTGGATCAGCAGCGGATCGGCCTCCATCAGACCCAGCGGACCGAGGCCTTGCGCCCCCATGAACATGCGCCGCGCATAGAAATTGCGCGTCACGTCGTTGTCGAAGGGGCTGAGTATGATGTTCTGCTCGCGATAGATCGTGCCGCCCGACAGCATCACCGTGTTCTTGGAGTGCTTCAGCAGATGCTCGGCGATGTTGAAGGAGTTCGTGAAGACCTGCATGCGGCGATTGGCGAGGAAGTGCACCATCTGGAACGTGGTCGTGCCGCCGTTGACGATGATCGGCTCGCCATCCTCGCAGAGCGCCACCGCCTCTTTGGCGATCGCCTGCTTCTGGCGGGTATTCAGCGTTTCGTTGACCCTGAAAGGTCGGCCTGCGAGGCCGACGAATTGCGGCGGGTTGAGCGCTTCCGCCCCGCCGCGCACGCGGCGCAGGCGTTTTTGCACATGCAGGGCCGCGATGTCGCGCCGGATCGTCGCTTCCGAACTGTCCGTCAGATCCACCAGTTCGGGCACGGTGACGACGGGCTTTTCCTGAACGGCCGACAGGATGATCCGGTGTCTTTCCTTTTCGTGCATGGTTCCTCCAGTGATCGTCATGCTTCCATCATGATCGCGCAATGTCAATCACTATCGATCAAATTTTTTCTTTGTGCGCTGCAATATGACCGAAATTGATCGTTTATGATTGACAAGCGCGGCGGCTACATGTGATTTGAAGGTGGAAACGAATGCGGCCGAGCGCCGCCATGATGAACGACCGGGAGGAAAATGCCGATGCTCGACAAGCAAAAAGGCGCGCGCCTTGCCAATCTCTGGGACGATGCCAAGGCATCCGCCATGAGCGAACCCGAGAGACTGCTTTACAGATCCAATCTGCTCGGTTCCGACAAGCGCATCACCAACTATGGCGGCGGCAACACGTCCGCGAAAGTCATCGAGAAGGATCCACTGGGCGGCGGCGAAGTCGAGGTCCTCTGGGTGAAGGGCTCTGGCGGCGACGTCGGAACCATCAAGATGGACGGCTTCGCGACGCTCTACATGAAGAAGCTCGACGCGCTGAAGGGCCTCTATCGCGGCGTCGAATTCGAGGACGAGATGGTGGGCTACCTGCCCCATTGCACCTTCAACCTCAATCCGCGCGCCGCCTCGATCGATACGCCGCTGCACGCCTATGTGCCGAAGAAACACGTCGACCACATGCATCCCGATGCGATCATCGCCATCGCCGCCTCGAAGAACAGCCGGGAGCTGACACAGAATATCTTCGGCTCCGATATCGGCTGGCTCCCGTGGAAGCGGCCGGGATTCGAGCTCGGGCTGTGGCTGGAGAAATTCTGCAGGGAAAATCCGGCCGCACGGGGCGTCGTGCTGGAAAGCCACGGCCTCTTCACCTGGGCCGATACGGCGAAGGAATGCTACAAGACGACGATCGAGATCATCAACAAGGCGATCGGCTGGTTCGAGGCGGAGAATACCGCGCCCGCTTTCGGCGGCGCGGTGAAGCCGGTGCTTCCCGCCGATGAGCGCCGAATTGTTGCGCAAAAACTGATGCCCGTCATCCGCGGCATGATCGGCAAGGACGAGAAGAAGGTCGGCCATTTCGACGACAGCGCGCCGGTGCTCGACTTCGTGACATCGAGGGACCTCGTCCCGCTCGCGGCCCTCGGCACGAGCTGCCCCGACCATTTCCTGCGCACGAAGATCCGGCCGCTGGTCGTCGATTTCAATCCGGCCGATCCGAATGTCGAGGCGACGCTTGCGGGCCTTCCGGATGCTATCGCCGCCTACCGGGCCGACTATGCCGCTTATTACGAGCGTTGCAAGCATGCCGACAGTCCGGCGATGCGCGATCCGAACGCGGTGGTCTATCTCGTTCCCGGCGTCGGCATGATCACCTTCGCCAAGGACAAGGCGACGGCCCGCATCTCCGGCGAATTCTACGTCAACGCCATCAATGTCATGCGCGGTGCGTCGGGCGTTTCCACCTATGTCGGCCTGCCGGAGCAGGAAGCCTTCGACATCGAATACTGGCTGCTGGAAGAGGCGAAGCTGCAGCGCATGCCGAAGGCGAAGAGCCTGGCGGGGCGCATCGCGCTCGTCACCGGCGGCGCCGGCGGCATCGGCAAGGCAACGGCGGACCGGCTGATGGCGGAAGGCGCCTGCGTGGTGCTGGCCGATATCGACGAGGTAGCACTCGCCTCGGCGCTGGAAGAGCTTGGCGGACGCTACGGCAAGGATTTCGTGCGCACGGCGGCGATGAACGTCACCGACGAGGCGCAGGTGGAAAGAAGTTTTGCCGAGACGCTGACGGAATTCGGCGGACTGGACATCCTCGTTTCCAATGCCGGGCTTGCCTCCTCGGCAGTGATCGAGGATACGACGCTGGCGCTCTGGAACCGCAATATGGATATCCTGGCGACCGGCTATTTCCTGGTCGCGCGCGAGGCGTTCCGCATCTTCCGCAGGCAGAAGGCGGGCGGCAATGTCGTCTTCGTCGCCTCCAAGAACGGGCTTGCCGCCTCGCCGGGCGCATCGGCCTACTGCACCGCCAAGGCTGCGGAAATCCACCTTGCGCGCTGCCTTGCGCTGGAGGGTGCCTCAGAGCAGATCCGAGTCAACGTGGTCAATCCGGATGCGGTCCTGCGCGGTTCCAAGATCTGGACCGGCGAGTGGAAGGAGCAGCGCGCGGCGACCTACAAGACCGACGACCTGGAGGCGCACTACCGCGAGCGCTCCATGCTGAAGCTCAGCGTCTTCCCGGAGGATATCGCCGAGGCGATCTATTTCCTCGCCTCCGACATGTCGGCGAAATCGACCGGCAACATCATCAATGTCGACGCGGGCAATGCCCAGTCGTTCACGCGCTGACGGAGACGGCCATGACGATGATCGACATTGACGTTATCGCCGCGCAGAACGAGCGGCGGCAGGACGAATTGCTCCGCGACTATACCCATCTCGGCGAGCAGCTTTCCCGCCGGGGCATCGATATCGAGGAGATCAAGCGCAAGGTGGCGGCCTATTCGGTCGCCGTCCCCTCCTGGGGCGTCGGCACCGGGGGGACGCGGTTTGCGCGCTTCCCCGGCGCAGGCGAGCCGCGCAACATCTTCGACAAGATCGAGGACTGCGCCGTCATCAACGAGCTGACGCGCGCAACCCGCACCGTCTCGCTCCATATTCCCTGGGACAAGGTCTCCGATATTGCGGAACTGAAGGAGAAGGGGGAGGCGCTCGGCCTCGGCTTCGACGCGATGAACTCCAACACCTTCTCCGACGCACCGCAGCAGGAGCATTCCTACAAATTCGGCTCGCTCTCGCATGCGAGCGCCGCGACGCGCCAACAGGCGGTGGAGCACAATCTCGAATGCATCGAGATCGGCCGGGCGCTCGGCTCGAAGGCGCTGACCGTCTGGATCGGCGACGGCACGAACTTTCCCGGACAGGCCGATTTCACCCGCAGCTTCGAGCGCTACCTCGGCGCGATGAAGGAGATCTACAAGGCCCTGCCCGAGGATTGGCGGATCTTCACCGAACACAAGATGTTCGAGCCCGCCTTCTATTCGACGGTCGTTCAGGACTGGGGTACCAACTACATCATCGCGCAGGAACTCGGGCCAAAGGCCTTCTGCCTGGTCGATCTCGGCCACCATGCCCCGAACGTCAATATAGAGATGATCGTGGCAAGGCTCATCCAGTTCAAAAAGCTCGGCGGCTTCCATTTCAACGATTCGAAATATGGCGACGACGATCTCGATACGGGCTCCATCGATCCCTACCGCCTGTTCCTGGTCTTCAACGAGCTGGTCGATGCCGAAGCCCGGCAGGCGGAGGGGTTCGCTCCAGCCCATATGCTCGACCAGAGCCATAACGTCACCGATCCGATCGAAAGCCTTATGCGCAGCGCAACGGAAGTCTGCCGCGCCTATGCGCAGGGGCTCATCGTCGACCGTAAGGCGCTTGGCGGTTATCAGGAGGAGAACGACGCGCTGATGGCATCCGAGACGCTGAAGGCCGCCTTCCGCACGGATGTCGAGCCCATTCTGGCCATGGCGAGGCTGGAGAGCGGCGGTGCGATCGACCCCGTTTCCTGCTACCGGGCCGCCGGATACCGGGCGAAGGTCGCCGCGGAGCGCCCGGCGGTGGCGAGCGGCGGCGGCGGGATCGTCTGACGCAGGCCCGCGGCCGCGCCGGCAGTTTTCGTTTTGCGATCCCATGAGAGGATGCCACATTCTTCCTGCCGCAGAATCACCTGCGATAGGAGGGACATCATGGGTATCGAAAGCATCGTCGTATTTCTGATCGTCGGCGCAATCGCCGGCTGGCTTGCAGGGCTCCTCGTCTCCGGCTTCGGCTTCGGGCTGATCGGCAATATCGTGGTGGGGATCGTGGGCGCGTTCATCGCCGGCTTCCTGTTCCCGGCGATCGGCATCAGCCTTGGCAGCGGCATTGTCGCGGCCATCCTTCATTCGACGATCGGTGCGGTGATCCTCCTTGTCCTCATCAAGGTGGTCAAGCAGAGCTGAACGTCGGAGAGAATTACCGTGGCGGGCGCGCTGCCACGGTCCATTGCCTCAGGCGCGGCCTTGCGGCAGCGGGCATATGTCTCCGCATCCGCAGACGCCGGGCAGAGCATAGCGCAGACAGCACACCTTCCGGCACGAGACGCAATTGCCGTTCTTCTCGCAGAGGCGGATCGTGCCGTGAAGCGGGTTTCGCTGCCCGTCGCGCCAGCATTCGTTTTCCATCAGGCACCGCCCTTCGACCGCGCAGCCCGGCCCCCGGAACGCGCCTATCTCCTCGACGATCCAGGAGAGATAGGCCGATATGTTGTTCCAGAGCAGCCGCTGAGATACGCCCCCGTGGGCGGCGACCGCCTGAACGAGCGGCCTGGCGTGCTCGCGCAGCAGAGCCTCCATCGCCTCTTCGGGATCCGCCTCCGCTTCACGCGGCCATTTCTCGCGCGGCAGCAGGAAAGCGGAAGGGGCGGCCGTGCGGGTATCGGCAAGCAGGCTCAGTTCATCGAGGCCGGCAGGCACGTTGAGGCGGAAAAGGAAGCCGGAAACGGCGGACGAGAGAAACAGGGCGCCGAAATAGTACATCGTCCACATCGAGACGAGGGCTCGCCTGTCCGCGCCCGGAAACAGACCCGAATAGGCCTCGATCTCGGCGTCGAAAACCGCTTTTTCCAACAGGGACCGGCAGGGAACGATCCGGTGGTTTTCCCCCGGCTCCAGAAGAAGCTTCCCGCGGCAATAGGAAAAGCGCTCGCCCAATTCTCCCGTCAGATAGACGTCGGGATGCGAAGCCTTGAAAGTAGCGGGCGCTGGCTGCAAGTTCATATCGAATTCCGTCGCGGGCTCATCCGCGGCGGCAAAATATATTCATGATCTGAATAATCAAGTTTCTTTTGCGACCTGCGGCGATGCCGCCGATCGCGGTAGCGACAAAGCCGGCCGGAAGCCGGCTTTGTCCAGGTCTATACGACGATCAGTTCTGCGTGCCGCCGGGCGTCTGCGTCCCGCCCGGGGCAGGCGTTTGCGGCGGCGGCTGCGTGTCGCCGGGCGTGGTGCCTTCGGTGCCGCTCGGTGCCGTATTCTGGGTGCCGTCCGGCGTCGTCTGCTGCGATTCGCCGCCGGTGCCGGATTGCGGCGTCGGATCCTGATCCGTCGGGGCCGGCTGCTGGGTGGTGCCCGCGGGCGGGGTGTTGTCCACCGTTCCCTGGCCGGGGGTCGTTGCACCCGAACTATCCGGCTGCGTCTCCGTTCCGCCTACCGTCGGAGACGGAGCGTCCGTGTCGGCGCCTTCACCCCACAGTTCGGCAGCTGCCCATACGATGATAGCAAGGAGCAGGGCGTAAAGGAGAACCTTCAATACGGGAAGGCCCAGAAATCCCTGGCGCGTTTCCGTCGCGGAATATTGCTTCCGCGCAGGATCATGCGTTTTCGAAACGTCGTCACCGCGCGGGTCAAGATTGTCTGCCATGGCGTAACCTCCGGTCTTTGTTTCTATCTGGCGATGAAAAATCGCGCGAAAAGAAACGAAACGACCGGGAAAAAGTTCCCATCACGGCTTTTTGCATCCGCAAACCGGCAGACAACCGGCCAACAAGGATGGAGTTGTATCGAACTAGAACAGGTTCCTGGCCGCCAGGTTGCGCATCAGCGCCGCAGCGCCGAAGGTCCAGGGCGGGCATTCGGTGGAGAGGCGGACGGTATTGACGAGCGCGCCCAGCTCGGCGTTCGAGATCGTCACCCGGTCGCCGATCTTGTGGGTGAAGCCCTGGCCGGGCGTGTCGCGGTCCTCGACCGGGGCGAACAGCGTTCCCATGAACAGCATGAAGCCGTCGGGATACTGATGGTGCCGTCCGATCGTCTGCGAGACGAGATCGAGCGGATCGCGGCTGATCTCCTTCATCGTGCTGCGCCCCTTGAGGACGAAGCCGTCCTCGCCCTCGATCAAAAGGTCGAGATCGGCATTGCGCACGTCGTCGATGGAGTAGGTCTCGTCGAAAAGCCGGATGAACGGTCCGATGGAAGAAGACGCGTTGTTATCCTTGGCCTTGCCGAGCAGGAGCGCCGAACGGCCTTCCACATCGCGCAGGTTGACGTCGTTGCCGAGCGTCGCTCCCTTGACGCGTCCTTTGCTGTCGACGGCGAGCACGACTTCGGGTTCGGGATTGTTCCACTTCGAAATCGGATGAAGGCCGACCGACGCGCCCCATCCGACGGAAGCGAGCACCGGCGCCTTGGAAAAGACCTCCGCATCCGGACCGATGCCGACCTCGAGATATTGCGACCAGACGCCCTCCTCGATTAGTGCCGCCTTGACCTTTGCGGCGGCGTCCGAACCTGCCTTCAGGTTGCGCAGGCTGTCGCCGATGATGCCGGTGACGCGCCCGCGGATCTTCTCGGCAAGGGCCGGATTGCCCGCCGCCTTTTCCTCGATCACCCGCTCGATCATCGACCGGGCGAAGGTGACGCCGCACGCCTTGACCGCCTGCAGGTCGCAAGGTGCGAGAAGATGGACGCGCGACAGATCGCCCGCACCCTCCACGGAGTTCCCGCGAACGACATCGAGGCCGGCAACCTCCTCGCCTTTGCAGGTGCGCACGAAAGCAGCCGGATCGTCCATTTCCAGGAGGTCGCGCATGGTCGGCGCATCCTTCGACGTGATGTCGAAGAGCGCACCGTCGCGCAGCACCACCAAGGCCGGCCCGGCGATCTGCGGAAGCCATAACCGGCCGACGAAAGTCCCTTTGCCCGGAAGCGCAAACTGGCTGTCTGTCATATCTCCACCCATTGTCCTGATTGTCATTGCCGCGCGAAGGCGGCCGCGAGAACGTCGCTCTCGGAGAGGTCCTTGTTAGCGGTGTAAAGCGTCGGCTGTCCATTGGAAAGCACCATCACCGTCGAGGCGAGCGACAACACTTCCGGCAGTTCAGAAGAAACGAAAATCACACCGACGCCCTCTGCGGCAAGTCCCTCGATCATGCGGTAGATGTCGGCCTTCGTACGTACGTCCACACCATGGGTGGGCTCGTCCAGCAACAGAATTTCAGGCTTCGTCACCAGGCAGCGTGCCAGCAGGGCCTTCTGCTGGTTGCCGCCGCTGAGGCGCCGTATGGCCTGAGACATGTCCGCGGCGACGATCCCGAGGTCGCTCCTGGATCGGGCCGCCATCGCACGCTCCTGCGATGGCGAGATCACGGCGCCGCCGTTCTGGCGCACGGCGACGGCGATGTTTTCCGCAACGGAGAGGTCGGGAAGGATGCCATTGCTCTTCCGGCCCTCCGGAAGCATCGCGAAACCATTTCGCCAGGCTTCGCCGGGAGAGGAAAAAAGGCCGTCGCCGCGGCTGCGTTTCATCGTTCCGGACGTAGCCTTGCGTGCGCCGACAAGGAGATCGAGGAGCTCGGTCCGGCCGGATCCCACGAGGCCGAAGATGCCCAGCACCTCGCCCGCTCCAAGCGAAAAGGTCGCCGGCCCGACCCTGCGGCCGTCGGTCAGCCCGTCCACCTCGAGCACCGTCCTGCCTGACGGCTCCCGGTCGGTACGCCTGAAACCCTGGAAAGCCCTGCCGGTCATGTCGGCAATCACCGCCTGCCGGGTCATTCCCGACGCATCGGAGGTGCTGACCACTCGCCCGTCACGCAAGACGACGATGCGGTCGGCGATCTCGAAAACCTCGTCCAGCCGATGGCTGATGAAGATCACGCCGACGCCGCGCTGCTTAAGGCTCCTGACGACACGAAAGAGAACCCCCGCCTCGTGCGGCGTCAGGGCGGCGGTGGGCTCGTCCAGGATGAGGAGGCGGGCGTTGTTGACGAGCGCCTTGGCTATTTCCAGCATCTGCTGCTCCGCCACGGACAGGCGGCCCGCCTCCATTCGCGGGTCTATATGGGTTATGTCCATTCTGGCCAGTACGGCGCGCGCGCTTTCGGCCAGCTTCCTGCGGTCGATCCAGCCGCCGCGCCCGGCAAGATAGTTGCCGATGTAAAGGTTCTCCATCACGCTCAGCGACGGGATGATCGAGAGCTCCTGATGGATATGGATGATGCCCGCGCCGATCCCTTCGGCGGCCGTGCGGAAACGAACCTCCTGTCCCTGCCAGAACAAGGTGCCGCCGCTCGGCTGCAGGCTGCCGGAAACGATATTCACGAAAGTCGACTTGCCCGCGCCGTTTTCTCCCAAGAGGGCGACCACCTCGCCCGGATGCACATCGAGATCGACCCCGCCGAGTACCGGATTCCGATCGAAGGATTTTGCCACCTGGCGGGCTGACAGGAGTGCTTCGGACATGATCGTCTCCATCGAGCGGGACGGAGCCGAGCCCCGTCCCGGAATTGCAATCAGCCCTTTGCGAGCTTGCCTGTCTTGACGGGCGCCTCGATCGCCACATCCGCCGGGTAGGTCTTTTCGAAGCCCAGCATGTTGTGCAGCATGACGAGGCTGTCGAATGTCTGACGGGCGGGCGCCTGATCGATCAGCGCGAGAATTTCGCCGCCATCCTTGTATTGCTGCTTTTCCGGCAGGTCGTCGTAACCGACCACCCCGACCTTCCCGGTCTGCCCGGCGTCGCGCACGGCCTTGGCCGAGGCCTCCGAGCCGCCGGCGGTAACGTAGATCAGCGACAGGTCCGGGTTGGACGTCATCGCATCGGTCGCCTGCGAATAGGCGGTCGCATCGTCGTCCTTGCACTCGAACGGCCCGACGATCGTGATATCGGGATGGGACGCCTTGAGATAATCGAGCGCGCCATTCATGCGCGCGTCGTGCTGGGCAGCCCCGAGATAGCCGGTGATGACGGCGATCTTGCCTTTGCCGCCAAGCTGTTTCGCAATGAATTCGCCGGCCTTCTTGCCGGCCTCTTCGGCAAGCATGCCCATTCCGACATTGCGGTCGGACCGTTCGGCGGAATCGGCGATGAAGGAAATGACAGGCACGCCCTCCCGGCGGATCTCGTTGATCTTCGCCACCGTACCGTCGAATATCGGGCAGACGGCGATGCCGTCATACTGCTTGGTGAGCGCACCATCGAGACCGGCAACGACGGCTTCGGCCGTCAGCCCCGTGCCGAGCTGGATATAGTCGACGGTTGTGTTGAGCGGCGCAAGATAGTCCGTCGCCGCCTTGATGCCCTTGTCGGCGGCCTCCCAGAAGGACGAGCCCTGGAAGGAAAGCACGGCAAGACGCAGCGCATTCGGCCCCGAGCCCTCCGCTTCGACGGTCGCTCCGAGCGCCTTCGCCTCCTCCGGAATCGGCGAGGCCGCGGACGCGAAACGCGCCATCAACGGCAGCGCCGAGGCGGCACCTGCCAGAACCATGAAATTGCGGCGATTGATCATTTCTCTTCCTCCCTGTTGACCGTTCTTGCATTCGTCCGGCGATCGCGCCTCGCATGGGCGGGATCAGTCGTCCTCCCGTCTGCGGTTGAGGCTGTCCGCACCGACCGCAACGATTACGACCAGGCCGATGGTGATGGTTTGCCAGTAGCCGGAGACGTTCAGCAGCACGAAGGCATTGCGCAGAAGCCCCATGAGCGCCGCCCCGATCACCACCCCTCCGATCGAGCCGCGCCCGCCGGCGAGCGCGACGCCACCCAGTATGACGGCCGCGATCACGTCCAGCTCATAACCGAGCCCGAGATTCGGATTGGAATTCGTCAGCATGCCTCCGAGCAGCAACCCGCCGAGGCCCGCGAGGCTTCCGCTGATCGTGAAGACCAGGATGCGCGTACGCTCGACATCGATGCCGGCAAGACGTGCGGCGCGGGCATTGTTGCCGACGGCATAGATGTTTCGCCCGGCACGCGTGCGGGTGGCGAAGAGCCAGACGACGACCGTCAGGACAGCCAAGATGATGAACTGCGCCGGAACACCGCCGATGCGCCCATAGCCGAGCCATGCGGCCCAGCTGTCGAAACGCTGCGGGTTGCCGTTCGTGATGAGCAAAGCCGCTCCGCGCGTCACGGACAACATGCCGAGCGTGGTGATGAACGGATTGATGCGGAAGCGCGTCACCAGCAGACCGTTCACGAGGCCGATCAGCGTTCCGCAGAGAATGGCCGCCACCAACCCGACACCGGGCATGCCGGTCAGTGCCGAGACCATTGCCGCCGTCACCGCGGCAAGGCCGATGGTGGATCCGACGGAGAGATCTATGCCGCCGCATATGATGACAAGCGCCTGGCCGAGCGCGACGATGCCGACAACCGAAATCTGGCGGGCATAATTTGCCAGGTTGCGGGAGGTGAAAAAATACTCGCTATAGAATGCAAGGCCGACGAACAGCAGGATCAGCATCACCAGAACGGTTGCCTCCCGCCGCGTGCGGACGAAATCCATCGCTGCCGAAAACTGCATCCTCATCGCCTCCGGAAGGTGGCGGCACGTTTTTGCTTGAAGGCGTTCCGGCCTTCGGCGGCATCTTCGGTTGCGAAGCAGATGGTCTGCAGGTCGCGTTCGTATTGAATGGCCGTCTCGAGCGGCATCGATACTGCGGCCTTCAGGTTGAGCTTGGCGGTTTCGGCGGCGATCGGCGCGCGCGACGCGATGACTTCTGCAATCGAACGGGCGCGGGCAAGCAGGTCGGCCTGCGGCATCACTTCGCTGACAAGCCCCCAGGCGAGCGCCTTTTCGGCCGGAACGGGATCGCCGGTCATCAGCATCAGCGCCGCGTTTGATGCGCCGATCGAATGATGCAGATGCGCGGCCATGCCGCCGCCGCCGATCCAGCCGAGCTTGATTTCCGGCGCTGCGAACTGGGCATTGTCGGAGGCGATGCGGATGTCGCAGGACATCGCCGTTTCAAGCCCGCCGCCAAAGGCATAGCCGTTGACGGCGGCGATCGAAGGTTTGAGCAGCGCCCGAAACGCATCGCAGTAATCCGGCCGGTTGCGGAACTGCCACGGCGTCTCATAGGTGTCGAGCTCGCGGATGTCGGATCCGGCGCAGAAGGCCCGTTCTCCGGCTCCCGTCAGGATCACGCAGCGGATCGCGTCGCTGTCGTTGCACTCCCCGACAGCGGCGACGATCGCATCGGCCATCTCCGGCGTGACGGCATTGAGCTTGTGCGGACGATTGAGCGTGATCAGGGCGACGGCCCCGTCGATCTCGAAACGGATGTCTTCGGTCATGGCAAGTCCTATCGTTCGCCGCCCGCGCGGCGATGCTCACTGTAGAGATGCTGCAGGCCGTCGAGGACGGCATCGGCAGGCGCGCGCGCTTCAAGCGCCTGCCGCAACATTGCGGAGGCCTTCGTCTGGAAGGCGATGTAGCCGTTGTGGCGCGGGCGCACATAGGCGGCTTCCAGCGTCTCGGCGGTGTTGCGGTAGAAATCGCCCCATCGGGCATTCACATCCGCGTCATGCCAGGCCTCGCGCCGCGACGGCTGGCCGTCGTGGGCCGGAATGAACCCGATCTGCGCATCCCTCCCCATCAGCCAGAGAAGATGCCGCTTCAGCTCCGGGGTTACGGCACAACGCTTCGATATGCCGATGCCTGTACCGCCGAGGGTGGAACCCGGGCGGCCACCCGTTGCGGCACGCGGAGCATCATGGAAGGCGAGCGCACGGCCCGCCGAAGGCGCAGCGTAGTTCACATAGCCGTAGACCAACGGGCAGAGCACGACATCGTCCCGTGCCGCCATATGGCCAAGGATGCCGATGGGGTTCTTCTGCCGAACGCAGGCCGGGCTTCGCGCCGCAAGCTCCGTCATCAGCGCCAGAACGGTCCTGCCGGTTGCCTGCGACACCAGGCGGTCGGCATCCCTTTCCGCCGGCGGATCGCCCAGGGCGGCGGCGATCGACAGGAAGGTCAGGATTGCATGCGGCCCCGCGAGCGATAGCGCCACCTTGCCGCTTCGATCGGAAAGCGCGCGAACCTCGTCCCATGTGACCGGCACCGGTCCGTCCAGGAGATCTGGCCGAAGCGCCGTCACCTGTGTCGCGGCGTCAAGCGGCAGGGCCCAGTGCCTGCCGGAAAAGCGATAGCTCCTCAGCGACGGTCCGATGCTGTCCGACTCCATCTGCGCTATCGCATCGGCGTCGAACACCTCTTCCAGCGATCTCAGGCATCCGGCATCGACAGCTTCCCCGACATGGGGATGATCGAGCACGACGAGATCGTAGCGTGCGCACAGATCGGCGATCGGGTGGGATTCGAAGCCTTCCAGAGGCTGCTTCTCCCAGAAGACCGCGACGCCATCCGCCTCCATGCGCTCCTTAGCGGCGGCGGCAAGCGCATTGTAGCCGCGCGGATGATCCCAGGTGATGCCCTTCAGCTGCTGCATGTCAGATACTGCCCGATGCTATCGCGCCGGATTGCTCCAGCGCGGCGATCTTCGCCTCGTCGTAGCCGGCTTCGCGCAGCACCTCGCGGGTGTGCTCGCCGGTCACCGGTGCGCCGCGCGCTACCGCCGAGGGCGTTCTGGAAAACTTGATCGGGAAGCCTGGCGTCTTCACACGGCCCTCGGTCGGATGGTCATATTCGACGAAGGTGCCGTTGTGTCTGATCTGCGCGTCCTCGACCAGATCGGCATAACCATAGACCGGGCCGCACCAGATATCGGCAGCCCGCATCAACTCCAGCCATTCCGCGGAGGTCTTCGCCGTCAGCTTCTCGCGTGTCTTGGCGAAAATCTCGTCGCGCCGCGCCCAGGTGTCGACCTCGTCGTTCATCGTCAGGAAGCTTTCCTCGCCGATCACCTCGCCGAGCTTCTTCAGCGGCGGAAAGGCGATGATGATGAAGCCGTCGCTGGTCGCGAAGGCGCCGTAGGGCGCGCGGATATAGACATGGGCATGCGGCTCGGCGGAGCGCTGCTGCGGTTTGCCGCCGACGGTGAAGACCGACAGCTCCTGCATCTGGATCGTGGTGATCGCATCCAGCATATTGACCTGAACGAGCTGGCCCTCTCCGGTGCGTTCGCGGTGAAGCAGTGCGGCGAGCGCGCCCTCGAAGGCGGTATAGGCGGTGATCGCATCGACCAGATATTGCCCCGCCGCCGTCGGCGCCTCGCCTTCCCGGCCCGCCGACAGCATCGCGCCCGACATGCCCTGCAGCACCAGGTCCTGACCCGGCCGGTCGCGATAGGGGCCGTCCTCGCCGTAGCCCGACATCGAGACATAGACGAGGCGCGGATTGATTTTCGACAGGGTCTCGTAATCGACGCCGAGGCGCTTTGCGACACCGGGGCGGTAGTTCTGCAGGAAGACGTCCGCCGTTTTCACCAGGTCGAGCAGCACCGCCTTGCCATCCGGCGACTTGAGGTCCACGGCGAGCGAGCGCTTGTTCCTGTTCAGCGACAGGAAGGAGACGTTCACCCGGTTGCCGCCCGCTCCGCCCGCCGAGACATGACGCTGCCACTCCCCCGTCACCGGCTCCACCTTCACCACATCCGCTCCGAGATCGCCCAGACGCTGCGCCGCAAAAGGCCCCGCCATCGCTATCGAACAATCCAGTACGCGGAAGCCGCTTAAGATACCCATTTCCGTCTTTCCCTTTGAAATTCAGTGCATCACCCAACCGCCATCGACATTCAGCGTCTGGCCGGTCACGAAGGAGGCTGCATCGGATGCGAAGAACATCAGCGCGTTGGCGATGTCGGCAGGGTTGCCGCGGCGTTTGACCGCCTGGTGGTCGAGCACGAAGCGCGTATAGCCTTCCGGGTCCGGATGGATCTTTTCCGCATCGGTCGGAAAGGCGCCCGGCGAAACCGCATTGACGGTAATTCCGTAGGCGCCGAACTCGCGCGCCCAGGCGCGCGTAAGCCCAATCAGAGCGCCCTTCGACTGGACATAGGGCGAGAGATTGGCCCAGCCGCCATAGGCCGTCACGCTGGCGATGTTGATGATGCGGCCCCAGCCTTTCGCCCGCATATGCGGCAGCGCCACCTGGACGCAGACAATGCCGGCATCGACATTCACCCGCTGCACGGTCTGCTGCTCTTCGAGCGTATACTCCTCGAACGGCTTGGACGGATAAATCGCCGCGTTGTTGATGACGACGTCGAATCCGCCCACCTGCCGGGAGATGTCCTCCAGCGACTGGCGCAGCAACGTGAGCGCCGAAAGATCGAGCGCTTTCACGACCAGTCCGGACAGCCCTTCCCTCTCCGTCAAGGCCGTAAGATTGGCGATCTTCTCCGGATTGTTGTCGATCGCGACGACCTTCGCGCCCGCGCGCAGGAAATTCAATGTCGTCTCCGTACCGAGACCGCCCGCTGCCCCCGTGTAGAGAACGACCTTGCCGGCGACGGATGCCGGCACAACCGCCGCGCCGGCCGTCTTGGCTGCTCCGGCATTCATGAGCGGCCTCCGATCGGCAGATGATTGCCCGACGGCTCCGGAAAATCCGTCTCCGGCTGCGGGCCGATCGCGCGGATGCGCGCCTCGCAGGCCGCGATGGCGGCGGCATCGGGCAGGATGCGGAACGTCGTGTCGTAACGCCGCTCCTGCCCATGAGCGAGCCAGATGAGCTCGCCGCGCTCGCGTGCTGCACCGTGGCCCAGCACATGGTTCGTCGCAGGCTCTATGCCGAGCGCATACTGCCCGGATTGCAGGTTTTGCCACTCGAACATGCAGGGGAACTGATCCTTGCGCGTCACGACCTCGAAGCCGATGCCGAGCGCGTCGTTGACCAGCGCAACCGGCACGTCTCCATTCACGTCCGCGCCCATTTCGTGCTGCCAGACCTGTTCGTGGAAATCGAGCTGCGGCTTCGGCAGGATGCGGTAGCCGGCGTTCTGCTTGCGATAGGCTTCGCCCGCATGCGCCGCCCAGACCACGTCCTTGACGGGTGCCAGATAACGCGAGCCTTCGGCCAGCACCGGATGCCCGACATTGATGTGATAGCAGTACATGTGCGGCGTGCGATAGAAACCGCGATTGACGACACGGTCGGTGAGGCGGATATCGTTCGTTCCCGCCCGGACCTCGATCCGGCGGACGAGCTCCAGGTGTTCCCCGAAGACCGCCCCCTGGCTGACGACGCCCTCGCACCAGAGGAAGCAGTCGTCGCCCTCCCAGCGCTCGCCATAGCCGGCGAGCTTTGCCGGAAGCGTACCAACGCGGCCATGGAGCGAATGGCTGACCGTCTTCTTCGGATCGTAGACGTAATGGCCGGCCGGCTCGTCATACATGAAGAGCACATGATCGAGACCGCAGGTGACCATCAGGCCCGAAAACATGCGCAGCCACGCAAGACCGCCCTCGCCCTCATATTCGCCAAGTCCCGGATGCTTGAAGCCGGCCGGCGAATTCCAGCCGATCGCCATGCCGCGATAATCGCAGTCGGCGATGTCCATCGCCCGGTCGACCAGCACCGTGAACCGCAGACCCGTTCCGGTGCGGAACTCCAGCATGCGTATGCCCCGTTCGAGGCCGTCTTCCAGCGTCATCAGCCGGACACCCGCGAATTGCGAAAAGGATCCGGCGCTGGCGGCGAGATCGCGGCGCGACCTTGCCTCTCCATAAAGCTCAACCATGTCTGTCTTCCCGTTGCCTGCCTGGTCCGGCCGACCTCTCATTCATTCGGAGCATTCAGGTGGCCGGGCGGGCACCGCCCGGCCACGATTTCTCAAAGCCCGTTGGCGCGCAGCTTGCCGTCGAGGAACTTCTTGGCGCGCGGCACGTCGCTCTCATCCAGATGCTCGATGATCATCGGGATGTTCGGATGCTTCTGCGCCAGCCGCTTCAGATAGAGGTCGTAGTTCAGCGAGCCGAGACCGGGTGCCGGCAGCTCGATCTCCCCGACGCCGCGGAAGGTGTGGCTTTCCAGCGCATCGTCGTCGCCGATGTCGGCGTGCTTTTCCGCCTTGTCGTCGCCGGACCGTTTCACGTCCTTCGCGTGACCTATCTTGATCTTGTCGGAGAGCGTGTCGAAAACCTGGTTCAGGATCTCGTCCATGCGGTCGATGTTGTGGGCCTCGAAATAATTGGTCGGGTCCATGAGGAGGCCAAGACCGGGATGATCGACCTGCGCGAACATCTTCACCGTCTCCTCGACGGAACCGACGACATTGTTCACATAGGTTTCGAGCAGGAACACCGCGCCGTGGTCATAGGCATGCTGGGCGAGATCTGCGACGACCTTGCGGCATTCCTCGAAACCTTCTTCGGTCTTGTTCTTCGGGTGATGCACCCAGTCGGATTCCGTGTTGTAGGTACCGGTTTCCGAGATCACGTACGGCGTGCCGAGATACTGGGCATGCCGGATGATCTCCTTGAGGTAGCCGACGCGGCGCTCCCGTTCCGCCTTGTCCGGATGGATGATGTTCGTATAGCCGGAGATGCACGAGATCGGCAGATTGTGATCGCGAAAAGTCTCGCGGATCCGGACGCATTTCTCCTTCGTGATCTGGCCCGCCGAGACATCGACATCCTTGAAGTGCATGTCGAGTTGCACGGTATTGAAATCGAGCGCGCGGATTTTCCTTGCGGTCTCCTCCAGACCATACGGAAAATAGCCGGTGAAAATGCCGGTCTGCATCATAACGGAAGTCCTCCCTTGGAATTGATCAATCGATCGCTATTTCGCTGAGCCGAACGGCGCGGCCCTCATCCATAGAACGATAGCCGGCCTCCACGAGCGCCATCGTCTTCACATTGTCCGCCACCGAAAGCGCCGGCGCCTCTCCGGATTTCAGAGCGTATTGAAGCTGCTCCATCACCCCTATGAAGGCATGCGGGAACCACATCGTGCTCCATTTCGGGGCCACCCATTTTCCGCCGGTGGTTCTCCTCGAGGCATAGGCAAGGGTGGAGGGCGAGCCGTCGGGCCAGCCGATCGTGCCTTGTGCCACCCCTTCGGTTCCTTCCACACGCCATTTGATATAGATGTCGCTGTCGAAGCCTTCCTCGCGCGGCCCGGACCAGACATCCTCCATCGAGACCGCCAGGACATTGCCCGGAAATTTGAGCGTCGAGACCGTGATGCCGTCCTTGTGCTCGAAGACGGTTCTTGGATCGGTGCGTGCGGCGGTGTAGATTTCCTCCGGATCCCCGAAGAGGAATCTGAGCACGTCGAGATGATGCACGCTCATGTTCGAGAGCGTCAGGCGATCGTAATCCTCCAGAAATCCCTGCCAGTGGGGAATGGCGCGCATCTCGATCGTCGCGATCACCGGCTTGCCGAGCTCTTCCCTTTCGAGGATCTGCTTCAGCACGCGCATGGACTGATCGTAGCGCATGTTCTGGTTGACCGAGAGGATCTTTCCCGCTTTTGCCGCCTCGTCGCGCAGCCTGCACGCTTCGTCGAGCGAGAGCGCCAGCGGCTTCTGGGCAAGGATCGCCTTGATATGCGGCGCGGCCAATGCCTTGCGGATGAGATCCGGCTGCCGGTCCGGCGGAAAGGCTATGTCGAGGATTTCGACATTGCCGTCCGCGATCAGCGCTTCCGGCGTCGGATGCACGGCGGCGATGCCCCAGCGCTCCGCAACAGCTCTCGCCTTTTCCTCCGTCCGCGATGCGATCGCCACGACGGGAAAGCCCGCCTCCCTGTAGGCGGCGAGATGGCACTCCGCCATGATCATGCCCGCACCGATGCAGCCGATCCGGTACTCCTTCACGCGCACCTGCGGATCGGGCGCAAACCCGTTGTTCATGTTGATGTCCTCCTCCCGGCACTGCGCTTTCGGCAGATGGCTCCTCCCTGCCGATGTGATGATTATTGACGCGGCGATTGATCGATGTCAACTTCATTATAAATCATTTTTCATCATTTTGTGCAGAAACTGGCGCTCAGACACGACGACAAGGTGGAAAAGATCGAAAAAATGACAAGATTTGAGAGGCTGCACCGCAACACAAGATGTCGAAATCGGTGGGGAAGTGACAGCACGACACTATTCACTCTTGATCTGAGCCGATTTGGAAATACATCATTTCCCATCATTCCTGCCTAAGAGAATCACCTTGCGCTCCACACTCATCGATATTGCCCGCGAAGCCGGCGTCTCAAGCGCCACGGTCGATCGCGTGCTCAACGATCGCGGCGGCGTCAAGCAGCGCACCCGCGATATCGTGCTGGAGACGGCGCGCAGGCTCGGCTACCTGCCCGGCGGGCCGACAGGCCTTGAGGAATACCAGGAAAAAGTCCGCCTGGACTTCGTGCTTCCGGCCGGCACAAACACCTTCATCGCCTATCTGCATGCACAACTCGAACGGCAAGCCGCCCTGCAGCCCGATCTCGACGTCACGATCCATCTCGTCGAAGGCTTCAACCCCGATACGCTTGCGCGCAAGCTTCACGAACTTCACGGCGAAACGCGCGGCGTCGGCGTCATCACGCTCGACCACCCGACGGTGCGCGAGGCAATGCGCTCGCTCGCTGCGAGCGGCGCGAAGATCGTCACCATGGTCTCCGACATCCTGCACGTGCCGCGGATCGGCTATATCGGGATCGACAACCGCGCGGCCGGCCGGCTCGGCGGTTACCTGCTCGGCCGCTTTCTCGGCCGCGGCGCGAAGCGCAAGGTGGCGCTGCTCGCCGGCTCACTCTCCTACAGGGGCCACGAGGAGCGCGAAATGGGCTTCCGCCATATTATAGGCGAGGATTTTCCCGATCTCGAAGTGGTGGAACTGCGGGAAATCCGGGACGACCGCACCCGTGCCTACGAGGAGACGCTGGCACTGCTGAGGCGCCACCCCGATCTGGCCGGCATCTACAATATCGGCGCCGGCAACAAGGGCATCGGCCAGGCGCTTGCCGAGCAGGGCAAATCCGGGTCGTTGATCTTCGTCGGCCATGAACTGACGGAATTCACACGCTCGCTGCTTCTCGACGGTACGATGGACGCGGTGATAGACCAGAACCCCCGCGTCGAGGCCCGCGAAGCCCTCTCGATGCTGAGCCGCGCCCTGCGCGGTCAGCCGCAGGACAGCCACCCTGCCCGCCTGCAGGTCATCTTTCGGGAAAACATTCCGGAAGCGTGACGAGCGAGACCCTCCGCTCGGAACAACGCATAGAAACATGGCGGCATTTGCGCCGGCATCAGGCCGCTCTAAGCCGTTCTGCCCTTTGCCGCGCAGATGCCCGCCCTATCTTGAGACAGATCAGAGCATTGCCGATTGTACATTGTGTCGGGAGGGTCAAATGCCGATCGTTCTGCAGATCGCAATCCTGTTGCTGAGCGCACTCGTCCTTACGACGACCCTGGCGCATGCCCTCGAATTTCCAGGGAAAAAGAAGCTCGCCAAGGAAGACTATCTCAAGGTCCAGAGGATCTATTATCCGGGCTTTACCACTCTTGGCGTTGGTGAGCCGATCGCGGTTCTGGGTCTGGTCTTGCAGGCGTTCGTTGTGCGAAACGACCCGACCACGTTCCGGCTGACCCTTGCGGCCCTTCTTGCAATGCTGGCGGTGGTCGGAATTTACTGGCTCGTGACCCACCCGATCAACAAATACTGGGTCGAGGCAAGCGAACTCGGCGGCGCCGGCAAGAGCTTCTTCGGCGAGACGAAATCGATCTCCGACAGCGACTGGACGGCACTGCGCGACCGATGGGAATATTCCCACATTACGCGCGCGGCCTTCGCGATGCTCGCCTTCCTCCTCGTATCGATCGGGGCGTCCATCCAATGATCCGGGCAGCCACAGACGGCGCCGCATTCTGGAACGCAGCGGGATCACGGATTTGCGGAGTTCTTGATGAATGGTGCTGCTAGAGAGATTTGAACTCTCGGCCTCTCCCTTACCAAGGGAGTGCTCTACCCCTGAGCTATAGCAGCATCCGGCGAAGCGGCGAGGTCGCGTTCGCTTCGAGCGAGGCGCCTATTGCCATAGTCTTACCCCCTATGCAAGCCGCAAACGCGGATTTGGGGCAACAAAAGTCCGGGAAAATCTTCGCCGCTTTTCGAGCCCTTCGAATTTCGCTATGACGGAGTCCATGCAGGACGAAAACCTCAAGGGAAAAGGCCCGCCCGCACCCGAACGCAAAACCCAGGCGGAGCTGAAGGCGGAACGGCTGGCGAAATCGCTGCGCGACAATCTCATGCGCCGCAAACAGCAGGCACGTGCGCGCCGCGCCGGGGCGGCCGATGAAACTTCCGGGCTGCCTGCCGCAAAAACGGACGAATCGCAGGACTAGGCTCACACCATTGACGTCACCAGAAGGCTGCCGGGGGAAATGACTGCTTGAGGCCGTGGCTCGCGCCGCGACGGGCAGACTTCATTTTTGAAGCACGATGCTCTAAAGAGGCCATCCCCGAAAGCCGGTATTCGAGAAAGGCGGGCGCAGCCCGTATTGATATATGGATCGTATCAGGATTGTAGGCGGCCGCGAACTCAACGGGGTCATCCCGATTTCCGGCGCCAAGAATGCCGCCTTGCCGCTGATGATCGCCTCGCTGCTCACCGACGACACGCTGACGCTCGAAAACGTGCCGCATCTCGCCGATGTCGAGCAGCTGATGCGCATTCTCGGCAACCACGGCGCCGACATCTCCGTCAACGGCCGCCGCGAGCGCCAGGGCGAAGGCTATTCGCGCACGATCCACTTCACCTCGCGCAACATCGTCGACACCACCGCCCCCTACGAACTCGTCTCGAAGATGCGGGCGAGCTTCTGGGTGATCGGCCCGCTGCTGGCGCGCGAGGGCAAGGCCCGCGTGTCGCTGCCCGGCGGCTGCGCGATCGGCACGCGCCCGGTCGACCTCTTCATCGAAGGGTTGACCGCGCTCGGCGCGAATATCGAGATCGACGGCGGCTATATCGACGCGACGGCGCCGGAAGGCGGCCTCGTCGGAACACGCTATACCTTTCCGAAGGTCTCGGTCGGCGCGACTCATGTCATGATGATGGCAGCGACGCTTGCCAGGGGCACGACCGTCATCGGCAACGCGGCCCGCGAACCCGA
Organism: Shinella sp.; assembly: GCA_033795365.1. Taxonomy (GTDB): domain Bacteria; phylum Pseudomonadota; class Alphaproteobacteria; order Rhizobiales; family Rhizobiaceae; genus JARYGU01. The sequence goes on from JARYGU010000005.1 coordinate 93,398, forward strand.
AGTGCAGGATCTTGCCAAGTGCCTCAATGCCATGGGCGCGAAGATCACCGGCGCCGGAACGGGCACGATCACCATCGAGGGCGTGCATTCGCTCTCTGGCGCCCGCCACAAGGTTCTGCCGGACCGGATCGAGACGGGCACCTATGCCATGGCGGTCGCGATGACAGGCGGCGACGTCATCCTGGAGGACACGGATGCCTCGCTGCTCGATACCGCGCTGGAGGCGCTGCGCCGCGCCGGCGCGGAGATCAGCCAGACCAACAGCGGCATCCGCGTCGTACGCAACGGCGCCGGCATCAAGCCCGTCGATGTGGTGACCGATCCCTTCCCCGGCTTTCCGACCGACCTGCAGGCGCAGTTCATGGGTCTGATGACCAAGTCGAGCGGCGTGTCGCATATTACCGAGACGATCTTCGAGAACCGCTTCATGCATGTGCAGGAGCTTGCGCGCCTCGGCGCCAAGATCTCGCTTTCCGGTCAGACGGCCAAGATCGAGGGTGTCGAACGCCTGCGCGGCGCGCCGGTGATGGCCACCGACCTGCGCGCCTCCGTTTCGCTGGTGATCGCCGGCCTTGCCGCGGAGGGCGAGACCATGGTGTCGCGCGTCTACCACCTCGATCGCGGCTTCGAGCGGCTGGAGGAGAAGCTCACCCGCTGCGGCGCCCATGTCGAGCGGGTCAGCGACTGAGGGCCGCATTCGCGTTGCTGTTGCAGTCTTACGCCTGCCGTCCTATTTGCTGCAGGGAGGATGGCGGGCGAAACCGCCGACGCCTCGATATGCGGAAGGGTGGATAGAATGGACAGCCTGAAACTGCTGGCGCTCGATACGGAAGACCTCGCCGTCATCTCCGCGCATCTGCAGGACGCCGTTTTCAAGATCGCCGATCTGTCCTGGGATGCGCGCCATCGCGTGTTCTCGGTGGCGGCCAACCGCTTCGTCTGGGAAAAGGCGGCGGCGGGCGGCAAGGGATTCGAGCGGCGTCGTGCTCTGGTCGCCTTCAAGCGGGTGAGCGCGGTGCGTTCGATCGGCATCGACCGCAAGAAAGCGGATGCGGTGCTCTCACTGCTTGCCGTGCGCTTCGAACAGAAGGGCGAAGGCCCCGAAGGCACGGTGGAACTCGTGATGTCCGGCGAAGCTTCGATCGCGCTGGATGTGGAATGCATCGAAGTTCAGCTTGCAGATACCGGCGGAGCATGGGAAACCACCTTGAAACCCCGCCATCCGGCGGGCTGAGGCAGTTCCGGCCGGCGCCGGAGGGTTAGGGAATTAAGCGAGTTGGCGATCAGGCTGGATTTCCGTGACGGCGATTTCGAAACGCGTTTCGCCGCCTTTCTGACAACCAAGCGCGAGGTCTCCGAGGACGTGAATGCAACGGTGCGCGCCATCATCGACGATGTGCGCGCAAGGGGCAATGCGGCGCTTGCGGACTATTCCCGACGTTTCGAGGGCATCGATTTCTCGGTGACCCCGATGGCGGTCGGGAAGGAGGAGGTGGACGCCGCCTTTGGCGAAGTCGACGGCGACATTGTCGCCGCGCTGGAGCTTGCGGCAACGCGCATCGAGAAACACCATCGCCGGCAATTGCCGAAGGACGACATCTATGAGGACGACATCGGCGTCGGCCTCGGTTCGCGCTGGACGGCGATCGACGCGGTCGGGCTCTATGTGCCGGGCGGCACGGCGAGCTATCCGAGCTCGGTGCTGATGAACGCCGTGCCGGCGAAGGTCGCCGGCGTGCCGCGCATCGTCATCGTCGTGCCGGCAGGCGGCGGGCGTATCAATCCCGCCGTGCTCGTTGCAGCCCGCATCGCCGGCGTCGAGGAGATCTATCGCGTCGGCGGCGCGCAGGCCGTGGCGGCTCTCGCCTACGGCACCGAGACGATCGCGCCGGTCGCCAAGATTACCGGTCCGGGCAATGCTTATGTCGCCGCCGCCAAGCGGCAGGTGTTCGGCACCGTCGGCATCGACATGATCGCAGGCCCTTCCGAAGTGCTCGTCATCGCGGACGGCGAGAACAATCCCGACTGGCTTGCCGCCGACCTTCTCGCCCAGGCGGAGCACGATGCGGGCGCGCAGTCGATCCTGATCACCGACAGCGAGCCGCTGGCAAGCGCGGTGGAAGCGGCGGTGGAGCGGCAACTGAAGACGCTGGCGCGCGGGGAGACGGCGGCCGCCAGCTGGCGCGATTTCGGGGCCGTCATCCTGGTGCCCGGGCTTCGGGATGCCGTGCCGCTCGCCAACCGCATCGCCGCCGAGCATGTGGAGCTCGCGCTCAACGACGTCGAGGCAGACGCCATGATCGCCAAGATCCGCAATGCCGGCGCGATCTTCGTCGGGCGGCATACGCCGGAAGTCATCGGCGACTATGTCGGCGGCTCCAACCATGTGCTGCCGACGGCGCGTTCGGCGCGCTTTTCCTCCGGCCTCTCGGTGCTCGACTACATGAAGCGCACCTCGATCCTGCGCCTCGGCCCCGAGCAGCTCCGCGCGCTCGGTCCGGCGGCGATCACGCTCGCCGGGGCCGAAGGGCTCGACGCGCATGGGCGCTCCGTCGCTATCCGCCTCAATCCGGGGGGATGAGGCGGCATGGGCAAGAAGGCCAGCTTCCGGCTCTGCGATGTGGTCCTGGACGAGACGATCGGCCGCGCCACGCCGGATGTCGAACACGAGCGGGCCGTTGCCATCTTCGACCTCATCGAGGAGAATACGTTCGAGCCGATCGGCCATTCCGGCGGCCCATATCGCCTCAACCTGTCGCTTCTCGATTCCAAGCTGATCTTCGCGATCCGGACGGAGGCCGGCGAGGAGGTCGCCACGCATATCCTGTCGCTGACGCCCTTCCGGCGGATCGTGAAGGATTATTTCATGATCTGCGAAAGCTACTATCAGGCGATCCGTTCCGCCACGCCGAGCCAGATCGAGGCGATAGACATGGGCCGGCGCGGCATCCACAACGAAGGTTCGCAAACGCTGATGGACCGCCTCTCCGGCAAGATCAAGTTCGATTTCGACACCGCTCGCCGGCTTTTCACGCTGGTCTGCGTGCTCTACTGGCGCGGGTGAAGCGAAGATGATGGCAGCGATCGTTCCGGACACGGAAGAACGGCGCCATCGGGCTCCGCAATCCGTCCTGTTCATGTGCGGGATGAATGCCGTGCGCTCGCCGATGGCCGAAGCGATCGCCCGGCGGCTATTGCCGCCCGGCACCTATGTCGCCTCCGCGGGCGTGCGCCCGGGCGAGCGCGATCCTTTCGTGGACGTGGTGCTGGAGGAGATCGGCCTGACGCTGGAGCGCCATCTCCCCCACACGCTCGAGGATCTGAAGGACGACTATTTCGACGTGATCGTCACGCTGGCGCCGGAGGCCCATCACGCCGCGCTGGAGCTGACCCGCGCAAGCGCGGTGGAGGTGATATACTGGCCGACACCCGACCCGACGGTCGCCACCGGCACGCGCGACCAGATCGTCGCGGCTTACCGCACGGTACGCGACCATCTGTCGGGCCTGATCGCCGCGCGGCTCCTGCCGGACGAGCCGCAAATGCGATAGCCGGAATACCGGAGCGACGCCCGACGACAGCCGGCATAATGCCATCGACGGCTGCAAATGCAGAAAGCCGGTTCAACGGTGTTCACAAAGCACTGGTGATTGTGTAGTTTCCGGCGAATTTTTCCGGCTGGCATTCCGCCCGCCGATGCTCAACGACAGGAATATCATTCCAATATGGCTAAAGAAGAAGTCCTCGAATTTCCAGGCGTCGTGACGGAACTGCTGCCGAACGCCACCTTCCGCGTGAAGCTTGAAAACGAACACGAGATCATCGCCCATACGGCAGGCCGCATGCGCAAGAACCGCATCAGGGTTCTGGCAGGCGACAAGGTCCTCGTCGAGATGACGCCCTACGATCTCACCAAGGGCCGCATCACCTATCGTTTCAAGTAAAGACGCATCAAGCGCCGCCGGCAAGACGGCGGCACTGTCGTGCGAGGTCTGAATGGCGCCCAACAGCAAGCTCATCCTGGCATCCGGCTCGCCGCGCCGCGTGGAACTTCTGGCGCAGGTCGGCATCGAGCCCGCGCGCCTGATGCCGATGGATATCGACGAGACGCCGAAGAAGTCCGAGCACCCGCGTTCGCTGGCAAGGCGGCTTTCCACCGGCAAGGCGGAAGCGGCGCTGGCCGAGATCAGGTCGGACCCCGCCTGGAGGGATGCCTATATCCTCGCCGCCGACACGGTCGTCACCGTCGGTCGGCGCATTCTGCCGAAGACGGAGATGGTCGATGAAGCGTCAGCCGCATTGCATCTCCTCTCCGGGCGCAGTCACCGCGTCTTCACCGGTATCTGCCTGATCACCCCCGACCGGACGATCCGCCAGCGCATCGTCGACACCAAGGTCCGCTTCAAGCGTCTCTCGGCCCTCGATATCGAGGCCTATCTCGCCTCCGGCCAGTGGAGAGGCAAGGCGGGCGGCTACGGCATCCAGGGCATCGCCGGCAGCTTCATCGTCAAGCTCGTCGGCTCCTATACGAATGTGGTCGGGTTGCCGCTTACCGAAACGCTGGGGCTGCTCGCGGGAGAGGGCTTCGGCATCCATCAGCGCTGGGAAGAGTTGTGAGCGATGGCTGGTGAAGACAGGAAGCCGGCCGCCAAGGTCGAGCCGCTGCGCAAGACGAGGCCCTGCCCGGAATGCAGCCGCCCGTCGGCGCGCGAGCACTATCCGTTCTGCTCGCAGCGCTGCCGCGATCTCGATCTCAACCGCTGGCTCTCGGGTTCCTACGCCATTCCGGTCGCCGACGACGAGACCAAACCCGACGAAGAGGAATAGCCCGCGCAAGCGGCAAAAGCGCAGCATTTTCCGCAACTTGCAGCATCTCTATTTTTCCGTCGAAAAAAGGCGGTTTGGACTGGACACAAACGAGCAAGATGCTATAACCCCGCTCGCTTCCGGGGCGGAACCAAGCGCCCCTGGCTTCTGACGAAGCCGACAGGATGCCCGGATAGCTCAGTTGGTAGAGCAGCGGATTGAAAATCCGCGTGTCGGTGGTTCAAATCCGCCTCCGGGCACCATTAAACCCTTAAAATCGTTTAGCTTTCGAAAAACTCTTTGCGCCTGCATGTGCCTGCGGCGCATCTTTCAGACAAAGGGAAAGTCGCGATTACCGTCGTAAATAGCTCCCACTACGATGGAGCTTTTGATATGGATGGAGCGGCCAAGCGCAATGATTACGCATTGCCTGTTGCCTATCCGTTCCGCTTTTCGAACTATGCCGGTTACTCGCATGTGAAGACGAAGGACGACGGCGTTGGGGCCATCGACGAGAGCGACGAATTTGTGACCTGCGTGTTTCGGTTAAAGGAGAGGATTGGCCGCAAATGGATCACGCCTTTTAACGGGCAAGCCGCATTCGACGCTGGAACTATCGATGTGCCTGCACCAGTCTTCTGGACCAGCGTCGCGGTATCATGACGGCGGCCGCTGTCAGAATCGCAGAGACGCAGAAAGGCGCCCATAGCGCAAGAGGGGCGGCGTGCCGTTGAAGGACGGAACCGGCGATCGCGCCGACGAGCATGCCGCTCCATGGCACGATCTGGATAATCCACTGCGTGTTTCTCACACCGATGATCCAGCGGCCTAATCCGCGACCGAATCTGGAGAGAGCGCCGGTGACATAGGTGAGGCCGATGGGAAGACCTTCTATCTGCTCGACGGCGGCGTTGACATTACCCATGGCGAAGATGAGGAGAAGGAAACGGGCGGAATGCAGGTGCGGCACCAGCGCCGCAAGCGCCAGTATGACGGTCACGCAGAGCAGGACCGCTTGTAGCCTCGCTTTCAGGGCGACGATCACCCCGGCAGCGTTACCAAGAATGAACGCCACGAGGCCGCCCATGAGAAGCGCTGCACGAACGAAATCCCCGTCAGCGATCGCAACGGACGCGCGCGTCGTATTCCCGCTCATAAAGGACACGAAATCGCCTAGCGCCAGAAGACCGATCGCATCGGTCATGCCGGCGAGGAAAGAGATGGCCGCAACGAGGGCCAGCCCCACCGAACTGCGTTGACGCTTCACGATTTTCCGGCGCCTTTGAATCGTCATAGGAAGACATCGCTGAAACATTGAATCGGAGAGGAAAAAACAGTGGGGTCTCGGATTTCCGATGCCGATTTAAGCCTATCCCCGTGTGCTTTCAAAGCCCCTTTGATCAAAGTGGCCGACGAGGCCTCGCCGCGTTGAATATCCGGCATCTTTGATCGCGCAATCCCTGCGTCAGATCTCTTTGTCCGCCAGCCGCCCCTCCACCGAACAAGCATCCATTGTGCGTTGCACCACCGGCAGGCTTTCGGCTATTGTGACGATATGACGACACGCATGATTTTGCGGGCGGCGGCCTGGCTTTCGCTCGCGGCGATCCTTTTTGTAACGATTTCTCCGATCGGGCTTCGGCCCCATACGATCACGACCGTCAATCTCGACCGCGCGGCGGCCTATGCGGTGATGGCCGCGATCTTCGTGCTTGCCTATCCGCGTCACTGGAAGCTTGTGGCGCTGCTGCTGATCGGCGGGGCGCTGGCGATCGAAACCCTGCAATATCTGTCGCCCACGCGCCACCCGCAGCTCCTCGACGCGACGGTGAAAGGTGCCGGCGCTGCCGCAGGCACGGTCGCCGGCTGGATATGGAACGAGATGGTCCGCTCCCCGGCACTCGCGCGGATGCGCGCACGCAACGGCGGGGCGTCCTGATTCATATTGCCCGGAAACGTTCGGGCAATTCCGGAACCGAAGCGAAGTGACCGACCTTCAGCGATGCGCTCAGGCGGAGGGTGGAGGGGCGGTTCGGTATCGGTTGCCACGCGCGAGACGCAAGTCGTCCGCAAGCCTGCTGGCCGCATCACCAGTTCTGCGCCCCCGCTATTTTCCGGTGGGGCCGCCGGCGCGGATCATCGAAAAATAATCGTCATGACCGACCTGTCCGCCTTTCAGCGCGACCTCCATGCCGTCCACCGCCGCGTCTGCGGCATGGGCCGTGCAGAGCGGAGAGCCGGGTGTCTGCGGCAGGGGCAAGCGCAGGGTGAGTGCGGATATGCCGAGCTTCGCAAGGGCATGGCTCGATGTGTCGCCGCCAGCGATGACGGCTCTTCGCAGGCCGGCGCGGGTGACGAGCGAGCGCAGGATGAGCCCGAGATTCTCGCCGAGCCGATGACGCGAGCCGTCCTCGAAGGAAATCGCCGCCCCTCTGTCCGCCGAGGGCCCGAGCGCGGTATAGAGAATGACGCTGCGCCCGGCATCGAGGCTGCGCATGCCCTGCTCCACGGCCTCCGCCACGGCTCCTTCCGCATCCGCTGCCGATATCGCCAGCGGATCGAGCGCCACACCGTCGAAACCGTTCTCCAGCGCATGGCGGATCTGCCGTTCGGTCGTCGGCGAAACGCTGCCGGAGACGACGGCGATCTTCTCCGCCGCGCCCGGATGCGGGAACAGAGGCGTTTCGCCTGCAAGGCCGGTGCGCTGCCATTCGTGTACCAGCGCATATTCGACGCCGGACGAGCCGCAGACGAACTGCCCCGTCTGCCCGCGCCTGCGCCAGAGCTGGCGTCCCGCGGCGCGCTGCGTCTCCGTATCGGCGACGTCGAGAAGCAGGATCTCGCTTCCCGAGGCGTAGGCGCGGTCGACGACCGCATCCGCATCGCCGCTTCGAAGCTGCGCCAGATCGACGAGCCCGGTGGCGAGCGCGGTCTGGCGCGCAAGATGCAGGCGCATGTCCGCTTCGTCCATGGGCGTGACGGGATGCCGGCTCATCACGGGATGCCGGTCGATACGGTAGGTCTCGCCCTGATAGGCGGCGAAGAGATGGCCGAAAGCGGTGTAGCGGCGGATCTGCGGCGCGCCGACAATCAGCGGCACGACCTGATCGCCGAAGATCCGCCGCCCGATCTCGATAGCGCGGCCGATATTGCCGATGGAAGGGCTGGAATCAAAGGTCGAGCAGACTTTGTAATGGACGAGCGCGGCATCCAGCGATTTCAGCCATTCGAAGGCCGGCACGAGATTTTCCTCCATCCAGGCCGGAGACTGGCTGCGGCTCGTGCCGGCCAGGCCGAAGGCGCGGGCGCCGGAAAAGCGCGCAAGAAGCGCCTGATCCGGGATCGCCAGGAACAGCGCCGTTTCCACGCCCTGGGAGGCCAGCGCTTCCATCACGTCGGTCGAGCCGGTCAGGTCGTCGCCGTAATAGCTGATCAGCGGTGATTGCATGTCCGGGGCCTCCTCGCCGCCTCGTCTTGAATGGTCAGGCACCCTTGCCGTCAGCGAATTTTTCGAGCGACTGGGCGAGCTCGGGATGGTCGCGCGCATAGTCTTCCAGGGCGATGCCGGCGACCGCGGCTTCCCAGGCCTGACGAACGGCACGTACGCCGGCCCCCGCGCCTCCCGGATGGCTGACGATGCCGCCGCCGCACAGATAGAGCAGGTCCGTCGAGCCGCCCGTGCGGGCATAGGTCTCCGGCGCCTGTCCGCCCCATTGGCCGGAGCCGACGACCGGCAGCGGACAATCCGCAGGCGAGAAGAGCGGCGCGCTGACGGCTTTGAAGGATTTGACGAAGCTTTCGTCCGGCTCCCAATATTTCACCCGGATGCCGTTGATCTGGAACTGATCGACGCCGAGAAGCCGCCAGAACTGCTGCCAGACGGAGAATTCCATGCCGAGGCCCGGATGACGCGTCAGGATATCCCAGCCGTTGCGATGCGCATGCAGGACGAGGCCGGAACGCTTGCGCAGGAAGGAGACGCCACCCATTCCGATGGAATTGATGTTGACCACCGCGGCATTGCCGCCGGCCTCAAGCACCAGATCGTGGTTGCGCATCATCTCGTCCGGATCGGCATGCGAGATCCCGAAAGCATACATGACCTTCTTGCCGGTCTTCTGCTCTTGGTCGAGGATTTTCGGCATGATCGCCGCAACGCGCTCTTTTAGAGGCGAATAGGCCGGGCTCATCAGCTTCTCGTCGTCCTTGATGAAATCGACGCCGGAGGCCAAAAGCTCGCCGACCAGCTCGGCCGTCTCGTGCGGGCGCAGGCCGAGCGCCGGCTTGACGATGGTTCCGATGATCGGCCGCCCTTCGACGCCGGTCAATCTGCGGCTGCCGGGGACGCCGAACTGCGGCCCGGGATGCGCGCTCGCGAATTCCTCAGGCAGCTTCATGCCGACGATGCGGATGCCCGTCATGCCCTTGATCGAATAGACGCCTCCGATCGCGATCGTCATCAATGCGGAGAGGTCCGTACCGACGGCATCGAGCGGAAAATCGATATCCGCTTCCGCGCGATTGAATTGCGTGGCGCCGCCGCCCTCATCGGGGAAGGATGGACGCTCGGCCAGTGGCAACGGCCTGACGGCGACGACCTGCGCGGCCACGCGCGCCTTCAGCTCCTCCGTTTCGCCCGGCACCGCCACGAAGGTTCCGGTCGACTGGTCGCTGGCAATCTTGGCAGCCAGGGCTTCGATGCTTCCGGGCGTCTCGATCCGGTAGGTGAGGCGTATCACGTGGCGTTCCCCCTTGAGCCTGTTTCCCAAAAACAGGGAGTGCAATTTTTCCAGAACTGGTATAATGAGTATCACAGTCGCGCAAGGGAAATCGACAGGCGCTCGCCACCGGTCGATCAAAATCCACGGGCTCCACCTCACCCTTCCAAAGGGCGGCGTGCATATATAAATACCGGTTGCTTCCACCGGATGGAGTTTACATGACCGTGCAATCCGAACCGATCGTTCGCCGGAAGCTGTCCGACGAAGTGTTCGCGCGACTGAAGCGGCTGATCGAGAGCGGAGAGCTGAAACCCGGCGACGAGATGCCCTCCGAGCGTGCGCTCATGGAGCGTTTCCAGGTGGGACGTCCGGCGATCCGCGAGGCGATGCAGGCGCTCGCCAATATGGGCCTCGTCGAAATCTCGCATGGGGAACGCGCCAAAGTGCTGAAGCTGACGGCCCAGTCGCTGGTGCGCCAGCTCGACGTCGCCGCAAAGATCATGCTTTCGGGCTCCTCCGATTCGCTCGAGCATCTCAAGAGCGCCCGCATCTTCTTCGAGCGCGGCATGGTGCGCGAAGCAGCGGCGCGCGCGAGCGAGACGGACATAGCGGCGCTGGAGGAGATCCTGGAGCGCCAGCGCGGCTTTCTTTCCGAACCCGAGGCCTTTATCGGGGCCGACATGGAGTTCCATACCCGCATCGCCCGGATTTCCGGAAATCCGATCTACGCCGCCGTCAGCGGCGCGATGCTCGGCTGGCTCAAGGAATACCACACCGAGATGCTGATCTGGAGCGGCCGCGAAAACTTCACGCTCTCCGAGCACGAGGAGATCATCGACTGCATCCGCAGCGGCGATCCGGACGCCGCCGAACAGGCGATGATCAAGCATCTGGAGCGGTCGCGGTCGCTCTACACGCTGAAGGCCAAGGCGGAAAACGCCTGACCGGCGCGTTTCCGGCCGGGTTAATCTATCGAAGGTCGAAGCGCGCGGCAGCATAGGGCGGCAGCACGACTTCCTGCCGTTCCAGCGGAACCGGTTGCGGCGGTTCTGCCCCTGCCCTCAACCACGCCTCGTCAAGCAGGATGCAGCGTGCAGCGGCCTGCGGAAGGCGGACTTTTTGAGCGCGCGGCGTCAGGTTGGCCGCAAGAACCGTCGTCTTTCCTTCGCGACCGGCGGCGAGCGCGAGCACTCTTTCCGCAGCCGAGGAGCGGACCGCAAGCCGCTCCGCCCCGGAAAGCTCCCCCAGCCATTCGAGAACATAGAACAGGGGTCGCGGCCTACCCTCCGTCACCGGCTCCGCCTTTTCCGCCACGAGACCGAAAGGCCCGGCGAGCGTCGAAAGCGTCAGTACGTCGAGCCCGGCATCGGCGACCGTGGCCGCGTAGGCAAGCGTCCAGGCAGCGCCGAAAAGCGCATTGTGGCGCGGATCGGTGTTCGCCATGGCGATCCGTTTGGCGGAAGGATTGTCCTTCGTCGCGCTGCCATAGGGATTCTGCCGCATGGCGATCGTCGAGGGTCCGATGCGATAGGGCTTGCCGCCATAGGTCGCCCGTACGGAGCGCGTCACGTAAAACAGCGCCTCGAAGGTCTGCATCACGCTGAGATCGTCGGCCGCATGGACGATCGGATTGGTGCAGTGGGTGACATAGGCGAGCTCGTCCGCCGGCACGCGCTTGCGGTTGAGCTCGGTGAAATAGCTGAACATCCCGCCACCGAGCGGCACGTCCGGAAAGGCCCGATTCGCGGCCGCGTAGACATCCTCCAGCGGCGGGCAATCGGGCCAGACGCTGCCGGGCGGCGTCGACTGGCGATCGACCGAGGGGGAAGCGGCGATCGAGGCAAGCGCGAGCCCGCTTTCGCGCACCTCAACCGCGATGCCCGACAGTTCCTTGTCGAGGTCGTCCTTGCAGGGCACGAAGCATTCGAGCGTGACCTTGAGGCCGCTCGCCTCCGCAACCTCGCGAAAACCGGCCAACGCATCGGGACCGTGGCCCACATCCGGATCGAAATGGCAGATCAGGTGCCGCGCACCCATCCGATTCAAGAGCCCCGCATGCTTCAACTCGTCACCGAGGCATTCCGGCCTGAGCCCGACGCCGATCTCCGGCAGGCGGCCCTCTGGACCGGAGAGCACCAGCTCGACAGGCAAGTCCGCTTCGTCTGCCCTTGATGCGTGAGGCGCTTGCCCGCGCATCGTCAGCGTCACCGACTGGCGCACGGTCTCTCCCGCCTTCAGGAGATAGGGCCAGGGCAGCGCCAGCGGCCGCACATAGGTCTTGTAGGAGCCGTCGGTCCAGTTGCGCTGGTCCTCCATCTCGAAGACGTCGCCGCGCATCCGGCATTCGGCGAAAATGCCGGGCAGCGCCTCATGCGTGATCGCCGCGATATCCTGGAACGGCTGCCAGGGTTCGATGAGATCGGGAAAAACCGATTCCTCGACCGATCCGTCGCCGTGCTCGACCTTCACCGGGCGGCCCGCAACGCCGATCACCGGATGCAGGATGGCAAAGCCCGCACGTGCCGTCTCGAAATCCCTGTCGGGCGTGAAGGCGGCCTCGAACGAGAGTTCGTTGCTCCCGCCCTCTATCCTTGCCGCACAGCTCAACGCCGCCCCGTCGGGAGCGACGAAGCGGGCAGTGTATGCAACCGAGAAGCCGTCGCCACGCTCCTCCACCGCAAGCCCGGATATTTCCACCTCGCAGGTTCCCCAGTCGCGGTCGCGCACGAGGAAGGAGATCGCGCGCAGCACTTCCGTGCCGGCGAAGCGGATCGTCCTCAGATTGCCGCCGATCAGATCGACGGAGAAATGTCCGGCGGTCAGCCGTCGCGCTTCCGGCGCCTGCTCGTCGGTTCCGAACAACAGGAAGGCGCGCGAAGCGGTCATCCGAGAAACTCCGACAGCGGCACGGTCCTGTCTTCGGTCGCGCTCAGATAGGATGCCTCGACAAGGGCGAAGGTCTTCAGATTGTCGGCGCCAGACGTAGCCGGCTCGCGCTGTTCCTTCAGGCAGTCTACCCAGTGCTGCTGGATGAGGGCAACGCTTTCCTGGATATTGTGCCAGGGCTGCGAGGCCCAGGAAAGAAGCGGCGGCGATACGTCGGAGACCTCCGTGCCGTCCGGCGAATGCACTGTCAGCCGATAACTTTGCGAGAGCCGCAACGTGCCCTTGCTGCCGTCGACCTCCAGCAGCGTTTCCGGGAAAGGCTCGACGGGAAGCTTCGTCGCATAGCTGCAATCGACCACCGAGGTGATGCCGCCTGCATGATCGAGCAGCATCGTCGCGACGTCCTCGCCGGCGATATTCGGATTGACCCGCCGCGTGCGCGCGGTGACCGCCGTCGCATCGCCAAAGAGGAAGCGCGCGACATCCAGCGCATGGATGCCGAGATCCTCGATGATGAAGCGCTTGCCCGTGGCGAGATAGGGCTGGCCGGAAAAGACGTCGTAGCCGGAGCGGAAGCTGACGCGGCCCCAGAAGACCTCGCCGATCGCGCCGCTGTCGATCGCCGCCTTCGCCTTCAGGATCGGCGACTGCCAGCGGAAATTCTCGTGCACCATCAGCAGCACGCCCGCCCTGTCGCAGGCGGCGACCATCGCCTTGGCGTCGTCCATGGAGAGGGCGAACGGCTTCTGGCAGATCACGGGCACCTTGTGTGCCGCGGCCATTTCGACCAGCGGACGGTGGCTCGCAACCGTGGTGGCGATATCGACGAAATCGAAGCCGCCGTCGGCGAAGAGTTCATCCGCATCGCTATAGCGCCGCTCGATGCCGAACTGGTCGCCGACGATCTTCAGCCGTTCCGGATCGCGGTCGCAGATCGCGACGATCCCTGCCCCCTTCGCATCGGCCCAGCCATGCATCTGGTTGACGGCGAAGAAGCCACAGCCGATCAGCGCGCCTTTCAGATCCGCCATGTGTCCTTATCCCTTCTTGGCAAGCTGCATCAGCGTCACCTGCTGCTGCAGGCGGCGCTGCGCCTGATCCACCACCACGGCGACGATGATGACGATACCCTTGATGACCATCTGCCAGAAGGAGGAAACGCCCATCATCACCAGGCCGTCGGACAAGATGCCGATGACGAAGGCTCCGATGATCGTGCCGCCGATCGTGCCGCGCCCGCCCGACATCGAGGTCCCGCCGAGGACGGCTGCCGCGATGGCATTGAGCTCGAAGGAATTGCCGGTCGCCGGATGCGAGGCCATCAGCTCGGAGGAGATCACGAGGCCGACGATCGCCGCGCAGAAGCCGGAGAACATGTAGACGAACATCTTCACCCGGTCGACCTTGATGCCCGACATGCGCGCGGCCCGCTCGTTGCCGCCGACTGCGAAAATGTGCCGTCCGATTGGGGTGAACTTCGCGATATAGGCGGCAGCCAGCGCGACGACGATCAGGATCCAGACGGAGACCGGCAGTCCGAGGATATAGCCGGAACCGAGAAAGCTGAACCCGGTGGTGCCGAGCTCCGGCTTGCCGACGAGATTGGGGAAGGTCTGGCCGCCGGAGGAGAGAAGCGCGAAGCCGCGCGCCACATAGAGCGTGCCGAGCGTGGCTATGAATGGCGCCACGTTGAGCTTGGTGATCAGGAGGCCGTTGACCGCGCCGATGACGACGCCGACCGCAAGCGTGATCAGCGCCACCTCGACGATGTTGAAATAGATCGTATAGCCGATCTGCAGGTCGATCCCGTGCAGGATGAGGCCGCCCGCCACCATGCCGCAGAGGCCGACGATGGAGCCGACCGACAGGTCGATGCCGCCGGTGATGATGACGAAGGTCATCCCCATCGCCAGGAAGGCGTTCAGCGCAACGTGCTTCGACATCAGGATCAGATTCGCCGTCGACAGGAAATTCGGCGCGAAGATCGAGAAGAAGGCGATCACCGCGAAGAGCGCGATGAAGGTCCTGAGCTTCATGAGCGTCAGAAGCACGGAGCCCGTGGAAGTGTCCGGCGCCGCGGTCGTTGTGGTTGCCGTTGTCATCACGCTTGTTCCCTTGTCGTGTCCTGGGTCGTGTCCTGTGCCGTCTTATGCCCTTCGGCAGACGCCTTGACGATCATCTCTTCGGTAGCCTCGGCCCGGTCGATCACGGTCACCAGCTTTCCGTTGCTCATCACCGCGATGCGGTCGGAAAGCGCCATGACCTCTTCGAGGTCGGATGTGGAAAAGAGGATGGCGAGCCCCTCGCCTGCCAGCCGGCGCATGGTGCGGAACACGTCCGCCTTGGCGCCGACGTCGATGCCGCGGCTCGGCTCGTCCATCAGCAGGACTTTCGGATTGGTCATCAGCGCCTTGCCGATGACGACCTTCTGCTGGTTGCCGCCGGACATGGAGGTGACGTCGAATTCCGGGTTGGGTGCCTTGATGGAAAGGTCGCGGATCGCTTCCCTGATCGCCGCCTGCTCCCGCTCGCCCTTGATGTGGAAGCCGAGTTTCGTGAAGCGCTCGAGGCTTGCGAGCGTCAGGTTGCTGGCGATCGACAGCACCTGCACCAGCCCTTCGCGCTGCCGGTCCTCCGGGATCAGCGCCAGGCCTTCACGGATGCGGATCGTGGTGTCGTTGGCCGGGACCTCCTTGCCGCCAACGAAGATCTTGCCCGTCGACATGGGATGCCGGCCCATGACACATTCGAAGAATTCGCTGCGTCCGGCCCCCATCAGGCCGTAGATGCCGAGCACTTCGCCCGCGCGCACGGAAATCGAGAGGTGATCGACGGCATAGCCGCCGGTCTTGCGCGGCAGGCAGATATCCTCCGCGCGGAAGGCCTCGCCGCCGATCTTGTGATCGACGGACTTGGCAAAGTCCTTGGCGTCGGATCCGATCATCGAGCGCACGATCCATTTCGTGTCGATGTCCTTGACCTCCGCCTGGCCGGTAATCTGCCCGTCGCGCAGGACGGTGATGTAGTCGCCGATCCGCATCAACTCTTCCAGACGGTGCGAGATATAGACGATCGCCACGCCTTGCGCCTTCAGCTCGCCGATCACCTTGAAGAGGATATCGACCTCCGCCGCCGAAAGCGCCGAAGTCGGCTCATCCATGATCAGGATGCGCGCGTCGAGCGAGATCGCCTTGGCAATCTCGACAAGCTGCTGCTGGCCGATCGGCAGATCCTCCACCAGCGAGTCCGCGCTGAAATCCGCGTCCAGCTTCTTCAGGAAGACATTCGCCTTCTCCACCTGCGCCGCGTGGTCGATGCCGCGCAGGCCGCGCGTGATCTCGCGGGTGGCGAAGATGTTCTCTGCAACGGAAAGATTGCCGAAGAGATTGAGCTCCTGGAAGATCATGGCGATCCCCCTTGCCTGCGCGTCCGCCGGGGAGCCGAAGGTCACTTCCTCTCCGTCGAGCAGGATGCGGCCGAGCGTCGGTTGCTCGACGCCGGCGATGATGCGCATCAGCGTCGACTTGCCGGCGCCGTTCTCGCCGACGAGCACATTGACCGCGCCGCGGCGAAGGGCGAGGTTAGCCTTCTTCACCGCCACGATGCCGGAATAGACCTTGGTGACGTCTTCGAGCCTCAGAACGCAGTCGTCAGTCTTCTCCATGTCAGCCACCGATCGTTATCGTTGCCGGAACGAAGAGCGGCAATTGCCCCTTGGCGGGAAGCGGATAGGCACCCACCGCCTCGACCGTCTTGCCGATCAGGTTCTGGCGCGGCAGTTTTTCCAGTGTCAGCGCATTGACGTGATTGTTGATGGACCGGCCAAACTGCGCCCATTCGATCTGGTTCTTGAACTCGTTGAAGTTCACGAAATTCAGGCTGTCGCGAAGCGCGGTGCCGCGGATCGCCGGGCCGACCTGGACGCGCACATCCGCCTTGGCGTCGCCGTCGACGTCCACGTCGACATAGGCGGAGCGCGACTGAAGTTCCTCGGCGACGATCTTGCCGCTAACCTTCGCGGCGAAGGTCCATGGCGCGCTGCCCTGCTTTTCCTTGTGTCCGTATTTTGCTCCCGCGGCCTCGGGATCGCCGGCGGCTAGCGCTGCGACCTCCTGGAAAGGCCCGGCCCGCTCGTTGAGATAGGGAACGATCTTCTGCTCCCAGATCTCCGCCGCCATGCTGTCGGGATTGAAGCCGCCGGAGGCAGCCTGCGCGCGCTCTTCGGCGGTCGGCGTCTTGATGATCTTGCAGCCGGCCAGCCCCATCGCGCAAACGAGGGCCAGGGCGACGGCCGCCTTCCTGCTCGCCATAGGAGCACTCCTTCACATGAACCATGCACATGCAGGGCGGCCAGAGCCGCCCTGCGCATCAATCCTTGGGAGGATTATTCGGTGAGCGCGAAGGTCTCGAGCTTGTCGGCATTCTCGGCGGTGATCAGCACGCAATCCATGAGCTGCTTTTCCTCCGACGGCGTCTTGCCGGTGGTGATGTACTCATGGGCCTGCTGCACGGCCATCTGCGCCTGCGCGTAGGCCGGCTGCAGCACGGTCGCCTTGATGCCGCCCGACTTGATGGAATCGCGCACGTCGTTGGAACCGTCGAAGCCGACGACGATGACATCGTTGCGGCCGGCCGCCTGAAGCGCCGCGATCGCGCCCATCGCCATCGTGTCGTTGCCGGAGATCACGCCCTTGATGTCGGGGTTGGCCTGAAGGATGGTCTCCATCTTGGAGTAGCCTTCCGTCTGGCTCCAATTGGCCGACTGCTGGGCGACCATCTTCATGTCCGGATACTGGTCGATGACGTCGTGGTAACCCTGCGAGCGGATGCCGGCATTGAGGTCGGCCTCGCGGCCGAGCAGCTCGACATAATTGCCCTTTTCGCCCATCAGGCGGACGAACTCTTCGGCACCGAGCTGGGCGCCCTGGTAATTGTTCGAGACGATCTGCGAGACGGCGACGCCGGTCGCGTTGATCTCGCGGTCGATCAGGAAGGAGGGAACGCCTGCGTCCTTGGCCTTCTGCACGGCGGCGATGGATGCTTCCGAGCCGGCATTGTCGAGGATGATCGCCTTGGCGCCACGGCCGATCGCCGTATCGACGAGCTGCGACTGCTTGTTGGCGTCGTCGTCATGGACGAGGACCAGCGTCTCGTAGCCGAGCTCCTTGGCCTTGGCTTCCGCGCCGACCGCTTCCGCCTTGAAGAACGGATTGTCGTGCGAAGGCGTGATAATGGCTATCAGGTCGGCGGCATAGGCTGGCATCGAAACGCCGGCTGCAAGAACGGCCGCCATCGCGGCCATGGTCATTCTGCGTGTCAGGTTCATTCTTTCCTCCCAGGTTAGATAAAACCGGCTCCTTCCCATCGGAGCCGGCGGTCGGGCTCGCGCCCGATTTTGGTCAGGTGATGCGCCGAATGCTGTCGGCGATCTCCTGCGGTTCGAAAACGCGCTTCCAGTCGTCGCGCATCAGCATCGGCTTGCCGAATTCGATGGCCTTGTTGCAGGCATCCGAGAAGACGCCCTGAACCTCGTCGAAGATCACCGCGCCGAGCACGTTCATGTGGCCGAGCAGGAAGTCGCGGGCCGCCTCATGCGGCACGCCGCGGGCGACGACCTCGTCCATCGCTTCGCGCATGACGACGAGCAGCGAGGCGCAGACCGTCTCGGAGAGGCCCGGCTCCAAGAGCGCCATCTGCTCGACGGTGACGCGGTGCGAGCGCATGACCGGCGCCCAGATGATCTTGGCGATCTCCTCGCCGACCGCATAAGCCTCCTCCGGCCCCTGCATCAAAGCCGAGACGATATGCTGCTTGGCGGCGACGCCGCCGAAATGGTCCTTGCGCGCGGCAAGCTCGGTCTCGTCGTTGAAGATCGGCGGATGGCAGGGATGCGTCACGAAATAGGTGAGGTCCTTGCGCTCCGGCAGGTGGCCCGCGAAAGGCGCGGCCGCGTCGAGGACGACGACCATCGTGCCGGCCTTCAGCTTGCTCTCGATGCCTGCGGCGACCCTGCCGATCGCCGTATCCGGCACGGCGAGGATGACGACGTCGACGCCGTTCAACGCTTCATCGACAGATACCGTGCCGATACCGAGCTCGTCGGCGAGCCGCGCCTTGCCGGCATCGCTCACCTCGACATGGCGCACGTCGAAGCGCGAGCCCTTGAGGTTTTTCGCCAAACGGCAACCCATCTTGCCGCCTGCGCCGAACAAGGCAATCGATGTCATGGTGTGTCTCCTCAGTCTTTTGTCGGGAGACAACTAGCGCCAACTGGTATGATGAGTCAATGAGTATATCATTCGACGAGAAAAATTTCTGCTTAACCTGCACAACGAAAAAAGCGGCGCGAATGCATCACGCCGCCTTAAAAAGAGTTGCCGATCCGAGCTTTGCCGTCAGGCCGTTGCGCCTGCCGTTTTCACCTGGTGAATCTCGATGAGGCTCGGGCCGCTGCGCTCTCCGGCCCGCCCCAGCGCCGCCGGCAGTTCCCTTATGTCGGAGAGGCGTTCGGAAGGCACTCCATAGGCCTTGCCGACCGCCAGGAAGTCCGGTGCCGACGGCCTCACTCCCTCCGGCTCGATGCCCAATTCAATCATATAGTTCTCGATTTCCTGATAGCCGTCGTTGTTCCAGACAAGGAATGTCACTTTCGCCGTCGCGTCGACGGCCGAGCCGATTTCGGCAAGCGAGAACTGGAAACCGCCGTCCCCGGTCAGGCAAACGACCGGCACACCCGGCATGCCGATCGCTGCACCCGTTGCCGCGGGCGCCGCATAGCCCAGCGATCCGTAGCCGGTCGCCGAATTGAACCAGCTTCGCGGCCGCGGCGCCTCGCAGTAGGAGTTGCCGGCATAGACGGCCTGTGTGGAGTCGCCGACGATGATCGCTCCGGGCAAGCTCCGGTAGATCTCGTGGATGATCTCCACCTCCACCCGCATTTTCGGCGTCAGCTCCTTCCAGGCGGCCGCGCGTGCGGCTTCGGCCTGCCTTGCGCCATCCTTGGCGACCGCCCCCTCGAGAAAGCCCACGATACCCGCCGCGGCCGTCTTGGCGCTCGACAGCAGCGCGAGTTGCGCATGCGGTCCGCGGGCAAGCTGCGCGGCATCGATATCGATGCGGATCATCTTTCTCAGCCGGGGAAAGCTCTCGTCCGCATAGACGTCATAGTCCGTTTGGCCCATTTCGGTTCCGAAGGCGACGACGAGATCGGATTGCGCGAGGAGATTGCGTATGGCCTTGAGGCTCGGGCTTGCCGGAACGCAGAGCGGATGACCTGCCAGCATGCCGCGCGCATTGACCGTCGTCACGACGGGTGCGCCGATGCGTTCGGCAAGCGTCCTGATCTCGTCTTCGGCGGTAATGGCGCCGCCGCCGCACAGGACGACGGGCTTCAGCGCCTCGCTGCAAAGTATCGCGGCCTGCTGGAGGCTTTCCACATCGGCGCGCGGACGCGTCGCCGCAGCCGGCCTCAATGCCGGAAGCTCGATCTCCTTCGCCATCACATCGGTCGGGATTTCGACATGGACGGGTCCCGGGCGTCCCGAAAGCAGCACCGCGAAGGCGCGTTCCAGCACCACAGGCAGGTCGGCCGGATTGAGCAGCGTATGGGAATAGAGCGCCAGCGTCTTGATCATGCCCTGCTGGTCGGGAAGCTCGTGCAGCAGGCCGCGGCCGTGGCCAAGAGAATCCCGGCGGTTCACCCCGGAGATCACCAGCATCGGGATCGAATCCTGCCGCGCCTGCGCCATTGCGGTTATCGTGTTCGTCAGGCCCGGGCCGGTGATGACCAGCGCCACACCCGGCTTTCCTGTGACGCGGGCATAGCCGTCGGCCATGAAGCCCGCGCCCTGCTCGTGGCGCGGCGTCACATGCCGGATCTTCGAACCGGCGAGCCCACGGTAAAGCTCGACCGTATGCACACCCGGAATTCCGAAGACGACCTCGACGCCGTTGGCCTCCAGGATGTCGATCAACGCTTCTCCAACCGTTTTCATCTTCGTCATTCCCCGCGCTCCTTTTTGATGATGGATCGGGAGGCGAGCGCGGCAATCCGCCTGCACGCCTCGTCTATATTCTCGTCCGGAACGGTGAGGCTCAGCCTTACGAAGCCCTGCGCCGCCTCACCGAAGGCGAAGCCCGGCATGACCGCCACATGCTCCTCGCGAAGCAGCCGCCAGGCGAAGTCCTCGCCGCTCATGCCCGTTCCGGAGACGTCGAGCAGAATGAACATGCCGGCCTCCGGCGGCAGCGCCACGAGCCCGGGAACCGCCAGTCCGGCTGCGATCCGCCCGGCGCGCTCGGTGTAGGACCGGCGCATGCGCGCCGAGGTATCGACCGGATTGTCGAGCGCATAGGCCGTCATGTCGGCGATAAAGGGCTGGCCGCCGAAAAGCATCGTTTCGGAGACCGAAAGCAGCCTGTCGGCAAATTCCGCCGGGCCGACGGCCCAGCCGCTGCGGAAGCCCGGAGCGGCATGGGACTTTGAGATGGAGGATACGACGACCGTACGCTCCGCCAGAACCGGGTCGTCGAAGGGCGAGGCGAAACGGCCGCTGAAAACCAGCTCCTCGTAAACCTCGTCGCAGACGATCCAGAGATCGTGCCGTCGGCAGACGTCGCCGATCTCGGCGATCTCGCCGGCCGTGAGAACCGCGCCGGTCGGATTGTGCGGCGTGTTGAGGAGCAGTACGCGGCATTGCGGCGTGACCGCCCGCTCGAGATCGGCGGCCTTCATGTGGAATCCGTTCTCAGCCTTCAGGGGAACGGTGATCTTGTCGGCGCCGGTCGCACGGATCACCCCTTCATAAGTGGCGTAGAGCGGATCGCCGACGAGTACCGCATCGCCTTTTTCGGCCAAGCCCAGCATGACGGCGAAAAGTGCCGTCTGCGTGCCGGGAAAGCAGAGTATATTTTCGGGCGTCACGCCTGCCCTGCGCCTGGCATATTTGCGCACGAGCGCATCCACGATCTGCGGTTCGCCGCGCCCGTTGGAATAGCGGTAGCGCCCCGCATGCATGGACCTTGCGGCCTCGGCGAGCAGGGAGGGATCGGGCGCGATGTCCGGTTCGCCGATCGTCAGCTCGATGACCGCATGCCCATCGCGCTTCATCCGCCGCGCCTCGGCATGGAGCGTCCATTTCTCCGAGCCGAGGCTTGCCAGCCTTTCCGTTATGGATGCATAGCGCATCGCCCGTCCCCCTGTTTGCCTGTCATCGTCCTGCCTTTTTGCGCCGCCCCGCGGCAAGCCCGACGCCCATCAACGCCTCGATGGAGGTAATCGCGATCGAGACGAGTTCGCTTTCCTCGAAAAGCTCTCCGGCGAGGCAACCTTCCAGCCATAGCCCGTCGAGCAGCGCGTTGATTGCGATCGCGAGCGCCCTGCAGCGGTCTTTCGAGGCGTCCTGCCCCTTTTCCGCAAGGAAATCCGCAAGCAGCTCCTCCAGTTCGTCGCGGAAGCCGAGATAGCCTTCCCTATGGATCGCAGCCAACGCCGGATCGACATTCACCTGGCTGATGAAGGCGGCCCAGAGGGCCAGGCTTCGGCCGTTCGCCACTGGCTCGGTGAGGTTGATGACGATGAAATCGTGAAGCCGCGTCTCCGGATCGCCGGTCACCCGCCGGGCCTTTTCCGTCAGCCGGCCGATCAGCACGCGATAGGCTTCTTGAATGATGTGGTCTTTCGAGGCGAAGTAATGCCGGATAAGGCCGGCGGTCACGCCCGCCTTGATGGCGATCTGACGGACCGTCGCACCCCGCAATCCGAATTCCGCTATGCTGTCGAGCGTCGCCTCGATCAGGTCATGACGGCGCTCTGCTTCGGGCGCACGGTGGAAGGTCCGCCGCGTCATGCCGCTCGCCGCAGCACCGGCCTGGTCAGGCAGGTCGGCCCGCCCTCGCAGGCGATGCAGAGTGCGTCCGCCTCGAAGGTTTCCACCACGCAGCCCGCGGCCTCCATGGCTTCCTTCGTCCTGGGGAAGCCTGCGACCATGATCACCTCGTTCGGCCGCGTCGGCAGCACGTTGAGGCTCAGGCCGTTGCTGGCATAAAACTCGTCGGCCGGCGCTTCGATCAGCCTTATGCCGCGCTTCTTCAGCAACTGGTAGAAGGCTGCCGGCAGGAGCGGGGCGAAAACCAGCGCCAGATCGCCGGCAAGCGGGCTCATCACCGACATCAGATGCAGGCAGGCTTCTTCGCCCTGCCAGAGCGGCAGGTCGTAGGCGAGAACGGCGATGCCGTGCGGCGCCAGCATCCGCGTCAACTGGTCTATTCCCTCCTGGTTGGTGCGCACGCCGCGTCCGACGACCAGCGTCTTCTGATCGAGCCAGATGCAGTCGCCGCCCTCCACGGTGCCCGGCGCCTCGATGCGGCCGAGGATCGGAATCTGCCTTTCGGCATAGGCCTTCTCGTGCAGTCCCGTCTCGCCCTTGCGGAGCGGCTTTCCCATGCGCAGCAGGATCGCGCCGTGATCGGACATCAGCGAGGGATCATGGGTGAACATCGCGTCGGCGAGCCCGTCTCCGCCATCCTCCAGCCAGATGATTTCGGCACCGGATTTTTCCACCAGGCGCGCGAATTCCGCATATTGATGCACCGCCCTGGTACCGTCGAATGTCGGGCCGTAATGCCATTTCGCGGGATCGGCGCCTTCAAGGCTTGGGCCGGGCCGGCGCATCAGAACACGCAACAACGGGGCCGACATCTCCTGGGAACCGAATGCGGTCATGCCTTACTCCTGCTGGAAATATGATCACTTGGCGGGACTGCCCTAAAAGGCAGCAACGAACGTTATTATACGCTTGAATAATTTCTCCACAAGTGCCACGATGGGAACACTGGAAGGACGTGACGGGCGCAAAGACGCCTGCACAAGGCGATAAGAACAGGGGAAGTTCAGGCATGTCAGACAGCATGTTTTTCTGTTCGGCGGGGAATGCTCCGCGATGACGGAAGCCGCCGAGGCAATTGCGGTCCGCGACCTGCACAAGCGCTTCGGACCGCTGGAGGTCCTCAAGGGTATTTCATTGACGGCGAAGGAAGGCGACGTGATCGCCATCATCGGCGGCTCCGGCTCGGGCAAGTCGACCTTTCTGCGCTGCATCAACATGCTGGAGCTGCCGAGCGCCGGCACCGTCGCCATCCATGGCGAGACGATCGCGATGAAGAAGGACGGCCATGGCGGTCTCATGCCTGCGGACCGCAAGCAAGTGCAGCGCATCCGCTCACGCCTCGGCATGGTCTTCCAGAACTTCAATCTCTGGCAGCACATGACCATCCTGCAGAACGTCATCGAGGCGCCGGTCCACGTACTCGGCGTCCCGAAGGCGGAAGCGGTCGAGCGGGCGGAAAAAATCCTGCGCCGCGTCGGCCTTCATGAAAAACGCGACGCCTACCCCTCGTTCCTCTCCGGCGGCCAGCAGCAGCGCGCGGCGATCGCCCGGGCGCTCGCGGTGCAGCCGCATGTCATGCTTTTCGACGAGCCGACCTCCGCGCTCGATCCCGAACTGGTGGGCGAGGTACTCTCCGTCATCGGCGATCTCGCGAAGGAGAAGCGCACCATGATCCTCGTCACCCACGAGATGAAGTTCGCGCGCAACGTCGCCAACCACATCGTCTTCCTAGCCGACGGCGTGATCGAGGAGCAAGGGCCGCCGGAAGCCATATTCGGAGCGCCGAAATCGGAGCGGCTGAAGAAATTCATCAGCTCCATCCACTGAAATCCATAACAACCAAAAGAGGGAAACAGATGAGAAATGCACTGAAGACAATCGCCCTTGCCGCCGCCATCGGCCTTGCCGGCGTGTCCGGCGCCATGGCGCAGCAGGTCAAGGTCGGCTTCGCGGCCGAGCCCTATCCGCCCTTCACCTCGCCGGACGCGTCCGGCAACTGGGAAGGCTGGGAAGTCGATTTCATGAAAGCGCTCTGCGCCGAGGCCAAGCTCGACTGCGTCATCACGCCGGTCGCCTGGGACGGCATCATTCCGGCGCTCACCTCCAACAAGATCGACATGATCATCGGCTCCATGTCGATCACCGCCGAGCGGCTGCAGACGATCGATTTCTCAGACAAATACTACAATACGCCGACCGGCGTGATCGGCCCGAAGGGCGTCGATTTCCAACCGACACCCGAGGGGCTTTCCGGCAAGACAATCGGGGTTCAGGTCGCAACCATCCACCAGGTCTACGCCAACAAGTATTTCGGCGAGAACGGTGCGACGGTTAAGGAGTACCAGACCCAGGACGAGGCCAACAACGATCTGGCCGCCGGCCGCCTGGACGCGGTGCAGGCCGATTCCATCGCTCTCGACGCGTTCCTCAAGAGCGAACAGGGCGCTGCCTGCTGCGACCTCAAGGGCATGGTGAAGGACGATCCGGAAATTCTCGGCGCCGGCGTCGGCGTCGGACTGCGCAAGGGCGAGGACGAACTGAAGGGCAAGATCAATGCCGCGATCAAGGCGATCCGCGAAACCGGCACCTATGACGAGTTCTCGAAGAAATATTTCGACTTCGACATCTACGGCGGCTGATCGCTCTTCCGGAGCCGGCGGCGCTGCCGCCGGCCTTGCCCTACAAGGACCAAGGTTTTCATGGAAGCCGGATCTCTGATCAACTGGAGCCTCCTGTCACTGTCGCCGCCCGGCTGGGGCGGCGTATTGCTTGCCGGCTTCCTGAACTCCATCCAGATCGCAATCGGCGGCTATGCGCTCGGCCTCCTGCTCGGCACCGGCGGCGCCTTCGGCAAGCTTTACGGCGGACCGGTCCTCAAGGACCTGCTCGAAGTCTACACGACGCTGGTTCGCGCCGTGCCGGAACTGGTACTGATCATTCTTCTTTATTATGCCGGCACGGATATGCTCAATCGTGCGATGACGGCGCTCGGCTACGGCACCGTCGACATCAGCGGGCTTGCGGCCGGCATCTTCGTGATCGGCGTCGTGCAGGGGGCCTATTCCACCGAGGTTCTGCGCGGCGCGATCAAGGCGGTTCCGGCAGGTCAGATCGAGGCTGCGCGCGCCTACGGCATGTCGCCGGGCCAGATCTTGCGGCGGGTGACGCTTCCGGCCATGCTGCCGCATGCCATTCCCGGCCTCTCCAACCTCTGGCTGATCGCCACCAAGGACACCGCCCTTCTGGCCGTCGTCGGCTTCAGCGAGCTGACCCTCGTCACCCGGCAGGCGGCGGGCGCCACCAAGTCCTATCTCCTGTTCTTCCTGGCCGCCGGCGTGCTCTATCTGTTGCTGACGCTCGTCTCCAACATCATCATCCGCATCATCGAAAATCGCTTCCGGCGCGGCATGGCGGAGGCCGGCTGATGAGCGAGCAAACCGTCACCGCGATCGCGCTCACCGAGCTTCCGACCCGGCAAAGTTTCCTCAAGCCGCATCGTATCGTGTTGCTCGCGATCGCCGCGCTTCTCGTCTTCTCGGTCGTCTGGTTCATGCGCTGGGACTGGCTGCCGAGATATTCCGGCCGGCTCGCCTCCGGCGTCGGCGTCACGCTTATGATGCTCGCCAGCACCTCCATCCTCGGCTTCATCCTCGCCGTTCCGATCGGGCTCGTGCAGGTGAAGGGCCCCTGGCCGCTGAAGATGCTGGCAAGCGGCTTCTGCACCATCATCCGCGGTACGCCGCTGCTTCTCCAGCTCTGGCTTCTCTATTACGGGCTCGGCTCGCTCTTTCCGCAATTTCCGGAAATCCGGAACTCCTTCCTCTGGCCTTATCTGCGCGAGGCCTGGCCCTATGGGGTCGTGGCGCTGACCTTGTCCTTTGCCGCCTATGAGGGGGAAGTGATGCGCGGCGCCTTCGCCGGGGTGCCGGCCGGCGAACTGGAAGCGGCACGGGCCTACGGCATGAGCCCGTGGACCGTCTTCCGGCGGATCTGGCTGCCGCGCGCCGTCCACCGGGCGCTGCCGACGCTGAACGGCGAAACCGTGCTCCAACTCAAGGCGACGCCGCTGGTGGCCACCATCACGGTCATCGACGTCTATGCCGTTGTCTCGAAGGTGCGGCAGGAGACCTATATCGTCTACGAGCCGCTCATCCTGCTGGCGCTCATCTATCTCTGCCTGACGGCGATCCTCGTCGCGGGATTCCGCTATTTCGAAAACAGGATTCCAACCCGTGGCGCCTGAAATGACCGTCGAGACACAATTGCGCAACTCCATGCCGGAGCTGGTGGCGATCCGCCGCGACCTGCATGCCCATCCGGAGCTGGGCCTCGAGGAGGTCCGCACCTCCGATGTCGTGGCGCGGCATCTGGAAAGCTACGGCTACAAGGTGACCCGCGGGCTTGCCGGGACCGGGCTCGTCGCGACGCTTTCGAACGGCACGAGCCGCAGGTCCATCGGCATCCGCGCCGACATGGACGCCCTGCCTATCCTGGAGGAAACCGGCCTCGACTATGCCAGCAAAACGCCCGGCCTCATGCATGCCTGCGGCCATGACGGGCACACCACCATGCTGCTGGGTGCCGCCCGCACCATTGCCGAGCGCCGAAATTTCGACGGAACGGTGCATCTCATCTTTCAGCCGGCGGAGGAGAATTTCGGCGGCGCGAAGATCATGATCGAGGAAGGTCTGTTCGAGAAATTCCCCTGCGACGCCGTCTTCGGCCTGCACAACGAGCCCGGCCTGCCCTTCGGCCAGTTCGCCCTGCGGGAAGGTCCGATCATGGCCGCTGTCGACGAGGCGCGCATCACAATCAACGGACGCGGCGGCCATGGCGCCGAACCCCAGGAGACGGCCGACCCGATCGTCGCCGGAGCCTCGATCGTCATGGCGCTGCAGTCGATCGTCTCGCGCAACATCCATCCGCTCGATTCGACCGTCGTCACGGTCGGCTCCTTCCATGGCGGCTCGGCCAGCAACATCATCCCGGAACGCGCGGAGATCGTCGTCGGAATCCGCTCCTTCGACCCGGGAGTGCGTGACGAACTGGAGCGCCGTATCCGCCTCATTGCCGAACGCCAGGCCGAAAGCTACGGCATGACCGCAACCGTCAACTATCTGAGGAGCTACGACGCGACCATCAACCACAAGGCCGAGACGGACCTCGTGCGCGAGCTCGCCATCCGCTTCGCCGGCGTCGACAAGGTGGTCGACCTCGCCCGTCCCTTCATGGGAAGCGAGGATTTCGCCTATATGCTGAAGGAACGCCCCGGCACCTATTTTTTCCTCGGCGCCAAGACCTCCGAGAACGACAAATCGCTGCATCATCCGGGTTACAACTTCAACGACGACCTGCTGCCGATCGGCGCAGCGTTCTGGACCGAACTCGCGGAACACTATCTGAGAGCGGCCTGACCGCCCGGAACGCCCCCCTTTCAAGGACGCCGCAACGGAAATTTTCGACTTTTTTCAGAGAAAACTTATCGATGCCTGCTCTTGAAATATGCAGGGCTTCGTTCCTATGCCTTTTTTCGAGGCGGCAGACAGCTTCCGGGAAAGATAAAGCATCTTCTGCGATATATATTTTGAATCAACAGCATAACACCACATCGCCGCCGGCGGACTCTGACATGTGGGAAACCGTCCAGCCGGACTTTTAGGCAGAATTGATTGTCAACGTTCTGTTGACACAGAATTCGCAGTTTGAGTCCTTTCATCCCATTTATTGAGGGACCATATGCAATGGGACACCAGAAAGGAAACTTCGGTGTTCGAAAGTAACAAGGGAAATACCGACATGAACAGGCATGTTGTCGCGGTCGCCGCTCTGGCTCTTTCCGCCGGTTCGGCTTTCGCCGCAAACCCGACCTTCGGCGTGCAGGATTATGCCCGGATCAATTCGGATTCGGACGCAGCCGGGATCGATTACATGCTGACCGGATCAGTGCCCGGAAAACAGCTGGCCTCGCCTTCGAAAGGGACGGCGGATTCGGCTGCCAAACAGGAAGGTGACGAACTTCCGCACCGGTGATCCCATCACGCAATTCGTCATAGCGGGCCGCGAACCTCCCAACCGGCCTGCATCCAGACCAGGAGTAAGATAATGAAGAAGTTCGCAATTGCCATCGCCGCACTTTCGCTCTCTGCCGGTGCCGCTTTCGCTGAAAATCCCTATGTCGGCCGCACCGACGTCATCCAGTCCGGCCCGAATGCCGGCAAGCCGATCTACGACCAGGGCACGACCGCATCCATCGGCACCAGCCGGGCAGCCGTGCGCGGCGACGTCCACTATGCCGATCCGGTCACCGGCATCCAGAACGGAGTCAGCGTCGGCGTTCGCCGCGTTTACTCCGGCCAGTAAGCCGGCAACCAGAATTCAAGGAGTTAAGATCATGAAGAAGTTCGCAATCGCTATCGCAGCACTTTCGCTTTCCGCCGGTGCCGCCTTCGCTGAAAACCCCAATGTCAGCCGCACCGACGTCACGCCGTCCGGCCAGCCAGTGGTCGACCAGAGCACGACCGCTTCGGTCGCCAGGGAGACTTCTCCCGCGCCGCTTCTCGGCAACCACTTCGACGGCGCTCCGAACGGACGCGTCCTCGCAGGCCACTGAGTTTCGCATATCGACCAGGAAATAAAACCATGAAAAAGCTTGCAATCGCTGTTGCCGCACTTTCGCTTTCTGCCGGCGCAGCTTTCGCTGAAAATCCCTATGTCGGCCGCACCGATGTCATCCAGTCCGGCCCGAATGCCGGCAAGTCGGTCGTCGATCAGGGCACGACCGCTTCGGTCCGCGAGAGCTACAGAGCTCCCCGCGCCGATGCCGGCTATGCCGAGCCGACCCCGCGTCTGCGCGGTGGCGACGGCGCTCCTTACGCCCGGTAAGCCGGACGGAGGAATACAAAAGATATCACCGGTCGGCTGCCGCCCCTCACTTGCCGCCGGTGTGTGACGCGTATCGCGAATGATCCGCGCCCAGCCCCCGCCGCTTACCCTTGTCGGCGGGGGCTTTTTTTGTCCGTTTTTCCCGCGGTAACGATGCCGCCGAGCCGGCGAATGCGAAAATGCCGCAGCGCGCGAGATTGTCGCGGTGTGACAACCTGCCGGGCGGACGCCGATTGACCTTTGCCTGCATTGCGCCACATTCCTTCCACGGTCGAGACGTTGCGCCTTCGCAAGATCCGACCGCTCCGGCTGCGGATCGCCGGCCGAGGAAAGGAAGCCTGATGTTCGACAATCTGGACGCCACCCTTCTTGCCCGTTTCCAGTTCGCCTTCACGGTATCCTTCCACATCATCTTTCCTGCCTTTTCGATCGGGCTGGCGAGCTATCTTGCGGTTCTCGAAGGCCTATGGCTGTGGACGAAGGACGAGGTCTATCTCGCCCTCTTCAATTTCTGGAAGACGATCTTCGCGCTCGCCTTCGGAATGGGCGTGGTCTCCGGCATCGTCATGTCCTACCAGTTCGGCACGAACTGGGCGGTGTTCTCCGACAAGGCCGGCCCCGTGATCGGGCCGCTGATGGGCTACGAGGTTCTGACGGCGTTCTTCCTTGAGGCAGGCTTTCTCGGCGTCATGCTCTTCGGCCTCAACCGCGTCGGCCACAAGCTGCATTTCTTCGCCACATGCATGGTCGCCTTCGGCACGCTGATCTCCGCCACCTGGATTCTTGCCGTCAATTCGTGGATGCAGACGCCCGCGGGCTTCGCGATGAACGACGTCGGCCAGTTCGTTCCCGTCGACTGGTGGGCGATCGTCTTCAATCCCTCCTTCCCCTACCGCCTCGTCCACATGGTGCTTGCCGCCTATCTGACGACCGCCTTCGTCGTCGGCGGCGTCGGGGCCTGGCACCTCATCAGGAACACCGCGCCGCGCCGTGCGAGGAAGATGTTCTCCATGGCCATGTGGATGGCCGCGATCGTCGCCCCCATCCAGATCTTCGCCGGAGACCTCCACGGCCTCAACACCCTGGAGCACCAGCCGGTCAAGGTCATGGCGATGGAGGGGCATTACGACAGCCACCCCGACGGTGCGCCGCTGATCCTTCTCGGCATCCCGAACACCGACGAAAAGCGCATCGACTACGCGATCCAGATCCCGAAACTTTCAAGCCTCATCCTCAAGCACGACCTCAATGCGCCGCTCGACGGGCTGGACACCGTGCCGGACGATCTCCACCCGCCGGTCTTCATCGTCTTCTGGTCGTTCCGGATCATGGTCGCGATCGGCTTCGCCATGCTCGGCATCGGGCTCTGGTCGCTCTGGTGTCGCTGGCGCGGGACGCTTGCGACGAACGGGTGGCTGCATCGCACCGCCGTCCTCATGGGACCTGCCGGCTTTGTCGCGGTGCTGGCCGGCTGGGTGACGACCGAAGTCGGACGACAACCGTTCACGGTCTACGGACATCTGAGGACAGCCGAATCCATCTCGCCGATCGACGCGCCCGCCGTCGCCACCTCGCTGATCGCCTTCATCATCGTCTATTTCCTCGTCTTCGGTGCCGGCACCTTCTACATTCTGCGCCTGATGGGACGGCTGCCCCGCGATCCCCAGCCGGACCTCGAAGACGGGCCGATCCGCACGGCCGGTATTACACCTGCACCCTCGGTTGCCGGGAAAATCAAAGGGAGCGACCGTCATGGACATTGACCTTGCCTTCATCTGGGCCGCCGTCATCGCCTTCGCCGTCCTTGCCTATGTCATCCTCGACGGCTTCGATCTCGGCGTCGGCATTCTCTTTCCCTTCTTCAAGGAGAAGCGCGACCGCGACGTCATGATGAATTCCGTCGCGCCGGTCTGGGACGGCAACGAGACCTGGCTGGTGCTCGGCGGCGGCGGCCTCATGGCCGTCTTCCCCCTCGCCTATGCCACCATCCTGCCGGCGCTCTACGTGCCGCTGATTGCCATGCTGCTCGGCCTCATCTTCCGCGGCGTCGCCTTCGAATACCGCTGGCGGACGAAGCGCGGCGAGTTCCTCTGGAATGGCGCGTTCGCCGGCGGGTCCATGGTCGCCGCCTTTTCGCAAGGGCTGGCGCTTGGCGCGCTCGTCCAGGGAATCCCCGTCGAAAACCGCGCCTATACGGGCGGCTGGTGGGATTGGCTCACGCCCTTTTCGATCGCGACGGGAATAGCGCTGCTGATCGGCTATGCGCTTCTCGGCGCAACATGGCTGGTGATGAAAACAACGGGAGAACTCGCCGAGCGTGCCCGCATCTTCGCCCTCAGGGCTGCCGTCGGCACGCTCGCCGCGATGGGCGTGTTCAGCCTCTGGACACCTTTCCTCGAGCCGCTCTATCTCGAGCGGTGGTTCGGCTGGCCGACTGCCGTCTTCAGCTTCGTCGTGCCGCTTCTTGTGCTCGGCTGCTTTGCGCTTCTCCTGCGCGGCCTGCGGACAAGCCATGACACGCAGCCCTTCATCGCCGCACTCGGGCTCTTTGTTCTGGGCTTTGCCGGCATCGGCATCAGTTTCTATCCCTATATCGTGCCGACCTCGGTGACGATTTGGGACGCCGCTGCGCCCGACGAAAGCCTCGCCTTCCTGCTCGTCGGCGCCCTCGTGCTCGTTCCGATCATCCTTGTCTATACCGGCTATGCCTACTGGGTCTTCCGCGGCAAGGTCGATCCGGAGGAGGGATATCACTGATGGCGTTTCCCCCTGCCGCCCGCCGGCTCCTGTGGTTCTTCGGGCTCTGGCTTCTCGGGGTCGTGACCGTTTCGATCGTTGGGCTGGCGATCAAGCTCGCCCTTGGCGCTTGAAAAGATAAGAATATGCGTAATAGCTAAGCTTCGCTCAAGCTTGAACAGTTAGATCTCTGCCTGCCCGCAGCGAACCGGACGAAACGGAGACAGGACCGCACCCTACTCCGTTTTTTTCAGGTCCGCGCGGGCAAGGACCCGGCCGGGCCTATCCTTTTCCTCGACGATGCCGCCGGCGCAAATGCGCGCAGGCGGCTCTTTCGGCTTTCCTCCCGACACGACCTTTGTTAGAGCCTTGCGCAACCGAAAGGAACGCAAAGCAATGGTCAAGTCTGCAGCCGAGTGCGCCACGATGGAGGAAATCCGCGAGAATATCGACAGGATCGACGCGGGCCTCATGGCGCTTTTCGCCGAACGCTGGAGCTTCATCAGCCGTGCTGCCGAGATCAAGAGCGGCCTGGGCCTCAAGGCGGACATTCCCGCCCGCGTCGAGGAGGTCAAGGCCAATGCCCGCAGGAACGCCCTTGAAAATGGGCTCGAGGCGGGCTTCTACGAGGATCTCTGGGAAAGACTGATCCGCTATTCGATCGAGCACGAAAAGCGCGTCCTCGGCGAATAACACTAACCCTCGGGAATGCGGTCAGACCATGTTGCGGCGGCCGAGGTGATCTTCCCAGTCGAGCGCCGTGCGCACGATGAAGGCGAGATCGTCATGCTTCGGCACCCAGTCCAGCTCCCGCATGGCGACCGCCGGATTGGCGACGATCGAAACCGCGTCGCCCGGGCGGCGCCCGGCGATCCGCACCGGAAAATCGCGGCCTGACACCTCCTTCACCCGGCTCAGCACTTCGAGCACGGAGAAGCCGCGGCCGTAGCCGCAATTGGCAACGATCGAGCCGCCGCCGGCGCGCATGCGTTCCAGCGCCTTCAGATGCGCGTCGGCAAGATCGCTCACATGGATATAGTCCCGGATGCAGGTGCCGTCCGGCGTCGGATAGTCGGTGCCGTAGACGTCCATTCCCTGCCGCTTTCCGAGGGCCGCTTCGGAGGCGACCTTGATCAGATGCGTCGCGCCCGCCGTCGACTGGCCGGTGCGGCCGCGCGGATCGGCACCGGCAACATTGAAATAACGCAGCGCCGTATAGGTGAAGTCATGGGCGAGCGACGTGTCGCGCAGCATGATCTCCGTCATCAGCTTCGAGGAGCCATAGGGGGATTCGGGCCTGAGTTCCGCCGTTTCCACCACGGGGTCCGCACTTTGCGGCGTGCCGTAGACGGCAGCGGTGGACGAGAAGACGAAGTGCTTCACGCCCGCTTCGACGGCTGCGGCGATCAGAGCGCGCGACTTGACCGTGTTGTTCTCGTAATAGGACAGGGGATCGGCAACCGATTCCGGCACGATGATGGAGCCGGCGAAGTGGATGATCGCATCGACA
Organism: Shinella sp.; assembly: GCA_033795365.1. Lineage (GTDB taxonomy): Bacteria > Pseudomonadota > Alphaproteobacteria > Rhizobiales > Rhizobiaceae > JARYGU01. The sequence continues at coordinate 126,826 of JARYGU010000005.1, forward strand.
TCGTTTTCGGCGAATATCTTGCGCAGCAGGTCGCGATCCGCGATATCGCCCTCGTAAAGGCGGGCTTCGGGCGCCACCGCCCAGCGAAAGCCTGTGGAAAGCCGGTCTAGGACGACGACCTCCTCGTTTGCGTCGATCAACCCCCAGACCATGTGGCTGCCGATATAACCCGCGCCGCCCGTTACCAGAACCGCCATCGAAACATCCTTCTCGTCACCATTGCCATGAGGGGATATCACCCCGTCGCGGCGAAAGAAGCAATGGGGATATGGCTAAAGCGCGGCAATGTAGCGGGAAAGACGCTCGGCCGCATCGGCGACCTGCGCCGGATCGCGCAGGAAGCAGGCCCGCATGAACAGGTTTCCACCTTCGCCGAAAGCCGTTCCCGGTGCGAGCCCGACTCCGGTCTTGTCGACGATGTCGAGAGCCGCCGCCCGCGAATCCTTCACGCCATCGATCTTCAGGAAGGCATAGATCGCCCCGTCCGGCTTCAGCGTCTCCACGCGGTTGGTGGCGATCAGCGCATCACAGAGCAGATCGCGCGAGGTAGCCGCCTTGGCGATGTTCGAGCGCACGAAATCGTCGCCCCGGTCGAGCGCTTCGATCGCTCCCTTCTGCATGAACTGGGCCACGCCAGACGTGGAATACTGCACCAGATTTTCCAGCACCTGGCCCATCTCCGGCGGCGCGACGATCCAGCCGACGCGCCAGCCGGTCATCGACCAGTTCTTGGAGAAGGAATTGACGAAGATCACCCGGTCGCCCTCTTCCATCACATCGAGGAAGGACGGCGCCCGGCCGCCGGCATAGTGGTAGAGCGCATAAATTTCGTCGGCCATCACCCAGAGGCCGCGCCGGCGCGCCATCTCCAGAATGGCGGCGAGGTCTTCGCGTGTCGCCGTCCAACCCGTCGGGTTCGACGGCGTATTGACGAAGATCGCCTTCGTGCGCGGCGTGATCGCCGCCTCCAGCCGGGCGAAATCGAGCTGCCAACGCCCCTCGGAAAACTGCAGCGGCACCGCGACCGGCTTGACGCCCGAAAGCTCCGCGGATGCGGCGAAGTTCGGCCAGGCGGGGCTCAGATAGACCATTTCGTCACCGGGCGAGGTCAGCGCCTCGATCGAAAGCTTGATCGCCTGCATCCCGGATCCGACCACATAGAAATGCTCCGGCGGCAGCGTCCTGGAGAAATGGCGGGAATAGTAATCGGCAAGCGATTGGCGAAGCTCCGGGATGCCGCGCTGCCAGGTGTAGAAGGTTTCGCCCGCTGCAAGCGCCGCCCCCGCCGCCTCGGAAATGAAGGACGGCGTCGGCAGGTCGCCCTCCCCGACCCAGAGCGGAATCAGGCCCTCGCGGCCGCGGGCATAATTGACAAGTTCGACGATGCCGCTTTCCGGCGCCGCGAGCGAGCGGGGGCTGAGGCTGTTGAGGATATTCATCGGACGAGAATGCTCCGGGCGATCGGGAAACGGGCGGTGCGGCGCAACCGCGCTTCTTCTAGCGGGATTCCCGCACGGGATCACGCCAGTTTATCTGAACATCCTATCGACAAGATTGATGGAAGCGGACCCCGAGCGTACCGGCCCCGGGGTCCGATGGCGGTCAGACCGCCGGTCTGGTCTTCAGGAGATCGCGGATTTCGGTGAGCAGCTGGACATCCGCCGGAGGCGGCGCGGCCTCTTCTTCCTTCTTCGCATCCACGGAAGCGCGCAGCCGGTTCACGCCCTTGATCATCAGGAAGATGATCCAGGCCAGAATCAGGAAATTGATAAGCACAGTGATGAAGCTGCCATAGGCGAAGACGGCGCCCTGTTCGCGGGCCGCGGCAAGCGAGGTCGCCGTCACGTTGCCCGAGAGCGCCAGGAAATAATTGGAAAAGTCGAATCCGCCGCCTGTCAGGGCGCCGACGATGGGCATGACCAGATCGTTAACGACGGAGTCGACGATCTTGTTGAAGGCGGCACCGATGATGACGCCGACGGCAAGGTCCATGACATTGCCGCGGGCGATAAACGCCTTGAATTCATTGAGCATAAGGGTCTCCTGTCGCTGCGAGGCCGATTCGACCTAGACCAGAATTCATGACGATGGAACCGCCCCCAGGTTCCGCTCTCGATCGACGTCCCCATCGCCTGATTCGCATTTTAAGCTATTCCGAACAAATGGATAGCTTCCACTTTGGATCAATTTTCATCCGCTTCGGAATGCCCTAATGTGAAAGTTGCAGGGAATGCCCTGCCGGGAGGACATATGCTGGCGGGCTCGACGATCTTCGTTTCGGCTTTCGGCTACCTGCTTCTGCTTTTCGCGGTGGCGAGCTACGGCGACCGCAAGGCCAGGAAGCCGGAGGTGGCGGCGCGCGGCCGGCCGCTGGTCTACGCGCTCAGCCTTGCGATCTATTGCACCTCCTGGACCTATTTCGGCGGTGTCGGGCTTGCGACCACCCACGGCCTCGAATTCGCGGGCATCTATATCGGGCCCATCCTGATGTTCACGCTCGGCATGCCGCTGATCCGGCGGATCGTGACGCTTGCCAAATCCGAACGCCTTACCTCGATCGCCGACTTCGTGGCCGCGCGCTACGGCAAGAATCCGGGCGTCGCCGCCATCGTCGCGCTGATTTCGCTGATCGGAGCGGTTCCTTATATCGCCCTGCAGCTCAAGGCGGTGTCGAGCTCGGTCGCGGTCATGGTCGACACCTCGGGCTACGGCTTCGCCGCGTCCGGCGGACTGATCGACCTGCCGCTTCTCGTCACCCTTTTCCTCGCCTGCTTCGCCATCGTCTTCGGCACGCGCCACACGGACGCGACCGAGCATCAGGACGGCCTCATCCTGGCGATCTCGATGGAATCGGTCGTCAAGCTCGTCGCCTTCGCCACTGTCGGATTCTACGTCGTCTATTTCATGTTCGACGGTCTCGGCGACCTCTGGCAGAGGGCGTCGGAAAACGCCCGCGTCATGTCTGCGCTGACCTATGAGACGCCGATCGCCCGCTGGCTGCTGCTCATCATCCTGTCGGCCTTCGCGATCATCATGCTGCCGCGGCAGTTCCATGTCTCCGTCGTCGAGAACCGGACGGAAGGCGAACTCAGGATGGCCGGCATCCTGCTGCCGCTCTATCTGATCGCCATCAACCTCTTCGTGCTGCCCGTCGCCATCGGCGGTGTGCTCACCTTCGACGGCAGCGGCGATGCGGACCTCTACGTGCTTGCGCTTCCGCTTGCCGGCGGCCAGCCGCTGCTGACGCTCATCGCCTTCATCGGCGGCTTCTCGGCCGCGACCGCCATGGTCATCGTCGCCTCGGTCGCCCTTTCGATCATGGTTTCGAACGACATCGTCATTCCGGTGGTGCTGCGGCGCAACCTTATCGGCGGCGCCGCGCCGCAGGAGGATCTTTCGCGGATGCTCCTGCGCATCCGCAGGCTGGCGATCTTCTTCGTCCTGCTTCTCGGCTACGCCTATTACCGCTCGGCGACCGCCAATGCGGGCCTCGCTTCGATCGGCCTGCTCGCTTTCGCGGCGATCGCGCAGGTCGCCCCATCGCTGCTCGGCGGCCTCTTCTGGCGCCAGGCCAATGCCCGGGGCGCCATGGCCGGCATGCTCTCGGGCCTCGTCATATGGGCCTATCTCCTGTTCCTGCCGAGCCTCGGCGTTTCCGACAACGCCTATGTCGCCGAAACCGTTCTCGGCTTCCTCTTTCCCGGCTCGACCATCTTCACCGGCGAAAACGCCGATCCCCTCGTCAATGCGACGCTGCTTGCCATGATGGTCAATGTGGGCGCCTATGTCATCGGCTCGCTCACGCGCAATCCCACGACGCTGGAGCGCCTGCAGGCCGGCATCTTCATCCGCAACAGGCCGCGGCTCGAACGCGCCTTCCGCGGCCGGCGCACCAAGGTAACGGTCAAGGACCTCAAGAGCACGATCGCGAAATATCTCGGCGAAGAGCGCATGCAGCGCTCCTTCCACACCTACGAGACCCAGATGGGCCGGTGGCTGGAGGACAATGCCCCCGCCGACATGGCGCTCGTCCACTTCTCCGAGCAGCTTCTCGGCAGCGCCATCGGCTCGTCCTCCGCCCGCCTCGTGCTCTCGCTCGTGCTCCAGCGCATCGACGACATGCCGGCCGACACCGACTGGCTGCTAGACCAGGCGAGCGAAGCGCTGCAATACAATCAGGACATGCTGCAGACCGCGCTCGGCCAGATAGACCAGGGCATCGCCGTCTTCGACAGCGCCGGCAATCTCACCGTCTGGAACCGCCGCTTCCGCCAGCTTCTCGACTTGCCCGAAGCCGTCGGCCAGGTCGGCTTTCCGCTCGCCGGCATCGTCGGAATCCTCACCGAGCGCGGCGACCTGGCGGAGACGGAGAAAGCCTCGGTCCTGACCAAGATGATGACCTTCGACCTGCCCTTTCCGCTCGTGCTTTCGAGCGGCGGGCGCATCCTCGAAGTGCGCACCAATGCCATGCCGGACAAAGGTTTCGTCACTACCTATACCGACATCACCGAACGCGTGGAGGCAGACCGCGCGCTGAAACGGGCGAACGAGACGCTGGAGATGCGCGTCGCCGAACGCACGGCGGAGCTGACGCGGGTGAACACCGAACTTGCCGAAGCGCGCGCCAGCGCCGAAGAGGCCAATATAGGAAAGACGCGCTTCTTCGCCGCCGCCGGCCACGACATCCTGCAGCCGCTGAATGCCGCGCGGCTCTACTCCTCCTCGCTTGTGGAAAGGCTCGGGGATTCGGACAACAGCATGCTCATCCACAATATCGATTCCTCGCTGGAATCGGTCGAAACCATCCTCGGCGCGGTTCTCGACATTTCCCGGCTCGATACGGGCGCGATGAAGCCGCGCGTTCAGACGGTGGCGCTCAAGGACCTGCTGAAGCGCATGGAGACCGACTTCGCGCCGATGGCGCGGGCAAGAAACCTGAAGCTGACGGTGCTGCCGACATCGCTTGCCGTGCGCACCGATCCCAACCTGCTTCGCCGCCTCGTGCAGAACCTCGTCTCCAACGCCATCAAATACACGACCAGCGGCAGGGTCCTGGTCGGGGTACGCCGGCAGGGGCAGAACGCCTTCATCCAGGTGCTCGATTCCGGCATCGGCATACCGTCCTCGAAATTCCGGACCGTCTTCAAGGAATTCGCCAGGCTCGACGAAGGAGCACGCACCGCACCCGGCCTCGGGCTCGGCCTTTCCATCGTAGACCGCATCTCGCGCGTCCTCAACCATCCGGTCGAGCTGCAGTCGACGCCCGGGCGCGGAACGAGCTTCAAGGTGCGCGTTCCGATCGATGCGGCCGCAGGCCGCCGCCAGGCCGCCGAAAGGCCGGCGGCGGTGCCTGCCACCGGAGCGCGATTGAAGGGGCTGAGGGTCCTCTGCATCGACAACGAGCCGAAGATCCTGGACGGCATGCGGCTGCTCCTGTCGGGATGGGGTTGCGACGTCGTTCTTGCCGAATCGCTTGCCGCGCTCGACGGGCTTCTGGCCCTGGGTGCGCCGGCGCCGGGTGCCGTCATCGCCGACTACCACCTCGGCGACGGCACGGGAATAGAGGCGATCGCCCGCGTCCGCGCCGTTTGCGGTGCGGATATTCCGGCATTGCTGGTAACCGCCGACCGCACGCCGGAAGTGCGGGCGGAAGCGGAGAAGGAAAACGTGCTCGTCCAGAACAAGCCGGTGCGACCTGCCGCCATGCGCGCATGGCTGACGCAGCTTGCGACCGCCGAGCAGGCGGCCGCGGAATGAAGCGTCAGGCGGCCGCCGAAACGCCGCCGATCTTCGCGAGCTGGATGACCGCCTGGGTGCGGCTGTCGACATCGAGCTTCAATAGGATCGCCGAAACATGCGCCTTGATGGTGGCCTCGGAAACGCCGAGCTCATAGGCGATCTGCTTGTTGAGCAGGCCTTCGGCAAGCATGGAAAGGACCCGCGACTGCTGCGGCGTCAGCGTGTGCAGCCGGTGGATGAGATCGGCGACTTCGGCATCCTGTTCGCCGCCCTCGACATAATTGGCCGGCGTACAGACCCCGCCCTGCAGCACCGTCGCTATGCCTTCGCGGATTTCCTCGATCGCAGCGGATTTCGAGATGAAGCCCGAGGCGCCGAGATCGAGAGCGCGCCGGATGGTCGCGGCATCGTCGCTTGCCGAGACGACGACGACCGGCAGGCTCTGGAATTCGGCCCTGAGCGCGATCAGGCCGGAAAGGCCGCTAACCCCGGGCATGGCGAGATCGAGGAGCATCAGGTCCGCGTCGGCGTTCTCCGCCGCTGCTGCGCGCGCCGCGTCGAAATCGCCCGCTTCCACGACTATGGGATCGCCCTCCATGCCGACGAGCGCCTGGCGCAGCGCCCCGCGAAAAAGCGGATGATCGTCCGCTATGATGATCGTCATTGCTGATTCCATGCGGCTCCCTCCCAAGAGCAGTCACGTTCCGGCAAGACCGTCCCCCGGCCCGATATCCGGAAGCCGGACGCAGGTCGCGTCAGGTCTTCTCCGGCAGCACCTCTCCTTCGGGCGCGGTGTCCTCCTCGTTGTTTTCGAAGTTCTTCACGATGCCCATGAAGCGCTGGATCATTCTTTCCATGACGCCCATGGCGCGGTCAATCTCTTCGTCGCTCGGGAGCCTCGGTTTCAGGCCCGTTGCTCCGGAATTCGATCTTTCCTCGAGCGCCTCGACGCGGGCGGTCAGGAGATCCAGCTCCTTTTCGAAAGCCGCCCGTTCGTCGGCGGCCATGCGGCAGGTTATCTGCCCGTTCGCCTCCCTGCACAGCGACACCTCGCCGGTGACGGTGTCGAGGCGCACGAAGCCGCCGCCCGTCCGTTCCATCTGATAGCGCCCCTCGCCCTCGGCAAGCGCGCCGCTTGCCGCAAGAAGAAGGGGAAGCGTGAGAAGCGACAGGATTTTCATGCGGGTTCCTCCGGAAAATTCTGGTCGACCGCCGATCGCCCGTGGACAATCGGCTTTCTTTGCTGCAAGCGGTCCTTGAAGGGGCGGCCAAGCAGCGGAGACGGCACAATGAGCAATATAGTCTATAAGATCGTTCCGACGAGTCTGTGGCAGAAAGCCAGAGAAAGTGGCGTTTTCGAAGGATCACCCGTCGATCTTGCCGATGGTTTCATCCATTTTTCGACGGCCGCGCAGGCCGAGGAAACCGCAGCGCGCCATTTCGCCGGACAGATCGACCTCCTGCTCGTCGCCGTCGATGGCGAAGCGCTCGGGGAAAAACTGGTCTTCGAACCCTCCCGCGGCGGTGATCTCTTTCCGCATCTCTACGCACCGTTGCCGCTTTCGGCCGTCCTCTGGGAGAAGCCGCTGCCGTTCGGGCCAGGCGACCGGCATGTCTTTCCGGAACTTGCGCGATGAACCCGGTCGAACGCATCGCCCGCAAGGGGCTCTTCCTCTTCGACCCGGAAACCGCCCATGGCCTTTCCGTCAAGGCGTTGAAGACCGGGCTCGTTCCGGCCTGCGCCGCAAGGCCCGATCCGCGGCTTGCCCAGACAGTGGCGGGGATCGAATTTCCCAATCCGCTCGGCATGGCCGCCGGCTACGACAAGAATGCCGAGGTACCGGAAGCGCTGATCCGTCTCGGCTTCGGCTTTGCCGAAATCGGAACCGTCACGCCGAAGGCGCAGGCGGGGAACCCGAAGCCCCGCATCTTCCGCCTTGCCGCCGACAATGCGGTGATCAACCGGCTCGGCTTCAACAACGAGGGCCATGCGGCCGCGCTTCGGCGGATGCGCTCCTGCTCGCGCCAGGCGCTGATCGGCGTCAATATCGGCGCGAACAAGGACAGCGCCGACCGCATCGCCGACTACGTCGCCGGCATCCGCACCTTTTACGACGTCGCGCGCTATTTTACCGCAAACATTTCCTCGCCCAACACACCGGGCCTGCGCGACCTTCAAGCGCGCGAGAGCCTTGCAGCCCTCCTCTCTTCCATTCTTTCGGCGCGTGCCGAAGAGGCTGCGCGAAGCGGCAGGCGCGTGCCGGTCTTCCTGAAGATCGCCCCCGATCTTACGGAGGAAGGCCTGGACGACATCGCCGCGGAGGCCCTTTCCCACGATCTCGACGGGCTGATCGTCTCCAACACCACGCTTTCGCGCGACGGCCTGACCGACCGCACCCAGGCGGGGGAAGCCGGAGGGCTCTCCGGCCGGCCGCTCTTTGCGAAATCCACCGCGGTTCTCGCGCGCATGCGCCGGCGCGTCGGCGAGGAGCTGCCGATCATCGGCGTCGGCGGCGTGGATTCGGCGGAGACGGCGGCGGAAAAGATCCGTGCGGGTGCCGACCTCGTGCAGCTCTATTCCTGCATGGTCTATGCCGGCCCCGGCCTTCCCGGCCGGATCGTCAGCGATCTCTCCGCGCTCTGCGACCGGGAGGGGCTTTCCTCCATCCGCGACATCCGCGGCACGAGAACGGACCACTGGGCAGGCCGGCCGCTCTGACCTCGGAACGACCGGACACTACCGAGGCCGGCCGAAGGTCGCCGCGGCAAGCGAGGGCAGCCGGGCGGCGAGGAAAAGACCGCGCATCGCCAGGAACAGGTTGAGCGACAGCCACAGCCCGTGATTGCCGAGAAGCGGCACGAAGACGGCCAGCGCCGCCAGATAGCCGGCAAAGGCCGCCAGCATCATGTTGCGCATCGTTCTCGACCAGGTCGCTCCGATGAAGACGCCGTCCATCTGGAAGGCGAGAGCCCCGGTCACGGCGGTGAGCGCAGCCCAGGGCAGGTAGGCGGCAGCCTCCGCGCGCACGCTTTCCGTCGTCGTCAGGAGCGCGATCACATCCGTCCCGAACCCCAGGAAGAACAGCGTCGTGACCCCGCCAAGCCCGAAGGACCAGAGCATGGTGAGCTTCACCGCGCGGTCGAAGGCGGGCCGCCAGGCGGCGCCGAAAGCCCGCCCGACGAGCTGTTCGGCCGCATTGGCGAGCCCGTCGAGATAGTAGCCGGCGACGAGGAAGATATTCATCAGCACCGCATTGGCCGCGAGTGCCACCGGGCCGAGCGAGCTGCCGATCCTGGTCATGAGCGCGAAGGCGCCGATCAGGACGAAGGTGCGGATCATGATGTCGCGGTTGAGCGAGAAAAGGGCCCGCAGCCGATCCCGCGCAAGGATTTCCGCACGCGTCGGCCGGTGCGCCCGATCGAAGCGCGGCAGCACGATGAGCACGCCCGCAACCAGGCCCGCAGCCTCGCCGATCACCGTGCCCCAGGCGATGCCGGCGATCCCCCAGCCGTAGGAAAGCCCAAGCAGGATCGAGAGGACGATATTGACGCCGTTGACGATGCTCTGGAGCAGGAGCCCCGTCATGCCCTGCCCGCGGCCGAGCACGAAACCGAGCAGCGCATAATTGCCGAGCGCCATCGGCCCCGCGAGAATGCGGATCGAGAAGTAGGTTGCGGTCGCCTCGGCGACGCCCGCAGGCGGCGCCATGAGGAAAAGCCCCGCCTTCAGAAGCAGAGGCGAGAAAACAACGATCAGCAGACCGCAGCCGAGCGCGGTCAGGAGCGCGCGCCAGAAGACGGCCTGCTGCTCCCGCCGGTCGCCGCGCCCGAAGGACTGTGCGACCAGGCCGGTGGTCGAGGCGCGCAGGAAATTGAAGCTGCCGAGGATGAGATCGAAGAGGACGGCGCCGACGGCCAGGCCGGCCAGCGCCTCGGGCGAGCCGAGCCGGCCGGCCACAGCGGTATCGGTGATGCCGAGGAGCGGTGTGGTCAGGAAGCCGAGCGTCATTGGGATGGCGATCGACAGCACGAGGCGGTGCGTTACCTCGAACGGCCCGGACGGATCCTTGTCCGACGATGCTGCCTGATCCATTTCTGCTACTCCCTTGCGCCTCGCCGCCGCAGGGAATCGGCTCAGCTCGACAGCACCATGGCCCAGTAGGGCCTGCCTCCGGAAGACGGATTCGTCACGACGGCAACGCCGAGGCCGCGATAGCTGCTGCCCAGCATGTTTTCGAGGTGCTTCGGGGAACGATACCAGGCCTCGAAGGCGGCGACGGCGTCCGTCTGGCCGGCGGCAATATTCTCGGCGGCAGGCAGGGCGACATCCATGCTCTTCATGCGTTTCAGGAAACTGGCGCCGAGGCCGATATTGTGCTCCATGCGCCCGGCCGCCGCCATGCGGGCCGCCTGATCCATGGCGGCGCGCGCCGCCGCCCGGTCGCCTGCGAGCGGCGAAAGTCCCCGTTCGGCACGCAGTTTGTTGATGAGACCGAGCGTCTCATCCGTCTGGTCCTCGCCGGTACCCGACGAGGGCGAAAGCACGCCCGTGGTCGAACAGCCGGCGGCAACAGCGGCAAGCGTCGCGACCGCACCCGTCAGGAAGGCTCTGCGGCCCGCCCGCTTCGTCAAAAGAGATGAGTTCATGTTCAGCGTCGGTAGCTCAGCAGCCGTATCAGCAGGAAGGCCGGCACGACGATCACCGCGCCGAGGACAAGATAGTCGCCGACCCGGCCGAGCGCGGCAAAGCCGCCATGCCAGAGATCGAGCGCGAAATCGCGGATCCCGTAGAGGATGTCATAGGGATACCAGCCGAAGACCGACATCAGGAAGCCGGCGGCAACCGAGATGACGATCAGCTTGATCGCCGCCCTGAGCGGGGTATCGCCGAGAAATCTGTTGAGCCCGTCCGCCATTCGCCTGCTCTCCTTTTGTGCGGTTCGCCCTGACATAAGCGGCTCCGCCCAAAGCCGCAAGGGCGGCCGCGAACCGCTTGTTTCAGATTCCGCTTGCCTTTTGCCGAGAAGCCGCCAAGAGCTTCGCCAGTTCATCGACATTTTCGGCCATCCATGTCACCGATCCAGCTTTCCTCCGGCGATCTCATCGCCGACCGTCGCGCAGACTATGCCCGCATGCTCGCCGAGAGCGGCGAATTCGCCGAGGCCGCCGAACTGATGGAACAGGCGCTGGAACAGGCCCCCGGATGGGCCGCCGGCTGGTTCCGGCTCGCCGAATATGCCGAGAAATCCGGCCGGAAAACGGCGGCGACGGAAGCGCTTGCCCGCGTCCTTGCGCTCGATCCCGGGGATATCTTCGGCGCCGGCTTGAAACTGGCGGTGCTCGGCGCCGCCGAGATGCCGCCAAGCCCGCCGAGCCGCTATGTCGAACGGCTCTTCGACGACTATGCCGGCCGGTTCGACACGTCTCTCGTCGACAAGCTGAACTACAGCGTGCCGGAAAAGCTCGCCGCCCTCGTTCTTGACCACGCCGGAGAGGATGCGCGCTTTGTCCTTGTCACCGATCTCGGCTGCGGTACCGGCCTCTTCGGCGAAAGGATCCGCGCCCGCGCCGGGTTCCTCGAAGGCTTCGATCTCTCGGCCAACATGCTTGCGAAGGCAGAGGAAAAGGCCGTCTACGACCGGCTGATGCAAGCCGATCTTTCCCTGCCGGCGGCGCAATCCGGCCTGTTCGGCCCGGACCTCGCGGACATGCGGGCCGATCTCGCCAGCGCGGCCGACGTGTTGATGTATCTCGGCGATCTTTCGGAGGTTTTCGACATCGCCGCGCGGCTTGTCGCGCCCGGGGGGCTGTTCGCCTTTTCCGTGGAAGATGCCGGCAGCCGGCCCGGCTTCGCCCTGCAGCCGTCCCTTCGTTACGCCCACTCGTCAGCCTTCATACACGAGCGCTGCACGGCGAGCGGCTTTGCTCCCGTCGCTGAAGAGAGGACGGTCATCCGGACGGATGGCGGAAAACCCGTTCACGGCATCCTGTTCCTCACCCGCCGCAACGCCGTCGCTTGATCATATTGCGCCGCAGTATAAAACCATATCGGATCGCGGAGACGGAGACAGACGAATGAGCGCAGACAGGCGGCGTTTCGGCTTCTGGAACCCGACCCCGACCCGTCACACCGCATTGGAGGATGCGCAGGGCGTATTTACCGGAAGCGTCGTGGCGGCTCTCGGCCTGTCGCTCATGGCAAGTGCCGGGCTGGTCGCCAGCGGCGTGGCGGGCGTGGCCTTCGTTCTGCATTACCTGACCGGATACAGCTTCGGCCTGTACTACACCGTTATCAACCTGCCCTTCTACATCCTCTCGCTCAGCCGGCTCGGCAAGGGTTTCACCCTCAAGACATTCGTCGCCGTCGGCCTGACGTCGCTCATCACCGAAGTCCAGCCGCGGCTCCTATCGATTGAGAGCCTGGAGCCGATGTGGACGGCGCTCGTCGCCGGCCTTCTGCTCGGCTACGGTCTCCTGGCGCTCTATCGCCATCGCGCGAGCCTCGGCGGCCTCGGCATCCTCGCCGTCTTCCTGCAGGATCGTTTCGGCTGGCGGGCGGGGCTGGTCCAGCTCGCCTTCGATATCGTCGTGCTTGCCGCCGCCCTCGCAGTCGCCGCCCCGTTCATCGTGCTCTGCTCGGTAATCGGGGCGTTGGTGCTGAACCTGTTCCTGACGATCAATCACCGATCGGACCGCTATATCGCAATGTAGATGCGGGTCCATGCCCAACACACGCAAAGAAAATCGGCCCTTCCGGGGGAGGTCCGGAAAGGCCGATGATTTGGCAAGTCTGCCTTGCGGCTTAGTCGTAGACGACGCTGCCCGGATCGGCATCACCGCTGCGGTTTGCCGAAGGATCCGCCAGTTCTTCGTCCAGCGTATTTTGGACCGGAGAGTTCCCACGGATCGACCCCGTCGACATGGAGTCGAACATACCCCTGTCCTCATTCATCACCGGTTCGCCGGCATGGGGACCGGACTGAATGACGTCCGTACGGCTGACATACGGGTTTTCTGCAAAAGCCGCACCGGCCGAAAGCGACAGAGCCGCGATGGTCAAAGCGAGTTTTTTCATCGTTTCACTCCTTGTATTTCGTCGGTTGCAATCGGAAAACGGAGCAGCGTGCAAAGGGTTCCGCGCTCTTTTCGCGCAGTAACGGTTTCGTGTTCGGGAATGCCTCTGCGGAAAAACGGCAACGGTCTCCGCCGGACTGACCGGCGAAGACCGTTTATGATCGGTCGGGACGATACGCCCGGCCTAAGCTTAGTTGTTGCCCGCCCAATCCGGACGTTCAAACCGGCCCGACTTTGCGAAATGGGCCTTTTCGAACTCGGAGGTCCTTACATGAGGCGCACCGAAGACGGTTTCACCGATCGATGCCGTAGTGGCCTGATCGACGATCGGCTTTCCGGCGTTCGGGCCGGACTGGATCACGTCGGTGCGGCTGACATAGGGGTTTTCCGCAAAGGCTGCACCGGCCGAAAGCGAAAGGGCGGCTATGGTGATTGCAAGTTTCTTCATGATCTTACTCCTTCTGCGATTTGGGCCGAATTCTTACCGGCCGGAAAGGACGCGCTGATTGGTGGGCGCGATGTGATCGGCGACGGAATGGTTCCGGCTGAACGCACGGCCGTCACCGGAGATCGAGCCGGTGGTGCCATAGTCAAAGATCGAAGCGCTGGTGCGACGATCGATCGGCTGGCCGGCATACGGACCGGACTGGATAACGTCGGTGCGGCTGACATAGGGATTCTCGGCAAAGGCGGCACCGGCGGAAAGCGAAAGTGCTGCGATGGCGATTGCGAACTTCTTCATAATTTCAATCTCTCTTCAGTCTTGGATAGTCTTGGGAGGTTCAGCGGCCCGAAAGGACACGCTGGTTGATCGGAGCGACATTCTGGGCGACGGTATGGTGCGTCTTGCCCATGGCTGCGGCTTCTCCGGAAACGGAAGCGGTGGTCGCCTGGTCGACGATCGCACTGCCGGCGTTCGGGCCGGACTGGATGACGTCGGTGCGGCTGACATAGGGGTTTTCCGCGAAGGCGGCACCGGCGGAAAGCGAAAATGCGGCGATGGCGATTGCGAGCTTGTTCATGATCTTGGTCCCTTGTAACGTCTGGTGTGGCTGTCTGGTTTGACTGAAGCGTCGTTCGTTTCTGCGCTTCGGTGAACTTCATATGGCCCCCTTCCCGCCGAGCTTGAAGCCCGCGTTCCGACAACAAAATGTCAATCAAGGGTGAACAACAATCGCGTGATCCGGCCTTGAAAAAGGGCGGGCGCGATCCTTATGCCCATAGGCAGGCGATCGCTGACCGAGAAACGCCACAATTGGCATCACGCGCTCCCGGCCTGCACGTTCTTGAAAAAATCGGGGCCTCACGCGGCTTCACATTCTTGTGCCGTGGTTTAGGGTCAGTACCCATTGAATTCGTCCATTCAGCGTGACCGAAACCGCGTCCATGTCCACCCAACAGGGCTTCGATCTCCTCCCCCATCCCTTCTCGGACTGGTTCGCGGCCAAGGGCTGGGAGCCGCGCTCCCACCAGCTCGAGCTCCTTGCGCGCGCCGGCGCCGGGGAAAACCTCCTGCTGATCGCGCCGACGGGCGCCGGCAAGACGCTTGCCGGGTTCCTGCCTTCGTTGACGGATCTTACGCAGCGCGGAAGGAACCCTCCGGGTTCGGCCTTCACGGGCGTCCACACCCTCTACATCTCTCCCCTGAAGGCGCTCGCCGTCGATATCGAACGCAATCTCATGAAGCCGGTCTCGGAGATGGGTTTGCCGGTGACGATCGAGAACCGGACGGGGGACACGCCGCAGTCGAAGCGCCAGCGCCAGAAGCTCAATCCGCCCGATATCCTGCTGACCACGCCGGAGCAGGTTGCCCTGCTGCTTGCCAACGGACAGGCCGGGCGCTTTTTCAAGGATCTGAAATTCGTCGTCTTCGACGAACTCCATTCGCTCGTGACCTCGAAGCGCGGACATCTTCTCTCGCTGGGCCTCGCCCGCATCCGCCGGCATGCGTCCGGCCTCACCGCGATCGGCCTGTCGGCCACCGTCGCCGAGCCGATGGATCTTCGCAAGTGGCTCGTGCCGCAGGGTGCCGATCCGGCACCGCCGGCCGGTCTCGTTCAGGTCGTCGGCGGTGCGGCGCCGGACATTTCCATCCTTCGCACCGAGGAACGCATTCCCTGGTCCGGCCATCTCGCCCGCTATGCGGTCCCCGAGATCTACGGCGCGATCAAGGATCACAAGACGACGCTGATCTTCGTCAATACGCGCTTCCAGGCCGAGCTGCTCTTTCAGGAACTGTGGACCGCAAACGACGAGAACCTGGCGATCGCGCTGCATCACGGCTCGCTCGATGCCGGCCAGCGCCGCAAGGTGGAGGCGGCGATGGCCGCCAACCGGCTCCGCGCCGTCGTCGCAACCTCTACGCTCGACCTCGGCATGGACTGGGGTGACGTCGATCTGGTCATCCATGTCGGCGCGCCGAAGGGCGCCTCGCGGCTTGCCCAGCGCATAGGCCGCGCCAATCACCGGATGGACGAGCCCTCCAAGGCGATCCTCGTTCCGGCCAACCGCTTCGAAGTGATGGAGTGCCAGGCGGCGCTCGACGCCAACTATCTCGGCGCGCAGGACACGCCGCCCATCGGCGACGGCGCCCTCGACGTACTGGCCCAGCACGTTCTCGGCATGGCCTGCGCCGAGCCCTTCGATCCGCTGGAGCTCTATGAGGAAATCCGCACCGCCTCGCCCTATGCGACGCTTTCGTGGGAGACTTTCGAACGCGTGGTCGATTTCGTCGCAACGGGGGGCTATGCGCTGCGCTCCTACGAACGCTACGCCAAGATCCGCAAGACGCCGGAGGGCCGCTGGCGCGTCTCCAATCCGCAAATCGCCCAACAGTATCGCCTGAACCTCGGCACCATCGTCGAGGCGACCGAGCTCAACGTACGGCTCGTGCGGCGCAATGCCAGGGGCGCCTTCGGGCGCGGCGGCCTCTCGCTCGGCAAAGTGGAGGAATATTTCCTTGAGCAACTGGTGCCGGGAGACACCTTCCTCTTCGCCGGCAAGGTGCTGCGTTTCGAAGGCATCCGCGAGAATGAATGCTTCGTCACCAACGCGGTCTCGCTGGATGCGAAGATTCCTGCCTATGCCGGCGGCAAGTTCCCGCTTTCGACCTATCTCGCCGATCAGGTGCGCGGCATGCTTGCCGATCCCGACCGCTGGCATGCGCTGCCGGACCAGGTCCGCGACTGGCTGGCGATCCAGAGGGACAAGTCCGTCCTGCCCGCCCGGGACGAACTTCTGGTCGAGACCTTCCCGCGCGGCAAGCGCTTCTTTCTCATCGCCTATCCCTTCGAAGGGCGGCTGGCGCACCAGACGCTCGGAATGCTCCTGACGCGCCGGCTGGAGCGGGCCGGCGCCAGGCCGCTCGGCTTTGTCGCCACCGATTATTCGCTCGCGGTCTGGAGCCTGGAAGACATGGCGGCGATGATAGGGTCGCGCCGCCTCGGCCTCTCCGATCTCTTCGACGAGGACATGCTCGGCGACGATCTCGAAGCCTGGCTCGACGAGAGCTACATGCTGAAGCGCACCTTCCGCAATTGCGCCGTGATTTCCGGCTTGATCGAGCGCCGCCATCCGGGCAAGGAAAAGACAGGACGACAGGTGACGGTCTCCACCGACCTCATCTACGACGTGCTGCGCAGCCACGAGCCGGATCATATCCTGCTCGAGGCGACCCGGCGTGACGCGGCGAGCGGCCTTTTGGACATTCAGCGCCTTGGCGATATGCTCAAGCGAATCAAAGGGCACATCACGCATCGCGCGCTCGACCACGTCTCCCCTCTCGCCGTTCCGGTCATGCTGGAGATCGGCAAGGAATCGGTTCCAGGCGAGGCGCAGGACGCGGTGCTGCAGGAGGCCGCCGAGGATCTGATCGCGGAGGCGTTGAGGTGAGGAGCCGCGGCCAAAGGCGGCGCGCGCCTGAACATGGGAAGAAAGAGAATTGATGAACCGCCTCGGGCTCGCGGCCCGCGCAGAGATGATGACGGGAGCCGCAAGCGGGGCGGAGGAGATCGTCGTGAACGGCGTTGCGGCCGTCTGCGATCCCATGGGCGGCCTCTTTCTGCCGGAGGCCGGGCTGCTCGTCGTCTCCGATCTGCATCTCGAGAAAGGGGCGGCCTTCGCCCGACGCGGCATGATGCTGCCGCCCTATGACACGGTCGCGACGCTCAATATTCTTTCCGCCGTCATTGCCCGCTACGATCCGAAGATCGTCGTGTCCCTCGGCGACAATTTCCATGACCGCAAGGGCTCGCAACATCTGCCGGAAGACCTGCGCTCGCTCATTTCGACGATGGCGCGCGGGCGCGACTGGATATGGATCAACGGCAACCACGATCCGGACGGGACCACCGGCCTTCCCGGCCAGTCGGCCGACGAGCTACACTTCGCCGGCCTCTCCTTCCGCCATGAGCCGCGCGCCGGGGCTGTCCGCGCGGAGATCGCCGGCCATCTCCACCCCTGCGCCACCGTCAGGCGCCGCGAGAAAGCGGTACGCCGCCCGTGCTTCGCCTCGGACGGCAATCGCCTGCTGATGCCCGCCTTCGGCGTCACGACCGGCGGGCTCGACCTCCGCCACAAGGCGATGGCCGGCCTCTTCGACCGCCACAATCTCGTTGCCCACCTTCTCGGCCGCGACCGCATCTATTCCGTGCGCTATGCCAACCTCATGGGCTGATCGCCCGCGGCCAGGGATTCACGCCGTCACGCAGCCATAGAACCGTGTCGAGCCAGAAGCCCGCGCGATGCCGGTCGTGGAAGAGGCCGAAGTGCCCGACATCGGACAGACCCAGTTCCTCCGGCTCCAGGAAAACCTCGGTCGCCGCCGCATTGCGATAGTAGCCGAGCGCCCTTCGTACGGCGGCAGGGGTCGCGAACTCGTCATCAGACATCGCAACCGCCAGAATCGGCGCTCTTACCGCCGCAAACCGCGCCAGCACCGACGTTCTTTCCCGTTTCGGGTGGCTCAGTTCCATCCGTTCCTTGCGGAAGCTCCACTCATAGGCGACACCCGCCGGCAGATCTTCCAGCCAGCCGAGGCGCCTTCCAGGGAAATAGCCGAAGGCGGCGGTGAGCGCCGGCATGACGACGTGCCATTTTGCAAGAAGGCGCAACCGCCGATAAGCCGCATAGTCCCGCCAATAGGCATATTGC
Source organism: Shinella sp. (assembly GCA_033795365.1). Classification (GTDB taxonomy): domain Bacteria; phylum Pseudomonadota; class Alphaproteobacteria; order Rhizobiales; family Rhizobiaceae; genus JARYGU01. The sequence continues at coordinate 144,790 of JARYGU010000005.1, forward strand.
GCACCGACGGTCAGCATGCGGCCGACAAGTCCCGCGCTTTCGGCAAGGCCGGGCAGAAAACCGCCGATGCTGTGGCCGACAACCGCGAGCGGCTCGCCCGGCTTGCGGTCATGCGCAAACCGCAGCGCCGCGTCGAAATCGCGCTCGCCCCAGTCCCGCCAGCGATAGCCGCAGCCGCGCAAACGGTCCGGTCTCGACAGGCCGATGCCACGATAGTCGTAGGTGAGGACGTCGAAGCCATGCCCGGCGAGAAAGGCGGCGTAACGGTGATAGTATTTGGCGGGTACGCCGGTTCCCGCATTGACGACGACGGTGCCCTCTCGTTCCGCGCCGCCGCCCCACCAATGGCCGCCGAGCACCACCCCGTCCGCGCAGGCGATTTCGACGCGCTCCACCAGCGGCCTCTCCATCAGCCCGCCGGGCCGGCTCGTTCTCCGATCGGGGTGGAACGCAATCCGCTTCTGCATGGCTCTCTCCATGACGACGACGCTATGCCGACAACGATATCGAGCGCTCATGCTTGAGTATACTCACTAGTCGGTATACATTGGGATATGGCCACTTCTTCCACCACGACGCGCGAGCGTATCGTCGCCGCCGCAGCGAAGCTCTTCTATGCGGAGGGCATCCGCAGCATCGGCGTGGATGCCGTCGCGGAGAAGGCGGGCGTGACGAAACGCACCCTCTACTATCACTTCGCCAGCAAGGACGACCTGATCGCCGCCTATCTCCAGGAGCGCGACCAGCCTAACCTGATCGCGTACCGGCGCTGGTTCGCGGAGGCCGAAGGCGGGATTGCCGACAAGGTCGCCGGGATCTTCCGCAATCTCGCCGCTTCCGCGCGGCACCCCAAGTGGAAGGGCTGCGGATTTCTGCGCACGTCCGCCGAACTTGCGAACACGCCGGGACATCCTGCCATGAAGACAGGTGCCGCCCACAAGAAGCGGGTGGAGGACTGGCTGGAGGGTGAGTTTCGTTCGGAGGGGATCGTTGCGGCGCGGGAACTCGCGCGGCAGATCGCTCTTCTGCTCGACGGCTCCTTCGCCGTCGTGCTTCTGCACCGGGATCCCTCCTATATGGAGACGGCGGCGGAAGCCGCCGCCACCCTTGTTGCGGCGGCGCAACGGCCGGCATCTGCGTCTGCCGGACTCACTGCGAACGGATCGGTTCGTAGCGCAGGATGACGGTGCCGTTCTTCAGCGGGCGGGCCTCGATCAGCTTGAATGCGCTTTCGGCATCGCTCTGCTTGAAGAAGGGATTGCCCTTGCCGAGCCGCACCGGCACCAGCGCGAGCATGACCTCGTCCACTACGCCGGCTTTCATCAGCGAATCGCAAAGCTCGGCGCTTCCGAAGATGAGGATGTTCTTGCCCGTCTGCGCCTGCGCCTTGAGCGCACGGATGGCATTGGCGATGTCGTCGGTGACCTGCGTGTTGTTCCAATCGGAACCCTTCAGCGTACGGGACGCCACCAGTTTCGGAAGCGCATTCATATAGGCCTTGATCTCCGAGTCCTCGGCCGTCGTCCAATAGGTTTTCATGCCCTCGTAAGTGACCCGGCCGAACACCAGCGAGGCGGCGGTCCTGCCGAACTCCTTGCTGAGATCCTCCAGCTCCTCGCCCCAACCGTAATTGTGGAAATCGAGGTCCCACTTGTTCTCGCCTTCGAAATAACCGTCGAGCGAGACGAGATTCCAGATGATGACTTTGCTCATGTTCCTGCTCCTCCTTGTTGCAGCCGGGCTTCTAACCAGTTGCTTTTTGCAATCGGTTGCAGATTAAGAAAACCGATGGCAAAATGCAAGCAGTTTTTTTGGAGATGAAAATGAAGGATGCGCATCGCTCGGGTTGCCCCATCAATCTGACGCTGGAAATTCTCGGGGACCGCTGGAGTCTGATCGTCATTCGCGACATGATGTTCGGCAATCGCCGCCATTTCCGCGAACTCCTGACGAAGTCGGACGAAGGCATCGCCTCGAATATTCTGGCCGACCGGCTGAAACGGCTGATGGAGGAAGGCCTGATCACCCGATCGGACGATCCGAGCCACAAGCAGAAGGCGCTCTACAGCCTCACCGAAATGGCGATCGCCCTCGTTCCCGTCTTCGCCGCGATGGGCGCCTGGGGACGGAAGTTCCTGCCGGTAAGCGAAGAGCTCAGCATCCGCGCGGAACTCCTCGAAAAAGGCGGGCCTCGGATGTGGGAAGACTTCATGCAGGAGCTGCGGGCGATCCATCTCGGCGCGCCGGCGCCTCGGCACTCCGTCTTCGAGGCGCTTCAATCGGCCTATGAAGAGGTCGTCGCGCGCAAGGCGGCCTCCGCCTGAGCCGGGCCGCCCGTCGCGCGGGTCCGTCAGGCCGGCCCCGCCGCAGCGTTCTCGACCGAAAGCACCGTCAGCCGGTGCGTGCGCCCGTCGCGAGCCGTCCAGTCGATCGATTGCCCCGGAGAGAGCCCGATCAGCGCCGCGCCGATCGGCGTCAGGATGGATACCTTCCCGGACTCGATTTCGGCCTCCTGCGGATAGACGAGGGTGACGCGCCGGCGCTGGCCCTCGTCGGTACCATACTCGACCGATGAGCCCATCTGGACCGTGTCGGCCGGCACGGCGCCGGCAGGGCACGTCCGGGCGCGTTCAAGCTCGGTGAGCAGCGTTTCCGCCAGTTGCGGCGCATTTTCGTAGAGCCCTTCCGCCAGGCGGGTAAGGCGGCGGTGATCCGTTTCGCTGATGGTGATGTCGGGCTTGCCCGCGGCGCGGTCTGCTGGGGAGGCATTCATGATCTGATCCTTGGAATGGGGGGACGCCCGTTCGCGGCCCCGGGCGCTGGTCGCCCGACGGATGCGAATGCGGCGATCCGTTCAGTTGGTGAAGATGGAGATCAGCCCCCGGACCGGAACATCGACGACGCCACGACGGACCGGGGGCAGCGCTCCTGCAATGGGAGCCACCCGGAAAAATCCGCAAAACGGCATCGGAAAACGCGCGTCGATCATGCCGACAGCCAAGCGCGGATGGTCCACCTTGTCAAGTCGACGCGCAGCCGCCCGGCAACGCACCCTGCCGGCCAGGCCTATTCCTTGCGGAAGACGATGCTCGCGAGCCATCCCGTCACCACCGCGAGCAGAACCGACAGAAGACCGTAGGCCAGCGGGTTGTCGTAAGCCGCGTTGGAGATCATCTGCTCCACACCGGTCTTCATCACCTGCAGCGGCAGCGCCTTCTCGCTGATGAAGACGCCGTCGCGGAAGAGGTGCGCGCGCACGACATGCGTCCCGTTCGGGACGTTCGCCGGCAACCGCACCGTCGCCCGGAACAGGCTGGCGCTGATGAACTGCACCCCGCCCGGATCGCGCTGGTAGAAGCCGCCGCTCTCCTTCAGCCGCCGGAAGGCGTCGCGGAACTCCGAAAGATTGCTGCCGTCGCCGACGAAGCCTACCGGGTTGAGCTTGATATGCTGGATGCCGACGCCGATGCCGTTCAGCGCGGCCGCCGGCGCGATCGCCTCGATGTCGCGCGTGCTCGACAGCGAATAGGATTCGGGCACCAGCTCGAAGGTCATCGAGCGCCGGTTGACCCATATGCCGAAGAGACGCTCCTTGACGCGCACGGTGGAGTCGTCCTTCGGGCCTTCCAGCGCCACGACCACGTCGTATTTGCCCTGCGCCAGCAGCGAGGGATCGTACCCGTCGATCGCGCCGAAAATGGTGAGATCCGCGCCCCGGAAGTCCGACGAGATCGCGATCTCGTCGGTGGAGATGCCGATCTCCATCTTCTCTTCGTATTCCGGTCGCACGTCCTCCTGCGCGCACGCGGCGCGAACCGGCAGGACGAGCAGCGCCAGGAACATGAGCGCAGCCCGCGTCATCGATAGATCCCCGCGCTGACGACGGAGTAGACATCCGCCGGCGTGACCACGAGATCGACCGCCAGACGCAGCCCCACGGCAAGCACCAGGAGGCCCAGAAGCGCGCGCAGCTGCTCGCCGCGAAGCTTCTGGCCGACGCGCACGCCGTATTGCGCGCCGATGACCCCCGCCACCATCAGGATGAAGGCAAGAACGATATCGACCGAATAGTTGGTCGTCGCCTGGATGACGGTCGTGTAGGCGGTGACGAAGATGATCTGGAACAGCGAGGTCCCGACGACCACATTGGTCGGGATGCGCAGGAGATAGATCATCGCCGGCACCATGATAAAGCCGCCGCCGACGCCCATGATCGAGGTGAGGATACCGATGCCGAAACCGAGCACGATCACGGGGATGACGCTCAGGTAGATCTTCGACTTCTTGAACCGCATCTTCAGCGGCAGGCCGTGCACCCAGTTGTGCTGGCCGGGCCGGCGCAGGGTCACCTGCTGGTTCTTGGCCGCACGGCGCAGCGCGTTGACGCTCTCCCACAGCATGAGGCTGCCGACGACGCCGAGCAGCACCACATACAGGAGCGAGATCACCAGATCGAGCTGGCCGACGCTGCGCAGGATAGAGAACAGCCATATGCCGACCGTCGCGCCGGCCAGGCCGCCGAAGAGCAGCACCGTGCCGAGCTTGACGTCGAGCGTGCCGCGCCGGAAATGCGTGATCGCGCCCGAGATCGAAGAGGCCACGACCTGGTTGGCTCCGGTGGCGACCGCGACGACCGGCGGAATGTTATAGAAGATCAGAAGCGGCGTGATGAGGAAGCCGCCGCCGACGCCGAACATGCCGGAGAGGAAACCGACGGCCGCACCCATGCCGAGAATGATGAAGATGTTCACCGACAACTCTGCGATGGGCAGATAGACAGTCACCACGAAACCCCAACAGGCATTTGGCCCGGATGCCCGGGCGAACTTTTCACGGACGAGGAACCGCCCGGTTCGAAGCGCTGGCGCCGGAGCAGTCAGGCTCTCCGGGCGCCAGCATATCTGCGCAAAGAGGCGGCGACGCCTGCGGGTTTCACCCCCTCAGACGACCCGTTCCAGCCTGCCCGGCACAAGCCTTTGCCCCACCGTTCGGACACCGTCGGCCAACGCCCGCATCATCTTGGTGCGACATGTGGTTTTTCTATGTTTGGTCATGCCCTTGAGGGGGGATCAAGTCAACCGGAAGCAGGCCTTGGAGTGGCCTTTTTGCGACCTGCCGGCCCGGCTGCAAATCATCCGGGCCGCTTGTTGCGTTTCAGCAACTCCGTAACGAGCTGGTCGTCGATTTCGCCCGTCTCCGGTTGCCCCACGGATTTCTGGAACGCCTTGATGGCGGCGGTCGTCTTCTTGCCCATACGCCCGTCCGGCGTCCCCGCGTCGAAGCCGTTGTTGTTGAGGATCGCCTGGATGTTGCGGATCGCCTTTTCCATGTCGACTGTGGCGGTCTTGGTGCCGGTTCCCTGCCACTCGTCGGGCAGTTCGACGGAGTTGGCGCCCTCGTCCAGCGGCTGCGGCTTCCAGAGATCGAACCTGGCCTTGGCGCTCGAAAGCTGCTCCGGCGTCATGGCGTTGGCAACCTCGTCACGCTTCTGCGCGGCGTCCTGGTCTCCGTCGCGCGCAGCGATCGCAAACCATTTGTAGGACTCTTCCAGATCCTGCTTCACGCCGTTGCCGCGGGCATAGAGCACCGCGAGGTTGAACTGGCTGTCGCGCACGCCGAGCTCGGCCGCCATCTGGAACCACGTCGCGGCCTTTGCGAAATCCGCGCTGTCGCCGGTCGCAAGGAGCACGGCGAGATTGTGCATGGCGCTGGCATTGCCCTGTGCGGCCGCCTCTTCGTAAAGCGTCTTGGCCCTTGCGAGGTCGCGGGCGACACCCTGGCCCTTTTCATAGAGATTGGCGAGACGATACTGGGCCGGGGCGAAGCCGCGATCGGCGGAAAGCCCGTACCACTTCGCGGCTTGCGCGAAATCGCTCGTCACGCCGCGGCCGTCCGTATAGCGCGCGCCAATCTCGAAGAGAGCGAGCCGGTCGCCTTCGCCTGCTGCCTTGGCGAGCGACGCGGGCGTCAGCGTCTCCGGCACGACGATCGCTGCGGTCTGCGTTCCCGCTGCGGACGTCGCAGCCGGTTCCCCGGTGCCGGCGTTCGAAGCGCCGTTTTGTGCGGCAGGAATCTCGCCTTGGCCGTCGGCGGGCGTATCCAGCGGCTCGAAGCCGGCGGTCGCCGCGCCGGCATCGGCCGGTCTCGTCAACTGCTCCGCGCCGGTCGCCGCGGCAAGAGGCGCGCCATCCATTCCGTCTTCTGCGGGCTGCGCCATCATATCGCCGGAGGCGCCGTTGCGCGGCGCGGCGACCACCGGCTGCGAAGGGGCGGCATCCGGATCGCCCGTTGCGGCGGAGCCGGTGAGAGCCGAGGCTTCACCCTGGCCCGTCGATGCCGCTTCGGGCGCTGAGGAATTGCTTGATGCTTGCTGTTGCCCGGTCATGGCGGCGCGCTCGGCGACGGCCGCCGACGGCGCCTTGTCGCCGCGGACCAGCGTATTGACCAGCGGATAGGACATCATGGCGAGCAGCACCGCCCCGACGGCAAGCAGGATCGGCCGCCGATGCCTGCCGAACAGGGAACCGCGCGTCTTGCCGGTCGTCTTTTTCTCCGGCGCGACGCGGGAGAGGGAATCGGCCTCCTCGGCCGCCATGCGGGCGGCACGGCGGGCGGCGGCGATGAAGTCGCCCCGGTCGCCCTCCCCGGAAGAGCCTGCCGCATTCTGGCTCGCGCGCACGCGCTCCAGTATCTTGCGCACGTCCGGCACGCCCGAACCCGGCTCCAGAAGCTGGTTCGCCTCCTCGGGCGCAAGCTCGTCGCTGGGATCGATCGACGGCGCCGGGTCGATCTGCTGGCGCTCGGCTTCCACCGGCGTCTCGCGCCGTCCGGGCACGAGACGCTTCGCCAAGCTGGAGATCAGGCTGCCCTTGGCAGGCACCTGCCTGGCCGCGGCTTCGCCGGGGCCGCCGGCCGCCGCATCGCCGGTCATCGCGGCGCTGCCTTCCGCCACCCTGGAAACCGCCCGCTCGGGCTCCTCCACCATCACGTCGGCGGAAGCCGTCATGGCACGCTCGGCATTGCCGGCAAAATCTTCGTCCGCGAAGGGATATTCGTCGTCTCTTATGGAACGGATGCCCATCGCCGGCATCTCCGCCTTCGGCATGGCCGGCATTTCTCTCCGGGCGGGCGGGGCAATCTCCTGCGGAGCATCGAGCCGCTCGAGGCGGCCGGCGATCTGCACCAGCGTCTCGTGCAGGGCCTCGAAGGTTCGCGCGGTGCGCTCCTCGCCGGAGCGGGTCAGGTTTTCGAGCGCACGCAGGTCGTCGGCAAGGGCCGAAATCGCGGCCATGTCGGAAGACGCGCCGGAGCCGCCCCCGGCTGCGCCGTTGCGCTGATAGGCTTCCATCACCGCTTCCGCGGCCTGACGCGCCGCTTCCAGAATATATTCGTCGTTGGTCGCCATATGGTCTTCGATCGTCGCCATGCGGCTTTCGAAGTCGAACGGCAGCGCCGCCGGTGCGGGCGGCGGCGCGCTGATCAGCGTCGAGAGATGGGCGATCTGCGCTTCCAGCCCCCGCAGCGCCTCCTGGTCGCCCTCAGGCGCCGTGCGCGTCTCCTCGAGCCGCTCGGCGATCGCGGTCAGCCGGCCTTCGAGACGGCCGAAGCGGTCGTCGGCAAGATGCGGCGCGGGCAGCGTACCCATGTCGTCGATCCGGCGGGCGAGATATTCCAGTCGCTCGGTCAACGCATCGTTGACCACGCCGTGATCGAGCGCGTCGATCTTGCGGGAGATGTCGGTGAGATAGCCCGTCAGGTCCGGCGCCATGGCGGGGACCTGCGCCTGTCCCAGCATCTGCGAAAGCTGGTCGATCCGCTCCTCGAGCCTGAGCGCCGCCTGTTCGCTCGTCAGCTCCTCGATCCGGGCGGCAAGCGCCTCGATGCGGGGGCCGATGCCGTTGTCATAGGCGGCGTGGCGCGCCATGTCGTCGATATGGGAAGCCAGGTCGGCGATGCGCGCCTCCAGACGCTGCATCATGGAAGTGTCGGCCGGAGCCGCATGGCCACGCCCGCTTGCCGCGATCGCACGGCTGATCTCGTCGAGGCGCGCGTCGAGCCCTTCTGAAACGCGAGGCAAGGCGCCGGTCGTCGGGCTGAACGCTGCGGCCGAGCGCTTCGACAGCCTGGGCCATCGCATGCAGCTTGCCTTCCAGGTCGCGGATCGCCGGCGTGGCGCTGACGGAATTGATCTGCTGCTTCAGCTCGTCGAGCCTGTAGGCGAGCGCGACCAGCTCGTCGTCCCGCCCCTGGTCGAAGGCGGTGAGCTTCTCTTCGACGCCGCTCCAGCGGTCCTCCATGCGGCGAACGGAGTCCTCGCGGGCCAGCCCGTCGAGCACGGAGCGCAGCTCGTCGAATTCGACGCGCAGGCTCTCGGTCTCCGATACGCCCGACTGGCGGCCGAGCTGGTTGATGCTTTGGGCGAGGCGCTGCAGGTCGTCGCGCATGTCGTCGACGGGCGCGTGGGTCTCCGCGGCCTGCCGGATGCCGCGGATTTCCGAACGCAGCATGTTCATTTCGCGCGAAAGCCCGTCGGAGATGTCCTGCTTGAGCTCCTGCCTAAGGTTCACCAGCGCCTGCGCGATATCCGCCGCGCTTTCGGAAGGTGCCGGCGCCGCAGGCGGCGCATGCCGTTCGCGCATGCCATAGGCCGCTTCGGCCTGTTGCGCCGCCGCGTGGCGGTCGGAGGGGAAAGCCCGGCGCTGGACGGAACGGTCACGCCCGGCCTCGAGCGCCCGCTGGCGCTGCATGATCTCGGACACCGGATCGTCCCGCAGCGGAATGTTGCGCGGTGGCTCGTAGCGCTGCATCTCGACCCGCCCGAGCCGATCGTCGCCGCGGCCACGCGTGTCGCGCCCGCCTGCCATCAATCCCTCGATGCGCGCCTCCAGACCTTCTATCGTCCGGTTCAGCGCGTCGAGCGACGATCTTTCGCCGTGGCGTGTCGGGTTTGATCGCGATCCGTTCATCTTCTTCGCCTCGCTTCAGAGCCGGTCGGCTCTCGGGAGAACCCTTGCGTCGCGATTGCCGGAACGGCCGCGCCGCGTCACTCATCATATTCCGGCGTGAAGTGCCTGCCCGCGCCCCATGCCGTTCGAATTCGACTGTCGCAGCAAGCCGGCCGACGGTGCCCTGATCGGGACGTCTCCGGCGTTCGCCGCTGCGCAGGCATGAGCGGAGAACGATGATTCCTTAATGCCGCACCTGCCCTGCGCGCCACAATTCACGAAACGTGGTAAACAAGCCGTTAACCGGAGCCGAAATTTTTTAACGATTTGCTCATAGTCTGCGCAGCGAAAGCTTGCGGCGCTGCATTTCGGCACAGCGGCAACGGCCGGTCCACGGACGAAAGACGAGCTTCGCGCTTCTCCCGCATGCGCCGCCCGGAGAAGAAAAAGTGCCGCTTCCGCGCTTTTTGACGTTTACGCAAACGTCAAAATTTTATAGCATGTCCTGAGATGCCTTCGGACGACATGGTGAGGAGCCGCAATGCCAGTCTACAAAGCCCCCGTGAACGATACGCTTTTCGTCCTGAACGACGTGCTGGGCCTTGAACGCTACAACAACCTCCCCGGCTTCGCCGATGCGACACCGGACATGCTGGAGGCCATCCTCGGCGAGGCCGCGAAGGTCTCGGAGGAGATCCTCTTCCCGCTCAACTATTCCGGCGACCAGGAAGGCTGCCTGCGCCATGACGACGGCACGGTGACGACGCCGAAGGGCTTCAAGGACGCCTACAGGGCCTATTGCGAGGGCGGCTGGATCGGTCTGGCGGTGCCGGAGGAGTTCGGCGGTCAGGGCCTGCCCTACACGCTGCACGCCGCCGTCGGCGAATTCACGTCCACCGCCAACATGTCGCTGATGATGTATCCGGGCCTGACCCAGGGCGCGATCGCCGCGATCCTCGTCCACGGCTCGGACGAGCAGAAGCAGGCCTATCTGCCGAAGATGGTCGACGGCAGCTGGTCGGGCACGATGAACCTGACCGAACCCCATTGCGGCACGGACCTCGGCCTCCTGCGCACCAAGGCCGTTCCGCAGGGCGACGGCAGCTACAGGATCTCCGGCCAGAAGATCTTCATCTCCGCCGGCGAACACGACATGACCGACAATATCGTGCATCTGGTGCTTGCCCGCATCGAGGGCGCGCCGGAAGGCACCAAGGGCATCTCGCTCTTCATCGTGCCGAAGTTCATCGTCAAGGAAGACGGCACGCCGGGCGTGCGCAACGGCGTTTCCTGCGGCGCGATCGAGCACAAGATGGGCATCCACGGCAACGCCACCTGCGTCATGAATTACGACGAGGCCACCGGCTATCTCATCGGTGCGGAAAACCGCGGCCTCAATGCCATGTTCGTGATGATGAACGAGGCGCGCCTCGGCGTCGGCCTGCAGGGCCTTGCGATCGCCGAGATCGCCTATCAGAATGCCGCCGCCTATGCCCGCGAGCGTCTGCAGGGCCGTTCGCTCTCCGGTCCCAAGAACCCGGACGGCAAGGCCGACCCGATCATCGTGCATCCGGACATCCGCCGCTCGCTGATGACGATCCGCGCCTTCAACGAGGCCGGTCGCGCCTTCCTGCTCTGGACGGCGCTGAAGTCCGACATCGCGCATCGCTCCGAGGACGAGAAGGAGCGCCAGACCGCCGACGACATCCTCGGCCTCGTCACCCCGATCCTGAAGGGTGTGATGACCGACAAGGGGTTCGAGCACGCCGTCATGGCCCAGCAGGTCTTCGGCGGCCACGGCTATATCGAAGAGCATGGCATGAGCCAGTATGTGCGCGATGCGCGCATCGCCATGATCTACGAGGGTGCCAATGGCATCCAGGCGCTCGACCTCGTCGGCCGCAAGCTCGGCATGAACGGCGGACGCGCCGTCATGGCGCTCTTCAAGGAGATCGGCGATTTCTGCGAGGAGAACCGCGCCGACGAAAACCTCTCCTTCTTCACCAAGCACCTGAAGAAGGGCTTGAACGACGCCCAGGGCGCGACCATGTGGTTCATGCAGAACGCCATGGCCAAGCCCGACAATGCCGGGGCCGGCTCGACCGACTACATGCACCTCTTCGGCCTCGTCGTTCTCGGCTACATGTGGGCGAAGATCGCCAAGGCCGCCAACGAAGGCCTTGCCAACGGCGCCGGCGAGCGCGAGGATTTCCTGAAGAACAAGCTCGTCACCGCCCGTTTCTACATGGAGCGCATCATGCCCGAAACGGCACTGCGCAAGACCCGCATCGAAACCGGCGCCGACACGATGATGGAGCTGGCCGCGGAGGCGTTTTGAGCAGATTGCTCGAAGAGCACGAAAGTTATATATTCGTATAACTTTTGATGGAGGCGATGATGGTGACTTCAACACTGCGCAATGTAGGCGGATCGGTTATGATGACCGTTCCCAAGCCTGTCCTCGATGAACTGGGACTTCAGGCGAATACGAAACTCGAAGTGTCGGTGCAGGATGGGAAAATCGTCGCTGTTCCCCGCCAGCGCCCTAAATACACGCTCGAAGAACTGCTGGCGCAATGCGATCTCGACGCTCCTTGGAGTGAAGAAGAACGCGAATGGATGGACACTCCCGCTGTCGGCAATGAGATCATCTGATGGACAGGGGCGATATCTGGTTTGCCGACCTGGAGCCGACTCGTGGCCGTGAGCAGGCGAAGGTGCGATATGTTCTTATCCTTTCGCCCCGTTCCTTCAACCAGCTCGGCATCCAGATCATCGCACCGATCACCAGCGGCGGGGAGTTTGCGAGGGCCAAGGGTTTCACGGTTTCTCTATCGGGCGCCGGCACGGAAGCTACAGGCGTGGTCCTCTGCCATCAGATACGCACGATCGACATCAAGGCCCGAGGCGGCCGCTTTGTTGAGAAGGCCCCATCTTTCATCACTGAGGAAGCTCTGGCACGCGCTGCCGCCTTCTTCGAGTAAGTCGAACGGTTTGAAGAGCGGCAAGCCGCCAGGGAGAAGAGACCAATGACCGAAGTCTTCATCTACGACCATGTGCGCACGCCGCGCGGGCGCGGCAAGAAGGATGGGTCCCTGCACGAGGTGCCGTCCGTGCGCCTTGCGGCGAAGGTGCTGGAAGCGATCCGCGACCGCAACGGGCTCGACACGGAAAAGGTCGACGACATCGTCATGGGCTGCGTCGATCCGGTGATGGATGCTGGCTCCGTCATTCCCAAAGCCGCTGCCTTCGAGGCCGGCTACTCGACCAGGGCGCCGGGAATGCAGATCTCGCGCTTCTGCGCCTCGGGCCTCGACGCCGTGAACTTCGGCGCGGCCAAGATCGCGCAAGGGGCCGACGACATCGTGATCGCCGGCGGCGTGGAATCGATGTCGCGCGTAGGCTTGGGCATGTCCGGCGGCTCCTGGTTCATGGACCCCTCGGTCAACTTCCCCGCCTATTTCATGCCGCAGGGCGTCTCCGCCGATCTCATCGCCACGAAATACGGCTTTTCCCGCGACGACGTCGACGCCTATGCCGTCGAGAGCCAGAAGCGCGCGGCGAACGCCTGGGAAAAAGGCTATTTCAAGAACTCCGTCATCCCGGTGAAGGACATCAACGGGCTGACCATCCTGGAGCGCGACGAGCACATGCGCCCGGGCACCGACATGCAGGCGCTCGCCTCCCTCAACCCGTCCTTCCAGATGCCTGGCGAGATGGGCGGCTTCGAGGCCGTCGCCATCCAGGCGCATCCGGAGATCGAAGCGATCAACTACGTCCACCATGCCGGCAATTCGTCCGGCATCGTCGATGGTGCCGCCGGCGTGCTCCTCGGCTCGAAGGAAGGCGGCGCGATCCTCGGCAAGAAGGCCCGCGGCCGCATCAAGGCCTTCGCCAATATCGGCTCCGACCCGGCGCTCATGCTGACCGGCCCGGTGGACGTCACGGAAAAGCTCCTGAAGCGCACCGGCATGCAGCTTTCCGACATCGATCTTTTCGAGCTCAACGAGGCGTTTGCCGCCGTCGTTCTGCGCTACATGCAGGCCTTCGACATCCCGCACGAGAAGATCAACGTCAACGGCGGCGCGATCGCCATGGGTCATCCGCTCGGCGCCACCGGCGCGATGATCCTCGGCACGGTGCTCGACGAGCTGGAACGCCGCGACTTGGGCACCGCCCTCGTCACGCTCTGCATCGGCGCCGGCATGGGTACGGCGACGATCGTCGAGAGGGTTTGAAGCGAAGAACGCACATGAAAACCCCTCACCCCGCCTCCGCTGCGCTCGGCGCTCCCTCTCCCCGCAAGCGGGGAGAGGGGGAACGGTGGCGTTGCGACATGTCCCTTCTCCCCGTTCACGGGGAGAAGGTGCCGGCAGGCGGATGAGGGGCAACTGCTGCCCCGCCAAGAGATTTCAGGGAAGAGGAATCCCATCATGAGCTACAAGAACTTCACCATCGAGACCGACGCCGACGGCATCGCGCTGGTCACCTGGGACATGCCCGGCAAGTCGATGAACGTCTTCACTGAGGAGGTGATGGACGAGCTCGACGCCATTATCGACGCCACTACGGCCGACAGCGCGGTCAAGGGCGTCGTCATCACTTCCGGCAAGTCCTCCTTTTCCGGCGGCGCCGACCTTTCGATGATCAAGGCGAGCTTCGACCTCTTGAAGGAGGCACAGGCAAAGGACCCGGCGGCCGCCGTTCAAAAACTCTTCCAGACCACCGGGCGCATGACCTGGCTGTTCCGCAAGCTCGAAACCTGCGGTAAGCCGTGGGTCTCCGCCATCAACGGCACCTGCATGGGCGGCGCGTTCGAAATGGCGCTTGCCTGCCACGGCCGTGTCGCCTCCAACGCCAAGTCCGTCAAGATCGCGCTGCCGGAGGTGAAAGTCGGCATCTTCCCCGGTGCGGGCGGCACCCAGCGCGTTCCACGCCTCGCCAATGCGCAGGATGCGCTGCAGATGATGACGACCGGCTCGTCGCTGACGGGCGCGCGCGCCAAGGCAATGAACCTCGTCCATCAGGTCGTCGCTCCCGAGGAACTGATCCCGGCCGCAAAGCAGATGATCAAGGACGGGCTCAAGCCCGTCGCTCCCTGGGACGAGAAGGGCTTCAAGGCGCCCGGCGGCGGCATCTGGACGCCCGCCTCCGCGCAACTCTGGCCGGCCGCACCCGCGATCCTGCGTCGCGAGACCGCCGGCAACTATCCGGGCGCGCTCGCTATTTTGAAGTGCGTCTATGAAGGCCTGCAGGTGCCCTTCGAGACGGGCCTGAAGATCGAGCAGCGCTATTTCACCCATATCCTGCAGACGACCGAGGCCTTTTCGATGATCCGGTCGCTCTTCATCTCCATGCAGGAGCTCGGCAAGGGCGCGCGCCGGCCGGCCGGCATCCCGAAGTCGGAGTTCAAGAAGGTCGCCGTCGTCGGCGCCGGCTTCATGGGCGCCTCCATCGCCTATGTGACGGCCGCCGCCGGCATTCCCGTCGTCCTCATCGACCGCGACCAGGAGGCCGCCGACAAGGGCAAGACCGTCTCCGAAGGCCTCGTCACCGGCGCCATCGGCAAGGGCCGCATGTCGAAGGAAGACGGCGAGAAGCTGCTCGACCTCATCACCCCCACCCCCGACTATGCTAGCCTCGCCGATGCCGATCTCGTCATCGAGGCGGTCTTCGAGGACCGCGACGTGAAGAGGCAGGTGACCGAGAAGGTCGAGGCCGTGCTGAAGGAGGGCGCCGTCTTCGCCTCCAACACCTCGACGCTGCCGATCACCGGGCTCGCCGGGAACTCGAAGCGCCCGGACCAGTTCATCGGCATCCACTTCTTCTCCCCGGTCGAGAAGATGATGCTGACCGAGGTCATCCTCGGCAAGGAGACCGGCGACAAGGCGCTCGCCGTCGCGCTCGACTATGTCGCCGCTATCAGGAAGACGCCGATCGTCGTCAACGACACCCGCGGCTTCTACGTCAACCGCTGCGTCTTCCGCTACATGGCCGAGGCCTATGACATGCTGATCGAAGGCGTGCCGGCGGCGATGATCGAGAACGCCGCCAAGATGGCCGGCATGCCGGTCGGCCCGCTGTCGCTCAACGACGAGGTCGCCGTCGATCTTTCCTACAAGATCTTCAAGGCCCAGATCGCCGATCTCGGGGAAAAATCCGTCGATCCGCGCCACATGGCGCTGGTCTCGAAGCTGGTGGAGGACGAGGGCCGCCTCGGCCGCAAGGCCGGCAAGGGTTTTTACGACTATCCGCAAAAGCCCGCCAAGAAGAAGCTCTGGCCGGGGCTCAAGGACCTCTACCCGCAGCAGAAGCCCGACGACGTCGACGTCGGAGTGCTGAAGAACCGCTTCCTCGCCACGATCGCGCTGGAGGCCGCCCGCACCATCGAGGAAGGCATCGTGACCGATCCGCGTGAGGCCGATGTCGGTTCCATCCTCGGCTTCGGCTTCGCCCCCTATACAGGCGGCACGCTCTCCTACATCGACGGCATGGGTGCCGAGGCCTTCGTGGACCTGTGCGAAGGGCTCGCCGCAAAATACGGCGAACACTTCAAGCCGACACCGCTCCTGAGGGACATGGCCGCCAAAGGCGAGACCTTCTACAGCCGGTTCGACCCGTATGCGAAAAAGGGGAAGGCGGCTTAGGCCGTTTTCCTCGTCGAAACGCAAAGCCCGGCGTGGTTCCCCACGCCGGGCTTTCGTTTGATCGTCTCTTTCCGGTCTCGGTAGGAGCGGCGCCTTACGCCTCAACGCCCTGGATCGCCGATACCTGCCAGTCGCCGGGCGGGCGGCGCACGAAGGTCCAGACCTCGACGGCTTCGGTCAGGTTGTCCGGATCGCCGCTGACGACGCGGCCGCTCGCGCGCTCGCGCATCACGTCGACGCTCTCGTAGCGCATCGCGACCGTCGCGTATTCCGCGCCATCCTCGCGCCAGGACTCCGCCACGTCGCCCTGGACCAGATGCACGTCGCGCACCTCGTTCTTCAGGCCGTTCGTGGCGTTTTCGCTCAGTTCCTCGGCAAGCCAGGACATGGCTTCCGGCGTGGTCAGCCGGCGAAGCGCGGCATAGTCCTCCGCACCGTAAGCCGTCTGGACCTCCTTCAGCATCGCCTCGAAGCGGTCGAGGTCCTGCTGGCCGATGCCGATCTCGTCGGGATTGCCGGTCGGCCCGGACGAAGCCGCGGCCCCGCCGCCGATGCGCGGAATGGAGAAGGAGGGGGCGGCGCCCGCGTCATTGTTCTGCGAAGCCTGCCGGGAATAGCCCGCTGCCCCGCCATAGGCCGGCTGCCTGCCGCGGGCGAAAAGCCGCGAGATCAGCATGACCGCGCCGATGACGAGGGCGACCTGCAGGAGCAGGCCGAGGAAGCCGATGCCGCCGCCGATGCCATGGCCGAGCAGCATGCCGATCAGGCCGCCCATCATCAGGCCGCCGATCATCGTGCCGGCGAAGCCGCCGAAGAGGCCGGGGCGCTGCGCGCCGGGGCGGTTGGCGCCCGCAGCCGGCTGGTTGCCGCGCTGTGTCGCCTGCGGCTGGCTCATCGTGCGGTCGATCGGTGCCGTCTGCGTCGGCGCGGTGCGGGTGACCGGCGGCGGCGAGAAGGTCCGCGTGCCGCGGCTGCCGAAGCCGCCGCCGGCACGGCGCGCCTCCGCCACGTCGACCACCGTGAACATCACCATGACGGCAACCGCCGTCATCGCGAAAATCCGCCCGAAATGCTGTCTGAATTGCATCGAATGTTCCATCCCGTGTTCTTCTTTCCGCACCACAAAAGGGCGCGCATGCGCCCGATATAGAGTAGCCCCGGCGGAAATATAAGTGCCGGAAACGCTTTTCCTTCACTCAGCGCGCAGCGATTTTGCGTCCTCACCCCGGTGTTTGGCCGGCAGGCTGCGGAGAAAACAGGCCGGGGTCTGAAAAAACATCCGTGTTCAAGCCGGCTGCATTATTGTATTTTTTCGTTTCCGCGGCGCGCCGGCCGGAATTAAAATCGCAGCGGCTATTGCAAATTTCCCGATAAATTCTATGTATGTATTGTCGAATATTGCTTGTGACCTTTGTCAAGCGCGTCAGCGCATCGTCAGATTTCCTCTCAAGATCGATCCACGCTGGGCGGATACCCGTCCGGCACCTCTAACGATTGAAAGGAAATCGTTGTGAATTCAGGTACCGTCAAGTGGTTCAACAGCACCAAGGGCTTTGGCTTCATTCAGCCTGACGATGGCACGACGGACGTTTTCGTGCATGTTTCTGCGGTCGAGCGGGCGGGCATGGGCTCCCTCGTCGAAGGCCAGAAGATCAGCTACGAAATCGTCCGCGACCGCAAGTCCGGCAAGAATTCGGCCGACAATCTGCGGGCCGCATAATCAGCCGTTCCTCCCGCTGACCACGGATGTACTGGCAGTGCGGAGTCTGAATGGCAGGAGAGGTCGGGCAAAGCCCGGCCTTTTTGTTTCTTCGGCCTTGCGGATTGGTCCAAGGTAAGGAGAACTCCATGAACCGTAAAGTCTATGCGGTGGGAGACACGGTCATCGTCAGGCAGGGACTCGGCCGGATGACGCCCGCCGGAACCGCGTGCCGGATCGTCGGAATTCTGCCGGCCGATCACGGCGAGACCCAGTATCGCGTCCGCTTCGGAAGCGAAACGTTCGACCGCCGCATCGCTGCAAGCGATATCGAAACGGTGCAGTCCGCCGTCAAGGACGGGCCGGCGCCGAGCCCCGACCGCAATGGCGCCTGGCTCAAGCCGTTGAGCATCAGGACGGGGAAATAGAGCAATTCCAGGAAAGCGCATCGCGGTTTTCCGTCCGGAATTGCTAAAAAAACGAAGAGACAGGACGTTTCCGCCACTCAGGGAAACGGAATTCCGTGAATGCGGCGGCCGCCGCAAACAGAAAGGATACATCTTGCAGGTTCTCGTCAGGGACAACAACATCGACCAGGCGCTTCGCGTGCTGAAGAAGAAGATGCAGCGCGAAGGCGTATTTCGCGAAATGAAGGCGCGCAGCGCCTATGAGAAGCCGTCCGAAAAACGGGTTCGGGAAAAAGCCGAGGCCGTGCGGCGCCAGCGCAAGCTCGCCCGCAAGAAGCTGCAGCGCGAAGGCCTCCTGCCGGCTGCCAAGAAAGCGGTGAGCCGTCCGCGGTAACCCGCCACGGCCGGCCCGCAATGCCGGATAGGGCAATTCCAGGAAAAGAGCGGAGCGGTTTCCCGCTCGGAATTGCGCAAAAACAAAAGGATAGAGCATCTCAGCAGTTCGTTTTTTAGCCTGAGATGCTCTATCGTCCAAGGAAGGAAGACGTCATGACCGCCACCAAGGAAGAATTCTTCAACCGCGCCAAGCTTTCAGCCCAGGACAAGGCGACCATGACCGACCAGACGGCGCGGTCCATCATCGCGGCCGAAGCCTCTGCCCGCGAAAAGAAGACCAATCGTCTGCGCGAACTGCGCCTGCAGCAGGAACCCGCCGAAGAGACCAAACCCGCAGCTACGCGCGCAAAACGCAAGCCGGCACGAAAGGCCGGCTGAGGGCCGGTCTGCACCGCAGGCGGAGCGTTACGACACCCGCCGCTGCCCTTCCGCAAACCTGCTGAACCCCAGCCATTGCTGCATGGCGCTGGCGATATGCGGATCGCCGTCGAATTCCAGGTTGCCCGCCTCCACCTCCTTGCGGAGGATCGAAATTCCCATCCAGACGGCCGTCATGCTCCGCAGCGAGCCGGTGACGACGAGATCGATCTCGAAACCGGGATCGAAACCGCACAGATCCACCGAGCCCTGGTCCACCACCAGCCACCAGCTCTGCCTCGGCTGCGGCAGCTCCGGATACAGGAACTGTATCGTACAGCGCCGCTTCGGCAGGGGCGTGGGGTTGAGGTTGCGCCGCATGTCCCACATCAGCAGCGACGGGTCGAGATTGCGCAGCGAAATCTGCGATTCCACCCAGCGCTGTCCCCAGAACCCCATTCCCATGACAATCGGGCGCAGGTCCTCCCCGGCTTCCGAAAGACGGTATTCCACCGTGCCTCTGGCGTTCGGCACCGCCGTGACGACACCGGCGCGCTCGAGTTCCTTCAACCGTTTGGAGAGTAATGCCGGGGACATGCGCGGCACACCGCGACGCAGATCGTTGAATCTGGTTGTTCCGCAGAGAAGTTCCCGCAAAACAAGAACTGTCCATCGGGTACACAATATTTCTGCCGCCATAGAGACCGGACAGAACTGTCCGTAACTTCCATGTTCTTCCATTTTCACCACCAGAACGGCAGCCCCCACCGAATAATACTTCAAAAATTCGATCCCGCATATGGGCCAGTACAGATCCTGAACTGGACGCCCGAAGCAGAGAGGAGGATGCTTGCGGCATAACCAAAGAGGAGGAAGACCATGAATACGACTGCCACTGCATCCCTGACAGACGCTGCCGACGAACGCACCCTATCGGCCAACCTGACCGATAGGGTGCGTTCGCTCGCTCCCGCGCTCGCCGAGCGTGCCGCCCGCTTCGACGAGACCGACACCTTCGTCGCGGAAAACTACGAACTCCTGAAACAGTCAGGCCTGGTCGAGGCCGGCGTGCCGAGCGAACTCGGCGGCGGCGGCGCCGGGATCGGCGCGCTTTGCGAGATGCTGCGGGTCATGGCCAATGCCTGCTCGTCCACCGCGCTCGCCTTTTCGATGCATACCCACCAGGTCGCGATCCCGGCCTGGCGCTGGCGGCACCAGAAGATCGCCGCCGTCGAGCCGCTCCTCAAGCGCGTCGCCGCCGAGAAGCTGATCCTGCTTTCGAGCGGCGGATCGGACTGGATCGGCGGATCGGGCACGGCGACGAAGGTCGAGGGCGGCTACAGGATCTCGGCGCGCAAGATCTTCACATCCGGCGCGAATATCGGCGACCTGCTGATGACGGGCGCCATCCTGCACGCCGAGGACGGCTCGGATTCGGTGATCCATTTCGCCGCGCCGATGAAGGCGGCCGAGGTCAAGGTGCTGGACACCTGGCGCGCGCTCGGCATGCGCGGCACCGGCTCGAACGACGTGATGCTCGACGGTCTCTTCGTGCCGGATGCGGGCATCGCCTTCGCGCGCAAGGCCGGCGAGTGGCATCCGGTCTTCCAGATCATCGCCACCATCGCCATTCCGATCATCTATTCGGTCTATCTCGGCGTCGCCGAAAGCGCCCGCGACATCGCCGTCGACCTTGCCAGGAAGAAGCAGCCGACGCCCCATATCCACGACCTCGCCGGCCGCATGGAAACCACGCTGCGCACAGCGCAGCTCGCACACCGGTGGATGGTCGAGACCGCCGAACGCAATGCGCCGTCGGCCGAGAGCGTCAACGAGGTGATGATCGGCCGCACGCTTGTCGCAAAAAACGCGATCGCCACGGTGGAGCTGGCGATGGAGCTTGCCGGCGGCAGCGGCTTCTACCGCGCCAACGGCCTCGAGCGCCGCTTCCGCGACATCCAGGGCGCCCGCTTCCACCCCCTGCAGCCGGGCCCGCAGGCCCATTATGCCGGAGCAATGGCCCTCGGCCATCCGGTGACGAACGTATTTTGATCGAAGCGGCGGACGGGGGGGAACTGCCGACGTCCGCCGATCTCCCTCGCATCAAGTGGAGATGCCGCGCAGGGCAAGTTCCTCTCCCCGTCAGAACGGGGAGAGGAAACGCTGCTGTACCGTGACCCTTGCCGATCTCCCCTCGTTGGGCAGGCTATTAAATATAGCCGGTTTGCCGGATTTCTCCCTCTTCTCCCCGGCGGGGAGAAGGTGGCGCGCAGCGCCGGATGAGGGGGCGGAACGCGTGGAATATGCCGCAAGACCCCCTCATCGCCTCGCTCCGCTCGGCACTTCTCCCCGTGGAGGAGAAGTGGGAGCACGCCGCAGGATCGGCCATGTGCGATGGCCCAACCCCCTTGCGGGGAAGATTGCCCGGCAGGGCGGAGGGGATGCGGTGAGGCAAATCAACACCTTGCCAAGAATCTTCAGAAAAGTTCACGTCCGATTTTCCCCGCTCCCTGCGCCCATGTCATGCTTTTTCCCATCCCGCCGCGGATACACCGCAAGGCGTTGCGGCGAGGCGGGGACGGCGCGGGTGGTGAGGAAAGGACGCAAGGCCTCATCATCCGGGTCCGCGGAAAATGGTCTCCCTCCGGCGACACGGGGAGAGATGACGGGTTTCGGACCGGCTCGTCATCTCTTGGTGCCCGAAAACGCGCGTCGGACTTGCCTGTGCGGCATGCATGGTGGTGACAGTGAGTGGGTGGCGAGAGGGTCCGTCCGGAAACGGAAGCGCCTCGCCTTAATGTCCCTTGCGCGGCCATCGCAGAGAGACCGCAGTCGCGGATAGAAACCGCCGAACGGGGCGCTGAGAGGTGCTACATATAAAATAAAACTACGAGGCAGCTTTCAGCGCCCCGTCCGATCCTCGGATCAGGTCCGAGGATGATGAATGGAGAATGAGGTAAAGCCACGGGCGGAAACGCCGCGTGGGTGAAGGTGTTTGCAGGATGTTGCGGAGGCCGAAGACATCTTGGGGCGCGCGGCCGCAGCCCGTTCGTCTCCGGCAAGCGCGATGGCTGTGCCTGAAACTCTTCCCTCGCGGAGCGGGAAGCGAAACTCGCAGCCCAGCCCTCATAGGGAACATTGCTTCGCCTGCGCGGGTTGGCACTTCGCGCGAGACAAAGGAGACCGGCCATGAACCCCTATCCCCGCTTCGCTTTGATGATCGCCGTTTCGACCGTCATCATGTATGGGCTGATGTATCTCAACACCTATGCGCTGGATCACGTCTATTTCAGCGAGACGCGCGCCTTCATGGCGCTGATCATGGGCGCGGCGATGGCGGCGGTCATGCTCCTTTTCATGCGGCGGATGTATGTGAGCCGCAGGGCCAATGTCCCCGTCCTGCTCGCCGCCCTCGTCGCCTTTTGCGGCGCCCTCTGGCTCGTGCGAAGCCAGGCGACCATCGACGACGTCTCCTGGATGAAGGCGATGATCCCGCATCATTCGATCGCGATCCTCACCAGCGAGCGGGCAAGCCTGGAGGATCCGCGCGTGCGCGAACTGGCCGGGCGTATCATCGAGACGCAGCGCCGGGAAATCGACGAGATGAAAAGGCTCATCGCCGATCTCGACAAGAAGGGCGGCTGAGCGCCATGGCGGAGGATAGCCGCGGCAGCACCGCCTCAGTTGGTGAGGTCGTAGGGAATGCGATAGCCGTTGGCGGCGAGCCAGGCGATCGCCGCTTTCGGCTCGTCGGTCTGGATGATCGTCGCGCCCCGGTCGGCCCAGAAGCCCCAGGCCTCGTCGGGGCGGCTGTCGCGGACGGCCAGCTCGTCGCCGCGCCCGCCCGCGACCATGCCGACGGGCCTGTCGGTGATCGTGTAGGTGTTCACCCACATGTGCCAATTGCCGAGGATCGCCGCCGCGCGGGCTCTGGCGGAAAAGAGGGGGCCGCCGCGCACCGTCATCGGAAGGGAGGCGTCGCGGTGCCAATTGATGAGCTCGGCTGCCGGCGCGGCGAAAGCCGAGGTGGCGGTCGCCATGAAACCCGCATCGCGCACCGCGTCGTCGGCAAGGATCGGCATGAAGGTGACGTCGACGCCGACCTTTGCAAGCACGTCGCGCGTCTCGGCGATGCGCGCGGCGTTCCAGAGGTTCTCCTTGACGAGAATCTGGCCCGCCATGCCGGCCCCGCGGGCCTGCGCCGCGATCTCGGGAAGTGCGGCAGGCCCGAGCTTGTTGTCGATGTTGATCAGGATGCGCCCCTTGGCCGCCGAGAGCGCTTCCGTCAGCGTCGGCACCGCCTCGTCCGTCGCCTCCCGCGTGTCCTCGATGACGAGGCGGCAGCGGCGGAGTTCGGCAAGCGTATGGCGATCGACCTCGCCCTTGCAGGTGGTCGTGCGCTCCAGCGTCGGGTCATGCATGACGACGAGGGTCCCGTCGGCGGAGCGGCGCACGTCGAGCTCGACCATCTCGACGCCGGTGGCAGCGGCGTTCTCGATGGCCGCAAGCGAGTTCTCGGCACGCACGGTGCGGCCGTTTTCCTTCCAGCCTGCGCGGTGCGCCACGATCATCACGTGGCTGCGCCACTTGTTGGCATCGTTCAGACGGTCGAGAATGCGGGCCACGTGCCCCTCGTCGGCGGCGGGGCCCGTGCTGACGGTCGCGGCGAGGAAAAGGGAGGCCAGGATAGGGACAGTCCATCGCATGCGAATCGCTCCGTGTCCGATATCGATGCGCAAGGGCGATAAGGCCCGTCGATGACAGGGCGATGTATGGGAGATGACAGCCGCATGACGTTTTCCGGCCCGCCGCCCTTTGCTCGCCACGCTTGGACCCTAGGTGAAAGACCATGAGAAGGGAGCATGAAGGATGAACGAGGCAAGTCCGCTCGCGGCAGACGAAGGCATGCGCTGCATCCATGCCGAGCTGCCGGTCAACGTGACGCTGCATGTCTGGCTGAAGGCGACCGTTCCGGGCGTGCCGGGCGCGCTGTCGCTTTCCAACGCCAACGGCAAGTTCG
Source organism: Shinella sp. (assembly GCA_033795365.1). Classification (GTDB taxonomy): domain Bacteria; phylum Pseudomonadota; class Alphaproteobacteria; order Rhizobiales; family Rhizobiaceae; genus JARYGU01. The sequence continues at coordinate 168,261 of JARYGU010000005.1, forward strand.
CCGAACTCACCGCCATCAATGCGGACGAGCACAGCTTCCGCATCTACCAGATCTTCGGCGGCGGCGAGATCGAGCTTTCCTGGGATGCGGCGGCGACGCGGGTCTCGGTCATCTACTGGTTCTCGCCGGCCAATGTGCTGGAAACCGGCATTCACGTCCTCCACACCAATCCCGTCAACGCGCCGCCGATGCTGCCGGAGAGCTATCATTTCCGCCCGCCCTTCGGCTGGATGAACGATCCCAATGGTTTCGGCCGCTTCCAGGGCCGCCCTCACCTCTTCTACCAGCATTATTCGCACGGCCTCAGATGGAACACGATGCATTGGGGCCATGCCGTCTCCGACGATTATCTGCGCTGGCGGCACCTGCCGATCTTCCTGTTCCCGTCGGAGGATCTGGCCACGCGCCCGGACAAGCGCGGCGGCGCCTTTTCCGGCTCGGCCATCCCCCTTGCCGACGGGCCGGGAATCCGCGTCTTCTTCACCGAGCAGGAGCTGGAGCGCACGCCCGAGCAGCAGATCCAGCTCACCGCCACCTCGCCCGACCTGATCATGGCCGGCCATGCCGACGTCATTCTGCCGGAACGGCCGGCCGGCCAGGGGCTGACGCTGGATTTCCGCGATCCTTACGTCTTCCGCGGTCCGGACGGGCTCTGGAAGATGCTTCTCGGCAGCCAGAGCGAGGAGGGCGGCGTTATCCTCATCTATGAGACGCAGGATCATACCGCCGCCGGCGGCTGGACCTTCGTCGACAAGCTGCTGGTCGAAAAGCGCCTCAGGACGTCGGCGATCGAATGCCCGTGCATGCTTCCCCTCGACGGCCCCGCGACCGATCCCGCCACGCGCTGGGTGCTGATCTTCGGCCTCATGCACAGCGAATGCCCGAGAACCGGCCGGCGCAATCTGACGCTCGCCGAAGTCGGCTGGTTCGACGGGCGGCGCTTCATCAAGGAATTCGACCAGGAGCTGGATTTCGGCACCGACAACTATGCCTTCCAGGCGTTCGACGATGGCGGCACCGCAGTCGGCATCGGCTGGCTCGCGAACTGGGCGGATGCCTCGCCGGAGATCGATTTCCCCTCCGCCATGACGCTGCCGCGCAATCTCCTGCTCTCCGGCGGCGCTCTCCTCACCCCGCCGATCGCGGGCGTGGAAACGCTCCGGAGCCGGCTCGTCGACGAAAGCCGCCTTGCGGCCGGCGAAAAGGTGGCCCTCGCCAATGGCGCGGTGGAGATCGCCTTCGAGCTCGCCCGGCCGGGCGAAGCCTTCGAACTGGAGCTCGGGCATCCCGCGGTGCGGCTCGGCGTCGGCGTCGACACGGACGGCCTCTCGATCCGTTATGCCTGCGAGGGCCAGCCGCCCGCGCCGCATTACCTCGCCGCCGGAGCGCGGCCGAAGGACCTGAGGATATTCCTCGACTACGGCTCGATCGAGGTCTTCGCCGACAACGGCCGCTGGACCGGGACGAAGCGGATCGAAGGTTTCGAGCCGGTGCGTTCGGCTCTCCTGAAGGCTGATCCGGGCGCGGTGGAAAAGGCGACGATATGGGCGCTGAAATGACTGCCGCCCGAACGGCTCGCAGAAGCCCGGGCGGGCGGATGTCTCGGGTGGGACGTCGCTTTGTTCTTAGGCGATTCCGGACGGAAAACCGCTGCGCACTTTTCCTGGAATTGCTCTAGGTACCGGGCCGCCAGCGGCGCCCGAACCGCTCGCCGACGATGATGATCATGCCGGCGGAAAAGATCAGCGCCGCCCCCGCAAACACGTTCGGGGCCGGCACGTCGCCCCAGATCGCGAAGCCGAGGCCGAAGGCCCAGATGAGCGACGAATATTCGAACGGAGCGAGGACCGAAACCGGAGCGCGGCGCATGCCCTCGAAGAGGGCATATTGCGCCAGCCCCGCAAACACTCCGGTGCCGACGATCAGCGCCAGTTCGGCCGCGCTCATATGTGACCAGACGAAGGGCATGACGGGACCGGTGAAAAGAATGAAGAAGCCGCTCGAAATCGTCATCTGCACCGGCGTCGCCTCCACCAGGGCCGTCTTGCGCAGGAGCACGCTCGAGATCGCCCAGAACACCGCGGCCTGCAAGGCCAGGAAAACCGGCAGCGACAGGGAGAGGCCGGAGCCGAAGATGTCGCAGGCGATCAGCACGCCGACAAAACCGGTCAAGACGGCGATCCACCGGTTGAGAGGCACCTCCTCGCGCAGCATCGGCACCGAAAGCAGCGTCATGACGATCGGCGCGGCATAGTAGAGCGTGGTGAGCTGCGCCAGCCCGAGATCGCGCGCCGCCGTGTAGTAGGAAAGCCAGGCCGCCAGCAGCAGCAGGTTGCGCACGAACATCGGCCTCAGGACCGGCGAACCGATTGCCCGGCGGAGAATTGCCGGACGGCCGATGGCGAGGCAGAGGCCGAAGATCGTGAGGCTTCGCACGAAGAGGATCTGCCAGACCGGCAGCGCCACCACGAGCCACTTCACCGAAGCGTCCTGAAGCGTGAACAGGAAATAGGAAAAGATCGTCAGCAGGATGCCGGAAAAAACGGTCTTTTGCACGAAAGGCTCCCAGAAGCGGCGGCGGCGCGCGGCTTTGCTCTGATAGCCTGCCGCATTGCCCGACGGAAGGGGTCGGAGCGACATGGCGACATTTTCATCCCCGCCGCCGGGACCCATGAGAAAATCCGCAGACGTTCAAGAATGCGCGTGCAATGCAGGAACGGGAGGTATATGCGCGGGTTCATGGTTTTGAAGCGAAGCGGCTATACCTATGCTCTCCTGGCGATCTGCATCTTCGCCATGCAGGATGGCATCTCCAAATATCTCGGTGGCCTCTACCCGCCCGTCTTCATCACGATGATCCGCTTCTGGGCCTTCGGGGCCTTCGCGATTCTCGTGGCTGCGCGCGCTTCCGGAGGCCTCGCCGCGGCCGTGAGGTCCCGCAGGCCGGTGCTGCAGATCCTGCGCGGCGTCATGCTCGCGGTACAGATCATCATCATCATCAACGCCTTCACCGCCGTCGGCCTGGCCCACACGCAGGCGATCCTCTCCGCCTCGCCGATCTTCGTCGCGCTCCTGTCGATGCCGCTTCTCGGTGAGAAGGTCGGCTGGCGCCGCTGGACGGCCATCGTCATCGGGCTTTTCGGCGTGCTTCTGATCCTCAAGCCGGAGACAGGCGGCATCGACAGGAGCATTCTCCTGCCGATGGTCGGCGCAGTGCTCTTCGCGCTCTACGTGATCGCCACGCGGCTGGCCAACCGGGACGATTCCGCGATGACCAGCTTCTTCTATCTGGGTGCCGCGGGCGCCGTCGTGGTCACGCTCATAGGTCCTTTCTTCTGGACCACGCTTGCACCCGTCGACTGGTTCTGGATGCTCCTGCTCTGCATCACGGGAACCTCGAGCCACTATTTTCTGATCCGGGCCTACGACCTTCTCGATGCGAGCGCGGTACAGCCCCTGACCTACCTGCAGCTCGTGCTCGGCGCGATCATCGGCGTCAGCGTCTTCGGCGAGACCCTGAGCCTCAACATGATCGCCGGCTCCGTCATCGTCGTTGCGGCCGGCATCTTCACCGTCTGGCGCGAGAGCCTCGTGCGCCGGCGGGCGGCCCGGTCGAATCCGGGGGAAAGTTAAAGGATTATTTTCCTTTTTGCTTTACTCCGGCGCCTCCCTTCGCTATGCTTCCGAGGAAATCGGACCGGTGCGCACCGGTCCTCGATCAGGCAGGACGCGCGAAGATGTTTTCCCATGACAGGATCTGGGCGGCGATCGACGCCCTGGCCGAACGCCACCGGCTCTCGCCTTCCGGCCTCGCCCGCCGTGCCGGCCTCGATCCGACCTCCTTCAACAAATCCAAGCGGCTCGGCGCCGACGGGCGCCAGCGCTGGCCGTCGACGGAATCGATCGCCAAGGTGCTCGATGCGACCGGTGCGACCCTCGACGAATTCATGGGCCTGCAGCCGAAACACGCGCATGCGGGCCTGCCGCAAGGCGCCTTTCCGCCGCAGACCGGCACGATCCCGCTGCTGGGCTTCGCGCAGGCCGGCGCCGGCGGCTTCTTCGACGACGGCGGATTTCCCGCCGGCCAGGGATGGGATGTCGTCGAATTTCCGGCTTCGCCCGACCGCAAACCGGGCGTTTACGCGCTTGAGGTGCAGGGCGACAGCATGATGCCGCTCTACCGGGACGGAGACGTGCTGATCGTCGAGCCCGGCGCGCAGGTGCGCCGGGGGGACCGCGTCGTCGTCAAGACCCGCGAGGGCGAGGTGATGGCGAAGGTGCTGCACCGGCAGAGCCCCCGTGCGATCGAGCTTCTATCCCTGAACCCCGAACACCCGAACAGGAACTTCGAGATGGACGAAATAGACTGGATCGCCCGGATCATCTGGGCGAGCCAGTAGGCGACGTCGCGATGGCCAGACCGGTTTCCGCACCTTTCTTCAAGACCCTTGCCGGCGGGCTCTTCTCGCTCGCATTGACGGCCGCTATCCTGGTTGCCGGAGCAAGCTCCATCCGCAACCGGGAGGAGGCCGACGGCATGGATTTCGCGCTCGAAGTACCCGACGTCGGCATCGTGGAAGAGGTGCCGCCGGAGGAAAATATTCCGCCTGCTCCCGCATTTCCGGGCGATACGGATGATGCCGTCCTCTCCGAGGACATCGCGCCCGCGCAGCCGGCACCCGAACCGGACGCATCCGGCGAGGCTGCGGCAGCGCCGCCGGCAGAGGCCGCACCTCCGGCAAGAGAGCTCGTGCCGCTCGCCCAGCCCGTCGTGCTCATTGCCGGCCGGCTCTCCTTTTCCGGCCGCACGCTGGAGCTTGCCGGCATACGGCCGGTGCCGATCGGACAGCAATGCACCGCGCCTTCCGGCGGACGCTGGCCCTGCGGCCGGATGGCGCGCACCGCGTTCGGCACCTATCTCAGGGGCCGCACGCTCGACTGCGATGTTCCGGGGCCCGAATGGAACGGAACGATCACGGCGCGCTGCATGCTCGCCGGCAAGGACATTTCGCTCTGGCTTGCGGAAAACGGCTGGGCGGAAGCGACGGAAGGGTCCGACCTCGAAGATGTCGCCGCCGCGGCCAGAAAGGCGGAACGCGGCCTCCACGGTCCCGACCCGCGCCGCCTGGCGAACCCGGCCGAAGGCGCGGACGGTTCCGATCCTGCCGCCGAAGATGCCCTGCCCCTCGAACCCGACAGAATGGAAAACCAGTGACGACGAAAAACGGCCCCCACGAAGCGCTCATCTATGTCATGGTGATGATGTCCGCGGTCGATACCGTGATGAAGGACAGCGAGCTTGCGCGCATCGGCAGGCTTGCCCGGTTCCTGCCGATCTTCAAGGATTTCGACGACGAGCGCCTCGTCGACATCTCGCGCGAATGCGCGGCGCTGATTTCCGGCCCCGAAGGCCTCGACATCGCGCTCGAAGTCATCCGCGAGTCGCTGCCGCCGCAGCTTTGCGATACCGCCTATGCGCTGGCGGTGGAGATCGCCGCTGCCGACCACACCGTGCGCATCGAGGAAATCCGGCTCCTGCAGCTGCTGCGCGACCGCCTCGGTCTCGACAAGCTGACCTGCGCGGCGATCGAGCGCAGCGCGATCGCCCGCTTCCGCAAGCTTTGAGCCGGGCTGCCCCCCCGGCGACGAACGCACCCTCGTCAGAAGAGCCCGTTCGGAAAATAGCGCAGGTAGATCTCGGCGAGCTTGCCGTTGCGCGACAGCGCCAACAGCGCATGATCCATGGCGGTGACGATTTCGGGCTCGCCCTTGCGGCTCATGATCGTCAGCCCCTCGCCGAGAAAGCGTTCGGAAAAATAGGGGCCGTCGAAAAGCCGGCAGCAGGCGGCCGAATCCGAACCCGATATCCAGAAGGCAAGCTGCATTCCGTCGGCGAAGACCGCATCGACCTTGCCGTCCTTGAGCGCGGCGAGCGTTTCGCTCCTTCCCGGCAAAGCGACCGCCTTGATATCCGGGAAGAAAGCCTTGATCATCGCCTCGTGAACGGTTCCCGCGACGACGCCGACCGGCTTGCCGGCAAGCGCGGCCGCGCTTTCGGCCGGGAAGGCGGACTTGCGCAGCACGGCGAAACGGGCCGGCAGCCGGAGGAACGGACGGGAAAAGCCGAACTCCTTCCTCAGTTCCGTCGTCACGGCCACTCCGGCGACGACGGCCTCGCCGTTGCCGTCCTTCAGCGCGTCCTGCAATTCGGGAAAGGTCACCGCCTGCAACTGGCATTTGGCGGTGATGCCGAGCTCACTGCAGATTTCCCGGACGAGATCGACATGGAAGCCGGAAAGCTTGCCGTTCTGATCGATGAAATTGAAGGGCGGAAAATCCACCGTCGTCAGGAACCGCAGGCGGACCATGCCCGAAAGATCCGGCTTGGCGATCCGCTCGCGCGTATCGAAGAGGATCGGAAACCCGCCTGCCGTCCGACTGTCCTGAGCCGATGCCAGCCCGGCATGCAAGGCGAAGTGGAAGACGGAAAGAAGGAGAAACCCATAGAATTTTAAGGATGAAACAACCGACCGCCGCATTATGATCAACTTGGGGTTAAGGGGCGCTGCCGGGCATGGCGGCGATGCTGTATGTCTTTGGCAGAATATCCCGGCGGTGTCGAATTGGCTACCGCTATCGGCTTTGTCGATCGTATGCCGGCCGGGCGCGATGCGGCTGCTGTCCTGCCGGCAGGCATGCAGGAGGAGGCGCGGCTTCTCTCCGCAATGGGCTTTTCCAAACCGCTGATATCGAGATCCGCAGCAAGAGCACTGGAAAACGGCACCACGCTGGAGGCGGAGCTGCTCGCCGGCGGCGGCATCAACGAGGCGACCTATTTCGAAGCGCTTGCCGGCATGCTCGGCATTCCCTTCCTGGCGGCGATCGAACCGGACCATGTGCAGGACATCCCGGGAGCGGACACGCAGCTTGCGCAGCCGCGCCTTATCCGCCTCCACCTCCCCTCCCGTCCTCCGGTCACAGCAATCGTGCCGTCGCTGGGCACGCTCGAGACGTTCCGGGAAACGCTTGCGCACAACCCGCAGATGCGCGACGCCCACGTCGCGACCTCGCCGTCGGCGCTCAAGGCAGCGCTCTGGCATGCCGGCAGGGTAAGGCGCCTCAGGGAGACGGTAAGCCGCCTCTTCGACACGGCGCCCCACTACAGCGCCCGCGTGACCTTCTGGGGCCGGCAGGGCTTCTACGCCGGGCTGATCCTTTGCGGATCCCTGTCGCTCATCGCCGTCTTCCCCTTTCTTCTCACCTTCGTGCTGCACATTCCCCTGACGGTGCTGTTCCTTGCGGCGCTGGCGATCCGGATGTCGGCGTTCTTCCGGCTTCGCCGGCCGGCGCATGCCGCCGCGCAGAACGCTCCCGCCGGGCCGAGGCCCGTCTACTCCGTCTTCGTTGCGCTCTATCACGAAGCCCATATGGTGCCGCAACTCGTCCGCATGCTCGACCGCCTCGAATGGCCGCGTTCGCGTCTCGACATCAAGTTCATCTGCGAGGCGGACGACGTCGCGACGCTGCACGCCCTGAGCCGGCAGACGCTCGGGCCGGAATACGAGGTGGTCGAGGTTCCGCCGGCACTTCCCCGCACCAAGCCGAAGGCGCTCTCCTATGCTCTCCCGGCGGCACGCGGCGAGTATCTCGTGATCTACGACGCGGAAGACAGGCCGCATCCGGGACAACTGGAGGAGGCCTGGCGCGCTTTCAGCGCCAACGGCAAAGGCCTTGCCTGCCTGCAGGCGCCGCTCGTGATCGACAATGCCCGCGTCTCCTGGATCAGCGCGCTCTTCGCCCTCGAATATTCCGCCCTCTTCCGCGGCCTGCTGCCGCTTCTCGCCGCGACAAGCATGCCGATGCCGCTCGGCGGCACGTCGAACCATTTCAGGACCGAAATCCTGAAGCGATGCGGCGGCTGGGATCCCTACAACGTCACCGAGGATGCCGATCTCGGCATGCGGCTCTTCCGGCTCGGCTATCGCTGCGGCGTGCTCACCCGTCCGACGATCGAGGATGCGCCGACGCGCATCAAGGGCTGGAGCGGGCAGCGCAGCCGCTGGTTCAAGGGCTGGCTGCAGACATGGCTGGTGATGATGCGGCAGCCCCGCCGGCTCCTCGGCGAACTGGGCCTGCCGGCCTTCGCCATGTTCCAGGTGCTGATCGGCGGCCTGATCCTCTCCTCGCTCGCCCACCCGCTGCTGATCGCCTATGTGATCCACTCCGCATGGGTCATGGCGGCATCGGGCATACAAAGCCTCGGCCCCATGGTGCTGACGCTCTTCGTCCTCGACATGCTCAACATCTTCGGCAGCTATGCCGTCTTCATCGCGCTCGGACGCGCGACAATGGCCCCGGAAGAGCGCAGGAAGGTCGGCTGGCGATGGGTCCTCACGGGCTTCTATTGGCTGCTGATGTCCGCCGCCGCGTGGCGCGCCTTCGCCGAGCTGCTTTCGGACCCCTTCGCCTGGAACAAGACGGCGCACCAGCCGAGCGGAAATCCGGGATAAGACACTGCCGGCCCGTGAGGCAGAGAGCGCGGGGCGCGCATGCGGCCATTGGCGCAAAGGACACTTTCTTCAATACGCACTTGAGTGCTCCATCCCGCACGCGCTATCACCGCGATCTGTTTTATGAATTTTTCCTCAGGACGAGTTCGACATGACCGTACCCTTGAACGCGCTGCTGCGTTACTGGCGCGCCGCCCTTCTTGACGGCAACCGGCATATCGATCCCGAATCCCTCACGCTCTATCCCTGCGGGCGCGGCGATCTGGCAGCCGGCCGTCTCGGAACGGAACTGCTGGAGATGCTGTGGCGGGAGGCCGAGGAAGGCCTTTCCCGCAAGGAACGCGAGGAACTGAAGTCCATCAACCTTCTCGTCGCGATCCAGATAGTCGAGCCGGAACATGTGCATTCGGCGGCCTACGCGACCATGAAGCGGGCACGGGTGCCGCTGTGGCTATGCGTAAAGACCGATCGGGAGGGCAGGCTCTTTCCCAGCGCGAACCCGGCAGAACGGATCATCGTGGACCGTGCCGTTCTCGCGCCGCTGGCCTCCGGAACGCAGACGTTCACGACGGTGGAGGCCGTGGACGGGTATCTCGACAGCAATCCTCCCGCGGCCGAGACCCCGGACTGGCCGGCGTTTTGGCGCTACGCCACGGACATGTTTTCCGGCCTCTTCGGCGGCAAGCCTGGAGACTGGGTGCCGGCGCGGCACGCGGATCTCGGCGCTTTCGTCGCTTGCGGCTCGAGCCCCGCCGACACGAGCGGAGCGATCCGCAAAATCTATGAGTTTCTGATCGACCGCGAGAAGGATGAGCCGCCGCCATTGCTCGCCCGGCTGGCCGATCCGCCACCGCCCCGCGACGTGACCACGGCGGAGGGCGGCGATGCGACGGCGCGACGGCATCTCGGACAGATGGGCGGCGACTTTCCGCTCAACCGCAGCCAGCGCCAGTCGCTGGGCGCCGTGCTGGCGGCAGGGGACGGCGGGATCGTCGCGGTCAACGGCCCGCCCGGTACGGGCAAGACCACCTTCATCCAGAGCGTCGTGGCGTCGCTGTGGGTGGAAAGCGCTCTCCAAAAGAATGGTGAGCCACCCGTAATTCTTGCTAGCTCGACCAACAACAAGGCGATCACCAATATTCTCGACACCTTCGCGCGTGCGACGCTGCCTGAGACGCATCCCTTGTCCGGCTCTCCCCTGGTCGAGCGCTGGCTGCCCGGCTTCGACCAGTACGGGCTCTATCTGCCGTCGCAGCGCGAAATCGAAAAAGGGATCAGGAAGGAACACGCGGCGGCGTGGAGCACCCGGCACGGCCAGCCCTGGAGCGGCCTCCCCGGGCAAATGGAGGCGCAGAGCTACGTCGACGCCGCCATGCCGCACTGGCTGGACCGGTTCGCCGCATGGGTGGGCCGCAAACCCGCAAATCCCGCCGAGGCGGTCGAAACACTGAGACAGGCCTTGTCCGCGAAAGCCGAAGCCCTCAAGGCTGCCTGCCGCCATCGGCGGGATATTCTCGCCCTGTCGCCCGGCGGATCGTTTCCGGCCAGACCCGATGTCGAACGGCTGCGGGCGGAAGCCGGCAGCGACCGGCGCAAGCTGGATTCGTTTCGGCGCGACGGCCACGAAGCGCTGAGATTGATCCAGGGATCATTGATCGAATCCCTCCTCTCATGGCTGCGGCCGGTGAAGAGGCGCCTGTGGGCACGGGCGCATGCCTACCTTCACGACAGGGGGCAAGCCGATCCGGCATGGAACTGGGAGACGGTTCTGGACGCATCGGCCTTGCGCGGATGGCTGGCCAATACCGTCCATGCCCGCGAAACCGCCATTGCCGCGAAGGAAAAGACCGTCGCGGGCTGGGAAAGATGGATCGCATCGCTAAGGCCGCTTCTCGCAGGCCCGGTCCTCGACGAGATCGCAGACGCGCCGGACGCCGCCGATGCCCGGCTGGATACGCTGGTTCGCCCGGAGCTCTTCCATCTGGCCGCCCGCTATTGGGAGGGCCGCTGGCTGATCGAGACGGCCGAGGCGCTCGCCCGCAACGACAATAGCTTCTACGGCCGCAATCGCGATCTGTGCGAACGGCGCTGGCGGCGGTTCGCAAAGCTGACGCCCTGCCTGGTTTCGACGGCTTATACCGCGCCGCGCCTGTTCGACTATTACAACGGCGACACCCAGCCGCTGTTCGGCTTCATCGACCTGCTGATCGTCGACGAGGCGGGACAGGTGCCGCCGCAGGTCGGAAGCGCGCTGTTCGCCTTCGCCCGCAAGGCACTGGTAGTCGGGGACACGCAACAGCTCGAGCCCGTCTGGGGCATAGACGCGGATACCGATCTCGGCAATCTCTCTCAATACGGCCTGGACGGCGAAAAGTCCCTGCTGGAGCGCGGCGGCATGCTCGCCTCGGAAGGCTCGCTGATGGCGATGGCGCAGACGGCGACGTCCTTCGCCGCACCGCCGCACCGGGGCCTGTTCCTGGAAGAGCACTGGCGATGCCGCGCCTCGGTCATCGCCTATTGCAACGAACTGGCTTATCGCGGCGCCTTGAAACCGATGCGGCCCGACAGCGAATATCCCCTGCCCCCGCTGGGCTACGCCCATGTGCCGGGCCGCGCCACACGCTCCGGCCTGAGCTGGACCAATGCCGACGAGGCGGCGGTCATCGCCAACTGGCTTTTGCGGCGGAGGGACGAGCTGATCGGCCATCGCCGCGCCGATAAGCCGGGCGCAGGCAGGCTGGGCGACGTCGTCGCCGTCGTAACGCCGTTCCGCGCGCAGATCGCGGTGCTGCGCAGGGCCCTGAAGAATGCCGGTCTCGACGAGGAGAATATCACCGTGGGCACCGTCCACACGTTGCAGGGCGCGGAAAGGGACGTCGTGCTGTTCTCGCCGGTCTATGGTGCCGGACATTCCGGCAGCCTGTTCTTCGACCGGGGCGTCTCCATGCTGAACGTCGCCGTTTCGCGGGCGCGCGAAAGTTTCCTGGTGTTCGGCGACATACGGCTGTTCCGGCCGGAGCAGCCGTCGCAACCGTCGGGTCTGCTCGCGTCCTATCTCTTCCTGGCGCCGGAAAACGAGATCACCGATATCGAGCCGATCAGTCCGGTCGTGCTCAAGGAAGAACCGTCGGAGCTGGAGCGGCTCAACGATCTCGACACACATCGCGGCGTGCTGCGCCGGGCCATCGGAGAAGCGCGCGAGCAGGTCCTGATCGTCTCGCCCTACCTGTCGAACAGGGCGATCGAGGCGGACGATCTCGCACCGCTGCTCAAGTCGCGCAGGGACGGGCCGCGCATCGTCGTCGCCTACGATCACTACCTCAATACCGGCCGCGGCGGCGGCATGCTGCCCAAGGCCGCCGCCGCCATCGAAATGCTGCAGACGACCGGCGTGGAACTATGGCCGCTAGTCGGCGCCCACAACAAGACACTGGCGGTCGACGAAAACTGGATCGTGGAAGGCTCCTTCAACTGGCTTTCGGCGCAGCGCGATCGCGACGACGATTTTCAGCGGCATGAGGTCTCATTCCTCTACCGCGGCAAGGATGCCGCGACGCATGTCGACAATGCGTGGAGAGAAGTCGAGGGCCTGCGCAAGCAACGCAAGTAGCGGGCCTCGGGAACGGCAAGGAAAATATCTGGAGCGGGTAGCGGGAATCGAACCCGCGCGATCAGCTTGGGAAGCTGACAGGCTACCATTACATCATACCCGCACACGCTTGCCGGTGCGTCTGCGGGACTCATTCAACAGTTCTCCGCGGCTGTCAAGGCGATACGGGAGGCTTTCCACGCGACCGCGTTTCCAGACGAAACGGCGCGGCTATGGAATAGATCGGAGGTGGCGGCGTTTCCCGAAAACCGCTTGGCAGAAGGGAGCGCACCGCATGAATGCCCACAGCACGAACATCCATCAGCCGACAGATGTCCGATCCGACACACCGGACGGCGGTCATCCGGCGTCGGCCAGCCGCCTTCGCTGGATCATTGCGGCTTCGATCCTCATTTGCGGCGCGGCTCTCATCTTTTTTTCTGCGGCCGACCTGAGTTCTCCGATCCGTGTCACGCTCGGCGTTTTCCTTGCGACCCTGGTTGGCTGGACCGTTCTCGATCTTCCCGAGACACCCGTCGCGCTTGCAGGCGCCATCGCGCTCGTGCTGACTGGCGTGGTCGGCGAGGACATTCTCTATCGTTCGATCGGCAACGATATCATCTGGCTGATGCTGTCAGCCTTCGTGATCGCCGGGATCCTGAGGTCGAGCGGCCTTGTCGAGGAGCTGATGGTCCGGCTGCTCAGGTGCTGCCGTTCCGTCAACGTCCTGTTCCTCCTTCTGACGTCGGCGATCTTTGCGACCGCCTTCTTCATTCCGTCGACGTCAGCGCGTGCGGCGATCCTGATGCCCGTCTTCCTCGAGATCTCCACCGCCCTCGCCCGTCCGGCGGTGACGCGCGGGCTGGCACTTTTGTTTCCCTCGGTGATCCTCCTTTCGGCGGGAGCATCCCTGACCGGTGCAGGCGCGCATCTCGTGGCGGCGGACTTCATCCGCAAAAGCGGCGGCGAGCCGATCGATTTCCTGACATGGGCAGCACTCGCCGGCCCCTTCTCGCTGGCATCGAGCATCATCGCCTGCGGTCTCATCCTGAGGTTCTTCGTGCCGGCCGAGGACCGCAAAGCGGAGATCGCCTTCAAGCGCAAGAGAGGCGACGAAAAGCAGTTTTCCCAAAAACGCTGGCCGATAGCGGCGGTGTCGCTGCTCGCCATAGCCCTCTTCTCCACGACTTCGCTTCACGGCATCGACCTGCCGATCATCGCGCTTGCCGCCGCCCTGATCATGGCGAGCAAGAACGTTTCCGGCAGCTCTCTCAAGACGGCGATGAAATCCGTTGAATGGAACCTGCTGCTCTTCCTCGCCGGAACCCTGGTGATCGGGGAGGCGCTGCTGCAGACCGGCGCCGCGCACCTCGCCGTCGAGAAGGCCGTTCCGCTGGCCGGAGCCGGACTTGCCGACCGGCCGGTTCTGGTGGTCTGCGCGGCTGTCCTCATCGCCGCCTTCTCCCATCTGGCGATCAATTCGCGCACGGCGCGGGCAACGGTGCTGATCCCGACCCTCGCCCTTCCACTTTCCGCCTTCGCCGTCAATCCGGCATCGCTGATCCTCGCCGTTACGCTGGCAAGCGGTTTCTGCCAGACGCTTGCCGTTTCCGCCAAGCCGGTCACGCTTTTCGGCGGCCTCGATCCGGCCCCCTTCAGCCACAAGGACCTTCTGCATCTCGCGGCGCTCGTCGTCGTTCCGTTCCTCGTCCTGCTTGTCGCCTGCGCCGTCCTGCTCTGGCCCTTGCAAGGCCTGCCTATCCGGCATTGAGGCAGGCAGCGCCTCAATCTTCGTAAAAATCAGGTGTTTGGGAATAGATGCCTTTCCGCATCGTTGGTGTCGACATCAGTGTCATAAAACTGAAAAGGAAACGTCACATGTCGTTCACGGTTCTCGTCGCCCCTTCCGGGTTCAAGGAAAGCCTATCCGCCGAACAGGCCGCAGACTGCATCGAAGCCGGAATCCTGCGTGCGGATCCGGAGGCCTGCGTCATCAAGGCGCCGATGGCGGACGGGGGCGAGGGATTTACAAAAGCGCTCGTCCGCCTCACCGGCGGTACGCTGCGCCGCGTCAGGGTCACCGGCCCGCTGGGCGACCACGTTCCCTCCTTCTTCGGGTTCATGGGCGGCCAGACCAAACAGACGGCGGTGATCGAGATGGCGGCCGCAGCCGGGCTGAGCCTCGTGCCGCGCAGCAGGCGGAACCCGTGCCTGACCAGCAGCTATGGCGTCGGAGAGCTGATAAAGGCCGCGCTGGATGCCGGCGCGGAACGGATCCTGCTCGGCTGCGGCGACAGCGGGATCAATGACGGCGGCGCCGGCATGGCAGAAGCCCTCGGCATACGCTTCCTCGACGCACAGGGCTCACGGCTCGCGCCGGGCGGGGCCGCGCTTGCCGAGCTCGCGAGGATCGATCTTTCCGGCCGTGACCCGCGGCTTTCGGATATTCGCATTGATGCGGCGGTGAACTGGCACAATCTGCTTCTCGGCGAGCGCGGCGTGGCGCGCGTCTTCGGGCCGCAGAAGGGTGCGAGCCCCGAGCAGGTCGAGCTTCTTTCCGCGGCCATGGAACGTTATGCGGCAGCCATTCTCGCAGCGACGGGAATAGATGTCGGGCAAGCGCCCGGCGCCGGCGCATCGGGAGGCCTGGGCGCGGCGGTCATGGGCCTCCTCTCGGGCCACCTGCATCCCCGCTACGACGTCATCATGCAATATCTCGATCTCGACGGCTTCATCGGACAGGCGGATCTGGTCATCACGGCCGAGGGCAGCCTCGACGGGCAGACGCCGTTCGGCAAGGTTCCGGCCGAAGTCGCGCATCGGGCAAAATCGGCGGGGGTTCCGGTGATCGTGCTGGCCGGAACGATCGGAAAAGGCGTGCGCCTGAATTTCGACCACGGGATAGACGCTTTCGCATCCATCCTGAAAAAGCCCTGCACGCTCGACGAAGCCATCCTCGCTGCTCCGAAGCTCCTGGAGCGGGCGGCCGAGGATTGCGTGCGGATGGTGCGGGTCGGCATGAAACTGGCTCCGCCGGCACCCACACGAAGGGGCCGAAGCGCAGCCTATCTCCGCCGGCTTCCTGCAAGCGCAAAATCCGGGCTCAGGCCCTGAAATGCTTCGAGAGCTTCAGCCCCTGGGCCTGGTAGTTGGAGCCGAGACCGGCGCCGTAGAGGCCTTCCGGCGTATCCAGCATGTGCTCGTAGACGAGGCGGCCGACGATCTGGCCGTGCTCCAGGATGAAGGGCACTTCGTGGCTTCTGACCTCCAGCACGGCGCGGCTGCCGGAACCGCCGGCCGGCGCATGGCCGAAGCCGGGGTCGAAGAAGCCGGCATAGTGGACGCGGAACTCGCCGACGAGCGGGTCGAAGGGCGTCATCTCTGCGGCGTAGTGCGGCGGCACATGCACCGCCTCGCGCGAGACGAGGATGTAGAACTCGTCGGGATCGAGGATCAGTTCGTTGCGGCCGCGGCTGAAGAGCGGCTCCCAGAAATCGAAGATGTCGTGCTGGTTCTTGCGGTCGACATCGACGACGGAGGTGTGATGCTTGCCGCGATAGCCGATGAGGCCGTCCTCGCCGGTGCCCTTGAGGTCGATCGACAGCGCGATGCCGCCGCCGGAGACGTTCGGCGTCTCGCTGGCGACGAGCACATCCGTATTGTGCAGCGCCAGCAGCTCCGTGTCGCTAAGGAGCGCATTGCCCTTGCGGAAGCGTATCTGCGACAGGCGCGAACCGCGCCGGGCGACGATCGGGAAGGTGCGCGGCGAGATCTCCAGATAGAGCGGCCCCTTGTAGCCGGCCGGGATCTTGTCGAATTCCTGCGCCCTGTCGGTGATGACGCGGGTGAAGATGTCGAGACGGCCGGTGGAGCTCTTCGGATTGGCCGAGGCGGCAAGCTCCGCGGGCAGATCGAGGCTTTCCATCAGCGGCACGATATAGACGCAGCCGGTCTCCAGCACCGCGCCTTCCGACAGGTCGATCACATGCAGCTTCAGCCGGTCGAGCTTGTCGGCGACGAGGTTGCCCGGTCCCGGCAGGAAGCTCGCACGCACGCGGAAGGCATGGGAGCCGAGCCGCAGGTCTAGGCTCGCAGGCTGGATCTGATCATCGTCGAGCGCAGCTTCGCTGAGCAGCCTGCCGCCGTCAAAGAGCGCCTGGATCGCGCGATCCGCGAGTATGCCGGTTGTCCGTGATGTCATGATGCCCTTCCATACAACCGACAGACAAAACCAAATGCGGGGAATTGACGCAAGCGCCGGCGCGCAGTATTGACCATGTTATCCCGTGGTGATTTGGCCGGCCGGCTTGCAGCCACGTTAAACAAGTAGCTAAAAAGGCCGGGTGAGAACCGGCCTCGTTTGCGGCCGGTTTTTTTGTTGGAAGGCGATGATCTCATGAGCAAGTCCTGGCGCCCTGCCACCCAGCTCGTCCACGGCGGAACAACCCGTTCGCAGCACGCAGAAACCTCCGAAGCGATCTTTCTCACGCAAGGCTTCGTCTACGATACCGCCGAGGCTGCGGAGGCGCGCTTCAAAGGCGAGACCGACGGCTTCATCTATGCGCGCTACGGCAGCCCGACCAACGACATGTTCGAGAAACGCATGTGCCTGCTGGAAGGCGCGCAGGACGCGCGCGCGACCGCATCGGGCATGGCCGCCGTCACTGCGGCGATCCTCTGCCAGCTGAAGGCCGGCGACCATATCGTCGCCGCGCGCGCGCTCTTCGGCTCCTGCCGCTGGGTGGTCGAGACGCTGGCGCCGAAATACGGCATCGAATGCACGCTCGTCGACGGTCGCTACCTGGAGAACTGGGAGAACGCGATCCGCCCGAACACCAAGGTCTTCTTCCTGGAGAGCCCCACCAATCCGACGCTCGAAGTGATCGACATCGCCGGCGTGGCGACGCTCGCCAACCAGATCGGCGCCAAGGTGGTGGTCGACAACGTCTTCGCCACGCCTCTCTTCCAGAAGCCGCTGGAACTCGGCGCGCATGTCGTCGTCTACTCCGCAACCAAGCATATCGACGGCCAGGGCCGCTGTCTCGGCGGCGTCGTTCTTTCTGACAAGGAATGGATCGACGAGAACCTGCACGACTATTTCCGCCACACCGGCCCGGCAATGTCGCCCTTCAACGCCTGGACGCTTCTGAAGGGCATCGAGACGCTGCCGCTGCGCGTCAAGCAGCAGACGGAGAATGCGAGCCGCATCGCCGATTTCCTCGCCGACCAGAAGCAGATAGCCCGCGTTATCTATCCGGGACGCAAGGACCATCCGCAGGCCGACATCATCGCCAAGCAGATGACCGGCGGCTCGACGCTCGTCTGCCTGGAGCTGAAGGGCGGCAAGGAGGCGGCCTTTGCGCTGCAGAACGCGCTGGACGTGGTCAAGATCTCCAACAATCTCGGCGACGCCAAGAGCCTGATCACCCATCCGGCGACGACCACGCACAAGAACCTGACGGACGAAGCACGCGCCGAGCTCGGCATTTCGCCGGGCACGCTGCGGCTTTCCGCCGGCATAGAAGACGGCGACGACCTTCTTGCGGATTTTGCCAGGGCATTGGAGGCGGTGCCGGCCTGAGGCGCGCGGGAACATCAACGGGAAGAAACCGCGCGCATCGGCCGATGCGCGCGGTTTTCTTTGTATCGCGGCTTGAAAGCTGCGGACATCGGGAAATATTGCGGGGCTGAAGCTATCTCCTCAACTTCGCCAAGTTCAGTAATCTATCCTATTCTTGACGAATTCTTCGTCCTGTAGAATAGGGATCGTGAAGGCTGCTCAAGGGACCTGCATGTATCGAGCATTGACCCGCGATATCGAAGTGACCGTCGAACCCTACTATCTGGAGGAGCAATCCGATCCGGATGACAGCCGCTATGTCTGGGGGTACCGGATCGTCATCGCCAATCATTCCGACACCATCGTCCGGCTGATGACGCGCTACTGGCACATCACCGACCAGAACGGGCAGGTGGACGAGGTGAACGGACCGGGCGTTATCGGCGAGCAGCCGGTGCTGAGGCCGGGGGATACCTACGAATATTCCTCCGGCTGCCCGCTCGACACGCCGTCCGGCTTCATGTTCGGCCACTACCGGATGGAGACGGACACTGGCGAAGCCTTCGACGTCGCCATACCCGCCTTCTCGCTCGACACGCCGGGGCAGGTGCGCATCCTCAACTGAGGGGGCGCAAGCAGATTTCCCTCTCATCCGGCATTGTCCCTTCTCCCCGCATGCGGGGAGAAGGTGGCGCCCCTCCTACTGCGGCAGGACTTCCGAGGCCTCGAAGCGGTAGGTCGTCGAGCAGAATTCGCAGGTGACCGCGATCTCGCCGCCGACGGCGCTGTGCTCGATCTCCTCGCGGCTGAGGCCGGAAAGCACCGTCTTCAGCTTCTCGCGCGAGCAGGAGCAGCGGTCGAACACCTTCTGCGGCGGATAGACCCGCACGCCGCGCTCATGAAACAGACGGAAAAGCAGCCGTTCTGTCCCGACATTCGGATCGGTGAGCTCGTCGGCATCGATCGTTTCCACCATCGTGCGCGCTTCGGCCCAGTTGTCGTCGTCCTCGACCTGATGGCCTTCCGCATCGCCGTCGCCGCCCGGAAGGTCGGGCTGGCGCATGCGCTCGGGAGCCTCGGGCAGGAACTGCGCGACCATGCCGCCGGCGCGCCAGCGGTGACGCGGTCTGCCTTCGTCATCACGATCGAAAAGCTCGGCGACGCCGAGGCGCACCTTGGTCGGGATCTGCTCGGACTGGCGGAAATAGACGCCGGCGATATCCTCCAGCGTATTGCCGTCAAGCGGCACGATGCCCTGATAGCGCTGCATATGCGCGCCCTGATCGATCGTGAATGCGAGCACGCCCTTACCGAGGAGGTCCTGCGGCTCGGTCGTTCCCGCGCTGACGGCGGCCTCCAGCGCCTCGACATCGTAGCGGGCATAGGCGCGCACGCTTTCCGGGCTCGAGAAATCGGCGACCAGCAGATCGACGGGGCCGTCGCCCTTGGTCTGGACGATGAGCTTGCCCTCGAATTTCAGCGACGTGCCGAGAAGCACGGTCAGCACGATCGCCTCGGCAAGAAGCCTTGCAACCGGCGCCGGATAATCGTGCCGCTCCAGGATGGCGTCGAGCATCGGGCCGAGCTGGACCGCACGGCCGCGCACATCGAGTCCTTCCACCTGGAAGGGTACGACGTGATCGTCTCCGGCATAGCCGAGTTCTCCGAGCTTCAAAGCCGTTTCTGCCATCACCATGCTCCTTTACCGCGGAGGATCGCCATCCGGCTCTCCCCACCCGCGTGAAATATCCGGGCACGTGGCATACCTATGCCTGCGGAAGCCGATGCATCCGCTGTTGCCGCCCGGGTTTGTTCCGATTCCGCGCCTGCCATCCACGTCCAATGTTCCACACCGGGGCGGCACGCGCCAGAGAAAGCGCCGTACAGGCGCCGTTTCGCAGCCTTAGATCGTTGCCGGGACGCGCTTTTTCAATAGGCCACGGCGACGGGCCGCATCACAGCACGCCGAGGCACCATGCAAGGATGGACTTCTGCGCATGCAGGCGGTTTTCCGCCTCGTCGAAAACCACCGACTGCACGCCGTCGATGACCTCGTCGGTCACTTCCTCGCCGCGGTGCGCCGGCAGGCAATGCATGAAGAGCGCATCCTTGTTGGCTCTCGCCATCAGCGCACCGTTGACCTGGTAAGGCTGGAAGACGTTGTGGCCGCGGGCCCGATGCTCCTGGTTCATCGAGATCCAGGTATCCGTCACCACGCAATCGGCGCCGTCGACCGCCTGCTCGGCCTCATGGCAGAGCATGATGTCGCCGCCGTTGTTGCGCGCCCAGTTGAGAATCCGGTCGTCCGGCTCGGAGCCGAGCGGCACGGCCATGTTCATGCGATAGCCGAAGCGCGCGGCACCTTCCACAAAGGAATGCAGCACATTGTTGCCGTCGCCGGTCCAGGCGATCGTGCGACCCTTCACCGGCCCGCGATGCTCCTCGAAGGTCATGATGTCCGCCATGATCTGGCAGGGATGGGTGGTGTCCGTCAGGCCGTTGATGACCGGAACGGTGGCGTGCTCGGCGAGCTCCATGAGCCGGGAATGGTCGGTCGTGCGGATCATGATAGCGTCGACATAGCGCGAGAGAACCTTCGCCGTATCGCCGATCGTCTCGGCGCGGCCAAGCTGCATCTCGGTGCCGGAAAGGAAGAGCGTCTCGCCACCGAGCTGGCGCATTCCGACATCGAAGGAAACGCGGGTCCGGGTGGAAGGCTTCTCGAAGATCATCGCCAGCATCTTGCCGTCGAGCGGCTTCTTGGCGGTTCCGGCCTTCGTCGCGGCCTTGCGCTCGCGCGCGTCGTCGATGATGACGCGCAGATCGCCCGCCGTCATCGCGGAGAGATCGAGAAAATGTTTGGTACCAGCCATCGTAATCGTCCTGTCTGTCCTGATGCCGCCCTCAGGCGGAGGCCTTGGCGGCAGTCAGCTTTGCCGCCGCGCGCTCGACGCGCGCCAGGCCTTCGCGGGCCTCTTCGGCGGTGGTGACCAGCGGCGGCAGCAAACGCAGCACATTGTCGCCCGCCGGCACGGCGAGCAAACGCTCGGCGCGAACCGCCTTCAGGAGATCGGCCGCCGGGACCTTTGCCTTGATGCCGATCATCAGGCCTTCGCCGCGGATTTCCGTGATCACATCGGGGAAGCGGTCCTTGAGCGATTCCAGCCCCTGGCGGAAGACGAGCGCGACGTCGCGTACGTGATCCAGGAAGCCGTCCGCGAGCACTACGTCGAGCACCGCATTGCCGACCGCCATGGCAAGCGGATTGCCGCCATAGGTCGAGCCGTGCGTGCCCGCCACCATGCCGGAGGCCGCCTCCGCGGTCGCAAGGCAGGCACCCAGCGGAAAGCCGCCGCCGATACCCTTGGCGACCGCCATGATGTCCGGCACGACGCCCGTCGTCTCATAGGCGAAAAGCCGGCCGGTGCGGCCGACGCCCGTCTGGACCTCATCGAAGATGAGGAGCAGGCCATATTCGTCGCAGAGCCTGCGCAGCTCCTGCAGGAATTCCTTCGGCACCGGACGAATACCGCCCTCGCCCTGAACCGGCTCGATCAGGATTGCCGCCGTCTCCTCGGTAATCGCATCCTTCAGGGCCGGGAGATCGCCGAAGGGAACCTGGTAGAAGCCGGGAGCCTTGGGGCCGAAACCTTCGAGATATTTCTCCTGCCCGCCGGCGGCGATCGTCGCGAGCGTACGGCCGTGGAAGGCGCCTTCGAAGGTGATGATATGGAACTTGCCGGGGTGGCCCTTGGTGAAATGATAGCGACGCGCGGTCTTGATCGCGCATTCGAGCGCTTCGGCGCCGGAATTGGTGAAGAACACCTTGTCGGCGAAGGTCGCCTCCGTCAGCCGGCGGCCGAGCTTCTCCTGGCCGGGGACTTCGTAGAGATTGGAAAGATGCCAGACCTTCTCCGCCTGCGCCTTCAGGCTTTCGACGAGATGGGGGTGGGCATGGCCCAGCGAATTGACCGCGACGCCGGCGGCAAAATCGAGATAGCGCGTACCGTCTTCGGCGACCAGCCAGACGCCCTCCCCACGCTCGAACCTCAAAGGTGCGCGCGCATAGGTGTCATAGAGCGGCGTGGCTTCAGCCATGGCGCAAGTCTCCCGAAAGAAGCTGGTCACAGGAACGTCGTCGACTTTCCGCAAACCCGAAAAATCAAAATGCCGTCCAAAGGCCGGCCTCCCAGGGGAAGGCAGCCTTCAACGGCAGCGGCACTATCAGCATTTCAGGCCGGGATGTCAACAAAATGCCGATGCTCAAACGACGCTGAACCTGCCGTAACGTGAGGATTCACGGAACGGTCACCGAGTGTCGCCTGCGAGTCACACCTCGCCAGCAAGTTGGGGAAAACTCGAAAATCGATTCGGCTGGATTCCAGCGACTCTTGTCACGGAGTCGCCCTATCACTAGTTTGTTAATCAATTACTAGACTGCATGCGGCGGAACTAGTCACCAACAGTGTCAACGCGTTCATGCTCCGGACCCGTCCGGAGCAGCGGCGAGGGATTCTGCCCTTGCCGGCGCTGAAACGGAGACGAGGCATGAACTGGACAGACGAGCGGGTCGAGAAACTCAAGAAGCTTTGGTCCGAGGGTTTGAGCGCGAGCCAGATCGCGGCGCAACTGGGCGGGGTGAGCCGCAACGCCGTGATCGGCAAGGTCCACAGGCTCAGCCTTCCCGGCCGGGCGAAGGCCGGCGGAAGCCAGAGCACCGTGCGCCAGAAGCGGCCGACCTCGGCACCGCGTGCACCGACCTACGCAGCCCGCGTCGCCACCCGGACCGTTGCACGGCCGGCGGGCGCCACCGCGCTCAAGCAGGACATGGAGATCGAAGCCGATTTCGATATCGAGCAGGAACTGCGTCCGGCGAGCAACGTGATCGTGCCGATGTCGCGCCGCCTGGAGCTGACGCAGCTGACCGAGCGCACCTGCAAGTGGCCGATCGGCGATCCGCTGAAGGACGATTTCCACTTCTGCGGCAACGAGTCCCCGGACACCTCGCCCTATTGCAGCTATCATCAGCGGCTGGCCTACCAGCCCTCGGCAGAGCGCCGGCGGGCCCGCTGACGCCCTTGAAGACAGCAGATCGAAGACAACAAAAAACGGGCCCCGAGCCCGTTTTTTTGTATTCCATCTCGATTTTCACTTCAGCTTTCAGGCGATGTCTCTCAGGCCTCCAGCGAATAGCCGGCGCCGCGCACCGTGCGGATGACATCCTGCATGTTGGAGAAGTTCAATGCCTTGCGCAGGCGGCCGACGTGAACGTCGACGGTGCGTTCGTCGACATAGATGTCATGGCCCCAGACGCCATCCAGAAGCTGGGAGCGGGAAAAGACGCGACCCGGCGACACCATCAGGAACTCCAGGAGCCGGAACTCCGTCGGGCCGAGGCGAACCTCACGGCTGCGGCGATGGACGCGGTGGGTCTCGCGGTCGAGCTCGATATCGCCGCAGCGCAGGAGGGTAGAGACGACCTCCGGCCGGGCCCGGCGCAGCATCGCCTTGACGCGGGCCATGAGCTCGGGCGTGGAAAACGGCTTGACGACGTAATCGTCGGCGCCCGTTACCAGCCCGCGCACCCGCTCGCTCTCCTCGCCGCGCGCCGTCAGCATGATGATGGGGAGACGCTCCGTTTCCGGACGCTGACGCAGGCGCCGGCAAAGCTCGATGCCGGACACGCCGGGCAGCATCCAATCGAGGATCAGAAGATCCGGCACGCGCTCCTGCATCCGGATTTCGGCCTCGTCGCCGCGCAGGATGGTGTCGACCTCGAAGCCCTCGGCCTCCAGATTGTAGCGCAGGAGAACGCTCAGCGCCTCCTCGTCTTCAACAACAGCTATTCTTGGTATCATTCAGCAGAAACTCCAGGAGACTGGTCGAGCACGCATTCGCCCTGATCACTCACTGACCGCGCCGACGGATGTCGTGTTGTCGTCCTTCGGCCGCTCGCCCTCCGGCTGCGCGCCGGTCGCCATGTAGAAGATCGTCTCGGCGATGTTCGTCGCATGGTCGCCGATGCGTTCGATGTTCTTGGCGCAGAACAGAAGGTGCGTGCAGGGCGTGATGTTGCGCGGGTCTTCCATCATATAGGTCAGCAGCTCGCGGAAAAGCGAGGTGTAGATCGCGTCGATCTCGTCGTCGCGCTCCCGGATCGCCTTCGCCTTCTCCGGAGAGCGGGTGGCATAGACGTCGAGGACTTCCTTGAGCTGCATCAGCGCCAGTTCGGCGAGATGCTCAAGGCCGCGGGCGAGCTTGCGGGGGATACCGGTGCTCTGGACCGCGATGACGCGCTTGGCGGTGTTCTTGCCGAGATCGCCGACGCGCTCGAGCTCGGCGGCGATGCGGATCGCTCCCATGATCTCGCGCAGGTCCGAGGCCATAGGCTGACGCTTGGCGATCGTGACGATCGCCTTTTCGTTGATCTGGCGCTCGGCACTGTCGAGGATGACGTCCTCGGAAATGACCTTTTGCGCGAGGGCGCCGTCGGCATTCACCAGAGCGCGGACGGCATCGGCCACCATCTGCTCGGCAGTGCCCCCCATCTCGGAGATGCGGCGGCTGAGATATTTCAGTTCTTCGTCGTAGACGGTGACAATATGTGTCGATGACATCGTTCGTTCCTCACGGCCAGGCGGCCGAATACTGGTTTCGGACGGCGATCAGCCGAAGCGGCCCATGATGTAATCCTGGGTACGCTGATCGTCCGGATTGGTGAACATCTTGTCGGTATCGTTCTCCTCGACCAGGTTGCCGAGGTGGAACATGGCGGTGCGTTGCGAGACGCGAGCCGCCTGCTGCATGGAGTGCGTGACGATGACGATGGTGAAATTCGCACGCAGCTCGTGGATCAGTTCCTCGACCTTTGCCGTGGCGATCGGATCGAGCGCCGAACAGGGCTCGTCCATCAGGATCACCTCCGGGCTGACGGCCACGGCCCGGGCGATGCACAGGCGCTGCTGCTGGCCGCCGGAAAGGCCGGTTCCGGATTCGTGCAGCCGGTCCTTCACCTCGTTCCAGAGGCCTGCTTTCTGAAGGCTCGATTCCACCACCTGGTCGACATCCGCCTTCGACTTGGCGAGGCCGTGGATACGCGGCCCGTAGGACACGTTCTCGTATATCGACTTCGGGAAAGGGTTCGGCTTCTGGAACACCATGCCGACGCGGGCACGCAGTTCCACGACGTCGATCGCCGGATCGTATATGTCCTCGGAGTCGAGCGTGATCTTGCCCGTGACCCGGCAGTTGTCGATCGTATCGTTCATGCGGTTGAGGCAGCGCAGGAAGGTGGACTTGCCGCAGCCCGAAGGCCCGATCAACGCCGTTACCGTATTCTCGCGGACATTCAGGTTGACGTCGAAAAGCGCGCGCTTGTCGCCGTAATATACCGAAACGTCCTTTCCGACCATCTTATGGGAAGCGTCATTCATC
The DNA here is from genome assembly GCA_033795365.1 of Shinella sp. Lineage (GTDB taxonomy): Bacteria > Pseudomonadota > Alphaproteobacteria > Rhizobiales > Rhizobiaceae > JARYGU01. The sequence continues at coordinate 193,354 of JARYGU010000005.1, forward strand.
TTCTGGTCCAGAGCCTTTTCAACTGCTGCTTCTGACATCATGTTCATGAAACCTACTCCTTCTACCAACGACGCTCAAAGCGACGCCGCAAGAGAATTGCGCCAACATTCATTGCGATTAGGAACAGGAGCAAGATGATAATCGCTCCCGAGGTACGTTCAACGAAGGCGCGCTCGGCCTCGTTCGCCCACATGTAGATCTGCACGGGAAGCGCAGTGGAGGGGTCGAGGGGCGTGGTCGGGTAGTTCGCGACGAAGGCCACCATGCCGATGAGGAGCAGCGGCGCGGTCTCGCCGAGCGCATGCGCCAGGCCGATGATGGTTCCCGTCAGGATGCCGGGCATCGCCAGCGGCAGCACATGATGGAAGATCGTCTGCATCTTCGAGGCACCGAGTCCGAGCGCGGCGGCGCGGATCGACGGCGGCACGGCCTTGAGCGCGGCGCGGGTCGCGATGATGATGGTCGGCAGGGTCATCAGCGTCAGCACCAGACCGCCGACCAGCGAGGCCGAGCGGGGGGCGCCCATGAAGTTGATGAAGACCGAGAGACCGAGCAGGCCATAGACGATCGACGGGACGGCGGCGAGATTGTTGATGTTCACCTCGATCAGGTCGGTGAGCCTGTTCTTCGGGGCGAACTCCTCAAGATAGATCGAGGCGGCGACGCCGATCGGCAGCGAGAGCACCAGCACGATCAGCATCATGTAGAACGAGCCGATGATCGCGACACCCACGCCGGCGGCTTCCGGCCGGCTGGACGCACCGTTGATGAAAATGCCGGCGTTCCACTCCTTGGCGAGCGCGCCGCTTTCCATGAGCTGGTTCATCCAGCCGAGCTGGCGGTCGTTGATCCGCCGGCTCTGCTCGGTAACCGTCAGGTCGACCTGGCCCTTGAGGGCGGAGTCGATGTTGCCGGAGGCCAGCAGCGCTACGTTCTGCGTGGTGCCGATGACGCTCGGATTGGAGACGACCATGTCCCTCAGCTGTCCACGGACGCTATCGGAGATCAGGCCGTTCACATCCCTCATGGCCGGACGGTCGTCCGGAGAAACGCCGAGGACCTTGGCGAGAGCGTTGCGTGCGACGAGAGGATAGTTGGCCGTCGCCAGGCCGCGCGGATTGGTCGCGCGCTCATTGTCCGGATCGATGATCTGCTCGGAAAACTCGACCGGAATGGTGATCATGCTCTGCTGGAAGGCGGTATACCCCTTGGAGAAGACGGACCAGAGCAGCAGGGCCAGGAAGATCAGGCCGAAGGAGATCGCGGCAAGCCCATAGGTCCGGAAGCGGCGTTCCGCGGCGTAGCGGCGCTTGATGCCGATATCGCGCCGGGTGGCGCGCGTACCAGCAACGCCCGCTGCGGGAGTAACTACATCGGTCATTCGTACTGCTCCCGGTATTTGCGCACGATATAGAGCGCATAGATGTTAAGGCAGAGCGTGATTGCGAAAAGGGTGATGCCGAGGGCGAAGGCCACCAGTGTCTGCGGCGAGGTGAATTCGAGGTCGCCGGTGAGCTGGCTGACGATCTTCACCGTCACGGTCGTCATCGGCTCGAACGGATCGAACTGCATGCGGGCAGCAACGCCGGCGGCCAGCACGACGATCATGGTCTCGCCGATGGCGCGCGAGGCGGTCATCAAGATGGCGCCGACGATGCCGGGAAGTGCGGCCGGCAGGGTCACGCGCTTGATCGTCTCGGAGCGGGTGGCACCGAGGCCGAGCGAGCCGTCGCGAAGCGCGCGGGGAACGGCGGTGATGATGTCGTCGGAGAGCGAGGAGACGTAGGGGATCAGCATGATGCCCATGACGAAGCCCGCCGTGATGACGCTCTGCGCCTGGATGAAGTTGGTATAATTGCCGGTGGCAAGTCCGTTGAGCTGCGTGGAAATATCTCGCAGGAAGGGACCGACCGTGGTCAGAGCGAAGAAGCCGTAGACGATCGTCGGGATACCGGCGAGCACTTCCAGCAGCGGCTTTGCCACGGAGCGGAAGCGCGGGCTTGCGTATTCCGACATATAGATGGCCGAGAACAGGCCGACCGGCACGGCGACAAGCATGGCGACGAAGCCGATATAGAGGGTGCCGGCGAGAAGCGGGATGAGACCGAACTGGCCGGCCGAATTGCCGCCGGAACCGGCTGCCGCAAAACGCGGATCCCATACGGTACCGAAGAAGAACTCCCACGGCGGAACCATCGTGAAGAACTGGATCGCTTCCGTCAGCATCGACAGCACGATGCCGATGGTCGTCAGAATGGCGATCGAGGAAGCGACGACCAGCGATCCGAGGATGACCTTCTCTACCTGATTGCGGGCGCGGAAACGCGGCGCAACGGAACGGAACGCATAGGCCGCACCGCCAAGGGCGGCTGCCAGAACCACGACGACCATTCCGATCCGGCTCGTCGAAGTCATGCCGTTCAGCGTCGCGGCAGCCTCGATCATGTAAGGCTCGGGATCGCCGGCAAGGGCGACGCCCTTGCTCGCCATCAGAGGACGAACCTCGACGGTGCCTGCTTCGACCTGTTCCCGTTCTTCCGGCGTCAGCGCCTGCAGGCCGCGGGCGATGGCACCCACCTGGCCGTAGATGAGGCTCTGAGCCGCCTCAGGCTGGGCGCGGATTTCTTCTGGGAATTCGCCGCGGACCGCGGAGGTGACGAGCATCGGGCTGACGACGAGCCAGAGAGCGAGGATCAGCGCCGCCGGCAGGACTGCCCAGACCAGAACATAAGAACCGTAATATCCCGGCCGCGAGTGCATGGTCGAGAGCCGGCCACCGGCCAGAGCCATGGCCCGGCGCGTGCCGGCCATGTAGCTGGCAATGCCGATCAGCGCCAGGATCAGCAAAAGAATGGAAGTATTCATGAAGGATTTCCTCGGCGTGCCATAGCGACGACAATCGATGTCGACGCTCTCCAAACGAGAGCAAAGCTCATCGGCTTACATTCTGCGGCGGCCACGATCCGCTCTGACGATCCACGAGGGCGGTCAATGCGGCTGCCGATCAGGTGCGACCAGCCGAACGGCGGGCGCGGCACGAAGCCACGCCCGCCAAGCCATATCACATCGAGGTGCCGGCTTCGAACTTGGAGCGGATTTCCTCGCGCTCTGCGTCCGGGGCGGCAACGAGGCCATACTCAGCCAGCGGAGAGTCCGGGCCGATCATGTCGTCGGAGGTGAAGAACTCGACATATTCCTTCAGGCCCGGGATCACGCCGAGATGCGCCTTCTTGACGTAGAAGTACAGCGGGCGGGAAACCGGATATTCGCCGGAAGAGATGGTTTCGGTGGAAGGCGTCACGCCGCTGACGGTCGCGACCTTCAGGCGGTCGGCGTTGTTTTCGTAGAAGGCGAGGCCAAACACGCCGAGGCCGGTCTTGTTGGCGTCGATGCGAGCCAGCGTTTCGGTGTAGTCGCCGTCGATATCGACAGCCGCGCCGTCCTTGCGCACTGCGACGCACTTGGCGGTGGCTTCCTTCTTGTCGGTAAACTGCGCCTTGATCACGTCGGCAGCACCGGCTTCCTTGCAGCCTTCAGCCATGATCTTCTCTTCGAAGACTTCGCGGGTTCCGTGCTTGGAGCCCGGGATGTAGGCAGCGATCGCTACGTTCGGCAGGGCCGAGTTGACTTCGGACCAGTTCTTGTAGGGGTTCGTGACGAGCTTGCCGTCTACGACGACTTCAGCGGCGAGGGCCAGGTAGAGATCCTTCGGCTCCAGAGCGACGTCCGGGTTGGACGAGTCCATCGCGAAGACGATGCCGTCATAGCCGATCTTGACTTCCTGGATGTCGGTGACGCCGGCTGCCTTGCAGGCTTCCAGCTCGGAAGCGTTGATGGCGCGCGAAGCGTTGGCAATGTCGATCGTACCTTCGCCGACGCCGGAGCAGAATGCCTTGAGGCCGCCGCCCGTGCCGCCGGACTCGACGACCGGAGCCTTGTAGTCCGGGAAGGTTTCGGCAAAGGTCTCGGCGACGATCTTCGCATAGGGAAGAACAGTGGACGAACCGGCGACCTGAACCTGGTCGCGCGCAACGGCTGCGCCGGCAAACGCCACGGACGCAACCAGCGCTGCTACGGAAAGTTTGAAGGTGTTCATTAGAATTCTCCCATGATGGGCTTGTGTGGGCGCGCTTGCCATCAGCGCTCTCTTCGCCGTTCTTGATCCGGCAGTCCTCTCTAGACCGCGATCACCCAAGCTTTTATGTCAGTTTGACGAAACATTTATGACAGTCCATGCCATTGTTTCTTAAGGAAGATTTATATGCCCTATAAAGCAGCGTCGTTTTTCGTGTCAGAATTTGACGGTGAACACCGTACCTTTGCCGACTTCGGATTTTACGACGAGCCTCGCGCGGTGGCGCGTCAGGATGTGCTTGACGATCGCGAGCCCCAAACCGGTTCCTTTTTTTGAGCGGCTGGCTTCGACATTGACGCGGTAGAAACGCTCCGTGATGCGCGGCACATGCTCGGACGGTATGCCGACACCGTAGTCGGTCACGCTGACTTCGACCGGGTCGTCGCCATCGCCGCTGCCGGAAAGCCGGACGTCCACCCGCTTGCCCTCCTGCCCGTATTTGCAGGCGTTCTCGATCAGATTTTCGAACACTTCCACCAATTCGTCCCTGTCCCCGGCGACGACCACCGGTTCCGCGGGCAGGTCGAGCGCGATCTCCACGCCGAGCTCCTGGGCGAGCGGCTGCAGCCCGTCGCGGACGTGGCCGAGCAGAGGCACGAGGTCCACCTTCTCGTCGGGCACGATATGCGACTTCAGCTCCAGCCTGGACAGAGAGAGAAGGTCGTCCACGAGGCGGCTCATCCGCGTCGCCTGCTCGTGCATGATCGCCAGAAATCTCTCATGGGCGGCAAGGTCGGTCCTCGCCGGCCCCTGGAGCGTCTCAATGAAGCCGCGCAGGGACGCGAGCGGCGTGCGCAGCTCATGGCTGGCATTGGCGACGAAATCCGACCGCATCCGCTCTATGCGCCGTGCCTGGGAAACGTCGCGGAAGGAGAGGAGCAGAAGCCGCTCCGCTCCCTCCGGCGTGGTCCTGACCGGCGCGACGCGCACGATATAGACGGTTTCCGACGGCAGGCGCTCGGAGTGCTCGATCTCGCGCGGCTGCCCGCTCGCCTTCACGTCCCGGACCATATCCAGAATTCCCGGTGCGCGGACGCGGCCGGCAAGGTCCGCATCCGGAGGGATACGGCCGAAAAGCGCCTCGGCGGCACGGTTCTGCAGCCGGACGGTTTCATCGGAGGTCACGAGGAGTGCCGGCATGTCGAGGGCGTCCAGCACGGCCGCGATGGAAGACAGACCATGCTCCTCGGCGCGAGCGGGCTGCAGCGGAACGGCGGGCGGGGCGGACGCCCCCTCATCCGCCCCGCGGTCGTAACGGGCAAGACCGGCCAGAACGAGAAGCAGGAAGGTGAAGAACGCCCAGCCGATATCGAAGCCGCCGGCCCACATGATGAAGCCGACGAATACGGCAGCGGAAACCAGCACGCGCTCGGCCCAAACCTGACCAATCAACCAACGCCAGCCCGTTTTCCGCTCTTCCAAAGCTTCCCTTACCCTTACCAACATCCCGAATCGCTCCGCGATACAAGCCGCAATCTCCGACCGCTATCGCGAATTCATGACATGTTTTTCACGGTGCGCTTGAATTCGCAATGGAGTTATGGCTCGCTCGCGGATGAGCCGGGGGGCAAGCGTCTCGGAAAAGGGGGAAATATGGCAAGCAAGACGGACAGCCGCGCTATCGAACTGGAGATCGGGGGCAAGAAGCGGGTTTTCGACATAGACAATCCGAAACTGCCGGGATGGATCGAGGACGAAGCCTTTTCTTCCAACGGCTTCCCTTATGAGGAGAAGCTTCCGCGCGACGACTATAAGGAGACGCTCGAGCGTCTCCAGGTCGAGCTGGTCAAGGTGCAATTCTGGCTGCAGGCGACCGGCAAGCGCATCATAACGATTTTCGAAGGCAGGGATGCGGCCGGCAAGGGTGGAGCGATCCATGCGACCGTAAGCTACATGAATCCGCGCTCCGCCCGCACAGTCGCCCTTCCGAAGCCGACGGAAACGGAGCGGGGGCAATGGTACTACCAGCGATACGTCGCCACCTTTCCGACCGCCGGGGAATGGGTGCTGTTCGACCGCTCCTGGTACAATCGCGCCGGGGTCGAGCCGGTCATGGGCTTCTGCACGCAGGAACAATACGACCAATTCCTCAGGGAAACGCCCCGCTTCGAGGAGTTGATCGCCTCCGAAGGCATTCATTTCTTCAAGTTCTGGCTCGACATCGGCCGGGAAATGCAGCTCAAGCGCTTCCACGACCGGCGCCACGACCCTCTGAAGATCTGGAAGCTTTCCTCTATGGACATCGCGGCGCTGACGAAGTGGGACGACTATACCGAGAAGCGCGATCGCATGCTGAAAACGAGCCATACCGACCATGCGCCCTGGACCATCGTGCGCGCCAACGACAAGCGGCGCGCGCGCATCAACCTTCTGCGCCACGTTCTGAAGAACCTGAACTACGACGGCAAGGACAAGAAAGCGATCGGCGATGTCGACGAGCGCATCCTGGGAGCGGGACCGGAATTCCTGAAATAGACCGATCTGCGCAAGCAGCCCCGCCCGGCATCACTCGCCGGGCAGGATCCTGACGGCGAAAAGATCGACGCTTCCACCGCCGCCCGCAACGTCGCTGTTGACGAGCAGCCGCCCGGCGGCATTGGGCGAAAGCGACCGGTCGAACTCTACCTGGAACAGGAGGTCGGTTCGCTCGGACACCGTGAAACGATGCCGCCCGCAGCTGCCAAGCGTCGAAAAATCGCATTCGACGGAGACATGCACCGGCTGGCGGTTGGAGGATTGAACCGAAAGGGCGACGGTCGAGGTCCTGCCCGACATTTCCTGCAGGATATCCGGCGCCACCGAGATCAGCACCGCGCCCTCCCTTTCCGGCGCCCCGGAGACGATGCGGACCGCAGGCCCCTCCCCCGTCGTCACGGGCTCGAACCGGCCTTCGCTTCCCGCCGAAAGCCCGCCTGTATCGTCCGGAGTGAAAACCTCCCGCCAGTCGGAGGAAAAGCGGCTCTGGGTCTCCAGAGCCCTTTTGACCGGATCCTCGCCGGAAAAATCCTCGTCCGAGACCGTCGGCGGCGGGTTTGCGACGCTGGTATCGCGCTCGGCAGGAGAAAGGAGGAGGCCGCTGCTGGTAACCCACCATGCGGCAGTGCCGATTGCCGCCACCAGAGTGGCGAGGACGAGGAGAAAGGAGAACAGTCGGCCGCGGCGCCTGCGCGCCTTAGCGACGCGCTCGGGGCGGAAGTCGGAGGCCGGCTCGGCCGCCTGCGGAGAGGTTTCGCTGCGCCTCTGCCGGTCCGGCGGCTCCGCCGCAAAGCCATCCTCCCGATGCGGCCTGACGCCGCCGATGTCGTTTCCTGCAGGGGCCGCCTCCGGATGAACCACGCCGATCCGAGAATCGGGATCGGCGGAGATGGAGAGATCGCCGCCCGCATGAGAGCTTTGCGCGCCCGCATCCGTCTCCTGCGGACCGATCTCGGCCTGAAGTGTCGCGCGCTCCTCCGCTTCGATCTGGCGGATCGTCACTTCGAGCCTGTGCCGCTGGGCGGCAATGGCTTCCGGATCGTTGATCTCCTGCTTTCTCAGGCCGGCTTCGAGGGCGTTGCGGGCTGATTGATAGATGCGGGCGCGTGCTTCCGGGTCGCTTCGCTCCGAGCGCGCAAGCGCGTTCCTGATTGCGTTTTCCAGTCCGCTCACATCCCATCCTTCCGATACAGTACGGCGCGGGCCGCCACATTACGCATTCGGGAAAGCTTTGATTTCCGGCGTTTGTTAGGTTTTGCGTAACCTTTGCCGAAAGAATCCGCAAGGCCTTGGCGGGAAAGCGTGCTTTTCCAAACGGAATAAACGGGAATTCATTCCCGCGGCGGAAGCTTCCGCGAGCGTCCGCCACCCTCTTTCCTTCCATGTGATTCGCTGGTAGGTTTTTGACGTTTCCGTAAACGTAAATATCGAGACGCCAATCATGTCCCTGCCCGCGATCCTCAAAGACAATCTGCGCATTCCGGCCGTCGGGGCACCGCTTTTCATCGTCTCGCACCCCGCACTCACCATGGCGCAATGCAAGGCAGGCGTCATCGGCGGCTTTCCCGCACTGAACGCGCGGCCGGAAGCCCAGCTCGACGAATGGCTCGCGGAAATCACCGAAGGGTTGGCGGATCACAATGAAAAGAACCCGGAGCGGCCGGCAGCGCCCTTTGCCGTCAACCAGATCGTCCACAGGTCCAATCGACGGCTCGAACACGATCTGGCGATGTGCGTGAAATACAAGGTGCCGATCGTGATCTCCTCCCTCGGGGCTGTTCCGGAAGTCAATGCCGCCATCCACTCCTATGGCGGCATCGTTCTGCACGACGTCATCAACAACCGCCATGCGAATTCGGCCATCCGCAAGGGTGCGGACGGGCTGATCGCGGTTGCGGCAGGGGCCGGCGGCCATGCCGGCACGCTGTCGCCTTTCGCGCTGATCCAGGAAATCCGCGAATGGTTCGACGGGCCGCTCCTGCTTTCCGGCGCGATCGCAACCGGCGGGGCCATTCTCGCCGCGCAGGCCATGGGGGCCGACATGGCCTATATCGGCTCTCCCTTCATCGCCACGATGGAAGCGCGAGCGAGCGACGCCTACAAGCAGGCGGTCGTCGACAGCGCAGCCGCCGACATCGTCTATTCCAACTACTTCACCGGCGTCCACGGCAACTACCTGAAGCCCTCGATCGCGGCTGCCGGCATGGACCCGGACAACCTGCCCGTCGCCGACCCGACCAAGATGGACTTCGACAGGGCGGCAGGAGACCTCTCCGGCGCCAAGGCCTGGAAGGACATATGGGGCTGCGGCCAGGGCATCGGCGCGGTCAAGGCGGTGGAACCGACGGCCGATCTCGTCGGTCGCCTCGAGCGCGAGTACCGGGCCGCGCGCGAAAGGCTGGCGCTTTCCTGAGCGGACGCCGGCATTGCCGGTCGCGTGCGGATCGCAGAACGCCGGCTTTCCACCCGCAAAAAAGGAAATTTGCCGAAGTTCGAACAGACGGCTTGAAATCTCGCCGCTTTGCGTTTATCAGCCCGTCTCATTCCGCGCCCGGCACCGCATCGGGCTCGCAGATGCCGCTTTAGCTCAGTCGGTAGAGCACATCATTCGTAATGATGGGGTCACGTGTTCGAGTCACGTAAGCGGCACCAAAAAATCTCAATAGCTAAAGGCCGAATTCCGGACATATCCTCCAATCAGGATTGAAACGGGGCAGCATCGGCAAGAGCCGGTTTGAAACGGGCACTTGCGGGGATTTTCGCTCCGCCTTTGGTTTGCCGCCGGCAATCTGAAATCTGCATCCGGCCTATCTTGCCTTTCGCGAAGGCCTGGGCAAATTGTCATGTCGTGCGTTTTTCAGGACTGGCATGGAGAACCTTCATGACTGAGCGAATTGATTGGGACAAAATCAGAGAAGCTCACGCGGCAAATGCCGACACACCCGCGCACTGGCCAAAGGGGGTCAAGCCAATATCTTCGGAGGGGCTGTCTCTTCTTGGGATAGACCAGGACAACTTTCTGCACTGGGATGGCAAGCGGCTGAAGAAGGAGGTCCATCTCAGTTGGGTCGCCAAATCGGTCGGCTGGCTTGTTGCCGGATCAACGATATCGATGGCTGTCGTGGACCTGCTTCGCTTCTCCAACGGGCTTTGACACAGAACTTGCGATCCTGCCGCGGGACGAACTTCATCGGTTGCTGCGAAACCGGAGCAGACGTCCTCGCGTCAGGTTTTCCCGCCCGCTTGTCTCGGCTGCGAATGCTCCTTACCATCGACCTGCCCGGATCGCGCCGGGGAGGAGACGCGGGATGAGGAGCCCGGGCTAACTTGAGGTACCGCCTGATCGTCATGGCCCTTGTCCTGCCGCTCGGCGCAGTCGCGCTGGCCTGGCACGGCAATGCGATTGCGACGCGCAGCTACATGGACGGCGCGGCGCTGCAGGCCGGCACGGCTCTCAGGCTCGCCGTCGCGGCGCTCAGCGGACACCTCAGCCGCTATCAGGCGCTTCCCGCCCTTATTGCCGATCACGATGACATAGAGGAGCTCGTCACACGGCCCAGGGACCGGCGGCTGCGAGAGGCCGCGAACCTTTACCTCAAAGACATCAACGGCCTGCTCGGCTCGTCCGACATCTATGTCATGACGCCGGATGGCCAGACCATCGCCGCCAGCAACTACGACGGGCCAGCGAGCTTCGTCGGGCAGAACTTCAGCTATCGGCCCTATTTCCAGGACGCAGCCCAGGGCCGCCAATCGCGGTTCTATGCACTCGGGACGACCTCCATGAAACGGGGGTACTATTTCGCCTCGCCGGTGCGGGTCGGAGACGAGATCCGCGGCGTCATCGTCTTCAAGGTCGACATCGAAACGATCGAGGCCTCGTGGAAGGGCGGCGAATACCGCATCTTCGTCTCGGATCCGGAAGGGATCATCTTCATGAGCGGCAACCCGGAATGGCGCTATGCGGCCGTTAAGCCGCTGACCGCCGACCGGCTCGCCCGGACGGAAGCTTCCCGGCGCTATGCGAATGCCGATCTTCGCGCGCTGCCGATCAAGCAAGCATCCTTCGGGGACCACCGGCTGATGACCGTCGAGGAAGCCGGAAGCCAGCGCGAATATCTCACGCTCTCGCAGTACATGCCCGACGCCGACTGGACCGTGAACGTGCTGACGGACACGGGACCGGTGCGCGCGCAGGCGCTGACCACGGTTCTCGCAGCGCTGCTGCTCATCTGCCTTGCAGGCCTCGCGCTCGCGATCCTCGTCCAGCGCCGCATGCGTCTCAACGAGAGGATCCAGATGCAGGCGGAAGCGCGCAACGAACTGGAGCGGCGCGTGGAGGAGCGGACCGCAGACCTCGCGCGCGTCAACCGGCAGATCGAACTCGAAATCGCCGAACGGCGGCAGACCGAGCAGCAGCTGCGCCAGACGCAGGCCGATCTCATCCAGGCGGGCAAGCTCGCCGGACTTGGCCAGATGTCGGCGGCCCTCTCGCACGAATTCAATCAGCCGCTGGCAGCCGCAAAGACCTATGCCGACAGCAGCGCCGTGCTGATCGAACGCGGCAGGACCGCGGAGGCCGTCGACAATGTCAGGCGCATATCGAGCCTCATAGACCGCATGGCGGCGATCAGCCGGCACCTTCGGAATTTCGCACGCAAACCCAACGAAAAGCTCGGCCCGGTCCTGCTCGAGGATGCGATGAAGGACACTCTGGAGATCGTGTCGGCGCGCCTCAAGGCGGCCGACGCGACGCTTGCGATCGATCTCGGGAAAAAACGGCTTGCCGTGCATGCTGGCTCAATCCGCCTGCAGCAGGTGCTGGTCAACGTCATCTCCAACGCCGCCGATGCGGTGGAAGGCCTAGACGACCGCAGGATCGACATCGAGGCGTACAGCGAAGGTACAAAGGTGGTGGTGGCCGTGCGCGACAGGGGGCCAGGCGTCGCCCCGGCCATTGCAGAACGGATCTTCGACCCGTTCTTCACGACGAAGGGCGTGGGCAAGGGGCTCGGCCTCGGCCTCTCCATCTCCTACAATATCGTCAAGGATTTCGGCGGCAGCCTGACGGTATCGAACCATCCGGACGGCGGCGCGGTCTTCCGCATCGAGCTCGCCGCCTCGGTCGAGGCCCGCGAGGCCGCCGAATGAGCGAACAGCGAATTCTTCTGGCGGACGACGAGGAGGAGCTGCGCCGCTCCACTGCGCAGGCGCTCGCCCTTTCCGGCTTCGAGGTCGATACGTTCGCGAGCGCCGACGAGATCCTGGAACTGATCGGCTACAGCTTTGCCGGGGTGGTCGTCAGCGATATCCGCATGCCGGGCATGGACGGCATGACATTGCTGCAGCGGATCCGCGAGATCGATGCGGAGGTTCCGGTCATTCTCGTCACCGGCCACGGCGACGTGCAGCTTGCGGTGAAGGCGATGCGCGAGGGGGCCTACGATTTCCTCGAGAAACCCTTCAATGTCGAGATGCTTGCCGGCGTCATCCGCCGGGCGATGGACCGGCGCAACCTCGTCCTCGAAAACCGGAGACTGCGCGCGGTCGCCGGCAAGCGCGACGATATCGAGGCGCGCCTTCCCGGACGGACGCAAGTGATGGTGGACCTGCGCTACAGGCTGCGGGCGATCGGCGCCACGGATGCCGATACGCTGATCATCGGCGAAACGGGCGTCGGCAAGGAGGTCGTCGCCAGAGCGCTGCACGACATTTCCGCGCGGGCAAGCCGCCCCTTCATTGCGATCAATTGTGCGGCATTGCCCGAAACCCTGATCGAAAGCGAACTCTTCGGCCATGAGGCAGGCGCCTTTCCCGGCGCGCTGCGCCCGCGTTACGGCAAGTTCGAGCACGGCCGCGGCGGCACGATCCTGCTCGACGAGATCGGTTCGATGCCCTTCGACCTGCAGGCGAAGTTCCTGCGCGTGCTGCAGGAGCGCGTGATCACGCGCCTCGGCTCCAACGAGACGGTCGAGCTCGACGTGCGCTTCATCGCGACCAGCAAGGTCGACCTCGAGGCGGAGGTTGCCGCCGGCCGCTTCCGGGCCGATCTTTTCTACCGGCTCAACGTCGCGACGTTGCGGGTGCCGTCGCTGGCCCAGCGCCGGGCGGACGTTCCGCTGCTTTTCCTCCAGCTCGTGCGGGAAGCGGCTGCGCGCTACGGCCGGGACGACATCGAGGTACCCGCGGCAACGATCTCCGATATCGCCGGGCGGGAATGGCCGGGCAATGTGCGCGAACTCCGCAATGCCGCCGACCGGATGGTGCTGGGACTGGACAGCACGCCGGACGAGGCGCCTGCGCCGCGTGGCGGCGAGAACGGGCGGCTGGCCGAAAAGGTCTCGGCCTTCGAGAAGAGCGTGATCGTCGGAGCGCTTACCGCCCATGGCGGAGCGTTGCGCCCCGTCTATGAGTCACTCGGCATTTCGCGAAAGACCCTTTACGAGAAAATGCAGAAATATGGCCTTGGCAGGAGGCTGCCGGCAGCCGACGCCGACGATCAGTGATCGCCGGCAGCGTAGCTGCGCACCTCCGGCTCGGGCGTGGGCGCGACGGGCGGCGCTTCTTCGGCCGTCTCCACCTCGCGCATCCATTCGCGCCAGATCGCCACCAGAAGGGCCATGAGCACCGGGCCGATGAAAAGGCCGAGGAAACCCATCGTCTTGACGCCGCCGATGAGGCCGAAGAAAGTCGGCAGGAACGGCAGCTTGATCGGACCTCCGACGAGCTTGGGGCGCAGGGTCTTGTCGACGATGAAGAGCTCGACCGAGCCCCAGATGAAGAGCGCAAGGCCGGCAAAGGGCGAGCCGCTGGAGATCAGATAGATCGAGACCAGGGTGAAGGAGACCGGCGCCCCCCCTGGGAACAGTGCCATCAGGCCGGTCAGTGCGCCGAGCGTCACCGCGGAAGGCACGCCGGCGATCCAATACGCTACGCCCAGCACGATGCCTTCCCCGATGGCTATCACGGTCATCCCGGTAACGGTGGAGCTGATCGTGGCCGGCACGATGCGGGATATGCGCTCCCAGCGCATCGGCAGGATGCGCTCGCCGAGGCGATCCACCTGGGCGGCGAAGGATTCGCCGTCCCGATAGATGAAGAAGAGCGCGATCATCATGAAGAGCAGCGTGAGCAGAAGATGGAACGCCGCACCGCCTGCGGCGAGCACGACGCGATAGATATTGGCTATGTTCGCGCCGCTGATGATCTGCGTGATCTCGCCGATGCCGCCGGGATGGGCGAGAAACCGGGTCCACTGCATGTCGAGCCAGCCGCCGACGACCGGGAGGGCAGCGATCCAGGCCGGCGTCGAAGCGCCGCTCTTATTCATCTCGACCGCCCATCCGATCCAGTCGCGGACCTCGTCGAAGGCGTAGCTTACGGCAAATAGGATCGGCACCACGATAAAGCTCAGGATGAGCACGATCGCGATGGATGCGGCTATCGTGCGGCTGCCGCCGACGGAATCGCGAAGGCGGCTGTAAAGCGGCCAGCTGGCGAAAGCGATGACGAGTGCCGCGAGAACCGGAACGATGAAGCCATAGAAAAAGTAGATGCCGGCGAGGATGACGAGAACCAGCAGCCAGCGCGCCGCCGACAGAGCCGAAATGAGCGCGACGCCGGACGACCTCGCCGCTCCGAGAAGGCGAGGCTCGGCCGGAACTTTCCGCAATTGCGAATGAGGCAAATTCGTCTCCTCTTTGGTGGCGTCCACGCGGACGCCGCTCTTTTATTCGAAAGCCGCTGCTTTTGGCGACCTTAGAATAGGTTCTAGTGCCAAAATATTAAACATCCGCGCGATTTTTTTGCGGCAGGGGGGCGGGCCGCATCGCGTCCACCGAAGATAAACACCATGGATGATCCATTCGGCGCCGGGATGGGTGGAAACATACACATCCCGCTTGCCCGTTGTTTCGAAATCCACCCACGCAGAGATGACGGGACAATATTTTCTATGCGCAAGCGGCGGGACGAGATTGCACAGGAGAGCTGCGGCGCTTCAAATGATAATATCCATAGCCGGAGCGGGAGGAGCCGCCCGGCAGATCATGGAACGACACGGGAGGAAAAGATGAGAATCCTGAACACGTTGCTTGGCGCTGCGGCCGCCATTTCCCTTTTCGCCTTCTCTGCCAATGCGCAGAACTACCCTGACCGCAACATCACGATGGTGGTTCCCTTCTCCGCAGGCGGGCCGACCGATACCGTTGCCCGGCTCGTCGCCGAATCCATGTCGAAGGATCTGGGCCAGCAGATCATCGTCGAGAATGTCGGCGGAGCGGGCGGCACGCTCGGCGCCGGACGCGTCGCCGCCGCCGAGCCCGACGGCTATACCATCCTTCTCCACCATATCGGCATGGCAACCAGTGCGACGCTTTACCGCAAGCTCGCCTACGACACTTTGAACGCTTTCGAATATGTGGGCCTCGTGACGGATGTGCCGATGACGATCGTCGCGCGCAAGGACCTCGAACCGACCGATCTCAAAGGCCTTATCGAATATGCGAAGGCCAACAAGGATACCGTGACGGTCGCGAATGCCGGCATCGGCGCCGCCTCGCATCTTTGCGGCATGATGTTCATGAGCGCGATCGAGACACCGCTCGTCACTGTGCCCTACAAAGGTACCGGCCCTGCGATGACGGACCTGCTCGGCGGGCAGGTCGACATCATGTGCGACCAGACGACGAATACGACGAAGCAGATTCAGGCGGGGACGATCAAAGCCTATGCGGTGACCTCGCCTGCCCGCCTCGACGTCCTGAAGGACGTTCCGACGGCGGCAGAAGCCGGATTGGCGGACTTCCAGGTCGGCATCTGGCACGGCATCTATACGCCGAAGGGAACGCCGGCCGAAATCAACGAGCGGCTTTCGAAGTCCCTGCAAACCGCCCTGAAGGACGAGAACGTCGTCGCCCGCTTCGCGGAACTCGGCACGCAGCCCTCCCCCGAAGCCGACGCGACACCTGCCGCGCTGAAGGCAAAGCTCGAAAGCGAGATCGCCCGCTGGAAACCGGTGATCGAGGCTGCCGGCCAATACGCCGACTAGGACCTGCCCGGCCGGTTTCATGATCGGCACGCATCTCCTCTCCCGGCCACCGGGAGAGGAGATGCGGCATCCGCCCTCAAAAGTAAAACCGGACTTTTCATGCAGCGAGCCTAGCCGGACAAGGGAACACGGCAGGCGGATACGCATATTCGAGCATCTCCAACCACGGAGGCATCATGAAATCCCTGTCCCTGGATACGACCAACGCTCTCTGCGGCGTCATCCTGATCGCCGTCGGGCTGTTCTTCGGCTGGCAGTCGCTCAATCTCGAGCTCGGAACGGCCTTTCGCATGGGCCCCGGCTATTTCCCGTTCGTCCTTTCCGTCGTCCTCACCCTTCTCGGCATCGTGATCCTGGTTCAATCCGCCCGGGTGAAAGGAGAGCCGATGGGTCCGGTCGCGCTGCGCGGCATCCTGTTCATTCTTCCGGCGCCGATCTTCTTCGGCCTGACGATCAGGGGACTTGGCTTCGTGCCGGCCATCTTCTGCACGGCGCTCATCGCCTGCTTTGCCTCGCGAAAGATGAAGCCGCACTATGCGATCCTGCTGTCGGCTGTGCTGACCGCCTTCTCGGTTGCGGTCTTCAGCTACGGCCTCGGCCTTCCCTTCCAGCGTTTCGGCCCCTGGGTCCGGTTCTAGGAGCCTCTCGATGGATCTTCTCAGCAATCTCGCTCTCGGCTTTTCGACAGCTACGTCTATCGAGAATCTCTTCTTCTGCCTGATCGGCGTCCTTCTCGGAACGCTCATCGGCGTGCTGCCCGGCATCGGCGCGACCGCCACGATCGCGATGCTCCTGCCGATCACCTTCCAGCTCGAACCCGTCTCGTCGCTGATCATGCTCGCCGGCATCTACTACGGCGCGCAATATGGCGGATCGACTACCGCGATCCTGATCAACATGCCGGGAGAATCCTCCTCCGCAGTGACCGCGATCGACGGCTACCAGATGGCCCGCAAGGGACGGGCGGGTGCCGCCCTTGCCATCGCCGCCCTCGGCTCATTCTTCGCCGGTACCGTCTCGACCTTCCTCGTCGCGATCTTCGCTCCGCCTTTGACGGCGATCGCGCTCGAATTCGGCGCGGCGGAATATTTCTCGCTGATGATCGTCGGCCTCGTCTCGTCGGTCGCTCTCGCCCACGGCTCCATCACCAAGGCGCTGGCCATGGTCGCACTCGGCCTGCTGCTCGGCCTCGTCGGCACGGACATCTATACGGGCACGCCGCGCTTCACCCTCGGCATCCGGGAATATGCGGACGGCCTCAATTTCGTCGCGGTCGCTGTCGGTGTCTTCGGCATCGCGGAAATCCTGCGCAATCTGGAGAGCGAGAAGACGCGCGAAGTGCTGATGGCGAAAGTCAGCGGACTCATGCCGACGCGCGAGGATTTCAGGCGCATGGCTGCGCCGGTCCTGCGGGGAACCGCCATCGGCTCGGCGCTCGGCATCCTGCCCGGCGGCGGCGCGATCCTTGCGGCATTCGCTTCCTATACGGTGGAAAAGCGTGTTTCCGACCGGCCGGAGGAGTTCGGACATGGCGCCATCGCCGGCGTCGCGGGGCCTGAGTCCGCCAACAATGCCGGCGCGCAGACCTCGTTCATCCCGCTGCTGACGCTCGGCATCCCGGCCAATCCGGTGATGGCGCTGATGATCGGAGCGATGATCATCCAGGGCATCGTGCCGGGTCCGAACGTGGCGAGCGAACAGCCGGCGCTCTTCTGGGGCATCATCGCCTCGATGTGGATCGGCAACCTGATGCTGGTGGTGCTCAACCTGCCGCTGATCGGGCTTTGGGTGAAGCTGCTGACGATACCTTACTACGTGCTCTTTCCGATCATAATGGCGTTCTGCTCGATAGGGGTCTACAGCGTGAACTCGAATGTCTACGACCTCTATGCCGTCGCCTTCTTCGGATTTGTCGGCTACCTGCTGGCCAAGCTTCGCTGCGAGCCGGCACCGCTGCTGCTCGGTTTCGTTCTCGGCCCGCTGCTCGAGGAAAACCTGCGCCGCGCCATGATCCTTTCGCGCGGCGATCCGACGACCTTCTTCACCCGGCCGATCAGCGCGACATTGCTGGTGATCGCGCTTGCCGTGCTGATCGTCGTCTTCCTGCCGAGCGTCAAGGCGAAGCGCGAGGAGGTGTTCGTGGAGGAGGACTGAGCCCCGCTTTTCGTAGGGAAGAGAGGACAAAAGGGCGCAACCGGAGACGGTTTGCGCCTTTTTCCTTTCGATCCGCTATAATGGTGCACGCAATATGGTTGCGGGAGAAGGATCATGCCCAAGGGAAAGGCACCGGAAGAGACGACGGACTATGCCTCGCCAGCCTGCTTCATGCATGAGGTCGATCCGGCCTATCTCGGCCTGCCGCCCCATGCGGCGGACAACGTCTTCGAATGGCGGAGGGCAGAGCGGGAACGTCTGATCGCCGCACGGCTCGGCATTCCGCCGGAGCAGCGGAAGATCGCAGCCGAGCGCATCACCTTCCGCCTCGACAAATTCCTGGGAGATGTCCGCGGCAAGCGGATCGGCGTCTATTGGCCGTTCCGCGGCGAACCCGACCTGCGTCAATGGATGGAGAGCGTCTGGGAACGGGGCGGAAGCGCATTGCTGCCGATAGTGATCGAGAAGGCAGCGCCACTGATCTTCAAGCCCTGGCGGCAGGGCGAGGAGCTCGGTCGCGGCGTGTGGAACATTCCCATCCCCATCGACGGCGAAGCGGCCACGCCCGACATCGTCATCGCACCGGTCGTCGGTTACGATCGTTCCTGCTTCCGCCTTGGCTATGGCGGCGGGTATTTCGACCGCACGCTGGCGATCATGAAGCCGAAGCCGCTGGCGATCGGCATCGGCTACGATGTCCAGGCCATCGACACGATCCACCCGCAATCCTTCGACGTTGCGATGAACGTCATCATTACCGATACGGGAATCCACCACCCTTCGTGACGGCGAGGCCGGCTGCCGATCAGCGGGGTTGCCGCTGCCGGAAGTCATTCGACGAATATTGACGTTTACGTTAATGTAAGATAGCGATAATGCTTGAAGACGCAGTGCAAAAGCATCATCCTGCAAATCGAATGGTCGGGGAGGACCGTTCGGCCCATGCGAGGGGCAATGATGACGCCGACGCGATAACGAGGAGGAGCGATCGCATGTCTGTTACCGTCCATGACCCGTCAACCAGACCGCCGGAAAAATTCTGGCTGGCCTCGTATCCGCCGGGCATGGCCAGGGACATCGCGCCGCTAGCCTATCAGTCCATCGGCGACCTGCTTGAACGCTCCTGCGCCGAATTCGCGGACCGCTCCGCCTTCACCTGCATGGGCAAGACGCTGACCTTCCGCGACCTCGACAGCCAATCCGCCAAGATCGCCGTCTGGCTTCAGGCAAGGGGGCTGGAAAAGGGCGACCGCGTCGCGGTCATGATGCCGAACATCCTGCAGAATCCGGTCATCATCTTCGGCATTCTCAGAGCCGGCCTCATCGTGGTGAACGTCAATCCGCTCTACACGCCGCGCGAGCTCGAACACCAGCTGAGGGACGCCGGGGCGAAGGCGATCTTCGTGCTGGAGAATTTCGCCAATACGGTTCAGCAGGTGATCGCCCGCACCGATGTCCGGCTCGTGAGCGTCACCAGCATGGGCGACATGCTTGGTTTCAAGGGTCTCATCGTCAATCTGGTCGTGCGCAAGGTGAAGAAGCTCGTTCCAGCCTGGTCGCTGCCGGGCCAGGTGCCCTTCCTGCAGGTGCTGGCTGAAGGCGCGAAGAGCGCTCTGAAGCCGGTGGCGGTCGCTCCGTCGGATATCGCCTTCCTGCAATATACGGGCGGAACGACGGGGGTATCGAAAGGCGCCACGCTGACCCATTCCAACTTGCTGGCCAATACCGAGCAGCTCAGGCAATGGATCGAACCGGTCTTCGGGATAAAGAAACGGCCGGAACAGCTCGTCTTCATCTGCGCACTGCCGCTCTACCATATCTTTGCGCTGACGGTGAACGGCCTCATGGGCATTGCGCTCGGAGCGCACAACGTGCTGATTCCCAATCCGCGTGACATTCCGGGCTTCGTAAAGGAACTCGGGAAGTATGAATTCCATATTTTCCCGGGCCTCAATACGCTCTTCAACGCGCTGATGAACAATCCGGATTTCGCCAAGCTCGACTTCTCACACCTTCTCCTTGCTCTTGGCGGCGGGATGGCGGTGCAGGCGCCGGTTGCGGAGCGCTGGCAGCGGATGACCGGCTGCAACATCACCGAGGGCTACGGGCTTTCCGAGACTTCACCGGTAGCGACCGCGAACCGCCTCGATCTCCCCTCCTTCACCGGCACGATCGGCCTGCCGCTGCCTTCCACGGACATCGACATACGCGACGACGAGGGCCGCTCGCTGCCGCTCGGCGAGATCGGGGAGATCTGCATCCGCGGGCCGCAGGTGATGGCCGGCTACTGGCAGCGCCCCGACGAGACGGCACGGGTCATGAGCGAGAATGGCTTCTTCCGGTCGGGCGACATCGGTTACATGACGCCCGAAGGCTACACCAAGATCGTCGATCGCAAGAAGGACATGATCCTCGTTTCCGGCTTCAACGTCTTCCCGAACGAGATCGAGGAAGTTGCCATGACGCTTGCGGGCATTCTCGAATGTGCGGCGATCGGCATCCCCGACCAGCATTCCGGCGAGGCGGTGAAGCTCTTCGTCGTTCGCAAGGATCCCGACCTGACGGAAGCGGCCGTGAAAGCGCATTGCGCCGCCAACCTGACCAACTACAAGCGACCCAAATATATCGAGTTCCGGACGGAACTCCCGAAATCCAACGTCGGCAAAATATTGCGCAAGGATCTGCGCGCGGAGCAAGCAAACACAACTAAAACGATTTAAATTTTCGGGAAGAACGGGCTTGATTTGCCCCATGCAAAGCGACTAGCTAACGCAGCATTGTCGCCACGCAAGGAGCAAGCCGATGAACGCACTTGTCGAGAAGCTGAAAGCCGCCGCGAAGGACACCAACGCAACCGACATCCGGGCCGCCTTTGCGGCGGACCCCCACCGTTTCTCCCGTTACAGCCTGACGCTCGGCGATTTCCTGTTCGATTATTCGAAATGCGCCGTCAACGACGCGGTAATCGACGGCCTCGAAGCTCTTGCCAGGGACGCCGGCGTCGAGGGCAAGCGCGACGCGATGTTCGCCGGCGAGATCATCAACATCACCGAGGGCCGCGCGGTTCTCCACACCGCATTGCGCAATCGCACCAATACGCCCGTGCTGGTCGACAGCAAGGACGTGATGCCGGACGTCAACGACGTCCTGGACGCGATGGGCAGGTTCTCCGACGGCATCCGTTCAGGCGCCCTCAAGGGCGCGACCGGCAAGAAGATCACCGATGTCGTCAATATCGGTATCGGCGGGTCCGATCTCGGACCGGTCATGGCCACCCTGGCGCTCGCGCCCTATCACGACGGTCCGCGCCTGCATTTCGTCTCCAATATCGACGGCGCGCATATCGCGGATACGCTGAAGCTGCTCGACGCGGAGACCACGCTTTTCATCGTCGCTTCCAAGACCTTCACTACCATCGAGACGATGACCAATGCCGGCACGGCCCGCAGGTTCATCGCCGGCAAGCTCGGCGACGCCGCGGTCGGACATCACTTCTGCGCGGTCTCGACGGCACTCGACAAGGTGGCCGCCTTCGGAATCGGCGAAGACCGCGTCTTCGGCTTCTGGGATTGGGTCGGCGGACGCTATTCCATCTGGTCGGCGATCGGCCTGCCACTGATGATCGCCATCGGCAAGGAGAACTTCGCGGATTTCCTCGCGGGCGGCCACGAGATCGACAATCATTTCCGCACGGCCCCGCTTCGCCAGAACATTCCGATGCTGCTCGGCCTTATCGGCTTCTATCATCGCAACGTTCTCGGCTATCCGTCACGCGCCATCCTGCCCTACGACCAGAGGCTTTCGCGTTTCCCGGCCTATCTGCAGCAACTCGACATGGAATCGAACGGCAAGTCCGTGACCATGGACAGCAAGCCGGCATCGCTGAAAACCGGCCCGGTCGTCTGGGGCGAACCCGGCACCAACGGCCAGCACGCTTTCTACCAGCTCATACACCAGGGCACCGATATCATCCCGGCCGAGTTCATGATCGCAGCCAACGGCCACGAGAAAGAACTGCGCCACCAGCATCAGCTTCTCATGGCCAACTGCCTGGCACAGTCGGAAGCGCTGATGAAAGGTCGCACCCTTGCCGAAGCGAAGGCGCAGCTCACTTCGAAAGGCATGGACGAGACGAAGGCGGACAAAATTGCGCCGCACAGGGTTTTCACCGGCAACCGCCCGTCGATCACCATGGTCTATGACAGCCTGACGCCCTTCGCGCTCGGCCGGCTGATCGCGCTTTACGAGCATCGCGTTTTCGTCGAGGGCGCACTCTTCAACATCAACTCCTTCGACCAGTGGGGCGTGGAGCTCGGCAAGGAACTGGCGACGGGGCTTCTGCCGGTCGTCGAAGGCAAGGAAGGCGCCGAAAGTCACGATTCTTCGACACAGGGCCTTGTTGCCGCGCTGGCGACGCTCGCCCGATAGGATTATCCAGCCTCGAAGAAGCTGCCCGCGGCTGCAGCCGCGGGTATATTTGTCGGAGATCGTCGGAACACGGGATCTCCGTTCGTCATCGTGTAAATTGCCCTCGAAGGAGGCCGAACGAGCATGACGGACGACGAACTCAGGATTTTCGAGGCTGAAGGCGCTCCGCCTCTGCCGGCGGCGAGCCAAGAAGGCTTCATCGATCACGAGGGTGCCAGGATCTGGTATGCCACTTACGGGTCGGGTCCGACCGTCATCCTGTTGCATGGCGGACTCGGCAACAGCGGCAACTGGGGCCATCAGGTGCCGGCGCTGGTGGAATCCGGCAGGCAGGTGCTGGTCATCGACAGCCGCGGACACGGACGCAGCACCCGCGACCAACGACCCTACACATACGAGCTGATGGCCTCGGACGTTCTCGCGGTCATGGACGGCCTTGCAATCGACAAGGCAGCGCTGGTCGGCTGGAGCGACGGCGCCTGCACCGCGCTCATTCTTGCCGACCGGGCGCCGGAGCGCGTCGCCGGCGTCTTCTTTCTTGCCTGCAACATGGATCCGGGCGGCGCGAAAGAGTTCGTGCCCACTCCGGTGATCGACCGCTGCTTCAGCCGCCACAGGAAGGACTACGAGACGCTGTCCGCGACGCCCGACCGATTCGAAGCGTTCGTGCAGGATGTCAGCAGGATGATGGCGACCGAGCCGAACTATACCGAGGACGATCTCGTCCGGATCAGCGTACCGGTCGCGATCGTACTTGGAGAACGGGACGAGTTCATCAGGCCGGAGCACGCGGCATATCTCGCGCGCAGCATCCCGGATGCGGAACTGATCCTGCTTGGCGAGGTCAGCCACTTCGCGCCCCTGCAGCGGCCCGAGCACTTCAACCGCGAGGTGCTGGGCTTCCTCGACCGGATCTCCTGATGGAGTTTGACCCTAAAGTCCGATCTCGTTTCTCCACGGCGGATTGGCGCCGGCGCGCGAAACGGTGACCGCGGCCGCCTTTGCCCCGAGCGTCAGCGCGTCACGTATCGCATCTTCGCCGAGGTTCGCGACATCGGCCTTGGTGAGAAGATTGCCGAGCTTGAGCGAGGCCAGCACGCCGGCATCGAAAGTATCGCCCGCCCCGACGGTGTCGACGACCTCGACCCGCTCGCCGGCGACCTCGACCTTGTGGCGGCGAGTATAGCCGACCGCACCATCTCCTCCCTTGGTGATGAGGACGAGCTTGGGTCCGCGCGTCAGCCATTCGGCGGCAAGCTCGTCATGCGTGCCCTTCATGCCGAACCAGTCCATGTCCTCGTCGGAAAACTTGATGATGTCCGACATCGCGGCCATGCGGTTCATCCGTGCGAGATGCGCCTCCCGGTCC
Source organism: Shinella sp. (assembly GCA_033795365.1). Lineage (GTDB taxonomy): Bacteria > Pseudomonadota > Alphaproteobacteria > Rhizobiales > Rhizobiaceae > JARYGU01. Next base: position 216,964 of record JARYGU010000005.1, read on the forward strand.
TTGATGAAGCCGGGCCGGATGTTTGGGTCGAAGGAGATCACGCGCTTCTCGTGCTCGCGCGTCATCAGGGCCTCGTAGGTCGAGCCGCAGGGTTCGGGAATAAGGCTGATGGCGCCGAAATGCAGCGCCTCGCAGAAATCGCCGAGAGCCGGAAGATCGGCCTCCGTGATCATGCGCCCGGCGGTGTTTTCGTCGAAGAAGGCGTAGCTCGCATGTCCGTTTGTGAGCTTGACGAAGGCGAGCGTCGTCGGCAGCGAAAGCGTGGCGCAGGGACCGAAATCCACATTCGCAGCCTGCAGCGTCTCCCGCAGGATGTCGCCGAACATGTCGTCGGAAAGGCCGGTGAAAAAGCCGGTCGGGATACCGAGCCGACCGAGCGCGATCGCGGTGTTGAAGATCGCGCCGCCGGCATAGGGCGCAAACGCGCTTTCCCCCGCCGCCGTCGTACGCGGCAGCATGTCGATGAGCGCCTCGCCACAGCAAATGATCATGTAGGCTTCCTCCAAAGAGTCTTTCAATCGATTTAGGCGAAGTTGCCGAAAAGTTCCAGCCCGTGGTCAGGCGGCAGGAAGCTCTCCGACGCCGCCATTGCGGGCCGACCATTCGAGTGGTGCGTCGAAAAACGCCTCGACGGAGCCGAGCGTCGCCTCATCGAACAGATTGTCCTGCCGCGCCGCGGCCAGGACGTCGCGCCAGGTCGCGATATGATGCAGCTTCACTCCGCCATTCGCGAAGCGGGCTTCTGCTTCTGCGAAGATGCCGTAATAGAAGAGTGCCATACCGTGCTCGACAACTCCTCCTGCTGCCCGAACGGCATCGATGAAGGTGAACATGGAACCGCCGGCGGTCGTCAGGTCCTCGATGACGAGAACGCGTGCGCCCTCCGGCATGTGTCCCTCGATCTGCGCGTTGCGGCCGTGGCCTTTCGGTTTTTTGCGGACATAGATCATCGGCAGACCGAGACGGTCGGCAAGCAGCGCGGCGAAGGGGATACCGGCCGTCTCGCCGCCGGCCACGACGTCGAACTGCTCGAAACCGGCACCGGAGGTGACGGTCGCGGCTGCGAAATCCATGACGGCTGAGCGGATGCGGGGAAAGGAGAGGAGCTTGCGGCAATCGATATAGACCGGGCTCGCCATGCCGGAAGCCAACCTGTAGGGCTCGTCCGCCCGGAAATGGACGGCCTTGATCTCCCAGAGCATCCGGGCCATCAGGCCTGCCATGACATTGCGCTCGGGAAAGGAATTGGAAAACATGGAGATCTCCTTCGGCCTGTTTTCCAGCGCATAGCAGCAAGTCGAGCAGGTTTCCAGAACCAATGGGCAAAAGAAGAACCCTCCCCGGAGCGGGAAGGTTCGGATGTCCTGAAAATGAGACTGCGGCTTCTGCGTCAGGCGCGGCGCGCGTCGAGCGAGACTGCGCCGGGGCCGAAGGCGGCAAGGACAAGGAAGCCGCCCGCCATCGAGAGATTTTTCAGGAACATGATCATCTGAATCTGATCGGCAAAGTTCGTGTGCGCGACGAGACCGGACGCGACGCAGAAAAGAGCAAGCGCGAAGGCGACCGGACGCGTGAAGAAGCCGATCAATATTGCGATGCCGCCGAGAAGCTCAAGCGCCGTCACGAGGATCGCCACCAGCATCGGCGCCGGGAGCCCCATGCTTCCGAAGTACCCGGCAGTGCCTCCGAGATTCGTGAGCTTGGTAAAGCCTGAGAGGATGAAGATGATCGAGAGGAGGATACGCGCGATAAGGACGACGGCATTCTGCTGCATTGGCTGGCTCCAGTGTTGTGGTGGAAAATCAATATCAGCTTTCCACCAGTCCACTAGCCTGGCACGAATGAAACAGATTGTTCACCTTTTCAGAACAATCACCCAGCGGCGTCAACCGATCTGGCCGGCCTGCGGGCCCCATGTATCCGTCATCGCGAACCCTTCGGCCAGCGGATCGAAAGGATCGAGCGCCACCTGGTGCAGGCCGAAGGTCCAGCCGCGGCCGGTAATCGTCGGGATGATCGCCTTGCGTCCCGCGACCTCCGTCTCGGCTTCCAGACCGACTTCGAACTGCGATCCGATGATAGAACGGGACAGGAAGCGGTCTCCCACGCTCGCCTTGCCGCGCGCATGAAGCGTCGCGAGATTGGCGGAGTTTCCAGTGCCGCACGGCGAGCGGTCGATCCGGCCCGGCCACATGGTCGTCGCCGTGCGGACCGTTCCGTCCGGGTCGGTGTCGCGGAACATGACATAGGCTATGCCGTTGATCTCGGGAATTTCGGGGTGCGCCACCGGAATGGCCTTGTTGATCAAGTCCTTCAGCGCCATGCCGGCATCCACGAGCGAGCGCGCATTGGCCTTCTCGATCGTCGTGCCGATCTGCCCGACATCGACGAGAGCATAGAAGACGCCTCCGTAGCTGATGTCGAAACGGACCTTGCCCCAATGCGGCGTGTCGATTTCCGCATCGAGCTCATGGGCGAAGGACGGCACCATGGTCAGCTTCACCTTCTCGCAGCGCCCGTCTCGGCAAGTCGCCGTCGCTTTGACGAGGCCGGCCGCCGTATCGAGCATCACGACCGTTTCGGGCTCCTTCATCTCGACGATGCCGGATTCGAGCAGCGCCGTGGTCACGCAGATCGAGTTCGAACCCGACGAGGCATGCGCCTGGTCTGCCTGCAATATGATGAAGCCGGCATCCGCCTCGGGACGCTTCGGCGGAAGCAGGAGGTTGACCGAACCGAGCGCCGAAGCGCGCGGCTCCAGGCAGAGGAACCGCCTGAGGCTATCGTCCACCGTGTTGATGTGGTTCAGCTGCTCGGCGATGCTGTTGCCGGGGATCTTCGGTACGCCGCCGATCGCAACCTTGCCGATCTCGCCTTCGCAATGAACGTCCAGAAGCTGGATCGTACGCTTCCATCTCATTTCCGTACTCCGATAGTTCTCTTCCTCGGCAGTGCTTCGATCTTTCAGACGTGGCGGGTGATGCCGCCATCCACTCTTATATTCTGGCCGGTGATGTAGCCTGCTCCGTCGGAAAGCAGGAAAGCGGCCGTCTTGGCGATCTCCTCCATGGTTCCTATCCGCTTCATCGGCACTTTTTCGGCGGTCTCGGGCTTGTGGGCAAGGCTGTCGATATAGCCGGGAAGCAGGCAGTTCATGCGGATGTTATCGGCGGCATAGCGATCGGCGTAGAGCTTCGTGAAGGCCCCCGCCGCGGCACGGTAGGTGCAGGAGACCGGGAAGACCAGCGACGGCTCGTAGGCCGCGAATGTCGTGACGTTGAGGAACGCTCCCTTCCCCTGTTTCAGCATGACGGGCGTCACCAGCCGCGCCATGCGCACGAGACTCAGCACCATCATGTCCGAGCCGAGCGTCCATTTGTCGTCGGCGATGTCGAGCAGGTCGCCCTTCGGCGGATGGCCCGCGTGGTTGACTACGGCATCTATGCGGCCATAGGTCCCCAGCGCCAGGTCCACGATGCCTTCGATATCCTCCGCCTTCTCGGTCACGCCGCGCCGCGCGACGCCGCCGAGTTCGGACGCGAGCTTCTCGCAACTTTCCGTCGGCGACATCAACGCGACCTTATAGCCATTCGCCGCAAGTTCCCGCGCGATCGCGCCGCCCATGCCGCGCCCGCCTCCGGTGATGATGGCAACCTGGCCCTGTGCTTGATCGGTCATTTTTCTCTCCTTCTCATGTGTCTCGGCGCGCGAGTGCGGCCAGCGCTTTCATATCGGCAAGAGCCGCTCTCTCGCGGGCGATCGCCGTAACGGCTGCTTCGAGCGAAACCTCCTCGAACCGCAGCCTGGCGCCCACCGGGGCCTGGGCCAGTTTCCAGAGGTCCGCTTCGACCACATTGGCGATCTTCGGATAACCGCCGCAGGTATTCGCCTCCGCGAGCTGGATGATCGGCTGCCCGGACGGCGGCACCTGAACCGTCCCGGGCACGATACCATGGGAGAAGAGCTCCAGCGGGCGCGAAAGGGCAAGCTCCGGCCCGGCGAGCCGGTAGCCCATCCGGTTGGCGTCGTTGGTCACCGTCCATTCCGTTGCGAAAAAGCGCTGCCTCGCCTCCGCCGTGAAGAGGGCGAACTCCGCAGAAGGCAGGATGCGCAGGCGGACCAAGCCGCCTGCGGGCGGGAGGCCGCCCCGCAGCTCCGTCGGATCGAAGCCGATCCCGCCATCCGGCAGGCAAATCCTGACGGCCGGTTCGCAGAGCGACAGCCTGTCCCCCCGCTTCAGGCCACGGCCATCAAGCCCGCCGAACCCGCTTTTGAGGTCCGTTGCGCGAGAGCCCAGCACGGGCGGCACATCGATGCCTCCGGCGAATGCCAGATAGGCGCGCACGCCATCGCGCGGCAGGTCGAGCTTCAGGACATCCCCGGCCTTCGCCCTCTTCGCCCACCAGCCTGGCAGGGGGCGGCCGTCAAGCGAGGCGGGGCAATCCGCGCCGGTCAGCGCGAATGCGGCGTCGGCCGCGAAGCGGAGCCGGAAAGGAAACAGCGATATTTCGAGGCCGGCGGCGTTCGCGTCATTGCCGAGGAGGCCGTTTGCAGCCTCGAGTGCCGGCCGGTCCATGGCGCCAGACCGTCCCACTCCAACATCCAAATAGCCGGTGCGGCCGAGATCCTGAACGCAATTGACCCCGCCGGTCGAGAGGATTTCCAGCATCACGGCACCTGCTCGGCTCGGAAACGGATGTGATCGCCGGGGCGGAAGGCAGCGGGCGGCTCGCGGAACGCATCGAACAGCACGACATCCGTGCGCCCGATGATATGCCAGCCGGAAGGAGCCGTCACCGGCATTATGCCGGCCTGCGATCCGCCGATGATGACGGAGCCGATCCCGACACGCATGCGCGGAACGGCGCGGCGCGGCATGGCGAGCCGCGGGTCGAGGCCGGAAAGATAAACGAAGCCGGGCATGGCACCGACGGCTGCGACGGAATAGGACGCTCCGGTATGGAGGGCCACGACCTCCTGGACCGTGAGGTCCGCATGGCGGGCAAGTACCTCCAGATCCTCGCCTTCCATGCCGCCGTATCGCACGGGTATTTCGAATTCCCGCCCGCCCGTCGCGCCGGGGACGGTTTGCCGCCAGCAGGAGGCAAGCGCCTGCCGCATCGTCTCGGGTGCCGCCGCCAGCGGATCGAAGACCACCATCAGGTTGTTCATGCCGGGGACGGTTTGCTGCACGCCCTCAAGCGAGCGCATTGCGGCCGCGACCGCCCATACGCGCTCCTGGACAGCGGCGGAAAAGGTCGCCTCCGCCGCGTCGAGCAGCAGGGCGCCGGCGCCTTCCGTGCTGATTTGCGGATTGTCGTTCTTTGACGTCACGGATTTCAGCCTCTTGCCTTACTGATATATCAGAGCGTCGCCTTTTCCAATCGAATTCGCAAGGGAGCCGTCCGCCTGCCCGCGAGCCGGAAACAATTTGCGCCGATCGCGAATGGCTTTACAACAGGTCTCGAGGAAAACAGGAAAACGGCACATGAGCGAAACGGCTTTGAGCGTCGACCTCAATTCGGACATGGGTGAGGGCTTCGGCGCCTATCGCATGGGCGACGACGACGCAATCCTCAGCATCGTGACGTCGGCGAACATCGCCTGCGGGCTCCATGGCGGCGACCCTGAGATCATGGCCGCGACCTTTGCTCTTGCGAAAGAGCGCGGAGTCGCGGTCGGGGCGCATCCCGGTTTTCCCGATCTGTGGGGTTTCGGCCGGCGCAACATTCCTTTTTCCGCAGGCGAGATCGAGCGGCTCGTCGCCTACCAGATCGGAGCAGCACAGGCGCTTTCGACCTATGCCGGCCACCCGATCACCCATGTGAAGGCACATGGCGCGCTCGGAAACCTGACCCAGCAGGATCCGGAAGTCGCCATGGCCGTCAACCGCGCGATCAAGGCCGTCGACCCCAGCCTCGTCTGCCTCGTCATTGCGCTCGGCCACCAGCAGCGCCAGGCGGGCGAGATGGGCCTCAAGACCGCTTCGGAAATCTTTGCCGACCGCGCCTATACGGAAGAAGGCCATCTCGTCCACCGCAGCAAGCCCGGCGCCGTTATCCATGATCCGGCTGAAGCGGCTGCGCGCGTCCTGCGCATGGTGCGGGCGCGGGCGATCGAGACCGTTTCCGGCAACACAATCGACACGCCGATCGACTCCATCTGCGTCCACAGCGACACGCCGGCTGCGGTCAACATCGCGCGGACGGTACGTCGGGCGCTGGAAGCCGACGGCATCCGCCTTCGCAATTTCCTCCGCTGACAAGGCTGACAAAAAGGACACGCGATCATGGACCTCCAGCTCATCGAACGGCTGATGCAGATGCTGGATCGGTCGAACCTCAACGAACTCGAGGTGACCGAGGGCAATCTGCACATACGACTTGCGAAAATGCCGACGGAACCCGGCCTGGAGCCCACACGCCCGGCCTCTGCGGACAGGGCATCCTCAGGGGCAAGCGGCGAAGCGGAACAGGCAATGCAGACCGACGAGGAACTTCACGTCATCGCCGCCGGGCTGCCCGGGACGTTCTATCGAGCGCCGTCGCCGGATGCCGACCCTTTTGTCAAGGAAGGCGACAGGATCGCTGACGGCCAGCAGATCGCCATCGTCGAGGCAATGAAGATGATGAATCCGGTCGAATCCGACGTCAACGGCGTGATCGTCGATATCCTGCTTGCGGACGCAGCGCCGGTGACCGCGGGCACGCCGCTCTTTCATGTCCGGAAAGGCTGAGCGATGTTCGATACGGTGTTGATCGCCAATCGCGGCGAAATCGCACTGCGGGTTCTGCGCGCCTGCCGGGAACTCGGTCTCGCGACCGTCGCGGTCCACTCCGAGGCGGACCGGAACCTGCGGCATGTCGCGCTCGCGGACAAATCGATCTGCATCGGACCGGCTGCTTCCGCCGAAAGCTACCTCGACGCCCACCAGATCCTTCTTGCTGCAAGGCTCGCCGGCGCTCAGGCCATTCATCCCGGCTACGGCTTTCTATCGGAAAACGCCCGCTTCGCGAGGATGGTCGAGGATGCGGGCCTGACCTTCATAGGTCCTTCGAGCGAGACTATTGCCTTGATGGGCGACAAGGTGTCGGCCAAGAAGGCGATGCACGCCGCCGGCGTGCCTTGCGTTCCCGGATCCGATGGCGCGCTGCCGGACGACCCCGCGGAGATCGGGAGAATTGCGGATGCAACCGGCTATCCCCTGATCGTGAAGGCCGCCGGTGGCGGCGGCGGGCGCGGCATGCGCGTCGTGCGCCAGCGGAGCGACCTGACACACGCGGTGGCGGTGACGCGGGAGGAAGCAGGCCGGACCTTCGGCAACCCGCAGGTCTATCTCGAGCGCTTCCTCGAACGCCCCCGCCATATCGAGATCCAGGTGCTCGCGGATTCCTTCGGCAATGCCGTCTTTCTCGGCGAGCGCGACTGCTCGACACAGCGGCGGCACCAGAAGGTGATAGAGGAAGCCCCCGCCCCCGGCATCGAGCGCAGCCTGATCGAAGCGATCGGATATCGATGCACCGAAGCCTGCCGCGAAATCCGTTATCGCGGCGCGGGCACCTTCGAATTCCTCTTCGAAAACGGCGCGTTCCACTTCATCGAAATGAACACGCGCATCCAGGTGGAGCATCCCGTCACCGAGATGGTGACCGGGATCGATATCGTGCAGGCGCAACTGCGTATCGCCACGGGTAAGCCCTTGCCCTTCCGGCAGGAGGACATCCGAATGGCGGGCCATGCGATCGAGTGCCGGATCAATGCCGAGCATCCCTTCCGCTTCACGCCCTCACCCGGAAAGGTGGACCGCTTCATGGCGCCCGGCGGTTTCGGAATCCGCACCGACACCCATCTCTATCCCGGCTACGAGGTGCCGCCGCATTACGATTCCCTCGTCGCCAAGATCGTCGCCTGCGGAGCGACGCGGCAGGAGACGGTCGACCGGATGCGCAGCGCGCTCGGCGAGACCACCATCGACGGGGTCACCACGAACATTCCGCTGCATCTGGCGCTGATGGACGAGCCCGGTTTTCTCGACGGCGGGACCGATATCCACCATCTCGAACGCCTGCTGCAAGAAGGCTTCGGGCCCGAGGAGAAGAGGCTATGAGCGCAACGGGGATGGAGAGGTTGGAAGCGCTCATGACGGCCTATGGCATTGCCGCCCTCGATTTCGAGGAAGGCGATCTCCGGATCAATCTTCGCCGCAGCCCCGCGAAAACGAACGTGCCCGGACATTCCTTGCTGCGGCAGAAGACCGTTCTGGCATCCCCCTCCTTCGGCAGTCTTCTCCTGCGCCATCCGGCATCGGCCACGGATGCGCCAGCCCTTCCCCGCAAGGCAAATAAAGGGGATATCGTCGCCTATCTTGCCATCGGCCCGCTCCTGCGTCCCGTCATTGCCGAACGCGATTGCGTCCTGCGGCGCATCCTGGTGCCCGAAGGCGCCATGGTCGGGTTTGGCGAGCCGCTGTTCGAACTTTGAAGATATCGTCTGAAAGCGCTTCCTCCCCTCGTCTCTCCGGAGCTTGACCGGCGAAGCTGTAAGATCGCGTAACAGTAAGTGAGCATATGCTTTCGGAACTGCTGCCCCGGCGCAACGTTGCTGCATGCGAAGGGGCGGAACTTCGAAAGGAGAATGACATGCGTAAACTTCTCATGGCGGGAGCGGCGCTCGCGCTCATCGGTGGCTCCGCCGCCTATGCGGACGATCAAGGCAAGGAGCTCTTTGGCGGCGCCACAGGCGGAGCGACCGGAGCTGCTGCCGGTGCCATCGTGGGCGGCCCGATCGGCGCCGTGGTCGGCGGCGTTGCGGGTGCAGCGATCGGCGCTTCTTCCGCCGTTCCGGAGGACGCACGGGTCTATGTGATGGAAAATCCCGTCAACTCCGTGGCGATCGAAGGCGAACTCGCCCCCGAATATCATGTGAGCGAGGGCGTTGCTCTCACGCCGATACCGGATCATCCGGATCTCGCCTATGTCTATGTCGACGACCGGCCGGTGATCGTGCGGACCGACAGCCGCGAGGTCGTCTATGTCCCGGAGGTGGCCATGGACGAGCCGACGGCCACCATGTCGATGGACGTGCCGGAAACGACCATCACCTATATCGAACGCAACCCCGTGGATCCTATCATGCTTGAAGGCGAAGTCTCGCCGGGCGTGATGATCCCCGAGGACGTCGATATCATGGAGGTTCCGGAAAATCCGAGCTACGGCTACGTCTATGTGGATGAGCGGCCGGTGCTGGTGGATCGCGGGACCCGACAGGTCATCTGGGTGCGCTGACCGACCCCCTAATGCATGTCGCGCAAAAGTGTGCTGCGGTTTTGCGCGACATGCATAAAAACAAAGGCAAAATCTTAAGCGACGGCTGCTTTCGCGGACCGCCGCTTTTAAATTTTCCGAAAGCGCGCGCGGCAGACATCGGGCTTGCTTCATTTTTCTGCGTCGCCAAGCGCTTCACCTGACTTCGAGTGCCTACTGCCCCGTTGCGGTGATCACCGTATTGCCTGCCGACTGACCGAAACGGCGCCACTGTTCGTCATAGTTGCGCCGCGTCTCGGGATCGAAGACGGCGATCGGCGTCGAAACGGCGATGCTGGCTGCGCTACCGACCGTCTGGGCCGTTCCGAGCGCGACGGCGCCGAGGCGTTCTCCAAGACCGACATTGGAATCCGTCACGGTCTGTCCCGCAATCAGCCGGTTGCCTATCAGGCGGACCACTTCCGGGCTTTCGGCGAACTTGCCGTGGTTCAACCGGTCACCGGATTTCAGGGCAGTCAAATCGAGCACTGTAATTCCCTGCTTCTCCAGCAAGCTCCTGTAGGGTTCAGCTGCAGGATTGATCTGACCAAGCCGATCGACATTGCCGGATATGCGCCTTGAGAGCGTCAAGGCGCGGTCGTCGCGCGAAACGAAAAGCGTGAAATGCGGCTTGTCCTTGCCGAGAGCACGGAATTGCTGGCCGAAGACATCGACGTCGAGGTCGGGTGACGCCAGAATGACCTGCTGGATCTTCCGATTGACCCGCCCGTCGCGGATCGCCATCTGCCGCAAGGTCTCCACGGCGAGCCAGGTGCCCATGGAATGCGCCATGATCACGATTTCGCCGACTTCGGGCTCTTGCGCCATGCGCTGCAGCAGTTCTTCCAGCGAGTCACGCGAATAGTTGGTGCTTTCCTTGTCGTAGCTGTAATCGAAGATGCTGGCGCGCGACGGCCAGGTGAAAATGACCGGCGCCGCATCCGTTTTGGAATCGTGAACGATCTGGGCGAAACGGTAGACGGCATCCTCGTAGCGGTTGTTGAAGCCGTGGACGAAAACCAGAACCCTGCGGCTTCGGGGCAGATGGGCCTTGAGCCAGGAACGGCCCTCCTGGGGCATGGCGAGCGGCCGCACGCTGACGGTCGTGAAATCCTTCATCGGATCGGCAGGCAGACGCTTCGGCCACTGGACCTGGCCGACCTTGCGGCGGTCGTCCGGCGGGATCGAAACCGCGATGTCCGTGACCGCCAGCTCCGTGCCGCGCTCCCCGGAAAAGAGGACCCCCGGCACATCGGAAGGAGCGCGCGTCGTGGCGACAAGGAGATCAACCTTGGCCACACCCGGCGGTATATCGCTGTTGGGAAGAAGAACACCCTGCGGATGGCCGCCGCAACCGGCAAGCACCAGCATGAAAACGAGCATCACCGACGCCGGAAGGCGCGCGCACCGAAAGGCCCTTCTTCCATACCGAACACCGGGTTCCCTCATAGCTTCGCTCCGATCGTCTCCGAACTCCGAAATGCCGAGGCGACCGGCATGCCGAAGTGTTTACCCCAGGAAGACTCAGAAATGAAGCTGCGGAAATTTCGGTCCCGTGAACAATACGCAGGGCCGGTTGCCGGTGTGCCGGTCCGCTTGCATCACCGAAAGAGAAAGGCATATCCGGAACGGACGCGTAAGAACGCCTCAGGAAAGCTAATGCCATGTAACTGAAAGAAATGGCGCACCCGAAGAGATTCGAACTCCTGACCCCCAGATTCGTAGTCTGGTGCTCTATCCAGCTGAGCTACGGGTGCGCTTGCAACGGACAGTGCCCGGCTGCGAGGCGATCTCCTAAATCGTCCGCTGCGCTATTGCAAGCGAATTTGCGAAAAAAATGTCATTTTGCCGGGGAAGCTTCCGCAAGACCCTGAAACCGCGGGAAAAACGCCTATGCGCGGTGCCGGAAAGCATCGAGCGGCACCGGACGGTCGGGCAGCTCGATCCTAAAGAGCGTTCCGGGCGTCGCTTTTTCCACCAGCGCGATCGTACCGCCATGGGCAAGTACCAGTTCGCGCGCAATCGCGAGCCCGAGCCCGGTGCCGCCGGAGCGCACCGAACCACGGAACGCCGCGAACAGGTTTTCCCGCGCCTTGAAAGGCATGCCGGGGCCGGTATCGTCTATCGTGATCGACACCACGCTGCCGGTGCGCACGCCGGAGACCAGGATGCACCGGCGCTCCGCCTCGTTGTGCTGCGCCAACGCCTCGACCGCATTGCGGCAGATGTTGTGGATCACCCGGAAGAGCTGTTCGCTGTCGGCATCCACTTCGAGATCGTGGTCGACCTGCGCCGTGAACTCGATGCCGGACTTCGGATCGATCGCCAGCATCTCGGCGACCTCGAGCACCAGAGGGCGCAATGCCTGGAACCGGCGGCGCGGCTCCGGTTCCGTCATGCGGCCATAGGAGAGCACATCCGTCGTGTATCCCACGGCACGGTCTATCGTGCGCAGGAGCTTGGGTGCAAACCGCTTGACCATGGGATCATCCACATCGGAGAGGCGGTCGGACATCAGTTGCGCAGAAGAGAGAATGTTGCGCATGTCGTGATTGATCTTCGATACGGCGAGCCCCAGATCGGCGAGGTTCTTCTGCTCCTTCAAAGTGCGCTGCAAAGTACGCTGCATCTGGGCGAGGTGAATGCCCGCGACCGTCAACTCGTCGCGTCCTCGCGCCGGTACATGCACACGGGCGGAATCGTTCGGATCCTGGGCGAACTCCTGCATATTGTTCGTCATGTTCCTGATCGGCCGGATCAGCATGCGGTTGATCGCAAGGAAGATCAGGCCCGCCGTTATGAGCGAGATCACGATCGACAGCAGGAAGACGTTGCGCGCGTAGACGAGCAGAGCCTTATGCAGCGCCTTGTCGTGCATGACGAGATCGATGAACGTGTCGCTTTCCCCGACAGGCCCGTAGACGCGGATGATGCGGTTGCCGCCGAACAGCATCGTATCGAAGGCGTCCCTGATCGAGGTCAGCGCCGGCACGTCGGTCAGATTGTATTTGGCATCGACTCGATAGGGTATGTCATAGGTCGCGACCATGCGCGAGGAATCCGCGCGTCTCAGCGCGATCGCCTTCGTGCCGGTCGCCATGAGCGTATCCTTCTGGAGCGCTTCCGGCAGTTCGAGGCCAGGCATGCCGTCGACCACGACACTCGCGGCCGCGGCCGTATTGAGGCGGTCGTTCAGCCACCTGAGGCGCATATTGGCAACCGACGGCACGAAAATCAGCACTTCGGCGAGCATTATGAAGGCAATGGTCAGCAGCAGGAGCTTGCCGGAGAGCCCGGACAGAAGGCCGGTCATCGGAACTGGCGCTTCTTCAAGCGGAGGCGAACCGTTTCTGTCCATCTTCTCGAGCTCCGAAAGCAGGCCGTCACGCTTCGAATCATTCGAGGCGGACAGGATGCGAATTCATCATTTCGCACTGCATATAATAAAAGATCGCGGCCGGTTTTCCAATCATCGTTGTGCGCAGCCCAGTATTGCGCCTATCTCAACCGATTGCGGCTTTTTTCATTTCTAAATGAGAGAAATCAGCCATAAAAAAACCAACTGCAAAAGAAAGGGCGCGGCGGCTAAGGCCGACGCGCCCCCCTTGTATAATCAAGCCAGCGGAAAGATCAAAACTCTTCCCAGCCATCCTGCCGGACGGCTGCCGCCGCTCCCCCTCCGGCAAAGGCATGCGCGATACGGTTCACACTGCGGCGGGCAGGCGACTCGACCGGCTGCAATCCGGACTCGGCCACGACCAGCCGGGGCTGTGCGGAGACACGGAAGCTTGCGACGAGGCTTGCGAGGCTATCGGCCTCCCCCTTGAGCTTGTGCGTCGCGGCGGAGGTCTCTTCGACCATGGCGGCATTGTGCTGCGTCATCTGGTCCATCTGGTTGATCGCCGTGCTGATCTCCTGAAGCCCGGTCGACTGTTCGCTCGCCGCCGTCGCTATCGAGCGGATGTGATCGTTGATCTTCAGGACGCGGCCTTCGATATCCGACAACGAGACTCCGGTCGCCTGGACATATTTCACTCCGGCGGCAACCTCGTCGCTGGACTTGGTGATCAGCGCTTTGATGTCCTTGGCAGCGCTCGCCGCACGCTGGGCGAGTTCGCGCACTTCCTGGGCGACGACCGCGAAGCCCTTGCCGGCATCGCCGGCGCGCGCCGCCTCGACGCCCGCATTGAGGGCAAGCAGGTTGGTCTGGAAAGCGATCTCGTCGATGACGTTGATGATCTGCGTGATCTCCCTCGAGGCCTGCTCGATGCGTCCCATGGCATCGACCGCGTTGCGGACGACGTCGCCGGATTGCTTCGTGCTCCGGGTCGCCTCGCCGACCATGGCGGTCGCCTCATGGGCACGATCCGTGGAGTTCTTCACCGCTACGGTGATCTCCTCGAGCGCCGCCGAGGTCTCCTCCAGCGCCGCGGCCTGCTGTTCGGTACGCTTCGAAAGGTCGTCGGAAGCTGTGCGCAGCTCTCCGGAACTCGCATTGATCGAGTCCGTGGAAGCGCGCACTTCGCTCATCGTCCTTTGCAGCGTCGCGAGCGTATTGTTGACGTTTTCCTGCAGCTCGGCGAAGGCGCCCTGGAACCGGCCCTGCATCGTGTGCGTGAGATCGCCCTCCGCAAGGGCGGCAATGACGCGGCGGGTCTCTTCGATACCGGCATCCACGCCGGCCACAAGCTCGTTGACGCCTGCCGCAAAGCGATTGAGGTTCTCGTCGGCGTAGTCCCGCTCTATCCGGCACGTGAAATCTCCCGCCGCGGCCGCATGCACGACCGTTGCAATGCTCGTCTGCAGATCGGCGCTCTTCGCACGCAATGCCTCTTCCTGCGCATTGAGATCGCGCACGGCCAAGGCATTCCGGCGGAAGACCGCAACCGCCGCCGCCATATCGCCGATCTCGTCCTTGCGGTCGACATAGGGGATCTCCGTTTCGAGAACCCCATCGGCGAGCCGCTTCATCGTCTCCGTCACGCGCAGGATCGGCCGGCTCAACTGGCTGGTTGCCATGTAGAAAGCGATGCCTCCGCCGACCACAAGACCGACACCGACCGTTGCCAGGACGAGAGTCAGCATCATGTTCGCGAAGGAGGCCATCTTGGATTTTATCGCATCGAGGCTCTCGCGGTCCGCCTGCACCACGGCATCGATCTCCGCCTGGAACGCCTTGCGATTGGCGCGGTTTTCCTCGTTATTTCCCTGTTCGTTGGCGGCAACCGGCGATACCTCGGTGCCGAGACGCGCGGTTTCGGAACGAAAGCCGCGAAATTCCTTTGCGCGGGCGACCACCGCGTCGAACGCCTGCGCCTGTTGCTGCGGGATCAGGGGGCGCCATGTCGCGAGCGTTTGGTCGATCGCGTCCAATTCCTTCAGGATGCCGTCGGCGAACTTTTTCGCCGCCTCGCTCGTCTTCGCGGCGTAGATGCCACGGGACTCCATCACCACGGCCGTCACCTGACGGTTCAGGTGTTCGCCCAGAAAGGCGCGATCGGCTGCGTTTTCATATTGCCTGAGCTTCTGATCGTATTCACCTGCCACGAAAAGCGAGATGGCACCGATCAGGACTGAGATAAGCCCCATGACGGCGACGGTGAGATAGATTTTGCTGCGGATTTTCAATTGCCTGACCCCCGGGCATGCCAACAACCAAGCAACCGTCGGAGTTGCTTTAGAATATCCTTATGTTAATCGTTAAAGGTTAAGGACAAATTGAGTGAATAAGGAGCCGCAGCGGCGGCGATCGTGCCGCAAAGCGAGCGGAATTGACTTTTCCGCACCTTTCCCCTTATAAGCCGCGCACGTTCGGGCAAAAAGCTATCCGTCGCGGAACAGCCGTGCCATCGAACGTAACGCTCCTTGCTTAAACGCAAACCCAAGAAGGGCCGCACACCGCGGTGTAAAATAAATGTCGAAGCGTACCTACCAACCCTCCAAGCTTGTTCGCAAGCGCCGGCATGGTTTCCGTGCCCGCATGGCTACAAAGGGCGGCCAGAAGGTTCTTTCCGCCCGTCGCGCACGTGGCCGCAAGCGTCTTTCGGCTTGAAGCCGGGCTTGCCCGAAACGAGATGACGGGCAATGACGAAGAATGACAAGAAACCTGCTGTCGGACGGCTGAAAAGCCGCCCGCAGTTTCTTTTTGTGCGGGACGGCGAGAAACGCAAAGGACCGCTGTTCCTTCTCGAGATGCGTGAACGCGACGAAACGGGCGGTCCGCCCCGCGTCGGTTTCACCGTCACGAAGAAGCATGGCAACGCCGTCGAGCGCAACCGGATGCGCCGGCGCCTCAAAGAAGCGGTGCGGCTATCTGCCGGGTTTGCAATGGAGCCCGGATACGACTATGTGATTGTCGCCAGACGCGACGTACTCCATGCGCCCTTTCGGGAACTTGAGGACCGCCTCAGCGACCGCATCCAGAACAGGCAGAAACAAAAGAGGCCGGCTTCGGCGGGACCCGGGAAAGAATGATGCAGAACAACCGCAATTACTTCGTGGCGATAGCGCTATCCGTGCTGATCCTGATCGCCTGGCAATTCCTGTACGTCAATCCGAAGATCGAACGGGAACGAATTGCGGCCGAGGCGCAGAAGACGGAGCAGGCCGAACAGGCGACAGGAACGCAGGCGACCCAGACGCCGGCTGCAGGAACCTCCACCAATGGTTCCGTACCCGCAGGCGCCGCGGAGGGTCGACCGGCTGCGGCAGCGGAGACGGCCCGCGTCGAGATCGATACTCCCTCGCTCGAAGGCTCCATCAATCTCACCGGCGCACGCTTCGACGACCTGAAGTTGAAGGACTACCACGTCACCGTCGACAAGACGAGCCCGATCATCACGCTGCTCAGCCCCGCCGAGACCGAGCAGGGCTACTTCGCCGAAGTGGGCTATATCGGCAGCGAGACGAGCGGACAGATCCCCGGCCCGCAAACGGTCTGGACTCAGGAAGGCACCGGCAGGCTTACGCAGTCTACCCCGGTCACGCTCACCTACACCAATGACAAGGGCGTCGTCTTCACCCGGACGATTTCAGTCGACGAACATTACATGTTTCAGGTGGTCGACAGCATACGCAATGGCAGCGGCGACGCCGTCTCGCTTTCGCCCTACGGCCGGGTGACGCGGTTCTCCAAGCCCTCCGAACCGAGCATCTACGTGCTGCATGAAGGTTTCATCGGAGTTCTCGGCGAACTCGGGCTGCATGAGGTCAAGTATTCGACCACCGAGGAAGACACCATCGTGGCGCCCGGCAAGGCGACCAGCGGCTGGCTCGGCATCACCGACAAATACTGGGCGACCGCTCTCGTGCCCCCGCAGGCCGCACCGTACGAGACGCGCTTTTCGCATTTCACCGACGGCCGCCCGCGCTATCAGGCGGACTACAAGCAGGATGCCGTCAGCATCCCGGCCGGCCAGACGACGGACGTCAAGACGCTGCTTTTCGGCGGCGCGAAGGAAGTTCCGGTCATCGACGACTATGAGGTCGCCTATTCCATCCCGCAGTTCGACCTGATGATCGACTGGGGCTGGTTCTGGTTCTTCACCAAGCCGATGTTCCAGATGATGGACTTCTTCTTCCGCTATTTCGGCAATTTCGGCATCGCCATCCTGATCACGACGATCGTGGTCAAGGGCATCTTCTTCCCGCTCGCCAACAAGCAATATGCATCCATGGCGAACATGAAGAAGGTTCAGCCGAAGATGGAGGAATTGAAGAAGAAGTTCGGCGACGACCGCATGGGGCTGCAGCAGGCGATGATGCAGCTCTACAAGGAGGAAAAGATCAATCCGCTGGCGGGCTGCTGGCCGATCCTTCTGCAGATTCCCGTATTCTTCGCGCTCTACAAGGTGATCTACGTTACGATCGAGATGCGCCATGCGCCGTTCTTCGGCTGGATTCAGGATCTTTCCGCTCCCGATCCGACTTCGCTCTTCAACCTGTTCGGCCTTCTGCCCTATGACGTGCCGCACTTCCTGCTGATCGGCGTGTGGCCGCTCGTCATGGGCGTCACCATGTTCCTGCAGATGCGCATGAACCCGACGCCGCCGGACCCGACCCAGGCGATGATCTTCACCTGGATGCCGGTGATCTTCACCTTCATGCTCGCGAGCTTCCCCGCAGGCCTCGTCATCTACTGGGCATGGAACAACCTGCTTTCCATCATCCAGCAGGGGATCATCATGAAGCGCCACGGCGTGAAGATCGAGTTGTTCGACAATCTGAAGGGGCTCTTCCGGAAAAAGGCGGATACAGCCTGACGGGTTCATTCCCCACGAAACGACAGAAAGCCCCGCTTTGCCGGGGCTTTTTTCTGACGACCGCGAGGCATTCCGGCCTTCGACTTGACAACCGCGGACAAAACCCGGAAGCGGAGCTTCAGGCAAAGGGAAGGCGACAGCGATGACCGACGCGAACTCCACGCAAGACAAACCGCTTTTCGGCCGGCCCTGGATTTTCATCCGTGGAGTTCCGGCAATGAAATTCCTTCCGCCGGAAGGCCCGCCCGAAGTCGCTTTCGCCGGGCGCTCCAATGTCGGAAAATCCTCGCTCATCAACGCGCTCGTCGGACACAAGGGGCTGGCACGCACGTCCAACACGCCGGGGCGCACGCAGGAGCTCAATTATTTCGTGCCGGAGGGCTACTCCGGAGCGGAAGGCGACCTGCCCCCGATGGCGCTGGTCGACATGCCCGGCTACGGCTATGCGCAGGCTCCAAAGGAGCACGTGGACGCATGGACCAAGCTCGTCTTCAACTATCTGCGGGGAAGAGCGACACTCAAACGCGTCTATGTCCTGATCGACAGCCGCCACGGCATCAAGAAGAACGACGAGGAGGTACTGAGCCTGCTCGACAAGGCGGCGGTCTCCTATCAGCTCGTGCTGACCAAGACGGACAAGATCAAGGAAGCAGGCGTGCCTCGCCTAACTGCGGAGACGATGGAGAAGATCCGCAAGCGGCCGGCCGCCTATCCCGAGATACTTGCAACGTCATCCGAAAAGGGTGCCGGCCTCGATGAGCTGAGAACGGCGATCCTGACCGCGATCCAGCGCTGACGGTGGCGCCGGCGGCACTTTCTTATTTCCCGATCCCGGTCATTTGCCGGTCACGCATCGCGCCCTATGTCATTTGCTGCCGCCAGATGCGGCAGGCAACGCAAAGGGGAGTGTGACATGTCCGATCTGATCGTTGTGGGTTTTGATACGACCGAGGAAGCCGACAAGGTTCTCCTCAGACTGAACAATCTGAAAAAGGAATATCTGGTCGACCTGGAGGATGCCGTTGTGGTCGTGCGCGACGGCGAAGGCAAGGTTCACCTGAAGCAGAGCTTCAATCTCGCCGCGATCGGCGCCACATCCGGATTGCTCTCCGGCGCTCTGTGGGGCGGCCTCGTCGGCCTTCTCTTCCTCAATCCGCTGGCAGGCTTTGCCATCGGCGGCGCCTTCGGCGCAGGTGCCGGCGCCCTGTCCGGCTCGCTCTCCGATTACGGCATCGACGACGATTTCATCAAGTCGCTCGGCGAAACGATACCGCACAACTCATCCGCACTCTTCATCCTGGTGAGAAAGATCCAGCCGGAAAAGGTGCTGGCGGATCTTGAGGGACTTCAAGGCCGGGTGCTGAAAACTTCGCTTTCCCCCGAGCAGGAGCAGAGGCTTCAGGCGGCGCTCTCCGCGCCGGCACAAGCCACACCGCAGGCCGGCGCAATCTGAAAGCTCAGAAGCCCGTGATCGTGCCGGATGCGATCACCTGCCCGGTGGCGGCTCCGGTGGGCGAGCCGCCAAGCGGCTCGGCTGTGACGGAAAGCGCATCGCCGGCAGATATTTTCGCGCGCATGCGCTGCGGAACGAGGACCGTGCTTTCTCCTGCAGGCGACAGCAGCCCGAGCGAAACCGGCGGCTTTCCGTCGTCGCTCAGCCAGAGCTCCAGCGACTTGTCAGGGTCGGTACCGGCGGCCATCGAGGTCAGCTTCAGCTTTCCGCTCTCGCCGTCGTACAGCGCCAGGCCGCCCCCCTCCCCGGAAAGCGTGGAGACCAGCGGGAGCTTTCCGCTACGCTGAAAAAACAAGCTACCGCCAGCCACCATGGCGAACAATGTCGCGACTGCGGCCGATGCGATGGCGACGACGCGCCAAAAGGCCAGCGAATGCCACAGCCCACCCGGGCGGGCGCATATCATGACGGCATCCCGCGGCGGCATCCCGGTGGCGGGACGGACGGAGATATAGGGTGGAGGCGTCACATAATCTTCTTGGACGACCTCGCAAAGATTGGCCTGCCATCGGTGAACCATCGCCGCGAAGCTGCGATCGCGCAGCAGCCGCGCTTCCACCTTGCGCCGGTCTTCCACGGAAAGCACCCCAAGCACATATTCGCCGGCGATCACCTCGTCCCGGCGGGGGTCCCTCATTTCTTTGTCGGACGCCGTCATCGGCTTACCACTCTCTGGTTGCGCGGCTCGTCCGGCCGCCTGCATCATCCCTAGTCTGAACCATCACGTCTCACGCGATCATATCGCCATTCGGCTCAGTTGCCACCGGTCTTCCGGCTTTCATTATCACCTCGTCCCATCTGCCCCGGAAAATACGCATCATTCGGCGTCGGATCATTCCATCGTCACGAAACATGCGTTAAACAGGCGCCGACAAATTCACGAGGCCGCCATGTCCGAATCCGAAAGCGAAACCCAGGCACGTCTTCTCGCACAGGCGCTGCCCTTCATGCAGCGTTACGAGAACAAGACCATCGTCGTCAAATATGGTGGTCATGCGATGGGCAATCCAGAGCTGGGCAAGGCTTTTGCAAGCGATATCGCACTTTTGAAGCAATCGGGCGTTAATCCTATCGTCGTGCATGGCGGTGGACCGCAGATCGGCGCGATGCTGACCAAGATGGGGATCGAATCGAAGTTCGAAGGCGGGCTTCGCGTAACTGACCAGAAAACGGTCGAGATCGTGGAAATGGTGCTTGCGGGTTCGATCAACAAGGAGATCGTCGCGCTCATCAATCAGACCGGCGAATGGGCGATCGGCCTCTGCGGCAAGGACGGAAACATGGTCTTCGCCGAAAAGGCGAAGAAGACCGTCGTCGATCCGGACAGCAACATCGAACGCATCCTCGATCTCGGCTTCGTCGGAGAGGTGGTCGAAGTCGACCGCACGCTGCTCGATCTCCTCGCCAAATCGGAAATGATTCCGGTGATCGCGCCGGTGGCGCCCGGCCGCGACGGCCATACCTACAACATCAACGCCGACACCTTCGCCGGCGCCATCGCCGGGGCGCTGAGCGCGACCCGCCTGCTCTTCCTCACCGATGTGCCGGGCGTGCTCAACAAGCAAGGCGAGCTCATCAAAGAGCTGTCCGTCGCCGAGGCCCGCGCGCTCATTAAGGACGGAACGATTTCCGGCGGAATGATCCCGAAGGTCGAGACCTGCATCGAAGCGATCAAGGCCGGCGTCCAGGGCGTCGTCATTCTCAACGGCAAGACCGCGCATTCCGTTCTGCTCGAAATCTTCACGGAGCATGGCGCGGGAACGCTGCTCGTCCCCTGAGCATGAAGGCGTCAATGAAACAGCAGTCCGAGGATGCCGCCGACGATCAGCAGGCAGCCGAGCACTTCCATGCGATTGACGCGCTCATGGAAGAGGAAGAAGGACGCCATGAAGGTAAAGACCAGCTCGATCTGGCCGAGCGCCCGCACATAGGCGACCTGCTGCAAGGTCATGGCCGTGAACCAGCAGGCCGACCCGAGCACGCCAGCAAGTCCGACCAGAGCGGACGAGCGCCATGAGCGCACGACCTGCACGATCTCCAGCCTGTCGCTGCCCAGCATCCATAAAAGCATGAAGACCGTCTGGAACGTCGTGACGCAGGCAAGCGTGACCGCCGCCGCCATGACGGGCTCCGGGCTGGCGAGCGAGAGCGCGGCCGAGCGATAGGCGACTGCCGAAATGCCGAAGACCGCACCCGAGGCGATGCCGATCAGCGCGGTACGTCCCGTGAGCGCGACGAACATGTTTCGCCAGGAAAGCGGCGTCCGCGCCATGGAAATCATCATCACCCCGATGACGCCGACGACGATGGCGGCAACCGCGCCAGGCACCAGCCGCTCTCCGAGCAGGAGGAAACCGAAGATCGCCGCCTGCACGGGTTCCGTCTTCGAATAAGCGGTGCCGACCGCGAAATTGCGCAGGGAGAACAGATGGACGAGCAGGATGGTCGCGAAGATCTGGGCGAGCCCTCCCACGACCGCCCAGCCGGCGAACTGCAGCCCGAGGCGCGGGAACGAGTAGCCGACGAACCAGTACAGAAAACCGACATAGAGAACCGCCACCGGAAAGCCGTAGCCGAAGCGCACGAAGCTCGCGCCTCTTGTCCCGAGCGAGCCTTGCAGATGCTTTTGCAGGGCGGAGCGCAGGTTCTGAAGGAAGGCAGCAGCAATCGTTATGGCTATCCAGGGTTCCATGGCCGCCGGTATCATGCGCGGAACACGCGGCCTAGGACGGTTTTGCTACAGATAAGCGTTTTCTTTGCAGCGCAAGCCATGCCATAAGGCGCCCATGAACGAACGCCCTGAAAAATCCGATTTTGAGCACGTCCGCGACTGGGTCTTCGACCTCGACAACACACTCTATCCGCATCACCTCAACCTCTTTGCCCAGATCGACCGCAACATGACGGCCTATGTCTCGGCCTTTCTCGGACTTTCGCGCGAGCAGGCCCGCGAACTGCAGAAGCGCTACTACAGAGATCACGGCACGACGCTGCAGGGCCTGATGATCCACCATGGCGTTGATCCGGCCGATTTCCTCGAAAAGGCCCATGCGATAGATTACGGCGTATTGTCGCCCGATCTGACGCTCGGCGATGCGATCAAGGCGCTGCCGGGGCGCAAGTTCATCTTCACCAACGGCAGCGTGCGCCATGCGGAAATGGCCGCGCGCGCGCTCGGCATCCTCGACCATTTCGACGACATCTTCGATATCGTCGCCGCCGAGTACGTGCCGAAGCCGGCAGGCAGCACCTATGACAAGTTCATGGCGCTCCACCGCGTGGACACAGCGCATGCGGCCATGTTCGAGGACCTTCCGCGCAATCTTCTGGTTCCGAAGGCATTGGGCATGAAGACCATCCTGCTCATGCCGCGCGACGAAAACCATGAATTCGCCGACGCCTGGGAAAAGCGCACCGACGAAGACCGCCATATCGACTACACGACGTCGGACCTGGCGGGCTTCCTCAACGCCATTCTATAGCGCGGGAAGCGTACTCCTGCGCAATCGCAATCCGGACACAAAGAAATCCGCCTTTGGTCGAAGGATTGAATTACCAATTTGTAACTGGTGCGGGGACATCGTCCGTCTATTCTTTCGGTCAGGGACATCGAGAAACACGACTGAAAGGAAAAGCCATGCAGAAGAAGCACCTGCTCATCGGCGCAACCGCCATCAGCCTTGCCCTTACCGCCGTTTCGGCACCCTCCTTCGCCGCGGAACCGCGCAAGGCAGGTGGCCAGCGGGCCGAACGCATGATCGAACGCCTCGATACGAACAAGGATTCGAAGATTTCGCCGGACGAGTTCAAGGCGAACATATCGGCCACGTTCAAATCCTACGATGCCGACGGCAATGGCCAGGTCTCCAGGGATGAAATCAAGGCCAAACGCGAAGCATTCCGCGAGGCGCACAAGGCATGGCGCGAGGCAAGAAAGACCGAAGGCGACGCAAAGGCGCAAGCGCGTGAAAAATTGGCGGCGGCGCGTCCCGGGATGCTCCCCGGAGCCGGCCGCATGTTCGACCGGGCCGATACCGACAAGAGCGGTTCGCTGAGCGAAAGCGAGGTCGTCGCCGCAGCCGACATGATGTTCAAACGCCGTGACCACGACGGGGATGGCTTCATCAATGTGGCCGATCTGCGCGACGGCAAAGGCCGCCAGAATCGCGAACAGCGCGCCGAACGCATGCTGAAGCGCCTTGATGCCGACAACGACGGCAAGGTTTCTCAGGAAGAGCTGTTGCAGCGGGCTTCCGCGACGTTCCAGCGTCTGGACACCGACGGCAACGGCGAAGTGAACAAGGAAGAGCTGAAAGCCAAGCGCGCAGAATTCCGGGAGGCCCGGAGGGCTTTCCGCGAAATCAAGGCGACAGGCGCCGACGTAACGGAGGCGCGCGAGAAGCTCCGTGAAAGCGGTGTCGGCATGCTGCCCGGCGCCCGCCGGTTCGACCGCACCGATGCCGACAAGAACGGTGCGATCAGCAAGACGGAAATGGAAACCGCCGCGAGCGACATGTTCAAGCGCATGGACAAGGATGGCGACGGCTTCGTCACCAAGGCCGATTTCGAAACTGCAGAAAAGTAAAGTCTTTGCTTCAACGCACGCGCCCCGGAGCTACCGCTCCGGGGCGTTTTCTCACTTCACGCCCAAAGCTTGTTCGGCTTCCAGCCTGTCGTAGAACGTCACGATGATGTTCCAGGCCTCCTCGGCCGTTTCCACGAACTGCATCAGTTCGACATCGCCGGGTGCAATCGTACCGAACTCGGCGAGCGCATCGAAATCGATGATCCTGCGCCAAAATTCCTTGCCGAAGAGAATGAGCGGCACGAGCGCCATGCGGCCCGTCTGCATCAGCGTGACGGTCTCGAAAAGCTCGTCGAGCGTGCCGAAGCCGCCGGGGAACACCGTGACCGCCTTCGCGCGCAACAGGAAATGCATCTTGCGAATGGCGAAATAGTGGAAATTGAAGCTGAGCTCCGGCGTCACATAGGCATTCGGAGCCTGCTCGTGCGGCAGCACGATGTTGAGACCGATGGAAGGCGCTCCCACTTCGGCCGCGCCGCGATTTCCGGCTTCCATCACCCCTGGGCCACCGCCGGTCACGACGACATATTCCTTGTAGCCGAGCTCCGCCGAGCGGGCCGAGCACAGACGCGCAAACTTGCGCGCTTCCTCGTAGTAGACGGAGGCCGCCTCGAGATTGGCGCGCTGGACCTCGTTGCGGGCTGCCCAGGCCTCTCCGCCCGGGGGCGGAATGCGTGCACCTCCGAACATGACGACCGTCGATGTGATGCCCTGCTCCGCAAGCATCATCTCGACCTTCATCAATTCGAGCTGGAGGCGGACGGGACGCAACTCCTCGCGGCAAAGAAAGTCGTCGTCCACATAAGCGAGACGATAGGCCGGCGACATCGATTGCGGCGTTTGCGGAACGACCGCGGCGCGGTGCTTGTCATGAGCGCTGTCTGCCAGGGGATCCCAGACGCCGTCCTTGCGGCGGAGGTTCTTCTTTTTCAGTTTCGTCATTTCCAATTCCTGTTTGCCGCCGCGCGGGCAAGCACGGCAGCCAAATTCCATCTCATCCGCTCGACCGGGTGCCGTTCGAGATCATCACTTTCGACAGGGCGCCCGCACGACGGTATATGCCGGAAAGGGACTTCAACTTTCCAGGCTCATGCTCTAGAGCAAAGTGCACATAATTGGAAATCGACATCTCCGGTATCCCGACCACTAGAATAATCGTCGAAGTTTAAGGAAATCCGATGAACAGCACCGATATCGCTTCTCTTTCCGCTACGATCGATCGCGCGTTCGAAGAGCGGGATACGATAACGACCGCGACACGCGGTGAGTTCCGTGAGGCGGTAGAGGCCGCATTGAATCTGCTCGACAGCGGAAAGGCGCGCGTGGCGACGCGCGGCGACGATGGTGCCTGGACTGTTCATCAATGGCTGAAGAAGGCGGTGCTCCTCTCCTTCCGGCTGAATCCGATGGAAGTCGTCAAGGGTGGCCCCGGCGAATCCGTCTGGTGGGACAAGGTTCCTTCCAAGTTCGACGGCTGGAGCGTCAACGAGTTCGAGAAGGCCGGCTTCCGCGCCGTTCCCAACTGCGTCGTGCGCCGTTCTGCCTTCATCGCGCCGAATGCCATTCTCATGCCATCCTTTGTCAATCTCGGGGCCTATGTCGGAGAAGGTACGATGGTCGACACCTGGGCGACGGTCGGCTCCTGCGCCCAGATCGGCAAACACGTGCATCTTTCCGGAGGCGTCGGCATCGGCGGCGTGCTGGAGCCGATGCAGGCCGGTCCGACGATCATCGAGGACAATTGCTTCATCGGCGCCCGCTCCGAGGTAGTCGAAGGATGCATCGTTCGCGAAGGCTCCGTCCTCGGCATGGGCGTCTTCATCGGAAAGTCCACCAAGATCGTCGATCGTGCCACCGGCGAGATCACCTATGGCGAAGTGCCCCCCTATTCGGTCGTCGTCGCCGGCTCCCTGCCGTCGGGCAACACCATGGGCAACGGGCAGCCGGCGCCGAACCTCTATTGCGCCGTGATCGTGAAGCGCGTCGATGAAAAGACCCGCTCGAAGACCGGCATCAACGAATTGCTGCGAGACTGAGATGGCGACCGGAGAACAGGCATCGGGCATGTCGTGGCTGTTCTTCGGCTGGTCCGGACGCCTCAGCCGGGTTCCCTATGCGCTCGGCTGGGCGTTCTGGGTGGTACTGCTTTCAGCCTTCGTCGCCCGCGTCACGGTTATCGACCGGGACGACCCGACTTTCCTCGTCTGGTCGGTGTTGTTCTTTGCGATTGCGATCGTCGCTACAGTGTCGTCGGTCATGCTGACGATCAAGCGTTTGCACGACATGAACCTGCCGTCCCCCGTCGTGCTTCTTCTCTTCGTTCCCGCCATCTCGATTTTTGCGCTGATCGCGTTCATGGTCTGGCCGGGCACGCCGGGGCCGAATGTGCACGGCGCTCTTCCGGACAGGCGAAAGGACTGATTTTCCTTTATTGCCAACGGGCTGTATCCAAAGCTTTTGCAGTTCCATGCGGAACCGATGCGCCGTCCCCGCGTTTCCGGTGACCCCGTTTGCGCGAAAGGGAAGACTTGAATGCCTTTTGACATCTGGTCCTTCGACTTTCTCGCTTTCGTTCTCATCGGCTTTCTTGCACAAATCATCGACGGCGCACTGGGCATGGCGTTCGGCGTACTCACGACGACCAGTCTCCTCGCTCTCGGCGTGCCGCCGGCAACGGCAAGCGCCATGACGCATGTGACGGAAGTCTTCACGACGGCGGCTTCCGGCATCTCCCATGCCTATCATCGCAATGTGAACTGGTCGCTGGTTGCGCGCCTTGCGCCCGCCGGCATGATCGGCGGCGCAATTGGCGCCTATCTGCTGAGCAGCATCGACGGCGAACGGATCGAGCCGTTCGTATCCGCATATCTGATCGCCATCGGCCTCTATATTCTCTTCAAGGCCTTCCAGCCCCTCTGGCCGCGCGATGTCCGCGACTGGATCGTTCCGTTCGTCGGCGTCGGCGGCGGCATGCTCGATGCGGCCGGCGGCGGCGGCTGGGGGCCGATCGTGACCACCTCGCTTGTCGGCCGCGGCCACGATCCGAAGAAAGTGATCGGGTCCACGAACCTCACGGAATTCGTTGTCACGCTCACCATCTCGTTGACCTTCGTGCTGACCCTCGGATGGTCGGATCTCGGGGCTGCCATCGGGCTCATCGTCGGCGGCATTCTGGCAGCGCCGCTTGGTGCGATCGTGGTGAAGAGGGTGCCTGTGCGGCCGCTGATGATCGCCGTTTCGATTATCATCATCGCGACGTCGGCAGCCAGGTTCCTGTGAACGGGGCCTGCCGCGAAGACCGTCAAGCATCGTGACAGCACCGTTCGGATCAGGTAGACCTCAACGACAGCAACCGACGACCGGCTTTCCCGGTCAAGCCATGACAGCATGATGTATCCGACCGACCCGATCAGCAATCTCGCAACGCTCATCAAATGCCCATCCGTCACGCCGGCAGAAGGCGGGGCGCTCTCGGCTCTGGAAGCCATGCTGTCCCCGCTCGGTTTCAAGGTCGAAAGGGTGGTGGCAAGCGAAGCCGGTACGCCGGATATCGAGAACCTCTATGCGCGTCTCGGCAGCAGCGGTCCGCACCTGATGTTTGCCGGCCATACCGATGTCGTGCCGGTCGGCGATGACGGCGCCTGGTCGCATGGCCCCTTCTCCGCCGATATCTCCGGAGGAGAGATGTTCGGACGCGGCGCAGTCGACATGAAAGGCGGCATCGCCTGCTTCGTCGCTGCCGTTGCGCGGCATATCGAAAAGCATGGCGCGCCGAAGGGCTCGATTTCCTTCCTGATAACCGGCGACGAGGAAGGGCCGGCCGTAAACGGTACCGTGAAGCTCCTGCAATGGGCGGCCGCCAGAGGCGAGCATTGGGATGCATGCCTAGTCGGCGAGCCGACCAATCCGGAAACACTCGGCGACATGATCAAGATCGGTCGCCGCGGTTCGGTCTCCGGCACGATCACCGTTCTCGGCGTGCAGGGCCACGCCGCCTACCCGCATCTCGCCGACAACCCCGTCCGCAGCGTCATCGAGCTTGCGGATTCGCTGATGTACCCCCCGTTCGATGGAGGCACCGCGGACTTCCAGCCCTCCAATCTGGAGGTCACGTCGATCGATGTCGGCAACCGCGCTGTCAATGTCATTCCCGCCAAGGCCACGGCCAGCTTCAACATCCGCTTCAACGATAGCTGGACGGCGCAAACCGTCATGACCGAGATCGAAAGGAGACTCGATGAAGCGGCGCGGCGAGAGAAGCTGCGGCCCGGACGAGAACCCGTTCGTTACGAGATAAAGTGGGCGGAGCGGCCGAGCCACGTGTTTCTCACCCGCGACGAGCGGCTCGTCGCATCGCTTTCGCAATCCGTGAGCGCGATAACCGGAAGAGAGCCTGTTCTTTCAACGACCGGCGGCACCTCCGATGCCCGTTTCATCAAGGATTATTGCCCGGTCGTGGAATTCGGCCTCGTCGGCAAGACGATGCACATGGTCGACGAGAGGGTGGCGGTCGCGGATCTCGCAACGCTGACCGCCATCTACGAAGACTTCCTGACGCGCTGGTTCGGCGATGCCGGGACTTGACGAGATTCTTTTCTACCAGAACGGGATCTGGCTGCTGCTGCGACAGAAGCAGGAAGGTTTCGGCTGGCTCGATCTGACGGTCCGCGGCTTGATGCGCTCGTTCTGGGCTTTCGCCTGGTGCCTGCCCGCCTTCGCCGTCATCTGGGCGTCCTGGCGGCTCTATTATCTCGGGAACATGCCGGAAGGGACATCGGCCGGACCGGGTTTCTTCGTCAAGATGCTGGCGGTCGATGTGGTAAGCTGGCTGTTGCCGATGGTGCTGGCGACCGCGCTGGCCAAGCCGCTCGGCTACGGACGCTATCTCGTGACGGTGATCATCGCCAGCAACTGGATCTCGGTGCCGTTCGCCTACGCAGCGGCAATTCCCTTCGCGCTTGCCCTGGTCTTGCCGGCAGCCGGCTCCTTCGCAGGGCTTCTGCTCTACGCCGTCTTCGGCGCAAGCGTCGTGCTGCAATACAGATTGCTGTGGATGTGTACCGGCAAGCAGACCCTTCTCGCCTCCGCGCTGACGGCACTGTTCATTCTGCCGCCGCTGCTTGTCGGCCAGGGATTGCAACGATTCTTCGGCACTCTGCCGGTTTGATATCAGCGCTCCTCCGATTCGAGGCGCGGCAGGATCAGTAATCCACCTGCATGAAATAGAGCCCTTCCGGCGGAGCGACGGGTCCGCAGGCCTTGCGGTCGCGCGCTTCGAGGGCCGCCCGCACGTCTTCGACGCTCCACTTACCCTCACCCGCGAGCTTCAGGGTGCCTGCGAAGGAGCGTATCTGATTATGAAGGAAGCTCTGTGCCGTTGCGCGGATCTCGATCAGCTCTCCCGACCGTGTGACGTCCAGCCGATCGATCGTGCGCACCGGACTGTTCGCCTGGCAATGGGCGGAGCGGAAGGTGGTGAAATCATGCTTGCCGACAAGAACCTGCGCGGCGGCCTGCATGATCTCGTGGTCCAGCGGCTTTGCAACGAACCAGGCCCGCTTGGCCTCCAATGCCAGAGGCGCCCGGCGCGAGATGATGCGATAGAGATAATGCCTGCGCAGGGCAGAGAAGCGGGCATCAAAATCCTCGGCCACCAAGACCGCATCGAGGATCGCGATCCGCTCGCCCGCCTGCGCCAGGTGAGCGTTCAGCGCGTTTCGCAGCGTATGATCCGCCCAGCGGCGGGAAAGATCGACATGCGCGACCTGTCCCATGGCATGGACGCCGGAATCCGTCCGCCCCGCGCCCCGGATCGAGACGGTCTCTCCGGTCAAAGACCGGACCGCAGCCTCCACGGCTCCCTGGACGGAAGGACCGTTTTCCTGGCGCTGCCAGCCGACATAGGGTGTTCCATCATATTCGATCGTGAGGCGATAGCGCATCAGTCGACAACCGTACCGGCGGCGACAGGCGTTCCGCGCAGGAAATCCGCCGCCCCAAGCGGCTTTCCGCCTGCTTTCTGAAGCCGGACAAGCCGGACGGCACCCTCGCCGCATGAGACGACGAGGCCATCGGAGGAAAGAACCGTGCCAGGCGCACCGTCTTCGTCTCCCTTCGCCTGCTCGCAGGCAAGCACCTTGATACGCTCCCTGCGGCCGGCGAGCGTAAGCTCGAACCAGGCCCCCGGGAAGGGGGCGAGGGCACGGATGTGATTGTGCACCTCTCGTGCCGGCCTTGCGAAATCGATATGCGTCTCGCTCTTATCGATCTTGGAGGCATAGACGGCGTCCTCGGCAGGCTGGGGCTCTAGCGGCAAATCGCCGGCCTCGAGGCGTTTCACGGCCTGCGCCATCAGGCGGCCGCCTGTCTCCATCAGCACGTCATGGAGTTC
The DNA here is from genome assembly GCA_033795365.1 of Shinella sp. Taxonomy (GTDB): domain Bacteria; phylum Pseudomonadota; class Alphaproteobacteria; order Rhizobiales; family Rhizobiaceae; genus JARYGU01. The sequence continues at coordinate 247,016 of JARYGU010000005.1, forward strand.
GCCACCCGTCATGTTCTCGCCGATCGGGACCCGTGCGGTAAGCGCCACCGGGCCGGTGTCGAGCCCGCGATCCATCTTCATCACCATCATTCCGGTTTCGCTGTCGCCGGCCATGATGGCGCGCTGGATGGGTGCGGCCCCGCGCCAGCGCGGCAGAAGCGATGCGTGACCGTTGTAACAGCCGAGGCGCGTGCCCGTCAGGATCGCTTCGGGAAGCAGGAGACCGTAGGCGACCACCACGGCCACGTCGGCGTCAAGCGCCCGAAAGGCTGCCCGATCTTCCTCCGCCTTGAAATTCGGCGGCGTAAAAACCGGAATGCCGAGGCGGTCGGCCGCCTGGTGAACGGGCGATTTCTGCAGCTCGAGGCCGCGCCGTCCTCCCGGACGCGGCGGCTGGGAATAGACCGCCACGATCTCGTGGCCGTCTTCGCTCAGTGCCATCAGCGTCGGGACGGAAAATTCCGGCGTGCCCATGAAGATGATGCGAAGTGGCATGCGGCCGGCTCCCGTCGTGCTGGAGCGTTTCCGTTTTTCTCCGAGTCACGAAAACGCTCTATCTCTTTATCCTATGCAATTGTGGACGGAAAACCGCTGCGCACTTTTCCTGGAATTGATCTAGGGTCAGCCCTCTTCAACGGAATTGCGCGCTTCAAATCAAGCCCTTGAAGCCCGCTTGATGCACATCGCGCTACAAAGACCGTTCAAAGCGCCTTGGTAGCGCGCAGCTTTGCCGCCTTGGTGAATTTCCTGATCACCATCTCACGCTTGAGCTTCGAGATATAATCGATGAAAAGAACGCCGTTCAGATGGTCTATCTCATGCTGAAGACAGGTCGCCAGCAACCCGTCGGCCTTGATCGTCTGCTGTTTGCCGTCGCGATCGACATACCGCACCTCGATCTCGGCCGGCCGTTCGACCTCTGCATAATAGTCGGGTATCGACAGGCAGCCCTCCTCGTAAACCGAGCGAGCCTCGGAGGAGGAGACTATTTCCGGATTGATGAAAACCAGCGGCTGCTTTCCCTCTTCTTCCTTCGAAACGTCGAGAACCAGCATCCGGCGGGGTACGCCGATCTGGATTGCGGCAAGCCCGATGCCCGGCGCATCATACATCGTTTCGAGCATGTCGTCTGCGAGCTTGCGCACATCGTCGTTGACGGCTTCGATCGGCGAGGAAACCTGACGCAACAGGGGATCGGGAAGGATTATCAGCGGCTTGATCGTCATATGCCTCCCTTACCGCTTTGCACGGCGGCTTTCAATTGTCTTGTGTCCCCGAGACCCACGCGCCGGCCGGACAATGAAGGTCATAAACTATCTCGCAATCTGTTCACGTTATGATCTTCTTTTCGGCGGAAAGAATGCTATGGTCTCTTCATGGTTTCCATAACATCTAACGATAGTCTTCATCGCTTGACCACGGTCCTGACCGGCGAACCTCTGTTGCTCGTTTTCTGCACCGCGGTTCTCCTGATCATTTCCGCGGCGCTGATCGCTGCCCGCCGCTCGGCCCGTATCCATCGGCAGTCAATCGAAGTCGCCGAGGCACGCTTTAGCGAACTGCTGCGCGCTCAAAACGAGATGCAGGGCCGGGTTGCGGCAATGGCGGACGTCTTCGGCGCCCGCCAGGCAGAGACGAACCAGGCGATCAATCAGCGGCTCGACGGGCTCACGCAGCGCCTCGGCCACTCCATCAGCGAACAGACGCGTGCGACGCACGAGAACCTGCGCCGATTGCAGGAGCGGCTTGCCGTGATCGACACCGCGCAGACGAACATACAGTCGCTCGCCAAGGATGTCGTCGGGTTGCAGGCTATCCTTTCGAACAAGCAGACGCGCGGTGCGTTCGGACAGTCGCGAATGGAAACGATCGTCGCCGACGGCCTGCCTATGGGCGCCTTTCAATTTCAGGCACAGCTTTCCAACGGATCGCGACCGGATTGTACGATCCGGATGCCGAACGGCCAGCCACCGCTCGTCATCGACGCAAAATTCCCTCTGGAAGGCTGGAATGCGATGAGCGGTGCCGCGTCTCCGGAAGCGGCGAAAGCCGCCGCCCAGCAATTCAAGCGCGATATGGAGGTCCATATCCGGGATATATCGGAAAAATACCTCATTCCCGGCGAGACGCAGGATACCGCTTTCCTCTTCGTTCCTTCGGAATCGATCTTCGCCGGAATCCACGAGAATTTCGAAGGCGTGGTCCAACGCGCGCACCGAGCCCGCATCGTCATCGTCTCGCCGTCGCTGCTCCTCCTCTCGATCCAGGTCCTGCAGGCGCTGCTGAAAGACCAGCGCATGCGGGAGCAGGCCCATGTCATCCAGGGCGAGGTGGTGCGACTGATGGACGACCTGACGCGGCTCGATGACCGGGTGCGAAAGCTCGCGGGCCACTTTTCCGCCGCCCAACGGGATGTGGACCAGATTCTCACGTCGACCGAGAAGCTCGCGCGGCGCGGCGCGCGCATCGGCGAACTGGAATTCGAGGCTGCACCCTCCCCTGCCGGTTCTTCCGGAGAACGCTCGGTGGAAAGCCGGACAGGGCAATTGCGCCTGAGGGTGGTTGACGAGGACTAAACCTATCGGGCAGTGTCGCGCTACGATTTCAGGGACGGAACCAGCCGAATGATTACAGTTTTCGGATCCATCAATATGGATCTCATTGCCACGACCGAACGCCTGCCGAAACCGGGAGAAACCGTCGCGGGAGGCAGCTTCTCCACGGCGGCCGGCGGCAAGGGGGCCAATCAGGCTCTGGCCGCAAGCCGCGCCGGCGGTTCGGTCCGCATGGCAGGAGCCGTCGGGAACGACGGCTTCGCTGCGGATGCCCTCGCGCTCCTGAAGGACGCGGGAGCGAACCTTGAGGCCGTGAAGATTGCCGACGAGTCCACCGGCACCGCCCATATCCTGGTCGGTGACGACGGAGAAAACGTGATCGTGGTCGTTCCCGGCGCGAACGGCACCGTCAGCGCAGCGGATGCAGAGGCGACGGTTGCAAGCATGGGACCGGACGATCTGCTGATGCTCCAGCTCGAAATTCCCGCGGCTTCGGTCGAGGCTGCGCTTCGAACAGCGAAGACTTGCGGGATCACCTCCCTGATCAACCTGGCACCGCTGACGCCGGATGCGCGCTGTCTCGGTGCCATGGCGGACATCCTCGTCGCCAACGAAACGGAATTCGAGCTTTTCGCCGGCCGGGACGGCCTTTCGGGTGCTGAACGGGAAGAGGCGATGCGCAAGCTTCACGCCGAGACCCGCCAGACCCTGATCGTGACGCTGGGTGCGGAAGGCGTCGTGGCCATTCGCGACGGGGAGGTCTTCCGTGCAAAGGGCCTTGCCATCGAACCGGTGGATACGGTCGGTGCCGGAGATACCTTCTGCGGCTATCTCGCTGCTTCTCTCGACGCAGGTCTGGCATTTCCCGATGCGCTTCGCCGTGCGGCTGTTGCCGGTTCGCTCGCCTGCCTCAAACGCGGCGCGCAGCCGTCGATACCGTTTTCGGAAGAGGTCGCGGCGGCGGCGTGATCCCGGATCCGGACGCGGCGGGGCATACAAAAAGGGTGCGCGCCGCGCAGTCTCACCTCCTGATTGAAACGCAAAAAACGACCGAAACCCACGCCTTTCCGGCGTCTGCGTTGGCTGAATTATTAATATTTTACGCGTTAGGTGGCGGCTGAGAGGCCGATTCCGACATCCGGCTGGCCGCCTCCGATGCCGGTCGGCATCCTGCTCTCCATGATGGAGCTTCACCCAATTTCCGATTGCGCATCTCCGTGGAACGTCGTTCCCGCGGATTTCTCAGCTCGTGAGGATTTCATGTTCAAGTTCCAGGCCAAGTCCATTGCGACGAAGCTCATCGCGGTTACCGGCGGGACCATCGCGCTGGTCCTGCTGGCATCCAATTTCACGCTGATTTCCGAATCCCAGGATCGCGTTTCGACGCTGGTCTACAACGACGCACGCGCGCAGGCGGAAGGGATCGCATCCGACATCGCCTCCGATATCGGCGCGCTCGCAGCCGCAGCCCGTTCGATGGCTGGAGTCATCGGCCGCACCCACGAAAACCATCTTCTCGATCGCAAGGGTGTCATCGACATCCTGAAAGTGAATCTGGAAACCAATGCGTCGGCTTTCGGCAGCTGGTTCGCAGAGGAACCCCGCGCTTTCGACGGAAAGTCTGCGGACTATACCGGCCAAACGGAATTCGGTGCGAGCAAGGCCGGCGACTTCAACCCCTACTGGACAAAGAGCAAGAACGGCATCGCGCTCTCCGTTTTTGATTCGAACTATTCGGCGGAATGGTATTCGCTCGCCGCCCAAAGCGGGCGCGGTGCGATCACCCAGCCCTATGCCGAGACCACGACGGGCGAGAACACCGCGATGGCGTCAATTGCCTATCCGGTCTTGTCGGGCGGCAAGCGGATCGGCGTCGGCGGGATGGACATTTCGCTGAAGACCCTCTCGGAGAAGCTTTCCCAGCTTCGTCCCTTCGGTTCCGGACGCGTGACCCTCCTGTCGCAGAGCGGAAAATGGGTCGTCGCGCCGATCCCGGATCTCCTCATGAAGGACTATGACGGCGTCGGTACGGACGTGGTCAAAGCCGCGCTTTCGGCCGGTGAAACCGGCCTGATCGAAAATCTCACCTATGATAGCCATGAGGGCTTCGACCGCATCGTCTACCCCTTTGCCCTTCCCGACGTGAATGCAAGCTGGGTGGTCCTGGTCGATGTTCCGCGCGCTGCGATCTTCGCACCGGTCCGCGCCCAGACGATGATGATGGTGGCCGGCGGACTTATCGTGCTTGCGGCGGTGCTCGCCGGCCTCTATCTCGCGATCCGCAGCTTCGTCCAGAAGCCGCTTGCAAGTCTGGTGAGCGATGTCGAACGCCTCAGCAGCGGTGTCTACGGCGAAGCCGTTTCCGGCCAGGACCGCCGGGACGAAACCGGCGCGGTCGCGAAGGCGTTGGAAGGTTTCCGTCACAAGCTTTCCGACGCCGTGCGCATCGAAGGGGAAGCGGAAAGCCAGCGCCGCATGAGCGAGACGGAACGGGCACAGACGGAAGCGGAACGCGCCGCGGCACTCGCGCTGCAGAAGGACATCGTGGCACGCCTTGGAGACGGGCTGGCGCATCTTTCGGCAGGTGATCTCGCCTTCCGCCTGACCGACGATTTCCCGGGCGAATATGCCGCGTTGAAAACCGACTTCAACTCGGCGCTCGCAAGCCTCGAAGAGACGATCCAGACCGTCAATGCCTCGGTCGGCAATATCAGCAACGGTACCGGCGAAATTTCCAAGGGCGCCGCGGATCTTTCGCATCGCACGGAACAGCAGGCTGCAAGCCTCGAGGAAACGGCGGCGGCGCTCGATCAGCTGACTTCCCAGGTCAATTCCAGCGCGGAAAACGCCCGTGTCGCCGCCAAATCCGTCGAAACCGCGAGCGACGATGCCGGCAAGTCCGGCGAAGTCGTGCAAAGGGCGATTTCCGCAATGCACGGCATTGAGCAGTCGTCGCTGGAAGTCAGCCGTATTATCGGCGTGATCGACGAGATCGCCTTCCAGACGAATCTTCTCGCGCTCAATGCAGGCGTCGAGGCCGCCCGAGCCGGCGATGCCGGCAAGGGTTTTGCGGTCGTCGCGCAGGAAGTGCGCGAACTCGCCCAGCGTTCGGCCAATGCCGCCAAGGAGATCAAGACCCTGATCAACACTTCCGAGGTGCAGGTGCGCGAGGGCGTGGAGCTCGTCGGCAAAGCCGGAGGAGCGCTCGAAAAGATCGCCGAACAGGTCATGCAGATCAACGGGCTTATCCGCCAGATTTCCGGCTCTGCCTCCGAGCAGGCCGTGGGCCTCAAGGAGATCAACGCTGCGGTCAACCAGATGGATCAGGTAACGCAGCAGAACGCGGCGATGGTCGAGCAGACGACCGCGGCCAGCATGGCACTCAACGAGGAGGCTCAGGTGCTGAGATCGCTCGTCTCCCGGTTCCGCGCGGGCTCCGGCCGGTCCAGCCAGACCGCGGCGGCGCCACCCCAACCGCAACGTCCAGCTTACAAAGCTCCCGCACCGGCGGCCTATCGTTCCGGTCCGACACGCGCCGTTCCACAGGCCGCAGGCAACACGGCACTCGCACAGGACGACTGGGAAGAGTTCTGAGCAGCCGTCCTTTCAGAACGATCGGCCGGCGTCCTGTCAGGGCGCCGGCCTTTTCGTCAGATCAATATGCGGACAGATCGTCAGGAAGCTCCGGTCGCCCGCGCCGTAAGACGTCCCTTCGAACGCGAGCGGCTGCCGCTTTCCAGCCGTTGCTTCGCCTCCTTCAGCTCCAGAGGCCCGAAAGCGCCTGGTATTCCGGACGCAGCATGATCGCTTCCATGGAAAGCTCCGGCTTTCCGAGATCCATCAGCCGTTCCAGGCCGGTCGTGCCCGGCTTGAACACGAGTTCCCTCGCAGCCGTCGCTCCGCCATGCAGCACGACATAGCGCCGCAACAGCACGGGGCGGAAGCCGAGCGCAGCGCAGCGATCGTAAAGCCCAAGCAGTTCCCGATGGAATCCGGCCTCCAGGGAAGTCTTCATCGCCAGTCCTTCGTTTCGTCAGAGGCAGTCATGCCGGCCATCATATGCGGGAAAGGCGTTCCGTCAGCAGATCGAAAAAGCCCTGCGCGTCGATATCCTTCATGACCCTGGCGTTGTGGCGCCGCCCGGTGACCTGCCACCAATCCACCACCGTCATACCGGCGGTTAGCGGCGAATTCACTTCGATCTCCACATTGCAATCCCGCCCACGGAAAAGGTCCGGCTTGAGGAGATAGGCAATCACAGTGGGGTCATGCAGCGGACCGCCGTCGGAGCCGTATTTCTCCACGTCGAAGCGTTCGAAGAATTCCAGCATCTCGGCGAGCGCGACTGCCGGCCGCGAGCCGATGTCCTTGATCCTCCGTATCCGGCTCTTGAATGTCAGGACCTTGTGCGTGACATCGAGCGGCATCATGACGATCGGCACGCCGGAGCGGAACACCGCATCGGCGGCTTCCGGGTCGACATAGACATTGAACTCGGCTGCCGGTGTGATGTTGCCGCCTTCGAAGAAGCCGCCGCCCATCATGACAAGTTCGCGCACGCGGGGAACGATCTCAGGCGCCTTACCGATTGCCAGCGCGATATTCGTCAGCGGGCCCAGCGTGCAGAGCGTCACCGTCCCAGGCTCTTCCCGAAGCAGCGTCTCCACTATGAAGTCGACGGCATGCTGCTCCTGCAGTGCCATCGACGGCTCGTCGACTGCCGGGCCATCGAGCCCGGTCTTTCCATGGACGTGCTCCGCCGTGACGGAAGGACGGACGATGGGCTTTTCCGCACCCGCAAAAACCTTGACATCCTGCCTGCCGCAGAGTTCGCAGATGATCCGCGCATTGCGGGACGTCATCCTCAGCGGCACATTGCCGGAAACCGTCGTAATGCCGAGAAGGTCGAGCTCCCCGGGGCTGCCGAACGCCAGCATGATCGCTGCCGCGTCGTCCTGTCCCGGATCGGTATCGATAATGATTTTTCTTGGGCGCGACATGCGTTCTCCGTTTTCCACCTGCCGCATGCATAGCTGTAATCGCGCGGCGAAGCGGCGACTATATTTGCGAAATTGCCTTTCGCAAGCGTCTTGCGCGCCGCATCGTCCGTCACCATATTGGCAGTTGTCGGGATGCTGAAGATCGGGTCTCGTCGCAGTCGCTTGATAGACCAAGGGCTAGAGCAAATGAGCCGAATGACACCTTTCACGAGCCCTCTGCTTCTGGGCTTCGATACCATGGAAAAGACCCTTGAGCGTATTGCCAAGGGCAATGACGGTTATCCGCCCTACAATATCGAGCGCTTGCGTCCTGATGGCCAGGACGGTTCGCCCGAACGGCTGCGGATCACATTGGCCGTCGCGGGTTTTTCCGAAGACGAACTCGACGTGACGACCGAGGAGAACCAGTTGGTCATCCGCGGACGCCAGGTCGATCTCGGCGAAAAAGACTATCTTTACCGTGGCATAGCTGCACGCCAGTTCCAGCGGATGTTCGTGCTGGCCGATGGAATGCAGGTGCTGGGGGCGGAACTCCGCAACGGCCTTCTTTCCGTCGACCTCGTGCGTCCGGAACCGGCGCGCATGGTAAAGAAAATTAACATTTCCGTACCAGACTAATTCACGTGCCGGTCTTGCGGGCACACCCGCCCGAAGGTCTCGCGCTGAACTGAAGATGCCGCCGCACCGATGGGTCATGGTGACCGCGGGCGTGCGGAGAGCGGGCCTTGGGCCCGGCAATACCATGGAGACGAACATGGGACTGAAAACTCTGACACCAACCGTTTCGAAAGCTGAGCTTGCTCATATCGGTGCAGGAGAAGTCGGCTATATCCGCAAGATGCGGGCAGACGAAGTTTCGCGCTGCTTCCCGGAAGCCCCGGAAATCGACCCGAGCCTCGATCTATGGGCGCTTTTCGGCGCCGACGGCACGCCGATCCTGCTGACGGACAACCGTTCGAGCACCTTCTTCAAGGCTGCCGAGGACGACCTGCGCACCGTCAGTCTGCACTGACGCTTCCTTCGCCGGCGATCAGATCCGGCGGAATGTGAGGTAAGCGGATTTTCGCCCTTCACGCCTGGCTTTGGCCTCGTAGCGCGTTCCCGGCCAGCCGGCAAACGGCTCCAGCCAGTCGGCAGCATTGTCGGCAGACCAGCAGAATGCCGGATGCGCATTGCAATGCTGGAGCGTCCAATTGACATAAGTGTCGATATCGGACGCGAAACAGAAGAGGCCGCCCGGCTTCAGCACACGGGCGAAGCGGTCGAGATTGACCGCGGAGACGAAACGTCTTTTCCAATGTTTCCGCTTCGGCCATGGATCGGGATAGAGCAGATCGATCTGGTCGATCGCCCCCTCCGGCAGCCAATCGAGAAGTACGGTCGCATCGTCGTCGTAGAGACGGATATTGCGAGCGCCGGTTTCCTGGATGCGGCCGACGAGCTTTGCCATCGAATTCACGAAGGGCTCGACGCCGATGAAAGCCGTCGAAGGCGTTTCCAGCGCGCGATGGATGAGATGCTCGCCACCTCCGAAACCGATTTCAAGGCGCACATGGTTCGGCTTGAAACCGAAGAGAACGCCGATATCGGAGGGTGCCGGAGCGGAAAGATCGACCTTCAGCTCCGGCAAGATGGTTTCAAGTTGATGCGCCTGCCGCTCGCGTAGCGGTTTTCCCTTGCGGCGACCGAAAAACGCTTCGGTCGCCCGCGTGCGGCGCTCGCCTTCGTTCATTCCAGCCTCAGTTCTTCAGCGCGTCCTTGAGAGGCTTGACGAGATCGAGCCGCTCCCAAGAGAACGATCCGTCGCGCCCCGCCTTACGGCCGAAATGGCCATAGGCGGAGGTCTTGGCGTAGATCGGCTTGTTGAGGTCGAGATGGCGGCGAATGCCCGACGGCGACAGGTCCATGGTCTTGCGGATCGCGGCTTCCACCTGATCCTCGGAGACCTTGCCCGTGCCGTGCAGATCGACATAGATCGACAGCGGCTGGGCTACGCCGATGGCATAGGAAAGCTGGATCGTGCAGCGGTCGGCAAGGCCGGCGGCGACGACGTTCTTGGCAAGATAACGCGCCGCGTAAGCCGCCGAACGGTCGACCTTGGTCGTGTCCTTGCCGGAGAATGCGCCGCCGCCATGAGGCGCTGCGCCACCGTAGGTGTCGACGATGATCTTGCGGCCGGTCAGGCCGGCGTCGCCATCGGGTCCGCCGATTACGAACTTGCCGGTGGGGTTGATGTACCAGACGCAATTGTCCGCGATCGGGAGATCATCAAGAGCTTCCCGGATGTAAGGTTCCACCACCTTGCGGACCTTTGCAGAATCCCAGCTCTCGTCGAGATGCTGCGTGGACAGAACGATGGAGGTTACGTCCGCCGGCTTGCCGTCGACATAGCGCACGGTCACCTGGCTCTTCGCGTCGGGGCCGAGCTTGGCGGCATCGCCCTCGCCCTTCTTGCGCGCCGCCGCCAGGAGCTGGAGGATACGGTGCGAATAGTAGAGCGGAGCCGGCATCAGCTCGGCGGTCTCGCGGCAGGCATAACCGAACATGATGCCCTGGTCGCCAGCACCCTCGTCGCCCTGCTGGTCTGCAGCATTGTCGACGCCTTGCGCGATATCGGCCGACTGCGAATGCAGCAGCACGTCGATCTTCGCGTTCTTCCAATGGAAACCGTCCTGCTCGTAGCCGATATCGCGGATCGCCTTGCGCGCAGCAGACTTGAACTTCGAAGGATTGATGACGTCCTTGCCGTTCTTGTCCTTCTTCATCAGGCTCGGCGGCAGGCGGACTTCGCCCGCGATCACGACGCGATTGGTCGTCGCCAGCGTTTCGCAAGCGATGCGGACGGACCATGGATCGACCTTGGTCTTGGTGGCTTCGCGATAGACCAGATCGACGATCTCGTCGGAGATCCGGTCGCAAACCTTGTCCGGATGTCCCTCGGCCACGGATTCGCTGGTGAAGAGATAGCTGCTGCGCATGTGGGAATTCCCCTCAAAGAAGATGGACTTCGCAGTTGTTAGTCAGTTCAGGGGAGAAAAACAAGCGCAGAAGGACATAAATATATGTTTATGTCTCGCTCTCCGGGCTGCTGTATCACGCGCGCAATAGGGCATCAAAAAAGCGGCCCCCGGGAGCCGCTGCTTTGGTCTTCTTGAGCGCTGTTCGTCTGCAGCCGACCGGTCAGTCCACTTCGGCTTCTGCGGCCAGTGCCTTCACGAGATCCACGAGCTTGCGCCGCACTTTGGGGTCGCCGATCTTGACGAAGGCGCGGTTCAACTGAAGCCCTTCGGAGGAGGAGAGAAAGTCGACGACGTAATTCGAACTGGACGCTTCGGCCATGCCCGACGCGCCGCCTGTAGTGTCGCCGGGCGCATCTTCGAAGAAGAAGGATACGGGGACATTCAGAATGCTCGATATGTTCTGCAGCCGGCTTGCGCCAACGCGGTTAGTCCCCTTCTCGTATTTCTGAATCTGCTGGAAAGTGATGCCGAGGCTTTCGCCCAGCTTCTCCTGACTCATACCGAGCATGGTCCGCCGAAGTCGTATCCGACTGCCGACGTGAATATCGATCGGATTCGGCTTCTTCTTGTTTTCAATCATGACTCTGTCCTAACGCGCGAATTAGCCCCTCGCCCCGGTATCTGTCATGCAAGGCCTAACGCCACGTTGTATTCCGTGAAGTTCGAAGGCCACCACAATACGAGAAAAACCCAAGCGGCAGCCACTATGCAATTTTAGGGGTTTTTGGTCAATTATCCCCGTTTATAAAACCAATGCGAGAAATTAATCCAATAAAAAAAACCATGGCGACAACAAGGCAAAACCAAAGGTTATGTGAAAAGATGTCCGAATTCCAAACGTTTTTTCCCGGTAAAGTTGAATCAATGAAGCCGCTTATATTATAAGAGAGTCCTAATTCTACTCTTCCTTTCATATCGACGATAGCGGATATGCCGTTGTTCGCCGCCCGAATCAGCGGCAGCCCGGTTTCCACAGCACGGATCCTCGCTTGCTGAAAATGCTGATAGGGGCCCGGCGTATCACCAAACCACGCATCATTCGTGACATTGAGCAATGCGCTGGCTTCCTTGGCTCTTGTTCCTATTTCGGAAGGGAAAATCGCCTCGTAGCAGACCAGGGGATACACTGATCGATCACCGGGCAAGGCGAGCAACTGGTGCTCGCGCGCTGCTGAAAAGCCTCCCGGCATCGCTGCCACCGCATCGATACCCCAGGATGCGAAGAGATCGCCGAAGGGCATATATTCCCCGAAGGGAACGAGGTGTACTTTGTCGGAAGCCCCTGTAATCTGCCCTTTACCATCGATTGTGTATATCGAATTGTAGTATCGCGGCGCTTTTCCAGCGCCGGCACCTTCCATCCGCACCGCCCCTGCAACCAAGACTTGATCGTCGTCCAGCACCTCGGCGATACGAACGAGCGCATCGGGATTCTCGGTCAGGATGAAGGGAATCGAGGTCTCCGGCCAAACGATGATGTCCGGTCGCTTGCCGCCGTCGACAGGCGGCTCGGTGCTCAAGGCGAGATGCCTCTCGAACACCTCGGTGCGCGCACGGTCGTCCAGTTTCATGGCCTGATCGATCATCGGCTGGACCAGACGGACGACCGGCCCCTGGGCGGGGACATCCGGTTGGACATAAAGAGCGTAGGCTCCATAGCCGACGTGGCCGGCAAACAGAATCGCGGCTGCGGACAGGCCAAGACGTTTTCCGCGCCCGCTGCCCAACAATGCAGGGGCGGCGAAGACGAAGACCGCAAGGACGTTGATTGCGGCGATGCCGATCGGGCGCGCCGACTGCATGAGAAGCGGTATCGGCATGGCGCCGTAACCCACCGCATTCCATGGGAAGCCGGTAAAAAGCGTGCCCCGCAGCCACTCCGCCGCTCCGAAGGCGAAGGCGAGCGCCGCAATGCGCCCCACGCCGTCGGACCACAGGAGGCGCGCCGTGGCGGCTGCAAGGCCGTAGTAGAGCGCGAGGAATGCCGGAAGGCCGACGACGGCAAGCGGCAGCGCCCAGGCGAATTCATCCGCTTCGACGAGAAGCGCATTTCCAAGCCACCAAAGACCACCGAGAAAATAGCCGAAGCCGAAGAACCAGCCGATGCGAAAAGCCGGAGAAAGGCGGCGCAGGACGCCGGCTTCGGGTTCACTGGTTGCGCCGTCTATGAGCCAGACGAGAATGGTGAAAGATACGAACAGCGCAGCCGGAAAATCGAAGGGCGCGAGCCCCAATACCCCGACAAGACCCGCAAGAAACGCGAGGAGCGCCCGCCTTGCACCCGACAAAAGCATGATCTTGCCCGCGAGCCGTTGCATGCCGCCCCTTTCCGAAGAAATTCGCCCGAATCAGCCGCGCCAGTCTTCCAAAAAACAACGGCTTTGTCCTGCCCTCTCTGGCTTCAGAAGGCAGGAAGAAAAGGGGCTCAGACCCCCTTCTAATCGGAGATATTTTCCTCTGCGGGAGGCTTCGGAAGAATGCGGCCAACGCTTGCCGGGGGCATCGAGTCAAGCTCGATTTCCGGCTTGAGCGGGCGGCGGCGGGCGGGCGGGCGCTTGCGGGTGATCCGTACCCGCTTCACCCTGCGAGGATCGGCATCGAGGACGTGGAATTCGAATCCTGGCAGCGCCTGAACGACCTCGCCGCGCGCCGGAATGCGCCCCAGCGACGCGAAGATGAGACCTCCGAGCGTATCGGCATCCTCAAGCTGCTCGCGAATGTCGAAATCCGGGCCGATGACTTCGGCCAGCTCTTCCAGTTCGGCCCGGGCGTCGGCGATGAAGACGTCATCGGAGACCCGGCTGACCATCGTTTCATCGTCGTCGTGCTCGTCCTCGATATCGCCGACGACCATCTCGACGATGTCTTCCAGCGAAGCAAGGCCGTCGGTGCCGCCATATTCGTCGATGACAAGCGCCATCTGCGTGCGGTCCGCCTGCATGCGGGCCATCAGATCCGCTGCCAGCATGGACGGCGGTACGAAGAGCACCGGCCGAATGATGCCGGCTTCGGCGACCGTCTTGTTGAGATCCACACGGGCGAGGTCGAATTCGGCGCGCTGGGCTCTTGCCGGCTTTACGTCGGTTGCGGGCGGCGTCGCGCCGTTCTTCGTGCCGCTGCGCCGCTTGTTGCGTGCCTGCTTGGTGACATAGGCGAGCAGGTCGCGGATATGGACCATGCCGCGCGGATCGTCCAGACTTTCGAAATAGACCGGCATGCGCGAGCGGCCGGATTCCTCGAAGAGCACCATCAACTCGCCAATGGAAATATCCTGATCGACCGCTTCGATATCGGCGCGCGGCACCATCACATCCTCAACCCGCACTTCGCGAAGACGCAGGATGTTGTGGAGCATCGCCCGCTCCTCGGGCGAAAAGGCGGTGTCGCCCGCCTCATCGGTCATCAGAGCTTCGGCTATTTCCCGACGCAAGGTTGCGCCGCCGGGATTGCGCCAGATACGCGCCGCACGGGACCAGAAGGATGTGCCGGCTCGATTGCCGGTTTCCGGTCTATGCGGGGCGGTGCTACTACTGCCCGCCTCGTCTTGTCCAGAGGCTCCCGCCTCACCTGCCTCAGCCGCCACGGGCTGGTTTCTGAAATCGCTCATCGTTCCAAACTGTCAAACCGGGTCGTCCCCGTAAGGATCAGATAGGCCAAGTTCGGCCAAAATGCGAGTCTCGAGGCCTTCCATTTTTTCCGCTTCTTCGGTTTCCAGGTGATCATAGCCGAAGAGATGGAGAAAACCATGCACCAGAAGATGCGTCAGATGCTCATCGAAGGGCTTACCCATTTCCGACGCCTCCCGCTGCAGCGTCTCGTAGGCGAGAACGATGTCGCCGAGCATCGGCCCTGGCATTTTGCCGGGCGTGACCGGAAAAGCGGGAAAGGAAAGCACGTTGGTCGCCTTGTCCTGCCCGCGCCATTGCGCATTGATATCGCGGATCTCCGCATCGCCGGTGAAAACGAGCGAGACTTCGGAAGGCTCGGGTGGGAAAGGCTGTCTCTCTTCCCGCGCAAGAAACCCGGCGGCGGCAAAAAGGACGTGCTCGCTCAATCTCTGCAAATCGGCTTCGGCCGGCCAGGAGCCCTCCTCCAGGCTGATCTGTATGTCGAGTTCGCTCATCGGTTCGCGGGAACCGCACTAGCGGTCCATCTGCTCGCTTTCATCCTGAACCGCGGTTTGCGATTCATAGGCCCTGACGATGCGGGCCACCATCGGGTGACGGACGACATCCGTATCCTTGAAACGGACGACGGAGACACCTTCGACCCCCTTGAGGATCTGCAGCGCTTCGACCAGTCCCGACTTGACGCCCCGCGGCAGGTCGACCTGGCTCGGATCGCCGGTGACGATCATGCGTCCGTTCTCGCCAAGGCGCGTCAGGAACATCTTCATCTGCATCGACGTGGTGTTCTGCGCCTCATCCAGAATGACGGCGGCATTGGCAAGCGTACGCCCGCGCATGAAGGCGAGCGGCGCGATCTCGATCACGCCGGCGGTAATGGCCCGCTCCACCTTGTCGCCCGGCATCATGTCGTAAAGCGCGTCGTAAAGCGGCCGCAGATAGGGATCGACCTTTTCCTTCATGTCGCCCGGGAGGAATCCGAGCCGCTCGCCCGCCTCGACCGCAGGCCGCGACAGGATGATCCTATCCACCGCACCGCGCTCGAGGAGCTGGGCGGCATAGGCGACTGCAAGATAGGTCTTGCCCGTGCCGGCCGGCCCGACACCGAAGACCAGCTCCGCGCGCTCGAGCGCGCGGATATAGGTATCCTGCGTCGGCGTGCGCGCCACGATCGTCTTCTTGCGCGTCGATATCTGCGCCATGGTCAGCTTGGCCTTGCGCTCCATCGTCGGAAGCTGAAGCTGATCGTCGGCGGCGATCGCCATGCGGATCGCGCCCTCGACATCGGAAAGCTCTATGGAGCCGCCGTTCTGAAGGCGTCCATAGAGATAATCCAACGCATGGCGGGCCTGGTTGGTCGCCACGACGTCGCCGGAGATCGCAACGGAGTTGCCCCGCGCCCGCGCATCGATGTTAAGGCGTTGCTCGATCAGCTTCAGGTTCTGATCGAATTGGCCGAAAAGCTCGCTTGCATGCCGGTTGTTCTCGAAGGTGAGCACGAAGTGGTTGGCGTCTGTCGGGGATTGCTTCGACTGTCGCGGCGATGACGTCATCAATTCGTGTCCGTTCAAGCGGTCAAGCTCCTTTGCGTCCGCCGTCAGCCCATCTCCTCGGCGAAGAGGCTGTTGGGGCCGGCACCAGTGATTCGTACTCTTATAATGTCACCGATTCCAGACGCTTTTGCATCAACATTCACGGGCTGCAGCCAAGGCGAACGCCCGACGAGCTGGCCAGGCATGCGGCCGGGCTTCTCGAGCAGCAGGTCGATCTCCTTACCGACGCAGGCCCGGGCAAATTCCCTCTGCTGACGAAACAGCAGTTCCTGCAATCTTTCAAGGCGTTGCGACCTCACGTCTTCCGGTACATGTTCGTCCATCTCCGCTCCGGGAGTGCCGGGACGCTTGGAGTATTTGAAGGAAAACGCCTGTGCATAACCGACCATCTCGACGATGCGCATCGTATCTTCGAAGTCGGCATCCGTCTCGCCGGGAAAGCCGACGATGAAATCGCCGGAAATGGCAAGCTCCGGCTGAACGGCGCGGATGCGGTCGATAAGCGCCAGATATTCCGCCGCCGTATGCCGCCGGTTCATAGCCTTCAGGATTCTGTCGGAGCCCGATTGCACGGGAAGATGCAGATAGGGCATCAGCTTCGGCAGGTCCCGATGCGCAGCGATCAGGCTGTCATCCATGTCGCGCGGATGGCTCGTGGTATAGCGCAGCCGCGCCAACCCCTCTATTTCGGAAAGCCGGTTCAGAAGATCGCCGAGGCCCCATTTTCTGCCGTCCGTCCCTTCGCCATGCCAGGCATTCACGTTCTGGCCGAGCAGCGTGATCTCGCGAACGCCGCCCTCGATCAGCTTCTCCGCCTCCGAAACGATCTGCGCAACCGGACGGGACACCTCGGAGCCACGGGTATAGGGCACGACGCAGAAGGTGCAGAACTTGTCGCAGCCTTCCTGAACCGTAAGGAATGCGGTGACGCCTCGCTGGCGCGTCTTCGCCTTCTCCGGTGCCGGCAGATGCTCGAACTTGTCCTCGATCGCATAGTCGGTCTCGATGACCCGCTCTCCGCGCTTGGCGCGTTTCAGGGCATCGGGCAGCCGATGATAGGTCTGCGGACCGATGACGAGATCGACCGCCGGCGCGCGCCGCAGGATTTCGGCTCCTTCGGCCTGCGCCACGCAGCCCGTTACGCCGATCATCATCTCGCGTCCGTCCTTCGCCCGATCCTTCTTCATCTCGCGCAGGCGGCCGAGTTCGGAATAGACCTTCTCGGCCGCCTTCTCGCGAATATGGCACGTGTTGAGAAGAACCAGATCGGCTTCATCGAGCTTGTCGGTCGCCTGATAGCCGTCCTTTGCTAACGCATCCGTCATCCTGTCGCTGTCATAGACGTTCATCTGGCAGCCATAGGTCTTCACGAAGACCTTGCGGGCTTTCGCGGCATCGGAAATCGGCTCGGCGGCGGCGAGAATTGCGGTTTGCTCGGTCATGGGCGGTTCTTTAGTGGAAAAAGCCCGGAAAATGAAGCCCCTTCAGCGGCCGCGAAGCCGGCTCGACAGCATTGCCTTGATCCGTCCTTCGACCTCCCGGCTGACAGTCTTGCGGTTGCCGCCGCGACGGAATTCTATCCTCTCGCCGAAATCGACATCGACATCCACCGCCCCTTCGCGCAGGATCGTCAAAAGATGAGGGGCAAGCTCGATATCTCCCGGCCAGGCGGCGATCGGCCTGTGAAAGCGCCCCATCGGCATACCGTGTATGCCGGTGTAGGAGATCGCTACCGGCTGAATATGAACGACGCCGTCCGGAGCGAAGGGAACGGCGGAGGCGGCGGCGCCGAAGAGGGAGGATTTGATCTCCAGCAACCGATTACCGTCGGAGGTCGTTCCTTCCGGAAACAGCACCACGATCTCCCCTCCGGCAAGCCGCCGCGCAATTTCGCCCGCCTGATCGCCGGCCTTCCGTTTCTGCTCGCGCTCTATGAAGATCGAGGCCTGTAAGCGGGCCAATATGCCGAAGACCGGCCAATCCCGCACCTCCGATTTCGCCACGAAGACCACGTCCGCAATCGAGCTCAGGACCAGGATATCCTTCCAGGAAACATGGTTGGAGACGAGCATCAGAGGGCGGTTCGGATCGACTGCTCCATGCACGCGGACCTTGAGGCCGATCAGACGACAGGCAAGGCGATGCCACAGACGAGGGATCACGCGACGGAGGCGAAAGTCACCCCAGAGCGACAAAAGCTGAAGCGGCAGGAGAACCATCGTCCAGGCGAACAGAACGAGGACGACGAGGGCGATGCGAATCCACGCGATCAAAAGCTGTATCCGACCGGCATCGCGACGGCTGCCGGATGCCGCAAAATCCGGGCGAAATGCCGCCCGGGACTCACTCGCCTTCCTTCTTCAGGGGAATGCCGTAGAGCTCCAGCCGGTGATCGACCAGCCGGAAGCCGTGTTCGCGGGCGATCTTCTCCTGCAATGCTTCGATTTCCGGCGAATGGAACTCGATGACCTTGCCGTTCTTCAGATCGATGAGATGGTCGTGATGTTCGTCGGGAACGGTCTCGTAACGCGAGCGTCCATCGCGAAAATCATGGCGTTCGATGATTCCGACATCCTCGAACAGCTTCACCGTGCGGTAGACGGTCGAAATCGAGATCCGCGAATCGACTGCGGACGAGCGGCGGTAGAGTTCCTCGACATCGGGATGATCGGCCGAACTTTCCAGAACCCGCGCGATCACGCGGCGCTGTTCCGTCATGCGCATCCCGCGCTCGACGCAAAGCTCTTCCAGCGATTTTTCGAGATCCGCCATATCGTTCGGGTCCCCGTCTCAGCCAGCACACACAGAGGGGAACTAGCGAAGATCAAGCCTCATGACAAGCGCCATCGAACGCACACCCTGCGCATCGGCATAATAGGCCTTGCGCTCCCCGACCTTGACGAAGCCGAGGCGATCGTAGAGCCGGAGGGCAGGGATATTGCCTTCGTCGACTTCGAGGAAGATCATGCCGGCGTCCCGCATCCGCGCCTCGCGCAGCGCCGCCTGCATCAACCGCCAGCCCAAGCCCTGCCGCTCATGGCGCTGGTCGACGCCGATGGTCAGGATTTCGGCCTCCCCGGCGGTAGCGCGTGCGAGAACGAAGCCTCCGGCCACCCGGGTACCGGCATTCACCTGCCGCGCCGCAAAGCCGAAAACCGGCTCCTGCGAAAGAAGAGAATGAAACTCGCCGTCGCTCCAGGCCCGTGCGAAGCGGGCACGATGGATAACGGCAGCGGTCGGCAGATCGGCCGCCTCCATCGGGAAAATATCGAAATCGGGCTTTCGGATGAAGTAGTCGCTGAGTGCCACGACGGTCACGCCCTTGCAATGGAAAAACCGGCCTGCGGTTTCGCGTCCGGGCCGCGCAGATAAAGCGGCTTGGGCTTCCTCCCGTTCGGTTCGGCCGTTGCCGCAAGACGGGCAACCGTCGATGCGGGGAAACGGTCCGCAGCCGCCTCCGCTTCCCCTCTCAGGAGCGTTGCCGCCGAACCGACGATCATGCCGTCATAGTCGGAAAACCGGGCTACAGCATCCTGAAGCGCAAGGACTTCAGGCTCGCCTGCCGCCGTACCGCCAGCCGAAAAGGTCTGACAATAGACCTCGCCCCGCTTGGCATCCATCGCGACGAGAACGGGACGTCCGGGCTGTCGAGCCAAATGATCTTCAGCAAGCACTTCGAGCGTGGAAACGCCGACCGACGGAATGCCAAGCGCCAATGCGAAGCCGCGCACGGCAGCTACGCCAACGCGGATCCCGGTGAAGGACCCCGGCCCGATCGTAACGGCCAGGCGTTCGATGTCCGGAAGGGCCTTGCCGGCCTCGGCCAGCGCCTGGTCGACGAATTCCATCAGACGCTCCGCGTGGCCGCGGCCGATATCGGCGCCGGCCTCGCCAAGTACGGCGTCGGCGTCGCTGTCATAAACGCAGGCGAAGCATCCGGTTCCCGCCGTGTCGATGGCGAGCACGATCATCGCACACTCCGGCGTCGCGCATTCCCGCCAGGGAAGCGCAGCTCACATGATCGCTTCAACTTCCTGCACTTCCGGTACGAAATGACGCAGCAGGTTCTGGACGCCATGCTTCAGCGTCGCCGTCGAAGACGGGCATCCGGAGCATGCGCCTTTCATGTTGAGATAGACCTTGCCGTCGCGATAACCCTTGAAGGTGATGTCGCCGCCGTCCTGCGCCACAGCCGGGCGAACGCGGGTCTCGAGCAATTCCTTGATCGTCGCGACGATCGTCTCGTCGCCCTCGTCGAAGAATTCGCCCTGGGGAAGCTGCTCGTCCGACATGACGCCGCCTGCCAGAACCGGCTGGCCGGACATGAAATGCTCCATGATCGAACCGAGAATGGCAGGCTTCAGGTGCTGCCAGTCGGATCCACTCTTCGTCACCGTGATGAAGTCATATCCGAAGAACACGCCGGTAACCCCCGGCACGGAAAAAAGCCGCGCGGCAAGCGGCGAAGAGGCGCTCGCCTCGGTTTCATCGCGGAACTCGGCGGTTCCCTGTTCCATGACGACCTTGCCGGGCAGGAACTTCAAGGTTGCCGGATTCGGCGTAGCTTCCGTCTGGATGAACATCTTTCTCTCCATGCAGCCGGGATTCTCTACGACCGGCGGATATTTAGAACCATTCAAAAGAAAATAAGCTTTTCCGCCTCCCGGTTCAAGGCCAGCGTGGCGGCAATATAGGCATGCAATCCGCTGCCCATCAGCTCAGCGCGTCGATCTCCTCATCCGTCAGCGAATCCGGGATGACCGTCACGGGTATGGGGAAGGCCTGCCCGCGGCTTGCCAAAGAAGAGACCAGCGGTCCCGGCCCCTCCTTGGCGGAGCCGGCGGCCAGGACGAGGATCGCGATATCGCGATCGTCCTCGATCAGGCCGTTGATCTCCTCTGTTGCCACGCCTTCGCGGATCACCGTTTCCGGCTCTATCCCGATAGACTCGCGCAAGTTTTGCGCGGCCTTCGCCAAGACGGCCTCGGCCTCCTCGCGGGCTTCGGCGCGCATGATCTCCTCGACGCCCAGCCATTGCTGAAAATCGCCATTGGCGATCACGTAAAGGAGCACGACGCTGCCGTTGGAATTCTTGGCCCGGCTGCCGGCATAACGGATGGCGCGCTGACATTCCGGCGTATCGTCGATGACCGCCAGGAATTTCCGACGATGCCCCTCAAGGCGCGAAAGTCGGCGTGAAACCATTAAGCCCCCATCATCCGGCGCTCATACGAAACTGCTGGTCGCCACGTTCCGGAAAGCGCAATTTCAAATTCGCAGCATCCGGCAATGCCTGCGGCTGCGGAAAACCCGGACGACCTTAACGCAGAAAGCCGATGATGTCGCGAACTTCCTTCATGGTCTTTTCAGCCCGCTCACCCGCCCGCAGGCCGCCGTCACGGAGAATCGCGTCTATATGGCTGGTATCGTCCATCAGCCGGCGCATCTCGCCGGTGATCGGCGAAAGCACGTTTACCGCGAGATCGACGAGGGCCGGCTTGAACACGGAAAACTGCTGCCCGCCGAATTCGCCAAGCACGTCCGCCTTCGTCCTGTCGGCAAGTGCTGCATAGATGCCGACGAGATTGTCGGCTTCCGGCCGGCCTTTCAGCCCTTCCGTCTCGCTTGGCAGTGCGTCCGGATCGGTCTTCGCCTTTCTTATCTTCTTCGAGATCGTGTCCGCGTCGTCGAGCAGGTTGATGCGCGAGAGGTCCGAAGGATCGGATTTCGACATCTTCTTGGTGCCATCGCGCAGGCTCATGACCCGCGGTGCCGCGCCTCCGATCAGCGGCTCGACCATCGGAAAATAGGCATGAACCGGTTCGTCGCCGACCTTGATGTCGATACCGTAGCCGGTGCGGCGGATATGATCCTGATAGTCGAGGTTGAACTTCATCGCGATGTCGCGCGCGAGTTCCAGATGCTGCTTCTGGTCATCTCCGACCGGCACATGCGTGCCGCGATAAACGAGGATGTCGGCAGCCATCAGGCTCGGATAGGCAAGCAGGCCCAGCGAGGCATTCTCACGGTCCTTGCCGGCCTTGTCCTTGAACTGCGTCATCCGGTTCATCCAGCCGATACGGGCAACGCAGTTGAAGACCCAGGCGAGCTCGGCATGCTGCGGCACAGCGGACTGGTTGAAGACGATATGTTTCTTCGGATCGATGCCCGACGCTATGAAAGCAGCCGCGATAGACCGGATCTGCCCCCGCAGGTCGTCATGCACCAGCTGGGCGGTGATCGAATGCAGATCGACGACGCAATAGATGCAGTCGTTCTCCTCCTGCAGCGCCACGAATTTGCGGATCGCGCCCAGATAATTGCCGAGGTGAAGGTTGCCTGTCGGCTGCACACCGGAAAAAACGAGCGGCTGGAATTCGGTCATGTCACCCTCGGAAAGACTTGTGGAAGGCGTGGAAGCAGCCGCGGCTGCTCTCGTTCACGATGGGCGCTTATGCACGGCAGATAGCGCACAATCAAGTAGCGCCGGCAGCGACCTTCCGTTCGGTTACCTCCCGGATAACCCGTTTGTCGAGCACGGCTGCGAAATCCACCACGAAAAGATGAAGCCATTCTCCTATTGTGAGCATGATCATCCCTATAAACGCCCTTTTCTGGATTTCAATTCTCTCCACGGCAGATGAGAGCCCGGCCGTCATGGCGGGCAGGACAGATCGGGGAGAGTTTCATGCGAACCAGCTGCGCCATCATTCTTGCAGGTCTATTCACGCTTTCCTGCCTCGCTCCATACGAGGTTCTGGCGGAAGGCAGGAAGAAGAAGCTGAGCGGCGGCGAGAAGCCGCGAATAATCCTCGCTTACGCGAAACAGACATCGCGGGTAAGCATCAACTGTTTCCCGGGCAAGCTCAGAACCATACTGACCCATATAGCCTGGCGCACTGGGCGCCGCCCCATCGTGACCTCCGGCCACCGCCCTCATAAGGGCCGTCGGGGCTCCTATCATCGCAAGTGCATGGCGGCCGATATCCGGATTCCCGGCGTTTCGACGAAAAAGATCGTCGCGGCAGCGCGCAGCGCTCCCGGCATAGGCGGCATCGGGACCTACTGCAACGGGATCGTGCATGTCGACATCGGCCCGAAGCGCCGGTGGTCGCATTGCTGAGGAACGACGCTATTCCGGACCCGAGGGACCGGCTTCCGGCGTGCGCGCACGCCGCCGCATGTTGCGCCGGATCATGGCAAGATCGGCGCCGCCGATCAGGAAGGCAACGCCGAAGTAAACGATCATCGCTAGAAATACGAGCGCGCCGAGCGCCATTACCTGGTGATGCAGGGAAGCCGCCGGCGCCAGCCAATCCGCAAGCGCATCCGAAGCGAAGTCGAGACTGAGCGCCATCACGATCGTGGCCACCAGCAGCCGCAGGATGCGCCAAACGAGAGCCTTCTCCAGCGGCCAGTGCCCGCGACGGACCAGCGTCACGAAGAGCAGGAGCGCGGTCAGCCAGCCCGAAACCGCCTCCGCCGTCGCGATACCACGCTCGAAGAAGAGCGGAAACAGCGTGACGGCGAGGATGCAGTTAACCACCACCGAAAGAAGCGTGATGCGCATCGGGGTCTTCGTATCCTCCCGTGCGAAGAAGCCGGGATTGAGCGCCTTGATCATCACGAAACCCGGAAGCCCAAGGCCATAGATCGCCAGCGTTCCCGCCACGATCGACGTCGTCTCCGGCGAGAATGCGCCCCGTTCGTAGAGTACCCGTACGATCTCGTCCGAGATCACCCAGAGCGCGCCGGCCGCAGGCAGCGTCAGAAACAGCACGAACTCCATCGACCGGTTCTGCAGGTTTGCGGCTTCGTGCTCGTGGCCAGCCTTCAGCGCACGCGCCAACTCCGGCAGGAGCACGACGCCTACGGCGATGCCGACGACGCCGAGCGGAAGCTGGTAGACCCGGTCGGCATACTGCAAGGCGGAGATCGCACCGCCCTTGGTGGATGCGATCATCTGGCCGATGATCTGGTTGATCTGCGTGATGCCGCCGGTGACGGCCGCCGGAAAGGCCAGCCATAGCAGCCGCTTGACGTTCGGCGTCATCCGGGGACGACGGAAACCGATGCGCATTCCGGCATGACGAACGCCCGCATAGAGCACGGCCATCTGCAAAAGCCCGGCCGCCAGGACACCCCATGAGAGATACCAGGCCGTATCCAGCGGCGAGGCGCCGGTCATCAGCCCATAGCCGAGCGCGCCGATCAGCACCAGATTGAGAAAAATGGGCGCCACCGCCGCGGCGAAATAGTGATGCAGAGAATTCAGCATGCCCGACAGCATCGCCGTCAGCGACATGCACATGAGATACGGGAACATCACGATCGCAAGCTTCACCGTGATGTCGAACTTCTCCGCATCGCCGACAAAGCCGGGCGCGATGATCCACGACACGATCAGCGGCATGGAGAGTTCCATGACGATCGTGATCAGAAGCAGAACCGTAAAGAGAACGCCGAAGACTTCTTCGGAGAAGCGCTTCGCGCCCTCGACACCGCCCTGCTCTATTTCCTTGGCGAAGAGCGGCACGAAAGCCGCATTGAAGGCGCCTTCCGCAAAGAGGCGGCGAAAGAGGTTAGGAAAGCGGAATGCGGCATAAAAGGCATCGGCCATCGGCCCGGTGCCGAGGGCGGCGGCCATCAACGTCTCTCGAGCGAAACCCAGCACGCGGCTGCCGAGCGTCGCGCCGCCGACGGTTGCGAATTTTCTGACGAGGCTCATTGTTCGGCGCGCGCCCTTCTTTGCGGGATCGCGCTCGGGGCGATGATGCCGGGAGGCATGCGGTCGCGCGCCTCGTCCGCTTCATCCGCCATGACCGCCTTCAGCCGCGCCGCGATATTGCCGTGGCGATTCTCGTTGGTGATCTTATGGCCGAGGAGATCGGTCACATAGAAGGTATCGATGACCTTCTCGCCGAAGGTGGTGATATGGGCCGAAGCGATGTCGAGCGAGAGATCGGACAGCACAGCCGTGACTTCGGAAAGCAGGCCCGGACGGTCGAGGCATTCGATCTCGATAACCGTGAACTTGTTCGACAGGGTATTCGAGATAGTGACCGCGGGGGCGACGGTGAACGTACCGCTGCGTTTCCTGCCCTTCGTACGCGTGGCTATCACCTCCGGCAGACGCTTGCGCCCGGCAAGCACGTCTTCGATCATTCGCCCGATCGTCCCGGCACGTCGCGCTTCGTCCGCATCGTCCGGGAACTCGCGATTGATCAGAATCGTGTCGAGCGCCCGGCCGTCGGACGTGGTGAATATCTGCGCGTCGACGATATTGGCGCCGGCTGCGGCGCAGGCACCGGCAATCACGGTAAGCAGCCGCGGATGGTCCGGCGAAAGTACCGTGATCTCGGTGATCGCATGGAAGGAATGGGTGCGCACCATGGTCGCCAGCGCCTGCCCGGCCTTGTCGGCCGCACGGATGAAGGTGGCATGGCGAATCTGATCCTCCAGCGAAACGCTGAGCAGATAGGGCTCGTAGTGCAGGCGGGTATAGGTCTTGCGATCCTTCTGGCTCCAATCCGTGAGCGCATCATGGAGCCGCTCACGCGCCGCCTTCGCACGTTCCTTCCGCGACACCTCGGAGAAGCCGCCGGAGATGACGAGTTCGGTCTCGTAATAGAGCGTGCGCAGAAGCTGGCCTTTCCAGCCGTTCCAGACCCCGGGGCCGACGGCGCGGATGTCGCAGACGGTCAGGACGAGCAGCATCTTCAGCCGTTCCATCGACTGGACCCGGTCGGCGAAATCGACAATCGTCTTGCGGTCGTTGAGATCGCGGGTCTGCGCGACCATGGACATGGTCAGATGCTCCTCGATCAGCCATACGACGAGTTCCGTCTGCTTCGGCGTGAGCCCGAAGCGCGGGCAGAGCTTGCGGGCCACCCTGGCTCCTGCAGTGGAATGATCTTCCGGCCGTCCTTTCGCGATGTCGTGCAGGAGAACCGCTACATAAAGCGATATGCGATCCTCGATGGACGGCATGATCTGATAGGTCAGCGGATGGGCATCCCGCTCCCGCCCCTGATCGATGTCCGCAAGCACGCCGACGGCACGGATAAGATGCTCGTCAACCGTATAGTGATGATACATGTTGAACTGCATCATCGCGACGATCTTGCCGAATTCCGGAATGAAGCGGCCGAGGACGCCAGCCTCGTTCATACGGCGCAAGATGAGGGCGGGATTGCGCGGCGAGGTCAGGATCGACAGGAACAGCCGGTTCGCCTCCTCGTCTTCGCGGACCGCATTGTTGATCAGCTTCAGCGAACGCGTCACTTCTCTCAGCGCATCCGGATGAAATTCCAGGTCGTTGATATCGGCAATGTGAAAGAGACGGATGAGATTGACCGGATCGCGCCGGAAGACGTCGTTGTCGGTAATCGTGATCCGACCGCGATCGACCAGGAAATCCAGGGTGCCCGCAATCTTCCGACGCCGTTTGGTGAAGCGGCTGATGACCGCGGAGAACCCCGGGGTTTCTTTTGCCTGCTGATCTTCGAGCGTGGCGCAGAAGATGCGGGTGAGGTCTCCGACGTCCTTGGCGACGAGAAAATAGTGCTTCATGAACCGTTCGACGGCCGAAAGACCCGGATGCGGCTGATAGCCGAGATTGGCTGCGATTTCCGGCTGGATGTCGAAGGACAGGCGTTCTTCCGCCTTTCCGGTGAGAAAGTGCATGTGGCACCGGACCGCCCAGAGAAAATCGTCGGCTTTCTGGAAAAGCTTGAACTCGTGCCTGGAGAGAACGCCGAGCTTCACGAGCTCCGCCGGATCCTTGATGTGGTAAAAATATTTGGCGATCCAGAAAAGCGTATGGAGGTCGCGAAGCCCACCCTTGCCCTCCTTGACATTCGGCTCGACCAGATAGCGCGTATCACCGGCCTTGCGATGCCGCTCGTCACGTTCGGCGAGCTTGGCGGCAATGAACTCAGGTCCGGTGTTGCGCACGATCTCCTTGTCGAAACGGGCGGAAAGTTCATCGAAGAGCGCGGTGGAGCCGCAGAGATAGCGCGCCTCCAGTATGGCGGTGCGTATGGTCATGTCGCTCTTGGAAAGGCGGATGCATTCCTCGATATTGCGTGTCGCATGGCCGACCTTGAAGCCGAGATCCCAGAGGATGTAGAGCATGAACTCGATTGCCGGCTCGCTCCAGGGCGCAGGCTTTGCCGGCAGCAGGAACAGAAGGTCGATATCCGAACCCGGCGCCAGCGTACCCCGGCCATAACCGCCGACGGCAGTCACGGTGATGCGTGAGGCCGGAGGAGCCTGACCGGCGCTGAAGACGTGGTTCAATGCAAAATCGTGCAGGGTCGTGATGATCTGGTCCTGCAGCCATGAAATGCGGGCTGCGCAGAGAAGACCGCTACCGTCCTGGAAGAGCAGCTCACGCGCCCGTTCGCGCCCCTTGGCGTTCGCCTCTTTCAAGGCGGCAAGCAGCGCCTGGCGCATCTGATCGCGGTAGTCGGCATGGGCGCTGGCGATGAATTCGCATTTCGCGCGCAACGCCGCGACGTCGAGCAAATCCGAACGGGCCGGTTCCGGCAGGTGAATGTTCATCGATCGCCAGCCCGCTTCCTGCCCGTATTCCGCCGTTTGTTGTGCCTGCATGCGCTATAACCCTTTCGCGCAAAGAAGGACACATCCTACGCGCTATGGATTTCCAACTTGTTTCTTCAGCGCATAAAGCGCCTCCAGCGCCTCGCGCGGCGTCATGTCGTCGGGATTGAGGCCCTTCAATGCCTCTTCCACCTTGGAGGGCCCCGCTTGCTTCGCCTCTTCGCGGCGCACCGCCACCTGGAACAGCGGCAGGTCGTCGATAAGCTGGCTCGCCGGGTTCTTCCGATCCGCATCCTCGAGCTTGGCGAGCACATCCTTCGCCCGTGCCACCACGGAGGCCGGAAGCCCGGCAAGACGTGCCACCTGAATGCCGTAGGAACGGTCGGCGGCACCCGGCCCAACCTCGTGCAGGAAGATCACTTCGCCGTCCCACTCCTTGACCCGCATTGTGGCGTTGGAAAGGCGGGAAAGCTTTTCCGACAGCACGGTCAGTTCATGAAAATGGGTGGCGAAGAGGCCACGGCAGCGATTGGCTTCGTGGAGGTGCTCGACAGCGGCCCAAGCGATCGAAAGCCCGTCGAAAGTGGCCGTCCCCCGCCCGATCTCATCCAGGATGACGAGGGAACGGTCGGTCGCCTGATTGAGGATGGCGGCCGTCTCCACCATCTCGACCATGAAGGTCGAGCGGCCCCGCGCAAGGTCGTCCGATGCGCCGACGCGCGAAAACAGCCGGTCCACGATGCCGATATGCGCGCTTTCCGCCGGCACATAGGATCCCATCTGGGCCAGGATTGCGATGAGCGCATTCTGGCGGAGAAAGGTCGACTTACCGCCCATGTTCGGCCCGGTAAGCAGCCAGATCGCCCCGTCCTTCTCCCCATCCTGCGGGGAAAGATCACAGGAATTGGCGACGAAAGCATTGGCCGACTGGCGGCGCAGTGCCTGCTCGACAACGGGATGGCGGCCACCGGCGATGGCGAACATCTTCGAACTATCGACCGTCGGACGGCAATAGGCCTGCTCTTCGGCAAGCACCGCAAGGCCGGCGGAAACATCGACAACGGCGAGCGCAAGCGCCGCCCGCTTGATCGACTCGGCCTCCGCCACCACCGCCGCCGTGAGCGCATCGAAGGCGGCAAGCTCGATCGCCAGTGCGCGGTCAGCGGCATTGGCGATCTTTGTTTCCAGCTCCGACAGCGCGGTCGTCGTGAAGCGCATGGCGCCCGCCATCGTCTGGCGATGGATGAACCGCGCCTTCGCGTCGTCCGAGTCGGTCAGGGCCGCAGCATTGCCGGCGGTTACCTCGATGAAGTAGCCGAGCACGTTGTTGTGTTTGATCTTCAGCGATTTGACGCCGGTCTCCTCGGCATATTGCAGCTGCAATCCGGCGATCACCCGCCTGGACTGGTCGCGAAGCGCCCGCATCTCGTCGAGCTCGGCATCCGCGCCCTGCCTGATGAAACCGCCGTCGCGCTTCAGGAGCGGCAGCTCGTCGCCCAGCATCTCCGCCAGTCTCGCCGAAAGCGCCGGCGAAAGGGCAGCGATCTCGGCCTGCGCGGCGGCGAGTTCGCCCTGCAATCCCTGCGCCGCCATAACCCTGGCGACGATCTCGGCAGTCTTCAGCCCCTGCAGGATGGCGCCGAGATCGCGAGGCCCGCCGCGCCCGAGCGCAAGACGCGAAAGCGCCCGCGGCATATCGGGGAGCGCCCTCAGGCAATCGCGCAGATCGCCGGTGAAGGACGGCCACCCGGCGAGCGCGGCTATCGAATCCAGCCGCTCGTTGACACGGGTGGAATCCGTCAGCGGCGACATCAGCCGTTCGGAGAGAAGACGCCCGCCGCCACTCGTCACGGTGCGGTCGATCGCCTTCAGCAGCGTGCCGCCACGCTCGCCGGACAGCGTGCGGACCAGCTCCAGATTGGCGCGCGTCGCCGGGTCGATGAACAGCGTCGAAGCGGAGCTCTCGCGCTCCGGCAGACCAAGCGGCGGACGCTCCGAGATCTGCGTCTTCTCGACATAGGCAATTGCAGCCGAGGCGGCCGAAAGCTCGGCACGCGAGAAGCTGCCGAATCCATCCAGGGTGCCGACGCCGAAATAGCGCGCTATCCTGCCTTCGGCCGTGGCGCTGTCGAAGAGCACCGCCGGCTGCGGCACCGCAACCCGGCCGAGCACGTCGAAGACGGCGCGGAAGTCCGGATCATGAAAGAAGACATCCGCTACGATCAATTCGCGCGGCTCGATGCGCAGGATGTCGGCCAAAAGCTGCGCCGCATTCGTTTCGGCAAGCCGGAAGACGCCGGTGGAAATATCGATCCAGGCAAGCGCCATCGCCGGCTCGCTGCCGCCGCGAATGCGCGATAACGCCATCAGATAGTTGGCATCGGAGGGAGAAAGCAGCTTCTCCTCCGTCAGCGTGCCGGGCGTTACGAGACGCACGACGTCGCGGCGCACCACCGACTTCGAGCCGCGCTTCTTGGCCTCGGCGGGATCCTCCACCTGCTCGCAGACGGCAACCCGGAAGCCGAGCGCAATCAGCTTCTGCAGATAGTCGTCGGCAGCATGCACAGGCACGCCGCACATCGGTATGTCCTGGCCGAGATGCTGCCCTCGTTTCGTCAGCGTGATACCCAACGCACGAGACGCGTCGACCGCATCCTGGAAGAAGAGCTCGTAGAAATCGCCCATCCGGTAAAACAGCAGACTGTCGGGATTGGCGGCCTTGATCTCGATATACTGCTCCATCATCGGCGTGGCCGACGCCCGGCTGACGCCGGAGGCCAGTTCCGCCGTGGAAAGTATCTCGTTCGGACGCACGATCTGATCGTTCACGGAGAGTCAGTTCTTCCAAAAAAAGAGGTGTCACCCTATCCGCGCGCCGCTATAGAAGACAACACCAAAGGGGCTGCTTCGCTAAGTCGCCCACAGGAGGATGGGGAGAGAAATGCCGGCGAACACCAAATCGGACCGCACGTTGACGACCGTAACGGAACAGGAAGCACTGGACTTCCATGCGGAAGGACGACCGGGCAAACTCGAAATATCCCCGACCAAGCCAATGGCCACGCAGCGCGACCTGTCGCTTGCCTATTCTCCCGGCGTCGCCGTTCCTGTCAGGGCGATCGCGGCCGATCCTGCAACCGCCTACGACTACACCACGCGCGGCAACATGGTCGCCGTGATCTCGAACGGAACGGCGATCCTCGGCCTCGGCAATCTCGGTGCGCTAGCCTCCAAGCCGGTGATGGAAGGCAAGTCCGTTCTCTTCAAGCGTTTCGCGGATGTCGATTCGATCGATCTCGAAGTCGATACCGAAAATGTCGACGAGTTCATCAATTGCGTGCGCTATCTCGGCCCCTCGTTCGGCGGCATCAACCTTGAGGACATCAAGGCCCCCGACTGCTTCATCATCGAGCAGCGCCTGCGCGAGCTGATGGACATCCCGGTCTTCCACGACGACCAGCATGGAACCGCCATCATCGCCGCAGCCGGCCTCGTCAACGCGCTGACCCTGACGGGCCGCGATTTCAATACCACGCGGCTCGTCTGCAATGGCGCCGGCGCGGCCGCGATCGCCTGCATCGAGCTCATCAAATCGATGGGCTTCAATCCGGAAAACATCATTCTTTGCGATACGAAGGGCGTGATCTTCCAAGGCCGTACAGAAGGCATGAACCAGTGGAAGTCCGCACATGCGGTCAAGACCGACCGCCGTACGCTCGCCGAGGCGCTGGACGGCGCAGACGTCTTTTTCGGCCTGTCGGCAAAGGGTGCGCTTTCGGAGGAGATGGTCCGCTCCATGGCGCCGAAGCCGATCGTCTTCGCGATGGCAAATCCCGATCCGGAGATCACGCCCGAGGAGGTTGCCCGCATTCGCGACGACGCGATCGTCGCCACCGGCCGCTCGGATTATCCGAACCAGGTCAACAATGTGCTGGGCTTCCCCTACATCTTTCGCGGCGCCCTCGACGTGCGCGCCTCCACGATCAACGATGCGATGAAGATCGCCGCGGCAGAGGCACTCGCCAATCTGGCCAAGGAAGATGTTCCGGACGACGTCGCGGCAGCCTATCAGGGCAACCGGCCGCGTTTCGGACCGCAATACATCATCCCCGTGCCCTTCGATCCCAGGCTGATCTCGGCCATTCCGGTGGCCGTTGCCAAAGCTGCGATGGAATCAGGCGTTGCACGCAAGGCTATCCCGGACCTCGAGGCCTATGGACGCGACCTGAGGGCGCGGCGTGACCCGATCGCCTCGACGCTGCAGCAGATCTACGCACGCGTCCGCCGTCACCCGAAGCGTGTCGTCTTCGCGGAGGGCGAAGAGGAGCAGATGATGCGCGCCGCGCTCTCCTATGCCAACCAGCAGCTCGGCACGGCCATTCTGCTGGGACGGGAGGACGTCATGCGCTCGGTTGCCGAAAAAGCCGGGATCGATCTCGCCCGTGCGGGGATCGAGCTCGTCAACGCCCGCATTTCGACGCGGCGCGAGGTCTATATCGACTATCTCTATGCCCGGCTGCAGCGGAAGGGCTATCTCCTGCGCGATGCACAGAGGCTCATCAACAACGACCGCAACCATTTCGCCGCCTGCATGGTGGCGCTCGGCGACGCGGACGCGATGGTGACCGGGCTGACGCGCAATTATTCCACCGCTCTCGAAGATGTCCGGCGCTGCATCGACGCCAAGCCCGGCCACCGGGTTATCGGCGCCTCGCTCGCACTTTGCCGTGGCCGCACGGTTCTGGTGGCGGATACGGCTGTCCATGACATGCCATCGGCCGAAGAGCTCGCGGATATCGCCGAGGAGGCCGCGGGGCTTGCCCGCCGCCTCGGCTATGAGCCGCGCGTGGCGATGCTCGCCTATTCGACCTTCGGCCATCCTTCCGGGGAACGCTCGGAACGGGTGCGCGAGGCGGTGAAGATTCTGGACAAACGGCGCGTCGATTTCGAATATGACGGCGAAATGGCTGCCGATGTCGCGCTCAACCCGAAAATCATGGAGCAGTACCCGTTCTGCCGTCTTTCCGGGCCAGGCAATGTGCTCGTCATGCCGGCTTTCCATTCGGCGGCGATCTCGACGAAGATGCTGCAGGAACTAGGCGGCTGCACGGTGATCGGGCCGCTTCTCGTCGGTCTCGACAAATCGGTTCAGATCGTCTCGATGGGCGCCAAGGATTCCGATATCGTCAACATGGCGGCGCTGGCGGCTTATAACGCAGGGGTATGACGAGATTCTTCTCCTCCCCGTCTACCTAAGGGAGGAGAAGAAAATCAGCTCGCGAAGCGGCCGGCATCGGCGCCGTAGTAGTTCAGGTACCGTCCGGAGATATTGCTGATCGGAAGAACGATCAGTACGTCCGTCGTGCGGAAGGCATGATCCACCACCGCGCCATCGCCGACCATGGCGCCGAGCCGCAGATATCCCTTGATCAGCGGCGGCATGGCTGCCAGCGCCTTGCGCGGGTTGATCGCCTCGTTTGGCATCAAATCCATCGTGCGATACAGTTCCTGACGGGCCGCCACGGCCCAGTCGTCGCGCACCAGCGCATTGTGGTGCAGGAACGAAAGCGCCAGAGCATGTTCCTCGGGAACGGTTCCGCTGAACGAACCGCAGCCGAACATCGCGTCCACGCCATGCTTCAGCGCGTAAGCCCAGTTGCCCTGCCAGAGGAGTTCCACGGTACGCTTGGTGCGGTATTCGGGAAGAACGCAGGAGCGGCCGAGTTCCATGAAGCGCTTGCCGGAGTGGTGCGCAATCAGGGCGTCGACGTCGAATTCCGACTGGGAATAGAATCCGCCGGATGCATAGGCGACTTCCTGGCGGAGCAGCCGGTAGGTGCCGACGATCTGCTCCTCCGCATCGCCTTCTATGGACCTGTCCAGCACCAGCAGATGATCGCACACCATGTCCCAGGCATCGATATCCCGCTTGCGGCGAACGGCATCGGGCGGAAGCTGCGCCTGCATCTCTTCGGCAAACACGCGATAGCGCACGGCCTGAGCCGCGTCGATCTCCGCATTGCTGCGGGCAAGCCGGGTCTCAAGATTGCCGATCCGGCCGAGAACATCGCCGGCAGGCTTCGCATGAAGCACACCGGACGTCTGTACCGTCTCAGCCACCGGAACAGGATCAGCAAGTTCAACGGTCATAAGACTTTCCTGCATTAAGAAGGTGCGCATCTTAGAGCACGATTCTACGACAGGATAGTGACATGCCTCGGGCACTATAACCAGTGCCGAGGAAGGAAAAATGGGCGCCGGCGCTACCGCAGGCAGGCCTAAAAATGTAAACCGATCCTAACTCAGATCGCCGATCTCTGCAGGAAGCGGCCGACCTCGGCGACAAGCACCTGCGGCTCGGCGGGCTTGGCGAGCACGGCATTGGCGCCGGCCGCCATAAGCTGATGGCGCAGCGGCGCACGGGTGTCGGCCGTCAGTACGATCAACGGCGTCGGTGCGCTGCCTTTCTCCCGTTCCTCGCGGCGGAGCCTGCATATCACCTCAAGCCCGTCACCGCCCGGCATGCCGAAATCGGTAATGACGATGTCGGGGAGCGTTGCAGCCGTCTCCTCCAGCGTCGCCAGCAAGGAGGGGTAATCGCCGACCAGCCTGACCTTGTGACCGGCTTTCTCCAGCACCGAGCGAACGAGCATCGCATTGACGGGATCGTCCTCGGCGAGGAGGATTTCGCCTCCGGTCGCAGCCGGGGTGTCGTCCACGACAGCGGGCGGCTCCTTCAATACGGGCCGGTTGTCGTTGATCGCATCGCGTTTTTCTATCCCCCTCATCCGGCCGCGCAGAACCTCGACGAGTGTCCGCTCCCGCAACGGCCGGATCAGCCAGGCGTCGTAACCCTCGCCATTTCCCACCATGCGGGTGGTACGCTCCTCCGGATTGACGAGATAAGTGCGGCGAACCCCCTCGGCGGAGAGAGCATCGAGATGCGCCAGATCGCGGCGGAACTGGCCGGAAAGGCGATTGTCGACGATGATGTCCGTCAACGCCAGTCGCTTCATCGAGAGATGCTGCATCGTATCCATCGCCTCGTCCACGGTGGAAGCGTGATGGCAATGGCCGCCAAGCGCCGTGATGGTTCGGGCCAATGCGGCCGACGCCGGCCCCACGGGTGCAAAGAGGAAGACGCGCGTGTCGCGCAGAAGCCCCTTGCGCGTCGCTTTGGCAGCGCCCGCCTCGAGGCCGGATACCGGCATGCGTATGATGAAGCAGCTGCCCTTGCCGGGCTCGCTGTTCAATGTCAGCGAACCGCCCGCCTCACGCAGGATGCGCGCCGAAATCGCAAGTCCCAGGCCTGTGCCGCCGCTGCGTTGGGCAAGCCCCCCCGCCTGCTCGAACTCATCAAAGATGCGCGCCTGCTCCTCCTGGCTCATGCCCGGACCGGTATCGCTCACCGCGATTGTCAGGATTTCACCGTCCAGCCTGGTTTCCAGCGAAACGCCGCCGCTATGGGTGAACTTCACCGCGTTGCCCACGACATTGTAGAGCACCTGCCGCAGACGCGGCGCATCGAAGGTGATGGTTCCCGGCACTTTCGGAGAAACGAAGGACCCTATTTCTATCCCCTTCTCATGCGCCCTATGGGACAGCATCTCGACAACCGCCTCCAGCATCGGCCGGATCGGCTCTTCGGAGGGGCGAAGCTGGAAACGACCGGCCTCGATGGTCGAGAAATCCAACAGGTCATCGACGAGCTGCACAAGCGCGTGACCCGACTGACGGACTCCGGCGAGATAGTTCTTCTGCTCCGCGGTAAGCCTCGTCTGGCCGATCAGGTGCGACATTCCGAGAATTCCGGAAAGCGGCGTGCGTATCTCATGGCTGACGGTCGCGAGCAGCCGCGATTTGGCCTCGCTCGCCTGTTCTGCCTTTTGCCTAGCGGTTTCGCGCTCGTTGTCCGCCCGCCGTTCCTCCGTCACGTCGCGTGCAATGCTCTGGATGATCAGTTGCCCGCTTGAGGGCTCGCGCATCGTGATATCGTGCCAGGAATAGGTCCGACGCCCCTGAACGGTCTCGATATCGACGTCGTAGCGATATGCATGCGTCTGCGAGCGGAAAACCAGCCCCACTTCCTCGCAGGTTTTTCCCTTCACCTCGCCTCCCGCGAGATCAAGCAGAACCGAGTTGCACTGGACGATTCTGCCGTCGAGCGATCGCGTGACGAGGATATCGCCAAGGACGTCGTGAATGGCGGAGAGAACATGCGACGTCTCGTTTCGCTCCCAGTCGCGGTCTTTCATGCGCTCGGATATGTCCGTTCCACGATAGGCAGTCACATGCTGAGCGATGAGGGCGAGCGATCCGGCGATGCCGAGAAATCCCAAACCGGCGGCGGCAAGGTAAAAGCCGGCCGCCGCTCCGGCAATCAGGGCAAATAGGGAAAACAGCAATCCGGCGCAGGCAACAATGGGGACGATCGTCAGCGGGCGGGCGAACCCGGCGTATCGCGCTTCATTGCCGGTGGATTTATCGGATCCGGCAGCATTTTCGCCTGGTATTTCGTCGCGCACCGGCTCGCCGTCACGCCGCGGCGTGACCCCTTCGAATTCGGTACTCAGCCGTTTCTGAAGCTTCGCGGGCTCGCTCATACCGGGCGCCGTAGCACAGCGAGCGTTCAAAACCGCTTCAGCAAAATGTTCGAATTTTAACGATCGCGTCTTTTCATCAGCAGAACCTCATCGATGACGACGAAAGCTGCGCCGATGCTGATGAAACTGTCCGCGAGATTGAAGACGGCAAAGGACCAGGTGTCTGTATGAAACAGGATATAGTCAATGACATAGCCGAAAAGCAGCTTGTCGACGATATTGCCGATGGCGCCGGCGATGATCAGAGCGTAACCGAAATGGGAGAGGCCATGCTCCTTCGGCGTTCGCCGCCAGAGCCAGATGACGAAAGCCACAACCGCCAGCCTCAAGCCGATGATGAACCATGTTTCCATGCCTGAAAGCATCGAGAAAGCGACGCCGAAATTATACGTCCGGTAAAGCGCCAGCATCGGGATCACAGGTACGGGTTCCTGGAAGGGCAGCCATGCCTCCACGGCGAGCTTGACCATCTGGTCGAGCAGAACCGCGATCACGATAAAGAGCGCCACCGGAGCCGGGCGCGAAAAAAACGA
The DNA here is from genome assembly GCA_033795365.1 of Shinella sp. Taxonomy (GTDB): domain Bacteria; phylum Pseudomonadota; class Alphaproteobacteria; order Rhizobiales; family Rhizobiaceae; genus JARYGU01. Next base: position 283,471 of record JARYGU010000005.1, read on the forward strand.
TGCGCGTTGGTTCATGCCTTGGATTCCAGCGAAAGGATGTGGCGGCGCGCCTCGAAGAGCATGATGCCGGTGGCTATCGCCAGATTGAGGGAGTCCGCGCGGCCGGCCTGCGGAATTCTGGCAAGCGCATCGGCTTCACGTGCCAGCTCGTCGGGAAGGCCTGCCTGCTCATTGCCCATCAGGAGAACGATCGGTTTATCGCGATAACCGATCGTGCGGTAGTCGACAGCACCGGCGAGATGAGTTGCGACGACATGCGCGGCCGTCTCCTTCCTCCACCGGACAAAATCAGCGGCAGAGGCTTTCGCGATCGGCATCGCGAAGACGGACCCCATGGTGGCCCGCACCGTTTCGAGCGAAAAGGGATCGGTCGTTTCGCCAACCAGAATGACGCCCGATGCGCCGGCGGCATCGGCCGTGCGGATGATGGTCCCGAGATTGCCCGGATCGCGCACCCGGTCGAGCGCCACGTAGGTTTCGTTGGCGGCGGGGCGTATGTCCCTGAGGCTTCGGTAGCGCTGCTCGAAGATGCCCACCACCATCTGCGGATTGTCGCGCCGGGTAATGGTGGAGATGACCTTCTCGCTCACTTCGAGGACCAGGCCACCGCTTGCAACGGTCTTCGCCGCAACCTGCTCGACCTGCGGCTTGCCCTTGGCCGCCTTGGCATAGACCAGCGTCTTGATCGTCCAGCCGAGATCGAGCGCGTCGATGACGAGCTTCAGGCCTTCCGCCATGAAGGAGCGCGTTTCGTCGCGTGCCTTCTTCTGCGCCAGCGCGCGTATATCCTTAATGATCGGATTGGTGAGGCTTGTCACCTCCTTCACCTGGCCGACGCGGCGAGGCCCGCCTTCCCTTGTTTGATGGTCCCGGAAATCGTGACTCATGCGGCAATCCAGCGGCTGAAGAGAGAAGTGGAAAGCGCGCGCTGCGGTGATTGGCCGTCCGCGCCGCTCTCGCGGATGATGAGTTCGCCGGATTCGACCACGCCGCCTTTGCCGCGCATGGTTTCGCGCATGAGCTCGTGAATCGAGTAGAAGCTTGCCCGGATCGAATAGGCCGTCAGAATCAGGCCCACAGCTTTTTGCGAGAGGATTTCCCTGCAGATATCGAGCATCAGCGGCAGATGGTCGAAGAGCTGCCACACTTCGCCGTTCGGCCCGCGGCCGAATTTCGGCGGATCGGTCAGGATGATATCGTAGCGGTTGCCGCGCCGCTCTTCGCGCTGGATGAATTTCATCGCATCTTCACAGATCCACCGGATCGGCAGTTTCTCTCCGCGGCCAAGCGTCTGGTTTTCACGCGCCCAGCCGATTGCCTTCTTCGACGCATCGACATGGGTGACCTCGGCGCCGGCACGCGCCGCGACCAGCGACGCAACGCCGGTATAACCAAAGAGATTGAGGACCTTCAGCGGTCGCTCCGACTGCTCGATGCGTTCTTTCATCCAGCGCCAATGCGCGAGCTGCTCGGGGAAGACGCCGACATGGCGGAAGGATGTGAACCGACCGTGAAAATCCGTACCGAGCAGCCGCATCGGCCAGGTTTCGCCGAGAACGGCACTCGGAAAGCGCCACCGCCCCATCCCGTCCTCGTCGGTATCGCCGGTAAAGATCGCATCGGCCTTTTTCCACAGCTGTGGCGGCAGACTGCGTGGCCAAAGCGCCTGGGCCTCGGGCCGTACGATCCGGTAGGGACCATACTGCTCGAGCTTTTCGCCGTCGCCGCTGTCTATCAGCCGATAGTCTTCCGCCCCGCCCGTCTCCAGGATGACGGGAATACGCTCGGCAGGCCTTTCGCCGTCCCGACGCGACAGCGGATGAGCGGGCGCGTCCCGCGACACGTCCCTGGATGCGCCTCGCGCAGGGCGCTTGTCCGGATGATCCTCCCGCGGGGCACTGCGTATACCGGCGCCGCGTTTGTCCGCAACCGATGCAGCATCCTTCTTTGTCTCCGCCGGGCCGGCCTGGAGACGACGCTCTCCCGAACGCGTCCCTGGAGGGCTGGGGATCCTCTTTTTCGTTCGGCTTGTTCTATCCTTCAAGATCGGACCCGTTTTTCGGTTGACGGCTCTGGCGCAAAGGGCTCGGGCAAGCGGACCCCATATCACCCGCCATATCACTTGGCAAAGCGCTTTGCGATCTGCGATAAGATGCCAGTCGTCGCAACGGGAGGCATATTCATGGACATGAACGGCGAAGAGCGCATCGCGGCACCTCGCGAGGCCGTCTGGGCAGCACTGAACGATCCCGAGGTACTGAAGGCCTGCATACCGGGCTGTCAGTCGCTGACCAAGAAATCGCCGACGGAACTGGAAGCGGTGGTGAAGATCAAGATAGGTCCCGTTTCGGCGACCTTCACCGGCGAAGTAACGCTTTCCAACCTCAACCCTCCCGAAAGCTACACGATTTCGGGCGAAGGAAAGGGGGGAATCGCGGGCTTCGCCAAAGGCGGCGCCGATGTGTCGCTTCGCGAGGACGGCGGCGAGACGATCCTCTCCTACGAGGTCAAGGCGCAGATCGGCGGCAAGCTGGCACAGCTCGGTTCACGTCTGGTGGATTCGACGTCGAAGAAGCTTGCCGGTCAATTTTTCAACGATCTGGGCCAGCGGCTGAACGGAGCAGCCGAAGCGTAGCCACGTCGGCGCCGCTTATTTGGACGGCAGCAACGACTGCGCCGCCACCGTTTCCGCGCGCGTCTTGTGCTTTTCGGCCTCGGCGTGCCACTTCACCGCCTCATGCGCCTCGCTGCGGGCGCGCTTGCGGTATTTTCCCTGGCTGAGCCACGTGGCGAGCGAACCGACGATCATGCCCAGGATCACGGCAAGGAATAGATAGACGAAGAACGGGGCGGAAACGGAAAGGACGCTGTCCTCGGGGCGAAAGGGGTTCAGGGCCAGCGTGACCGACTGCCGGTTGGCAACGCAAAGCACGATCAGCACGATCCCGATCGGCGCGAGAATGAGAATGTTGATCAGTTTCTTGAGCATGCCGCTATCTCCGTGGCGTCGGACGCCGCGCGGGCGTCACGATCTCAATCGTCGTTTTCGTCGGCTTGGCCGGGATTGAGACGCTCGCGCAGTTCCTTGCCCGTTTTGAAGAAGGGCACCCATTTCTCCTCGACGAAAACCGAATCGCCGGTGCGGGGATTGCGGCCCGACCGCGAGGGACGGTTCTTGACGGAGAAAGCCCCGAAGCCGCGCAGTTCGACGCGGTTTCCCGAGGCAAGCGCATCGGTGATTTCATCGAGCACCGCATTGACGATGTTCTCGACATCACGGTGATAGAGATGGGGATTGCGAGCGGCGACAATTTGCACCAGTTCGGACTTGATCACTGTAGCCCCCTCAAATATCTCGGTTTTTCAATCGCGACCAACCTGCCAAACCGAAACAAGACCGTCAAGAAACAACTTCTCCGCGCCGAGCTTTTCGAGCGCGGGAGCAACGTCGAATACATTACCGCGCAGGATCCGGGCGAGTTCGGCGGCACCGGGAACGAACCAGAAGCGGCTGGTCCGAGATGTCTCCTCGTAATCGACCACCGGGAGATCCGCGGCAACGTTGCGGCTTTCAAGATAGGCCTCTATCTCGTCCGGTCCACCCAGAGTGTCCACTAGCTTTGCCGAAAGTGCTTGCCGGCCGGTATAGATGCTGCCGTCGGCGAGCCGCAAGACCTCATCGCGCGGCAGGCTGCGCCGCTCGGCGACGAGATCCACGAACCAGTTGAAGCTGTCCGTCACCATGGAGCGGATCATCGCCTTGGCCTCTTCGCTCGCGGGATGAAACGGCGAGGGCTCGGCCTTCAAGGGCGCCGATTTGATTTCGTCGAGAGACACGCCGATCTTGTTCATCAGCTCCTGGATCTGCGGATACTGAAAAATGACGCCGATCGAACCGGTGATCGAGCTCTCCCCGGCCACGATCGTATCGCCGGCCGTCGCAACCATGTAGCCCGCCGATGCGGCGAGTGTGCGCACGTCGGAAACGACCGGCTTCTTTTCCGCCACCTTTCGGATCGCCTTGAAGAGAACCTCTCCGCCATAGGTCGTACCTCCCGGCGAGGCGATCGTCACGATCAGCGCCTTGGCCCGGTCGTTTTGGGCGATCCGGTCGAGGCGCTCCAGAAGCTCCCGGTCATCTTGAATCAACCCGCTGACGCTGACGCGGGCGACATGGTCCCTGCTGCCGGCAAGCGGCCTTCCGGCGACCACGGCGGCTGTGACCGCAGCCACGACGATCAACAGCGCCACTATACGCCAAAAGGTGAGTTTCCGGCGCAATTGCCGGCGGTCGGCGATCGCGGACTGATCCATTTGCTGTTTCCTCAGCTTCATTCATTCATATTTGGCGAAGCAGCGAGGCTGCCGTTTGCCAAATGCCCTATCGATATGGCATTAGAACGTCGGATGGCAAATGGTCTCGGACTATTTTTAGACATCCATTGTTTCTCAAGGAATAATCTCCATATGGACCACGGTGCCGCGGCCAAGGTCCGCGGTCCTGTCATTTTTGCCGGAATGTACGGCAACGGCGAAGCTTAGGAATCATGCTGAACACGGTCACTGACGCACATCTTGCCGCGGGGAGCAGCCCCTCAGAGGCCTACCGGCTGGCAACGCGCCATTCCTCGCGCGTGCGTTTTCTCAAGATCGCGCTTCCGATCGTCGCGGTGCTGATCGCCACCGTTTTCGCGGCGGTTTCGCTCATCAGGACTTACATGCCGGAAAACCTCGACATCGACAGCGCGACTATCGAAGACGGCAAGCTCGTGATGCGCAATCCGGCCATCTCCGGGCGCAACCAGCAGGGCATCAGCTATTCCATGCGCGCCGACCGGGCCCTTCAGGACATGAGACAGCCCGATGTGATCACGCTCGAGAACATCCGCGCGAAGATGCCGGTCAACGAAACGATCGTCGCGGAGGTCGACGCCACGACCGGCGTCTACGATCGGGGCCACAACATTCTCGACATGACCGAGCCCTTCACGATAAAGCTCAACACCGGCCTGGAAGCGAATTTCAGATCCGCTCATCTGGATATCAATGGCGGGCAGATGTCGAGCGAGGAGCCCGTCTCGATCCGTTCACAGGAAGCTTCAATTGTTGCACAGAAGCTGCGAATGACGGATAAGGGACGGGTTGTAACCTTTGAGGGAATGGTGAAGGTCAATGTGGATCCTGCCGCCATCCGCAACAGAGAAAAGTAAGAGCGTCATGACCGTCTTCGCCGCATCCCTCTCCCGGCATTCCCATCGCCTGCTCCTGCTTGCCGGCATCGTCCTTCTCGCGGGCTCCGTCGAAGCGCAGCAGACGAACAGCAGGATGAAGGGGCTGGAGCTCTCGAACGACCAGCCGATCCAGATCGAAAGCGACAAGCTCGAAATCCGCGATCAGGAAAACAAGGCTCATTTCAGTGGAAATGTCAAAGTCGTGCAAGGGACGACGACGTTGCAGGCAGGCAACATGGTTGTCTATTACCGCGCGGGCAGCGGCGGGTCCGTCTCGAGCGGCGATGCCGATATCGAGAAGATCGACGTCTCGGAAAAGGTCTTCCTGAAGTCCGGCACCCAGGAGGCGACCGCCGAAACGGGAACATTCAACCTTGTCGACGAGACGCTGGTGCTGAAGGGCGACCGCGTCGTCCTTTCGGAAGGCAAGAACGTCTTCGTCGGCTGCCAGCTGACCGTGACGATGCGCACCGGGGAGGCCAGGCTCGACGCCTGCGGCGGGCGCGTGACGATCCAGCTCGATCCACAGTCTCGCAAGACCAATTGATGTAGAGCCCACGTGTCTTCCAGCCTCCTCTCCCGACTGGCGCGCCTACCGAAGAAGCCCGCGCCGGAACCGCAGCGCAACGCCGATAATTCGCGTTACGAGGGCACTCTGATTGCCCGCAACCTGTCAAAGTCCTATCGCGGACGGCGGGTCGTCAACGGCGTCTCCCTGGTCGTCAGGCGGGGCGAGGCCGTCGGTCTCCTCGGCCCGAACGGCGCCGGCAAGACGACGTGCTTCTATATGATTACCGGCCTCGTTCCCGTTGACGAGGGCTCGATCGAGATCAATGGAAACGAAGTGACGACGATGCCGATGTATCGGCGGGCGCGTCTCGGAGTGGGCTATCTTCCACAGGAGGCCTCGATATTCCGCGGGCTGACGGTGGAGGAAAACATCCGCGCCGTTCTGGAAGTGCACGACCGCGACAAAGCACGTCGCGAGAGGAAACTCGACAGCCTCCTCGCCGAATTCTCCATCACACATCTGCGCAAATCTGCGGCAATCGCCCTTTCGGGCGGCGAGAGGCGGCGGCTTGAAATCGCCCGAGCACTTGCGACCGACCCCACCTTCATGCTGCTCGATGAGCCCTTTGCGGGTGTCGACCCGATTTCGGTCGCCGATATCCAGGCGCTGGTGCGCCATCTGACGTCACGCGGCATCGGTGTATTGATCACCGACCACAATGTCCGCGAAACGCTGGGACTGATCGACAGGGCCTACATCATCCATGCGGGCGAGGTGCTGACACATGGCCGCGCCAACGACATCGTGACCAATCCCGACGTGCGCAGGCTCTATCTCGGCGACAACTTCAGTCTCTGACCAGGTTTCCGCCCGGAAAAACGCAATCGGAACTTGCATGCCGGACAGGAGCCGGTACTATCCCTATTGCGGCATTTGGCGACGCAACGAAATTCACCAAGTTCCAGTGCCGCATCTTGACCAAATCCCATAAAAAAGCAATTTTTGGGCCAGTTGGGATTTCCGCCTGCGGATCGTTGCGTTTTTCGGGGATGGCGGGCATCGGCAGTCAGGGAGTTCAGCGTCCGTCATGGCATTAGCAGCCAGCCTATATCTGCGGCAAACCCAGTCTCTGGTCATGACGCCGCAGCTCATGCAGTCCATCCAGCTGCTGCAGATGACGCATATCGAGCTCACCCATTTCATCGAACAGGAAGTCGAGAAGAATCCACTGCTGGAGCTCGCCGCCAATGACGACATGCCGCGCGAGGGCGAGCGCATCGATCACGACGATTATTTCACCGTCCATGAGGATCGGGGACAACGCGAAGGCGACGAAACGAAGGGCGAGACCCAGCGCGATCTTTACGATTCGGCGACCTCAGGCGAGGCCGGCGGCATGGCGGAGCCTTTCGACGGCAGTCTCGATAACATGTTTCCGGACGATGCAGGGCCGCGTCCGGCGGATGCACCCGAACTCATCGGCCAGTGGAAATCCATGCCAGGGAGCGAAGGCGGCAGCAGCGAGGCATACGATCTCGACGACTTCGTTGCCGGCCAGACCACGCTTCGGGAATTCATCGAGGGCCAGATCCCCTTTGTTCTGACCTCCGATATCGACCGGCTGATCGCGCATCATCTCGTCGACCAGCTCGACGAAGCCGGCTATGTCCATGGCAGCCTGGCTGAAACGGCGCTGAAGCTCGGCAAACCGCTTGGAGAAGTCGAACGCGTGCTTGCAAGGCTCCAGGATCTCGACCCGCCCGGCATCTTCGCGCGGTCGCTCAGCGAATGCCTGGCGATCCAGCTTCGCGCGCGCGATCGTTTCGATCCGGCTATGGCGGCTCTCATCGGAAATCTCGAGCTTTTGGCCAGGCGCGATTTCGCGACGCTCAAGAAGCTCTGCGGCGTCGATGAGGAGGACCTCATCGACATGCTGGCGGAAATCCGAAAACTGGACCCGAAGCCCGGCACGGGTTTCCAGCCCGCCATCTCGGAAGCCGTCATGCCCGACATCATCGTGCGCGCTGCGCCGGACGGAAGCTGGCTGGTGGAGCTCAACCCGGACACCTTGCCCCGCGTTCTGGTCAATCAGGAATATTATGCTTCCGTTTCCCGCCGCACCAACAGGAACAGCGACGATCACACTTTCCTCAACGACTGCCTGCAGACGGCGAACTGGCTGACGCGCAGCCTGGACCAGCGCGCCAAGACGATCATGAAAGTGGCCGCAGAAATCGTACGCCAGCAGGATGCCTTCCTCATGCAGGGCGTCGATTATCTGCGCCCGCTCAATCTCAAGACGATCGCCGAAGCGATCAAGATGCATGAATCGACCGTCAGCCGGGTGACCTCGAACAAATACATGCTGACGCCGAGGGGCCTGTTCGAGCTGAAATACTTCTTCACGGTCTCCATCGGCTCGGCGGAAGGCGGCGACAGCCATTCGGCGGAATCCGTCCGCCACCGCATCCGGACCATGATCGCGCAGGAGGCGCCAGACGCGGTTCTGTCGGATGACGATATCGTCGATATCCTCAGGAAAAGCGGGATCGACATCGCGCGGCGAACAGTCGCGAAATACCGCGAGGCGATGAACATTCCCTCTTCCGTGCAGCGCCGCCGCGAGAAGCGTGCACTGGCGAAAGCGGCGGGTTTCTGAGGACGATTCAGGACGGAACCTTTGCCTTCCTGCCGTGTTCCGAAACCGGACAGATGAACGAAGTATGAATACAATGATTGACTTCGTCCGCCGGACAAGCTAATGCGCGCCACAATTCTGGAGACAGGGCAGAACGACTTCCGACATATCCCCGCTTTTTCCGTTTCATCGTGCAAAAATCCCTTGCACGCGTGAAAAGCTTGGAACGCGGGATGGGTTGGAATAGACTGCTACGCGCAAATCACAACCAGAGAGGAAACTCCATGAGTGTGCGTGTATCCGGTAAACACATGGAAGTCGGCGAAACTTTCCGCCAGCGTATTGAAGACGCGATCGGAGAGGCCGTAACCAAATATTTCGACGGAGGATATTCGAGCCAAGTCACCGTGGAAAAAGCAGGATCGCGGTTCAGCGCAGACTGCAAGGTTCACCTTGATACCGGTGTGGTATTGCAAGCGAATGGAGAAGCCAACGATCCCCTCGTAGCCTTTCAGGGGGCCTCCGAACGGATCGAGAAGCGGCTTCGTCGTTACAAGCGCAAGCTCAAGGATCATCACAACGGCAACGGCCATGATGCCTATGCCGAGATAGCCTACACGGTCATGGATTCCATCCCCGACGAAGCCGACGAGCTTCCCGAGGACTTCGCTCCGACGATCGTCGCGGAAAGCACGAAGAAGCTCAAGACCATGTCGGTCGCAAGTGCCGTCATGGCGCTCGACATGACCGACGAGCCGGTCCTTCTCTTCCGCAGCGTCGGCAAGGAACAATTGAATATCGTCTACCGCCGCAACGACGGAAATATTGGCTGGATCGATGCAGCCAATATCAAAGGCTGAGTGACGGGAGGGATAAGTCGGCAATTCCGGTCTATCTCCTCTTCAATCCCTTTCACTCCGGCTCATGAGGGCAAGAGCATGGCATTGGCAGGTTTACTGCAGCAGAGTGCGATTATTCCGGCAATGAAGGCCAATTCCAAGAAGCAGCTGCTTCAGGAACTGGCGACGAAGGCAGCCAAGATCACCGGTCTCCCGGAACGCGAGATTTTCGATGTCATCCTCCAGCGCGAGCGTCTTGGCTCGACGGGAGTAGGCAACGGCATCGCCATTCCGCACGGCAAGCTCAAGGAACTGCCCCAGATCACCGGTCTTTTCGCGCGTTTGGAAACTCCGGTGGACTTCGAGGCGCTCGACGACCAGCCCGTCGACCTCGTTTTCCTCCTCCTCGCTCCGGAAGGTGCAGGCGCCGATCATCTGAAGGCGTTGTCGCGCATTGCCCGGGTTCTGCGCGATCCCGCAATGGTGGCAAAGCTGAGAGCGTCGGATAACGCGACCGCGATCTTTGCCTGCCTCAGCGAGGAACAGGCTTCCAACGCCGCCTGACAAGGCTTTCAACAAAGAAAGCCCGGCCGACCAGGAGGTCTGCCGGGCTCTTTTTCAAGAAGGTTGTTCGGCCGTCGATCGAGTCGTCTTGACTTAAACCAGCCGTTCCGACGCAGCTTTCAGGCCTGCGCGGAGGCGTCCGCCTCGGCGGCCGGCGCTTTCGGCCCACCCTTGGACACTCCGACCATTGCCGGGCGCAAGACGCGCTCGCCGATGACGAAACCGGCCTGCACGACCTGCACCACAGTATTGTTTGCAACCTCGGTGTTCGGCACTTCGAACATTGCCTGATGGAAATGCGGGTCGAACTTCTCGCCGACCGGCTCGATCTTGCGGACGCCGTGGCGCTCCAGGGCTGCGAGCATCGAGCGTTCCGTCATTTCCACGCCTTCGATAAGCGCGTTGAATCCCGCGTCGCCCGCTTCACGCGCCTCTGCGGGAATGGCCTCCAGCGCACGGCGGAGATTGTCCGATACGGCCAACATGTCGCGTGCAAAGCCGGCGACGGAATAGGACTTGGCATCCTTCACGTCCCGCTCGGTACGGCGGCGCAAATTGTCCATTTCCGCGGCAAGCCGGAGATACCTGTCACGCAGATCGGCATTTTCCGCCTTCAGCAGCTCGACAGGATCGGGTTCCGCCGGTGCTTCAGACTGCTGCTCCGCAGCTTCCGCAGATGCCGCCTGCGTCTGCTCACTCGCTTCGGCAGCCTTGTTTTCCTCGGCCGCTGCGTCAGGTCCGTGTTTCTTGGTCTCGTCGGTCATGACGTACTCCGCATTGAATTCTTGTGATTGGTTGCTGCGCACCGCATCTTCCTCGGGATCGGACCTGCGGTGCAGCAAGGTCTTGCCCGATATCGATGTTTGAGGGCGAAAAATCAAGTCTGCATTGAAAAACTCGCGCAGACCGGTGTGAAAGCCGCATGGGAAAGACAGCAGGATCAGCTTTTCTGGAAAGCGAGATGGACCCCCAGCCCCACGAGCACCGTGCCCCCTAAACGCTGCATCAGACGTTGGGCGCGGCCGGACCTGCGCAACCTTTCGATCATCACGCCCGCCAGCAGCACATAGACGATATCCGCGGAGGTGAACAGCAGATTGACGACCGCTCCCAGAATGAAGAACTGGAGCCAGACGGGAAAGGCAGCCGACGCATCGACGAACTGCGGCAGGAACGCCAGGAAGAAGAGAGCGGTCTTGGGATTGAGTATCTCGACCAGGATGCTTTCGACGAAGGTACGCCGCACGGATTTCGGCTCGACAACCGGCATATCCACATCGCCTTGCGTTTTCGAGCGGAACAGCGAGATGCCCAGCCAGACCAGATAGGCCGCGCCGACGAGCTTCACCACCATATAAAGCGCAGGGACGGCATGGAAGAGGACGGATAGTCCCGCCGCTGCCGCGATCACATGCGCATAGCCGCCGAGATGGATGCCGCAAGCCGCCACCAGGCCGGACCATCGGCCGCGCGCCATGGTCTGAGCTGCGGCATAGAGCATCGCCGGACCGGGGATATAGGCGAACATCGCCGTGGTCGCCAGAAAGGCGATAAGCAACTCGGTCGAAGGCATTGTGGCTCCTGGTTCGACAATCCGTTGTCACTATAGGCCTGAGGGCAGCCGAATGTGGAGAGAAATCGGACGGGCAAGCTGCAATGCCGGCCGGTCAGCGCGAAAGCTGCGACATCAGTTGCGCCGTGTAATCCACCATCGGCACGATGCGGGAATAATTCAGCCGTGTCGGACCGATCACGCCCACGGCGCCGACGATCTTCTCGTCGCTGTCGCGGTATGGCGCGACGATCAAAGACGAGCCCGAAAGGGAGAAGAGCTTGTTCTCCGAGCCGATGAAGATGCGCACGCCCGACCCGCTTTCCGCGAGATTGAGGAGTTCGATCAGGCTCTCCTTCTTTTCCAGATCGTCGAAGAGCATTCGCAGCCGGTCGATATCCTCCGCCCCGACGAGCCCCTCCAGCAGGTTTGAGCGTCCGCGCACGATCAGCCGTGTCGGCTTCTCCTCCTCGGAGCCGCCGGACCATACCGCCAGCCCTCGCTCGACAAGATCCTGGGACAGCTTGTCGAGTTCGCTGCGGATTTCGCCTCTCAGCCGCTGCAACTGGGCACGGGCTTCCATGAGCGTGCTTCCGGCAAGATGAGCATTCAAAAAGTTCGCAGCCTCGGTGAGCTGGGAATTACTTACGCCTGCCGGCAGCTCGATGATGCGGTTTTCGATCTGGTCATGATCGCCGACGAGGACGACGAGCGCCTTCGTCGGCTCGAGGCGGATGAATTCCACGTGCTTCAGCACCGCGTCGGTCTTGGTGGTGATCACGAGCCCGGCGCCGCGCGACATGCCGGAAAGCATCCGGCTCGCCTCGTTCATCATCGTCTCCACCGCCTGCTGGTGGTTCACCGGGCGGACGTGCCGATCGATGGAAGCCCTTTCCTCCTCCGAAAGATTGCCGACCTGCATGAAAGCATCCACGAAGAAACGCAGGCCCTGCTGTGTCGGCAGGCGGCCGGCGCTCACATGCGGGGAATAGATGAGCCCAAGCGCTTCCAGGTCGCTCATCACGTTTCGAACCGATGCCGGGGAAAGCGACATCGGCAGGATACGCGAAAGGTTGCGGGAGCCGAGCGGCTCGCCGCTCTCCAGATAGCTTTCGACGATGCGGCGAAAAACCTCGCCGGAGCGCTCGTCCAGCGCCATCTGAATTTCCGGGTCCGCGGTATTTTTTAGAACCATGCCGTCAGAACGATCCTCTTCATGGTCGATAATATAGTGATTTCACAGCGTTCCGCAAAAGAAATTGCCGCGGAAAGACAGCGCCGAGCGGCCAAAGATCCCGATTTCCGCGGTCTGGCCCCTTTGGCGATTTCCTCCCGCCGCGAACTGGTCTAGAAGACCTTCCTTGACCGTTATACCAGGAGTTCGTGATGCGGCCGTCCGGCAGAAAAACCGACCAGATGCGCAAGGTTTCCTTCGAGCGCAATTTTTCGAAACATGCAGAAGGATCCTGCCTCGTCAAGTTCGGCGACACGCATGTGCTCGTGACGGCAAGTCTTGAGGAAAAGACGCCGCCATGGCTCAGGAATAGCGGCAAAGGCTGGGTGACCGCCGAGTACGGCATGCTGCCGCGCGCCACAGGCGAGCGCATGAAGCGCGAGGCCGCAGCCGGCAAGCAGGGCGGGCGCACCCAGGAAATCCAGCGCCTCATCGGCCGGTCCTTGCGCGCCGTCGTCGATCTCGAAGCGCTCGGCGAGAAGCAGATCACCATCGACTGCGACGTGCTCCAGGCGGATGGCGGTACCCGCACCGCCTCGATCACCGGCGCATGGATTGCCCTCCACGACTGCTTGAAATGGATGGAGGCCCGCAGCATGATAAAAGTCGAGAAGGTGCTCAAGGATCATGTCGCCGCCATCTCCTGCGGCATTTTCGCAAGCCAATCGGTCATCGACCTCGATTATCTGGAGGATTCCGCTGCAGAGACGGATGCGAATTTCGTCATGACCGGCACCGGCGGGATTGTCGAGATCCAGGGAACCGCAGAGGGCAAACCGTTCACGGACGAGGAATTCGCCAGCCTGATGTCGCTTGCCAAGTCAGGCATCGCGGAGCTCGTCGCGCTGCAGAGGCAGGCGATCGCCTGAAACAGGGAGTACCGCCGCCATGGCCGCAATCGAGGGCATTCTGGAAACCGCACTCTATGCGGAGGATCTCGACGCGGCGGAATCCTTCTATGGCGGCCTGCTCGGCCTGGAAAGGATCACGCGGCAGGCCGATCGTCACATCTTCTTCCGTTGCGGACCCGGCGTGCTTCTGATCTTCAATCCGAAGGAGACCCTGGTTCCGCCGCCACCGGAGGCTTTTCCGGTCCCCGCGCACGGAATGACCGGCAACGGCCATATCTGCTTCAGGGTGCCGGGCAGCGACCTCGACGGTTGGGCCGCCAGGCTGCGGGACGCGGGCGTCGCCATCGAGGCAGATTTCCGCTGGCCGAACGGGGCTCGCTCCATCTATTTCCGGGATCCGGCCGGCAACAGCATCGAATGTGCCGAGCCGAAGCTCTGGGGCTTTGACGAACAGGAATGATTATGCGCAAGCTCGATACCAGAACCATTGTCGTCGCCAGCCACAATGCCGGCAAGATCCGCGAGATCCGCGACCTGATCGGCCCGTTCGGCTTTGAAGCCCGGTCGGCGGCCGAACTCGATTTCATCGAACCGGACGAGACCGGCTCCACCTTCGAGGAGAACGCCGCGATCAAGGCGCTGGCCTCCGCGAAGGCTGCCAATATGCCGGCGCTTTCCGATGACTCCGGCCTCATGGTCGAGGCGCTCGGCGGCGCGCCGGGCGTCTACACCGCGAATTGGGCGGAGCGGACCGATGGCAGCCGCGACTTCGGAATGGCCATGGAAAAGGTGGAGAAGGCCCTTGCCGAGAAAGGGGCCGCCTCTCCTTGCGAGCGCACGGCGCGGTTCGTTTCGGTCCTTTGTCTCGCCTGGCCGGACGGGCACACCGAATTCTTCCGCGGCGAGGTGGATGGCGACCTCGTCTGGCCTCCACGCGGCGACAAAGGGTTCGGCTACGATCCGATCTTTCGACCCGCCGGTCATGAGCTGACCTTCGGCGAAATGAGCGCAGAGGAAAAACACGGGTGGAAGCCTGGGGAAGCGGAAGCGCTTTCCCATCGCGCCCGCGCCTTCAAACGCTTTGTCGAAACCTGTCTGGAGGACTGACGGGGCAATGACGGCGGTCACACCGTTCCAATCACGGCCGAGTTTTCCGGCCGATCCCATGGACTCCGGCTTCGGGGTCTATGTGCATTGGCCCTTCTGTGCCGCCAAATGCCCCTATTGCGACTTCAACAGCCATGTACGCCACCAACCGGTGGATCAGCCGCGCTTCGTCTCCGCCTTTCTGAAGGAGATGGAGGCGATGCGGCGGCTTTCGGGTCCGCGCACCGTAACCAGTATCTTCATGGGCGGCGGCACGCCTTCGCTGATGGCGCCCGAGACGGTGGATGCCATTCTTTCCGCCATCTCCCGCCACTGGCATGTGCCGGACGGCATCGAGATCACCATGGAGGCCAATCCTTCAAGCGTCGAGGCCGAGCGCTTCCGCGGCTACCGGGCGGCGGGCGTCAACCGAGTATCGCTTGGGGTGCAGGCGCTGAACGACGCCGATCTCAGGTTCCTGGGGCGCCTGCATGACGTCGAGGATGCACTGAGGGCCATCCGCCTTGCCCGCGAGATCTTCCCGCGCATGAGCTTCGACCTGATCTATGCCCGCCCCAACCAGACAGTCGAGGCCTGGGACCGGGAGCTCAAGCAAGCCATTTCCTATGCGGTGGACCATCTCTCGCTCTACCAGCTCACCATAGAGGAAGGCACGCCCTTCTACGGTCTGCACAGGGCAGGAAAGCTGACCGTTCCGGATGGCGACGCGTCCGCCCTTCTCTATGAAGCGACGCAAGAGATCACCGAACGCGAAGGAATGCCGGCTTACGAGGTCTCCAACCATGCGCAACCCGGCGCGGAGAGCCGTCACAATCTTACCTATTGGCGCTACGGCGATTATGCAGGCATCGGTCCCGGTGCGCATGGACGGCTGACGTCGTCCGGCGCCAAAATCGCAACATCCACGGAGCGCAAGCCCGAAAGCTGGCTGGCGCTGGTCGAGGCGGAAGGTCACGGCATGGTAGACCAAGAGGTGCTCGACTATGAGGAGCAGGCCGACGAGCTGCTTCTCATGGGGCTTCGGCTCAAGGAAGGCGTCGATCTCGCACGCTGGCAGACGCTCTCCGGCCGCGATCCCGATCCGGAACGCGAACGTTTCCTTATCGAGAACGGCTTCATAGAACGTCTCGGCAATTCGCGGCTGCGCTGCACGCCAGCCGGCATGCTCGTCCTCGATTCCGTCGTGGCGGACCTCGCCTGCTGACGGGCAACCGAACTTCCTGTGAACTATTTTTGGGGTGTATGGCCGGGCTCATCACAAAAAAGGGCCCGATCCTTTCGGACCGGGCCATGGCCGCATCCCGCCGGGAAACCGGCTATTCGTTGATCAAACGCTTCAGAAGCTCGATTTCATGGCTGAGCTTGGTGTCGGCCGAAATCAACTCTTCTATCTTGCGAACGGCGTGCAGCACCGTCGTGTGATCTCGCCCGCCGAAGCGGCGGCCGATCTCGGGGAAAGAGCGCGG
Organism: Shinella sp.; assembly: GCA_033795365.1. Taxonomy (GTDB): domain Bacteria; phylum Pseudomonadota; class Alphaproteobacteria; order Rhizobiales; family Rhizobiaceae; genus JARYGU01. The sequence goes on from JARYGU010000005.1 coordinate 299,464, forward strand.
CGTCAGCGTCTTCGAAAGATACATGGCGATCTGACGCGGCTTGACGATGACGCGCGTGCGCCGGTTGGAAACGAGTTCCTGGCGCGAGACGTTGTAATGCTTGGCGACCACGCGCTGGATATCCTCGATGCGAACCCGACGCGGCTCGCCGGCAGCCACCAGATGGCCTAGCAGTTCGTCGACGCGCTCGATCGTAAGCACCGGCTCGAAGGAGCGACGGAAAAGAAGCTGGTTGAAGGCCCCTTCCAGTTCGCGCCCGCTCGCGGTGATATTGCGCGCGACATGGCTCAATATCTCAGGCGAGATATCGAGCGTGGTGTCTTCCTGCCGCGCGACGTCGAGGCGGCGCTTGAGAATTTCAAGGCGCATTTCATAGTCCGGCGCCTCCATCTCGATGGCGACACCGCCCTGCAGGCGGGAACGCACCCGCGGATCGAGCGACTCCAATTCCCATGGAGCGCGATCGGCCGCGACCACGACCTGCCGCGCCGAATCGAGCAGCATGTTGAGCAGATGGCAGAACTCGTTCTGGATCGAATTGCCCTGAAGGAACTGCATGTCGTCGATGATCAGGAGATCGATGTTGCGCAGCGTCTCCTTGAGCGACAGAGCGTCATTGTCGCGGATTGCCGTTGCGAACCGCCACATGAAATATTCCGCAGTCAGATAGACCACGCGCGGATTGCGCGCGCTCGTCAGCGCAGCCGTGGCGATGGCCTGAAGAAGATGCGTCTTTCCGAGACCAACGCTCGAATGGACGAAGAGCGGATTGAAGCGCACCGCACCCGCACCTGCCTCAGCGATGGTCTTGCCTGCAGCCAACGCCACCCTGTTGGATGTTCCCTCGACAAAACTCTCGAAGGTATAGCGCTGGTCCAGCGGCGAGCCGAAGAGAGGAGCGGTGGCCGAAGGCCGTGCCGGAGCGCCGAACGCGGCCGAGCTTGCCGCCTGGGCCACCGATTGGGCGCCGGAGGTCCGCCGCGGTTGGGTGACCGGCGCGGGTTCCGCCGAAACGGCTTCGTCCGAGCTTCCCGGCCGCGGGCCGCGCATTGCGGTGCGAACGACCATTTCGACCTTCAATATTTCCGCGTCCTCCTGCTGAAAGAGGCTGGTGATCAGGTCGAGATACCGGTTGTTGATCCACGATTTCAGAAATGTCGTCGGCACCGAAAGGCGTACGACGCTTTTGGATACGGAATGGAGTTTCAGCCGGCCAAACCAGCTTGCATAAACGTCGGGTCCCACCTGGGCCTTCAGACGCGCACTGACCCGTTCGAAAAGCGCGTCCTGCTTCATATCGGATTTTGCCCCCGCCTGCGCATTCCCCTTTTCGAGCGTCTGAAGCGTATCGTCCCCTTTTACGAACGCGCCAGCCGCTGAGGCTGAATTCATTTGCATTGTGCCGCCTTTCATTTCACTTCGCCGCGCCGGCATTCCTGCCGACGCCTCGTTGTTTGCCTTTCACCGCCCGCGTCAAAACCATCGACGCCTTGCGGCTTCCGGTGTCCCTGCTGCCTGCGGCCCTCAAATCCGCAAACAGCGCCTCAAACACAACCAGGGTTACCGATCCTCGTCATGACGGACCGGCCTTCCTGCTACACGTCCCTGCAGTTTCCTCGTCAACTGCAGGGTACGGTTTCCACGCACCGTCTCTTCCTGATGGCGCGCTCCGCTACCTCAAGTCACAAACATACCTACCCCAGAACGCAATAACGCCCAGACCGAAGGTTACAACAATCATGATGATACAGAGCAGAGCCACCACTCCGTCACAGAGGACACACGCTTCCAACCACCTTCATCAGGCAGTTTGCAACGTCCGTATTCGGCTTATGTCGCGCCCCCTGTGGAAAGCATTTAGGCAGGATCACGGCGGAAGATCAATCAGGTTTTTTACGCAAAATTAAGAGGCCACGGTTGACTCGGACGGGACATCCTGACTCGGAAATGCCCCTCTTGTGAAGAATCGCTTATGAATCAATGGCTTTGTTTTTTGCCACTTTGCGGGCACTGAAAGAATCTAAAAAAATAAAATTTCGCTTGACTCATTAGGCCACCAAGCTCCCCTAACGGGAGCCCTGCCGGAAGGAACATTCCTCCCGCAAACAATTGAAGTTAAACGCTTTTTTCTGTCACCCGCCTGACATGAAGCCAGCCCTGCGCATTAACCATAGCGGCACCGAAAAGCAAAAGAAAAAGCCCGGCAAAACTGCCGGGCCCGTTCAAAACTGCATAGCTGGGTAAGCTTTTATCTTAAGCCGAGAGCGTCTTTACACGGTTGGCCAGACGGGAAACCTTGCGGGATGCCGTATTGGAGTGAAGAACACCTTTGGATGCGGCGCGCATCAGCTCCGGTTGCGCCGCCTTGAGTGCGGCGGCGGCGGCGGCCTGATCACCGGATGCGATGGCTTCCTCCACCTTGCGGATGAAGCTGCGGACGCGGGACCGACGGGCCTTGTTCACTGCAGTGCGGCGAGCGATCTTGCGGGTCGCCTTTTTCGCCGAAGTCGTATTGGCCATGTATGCCTCTCTTCAGAAATCTGACACAAACTCCGCCTTCGCCGTGCCGGGTCACTGCGACCTGTCATCCAAGCAATTCGGGAGCAATATCGGAAAACCTTGGAGTGGCTTTCCAAACTGTGGGCGGCGTATAGCCGGAAACGGCTCTCTCGTCAACGCGCATTCTGAAAGAAAACAGCCTTTCAACGATTGCGGAATGCCGGCTTTCGCTTTTCCACGAAAGCGGCCATGCCCTCCTTCTGATCCTCGGTGGCAAAGAGGCTGTGAAACAGCCTGCGTTCCACGCGCATGCCTTCGGCAAGAACCGTCTCGAAAGCGCGGCCTACGGCTTCCTTTGCCATCATGGTCGCCGGCAGAGAATGACTTGCTATCTTCTCGGCTGCGGCAAGCGCTTCCTCCAGCAGCTTCTCCTGTGGCACAATACGTGCAACCAATCCCGAACGCTCCGCTTCGGCGGCGTCCATCATCCGCCCGGTGAGGCAGAGATCCATCGCCTTCGCCTTGCCGATCGCCCGGGTGAGACGCTGCGTGCCACCCATGCCGGGAATGACGCCGAGCGTTATCTCGGGCTGGCCGAACTTCGCCGTCTGCGAGGCGATGATGAAATCGCACATCATCGCCAGCTCGCAGCCGCCACCGAGCGCAAATCCGCTAACTGCGGCGATCATCGGCTTGCGGAAGCCTGCGACATCGTCCCAGCCGGCCGCGAAATCTCCGAGGAAGACGTCGACAAAGCCAAGCGATTGCATCTCCTTGATATCGGCACCGGCAGCAAAGGCCTTTTCGGAGCCGGTGATCACCACGGCACCGATCCCCTCGTCCAGCGCGAAAGCTTCAAGTGCCGAACGGAGCTCTCCAAGCAGCATGCTGTTCAAAGCGTTGAGCGCCTGCGGACGGTTGAGGGTGACGAGACCAACCCGCCCGCGCGTCTCCACCAGCAATGTCTCGAATTTCATGTGCCTTCCTCCTCTTCTAGCTCTGACAGGTTGCGCAATAAAAGGTCGAGCGCCCGGCCTGAACGATGCGGCCGACCGTTCCGCCGCAGCCAGGGGTCCGACAAGGCTCGCCTTCCCGGTCGTAGGCTGAGAAGGAATGCTGGAAATAGCCGAGCGTCCCGTCGGCGCGGATATGGTCGCGCAGGCTCGATCCGCCAGCTTCGATCGCTTCCGCGATCACCAGCCGGATCGCCTCCACCAAGTCCAGGAGCTCCTTCCTGGGCTTTCCCGCCGCGGTCACCAAAGTGCCCGCCGCCCGTTCCGGCGACAGATGCGCCCGCCACAGCGCCTCGCAGACATAGATATTGCCGAGGCCCGCAATGTTCTTCTGGTCGAGCAGTGCCGCCTTCAGCGGCTGCGCCCGCCCCCGGAAACGGGCAGCGAGATAGGCCGCATCCAAAGCGTTGCCCGTCGGCTCCTCGCCAAGTTCACGGAAAAAGGCATGTGCCGGCAGATCCTCCCGGCGCATCATATCCATGAAGCCGAAACGGCGCGGATCGTTGTAGACGACGCGTTTCGGGCCATCCGCGGTTTCGATATGGAAGACCACATGGTCATGCCGGCCGTCCTTGCCGCGCGGCATGTGGAAATCGCCGGGCGGCTCCTCTCCCTCCACGCGAAACGAGCCGGACATGCCGAGATGGGCGACGATGACGTCTCCTCCCTCAAGATCGATCAACAGATACTTCGCCCGCCGGCCGAGGGAACGGATGATCCTGCCTTCGGCCCTTTCGGCAAAACGTGCCGGAAAGGGGAAACGAAGATCCGGACGCCGCAGCTCCAGCCGGTCGATCCGGGCGGCCTCCATCACCGGCGCAAGGCCGCGTCTGACCGTTTCCACCTCGGGCAATTCCGGCATTTCACATCTCCTGGCGACCGATCCCGCCCGCGCGAGCGAGCGCGCCGCGCATTTGTCGCATCTGGCATTTCCCTATCGCCCATCTATGTCCTATATACCAGCGCGGCAATGCCGCACCCGCTTCGCGCGCGGGAGAGATGGCGCGGCAGCGGGCAATTCGCTATGGTCCTTGCGATCGCGGCGGGACGAGGCAGGTGGAGTAACGGCATGACGGCACAGCGCACATCCGCCACGGGCGGCATGGAAACCTCCTACGGCTTCCGGCATGTGGACGAGGGAGAAAAGCAGGGGCTGGTCAACACTGTCTTCCATAAGGTCGCCAAACGCTACGACGTCATGAACGACGTGATGTCCGCAGGCCTGCATCGCGTCTGGAAGGATGCGATGGTGAGCGCGCTCAACCCGCGCCGCGACCCGGGCTACCGCGTGCTGGACGTTGCCGGCGGCACCGGCGACATCGCCTTCCGCATCGTCGAAGCTTCCGGCAGGAAGGCACATGCCACCGTTCTCGACATCAACGGATCGATGCTTTCCGTCGGCGCCGACCGTGCGGCGAAGAAGAAGCTCTCCGACAATCTCGATTTCGTCGAAGCCAATGCCGAGGAGCTTCCCTTCGCAGCCAATTCCTTCGACGCCTATACGGTCGCCTTCGGCATCCGCAACGTTCCGCATATCGATGTTGCGCTGAGCGAGGCCTATCGCGTGCTGAAGCGCGGCGGGCGGCTCCTGGTGCTCGAATTCTCCGAGGTCGAGATGCCGCTCCTCGACCGCTTCTATGATGCCTGGTCGTTCAGGGCGATCCCGCAATTCGGCAAGATGATCACGGGCGAGGCCGAGCCGTACCAATATCTGGTGGAATCGATCCGCAAGTTCCCGAACCAGCACGACTTCGCCACGATGATCGGGAAGGCGGGCTTCTCGCGCGTCACCTTCACCAACTATACCGGCGGCATCGCGGCGCTGCATTCCGGCTGGAAGCTCTGACGCATGCTTGACCGACCACCAACCCGCCGCCCGCATGGCCTATCGCGGGAGACGACCCCATGAGCACGCCCGGTGCCTATCTGCGCCTGGCGCGTGTCGGCTGGGTGCTTGCGCGCGAAGGTGTGTTCTCCGCCTTTCCGCCCGACAACATGCCGACAGCGGCGAGGCTCGTGCGCGCCTGTGCCGCACTTGTCGCCCGCAGAGACCACCCCGGCGAGGTGCGCAGAAACAGGCTTTCTCGCGCGATAGAGCGGCTAGGCCCTTCCTACGTGAAAATGGGTCAGTTCCTGGCCACGCGCCCGGATGTCGTCGGCGCCGAGTTCGCACTCGACCTTTCCGCATTGCAAGACCGGATGGCGACCTTTCCGCGCGAAGCGGCGATCGCAACGGTGGAGGCATCGCTCGGCCGGCCTATCTCGGATCTTTTTGTAAGCTTCGAGGAACCGATAGCTGCCGCCTCCATCGCCCAGGTTCATCCCGCAATCGTGCGTGACGGAAAGGGAGAGCGCCGTGTCGCGGTGAAGGTCATTCGCCCGGGAGTGCGCCAGCGTTTCGCCCACGACATCGAGGCGATGTATGTGGCATCACGCCTGCAGGAACGCATGCTCCCCTACACGCGGCGCCTGCGACCGGTGGAGGTGACCCGCACGCTGGAGCAGACGACAAAGGTCGAGATGGATCTCCGTCTCGAGGCCGCCGCGCTTTCGGAACTCGGCGAAAACATCAAGGGTGACGACCCGGGTTTCCGCGTACCGGAGATCGACTGGGAACGAACCGGACGCGATGTCGTCACCATGGAATGGATCGACGGCGTCAAGATGTCGGATGTGGCCGGCCTCAAGGCCGCAGGCCACGACCTGGACCGGCTTGCCGACACGCTGATCCAGTCCTTTCTGCGCCATACGCTGCGCGACGGCTTCTTTCACGCGGACATGCATCAGGGCAATCTCTTCGTCGATCCCAAGGGCACGATCGTGGCCGTGGACTTCGGAATCGTCGGGCGGTTGGGCAAGAAGGAACGTCGTTTCCTCGCCGAGATCCTCTACGGCTTCATCACCCGCGATTACGTACGCGTGGCGAACGTCCACTTCGAAGCCGGCTATGTCCCCGCGCATCACGACGCGGCAAGCTTCGCCCAGGCGATCCGGGCGATCGGCGAGCCCATCCACGGACAGCCAGCGGAAACGATCTCCATGGCAAGGCTCCTCACCCTGCTTTTCGAGGTGACGGAGCTTTTCGACATGGAAACCCGCCCAGAACTCGTCATGCTGCAGAAGACCATGGTCGTGGTGGAAGGCGTCTCGCGCACCTTGAACCCGCGCTTCAACATGTGGAAGGCGTCCGAGCCGGTCGTGGGCGCCTGGATACGCGACAATCTCGGCCCGAAACGCATTCTCACGGATTTGCGCGACGGCGCGCAGGCTGCGCTGCGCCTTGCCGAGGCCGCACCGGAAATCGCAGCCAAGGCCGAAAAGCTTTCGCTCGACCTCTCCGATATGGCGGAACATGGCCTGCGCTTCGACCCCGCCACCGCCGAGGCCATCGGCCGCGCGGAAGCGCGCAATACGCGCTCGGGGCGGGTCGCACTATGGGTGATAGCGCTCGCGATGATCTATATAGCCTGGGCGGTGACGTGAGCACGCGACCGCAGCCAAGATGGTCCGCTCAGATCCTCAGCCGATCGTCGGTTCAACTGGACCGTGCCCCGGTCCACTGATGCCATTCCTCCTCGCTGCCGTGGAATACGTTGAGGTCGATCTTGCCATCGACGCCATGCGAGAGGCCTGAGCCGGAATACTGCCAGAAAATCCATTTACGTCCGGGATAGACCTTGGAAGGATGGGCGGCAACCGAGCGCAGCCAGAAAGGATAGTCGCGCAATTCGCCCGTCAGATTGTCGCGATAGAAGTCCGGCGCGGTGTAGATGATCGGGCGCTGACCGTAATGGCGCTCGAGCTTGTCCATGAAGACCTGCATCTTTTCCAGCACCCGCGCACGGGAAGGCCGCTTCCTGCACTTCGATTCCCCGTTCCACTCGACGTCGATAACGGGCGGCAGCGCTTCGGGATCACGCGGAACATTGCGGATGAACCAGTCGGCCTGCTCGCCCGCAGTCCGGCACCAGTAGAAGAAGTGATATGCACCGCGCTTCAGTCCCGCTTCCTTGGCGGCACGCCAGTTCTTCTTGAACATCGGGTCAAGATGGTCGCCGCCATCGGTGGCCTTGATATAGGCGAAATTCGCGCCCTGCGTCCTCAGCTTCACCCAGTCGATCTCGCCCTGCCAGCGCGAGACGTCGACGCCGTGCACGGCGAGCTTCCGCGGGGAGGCAGAACCGAAATTGATCGGCTTGGCATCACGGAAACGATGACCGTAGATGCGTGTCCGCGAGGCTGCGCCGGCCATCGGATTGGCCGGGGCAAGCGAGGCAACCGGCCTTCCCGAAGGAACGGGCATGCCCTCGTTTGTGACGCTCTCAAACACCTGCGGCTCGGGCACCGGTCCCGCCCAGGCCAGGGCGTCGTCCGGCGCTTCGGCCCCCGCGACCTCTGCGCCGACCTCTGCGACAGGCACCGGATTGCTCGGCCGCACGACGGAACTCGTGGTTTCCGCCGAGGGGAGCCCGGCAGCGATGCTCTCCGGTCCGGAACTGGATGCGCAGCCCGACACGCTCAGACAGGCAAGGACGATAGCTGATACGGCCGATAAACGCATGAAAACTCGCTACGCAAAACAAATGTCGAGGATGGAATTTCACCGCCGAAAAACCACTGAACGGCATTGCTAACGAAGAATTACCAAAAAAGACTGAATCCAATCTAAATTGCCCGAAGACGGGCGAAGAATATGCAAGAGCGTTCCCCGTGCGGGCATTCCCATTCGCTACGGCTCGCACCAAAGAAGATCGACGGACGACCGCGAGGCACCGCCCGGCAACAGTGCCTCCGATCAATCAGAAATCCTTAATCCATAGTCGGCAAAATCCGACGTTGTCTTTCCGCATGGACGGCATGCATTCCGGCAATTGTTCCAGCCTGCCTGCATCTCGACATTCCGGATCCCGAGAGGATGATGATTTGAGGCGGTTGCGCATCATAGTTGCCGCGGTAGCGCTGGCACTGGTCGAGGCCATTATCCCCATCGCGGTGATGCTCTATTTTTCCTGGACACTTGCCGTGAAGAACGAGCAGAATCGTCTGGCCCTCTTCGCCGACAGAGCCATCACGCGTGCCAACATCTCCTTTTCGGAAGCAGCCAACACCCTTCGCATCATAGCCGCATCGAAATTCCAGCCCTGCTCCGCCGACCATATCGCGCAGATGCGCATTCTGACCATCAACTCTCCGGTGGTGGAAGAGATCGGATATTTCGAGAACCGCATGCTCAAATGCACGTCCTGGGGAGAAACCGACGAGCGTGTCGCCCAGGCGCATGTCGACTATACGACGGCTGGCGGCGTCGACGTCACCGTGAGGATACGGCCCGCCGTAAGCCAGGGAAACCACATGATGGGTCTGCAATACGGACCATACAATGTGCTGGTCAATCCCGTGCGTTTCGTCGACGTGGTCGTAGACAAAAGCATTCGGCTCGCGATCTTCGGCCAGAACGACGCGCTGATCGGCGAATTGAATGCACCGGATCCGACGCTTACAGCGTCGATTCTGGCCGAGCCGCGCAACGGCATCGATGACGAAAATCTCTTTGCGGTAGCGCAACAGGACGGCTGGACGGCCATTGCCGTCGAACCGCGCGCGGAGATCCTCGTCAACTTGAAGCGCGAGCAGATGCTGCTTCTGCCTGCCGGCGCCTTCATCGCCGCATTCATAATCGGCATAGTCATATGGTTTTCCCGCAAACGCCTCTCGCCGCTGGGAGAACTGACGATTGCCGTACAGAAAAGGGAATTCGTCGTTCACTACCAACCGATCGTCGAGCTGAAGACCGGCATCTGCGTCGGTGCGGAAGCGCTGGTGCGATGGCGCCGTCCCGACGGGTCGCTCGTGCGCCCCGATCTTTTTATCCCGCTGGCCGAGGAAAGCGGATTGATCATGGCGATCACGGACCAGGTTCTCGATGTCGTCATCGCGGAGTTGGGCAAGCTGCTGGTCGATGACCGATCGCTGCATATCGCGATCAATCTGTGCGCCGCGGATATAAAGTCCGGCAGGATACTGCCCGTCATCCAAAAGGCGCTTGCGAGTACCGGCATCCGCACGGAGCAGATATGGCTGGAAGCGACAGAGCGCGGCTTCATGGACATCTCCGCGGCCCGTGAAACGATCGAGCAAGCGCGCGCTTCGGGACATTCCGTGGCAATCGACGACTTCGGCACAGGCTATTCCAGCCTGCAATATCTCCAGGAACTGCCGTTGGACGCCCTCAAGATCGACAAGTCGTTCATCGACGTCATAGGAAAGGACACGGCGACCAGTTCCGTCACGTCGCACATCATAGACATGGCGAAAAGCCTCAAGCTGTTCACCGTAGCCGAAGGCATCGAGTCGCAGGACCAGGCGGATTACCTGAACGCCCGCGACGTCGATTTCGGCCAGGGCTGGCTCTTTTCCAAGGCGCTGCCTGCATCGGAGTTCGTGGCTTTCTACCGTCGCAGCAAGGAAAAATTCGGCGCAGGACCCGCCGTCATTCAACGGGCGATAGCCTGATTGCAGATCAAAGGCAGAACCATTGATGCCCAATCTTGACCGCCGTTCCGAGCGGCATAAATTCCTACCATGACGGAAAGAGTACCAACCGCCGAAACGCCCGCCACGGCGATAGAAACGCTTCGCCGCAGGTTGCGCGGCCTCTATTTCGGCGGCGACAAGGCGGCAATCCGCTTTCAGATCTCGATGCTGGTGATCGATCTCACGATCATCATCTTCTTCCTCACCGGTCCTTATCTTCGAGGGGGACCGACCTATCTCGTCATCGACTATATCATCGCCGTCATCATCGCATTCGAGCTTTGCGCCCGCATCCTGATCGCGCCAAGCCTGCGCTACTGGCTGACGCGGCCGCTCACCTGGGTCGACATCTTCGTGCTCGCCACGCTGCTGTTTCCCTATTATCTCTCCAACTTCGCCTTCCTCAGGGCATTGCGCATCTGGGCGATCAGCCAGAGCAAGCTTCTGACGCTGCTTCTCAGGCGCTCCGGCTATGGCGATCTCGAAGACATCATCCAGGCCTGCGTCAACTTCCTGGTCTTTCTCTTCTGCATAACGGGCTTCGTCTATTCGACCTTCTTCTATGCCGATTCCGGCATCGGCGGCTTCGTCGACGCGCTCTACTTCACGGTCGCGACCGTGACCACCACCGGCTTCGGCGACATCACGCTGCCCGGCACGCTCGGCAAGCTTACCTCGATCGTCACGATGATCATCGGCATCTCGCTCTTCGTGCGCCTCGCACAGGCCATCATCCGGCCCCATAAAGTCACCTTTCCCTGTCCGCAATGCGGGCTGAAGCGTCATGAGGCCGATGCGGTTCACTGCAAGGCCTGCGGGTATGTTCTCAATATTCCCGACGAGGGAAGCTGACGCAACGGGCAGGACCGCCCTGCAAGATCCATGCGGATTGCTTCCCCTCCTTCACTCAAGTAGGTTCGGCCACAAAACGCGGCCGCCAGCCGCGAGAGGATTTCGTCATGGCTCTTGCAGGAAAACGCATCCTACTCATCATTTCCGGTGGCATCGCCGCCTACAAGAGCCTCGATCTCATCCGCCGCCTGCGCGAACGCGGTGCAGCGGTGCGGCCTATCATGACGGCAGGCGCACGCGAGTTCGTCACGCCGCTTGCAATCGGCGCGCTCGCCGCCGATCACGTCTTCACCGATCTCTTCTCTCGCGAGGACGAGCAGGACGTCGGCCATATCCGGCTTGCCCGCGACTGCGATCTCGTCCTCGTCGCGCCGGCTACCGCCGATCTCATGGCAAAGATGGCCAACGGGCTTGCGGACGATCTCGCCTCCACCGTCCTGCTCGCAACGGACCGGCCTTTGCTCACCGCACCTGCGATGAACCCGAAAATGTGGGCTCATCCGGCGACTACCCGCAACGTCGAGAGGCTGCGTCAGGACGGAGTGTTCTTCGTCGGCCCTAATGCAGGCGAGATGGCCGAGGGCGGCGAAGCGGGTTTCGGGCGGATGGCGGAGCCGCTGGAGATCGTCGCAGCCGTCGAGCGCCTGCTGGACGATCGCCCCAAGCCGCTCGCCGGCAAGAAAGCGATCGTCACGTCAGGCCCTACGCATGAACCGATAGATCCGGTGCGCTACATCGCCAATCGCTCCTCCGGACGGCAAGGACATGCGATCGCAGCGGCGCTTGCGAAACTCGGCGCCGAAGTCACGCTCATATCCGGCCCGGTGACCATTCCGGATCCCGCAGGTGTGAAGACCATGCATGTCGGACGTGCGGAGGAGATGCTGGAGGCTGTTCTCTCCGTCCTGCCGGCCGATATAGCCGTAATGGTGGCTGCGGTCGCGGACTGGCGGGCGGCGAGCTCTCATGTCGAGAAGATCAAGAAGCAGGCCGACGGCCCGCCGCCTGCTCTGGCTCTTGCGGAGAACCCCGACATATTGAAAACGATAGGATACCATGCGCTGCGCCCGAAGATCGTGATCGGCTTTGCGGCCGAGACGCAGGACGTGGAGGCCAATGCGCTTGCCAAGCTCGAACGCAAAGGAGCGGACATCATCGTCGCCAACGACGTTTCGCCGGAAACGGGTATCATGGGCGGCATGCGCAACAGCGTGAAGCTGATATCGCACGATGGAATCGAGCAATGGCCAGAGCTCGCCAAGGATGAAGTCGCCGAGCGTCTGGCCGCCCTGATCGCCGGACGGCTTAGCGGAACTTAGCGGCGACCTGCTGACCGATCGCCGCAGCCGGCCGGCCGTGCGGGGAGAAGAGGCGGACGTCGACACCGTTTTCGCCGAGAATGACCGCGCTTCCGTCAGGGATTTCCACCCAGGCGTCCGTATCGTCGTTCAAGGGCTCCGATACAAGGCAATAGCCCCCGTCGCCGCCCATCGGCGCGGCATAGAGCGTCGGCGCCTTGAAATCGGTGGCGTAGCGTACCGCGTAGAGTTCTCGGCCATTGGAGAAGGCGGCCGTGAAGCGCACGAGCACGCGGCGTTCCAGATGATCGGCAAGACGCTCCACGAAAGCGAGAGCCTCGGACATCGCACCCAGCGGATCGCGCTCGAGGCCGAACTGGAGCGCAAGCAGGAAGAGAAGCTCGGAATCCGTCGAGCCCGTCCGTGCCGCGTAGAGATCGTTGTCGAGCATCGTTTCCAGGGGTCTGCGAAGATGCTCGAAATCGGCAATCTGACCATTATGCATGAAGGACCAGATGCCATGGGTGAAGGGGTGACAATTGTCGCGCCGCGTACCGCCGCCGGTAGCCGCCCGCACATGGGCGAGAAACAGCGGGGAGCGGATCTGCCGGGCGATGCTCTTCAGATTGCAATCCGACCAGGCGGGAAGGATATCGCGGTAGCGCCCCGGTTCCGGACGCTCTCCATACCAGGCTATACCGAAGCCATCGCCATTCGTCGCCGTCTTTGCGCGGGTGGCGCAATGCGACTGCTCGATCAAGGAATGCGCAGGCGAAGAGACAAGCTCCTCGAGATAGAGAGGCTCCCCGCGATAGGCTGCCCAGCGGCACATCAGGCCATACTCGCTTTCCGTGCCGGCGGACGCCTGTACATGAGCCCGGCATGATAGTGTTCATTAACCATGAGCTTGTCCGAGCTTCGGCGAAAAGGGGTAAAAATGCGTTAACGGATCGAGACGAAAACTTGGTCGGGAGCGAAATGAGATGCATATCGACGGGCAATGTCACTGCGGTCACGTGACCTATGAAGCGGAGATCGATCCCGATGCGGTCTCGATCTGCCATTGCCTGGATTGTCAAAGACTGACGGGCTCGCCCTATCGCGTCACCGCAATTACAGGTCGGGAGAAGCTGAGGCTGACCGGGGCGATGCCGAAGATCTACGCGAAAACGGCGGACAGCGGTCGCAAGCGCCTGCAATATTTCTGCCCTGAATGCGGCACCCCATTATTCACGACCGGGACCGGTGAGGATGCCCAAAGCTGGGGCATTCGCTGGGGCAGCATCCGCCAGCGTGGAATGCTTTCACCCAAGCGGCAGACATGGTGCCGTTCGGCGGTCAACTGGTTCGGCGAGTTGCAGACCTTGCCGGGAAAGCCGAAAGACGGATAGGCGGCCAGTAGCGGCTGCATCCGGAGTCCTAGATCGTCGTCCGTCTAGCCCATAGCTGGTGAAAGTGCTGCACCGGACCGTGTCCCGTGCCGACCGCCAGATCGCCTGCTGCCGCGACCGCACCGGCCAGGTAGTGTTTTGCCGCGGCTACGGCATCCTCCGGTGTCGCCCCTTTCGCCAGTTCGGCGGCAAGCGCACTCGAAAGGGTGCAGCCCGTTCCATGGGTGTTCGGCGTATCGATCCGTCGCCCCTCGAACCAGGCGGGACCATCCGGGCCGAAAAGCACGTCGGGGCTTTCCGGCCCGTCGAGATGACCGCCCTTCACCAGCACCGCCTGGGGGCCTAGGGCGCGCAACCGCGAGGCCTGCATTGCCATCGATGTACGGTCGTCGGCGATCGTCTCGCCCAGAAGCGCGGCGGCCTCGGGAAGATTGGGGGTGAGTAGCGTCGCCAGCGGAAAAAGCCGCCCGATCAGCATTTCGATCGCCTCCGGAGCCAGGAGCCGTGCTCCGCCCTTGGCGACCATCACCGGATCGAGCACGAGGGGAAGCCCCTTGTACGGCGCCAACGCATCCGCGACGGCTTCGGCGATACCCGCATCGGCAATCATGCCGATCTTCACGGCGTCGACGCGGACATCGGCAAATATCGTCTCTATCTGCGCCGCCACGAATTCCGCCGGAACCGGATGTATGCCCGTCACGCCTTGCGTATTCTGCGCCGTCAGCGCTGTCAGCGCGGCCATGCCGTAGACGCCGCGTGCCGAGAATGCCTTGAGATCGGCCTGGATACCGGCCCCTCCCGAAGGGTCCGAGCCGGCGATGGAAAGCACATTCCGGATCATGCCCAATGCCCCTCCCCGCGCGGGCGCACGATCCGGCAAACGTGCCTCGATCGGCCCGAAAGCGAAAAGCCGGTTATCTCCGGTGCGATCGAGGATATCTGTTTCAAATTGCCCCTTTCTGGCGGGGCAGATGTCGGACCGTCCCAGATGGTGACGGTTTCCGAACGACTCCCTCCGCCGGCATTATCCGGTTCAGGTTCTAAGGGTGCTTCTCAGCCCGTCTCCGACGAGCGCCCCTGTCTTTCCGGGAGACTTTTCGCAGAGAAATCTGCGCATGTCATGTAAAATCTCGAGCTTCCGGCTGCGGCTCCTGCGGCGTGAGGCTTATGCCGGCCGACCGGCGAGTTCCTTCCGGGGCGGTGGGCAGCTCCGGTCAGGCCGCTTTGGCGACGTGATATTCCTTGATAGCAGCCATATTGATAGCCGGATAACGTTCGGCCTCGTAGCGAAGCGAAAAGCTGTCTTGGGCCAGGAAAACCGGATCGCCGTCGAGATCGCGCGCTATATCGCCGCGGCGAGCCGAAACGAATTTATCGAGTTCACCGGGCTGATCCGAGGAGATCCAGCGGCAGACCGAAAACCGTGACATTTCGAACGACACCGGCAGGCCGTATTCGGCGCTGAGCCGTTCCTTCAGAACGTCCAGCTGCAGCGCGCCGACGACGCCGACGATCGCCGGAGAACCGTCTTCGGGGGAAAAGAGCTGGACGACACCCTCCTCCGCCATCTGCTGCAACGCCTCTTTCAGTTTCTTCGCCTTCATCGCATCCTCGAGCCGCACGCGGCGCAGGATTTCCGGCGAGAAGTTCGGCACTCCCTGGAAGACCAGAGGTTCGCCTTCAGTCAGCGTGTCGCCAATTCTCAGCGTTCCATGGTTCGGAATGCCGACCACGTCTCCGGCAAAGGCAGTATCGGCAAGCTGGCGCTGCGAGGCGAAGAAGAATTGCGGCGCGGTCAGACCGAGCTGCTTGCCGGTGCGCGAAAGCCGCGCCTTCATGCCGCGCTCCAATTTTCCGGAGCAGATACGGGCGAAGGCGATGCGGTCGCGGTGGTTCGGGTCCATGTTCGCCTGGATCTTGAAGACGAAGGCCGTCATCTTGTCCTCGGCGGCATGGACCGTGCGTATGTCGGCCACCTGATCGCGCGGCGGCGGAGCAAAGGCGCCGAGCGCGTTGATCAGATCGCGCACGCCGTAGTTGCGAAGAGCGGAACCGAAGAAGACGGGCGTCATATGCCCTTCGAGAAAGGCCTCGCGGTCGAAGGGACGGCACGCTTCCTGCGCCAGCTCCAGCTCGTCGATGAAGGTCTGCCGCTCGTTTTCCGGCAGACGATCGGCGACGGACTGCGGGCCGTTCACCTTCAACGGCTCGACCTGCGTGTCCGAGCCGCGCACCGAATTGTCCGCGAGGTGATAGGAACCGCAGAAACTTCGCGAACGGCCGATCGGCCATGTGACAGGGGCGGTATCGAGGGCAAGTTTCTCCTCCACCTCGTCGAGGATCTCGAACGGATCGCGGCTTTCCCGATCCATCTTGTTGACGAAGGTGATGATCGGGATGTCGCGCATACGGCAGACTTCGAAAAGCTTCAGCGTGCGCGGCTCGATGCCTTTCGCCGCATCGATCACCATCACCGCAGCATCGACCGCGGTCAGCGTGCGATAGGTATCGTCAGCGAAGTCCTCATGGCCGGGCGTATCGAGAATATTGAAGACGTTGCCTTCATATTCGAAGGTCATGACCGAGGTGACTACGGATATGCCGCGCTCGCGTTCGATCTTCATCCAGTCCGAACGGGTCTGGATCCGGTCTTTTTTTGCCTTCACCTCTCCTGCGAGCTGGATCGCGCCGCCGAAGAGCAGCAGCTTTTCGGTGAGCGTCGTCTTGCCCGCATCGGGGTGGGCGATGATCGCAAATGTACGGCGGCGGGAGACCGCTTCGGCGAGACTTTCGGCCATGCTTTCCAAATTCCTGTGAGTTGGCCGCGTCTTTACAGGCTCCGGAACAAAGTTGCAATTGACGCGGGGGGCCGCCGGTCGGCTAATGCCGTTCATGAACATGCATCCGACCCGCCCGAGCCCGACGCTCGATCTCGTTCGCCTGCCGCATGCGCAGGGTATCGACTTGCCCGCCTATGAGACGTCCGGTGCGGCAGGCATGGATCTGCGCGCCGCGATTGCGGAGGAGGATGCTCTGGTAATCGCGCCCGGCAAGCGTGCGTTGGTTGCGACCGGGTTCATCTTCGAGATCCCGGCAGGCTATGAGGGGCAGATCCGTCCGCGCTCCGGCCTTGCCTTCAAACACGGCATCACCTGTCTCAACACGCCGGGAACGATCGATAGCGACTATCGCGGCGAGGTGAAGGTTCTCCTCGTCAATCTCGGTGACGAGGAGTTCGTCGTGACTCGCGGCATGCGGATCGCCCAGATGGTGATTGTACCGGCGATCCAGGCGACAATTCACGAAGCGGATGCCGCCACCGACACCGGTCGCGGTTCCGGCGGCTTCGGCTCGACGGGTCTGGCATGAATATCCGCGATGGGCTTGCCTATCGCGAAGATTATTTCAACGATCCCGCGGACTGGCGAGCAATCAAGGACCTGCTGCGGGATATCTTCAACGTCGACATCGACCCTCTCGACCGGCTTGGCGGGCCGGATTGGACGAATATGCCGTCGGCCTATTTCGACAGACGAGGACGATGCATCGCCAATCTCAGCGCATTTTCCATGCCGCTGACGATAAACGGCCGCGAGATCGCGGCGGCAGGGCTGCAATCCGGCGCGGTGCGGCCGGAATATCGCGGGCACGGATTGTTCCGCGATCTCACGCTGCGCACACTCGCGCGTTGCGACGAAAAGGGCTTCGAGACGGTCGTGCTCTACACCGACAAACCGGGCCTCTACGAACGTCACGGCTTCGTCGCGGTGCCGCAATACGGCTTCGCAGGGACGCCGCCACGGCCGCAACCGGCACACAAGCCGGCTGCACGGAAGCTCAGCCTCGACATCCCCGCGGACCTTGTACTTCTCAAGCGCCTCCTTGCGCAGAGAGCGCCGGTTTCGAACCGCTTCGCCGTTCTTCGGCAAATGGAGATGTTTCTGCTGAATGCCGTTCTCATCGAGGGCGTCGAGCTTGCTCTCCTCGACGACTTTCCCGCCATCGTCGCCTGGCGGGAAGGAGAAGGCGGCAGGTTCGAACTGCTCGACGTCGCCGGCCCATCGGTGCCGTCGCTGGCGGAGATCCTGACCGCGCTCGAAGCGGACTCCCCGCACGTAACCGTAAGCTTTCCGCCCGACCGCCTGGATTGGGCAGGTGAGGCGATCGCGGACGACGGCAATCTCACCTTCATGATGCGCTGCCGGCGCGATCTCATCCCGACCGAACCCTTCTGCCTTTCTCCCATGGCGGAATTTTGAGACGGCTATTCCGTCAACGGCGGCAGCCGGCGCTTCACCGGCGTTGATTTCACGAGCGCCGTATTGGTCTGCGCTCTCTCGGTGATCTTATCCAGGATCGAATCCAGTTCCTGCATCGAACGCAGATAGATGCGCGCGATGAAGCAGTCGTCTCCCGTCACCTTGTCGCATTCGACGCATTCCGGCATCTCCTGAAGCAGGCGCTCCACGATATGCAGCTGGCCGGGCATCGGCCGGACGCGGACGATCGCTTGCAGCGAAAAGCCGACCGACGCGGGATTGAGATCGATGGTGTAACCATGAAGCACGCCCCGCTCCTCGAGCTTGCGCAGCCGCTCGGCCGCGCTCGGGGACGAGAGGCCGATCGCGGCCGCCAGATCCTTGAGCGACATGCGGGCGTTGTCCGCGAGCTGCGCGAGAATAAGCGTGTCTGTTTCGTCAAGCATGGTAGCGATGAGGCGTTTTCCTTGCTTTACTTTAAAGGATTAGGCTGCAATGCGCAAATGCCTTCCGAGTTCCATATTTTTCGAACGCCCGCTTTTCTATCATGCACTTCTTCTTCAGGGAGATGAGCATGAACAAGGATATCCGCACGGGAACGATCGAAATGACGGCAGCGATGCTGATCTCGGGCACCATCGGCTGGTTCGTCCTGAAGTCCGGTCAGACGATCGCCGAAGTGGTCTTCTGGCGCTGCTTCTTCGGGGCGCTCAGCCTCCTTGTCGTCTGCGGCCTTTTGGGATTCCTGAAGCCTTCGGTCATCAGCCTGCCGCGGCTTCTCGTCGCAATCTTCGGAGGTATCGCCATCGTGATCAACTGGCTGCTTCTGTTTGAAGCCTATTCGCACGCCTCGATATCCATTGCCACGACGATCTACAACACGCAGCCCTTCATGCTCCTGGGTCTAGGTGCTTTGTTTTTCAGGGAACGCATCACTTCGACAAAGATCTTCTGGCTGGGGCTCGCTTTTGCCGGGATGCTTGCAATCGTGGAAGCGAAGCCATCCGGCGGCGCGGCGGACGCCAACTATGCAACCGGCATCGCGCTGGCGCTCGGCGCTGCCTTCTTCTACGCGCTCGCCGCGATCGCGGCCAAGGGCCTCAAGGGAACGCCGCCGCACCTCATCGCGCTCATCCAGGTTGCGACCGGAACCCTGATGCTGGCGCCGATGGTTCGATTTTCCGACCTGCCGCAGACGCCAGACATCTGGTCCATCCTTCTCGCGATCGGCGTCTTCCACACCGGCCTCATGTATGTGCTGCTTTACGGAGCGATCCAAAAGCTGCCGACCCATCTGACGGGGGCGCTGTCGTTCATTTATCCGATTGCGGCCATAGTCGTCGATCGCCTGGCTTTCGGGCATTCCCTGCAGCCACTGCAGGTATTGGGCTCCGGGATCATCCTGCTTGCCGCCGCCGGCATGACACTTGGCTGGTCGCTCCCGACCTTCCGGCGAAATCCGGCATCCTGAGCCGGTCTATCGCCGTGCTTCCGTCGCCATGCGAACCGCGAGAACGGCGAGCACCGTTCCCATCAGCCAGCGCTGGATGACGAGCCAAAGGGGCCGGCCGGCGAGGAAGCCCGCGATCGAACCGGCCGTCAGCGCGATAAGCGCATTGATAGTCACGCTGATGACAATTTGCGTTCCCCCAAGCACAAGAGATTGCAGCAGAACGCTGCTGCGACCCGGATCGATGAACTGCGGCAGGAGCGAAAGATAAAGCACCGCGATCTTGGGATTGAGAAGATTGGTGAGAAAGCCCATCAAAAACAGCTTTCGCGGACTATCCTTGGGCAATTCACGTATTTGAAACGGCGAACGGCCGCCGGGCCGAATTGCCTGCCAGGCGAGATAGAGCAGATAGAGAGCGCCGACAAAGCGCAACAAATCGTAGGCGAAAGGCACGGCAAGCAGCAGCGCCGTTATGCCGAAAGCGGCGGAAAGCATATAAAAGAGGAAGCCGAGCGCGACGCCGCCGAGAGAGACGAGGCCGGCCGCAGCGCCCTGGCTGATCGAACGCGAGATCAGATAGATCATGTTCGGCCCGGGAGTAAGCACCATTCCGAGCGCAAGCAGCGCAAAGGCAGCGAGGTTTATCATCTCCGGCATGAAGGCCTCTCCGTTTGTGCATCACCGATAAGCCAGACGCATCCTAGAGAGCAAGCCCGGAGCCGGAATATTACCGGAAATGCAGTGCTGATGGGTGGGATAGCACCGGAGCAACGGCTGCCGCCTCATGAGGCTGCAGGTCTCCTATATGGCGCTTGCGGCGCGTGCACGACACTTGCTCAGAAAGCCGGGGGCATTGCAGGCATTGAACAGGATTGCGGGCCGGCATTCTGGCCAGCACCGCCGTCTATATCGCGACGCGCGCGGCGTGAAATAAAGATTTCCGCCGCCAGGCTTTCCAAAGCGATTTTTCCAACCGCTGGACGATGTCTGGTCCGTGCTGCTCTGGTCTCCCCCATTTTTTGAACCTATTCTGCCGCACACAGCAAAACGAAGGGAGCCGAACATGCCAGAGACCCGCAAGCCCGGCCGCGGCCGCATCTATTCCTCCATCACGGAAACCATCGGCGACACGCCGATCGTGCGTCTCGACAAGTTGGCGAAGGAAAAGGGCGTGAAGGCAAACCTTCTCGGCAAACTCGAATTCTTCAATCCCATCGCCTCCGTGAAGGACCGGATCGGGGTCGCGATGATCGAAGCGCTCGAAGCACAGGGCAAGATTTCGCCCGGAAAGACGACGCTGATCGAGCCGACGTCGGGCAATACGGGCATTGCGCTTGCCTTCGCTGCAGCCGCCAAGGGCTACAAGCTGATCCTGACCATGCCGGAGACGATGTCGATCGAGCGGCGCAAGATGCTGGCCCTGCTCGGTGCGGAACTCGTGCTGACTGAGGGCCCGAAGGGCATGAAAGGCGCGATCGCGAAGGCCGAAGAACTGGCCGCGACGCTGCCCGATGCCGTCATACCGCAACAGTTCGAAAATCCCGCCAATCCGGAAATCCACCGGAAGACGACGGCCGAGGAAATCTGGAACGACACCGAAGGCCAGATCGATATTCTGGTTTCCGGCATCGGCACGGGCGGAACCATAACCGGTGCGGGTCAGGTGCTGAAGGCGCGCAAGCCGGACCTGAAGATCATCGCCGTCGAACCAGCCGACAGCCCGGTGCTTTCCGGCGGCAATCCCGGCCCGCACAAGATACAGGGTATCGGCGCGGGGTTCGCGCCGGAAATTCTCGACACGAAGATCTATGACGAAGTCGTCACCGTCACCAATGACGAGGCCTTCGAGACCGCGCGCCTTGTGGCAAGGCTCGAAGGCGTGCCGGTCGGCATCTCTTCCGGCGCCGCACTCGCGGCCGCCATCAGGATCGGCAGCCGGGAGGAGAGCGCCGGCAAGAACATCGTCGTCATCATCCCCTCCTTTGCGGAACGCTATCTCTCGACCGCGCTCTTCGAGGGGCTTGGCGTCTGAACAAAGATACTAGAGCGCTGCGCGTTCAATTGAACGCGCAAAGGATGCCTTAGCTCTTTGAATCTAGAGCATCTTTCTGCATTCTGGTGATTCCACCTGAATGCAGAAGGCTCTAAGGAACGGCATTCGACGGAGCGCTCCCCTTTCCCGGGTCCTTCCCGGGCATTCCCATATCGCGCCGCTCGCTCGAAAGGCTGATGCACTTCGCCTGGAAGCGCGTCACGATTTTCAGGACAACGACGTGCACGGAACAAGGATACAAAGCGGATTGCGCGGGGCCCTTCGCGCTATGTGCTTTGGAGCGCAAAGGCCCTTTGATGACCCTGTCCCGACGTTGCGAGCCGCAACACCCCCCGCCGCTGATCCTTAAAATCCGGGCAACGCACAGCGAAAGCCCCGGCCCTGATTACTGCATTTGCGGCAACGGCCTGATGTCGGTCGGCACGGCCGGTGAATTGCCGATGCAGCGCGCCGAGCAGGTTACTCCGATGCAGCGCGAACGGCGCTCCACGCAGCATCGAGATCACCAACCCTCACGCTGCCGCTGCGAGGCGCTCGCCGGCCATGCGATAGGAAATCGCTTCCGCAAGATGGATCCGCCCGACGGTGTCCTTTCCATCGAGATCGGCGAGCGTACGGGCGACCTTCAGTACACGATGATAGCCGCGCGCGGAAAATTTCAGCTTTTCCGCCGCATCCCGCAGCAACTGCAGGCCACCCGGATCGGGTTGAGCAATCTTTTCGATCAATGCCGTGGATGTACGGGCATTCGTCGTGACCTCGGAAAGCCCGAGTGAGATGAAACGGTCGCGCTGTACCTCGCGGGCGCGCGATACGCGGGCGGCAACCGCGGCACTCGTCTCCGCGGGCAGGGGACGAATGAGGTCGGACGCCGACACCGCAGGCACATCTATGCGGATATCGATACGATCGAGCAGCGGGCCGGAAATACGCGCCTGGTAGTCCGACATGCAGCGCGGACCACGGGCGCAGGTCCGCCCCGGCTCGCCCGCCATGCCGCAGCGGCAGGGATTCATTGCCGCGACGAGCTGGATCGCCGCCGGATAGGTCACCCGATGGTTGGCCCTGGCGATGATGCACTCTGCCGTTTCCAGCGGCTGGCGAAGAGCATCGAGCGCTTGCGGCGAGAATTCCGGAAACTCGTCGAGAAAGAGGACACCGTGATGAGCCAGCGAAGCCTCGCCCGGCTTTGCCCGCAATCCGCCGCCGACGAGCGCCGCCATCGTCGCCGAATGGTGCGGGGCGCGATAAGGACGGCGATCGGAGAGCTTGCCTCCCGCAAGCTGCCCGGCGATCGAATGGATCATCGACACTTCCAGCAGTTCGGAGGGAGACAGCGGCGGCAGAATGGACGGCAGACGCGCGGCAAGCATGGACTTGCCGGAACCGGGAGGACCGACCATCAAAAGATTGTGGCCGCCAGCCGCGGCGACTTCCAGCGCGCGCTTGGCGCTTTCCTGTCCCTTGATGTCAGCGAGATCCGGCATATTGGCCGGCGCGGCGCGGATAGCCGGCTCGGGACGGGACAGCACCTGGGTTCCCCGAAAATGATTGGCGATCGCGATAAGGCTGCGCGGGGCGAGAATATCGAGATCGGCACCGGCCCAGGCCGCTTCGGCGCCGCTTTCCGCCGGGCAGATCAAACCTTTGCCGAACGCATTCGCGCCGATGGCGGCGGGAAGCGCGCCGGCGATCGGAGCGATCGTGCCGTCGAGATTGAGTTCACCGATTACGACATAACCGTCGAGCCCATCTGCGGGAATGGCGCCGAGAGCCGCCATCAGGCCGAGCGCGATCGGAAGGTCGAAATGGCTGCCCTCCTTCGGCAGATCGGCGGGCGCAAGATTTATGGTGACCTTCTTCGCCGGAAAGGCGAGGCCGGAGGCATGCAAGGCCGCCTGGACGCGCTCCCGGCTTTCCGCGACGGCCTTGTCGGGCAGGCCGACGATGTGCATGTTCACCTTGCCGGGCGCAACCATCACCTGGACATCGACAGGCACACCTTCTATTCCGTGAAATGCAACCGTGCTGACACGCGCAACCATAGCTGTCCCCTCTGTCCGGACCGATGCGCGGCAACAGCGTCCCTTTACATCTGCCACGCCGGACAACCTTTTTAGGTTGCAACGACAAATCTTGCACGGATAGAGGAATAAAACAAGAACAATTATCGAACAACCGAAGGAATTTTCCTCGCCATGGTTGTACCCTGGTTGCATTCGGGGAACGAAAGCGGGACGTTCGCGAACAACCGCCGCACAGCATATTTTTCGGCAAAGAGGAAAACTTCGCCCGCAGGCTCAGGGACGTTTGGCTTCTATGGCATTCCAAAGCAGGGCCGCGATATCAGCGCCGCCGAACTTGCGGACCTCGCGGATGCCCGTCGGCGAGGTGACGTTGATCTCGGTCATGTAATCTCCGATCACGTCGATGCCGACGAGCAGGAAACCGCGCTCACGCAACGCTGGACCGATGCGCGCGCAGATTTCCTTTTCGCGCGTAGTGAGCTCCGTCGCTTCGGCCCGTCCGCCGACATGCATATTGGAGCGGGAATCATGCTCGGCAGGCACGCGGTTGATCGCGCCCACAGGTTCGCCATCGACAAGGATGATGCGCTTGTCGCCGGCCCGCACCGCCGGCAGGTATTGCTGCGCAATGAAGGGTTCGCGGAACATCTGACCGAACATTTCCAGAAGAGAGGAAAGATTGCGATCGTCGCGCGAGGAGTGGAAGACGCCCGCGCCGCCATTGCCATAGAGCGGCTTCAGGATGATGTCGCCCCTCTCCTCCCGGAACCGGCGGATCTCGGCCGCATCGCGCGTGATCAGCGTCGCCGGCATGAGGTCGGCGAATTCGGTGACGAAGATCTTTTCCGGCGAGTTGCGCACCCAGGCCGGGTCGTTGACGACCAGCGTCTTCGGGTGGATGCGCTCCAGAAGATGGGTGGAGGTGATATAGGACATGTCGAAGGGCGGATCCTGCCGCAGCAGGACGACATCCATCGTCGAGAGGGCGATCCGTTCCGGCGAGCCGAGCTCATAGTGCTCGCCCTTGACGTCGCGCAACGTCATCGGCTCGACGGAGGCATAGACCTTGCCGTCGCGAAAGCTCAGCCGGTCCGGCGTATAGTGGAAGAGATTGTAGCCGCGGGCCTGCGCCTCGAGGCTCATGGCGAAGGTGCTGTCGCCGGCGATATTGATGGTGGACACATGGTCCATCTGGACTGCGACGTTCTTGATCTTTGCCATGGAATGTCCCCTGCGGAATGCCGGAAACATTTAGGGCGGCGCAGCGGCAAACGCAACGGGCGGCCGGAGCCGCCCGCATCAAATTCGCCGAAGTCGAAGGTTCAGGCAGCGAGACCGCCGCGCTGGGGACCCCGCAACAAGTCGCGCAGTCGATAGGCGAACGTAACGGGCGCGGGAAAGCTCTTGCGGCAGAACGCGATCTTGCGGACATAATTGTCGATATGCCATGTCGCCCAGGTCTTGCCGGCGAAATAGCCGATGTCGCCTGCGCGAAGGATACGCTCGCTGCCGTCCTCGGCAGTCACGTGCACTTCGCCTTCGAGAATGATGACCGTTTCATCCCATCCGAAATACCAGCGGAACGTGCCGGCACTGCAATCCCATACCGCCGTCGTGGCGGCATCGTCATGGGCCCGCGAATGCAGGGCAATGCGCGCCTGCGGATCGCCGGCTATCACCCAGGAGGGCTCGATCGGAGACGGTTCCATGTCGAGGTCGCCCATCGAGGCGGCAATCAACGGACGTGGCGTTCCGATCGGTATGGGTACGGACTTCACCGCGACGCCGATCGTGCTCGCCAGCATGAGTTTCCAAGACATCGGTTCCCCCTTTATAAATCCGGCAGAACTCTAGCAGAGAAGGGGGTAACGGCCGGTTCATGAAATCCGAAGAATTTTAGTGATCGGCCAACTTTCAGTCACAAGACCGCTCCGGCAACCGGCGTGGCGGGCGGGAAGGCGGAAGGCGGACAGGCGGCTGCGGTCCAATTCAGTCTGGTTCCCTGCTCGACGTCGAAGAAATGAAGGCGGGACGGCGAAACGCCGAGCGAAAGGGCCTCGGAAAGTTCTATCTCCGGCGACAACGCGACGGTCAACACCTGATCGCCGACCATGCCATGCACCAGCCTCTGCGAGCCGAGCTCCTCGACATAGTCCACGCGGAACGGCAATCCATCCTCGCCGGGCATTGTGACGTGCAGGTCTTCGGCGCGAATGCCAAGAGTGACCGCTCCCTGGGTCGGAACGCTTGATCCGAGATCTACGATTGCGGGGCCGATCGCAAGCTTGCTCCCATGAAGTTCCGCCTTCACCAGATTCATGGCCGGCGATCCTATGAAGCTCGCGACAAAGGTTGACGCCGGCTTGTGATAGACGTCGAGTGGCCGGCCGATCTGCTCTATCTTGCCCCCGGACAGCACGACGAGACGGTCGGCAAGCGTCATAGCCTCGAGCTGGTCATGGGTGACATAGATGGAGGTGGTGCCGACGCGGCGCTGAAGACGCTTGATCTCGCCGCGCATGGAGACGCGCAGTTTGGCATCGAGGTTCGAAAGCGGCTCATCGAATAGGAAAGCCGACGGCTTACGTACAATCGCGCGGCCCATCGCCACGCGCTGACGCTGCCCTCCGGAAAGCGCGCGCGGCTTGCGTTCGAGATATTGTCCGATCTCCAGCATGCGCGCCGCCTCCGCGACGCGGGCGTCGATCTCCGCCTTCGGGGTACGACGGTTTTTCAGCCCGTAGGCGAGATTCTGATAGACCGTCATATGCGGGTAGAGCGCGTAGTTCTGAAAGACCATGGCGACATCGCGATCGGCCGGATCGACGTCGTTGATGACGCGCCCTCCGATGGTGACGTTTCCGGACGTTATCGTCTCCAGGCCCGCGACCATGCGCAGAAGCGTGGACTTGCCGCAGCCCGACGGGCCGACGAGCACGATGAATTCGCCATCCGCAATGTCGATGCTGACGGAGTTCACAGCGCTGACGCCGCCCTGATAGACCTTGGAGACCCCATTGATGCCGATCGACGCCATGGTTCGTTCCCTCTTTATTTGTCGCTTTCCGTGAGGCCCTTGATGAACCAGCGCTGGAAGATCATGACGATCATCACCGGTGGCAGCATGGCAAGGATCGCCAGGGCAAAAGCTTCGTTGTAATCTGGAATGTTGGATCCGACCCAGACGAGCAGGATCTGCTTGATGCCGCGCACCAGCGTGAAGAAGCTCTCATCCGTCGTCATCAGCGTCGGCCAGAGATACTGGTTCCAGCCATAAACGAACATGATGATGAAGATCGCCGCCATCATGGTGCGCGACAGCGGCACCAGAACGTCGATGAAGAACTTGAACGGCCCTGCCCCGTCGATGCGCGCGGCCTCCAGGAGTTCCTCCGGCACGGACTTGAAGAATTGCCGGAAGAAGAAAGTACCGGTTGCCGATGCCAGCAGCGGCACGATCAGCCCCGTATAGGTATTGGTGAGCCCCAGGCCCGTCATCACCGCATAAGACGGAACGATGCGCACCTCGAGCGGTAAAAGCAGCGTCGTGAAGATCATCCAGAACAGCAGCGTGCCGAGCCGGAAGCGGAAATAGACGATGGCATAGGCGGCGAGCATGGAAAGCACGATCTTGCCGGCGGCGAAGCCGATGCCGAGGATCATCGAATTCATGATCATGCGGGCGCCGGTGATCTTGCCGGTGAAGCCCCCCTCATTCGTCAGAACCTTGTCGTATGTCGCCACGAAGTGATCCCCCCAGGTGAGAGAAAGGCCGTTGCGGTGAATGTCCGCGGCTTCATGCGTCGAGGTCATGAAGGCGATGACAACCGGCGCCACCATGATGAAGACGCCAGCCAGCAGGACAACGTGGTCGAGGAATTTGATGCGATGCATGACGCGGCCCTCTCAATTATAGTGGACGCGCCGCTCGATGAAGCGGAACTGAAAGATAGTGAGAACGAAGACGACGACCATCAGGATCACGGACTGCGCCGACGAACCGCCGAGATCGTTGCCGCGAAAGCCGTCCATATAGACCTTGTAGACAAGCGTAATCGGATTGTTCGCCGCCTTGTCCTTCACCATGACGTCGATGATGCCGAAGGTGTCGAACAGCGAATAAGTCATGTTGATGATCAGCAGGAAGAACGCCGTCGGCGCAAGCAGCGGCAGCGTCATCGTCCAGAAACGCCGTGTGCCGGACCGGCAGTCGATCGCGGCAGCCTCGCGCACCGATGCGGGAATGCTCTGCAGACCGGACAGGATGAAGATGAAATTGTAAGGGATCTGCTTCCAGACGGAGACGACGATCATCGCCGTTGCCGTGTCGTAGTAATTGAGGCCGACCTTCATATCCCATCCAAAGAAGGCGGCGAGCCTCACCAGCGGGCCGATATGCTGGTCGAAAAACATCATGCCCATGAGACCTGCGACGGGCGGAGCAACGGCGTAGACCCAGATCAGCAGCGTCTTGTAGGTGGAGCTGCCGCGCAGGACCGTATCCGCCTTGACAGCGAGCAGCATGCCGATACCCAGCGAGAGAAAAGTCACCAGAATCGTAAAGACGACCGTAAAACGCGCAATCGCCCGATATTCAGACGAAAAGAGCACATCGCGATAATTTCCGAAGCCGACGAAAGTCGATCCGAAGCCGAAAGGATCCTCCAGATAGAAGGAGGACTGGATCGCCTGAACGGAGGGCCAGTAGAAGAAAATGAAGATAATCGCCATCTGCGGGGCGATGAAAAGATAAGGCAATATCGGTGACGAGAATTGCACGCGCTTCATCGAAACACCTTCAAATACGATTGCCGGGGGCGATTGCCCCCGGAAACCGGATTCCAGTTCGCACGTCGATCAGCCTGCAGTCTTGGCGAAGCGGGCGAGAAGCTCGTTGCCTTCGGTCTCGATCGTCTTCAGCGCATCTTCGACCGAGGTCTCGCCGGCAAAGATCCGGCCGTATTCGCGCTCCATGATCTCGCGGATCTGCGGGTAGAAGCCGAGACGATAGCCCTTCGACCATTCGCCCGACGGCAGCATGAGCTGCTTGATGCCGACCTCCGCGATCGGCGTCTTCTCATAGTAACCTTCTGATTTGGCAAGTTCGTAGGCAGCCGTGGTGATCGCGACATAGCCGGTCGCCTGGTGATAGAACTTCTGGATCTCCGGCGAGGTCAGGAACTGGAAGAAGTCGGCCGTGCACTTGTTTTCCGCATCCGGCTTGCCGGACATGGCAAAGAGCGCCGCGCCGCCGATGAAGGTGTTGGTGCCGGCGCCCTGCACGCTGTTCCAATAGGGAAGGAAAGCTGCCGAGAAAGGCTTCTGCGCCGTCTTCTGCAAACCGCCGAAGGAACCCGACGAACCGATCCAGAGAGCAGCCTTGCCGTCTTCGAAAAGCTTCTGGTTGTCGTTCCAACCGGCACCGAAATAGCCGAAATAGCCTTCGTCGGCCCAGGACTTCAGCTTCGTGAACATCATGACCAGATTGGTATCGGTCATGTTGATCTTGGTGTCGGTGACGCTGTCATAGCCGTTGTTGTTGGTCGCGAACTGAATGTTGTGGCGCGAGAAGAAGTTCTCGGTGAACTGCCAGGTGAGCTGCGACTGGACGAGCGGCAGATAGCCGGCCTCCTTCAGTTTCGGCGCGATCGCCTCGAATTCTTCCCAGGTCTTCGGAGGCTCGGCACCGATCTTCTCGAAAGCTTCGGTGTTCACATACATGATCGGTGCGGAAGAGTTGAACGGCATACCGACGAACTTGCCGTCCGGAGCTGCGTAGAAATAGCGCACGCCCTCGATGAAGGCTTCGCGGTCGAATTTGTAACCGGCATTGTTGATAAGGTCTTCGGCCGGAATGACCGCGCCCGGAGCATTGATGATCGTCGCGGCGCCGGCATCGAAGACCTGCAGGATGTTGGGCTGCTCTCCGGAACGGAAAGCTGCGATGCCCGAGGCGAGCGCCTCCTCGTAGGTTCCCTTCGAAACCGGCGTGAGAGCGCAAGCGGACTGCGAAGCGTTGAACTTCTGAGCGACTTCGTTGATGACCTCACCGTTGCGGCCGGCCATGCCATGCCACCAGGTGATGTTGGTCGCTGCGAAGGAGGTCGTCGCCGTGATGGCAACGGCGAGGCCTGCAAAGGAAATCGTCTTGATCATGGAAAATCCCTCTTCGCCATTGATTGGCGTGAGGGGTGCACTAACGATGCTCGGTGACGCTGTCGTAACGGTTTTATGGCAGTTCCGTTACAGTCCACACGGGACATCAAACACGCTCAAAAAGCGTCTTCGAGATGCCTCGGCAGCCGCAAGGGCATCACGGCGACGATATCGTAGCGCATCGACAAGAGATGCGCATCGGGCTGGCGCGCAAGCCAAAGATCGCTTGCCGCACGAATGCGGCGCTGGGCCGTCCCCGACACGGCGAAAACCGCATCCCCGATGCTGCGGCGGGCCTTCACTTCCACGAAGACAACGAGTTCGCGCTTCCTTGCCACGATATCGATCTCGCCCAGTTTCGTCCGGTATCGGATAGCGAGAATACGATATCCCTTTGCGATCAGATAAAGAGCGGCGACATACTCGGCCACATACCCTCTGCGGAGTGCCTTCAATCTTCCCGCTCCCGCCGGATCACCGCGCATCGCCATCCTTCATGTCGAGAAGCCGCTGGTAGAGTTCCTTGCGCGGAAGGCCCGTCCGGCGTGCTGCTTCCGTCGCGGCCTTTCCCGCCGGCATATTGCGGATAAGGGCCGTCAGAAGCGCTTCCACATCGGTTTCGTCGGGCAGCGCTTCGGCATCAGGCGGACCTACAACCAAGACGATCTCGCCTTTCACCGATCCGGACTGTTCATAGAACATGGCGAGTTCGGCGAGAGTGCCGCGCCGGAACTCTTCGAAGGTTTTCGTCAGTTCCCGGCAGACGCATGCGGCGCGTGCGCCCCCGAGGACATCCGCCGCCGCGGTAATCGTCGATGCGATCCGATGCGGGGATTCGAAGAACATCAGGGTCGCGGGAATTGCCGCAAGCTCAGCAAGCCGGTCGCGGCGCGCCTTGTCCTTGACAGGCAGGAAACCCGCGAAGAGGAAGGCGTCGTTAGGAAGGCCCGAACCGACGAGTGCCGCCAGCGGCGCTGAGGCGCCAGGTATGGGCACGACGCGATGACCGGCTTCTATCGCCAGTTGCCCAAGCCGGTATCCGGGATCCGATACCAGCGGCGTCCCCGCATCGGAAACGAGCGCCACGGATTTTCCGGCGTCGAGGGCTGCGATCAGCCTCGGACCGGCTTCGTTGGCATTGTGTTCATGATAGGCGTAGGGCCGGTTGACGATGCCGTAACGGTCGAGCAGAACGCGGGTGACGCGCGTGTCCTCGCAGGCAAGCACATCGGCGCCGGCAAGCGTTTCGAGAGCACGCAGAGTGATATCCGCAAGATTGCCGATCGGCGTCGCCACCAGATAAAGAGCGGGCTCGAGCGGCCTGGCCGCAATCACGGTATCGTTCAGCCGAAAGCTGCGGGAGGGCGTACGCTCGCTTGACTTTGCTGTTTCCTGCCTGGACAACCGGTAACCTGTTCCTTCCACGCCCGCGAGCCGGGCGCTTCCCTTTCTCCTTATGGGCGAGGCGATTGCGAACGGCAAGGGCGACGCTTGGCGAAATTGCGAGACTTTCCGGGGGAGCCGGTTTCATACCTCTTGCTTTTGATCGAAAGTTTCTGCCATTTTGCCTGTCCCATCTTTCCGGCATTCCGGAACCTGAAGCATATGCCGCGCCGGCTGATTCCGGCGCGCAGTGGTCGAAAGCGGTAAAGTCCATGCGCATTACTCTCGAGCGGTCCAATCTCCTGAAGTCGCTGAACCATGTCCATCGTGTGGTCGAGCGGCGCAACACGATCCCGATCCTCTCGAACGTGCTGCTGCGCTCGGACGGCGCGAGCCTGGAAATGAAGGCGACCGACCTCGATCTCGAAATCACCGAGGCCACGCCGGCTCAGGTTGAGCAGGCGGGTGCGACAACGGTGCCTGCCCACCTGCTCTACGACATCGTGCGCAAGCTGCCGGACGGTTCGGAGGTGCTGCTTGCGACCAATCCCGACGGCGCATCGATGACGGTCGCTTCCGGCCGCTCCAAGTTCTCGCTGCAATGCCTGCCGCAGTCGGATTTTCCCGATCTGACCGCCGGGAGCTTCACACATACCTTCCGCTTGAAGGCGACCGACCTCAAAATGCTGATCGACCGGACGCAATTTGCGATCTCGACGGAGGAAACGCGCTATTATCTGAACGGCATCTTCGTTCACACGATCGAGGACAAGGGACAGCTCAAGCTGCGCGCGGTCGCGACGGATGGGCACCGGCTGGCGCGGGCCGATGTCGAGGCGCCTGCCGGCTCCGAGGGCATGCCCGGCATCATCATCCCGCGCAAGACCGTCGGCGAACTGCAGAAGCTCGTCGACACGCCGGACGTCGTCGTTACCGTTGAGGTATCCGACGCCAAGATCCGCTTCACCATCGGCTCGATCGTCATGACCTCGAAGCTGATCGACGGCACCTTCCCGGATTACCAGCGCGTTATCCCGGCAAACAACGACAAGGAACTGAAGATCGACTGCCAGTCCTTCGCTCAGGCGGTCGACCGCGTCTCCACCATTTCCTCCGAACGCGGACGGGCCGTAAAGCTCTCGCTCACGGACGGTCAGCTGACGCTGACGGTGAACAATCCGGATTCGGGTAGCGCCACCGAGGAGCTTCCCGTCGGATATGAGAGCGATCCGCTTGAGATCGGCTTCAACGCGAAGTATCTGCTCGACATAACGGCGCAACTCAGCGGTTCCGATGCGGTCTTCATGCTGGCCGATCCGGGTTCGCCGACGCTCGTTCGCGACCTTGCCGGCGACGACGCGCTATATGTGCTGATGCCGATGCGCGTCTGATCTGCCTCCTGCCGCCAACCGGGAACGAAGCCGCAAACCGTTCGTTTCGCTCCTTGACGAAGGAGCGGCCGGCGATCGCTGGCCCGCTCGGCGGGGAGTGGCATGGTAAAGGCTGGCAAGGTACGTATCGGCATCTCCGGATGGACCTACAAGCCGTGGCGGGGCGTCTTCTATCCCAAGAGCCTGCCTCAGAAGCGGGAACTTTCCTACGCCGCCGGGCGCTTTCGCTCTATCGAGATAAACGGCACCTTCTACGGCTTGCAGCGCCCGGAAAGCTTCGCGCGATGGCGGGAAGAGACTCCGGAAAACTTCGTCTTTGCCATAAAAGGCTCGCGCTACATCACCCATATGCGGCGGCTGAGGGATATCGAGGCCCCGCTTGCCAATTTCCTCGCCTCCGGCGTGCTGCGGCTCGGTCCGAAACTCGGCCCGATCCTGTGGCAGTTTCCACCCCGCATGAAATTCGATCCGGAGCGGTTCGAAGCCTTTTTCTCTCTGCTTCCACACGACCCGAAGGACGCGGAGAAAATCGCGAAGCGGCATGACGATCGCATGAAAGGCCGCACCTGGCTTGAAACCGACGGCAGGCAGGACCTCCGACACGCCGTGGAAATTCGCAACGAAAGCTTTCGCTCGCCGCAGTTCATCGAGCTTCTTCGTCGATACAATATCGCGCTCGTCTGCGCCGATACCGTCGAATGGCCGCTGCTGATGGATCTCACCGCGGATTTCGTCTATTGCCGTCTGCACGGTTCGCAGAAGCTCTATGTCAGCGGCTACGATGAAAAGGCGCTGGACCGATGGGCGGAGCGAGCCGAAGCCTGGGCTTATGGCCGTGAGCCGGAAGATGCGGAACGGGTCATGCCACCGACCCCGCCGCTCAACCACGGACGCGATGTCTTCGTTTACTTCGATAACACGGACATCAAGCTGCGCGCGCCTTTCGACGCGCAATCGCTTGCGAGCCGTCTGGAAGGTCTCGTGCCACCGGAGTGAACCCAATTCAACGAGCGCTGGCAGCCAACGACGCAGAATGACTTGTTTTTGCCGTGAATAGGCCCAATTAATGGTTCGACGGCTTTGGCCAGGAACGGGGACGGCGATGAATTTGCGTGTGAAGGTAAAACAGAGTTTCGGGAAGAAGTTCGACGAGGAGATCCGGTTCTTCAAGGGCTGGATGAGCAATACCAAGGCGGTCGGAGCCCTGCTGCCCACCTCTTCTGTGACCGCGCGTAGAATGGCGAGCGTGGTCAATCCGCGATCCGGTCTGCCCGTTCTGGAGCTTGGCCCCGGTACCGGCGTCATCACCAAGGCCATTCTCGACGCTGGGATATCACCCGAAAAGCTCGTTTCAATCGAGTTTTCCACCGATTTCTACAATCATCTTCTTACGCGGTTCCCAGGGGTCAATTTCATCAACGGCGATGCATTCGATCTCTCGAATACGCTCGGCCCGATGAAGGACCAGCAGTTCGATTGCGTTGTGTCCGCCGTACCGCTCCTGAATTTTCCGATGCACAGGCGCGTGGCGCTGATCGAGGATCTCCTGAGCAGGATTCCCCGCGGACGGCCGGTGGTGCAGATTTCCTATGGCCCGGTCTCGCCGGTGACGGCTATGCCGGACAGATATCAGATCAGCCACCTGGACTTCGTGGTGCGCAACATCCCGCCGGCGCAACTGTGGATTTATCGGAAAACACACTAGGTCCGGCCACGCGCTTTTTGCCTAACACCTGCATCTGCGAGGATCCGGATTTTTAATCTTGCGGATCGTGCGGCTGCGTGCGACTGGACGGCAACGGAATCCTTTTGAAGGTTTGTGATCATGTCCGCACGCGACCGCCTTATCGTCGGCCTGGACGTTCCGACCGTCGCCGAGGCCGAGGCGAAGGTCCATGCGCTCGGAGACTCCGTCCTTTTCTACAAGATAGGATACCAGCTCGCCTTCGCGGGAGGACTGGAATTTGCCCGCGACCTCGCCGCGGACGGCAAGAAGATCTTTCTCGACATGAAACTGCTCGATATCGACAACACCGTCGCAAAAGGTGTCGAGAACATCGTGACGATGGGAATGTCCATGCTGACGCTGCATGCCTATCCGAAGGCGATGGCTGCTGCGGTCGAGGCAGCCAACGGATCCGATCTCTGCCTGCTCGGGGTCACGGTGCTGACCTCCATGGATGAAAAGGATGTCATCGACGCCGGCTATGAATATGATCCGCATACGCTGGTGTTACGCCGGGCGGAGCAGGCGCTTGCGGCCGGCATGGGCGGTATCGTCTGCTCGGCAGAGGAGGCCGGCGCAGCCAGAAAGATCATAGGTCCCCATATGGCACTCGTCACGCCGGGCATCCGCCCGACGGGATCGGAATACGGCGACCAGAAGCGGGTAATGACGCCCGCTGCGGCCCTTGCCGCCGGAGCGAGCCACCTCGTCGTGGCGCGACCGATCGTGCAGGCGGCGGACCCGCTGCAGGCGGCGCGCGCGATCCTTTCGGAAATGGACGGCGCGCTCAACGGTTAAGGGAGA
This sequence comes from Shinella sp., assembly GCA_033795365.1. Taxonomy (GTDB): domain Bacteria; phylum Pseudomonadota; class Alphaproteobacteria; order Rhizobiales; family Rhizobiaceae; genus JARYGU01. The sequence goes on from JARYGU010000005.1 coordinate 334,306, forward strand.
GAGACATGGCAAAAGGTTACTGGATCGCGCGGGTCGATGTCCGGGACGCGGAACGCTACAAGGATTACGTCGCGGCGGCCAAGCCGGCCTTCGAGAAATACGGCGCGAAGTTCCTTGCGCGCGGAGGTGCATTCCATAAGCTGGAAGGCCAAGTGCGCGCCCGCAACGTCGTGATCGAATTTCCGTCGCTGCAGGCCGCGGTCGATTGCTACAATTCGCCGGAATACCAGATCGCCGCGGCGATCCGCCAGGAAGTGGCGGATGCGGAGATGGTGGTCGTCGAGGGCGTCTGAGGCACCCTTCACGGCTGCGGCATCAAGGTCACCCCGAAGCTACGCAAAAGCCTTCACCCGCCGGACGGTTTGGGATATGTAGCTGACACTCGTCTTCGACCATCAGGAGCTGCATCCATGACCTTGTCCAATCTTCCGCCGCTCGTCACCATTTTCGGCGGCTCGGGATTTGTCGGCCGGCATGTGGTGCGCGCGCTTGCAAAGCGCGGCTATCGCATCCGGGTTGCCGTTCGCCGTCCCGATCTCGCCGGGTTCCTGCAGCCGCTCGGCAATGTCGGCCAGATCTCTTTCGTACAGGCGAATCTTCGCTATCGCAATTCCGTGGACCGTGCCGTCGATGGCGCCGACCATGTGATCAATTGCGTCGGCATTCTCTTCGAGAAGGGACGCAACAATTTCGACGCGGTGCAGGACTTCGGTGCCCGTGCGGTTGCCGAGGCGGCACGCGCGGCGGGCGCCCCGCTGACCCATGTTTCGGCAATCGGCGCGGATGCGAACTCGGCATCCGCCTATGCGCGCACCAAGGGACGCGCGGAAAACGCAATCCGCGAAATCATGCCGGAGGCCGTCATTCTGCGACCATCGATCCTGTTCGGTCCGAACGACGGCTTCTTCAACAAGTTCGCGGAAATGGCCCGATTTGCGCCGGCGCTACCGCTGATCGGCGGCGGCCATACCAAGCTCCAGCCGCTCTATGTCGCAGACGCCGCCGAGGCGATCGCCCGGTCGGTGGACGGCAAGGTGGAGAAGGGCAGGACCTATGAGCTCGGCGGCCCGGAAGTGCTCACCTTCCGCCAGTGTCTCGAGACGATGCTGCGCATCATCGACCGCAAACGTCCGCTCGTGTCGTTGCCCTTCGGCGTCGCATCTATGATCGGCTCGGTCGCGTCCATGGTCCCGTTCGTGGATCCTCCGCTTACGGCGGACCAGGTAACGCTGCTCAAGAACGACAACATCGTTTCCGAAGAAGCCAGCAAAGAAGGCCGCACCATCGAGGGGATAGGCATTGCTCCGGCACTCGTCGAGGCCATCCTACCTTCCTATCTCGTGCGCTACCGCCCGCAGGGACAGTTTACGAAACACGGCACCGCTGCCTGAGCCGATCCCCACATTCTTGCCTGAGACCGACGGCCACCGGAAGCAAAACGGTGGCCGTCTTCGTTTGGAGGTCGGCGCCCAAGAATGCACCGGTGCCCCGGAAAGCGCTAACGGAACAGAACGTTGCAGTTCTGCCGCAGTTGAAAAACAAAGCCGGATTTACCCCGGATTCAGCATAAGCGGATATTGATGTTTGCCAGGGCGGCGAATAAACACCGCCCGCGCCGTGGGATGGAGTCCGGCAGTCGGCTCCGGCGTCATTTTTCTGAGAGGCTTTCTGGAAATGGGCAAGGCAATTGCAATCTTCTTCGGTTGCGCAGCGCTGGTGATCCTCGCCGGCTCTTTCGCCGCACCGACGACCGTGGTCGCGGGCAAGCACGGCTGCACGCCGGCCTATGGCGTCGATCCCTGCACCACCGCTTCCGTGACCCGATAAAGCCTTTGCCCTGGGGCGGCCGGGCAGCGCCCGGCCCTATTCCTCATCCGAACAGCCAGAGGCCGAGCAGGCCCAGAACGCCGACGATGATTCTCCAGATCGCGAAAGGGGCGAAGCCTCGCCGCGAGACGAAGTCCAGCAGAGAACGGACGACGAAAAGTCCCGAAACGAAAGCTGCGACAAAACCGACGGAGATCAAAGCCGCGTCGTTGAAACTGAGAGCATCGCGGTTCTTGTAGAGATCCAGCGTGAAAGCGCCGAGCATCGTCGGCATCGCCAGAAAAAAAGAGAACTCCGCCGCTGAGCGTTTATCCGTTCCCATCAGCAGCGCTCCGGCAATCGTCGCGCCGGAGCGGGACGTTCCCGGAACCATGGCAAGGCACTGGAACAGGCCGATCTTGAAGGCCAGCGACGGCGGATATTGCATGATGTCGGTATAGCGCGGCGTCAAAGGCAGCCGATCGATAATGTAAAGAACGATGCCTCCGACGATAAGAACGACGCAGATCAGCATCGGCGTTTCGAAGAGTACCGTCTTGATGAAATCATGCGCCAATGCGCCGATGACGGCGGCGGGCAGGAATGCAAGAATGACGGACAGAACGAACCGGCGCGTCTGAGCGCTCGTAGGAAGGGACAGCGCTATCTGGATGAGCTTGGTTGCGTAGACCGCGAGGATCGCGAGAATAGCGCCGAGCTGGATCAGAACGGCAAATGTGTTGCCCGGAGAGCGGAAGCCGAGAAAATGCCCGGCCAGGAGAACATGAGCGGTTGAGGAAACAGGGATGAATTCGGTGAGGCCCTCGATGATCCCGAGGACGAGTGCACTTACGATGGACTGGTCAGCCATGAAGTTTCCTTGAAGAGATGATGGATGATGCGAATCTTCAACGAACCTGATTCGCTTGTGTTTGCCCCGGCAAGTTCCTATAGCTTTTTGAAGCGAGTCATGACCAGACCCAACCGCAACGAAGCCGGTCTCTCATCTCGCCAATCACCCGAACCGAAGCAAAGCCATAGATGCCGACACTCTATCATCACCCCATGTCCTCCGCCTCGCGTTTCGTGCGGCTCATCCTGGCCGAATATGGCTATCAGACTGATTTTGCCGAGGAACAGCCGTGGGAGAACCGTCGGGATTTCCTGACGCTGAATCCGGCGGGTACCCTGCCCGTCTATGTCGATGACAGCATGCGGGCGCTTTGCGGCGCAACGGTGATCTCCGAATATGTCGACGAAACGCATGGCGTGCTGAAACGTGACCGGCGGCTTCTGGCGGAAGATCCGTTCCAGCGGGCGGAAATCCGCCGCCTGGTCGAATGGTTCCTGCAGAAGCTGGAACAGGACGTAACGCGGCCGCTCACCCGGGAACGGATCTTCAAGCTGCAGATGACGGCGGAGCAAGGGGGCGGGCCGCCGGACAGCAAGGTGCTGCGCAACGCGCGCGCCAATATTCGTCAACATATGAAGTATCTTTCCTGGCTTGCCGGCTCGCGGACCTATCTGGCAGGCGACAGGCTCAGCTATGCTGATCTTTCCGCCGCGGCGGCGATTTCCGTCCTGGACTATCTCGGCGAAATCAACTGGACGGAGGCGCCACAGGCGAAGGAATGGTACCAGCGGCTGAAGTCCCGCCCGTCCTTCCGGCCGTTACTTGCCGAAAGGGTACGCGGAGTAACCCCGGTTTCCCACTATGCAGACCTGGATTTCTGAAGAGAAGCCGAAGACGGACAAGGCCGACGCCGCTGAGAGGCAGCGCCGACGCCTCACGGATTTCGTCAAGGCGGAAGCCCGCGAGAAGGGCTTCGACATCTGCCGCATCACCGGACCGGACGCTATTCCTGAAGTGCGGGAGAGGCTGGCGGAATTTCTCGCGGCCGGGCATCACGGCACCATGGGATGGATGGCCGAAACGGAAGCGCGGCGCGCCGATCCGCGAGTGCTCTGGAGCGAGGTGCGCTCGATCGTTCTCTTCGGGCTCAATTACGGACCGGACGAAGACCCTCGCGAAATCCTCGCCCGCAAGCACCTTGGCGCGATCTCCGTCTATGCCCGAAACCGTGATTACCACGACATCATCAAGGGCAAGCTGAAGGAAGTGGCGACACGGTTTGCTGCGCGCGCAGCTGAAGATGTGAAGGTGTTCGTCGACACGGCCCCTGTCATGGAGAAACCGCTCGCCATGAAGGCCGGCCTCGGCTGGCAGGGAAAGCATACGAATCTCGTCAGCCGTGAATTCGGGTCCTGGCTTTTTCTCGGCAGCCTGTTCACGACGGCCGATCTGGCGTTTGACGAGCCTGAAAGGGACCACTGCGGTTCCTGCCGGGCCTGCCTGAATGCCTGCCCGACAGCCGCATTCCCCGCTCCATACAAGATCGACGCGCGGCGCTGCATCTCCTATCTCACAATCGAGCACAAGGGACAGATCGATCCTTCGCTCAGGCCGCTTATCGGAAACCGCATCTACGGCTGCGACGATTGCCTTGCCGCCTGCCCCTGGAACAAATTCGCGGCCGAGGCTTCAGAGATGAAGCTGAAGGCCCGCGAGGATCTGCGCGCACCGAGCATAGCCTTCCTGCTGGGCTTGGACGATGCGGCATTCCGCAGCTTCTTTTCCGGTTCGCCTGTCAAACGCATCGGCCGCGACCGTTTCGTGCGCAACGTGCTGATCGCCGCCGGAAATTCCGGCGACAATTCACTCCTGCCGCTCTGTCGCCGGCTTGCGGATGACGCCTCGCCCGTCGTGCGTGGCATGGCCGTATGGGCGCTCGGTCGACTGATGGAGGCTTCGCAGTTTCGAAGGTTTTCCGCCGCGCGGTCGGCAGCGGAACCCGATCCTGATGTGCGCGCCGAATATGAGATGGCAGTGGCGGAAACGGTATGATGCAGGTGCTGGTCCTCGGAGCGGGTTTTTCCGGAAAGGCTATCTCCAAGGCTTTCATGGACGAGGGAGCGACGGTCTTCGGAACGACGCGCTCGCCCGACAAGGCCGAAATGCTGGCCGGGCACGGCATCAAACCCGTCATCTATGACGGATCGGCCGTTTCGCCGGAACTGGCGGCGGCCATGGCACAGACCACGCATCTCGTGCAGTCGATCGCACCGGGACGCGATGGCGATCCGATGTTCCGGGCTGAAAGTCCGCCGCTTTCCACCCTGCTTCCGAAACTCGAATGGGCGGCCTATCTCTCGACCGTCGGCGTCTATGGCGATCACAAGGGCGCCTGGGTCGATGAAGCGACCGATCTCAATCCCGTTTCGGCGCGCTCCCTGGAACGGGTCGAGGCCGAGGCCAACTGGCTGGGCTTCGGTGAAGCCAGCAACCGTCCCGTCGCGATCCTACGGCTCTCCGGGATCTATGGACCGGGCCGGAATGCGCTGCGAAACCTTGCGGAAGGGACAGCACGCCGCCTGATCAAGAAGGACCAGGTCTTCAACCGGATCCGCGTCGAGGACATAGGCCGCTCCGCCGCATTTCTGGCGGCTCGAAAGCTCGGCGGCGTCTATAATATCACCGATCACGAACCGGGCCCGCCGCAGGACGTGATCGTCGAAGCCGCAAGAATCATGGGAGCCGAACCGCCGCCCGAAATCCTGTTCGAAGAGGCCGAACTGTCGCCGATGGCGCGTTCCTTCTACAGTGAAAACAAGCGGGTTTCGAACGCCAAAATCCGTGCGCTCGGCTTCGAATTCCGCTTTCCCGATTACCGTATGTCCCTGGCCGAGCTTTACGAGAGCGGTGACTGGCGGGGCTGATTGCCTGCGGCATGCGCCCATGACGTCATCGCAGAGGGTAGTTCCTGCCCTTTAGCCGCCATATTCCATCGATCAGCACAACCTGTGGATGAGGCCTCCGATGAGGAGCCTCGATTCCAGCGTATCAAATCTCCTAACATTGAAAATATTTTCCTCGTTTTCGCGTTTGCCAGCGCGCCTTTTCCAAAAAAATCGGAGCTCCGATTAATAATTGATTCACAAGAGTTTTTCGGAACCTTTCGCAGAGCGAGAAAAATATACTTCGATAGTCTGAGCGGACTTTCACAGCATAAGTTAAATAAAGCTAAACGGTTGAGGCACTTTTTCGCCACACTTGGCCTGAATAGGGCGATGGTCATCAGAGAATTCTATTTCATTTCTGAGGGGTCATCTGAACTATGGTTTTCAAGTGCTCTGCAGTCGCTCTTGCAGCGATCATGGTTACGGCTGCCACTTTTACCACAATGACGGAAGCGAATGCCGCAGGCGACGGCTGCGGCCGCGCCTCGTGGTATGCGCTGACATCCCGTACCGCTTCCGGCGAACGAATGAACCCGGCCAAGCTCACCGCCGCGCATCGCAGTCTGCGTTTCGGCACCAAGGTGAGGGTCACCAATTCGCGCAATGGCAAAAGCGTCGTCGTGCGAATAAACGACCGCGGACCGTTCATCCGCGGCCGGGTCATCGATCTTTCTAAGGCGGCCGCCTCGCATATCGGCATGATCCGTTCCGGGCATGCGAAGGTTTGTTACGAAATCGTCAGCTCCTGAGCACGGCAATTGTCCATGCGCGTCTTGCTCTTGCCGTTCATCGCCGTTAAATCGCGGCCAAACGGAGTTGCATGATGCGATTGGGTGGCAGGCTCTCGGGAGCTATCGAAGTCCTTTCCGACATCGAGACGCGCAAGCGTCCGGTGGCGGATGCGCTGAAGGATTGGGGACTGTCCCACCGCTTCGCGGGATCGGGCGACAGGGCCGCAATCGGCAACATCGTCTACGACGCCCTGCGCATGAAGCTCTCCCATGCCTGGCTGATGGGCGACGATGGCGCCAGAGCTTTGGGGTTTGCGGTTTTGCTGCGCCAATGGGGTTTCTCGGCCGAAAAGCTTTCCGGGGAACTCGAAGGCGACAAGTTTGCTCCGGAACCACTTTTGGGCGATGAGATCGCGTCCTTCTCAAGCCGGCGGCTGGAGGAGGCGCCTGACCATGTTCAGGGCGATATTCCGGAGTGGATAAAACCATCCTTCGAGACTAATTTTTCAGAAGACTGGCTTGCGGAAGCGAAAGCACTCGCCGGGCGGCCGACCCTCGATCTTCGGGCCAACACCCTGAAGGCCGACCGCAAAAAGGTGCTGAAGGCGCTTGAGCGAAACGGCGCCGAGCCGACGGGCATCGCCCGGTACGGCATCCGCATACCCGCAGGCGAAGGCGCATCGAGGCTGCCCAATGTGACGGCCGATCTTGCTTTCCAGAAGGGCTGGTTCGAAGTTCAGGACGAGGGTTCTCAGATCGTCGCGGATCTCGTTTTCGCGCAGGAAGGCGAACAGGTCCTCGACTTCTGCGCCGGAGGAGGCGGGAAAACACTGGCGATCGCCGCAGCCATGAACAACAAGGGGCAGGTTCATGCCTACGACACCGACCGTAAACGGCTTGCACCGATCATCGAGCGACTAAAGCGTGCCGGCACCCGGAACGTGCAGGTCCACGAAAGCATTTCCGAACTCCTGCCGCTCGCAGGCCGGTTCGACCGTGTGCTGGTCGATGCGCCCTGCACCGGCACGGGAACCTGGCGCCGGCGCCCCGACACCAAATGGAGGCTGACCGAACGCAACCTCGAGGAGCGGCTTTCCCAGCAACAGGAAGCGCTCGCCAATGCCGCTGCATTCGTTCGCCCCGGCGGCCGCCTTCTTTACATCACATGTTCCGTCCTGCCGGAGGAAAACGAAAACCAGGTTCACACCTTCTGCGAGAAGAATCCCGAGTTCGAAATTCTTTCGGCGGCGGAAACCTGGCAGGATCTCTTCGGTAGGGACAAGCCCCAGCCTTGGTCCGCCGACAAAAAATCCGTGACGCTGACGCCGGCATCGACCGACACCGACGGCTTCTTCTTCTGCAGCATGGGCCGGAAGATCTGAGCGGGCGCCCGCTTCAATCCAGCTGGACGGGATATTGCTGGCGCGGCGGAACGAGATGATGCAGCACGGCAAGCGACACCAACAGCAGGCCGCCGATCATCACCACCTCGAAAAGCTGCCAGGGCGGAAGCTGTGAAACGGACGCCACGAGCGGAACTGCGCCTGCCGGCGGATGCGTGACCCTCAGGGCCAGCATGGCAGCGATCGTCACCCCTACGGCGACCGTCGCCGCAAGCCAGTCGCCGGGAAAGAGATACATCACCGCAAGGCTCAGCAGGGCAGCGATTAGGTACCCGCCAAGCACGTTGGCCGGTTGAGCCAGCGGACTTTTCGGCTGCCCAAACAGCAACACCGCGCTTGCGCCGAACGGCGCTATCAAGAGCGGCATGCTGGTTTCGATCGAAAGCAGGCCGACAGCGCCGAGCGCTATGACGGCGCCTATTCCGGACTTCAAGTGGCTTAGAAATTCGCCGCGGGGCTCGTGGCGACGCGTGAAGTGTTTGATATGACGACGCATGAATCCAGTGATGGGAGGCTCGTGTGACTACGACGTAGCCATACAGCACAAAATTTGCGCAGTAAAAAGCAGAAAACTGCCTCTTTTTCACCTCTTCGCAGCAAAGCTTTTCTACTGGCGGGCCCTGCGGTTGAAAACCGCTCGACGATGTGCGGCCGCACCGCACCGCTGGAACACGGATCCCGAACTTCAAAGCGTTCTAAACTATACGCTTTGACACAAGTTTGAAATTGCGCGATGACAAACGGGCCTGAACGCATCCGCGCCGGACCCGCTCCGGGCGGATCACCCGGCATGCCGTTCGCCCCGCACAGGAGCGCGACACCGGGAGGTGAAGCAACCTGAACGGGGACACCAGGAGACACCATGACCATTTCCTTGCTTCGCGCCGCAGCGGTCGCGCTGCTTACCGCGACATCCGGCTTTGCCATTCAGTCCGCAGCCGCGGCGACCGATCCGGCCGCGGTCGTCAAACATTATGCCGAAATCGCGCATGCGAAATTCTCCGACTCGCTCGCCGCCGCCAAGGAACTCGACGTCGCGATCGACGCATTGATCGCCAAACCGGGCGAGGACACGCTGAAGGCGGCGCGCGCAGCCTGGATCAAGGCACGCGTTCCCTATCAGCAGACGGAAGCCTACCGCTTCGGCAATCCCATCGTCGACGACTGGGAAGGCAAGGTGAACGCATGGCCGCTGGATGAAGGGCTGATCGATTATGTCGATCCGAGCTACGGCGCGGAAAGCGACGAAAACGCGCTCTTCACCGCCAATGTCATCGCCAATCCGAAGATCGAAATCGGCGGCAAGGAGATCGACGCCACGAACATCACGCCGGAGCTTCTGGCGGACACGCTGCACGAGGCAGGCGACGTCGAAGCCAATGTGGCGACCGGCTATCATGCCATCGAATTCCTGCTTTGGGGGCAGGATCTGAACGGCACCGGACCCGGCGCCGGCAACCGGCCCTACACCGACTACGACACAGCGAATTGCACAAACGGCAATTGCGATCGCCGCGCGGCATATCTCAAAGCGGCCTCTTCGCTCCTCGTGACAGATCTTGAAGAAATGGTCGCGGCCTGGGCGCCGGACGGCGAGGGCACCAAAGCGGTTACCGCCGAACCCAATGCAGGCCTTTCGGCAATGCTCACGGGGATGGGCTCCCTCTCCTATGGCGAACTTGCCGGGGAGCGCATGAAGCTTGGTCTTTTGCTGCACGACCCGGAAGAGGAGCATGATTGCTTCTCGGACAATACGCACAATTCCCATCTCTATGATGCGATCGGCATCCAGACAGTCTATACCGGCGAATACACGCGGCCGGACGGCACGAAGATGACCGGCCCGTCGCTTTCCGAGCTCGTTGCGGCGAAGGATCCCGCGCTCGACACCGAGATGAAGGCCAAGCTCGGCACAACGGTTGCCGCCATGCAGACGATGGCGAAACGCGCCGAGACCACCGAGGCTTACGACCAGATGATCGGTGAGGGCAATGCCGAGGGCAACGCCGTCGTGCAGACGGCGATCGACGGATTGATCGACCAGACGAAGACGATCGAACGTGTGATTTCAGCGCTGGACCTCGGCAAGATCGAGCTTGAAGGATCGGATAGCCTGGACAATCCCGACGCGGTTTTCCAATAAATAAAGAAGGCGGGCCGCGTCATGCGATGCGGCCCGGTCTCTCATGATCCCCCTCCCTGTCCGCCGTCTCCTGCCGGCCGCAGCCACGCTCCTTCTGGCGCTGGCGGAAAGCCCCGTCGCCGATCCCGGCCCCATGCGCGGCGACCTGTCCGGGAAGGCCAGAAAACGCGTCGAAGCGGTAACGCGGCCTGCGACGGATTTTTCCAGGCCTGAGAAATACGAGGCGATGGCCGGCGGCGCGGCAACGTCGAGGGCATCGGCAAACGCCGACAGCTTTTCGCATTTCTCCACCAATATCACCTTCGATGAGGAAGAGACCTTCAAGCTGGGCAACGCTTTGTTTCGAAAGCTCTGGGTTTCCTCGCCCTCCTCCACCCAGGCTTCTGATGGTCTGGGGCCGCTCTTCAATGCGCGCGCATGCCAGAGCTGCCATCTTAAGGACGGTCGCGGACATCCGCCGGAAGGCCAGCGCGACGCCACTTCGATGTTCCTGCGCCTGGCGCGCGCTCCGGCCAATGCCGCGGAGCAGGCTGCACTGGACGCTTTTGAGGTCCTGAACCTCCCCGATCCGGTCTATGGCCATCAATTGCAGGACCATGCCGTGCCCGGGCTTGCCGCGGAAGGCCGCATGGAGATCCGATATACCGAAGAAGTGGTGGAGCTGGCCGGCGGCGAGACCGTCTTCCTGCGCCGCCCGGACTATTCCGTGGCTCACCTCGCATATGGCGAATTGGCTAAGTCGACCACGCTTTCGCCCCGTGTCGCCTCCCCGATGATCGGGCTGGGACTGATACAGGCGATCCACGAGGCCGATATTCTTGCACTTGCCGATCCGAACGATGCCGACGGCGATGGCATCAGCGGGAAAGCGGCGACCGTCCGTAATTCCGTGACCGGTAAGCTGGAACTCGGCCGGTTCGGCTGGAAAGCGCAAACTTCGACGGTCCGGCACCAGAGCGCCGAAGCCTTCGCCAATGATATCGGCATCTCGACGCCCGAAGTTGCTCTCGACCATGGCGACTGCACGCAAGTGCAGACGAAATGCATGGCGATGCCCGTCGGCGTACAGAAGCGGCTCGGAGACACGGAGGCTCCCGATCCTGTAATGGATCTCGTCACCTTCTATGCGGAAAACCTCGCCGTACCGGGCCGCCGGAATGTCGGCGCTTCCGAGACCCTGAGGGGCAAGCAGCTCTTCTACCAGAGCGGCTGCACGGCCTGCCACACCCCCAAGTTCGTGACGCGCCGCAATGCCAGCAACAAGGCGCATGCTTTTCAGCTCATCTGGCCCTATTCCGATTTCCTGCTTCACGACATGGGCGAGGGACTTGCGGACGGCCAGCAGGTGGGTGTCGCGAGCGGCAACGAGTGGCGCACGCCGCCGCTCTGGGGTATAGGCCTTACAAAGACGGTCAGCGGACATACATTCTTCCTGCACGATGGCCGCGCCCGCAACCTGACCGAAGCTATCCTCTGGCACGGAGGCGAAGGCCAGGCAGCGCGGGATCGCTTCACGGGCATGGCCAAGGCGGACCGTGATGCCTTGCTGAATTTTCTGGAGAGCCTTTGATGCGTGCACCACCGTCGGTACTGGGCCTTTCGCTTATGCTTGCCGCCGCGCTTGTGACGGGTGCTGCCAAAGCTCAGGAAAGCGCGTCGCCCGTCGCTCCACTGAAGACGGAAGCGGTTATGACGGTCATGAGCAGAGCCGTCGACGAGGTTATCCGCCCCGGCTATCGCGCCTTCCACGCTTCTGCAAGGAAGCTTGGCGAAGCCATCTCGGACTTCTGCAACGATCCGTCTCAGGAAGGCCGGAACTCGGTCGATGCCGCGTTCGAGGATACGGTTGCGAAATGGTCGTTCATCGAAATCGTGCGCGTCGGGCCCGTGCTGCTGCAGAACCGGTTCGAGCGCATCCTGTTCTATCCGGACCGCAAGAGCACCGGCTTGAAGCAGGTGCAGGCGCTGCTCGCCAAGCCGAACGAAACAGATACCAGCCCCGAGATTTTGAAAGGCAAGAGCGTTGCCATGCAGGGGCTCGGCGCGCTCGAGTTCGTCCTCTACGGCACCGGCTCCGATACTCTTCTGACGGAACGCAACAGCTTCCGCTGCCGTTACGGCGCGGCAATCGCGGGCAATATCGAGACCATTGCAGGAGAATTGAGCAGCGAATGGGAAAGGGCGGACGGGGTGCAGGCCGCATGGAAACATCCCGGCCCCGACAACCCCGAGTTCCGCGACGCCAAGGAAGCGATGACGGCGCTTCTCGGCATTCTCGTGCACGGCGCAGAGACGGTGCGCGACCAGCGCATCGAATCCTTCTACAAAGGCAAGACGGAAACGGCCCGGCCGAAGTCTGCGATATACTGGCGTTCGGGTCAGACCTGGAACTCGATCGAGGCGAATCTCGACGGCCTTGAAGCTCTTTTCAGGAAATCCGGCATGGCGGACCTCATGGACCCGGAACTGAGTTTCGTAGCCAGTTCGACGGAATTCGTCCTTCGCTCGCTGAAACAGGTCGTCGCCGGCATCAATCCCGATATCGAAGCGGCTCTGCATGATCCGCAGGAGAGAGCGAAGATCGATTTCGCCCTGCTGAACACCCGGGATCTCATCGTCCGGCTCAACGACGATTATGGCGGAGCGGTCGGGCTCGGCGCGGGCTTTTCCTTTGCGGACGGCGACTGACGCTACCTCCACGCACAAAGCGGTTGACAAAGCAGCATGGAGAGCGCAGAGGGCTTGCGTGGCCGCGATCGCGATCACGCTTCACAAAAAGGACCAACCCCGATGAACCCCGACAGTCGAAGTCGAGCCGTAATGCTCGCGACCGTCAGGCCCTGATCGACAGGGCTCCGGCGGTCGACTGACTTGCCCTATGGAGCCCGCCATGCTGCGCATTTACAAAAGCCAGAACAACCGCCTTGCGCTTGCCGACACGCTTGCAGGCGAGACCCCGCCGCAACCCGTCATCTGGTTCGATCTTTTCGATCCCACGGCCGAGGAGACGCGTCTCGTCGAGAGCCATCTCGGCATCGAGATACCGACCAGCGACGAGATGAGGGAAATCGAGCTCTCCGACCGGCTTTACCAGGAAGACGGCGCCCAGTTCATGACGATGACTGCGGCCATAGCGCTCGACAGCGATACGCCGGAGAAGATTCCCGTGACCTTCATTCTGAAGGAAACGACGCTGGTGACCGTCCGCCATGCCGACCTGAAACCTTTCCGCATCTATGCGGCGCGGATTCAAAAGCCGAACGGCGCGCCCTGCGAGACCGGCGAGCTCGCCATGCTCGGCCTGATCGAGGCGATGATCGACCGGACTGCGGATGCACTGGAGCGGGCCGGCAACGAAGTCGATGCGATCTCGCGCGAGGTGTTCCGCAAGAAGAACGGCAGCGCGACGAAGAAGACGCGCGACCTCCAGTCGCTGATCGAGCAAATCGGCCTGAAGGGCGATCTGTTGACGACCGTACAGGAAAGCCTCGTGAGCATAGGCCGGTTGGTCGCCTATCACTCGGCCGTCGAAGGGAGCGGCCGCAAGACCGGAAAGGAAAGCCGCCAGCGCGCGAAGCTGATCCAGCGTGACGCGACGTCGCTTGGCGAACACGGGCTGTTTCTGTCCAACAAGATCACCTTCCTGCTCGATGCGACGCTCGGGCTGATCAATCTCGAACAGAACCAGATCATCAAGATCTTCTCGGTTGCCGCCGTCGTCTTCCTCCCGCCGACGCTTGTCGCGTCGATCTACGGCATGAATTTCGAATTCATGCCGGAACTCGGCTGGCATCTTGGCTACCCCTATGCGCTCGGCATGATGGTGCTTTCGGCATTGCTGCCATTTCTCTATTTCAAGCGGCGGGGATGGCTTTAAAGTATAGCCTTCCTTGGATTGTCCGGCCAACACCGGTCAAGGCGAAACCAGCGAGGATGGAATGGGCACGAAGCTCATAGATCGCCGCATCTTTCTGAAAATGGCAGGCGCCGCCTGGGCGGCGGCGCTCTCGCCCCGGGCGGCATTCGCTTTGGCGCGGGCAGATGCGGTCTTCGCTTCCGGGTTTCGGGCTCCCGATGGGAGCTTCGGGATTGCCACCGTCAGCGAACAGGGCGAAATCATCGACCGGATAACGCTTCCGGCCCGAAGTCACGGCATGGCCTATAGCCCGGTGACCGGCGCGGCTGTCGCCTTTGCCCGCAGACCCGGCACCTTTGCGATGATCTTCGACACTGCCGGTAACAGCGAGCCCATCGTCATTTCATCGGCCGAGAACAGGCACTTCTTCGGCCACGGCTGCTTCTCGCCCAACGGGCGAATGCTCTATGCCAGCGAGAACGATTACGAAAGCAATCGCGGCGTCGTGGGCCTCTACGATGCGCGGGACAAGTTCCGCCGCGTCGGCGAGTTCGAGACTTACGGCATTGGAACCCATGACATGACCATCTCGGATGACGGCACGACGCTCGTCATCGCCAATGGCGGGATTGAAACGCATCCGGATTTCGGCCGCACGAAGCTCAATCTCGACCATATGGAGCCTTCGCTGGTACTTGTCGACGCGTCATCCGGAGCTCTGATCGAAAAGCATGTGCTTCCTGCGGCGCTCAGCCAGCTCTCCACACGCCATGTCGATCTCGACGCAAGCGGCGGCATCTGGTTCGCCTGCCAGTATGAAGGACCCCGCAACGACCTGCCGCCGCTCGTCGGCCGGTTCGCCAAGGGCGAGGCGCTGCGCTTCGTCGAAATGCCCGGGGAGATTGCGCTATCGCTTGCCAATTACGTCGGCGCGATCGCCGTCAACCGGCGCGACGGGCTCATCGGGCTCACATCTCCAAAGGGCGGAACGACCGTCACGCTCGATGCAGCCACGGGAAAGGTGATCGGAAAGGAGGCGATCCGCGATGCGGCCGGGATCGCGGCCGGCAACTCCCGCTTCGCGGTCTCATCCTATGACGGAGAATTCAACGGCAAGCGCTCGGATGTCGCCTGGGACCAGCATATCGTACGGCTGAAGGGATGGTGATACGCGTCGCGATCATTCCTCTCCCCTATTCGCCAGCACGGCGAGATCGTTCCAGACATAGGCGATCTGCGGATAGGACTTGCCGCCCACGCTGACCATTCCGTGCTGCGTCGGAACGGCGCCGAGGCGCTCATAAAAGGCCCTGTTGGGATTGGCGGCAAGTACCCAGGCAAAAAGAGAAGCCGCGCCCGTTTCCATCGAACGCTGCGCAACGGCGCGCACCAGATCGGCGCCAATACCCTTGCCCTGGAAATCGGGACGTACATAGAGCGCGTAAAGTTCGTGAAGCTTGTAGGGCGCGCGTCCCCGGGCGGGGCCGAAATTGGCGAAGCCGACGATTTCCCGCGATTGCCTTTCGGCTGCCACGATATGCCCGACACCCGGAGAACTTCTGCGCCCCATATGGCGAACCGCCTGTTCGGCCGGTGACATGCGGTCGAGATATTCGTCGTCGAGGATACCGCGGAACGCCGATTGCCATGTCTCGACGACGAGGCGGCCGATCGCGAAGACGTCGCCCGTCCAGCCCTGTCGTATCTCGATACGATTGTCCGCCAGCATCCGCGAATCGTACCGCAAGACGGACCTAGTGGAAATCGGCAATCGCACCGGCCGACTCAGCCGCCGGAACCCGGAATGGTCTTGCGGTGCAGCATGCGGCATGCGAGGCTTGGTATTATGGCATAGAGCGCCGACAGCAACGGCGGAAACGGACGATCCGGTATGACAGAACTTCCGCCCGCGGATTTTCGCGAGAGAATTACAGCGAGTTTCGCAAGGCAGCCTGCCATGCAGCTTATCGGCGCCGAGCTTACACGCGTGGAGCATGGGACCGTCGAGATCGAACTGCCTTTTGACGCGAAGCTTACGCAACAGCATGGTTTTCTCCACGCCGGCGTTATTTCCGCGGCACTCGATTCGGCCTGCGGCTATGCTGCCTATTCGGTTATCGATTCCGACGCCTCGATCCTCACCATCGAGTTCAAGGTCAACCTCATGTCGCCCGGCCGCGGCGAGAGGTTTCTTTTCCGCGGAGAGGTGACGAAGCCGGGCACGACGATCATCGTCGCGGACGGCCGCGGCTATGCGGTTGGCGATGGCCCTGCCAAGCTCATTGCCTCCATGACCGGAACGATGATGGTCGTCCGCGGCCGCGAGGGCATCGCCGGATGACGCCTTACGAGCTGAAGCACATCGCCGGGCGCAAACTCCTTTACGTCATGGCGGCAGATGCGGAATACGGCGCGCATCTGCGCGCGCGGATATCGCCGCTGATGACGGGAGTGGGGCCGGTGGAAGCGGCGGTGCAGGTGACGAAGACGCTTGCCCATCTCCAGGCGAACGGCAATCTTCCTGACCTCGTCGTCTCGCTCGGCTCGGCCGGCTCGGCACGCCTCGAGCAGGCCGCTGTCTATCAGGCCGTGTCGGTGTCCTACCGCGACATGGACGCTTCGCCGCTCGGGTTCGAGAAGGGCGTCACGCCTTTTCTCGACCTGCCGGCAAGCGTGGAGCTTCCGATCCGGATTCCGGGGATCGCCGAGGCACGGCTCTCCACCGGCGGCAACATCGTTTCGGGTGCCGCCTACGATCTGATCGATGCGGACATGGTCGAGATGGAAACCTTCGCGATCCTGCGCGCCTGTCAGGCCTTCGAGGTTAAGCTGGCCGGTCTGCGCGGGATATCCGACGGCAGGCGCGAGCTCACGCATGTCGGCGACTGGACGGAATATCTCCACGTGATCGATGAAAAGCTTGCCGATGCCGTCGAACGCCTCGAACGCGCGATCGGCGAAGGCGCCATCGTCGTTTAGCGTCGGGAATTTCCGGCAAAGCCCGTTGCGCCGTGAAGGGTTTTTCATTAAAGGCTCGCCATGACCCAGATAGCTCATCCCGACAGCATCCTCATCATCGATTTCGGCAGCCAGGTGACGCAGCTCATCGCGCGCCGCATCCGCGAATCCGGCGTCTACTGCGAGATCCATCCGTTTCAGAATGCGGCCGAGGCCTTCGAAAAGCTGCAGCCGAAGGGCGTGATCTTTTCCGGCGGCCCGGCCTCGGTAACCGCCGAAGGCAGCCCCCGCGCTCCGCAGGCAGTGTTCGACAGCGGCGTGCCGATCCTCGGCATCTGCTACGGACAGCAGACGCTTTGCCTGCAGCTCGGCGGCGAGGTGGAAGGCGGGCACGCGGCGGAATTCGGCCGCGCCGACGTGGAGATCAAGGCGAAGAGCCCGCTCTTCGAAGGCTTCTGGGTAACCGGCAAGCGTTACCCCGTCTGGATGAGCCATGGCGACCGGGTGACGAAGCTGCCCGAGGGTTTCGAAGTCATCGCCACCTCCGAGAACGCACCCTTCGCGATCGCCGCGGACGAGAGCCGTCATTACTATTCCACCATGTTCCATCCGGAAGTGGTGCATACGCCGGATGGCGCAAAGCTTCTCTCCAATTTCGTGCACAAGATCGTCGGCCTGAAATCCGACTGGACGATGTCGGCCTATCGCGCCGAGATGATCCGCAAGATCCGCGAGCAGGTCGGCAAGGAACGGGTCATCTGTGGCCTTTCCGGCGGAGTCGATTCTTCCGTCGCGGCCGTGCTCATCCACGAGGCGATCGGCGACCAGCTCACCTGCATCTTCGTCGATCACGGCCTGATGCGGATGAACGAGGCGGAAGAAGTCGTGAAGATGTTCCGCGACAACTACAACATACCGCTCGTCCATGTGGATGCTTCCGACCTGTTCCTCACCGAGCTTGCCGGCGTCTCCGACCCGGAAGTGAAGCGCAAGACGATCGGCCGCCTGTTCATCGAAGTTTTCGAGGCGGAAGCCAACAAGATCGCCGAGGACGGCAAGGGCGCGCCCGCCTTCCTCGCCCAGGGCACGCTCTATCCGGACGTGATCGAAAGCGTCTCCTTCTCCGGCGGACCTTCGGTCACCATCAAGAGCCACCACAATGTCGGCGGCCTGCCCGAGCGGATGAACATGAAGCTCGTGGAGCCGCTGCGCGAGCTCTTCAAGGACGAGGTGCGCGCGCTCGGCCGCGAGCTCGGTCTTCCCGACCAGTTCATCGGACGCCACCCCTTCCCGGGTCCGGGCCTTGCAATCCGCTGCCCCGGCGGCGTGACACGCGAAAAGCTCGACATTCTGCGTAAGGCGGATGCGATCTATCTCGAAGAAATCCGCAAGGCCGGCCTCTACGACACGATCTGGCAGGCGTTTGCCGTGCTTCTGCCGGTGCAGACCGTCGGCGTCATGGGCGACTACCGCACCTACGATTTCGTCTGCGCGCTGCGCGCAGTTACCTCGGTCGACGGCATGACGGCGGATTTCTACCCCTACGACATGAACTTCCTCGGCCGGACCGCCACCCGCATCATCAACGAGGTGCGTGGCATCAACCGCGTCGTCTACGACGTGACCAGCAAGCCGCCCGGCACGATCGAGTGGGAATAATTCGGGCCTACCCGAACGCCGCCGATAACCGCCGATTACCCTCCATAACACACTGAAAATAAAGAAATTTCTCTCCGTTGTCTTTCGCCGTCAATCGCCGGGCAAGCCTCGCGATCGACGGCGGAGCTGACGGTATGGAGCGTCTTGTGACATCGCAGAATTGCATATACCGTCATGGCTTAGAGAGCTCGTGACGGTATTTTTTCGACCTTATTCCGTTGAGAATAAAGGATAATTCGCCGTCATGATTGGTTGATTTTGGTCTGACGGTATTTTTAGGGGCTCTCTGGCGTCTTTTGAACGATCTAGGAGGGTCCGATGCTTACTGATGCGGCAATCAAGGCACTGAAACCAAAGGACAAATTATATAAGGTCTCTGACCGTGACGGTATGTATGTCGTCGTGAACCCGTCGGGTGCCGTCGTGTTCCGCTATGACTACCGTATGCACGGTCGACGCGAGACCTTGACCCTCGGCCGATACGGACCGGCGGGCCTCTCACTGGCCCGTGCGCGGGAGAAGCTGATCGACGCGCAGCGTTCGATTCAGGAAGGGCGGTCACCCGCCCAGGAGAAACAGCGCGAGAAGCGCCGCATCAAGGAAGCAAAGAGCTTCGGCGAGTTTGGCGAACGCTGGCTGCAAGAGCACCGGATGGCCGAAAGCACCCGCGCGATGCGCCGCTCGATCTACGAGCGGGACATCCTGCCGACGTTCCGCAATCGGCTGCTGACGGAAATCACGCCCGAAGATCTCCGCGCGATGTGCGACAAGGTGAAGAAGCGAGGAGCGCCGGCCACGGCGGTCCATGTCCGCGACATCGTGAAGCTGGTTTTCGCCTTCGCGAAGCTGCACGGGGAGAAGGTGTCGAACCCCGCTGAAGAGGTCGGGCCGGCGTCGATCGCGACGTTCGTTCCCAAGGACCGCTCTCTCTCGCCCGCCGAAATTCGGGTGATGCTCGGCCAGCTAGAGCATGTGGCGACGCTGCCGACCATCCGGCTCGGCTTGAGGCTGATCCTGCTTACGATGGTCCGCAAGAGCGAGCTGCAGGACGCGGTGTGGGATGAGGTCGACTTTGAGAATGCGGTGTGGTCGATCCCGAAGGAGCGGATGAAGCGTTCCAAGCCGCACAACGTCTATCTGTGCGAACAGTCGCTCGACATCCTCGTCGCGCTCAAGACCTGTGCGGGCAATTCGCGCTACCTGCTGCCCTCGCGCTACGATGCGGATGCGCCGATGTCGCGCGCGACGTTCAACCGCGTCACCACGGCGGTCGTCGTGCAAGCCAAGAAGGCGGGGTTGCCGCTGGAGCCGTTCACCGTGCATGATCTTCGCCGCACGGGCTCGACGCTGCTCAATGAGCTCGGTTTCAACAGCGACTGGATCGAGAAGTGCTTGGCGCACGAGGACGGGCGTTCTTCGCGCGGCGTCTATAACAAGGCCGAGTATGAACACCAGCGCCGCCACATGATGCAGGAATGGGGCAATCTGATCGACGCATGGGTGGGTGGTCAGAAATACACCCCGACGCTCTATCCGGCCTCCATGGACCTTCTGATCCCGGAGCCTAGCCTTTGACCGGACGGGTCTTCCTGAGCGTGACGTCGGGTGCCGGAGCACGCTTGGCCGTCTTCGCCTTGGAGGCTCGGCGGCGTTCCTCAAGCCAAGCCTCCACTTCGCTGAGGTCCCAAACGACGGTTCGAGAGGTCAGATAGAAGCGCTGCGGAAACTCGCCGCGCTGCTCCATGTCGTAAATGGTCGTGTCGGCCAGGGGAACGATCTCGCGAAGCTGGTGCCTGCGGATGGTGCGTTTGCTGAGAGGGGCCGGTGTCTGGCTCATCGTCCAGCCTCACCGCCTGCGCTCCCGCCAGTCCATGTGTTCATGTCAGACCTCCTTCAATGTGGCCGGGTCAGCGACTTGGCTGCGTTCCCGGCGTCTGACGAACCATGGCGAAGGATCGGCCGCCGGTAGCGTGCCGCATTCGCGTTCGCTCGCTCGCGGCACCCCAAACAACCGGGTCCGCATGACGCGTGCGGTGATTATGCTGGTGAGAGCGGAATCGGCGCGACGGGAGCATAACGGCATCGCCGGTACGACCCCCCGCCGGCATGGGCTCAGCCCGTGGTGCGCCGGGCCTTAGCGAAGCCGCGATCCGTGGCGACGAAGCGCTCCAGCATCGGCACGATCAGCTTGGCGGGCTCGATCGGAGCACCGCCTTCAGCCAGCAGGCGTCCGTAATCGGTGAGATCACGATGGAGCGCCGGCGGCAGCTCCACCGTGACCTTTACGGGCTTGTCGTCGGCGATGGGGCCGAGTTTCAGCTTTGTCATGGTCAGCTCCTGTAGGGTTCGAGCACCAAATCCTTGGTGACGATGACGCGAACCGGGAAGCCCGGCCGGATGGTCAGCGTCGGTGCGACCTGCAACTGGCGCTGGACGATCTGCTGACCGGCCTGATTGATGGTGTCCTGCGCGCCGTCGCGGATGGCTCGGATCAGCCGGTCGTTGTCGTCGGTGGCGAGTTCCGCGCCGACGCCGAGCAGCGTCGAGAGCGCGGCAGCCTTGGCGAGATCCCACCAGTGATAATCCACGCCATCCTCCAGACCGGCATAGCCCTGAGTGTCCGCGCCAGGCTGGCGCTCGAGAACGATGGAGCGGCCGTTCGGCATGATGAGACGGTTCCAGACGAGCAGGACGCGGCGCTGACCGAACTGCACGGCATTGTCATACTGGCCAATGAGGCGCGTTCCCTGCGGTACGAGCAGGATACTGCCGGTCGAGCTGTCATAGATATGTTCCGTGACCTGCGCGGTGATCTGACCGGGCAGATCGGAGCGGATGCCGGTGATGAGCGCGGCCGAGATGACCGCCCCGGCCTGAAGCACGAAAGGCGACGCCGGCGGCGTGACACGATCGGGCGTGACGGTTCTCCGGTCGGCCGCCGCATTGAGGAAGGCAAGCTGCCGATCCTGGGCGGTTGGTTGCCCTGCCGCGGCGTTGCCGGGGTCGAACCCTGCAAGGCCGGGCATGGCTCCCGGCGTCGCGGCTGCTGTCGAGCCCTGTCGCGACTGGAAGAATACGGTGCTGAGACGCGCGGCTTCCTCCTCGGCGCGGCGGCGCTGCTCGGCCTCGTCGACGCCGGGCGTCGGTACGACGGGATGCGCGACGGGCTGGCCGGCATTCTGTGCGGACAGAATCGGACCGCCGAGATCGCCGGGCAGCGCCGGTCCAAGGATGGGGCCGGTATAGTCGCGCGGCAGGCCCGCGAGACCGTCGGCAGTCTGCCGGTTGTTGGTGGAATAGAGTTCTTCCCCGCCATCGCCGCCCGTGCGCGTCTGGAGCGCGTAGATCAGCGCGCCACCGATGCCGACCAGGGCGACGGCCGCGACGCTGGCGAGCATCTTGCGTGACAGGCGCGTGACGCGCGGGGCTTCGGCGCGCAGGCGCATCGGATCGGCATTGGATTCGGCTTCGCTCATGACTGCGGCCTCCCATCGGTGCGAACGATCCTGACGGTCTGCTGGCGGTCGCCCGCGCCAAGGCGCAGCTCGGCCGCGCCGAACAGGCGATCGACGATCAGGATGTGTTGATAGATGCGGGTATTGGCGATCTGGGCCTCGCCTTCCGGCCCGATGACGAAGATCGGCGGCATTTCGCCTTGGACGATGCCGCGCGGGAATTCGACATAGACATGGCGGCCGTCGTCATAGACGGCGACCGGCTTCCATGGCGGATTGCTGCTGCCTGTCAGGCCATAGCGGTAGTTGCGGGCGGCGGCGGCGGGGATGACCGGCGTTGCCGGTGTGGCCTGACGCCCGCCGCCCGCCGGC
Source organism: Shinella sp. (assembly GCA_033795365.1). GTDB lineage: Bacteria > Pseudomonadota > Alphaproteobacteria > Rhizobiales > Rhizobiaceae > JARYGU01. The sequence continues at coordinate 356,487 of JARYGU010000005.1, forward strand.
TGCGGATAGGCCCATGCGACAGCGGGCATATAAGGCTTCTCGCCGGAGCGCAGTTCGACCATATAGGTGCGCCGGTCGGTGGTGATGACGAGATTGGTGGTGATGTCGGCGCGCGTCGGCTTTACCAGCACATGGACGCGGCGGGCGACGCCGGAGCCGGATTCCGTGTCGCCAATGATCCAGCGCGCGGTATCACCAGCAGCGATCGGTCCCGCGCCGGTCAGGGTTTCGCCGGGTTCGAGCGCGATATTGGTGATTTGGCCGGGAGCGGCATAGACCTGATAGAGCGCGCCTTCCGACCACGGATAAACCTGTATGGCGTTGAAATAGCCCTCTCGGCGCGGCTGGACGCGGGCGGCGGCATTGGCGTTCTCGACGCGGCCGGTCGCGGTGCTGGCAGTCTGGCCGCCGCGCGCCACGGTCCAGGCCGGAGGCACATGCAGCGGCTTCAGCCGCTCGTCCGTCACCGCTGCGGGGATGGCCGGCAGCGGCGGCACGCTGTTGTCGTAGCTGATCTGCGGCGGCTTGGTGGAGGCGCAGCCGGCGAGCATGGTCGCCGAGAGCATCACGGCCGCGACTGCGGGCTTGCGGATCGCGCGGTTCATTGGCCCATCTCCCGCGACCAGTTGATGGCGTTGACATAGATGCCGAGAGGATTGGCTTTCAGCCGTTCGGCGTCTCGGGGTGGCTGGAGGGCGATGGTGAGAATCGCGGTCCATCGTTCCGTGCCGGAGAGCTGGCCGTTCTCGAAATGGCGCTCCGTCCAGGCGACACGGAACGAGTCAGGCGAGGCGCGGATGACGCTGGAGACGTCGACGGCGATCTGCTGCTTGCCAACCTTGGTGAAGGGATCGTTGGTACGGGCGTAATCGTTGAGCGCGCCCGCGCCACGATCCGTGGTCCATTCATAGGCGCGAAGCCAGTTCTGGCGCACAATGATGGGATCGGCCGGGATCGAGCGGACCTGTTCGATGAAGCGGGCGAGATGCCATGCGATCTGCGGATCGGTCGGCCGATAGTCGGCAGTCGCCGGCGCGACGGTCTGGGCCTGGCCGAGCTTGTCGACCTGCACCACCCAGGGAACAACGGTTCCCTGCACCGACTGCCAGACGAGCGCGGCGGCAAAACCGCCAGAGAGAACCAGCGAGCCGAAGGCCATATATCGCCAGTTCTTGGCCTGTACACGGGCCGATCCGATGCGCTCATCCCAGACCTGCGCGGCCTTCTGGTATGGGGTCTCGGGTTGCGGGGTTTTGCCGTAATGCGTGGCGGGTCGTCGAAACAGGTTCATGAGCGGTCACTTTCAGAGAGGTTGACGGAAGAGCCGGAGCCGTGGCTGTCGCCGGAGCGGACGGCATGGGTCGTGGTCTGGACGCCATGCGAGAGGCGCTGAGAGCGCTGCATTCGCTTCGCCCAATCGGGCTGGCCCTTGGCGGTGTGGGTGGTGGAAGCGGCGTCGGCCGCCGCATCGGAAGAACCGCCGACTGTCCCCATGGTCGAAGAACCGCCCGTGACGCCGAAGCCGCTTTGCACGCCATCGGAAAAGCTGGCCTTGACGCTGGCTGCGGCGCGACGCAGCGGCGATATGGCGGCGGAGCCAGCCGCGCGACCGATGCCGCCCATGCCGGATGCGGCACCCGCCGCGCCGGACTGGCCGAGCGAACCGAGGCTGAAGGCGGCGGATGCCGCGCCGGCGGTGGTCGCGCCGCCACGCACGGCGGCAGCGCCGGTGGAAAGCGCGGCTGCGCCGCCTTTGGCGGCAAGGCCGGCAGCGCCAGCACCGGCCACCACCATGCCGCCTGCGGCAAGGCCGGTTCCAACGGCAGCACCAGCACCGAGCTGCGGGCCGCCGCTGACCAGGCCGGATGCGATGCCGGGGCCGAAAATGCCGAGGCCGAGAAGGGAAAGGGCGGCGAGTACGACGGCCATGGCGTCGTCGATGCTCGGCGTCACGCCTCCGAAGCCGGCGGTGAACTGGCTGAACAGGGTCGAGCCGATGCCGATGATGACGGCCAGCACCAGAACCTTGATGCCGCTGGAAATCACATTGCCCAACACCTTCTCAGCCATGAAGGCGCTTTTGCCCCAAAGCCCGAAGGGGATGAGGACGAAGCCGGCGAGCGTCGCCAGCTTGAACTCGATCAGGGTGACGAAGAGTTGGATCGCCAGGATGAAGAAGGCGAGGATCACCAGCGCCCAGGCGAAGAGCAGGCACGCGATCTGGATGAAGTTCTCGAAGAAGGCGACCCAACCCATCAGGTCGGAGATGGATTCGAGCAGCGGCCGGGCGGCATCGAGGCCGGTCTGTGCGACCTTGCCGGGACGCATCAGGTCGGCGGTCGAGAAGCCGGTGCCTGACGCCTTGAGGCCGAGGCCGGCAAAGCTGTCGAAGACGATTTTCGCGAGGTTGTTCCAGTTGGAAATCAGGTAGGCAAAAGCCCCGACGAACAGCGTCTTCTTCACGAGCCGGGCGATGATGTCGTCATCCGCACCCCAGGACCAGACCAGCGCAGCCAGCGTCACATCGATGACGATGAGCGTGGTAGCGATAAAAGCGACCTCGCCGCCGAGCAGCCCGAATCCGCTGTCGATGTAACGGGTGAAGGTACCGAGGAATGTGTCGATGACTCCGCTGCCACCCATGCGTCACCGCCCTTCGATTTGCGCGGGCGATGCCGGAGCCGGCGAGCGCCCAAGAAAGCGGTTGCGGGTCTCCGCCCAGACGCGCAGGCAGTCAGGGTCATCCGCGGCCTTCTGGCCGAGCTGCTGGCAGCGGCGCTGGCCTTCGCGCAGCGGATCGGAAGCAGGTTGGAGAATGCGCACTGGCCAAGATGCCGGCGCGTCCTCTTTGCGGGTCAGCTCGATCACCGTCGCCATGACGGCGACGGCGACGAACACGATAGCGCCGAGGCGGGCCAGCATCTTGCCGTCCATGGGAATGCTCCTTCTGTCGGTTACTTGCCGGTGTTGAACATCTGCGCGTTGCCCGGTTGGTAGCCCGAGCCCGGCGTCAGGAAGCGGCGGCGCTGTTCGCTGCCCTGTTCGGCCGCGGCCGCACGCTCGGCCTCGGTGAGCGCCCCGGCGCGGCCGTTGGCGGCGAGGAGCGCGACGAGATCGGAAAGCTGCTGCGACTGGAGGGCGAGGAGCTGATTTCCGGCCTGCGCCGCCTGCAATGCGCCGGTCGCGCCCTGACTCTGGCCGATCAGCGCCGACATCTGCGCGCGGTTGCTGTCGATATTGCCGACAGCACCAGCCTGCACGCGCATGGCATCCTGCAGGCCGCCAACCGTGTTCTGCCAGCGCGAGCGCGCATTGGCGACGAGCTGCTGGTCAGTGGCCGACATCGAGACGTTGCCGTATTTCTGGCTGAACATCTGGTCGATCTGCTGGACGTCGAAGGCGATGTTCTGCGCCTGGCCGAGAAGCTGCTGGGTCTTCTGGACGTTCTGCTGCAAGGTCTGGAGGGCAGAAAACGGCAGGCTGGCGAGGTTCTTGCCCTGATTGATAAGCATCTGCGCTTCATTCTGAAGCGAGGTGATCTGATGGGTGATCTGCTCCAGCGTGCGCGCTGCCGTCAGGACGTTCTGCGCATAGTTCGTCGGGTCGTAGACGATGCGCCAAGCATTGGCCGGCGTCGCCATCATCGGCGAGAAGGCCACCGGTGCCGCGGCGAGCACGGTTGCGGCAAGCGCCACGGCGCGCGAGCGGATAGAACTGTTTTTCATGGTGCAATCTCCTTTTGGGCGTGGGGGATCGGGAAAGTCGGGAGGAGGTCGACGGCCCAGGCGGCGTCGCGGGACCGGAGCCAGGCCGCGAGGAAGCCTTCGCGGCCATGCTCGGCGACGAGATTAGCGATCAGGGTCTGGTCGGATTTGGAGGATGCGGCGCAGAGCGCGAGGCCAACCTCACTCAAGCCCAATTCGAACAGGCGGTTGCCGCGCCGCGACTGGCAGTAATAGTCCCGCTTGGGCGTGGCCCGTGCGAGGATTTCGATCTGCCGGTCGTTGAGGCCGAAGCGCCGATAGATCGATGTGATCTGCGGCTCGATCGCGCGTTCGTTCGGCAGAAGCAGCCGCGTCGGGCAGCTCTCGATGATGGCCGGCGCGATGCTCGAATTGTCGATGTCGGAAAGGGACTGCGTGGCGAAGATGACGGACGCATTCTTTTTTCTGAGCGTCTTCAGCCATTCGCGGAGCTGGCCGGCGAAGCCTTCATCGTCCAGGGCCAGCCAGCCCTCGTCGATGATGAGCAGCGTCGGCCGCCCGTCGAGCCTGTCGCCGATGCGGTGGAAGAGATAGGAAAGCACGGTCGGCGCTGCGCCGGTGCCGACAAGCCCCTCGATCTCGAACGCCTGCACGTCGGCCGAGCCGAGATGTTCGGTCTCGGCGTCGAGCAAGCGACCGTGAGCGCCACCGACACAATAGGGCCGGAGCGCCTGCTTGATGTCATTGGACTGGAGCAGGACCGCAAGGCCGGTGATGGTGCGTTCCTCAACCGGCGCGGAGGCGAGCGAGGTCAACGCGGTCCAGATATGCTCCTTCACCTCAGGCGTGATGGGGATACCCTCACGCATGAGGATCGCGACGATCCAGTCGGCCGCCCAGGCGCGTTCATAGGTGTCGTGGATGCGCGCGAGCGGTTGAAGCGAGACGGAGAACTCGTCCCCTTCGGTCAGCCCGCCGCCGAGATCGTGCCAGTCCCCGCCCATGGCGAGCGCGGCGGCGCGGATCGAGCCGCCGAAGTCGAAGGCGAACACCTGGGACCGCTCGTAGCGTCGGAACTGGAGCGCCATCAGCGCGAGCAGCACGGATTTGCCTGCGCCGGTCGGGCCGACGACCAGGGTGTGGCCCACGTCGCCGACATGGAGACTTAACCGGAACGGGGTCGAGCCTTCGGTCTTGCCATACAGCAAGGGGGGCGCACCGAAATGCTCGTCCCGTTCCGGTCCCGCCCACACGGCAGAGAGGGGGATCATGTGGGCGAGATTGAGCGTCGAGACCGGCGGCTGGCGGACGTTCGCGTAGGCATGTCCGGGGAGCGAGCCGAGCCAGGCATCGACGGCATTGACGGTTTCGATCATGGCCGTGAAATCGCGGCCCTGAATGACCTTCTCGACCAGACGCAGCTTCTCGTCAGCAAGACGCGGATCGGCATCCCACACCGCGATCATCGCGGTGACATAGGCCATGCCGGCGACATCCTGCCCGAGCTCCTGCAAGGCCATGTCGGCGTCGGCGGCCTTGTTCGCCGCATCAGTGTCCACAAGGGCGGATGCCTCGTTAGTTATCACTTCCTTGAGGATCGCGGCGATGGACTTCCGCTTGGCGAACCATTGCCGCCTGATCTTGGTCAGCAGCTTGGTCGCGTCGGTCTTGTCGAGCAGGATCGCCCGCGTGCTCCAGCGATACGGAAAGGCCAGCCGGTTGAGATCGTCGAGCAGCCCCGGCGTCGTCGCCGTCGGAAAGCCGATGATTGTGAGGACACGCAGATGCTGATCGCCAAGGCGCGGCTCCAGCCCGCCGGTGAGTGGCTGATCGGCGAGCAGCGCATCGAGATAGATCGGCGTCTCAGGGACGCGGACGCGATGCCGATTGGTCGAAACGGTCGAATGCAGATAGGTCAGCGTCTCGCTGTCATCGAGCCAGTCGCATTCGGGCATGAAGCCGTCGAGGAGGGCCAGCACGCGCTCGGTGCGATCGGTGAAGGCGCGTAAGATCTCATGCGGATCGACGCCGGAGCGCTCGCGGCCTTCGTATAGCCAGGTCTCGGCGCGGGCGGCTTCCTCGGCCGGCGGCAGATAGAGGAAGGTCAGGTAGTAGCCGGAGACGAAGTGAACGCCTTCTTCCTCGAAATCGGCCTTGCGCTCTGCGTCGACGAGGCCTGATGCGGCGTCGGGGAATTGGTTCGCCGGATAGATCGCGGCGTCGTGGCGTTGAGCTTCGACGAAGATGCTCCAACCGGAGCCGAGACGGCGGAAGGCGTTGTTGATGCGGCCGGCGACAGCAACCAGCTCGGCCGCGACGGCGCTATCGAGATCGGGACCGCGGAACGACGCGGTGCGCTGGAAGGAGCCGTCCTTGTTCAAGACGATGCCGGGGCCGACGAGGGCAGCCCAGGGAAGGAAATCGGCAAGGCGGCTGGCGCTGCGGCGATATTCGGCAAGGTTCATCATGGCGTGGGTTCCCTCAGACCGACAGGTTGGCGGGGATGCGCAGGTGCCGGCGGCCGACCTCCACGAAGAGCGGATCGCGCTTCGCGGCCCAGACGGCGGCGAAGTGGCCGATGGCCCAGATGGCGAGGCCGACCAGCCACAGGCGCAGGCCAAGGCCCACGGCCCCGGCCAGCGTCCCGTTGAGGATCGCGATGGAACGCGGTGCGCCGCCGAGCAGGATGTGCTCGGTCAGCGCGCGGTGGACCGGCACGGTGAATCCCGGCACGTCCAGTTGCTCGAAGGCGACCGCCATCAGACGAGCGCCCCGCCGCCGAACGAGAAGAACGACAGGAAGAAGCTCGACGCGGCGAAGGCGATCGACAGGCCGAACACGATCTGGATGAGCTTGCGAAAGCCGCCGGACGTATCGCCGAAGGCGAGCGCCAAGCCCGTTGCGATGATGATAATGACGGCGACGATCTTGGCCACGGGGCCTTCAATCGACTGAAGGATTTTCTGAAGCGGCGCTTCCCACGGCATCGAGGAGCCGGAGGCGTGCGCAGCAGGAACGAGGACGAGATTGACATAGGTGACGGCAGCAGCGGTCGCGATCGTGCGACGTACGCGCATGGTTGTGGGGATCATGAATTATCTCCTGTGCTGGCGGGGATTGCGGGGCTGATGCGGTAGTCCCCGTCCGGGCCGAGCCCCTCGACACGGGCGAGTTCGGCAAGCCGGCGCGCGGAGCCGCGGCCGGAGAGGACGGCCACGAGGTCGATCGTCTCGGCGATCAGGGCGCGCGGGACGGTGACGACGGCTTCCTGGATGAGCTGTTCGAGCCGGCGCAGCGCGCCGATGCCGGTTCCGGCATGGATGGTGCCGACGCCGCCCGGATGGCCGGTGCCCCAGGCTTTGAGGAGGTCGAGCGCCTCGGAGCCGCGCACCTCGCCGATGGGTATGCGGTCGGGGCGTAGGCGCAGCGAGGAGCGGACAAGGTCGGAGAGCGTGGCGACGCCTTCCTTGGTCCGCATCGAGACGAGGTTCGGTGCCGCGCATTGCAGTTCGCGCGTGTCCTCGATGATAACGACGCGATCGGCGCTCTTGGCGACTTCGGCGAGCAGCGCGTTGGTCAGTGTGGTCTTGCCGGTGGAGGTGCCGCCCGCGACGAGAATATTGGCGCGGGCAGCGACGGCTTCGCGCAGCGTCGCGGCTTGATCGGCGCGCATGATGCCGGCGCGCACATAATCGTTGAGCGTGAAGACGGCGACGGCGGGCTTGCGGATGGCGAAGGCAGGTGCAGCGACGACGGGTGGCAGCAGACCCTCGAATCGCTCGCCAGTCTCCGGCAGCTCGGCCGAGACGCGGGGGCTGCGGGCATGAACCTCTGCGCCGACATGGTGCGCGACCAGGCGCACGATGCGCTCGCCATCGGCAGGCGAGAGGGTTTCGCGGGTGTCGGAAAGCCCTTCGGAAAGGCGGTCGATCCAGATATGCCCGTCCGGGTTCAGCATCACCTCGACGACGGCGGGGTCTTCCAAAAAGCGCGCGATGGCGACCCCAAGCGCAGTGCGCAACATGCGCGCGCCGCGTGCGATGGCCTCCGGTTTTTGTTGGCTGGCAGTCATATCGGCCTCGTTTCTCCACGAGGCTCAACAGACGGTCCCCGGATCGGGGTCGATTAAAAGAACCTGAGATCAGGCCGATTCAACAAGTATCGAGCGGCGTGCGGGTGTCGGCGGCCATCGGCGGCGAATAGGATGGCTGGAGGAATCAGGCAGACCGCAGTGGTGGGTTCACTATGGTCATCGAAACAGCTCGCGCATTGTTGAGAGATGGTACGAATTCGCGTATTTCTGTGGGGTGGGGAGACGATACTTAATGCCTGAGAATTTCAATTACATCTCGTTTGGAAACTGGGAATATTTGGACGGCGATCCTGCCGAAGTCTCAATGAACAAAGGGCGTATGTTTGAATACACCCCAACGGATATCGAGAAGCGGCTGGAGGAACTTGGTCCGACGTCGATCGAATTCATGGAAAAGCTGCCGACATTCCTCTGCGGAGAAATCTCGCGTTCCAAGACCTCGTGCTCGATGCCCGTCAAATACGGGAGGATTGAAGGCACGATTGTCACCAAGAAGGAAGTCGAAACCAAATTCCATACGACGATCGACTTCGGCGAGGTAGAGTTTCCCGATGTCGAGCAAGCGCGTGAGGTGTTCGGCGCGGACGGCTTTCAGCTCTATCGCACCCATTGGGCGGTTCGTGAGGGCGAAGCACGCGGCATTCTCGAAAGATTAGTGCCGTTCTGCCCGGCGCAACAGGAGGCGATACAGCAGGTTCTCGCTCATCAGGACGACGCTGGAGCGGCCGTCCCTCCGCCGCGTACTAAAAAGATCATCGGGCGCGCGGACAGCGTAGAAGCGTTTCTGGCGCATCTCTACGGTTTGCCTGCAGCTGATTCGACCGAGAACTTCTTCCGAGGGCATGAGAATGCCAGTTTCGAGCTGACACCCTCACTGTTGCGGAAATGGCCAGAAGGCGGTTGGCAGTTCATGCCGAACGAGGATCGGTTGTGCAAAGAACTGCTCATCGGTCACTATGACGAATTCCAGCGCGATCACTATTGCTTCGATCGCCTCGTGCGCATGCAGCACTATGGCCTTCCGACGCGCCTTCTCGATATATCAAGCAATCCGCTCGTCGCTCTCTTCTTCGCCTGCTACGGCAATGAACAGTCACTGGACATCGAGGGCGAAGTAATCATTTTCCGCATCGGCTCGGACAAGGTCAAATACTACGATTCCGATACAGTGAGCTGCATCGCCAACCTTTCCAATCTCACCCATGCTCAGAAGGAAGACCTCGATCTCACGAAGGATACGGTTGAGTTCAACCAGTCAGGGGTTGCCCAAAAACTCCTTCACCACATCCGCTCCGAGAAAGGATATTTCGAGGGGCGCATTCTGCCGGATGATCTGGGTTCCATCGTGTGCGTAAAAGCCAAACGGACCAATACGCGCATCAAGTCGCAGGCGGGTGCATTCCTACTTTTTGGCCATGAAGCCACGCTTCCTGAAGCCGGTGAGGAAGGGATCGAGATTGCGCGTGTCACGATCGGCGACAAGCGTCATATCCTTGCCCAGCTCGACAGCATCAACATCAATGCGACGACCGTCTACCCGAGCATCGACCAGACGACCGTACATCTGCGCAATCGCTATCTGGAAGCTCGATCCTCCTGACGAGCCCGATCACTGACCGAGATGCTTAACCAGCCAGAATGAATACGGTCTCGATGGCATCCGAAAATCCGCGTTGACTTGCGCATCATCAAGAAGAAGATTGTTCAGACGGAATGTCGCGCGACACCTCCTTGAGGAATCTGTCTCCGGTCGCCAGGCGCTTGCCGAGCGTCTGCATGAAGGCCTCGAACCGCTCCAGGCCCTTGGCGCGGGCGGACGCCTGCGCGGCATCGGGCAGGACCGGGGTGAATGTCAGCCAGTAGCGGACGAACAGCGAGATGGCCTCGCCGAGCACGGCGAGATCTTCGTCGAGCGTGTCGATCTGACGACCGAGCTTATCGAGGCGGCGCGACATGGCCGCCTCCAGCTTCTCGGTCGTATCGCCGGAGAGGAACGACGCCACGGCGGCTTCGATGATGGCGGATTTGGAGATGTTCCGGCGCAGTGCCAGCGCCTCGACCTGTTTAAGCAGGGCTGGGTCGAAATAGACGTTCATGCGGGTGCGTGGTGTCATGGCGTGCTCCTCAAAGCTCTATGCAGTCGCTGGGATCGAGCGAGGCTTGCCGCGCGACCATCCGCATTCGCGCACGCATCGCATTGGCTTTGGCGGCATCGACATCGGGTTCGTCGTCCAGAAGCTCGAACTCCTGCGCGGGCGATGGCGGCGGAGGCAGGATTTCTTCATGCTCGGGCAATTCCGGCTCACGGCGGATGCCCGCATTGGCGGGATCGTCGTCATCGCCGCCGACGCTCGCCGCGCCGGCATTGCCCGCCGCTGCGACGACACGGCCCGACCAATCATCGGTCGTCGGGGCATTCGAAGGCCCGACCGCCAGCTCGGGCGGCGCGATGATGCGTTCCTGCAAGCGCCCATCCTCGAAATACTTCGCCTTGGTCGCGCGGATCGGCGGCGTGCCGGCGACCATGACGATTTCCTCATGTGGCGGGAGCTGCATGATCTCACCCGGCGTCAGCAGCGGGCGCGCGGTTTCCTGCCGTGAAACCATGAGATGCCCCAGCCAGGGCGACAGCCGGTGACCGGCATAGTTGGTGGAATCGCGCAGCTCGGTCGCGGTGCCGAGCGCGTCTGACACGCGCTTGGCGGTGCGCTCGTCGTTCGTGGCGAAGCTGACGCGGACATGGCAATTGTCGAGGATGGCGTTGTTCGGCCCATACGCCCGCTCGATCTGGTTGAGACTCTGGGCGATCAGGAAGCCCTTGAGGCCGTAGCCCGCCATGAAGGCGAGCGCAGATTCGAAGAAGTCGAGCCGCCCCAGCGCCGGAAATTCGTCCAGCATGAGCAGCAGCCGATGGCGTTCTCCGGAGGTGGTCAGCTCCTCGGTCAGCCGGCGGCCGATCTGGTTGAGGATCAGGCGAATGAGCGGCTTCGTGCGGTTGATGTCGGAAGGCGGCACGACAAGGTAGAGGCTGACGGCTTTCCTGCTGCCGACGAGATCGGCGATGCGCCAGTCGCAGCGTGCAGTCACACGCGCCACCACCGGATCACGGTAGAGGCCGAGGAACGACATGGCGGTCGACAGCACGCCCGACCGCTCATTGTCGGACTTGTTCAGCAACTCGCGGGCCGACGAGGCGATGACGGGATGAACGCCGGCTTCGCCGAGATGCGGCGTGTCCATCATCGCGCGCAAAGTGGCTTCGACCGGGCGGCGCGGATCGGAGAGGAAGTTGGCGACGCCTGCGAGCGTCTTGTCCTTCTCCGCATAGAGAACATGCAGGATCGCGCCGACCAACAGTGAGTGCGATGTCTTTTCCCAGTGATTGCGCTTGTCGAGCGAACCTTCAGGATCGACCAGAATGTCGGCGATGTTCTGGACGTCGCGGACTTCCCACTCCCCTTGCCGGACTTCCAGCAGCGGATTGTAGGCCGAGGAATTCACATCGGTCGGATCGAACAACAGGACGCGACCATGCTTGGCTCGAAAGCCAGCGGTCAGGCCCCAATTCTCGCCCTTGATGTCGTGGACGATGCAGCTTCCCGGCCAGGTGAGCAGGGTCGGGACGACCAGGCCGACGCCCTTGCCCGAGCGGGTCGGGGCGAAGCACAGCACGTGCTCCGGGCCGTTGTGGCGCAGGTAGTCGCGATCATAGCGGCCGAGCACGACCCCATCGGAACCGAGCAGGCCGGCGGCGCGGATTTCCGTGTCTTCGGCCCAGCGTGCCGACCCGTAGGTCGCGACATTACGCGCCTCGCGCGACCGGATGATGGACATGGTGATCGCGGCAACCATGGCGAAAAGGCCGCCGGATACCGCGATGATGCCACCCTCGGTGAAGATCGCGGGAGCATAGGCATCGAAAGAGAACCACCACAAGAAGAAGGCGGGTGGGTAATAGATTGGCCATCCCGCCAGTTCGAACCAGGGGCTTCCGAGCTGCGCCTGAAAGCCGAGCCGCCACGCGGTCCATTGCGTCGCCAACCACATCATCATGAACACGATGGTCAGGACGACGGCAATCTGGCCCCAGAGAATTCGGCCTCCACGCATACGAGCTCCAATCGACAAAATTGTTGGAGCCGATCAGAGAATGCGGGATTTCGGAAGGAGCAACAGTTAAGACGATGCTGGAGGGCGGCCGGATACTGTCGACGGCGAATAGGATGGGCGCGTCAGATCTATTCTGCGCACGCCGTGGTTTCTGTTCGCCGCATCTTCGATGCTAGTGTGAGCAGATTTCGTAATGCGGCGCCGCGATTGTTCGGTGACCAGACCGCCGAGAAAACCACGGGATCAGGTTCATCAATGATCGGAACAAGCGCGACACCGAATGTAGGAGAAAGCTGGCTCGCAGCTCCTAACAGCGTGATTCCGAAGCCCTGCGCTACCATGGATAGAAGTGTGCCGCGCTCAACCGTGAATCGATGGATGGCAGGCGGCGGCCACCCTCGGGCAAGCCGCAAGATAATATGGTCGTGAACTTGTGGTCCGGTCCCACCATGGCGGACAAGAAAAGTCTCGGCAGCGAGATCAGTCCACTGGACACCTACCCGGCCGGCCAGTCTATGCTTTGACGGGAGCGCGACGACGAGCGGCTCAGTCCATATCGGTCGGGAATGGCAATCGGGCAGCTCAAAAGTGCCAACAAGGAACGCCACATCGAGCTGACGGGCGAGTAGTTGCGTAATGGCGTCGCGTGCCGATCCTTCGGCCATATCAAGTGCTATGGCCGGATATTGCTCACGATATCGCGTCACCAGGCGATCGAGAAAGCTGCCTGCTATCAGGCCGTGAACACCGACGCGCAGGCGGCCGGATTCTCCCGATGCCGCCAAGCTTGCGGATTTCACGGCATTCTCAAGGTGGTCGACGCCGGCTGTCACGCGTTCGACAAAATAGCGTCCAGCTTCCGTCAGGCGAACGCCGCGGGTATTGCGCTCGAAGAGCGGAGTGCCAAGCTCATCTTCCAGCGCCTTTATGCGAGCGCTGACACTTGACTGGCTAGTGCCCAATGCTTTCGCCGCGTGGTGAAAGTTGAGATGCTCCGCAACGGCAATTGCTTGAATCAACGAGGCCATAGAGATGCGGTTGCGCAGGATCGCACAGCAGGTCAATGGTTTCGGTTCTGCTTCTGTTGACCTATTCGTTTGCCCGGCCTTGTTAGCGACGGCCATGGAATGCGCTCCTCCGTGCTCGCTTCACTCGTGGCCATCGCACTCGAAAACGAGGAATCCATCTAGGTTGCGTTTTGCAATGTTGAAAACGCGGGCAATTGATTCTCCCGTACTTGGAAGGAAGGCTAGACGTTAAGGAGGTCAAGCTTGGAAGCTTTAAAAACGGCCGATGATAACGTCAGTGAACCGAGCTTCCGGCGCGCGCAATGCAAGTGCTCTCTGGCCATCGAACTACTAATTTTCAGCTGCGCCGCGATCTGCTTGGGCGCATAGCCGCGCGCGTAAAGCTCAAGGCATTGTTGCTGTCGATGGCTCAGGCGGACTTGCCTCGGCTCCCGTGCATGAAGCAGGAATGCGACTTCATGGAGGTAAGGAGCAAGCGCGGAAACAAACGCCTGGTAGCGCCATCTTTTTTGTTCCCACTCCCGGCAGGAATGAAATGATGTCAGCGTTATAAGCGCTCGCTCCCCGGAGGCTCCCCGCATCGGTACAGACACTCCTTGCCGCCCAACGCCGAAGCTTTCTGCCTCCGCAAATAGCCAGCGCAGCGAGGCCGTGCTGGCGACTGCCTGCCAATCAAACGGCAGCTTCCTGGTGATGCCGTCGGCAATCGGGTCGATTCCCAGATAGCCACGATCAAAGTAACGGCCTTCCCATTCCCTTGAATATGTAACGTATCGAATCGGATCGTCAGCAGGCGCCAATGCGCCGTCAGCCATATAAGCAATATTAGCGGCATCGATCTCTGTAGATATTTCCATCAGAGCGGATTGTATCTGGTTCTGTAACTTGACGTTCTCTAGCCTCCGTACAGCGTCTTGCAGCACAATCATCGCACATCTCCTCCCGGCCTGCTCGTCGGGATATGCTGCATGTATTGCCCGGCTACAGCAACCGTGCCTTATAGTCCCAAGCCGCGTTGCCGCCCCAACTGCCACGACACCGATCCGCCTTGAACGACGCCACTGACCTCGCGCCCGAGTTGGCGGTCGATGACCGGCCGCCATGGGACCATCGTGAACTCGTGGCTCTGCTCGACTAGGGCGAATTTGCCGCTCAATAGCTGGACGGTGCCGGTGAACTTGCCCGCGATGGTCTCGCCGTCAGCGGCGGGGCGAAAGGGCAGGTTCTTGCTTGCAGCCAGCTCGCCGCCGATGCGTTCGATCTCCCGTGCGCGCAACGTGGCGAGAAGGTTGCGCCGGTAGAGCGTGCCGCCGTTCGGGCCGGGCGAAGCATCGCCATGGTCGATATGATGCTGGCGGCGTCGGTCGATCGCGTCGCGAACCTGCTGGCCGAAGCCGGCCGGCGCAAGGTCGGAAGCGTCGGGCGTCACCAGCCGGCGGTCGAGCCAGGTCGCGCCGTCCGCGCCGATCTGCTGTTCGAGCCGGGCCGCCGAGAGGATGCGAATATTGGCCTGCCGGTTGCGGCCGGCGTCATAGGCGGCGGCGCGGCTCTCGAAGTCCTCGGGGATGCGCCACTGGTCGGCGTCGATCCGCTCGGCGATTCCGGCGCGGCGCAGCGCCTCCAGTCGGCGCACATGGGCATCGACGTAGCCCTCATAGTCGCCGCCCGGAACACGGCCTTCGAACCTCGCCTGTTCGAGATGGCGGCTCGGCCGATAGACGCCGCCCTCGGCGATGCCTGCGATGGTCCGATCGGATGGCCGGCTCGCCGTCTCGGCCGGGCCGATCTCGATGACGCTGCCGATCCGCGTATCCTCGACGCGGGCTGGATCGATGCCGGCGATATGGTGGGTGCGCCCGTCCACGCCATCGACCACGACGGTCAGGTTCTCGCCCAGCTCGTCGGTGAGATATTTATCGACGACGCGGCCGGTGATCGCGACTTCGAGCGCAGCGTCGTGAATCTGGAACGTCATCGGATCTCGCTCCAATCCGTCGGCCTTCAGCGCCTTGTGCATATTTCGGATGATGTCGCCGCGCTCGCCCAGCTCGCGCAGCGCCGGTTCCATCCGCTCGCTCAATTCCCAGACGCCGGGCGCGTGCTCGGTGGCGAGGCCCATCTTCTCCAGCTTGCCGAGACGACGCAGGCGCAGCGTGCGGTCGAACTGGCGGCGATGATCAGCCGCCTCATGGCGCAGGTCGAGGAAGCGGTCTTCGGCTTCCTCGGACAAGGCGCGGTCGAGACGGGTGAAGCGGTCCTGATCGATCTCGGCCGAGAGCTTGCGGCTCTGCTCGATCTCGGTGACGGGACCGAGTTCGAGCGTCGCCAGATCGCTCGCCCGCTCGCGGATGCCGTTGGCGAGATAGTCGCCGTTGATAACGAGGTTCTCGCCCAACTCGTCCTTGCCGCGCACGATGACATGGACGTGGGGATGGCCGGTGTTGTGGTGATTGACCGCGACCCAATCGAGCCGGGTGCCGAGATCGGTTTCCACCTGAGCCATGAGGTCGCGCGTATAGGTGGTGAGATCGGAAAGGTCTGCGCCATCCTCGGGCGAAACGATGAACCGAAACTGGTGGCGATTGTCCGCACCGCGCTCGACGAAGGCAGCGCCGTCGGCGCGGTCGTCGGTCGCCGAATAGAGCTGGCCTTGCTCGCCATCGCGGGAAGTGCCGTCACGCTGGATGTAGCGAAGATGGGCGGCGGATTTGCCATTCTTTCCCGCGCCCTGGACGTAGCGGGTTTTGACGACGACGCGTCTCTGACCGGGTCTGCTGTGCTTCCATCCGCCCGACAAGGTTCGGGCGCGCACGAAGGCCGCGCCGCGTCCCCGCTTCAGGCCCGGTGCGCCGCTCGCCCGCGAAGCCTTGCCGCCCTTGGCCAACGCCTGCGTGCGGGCGCGCTGCGATGATGATCCCGACGAACGCGACGGGCTGTTGCTCTGCTGGCGGGCGATCTTCTTCGCCTGCGTGAGAAAGCTCTTGGCCTTGCCCATCTTCGGGGCATCGCTGCGGACGCGCCCGGGCCTCGGGCGGAAGTAAAACTCCTCGTCGCCGCTCAAACCCGCGCCTCCGGCCCGAAGGCGTCCAGAGCGGGGAAACGGCTTGATTTCGGGCTACGGTGCCGCTCGAAAGCCAGCAAAGGCAAGGCTTTGCGCGACATCGCGGCACGCGGGCTCCAAAATGAAGGTGCCGCAAGCGCCGCGCCAAAACAGTGTGCAGACAAGGGCTTGCCCTGAAACCGGCCCGAGGTGGTGCCGGTTTCCTTTATCTTGCCCTCCGCCTTTTCTGACCTTTCCGCCCTTCCGACCGGGAATGCAGCCAGGCGCGACCCTGCCTGACTGCACACCGGGCCAAGCGCAAGCGGACGCAGGAACGCTATCCTCATGGCACCCTCCCGTCGTCGGCCCGCGCGACGAACATTCGGCGGTCTCGCGACTCCGCATCGCGATGCTCGCGCACCGGAACGGTGGGGCGAGAGTCGCCTGATGTACCGATGGTCTCCACTGGATCGGCTGTTCGCGTGTCGGTCGGGCGCATGACGAAGAGCGGTGCGTCGCGCCAATCGGGCGGCGGCTCCGCGCGTTTCGCCGGATCGCCGGACGGAGCCGCGCCGCCGAGCAACGGTACGAGCGCGGCGACATAGGCGCGGGTTTCTGCCGGCAGCGGCCGGCCCGTCGCGCGATGATCGTCATAGCGGCCGGGACCGGCATTGTAGGCGGCGAGCATCGCCGCGACAGTGCCGTAGCGATCCCACATCTCGCGCAGATAGGCGGTGCCTGCGAGGATGTTATCGCGGAGATCGTAAGGATCGCGGCCGAGGCGATAGCGCATGCGCAGGCCTGCCCAGGTGTCGGGCATGACCTGCATGAGCCCGATCGCGCCCGCCGTCGAGATCGCGCGCACATCGCATGCGCTTTCGGCGCGCAGCACCGCACGAATCCAGTGCTCGGGAATGCCGAAGCGCTGAGACGCCTCGGCGATATGCGCGCCGTGCGGATCGCTGACGGGCCGCGTGACGACGGCAGATTGCGCGATCGTGACAGTCGGCCCGGACGAGAACGCCAGCACGGCCAGCGCGATCAGGAGGGCATAGCGCCGTGCCGACCTTTCTCCGCCGAACCGCCAGCCTGCCAGCGTGCTCGCTGCGGTCAAGGGTGCGCGCGAAGCGCCGGCCGGTGGCTGCCCTTGACCTTCGCTGCGCGCGCCGGCCGACTTGTGGTCGAGCGGGACAGAGGAATGAGACGGCATTCCCGCGAACAAAGGAATACGAGCTTTGAGCGCGATGATGACGGGTTGACGCATGCCTCAGTCCCGCTCTTCGCGCGGTTTGAGGCGCGTCCAGTGCAGCGACCATGACGATCCCGCATCGTCGTCGCGGAACAGGTTAGCGCGGATCGGCTGCGGCAATGCCGGATCGTCAAGCAGGATGGAAAGATATTCGCCGGCCTTCTCGCCGGTGCGTTTCCATCCCGCGCCGATCTCCGGGCCATCGTCGGCTCCGTGATGGACACGGAAGTCCGGCACATTCTCCGCGTCCGAAGGATCGGCGGGAACGATGGTGAGTTCGCGGTAGAGCGTGAGGGTGTGAACGCGCCCGGTGAAGCCGGACCCTTCGCGCGTGAACTGACCGATTTGCGGCATGATTGTCTCCATGCGGTGGCGTTGGGAAAGCCATCGGCGGGCACCGCTCCCGCCGATGGGGAAGCGGTCAGTGCGTCGGCGCTCGCCAGACGAAGCGGCCGTCGCCGTCCTCGTTGGTCCAGAGCGGCAGCGCGCGGCCGATGACGGCGCTGGCCGGAATGGGACCGAAGTAGCGCCCGTCCAGGCTGTCGCGGGCATCGATGTTCATGAGGAAGAGCTGGCCGTCGGCGATGACGCGACAGCCCTGCCAGACCGGCAGCGCGCGGCCGGTCCGGTCATGGTCAAGCGCATCGCCCATCTCCACGCCATCGACGGTGATGGCGCGGCGGGAGCGGCATACCCGCTGTCCCGGCAGGCCGAAGACACGCTTCAGAAGCGGCACGCCGCGACCGACATAGCCGCGCGCCACCATGAATCCGGCGAGCGGTTCGGGCGGCATGACCGCGACCAGCTCGGGCACAGTGAGCCGGTCAGCCGGTTCTATAGTGTAGAAGCCGACCGGCGCGCTGGCGGTGACGTTCCATAGGAGTTTCGTCGGCATGTCGGCGACGCTGGTGGCGGCGATGCCGGTCACGGAGAGCAGCGTCACCGCGAGGATGCGGTGGCGGCTCATGGATCGATCCTCCGGCGGCCGATCCATGCGGCATGGCGCCCTGGCGTATAGACGGCAGGCTCCAGCCCGGCGCTGAGCCGGTTATGGACGTGCCGCCAGTGATCGGGGGAAGCGTCGGCGGGATCGAGGCCGAGCGCTTCAACCGCGTCGATCGCGGCAAGCGCGCGCTGCACCTTCGGCCAGCCGTCGAGCCGCAACAGGATCTCGCCGCCGGGGCGAACGAAAGGCAGTGTCTGGAACGGCTCACCGCGGCCGATGGTGCGGACGATGTCGATGCGCGAGACGATCGTGCCATGCTCGCCGGCCGCCCAGCGAACGAAGGCGAAGATGCTCTCGGGCGCGAAGCCAACGACGCTCCGGCGACGATCGAGGATTTGTTCGTAGGCTTTGCGGCCGAAGCGTATCCAGTGCTCGACCCTGCGTTTCTCAAAGGTCAGCTCGACCAGGGTGGTGAACGGTGCTGGCCCGTCCGGCAGCGGACGGCCGTGCGCGCGGTGAGAAGGTCTGCCGCTCATGACCGGCCTCCATGGCGGT
The DNA here is from genome assembly GCA_033795365.1 of Shinella sp. Classification (GTDB taxonomy): domain Bacteria; phylum Pseudomonadota; class Alphaproteobacteria; order Rhizobiales; family Rhizobiaceae; genus JARYGU01. Next base: position 375,212 of record JARYGU010000005.1, read on the forward strand.
CGTCGTCGGCGAGCATGTGGCGCAGCACGTCGGCGATGGAGCGGACGGCACCGGCACCATGTCTCGCGCGCGGGTGCGTCAAAGAAGAAGAGTTAGATTTTCTGTTAGACTCTAAGTTAGCAGCCGGATTCCGGGTTTCAGGCCATAGGTTTAGCTGCGGTCCGTGCGCCTGATGTGCCGATAAGGCTGCGCCCGATGTGCCGATACCGCATGCGCCTGATGTGCCGATGGTTTCCACAGGCGTATTCACAGGCACTGTGGACAGGATTTCGGGGCGGATGCGCAGTAGCTCGCGACCGCGCTCGCGCTCGATCTGAAGGCGGTAGCCTGGGAGCGGCTGGCGGGCGGCGATCCGGCGCAGGTCGAGCGCGAAGTCGGATACACGCGCCATGCTGCCCGACTTCACATGGAGATGCGCGACCTCGAACAGCCAGCCGTTGCGCTGGTGGCCGGCGTGCTTACGGGCGACACGATACAGCCAGCGCTCAATGCCGCCGGTCAGCCGGAAATAGGCAGGGTCGATGTTGAGGACGAGCGAGCGGTCGACGACGCTGTTGTAGAACCATTCGGGCAGGACAAATTCCATGCCCTCGACGCGGCCCGCGCGCGTTGTCATCTCCTCCCATTCGTTGATCCATGAGAATTGCCGGCGCCGCCAATGCGGGCCGTTTCGGATCGTCGTCGCGACGACGGTGGATTGCAGGCGCGCGAGCGCGGCCTTCAGCAGCACATATTGTCGGTTGCCGGTGGGCCGCCCAATGGCGCGCAGCAGATTATAGGGAGTGAAGCGGAAGAAGCGCGAGGTGCGCAGGCCGTCATTTTCGGCTGCCACTATCTGCGAGGCCGCCCATATCAGCACGTCGGCGTCCCAAATGGTCGCCATGCCGTGTTCAGGCATGGCGAGCACCTGCACCTCGACCTCGGCGGCCTTGTAGAAAATAGGCTTCGTGCGCGGCGTCTTTGCCAGTGAGAAGAAAGGCCGCTCCATGAGATCGCGCTGATCGCGCGGGCTAGCATCGCCCGTCGCGACCACGAACGGGGGCAGGTGATTGCGCTCGCTCGTGTCGGCCGGCTGCGCTGGGCTGTGATCGTCGTGCAGCATTCAGCACTTACCCCGCTCTTCGGGCGTCAGCGGACGCGCGGGGAAGACCGTGCTGCCGGTGATGTCGCGGGTAGATTTGCGGGAGCCGATTTCAGTCCAGGCTTCGAGATCGTGGACCGTGTAGAGGACGCGGCCGCCGATTTTTCGATAGGTCGGGCCGGTACCGTAGGTCCGGTGCTTCTCAAGGGTACGGATGGAAATGCCGAGGAAGCGGGCGGCTTCCTGCGTGCGCAGGAGACGCGGCGGCAGGCCCGCCAATGGATTGGCCATGGAGACACCTCTGGTTCGTCGTGATGCGCGCTGCCTTCGTGGCAGCGGGCTACGGCGAACCATGGCGAGGGATCGGCGGCGGGTAGCGTGCCGCATTTGCACTTATGCGCAGGCGGCACCCCGGGGCGTGCAGGCTGGAATCCCTGTTAGGAGGCAGAAGCGGCGGGCTTCTGGCTACATGGTAGACTAGATGACTACTTTGGCGCGCTGGTATTCTTCAGCAATTCGCCCGGCTCGATCCCAAGTGCCTCGGCGATCTGGCCAAGAACCGTGACACTGGCGGACACGTCGCCACGTTCGATGGCTCCGATGTAACGCATACTCAAGCCTGCCCGGTCGGCGAGTTCTTCCTGCGTCAAATTTTGATCATGGCGGATCCGACGCAGATTCCTCGCCATGACCTCCTTGAGATCCATGACAAAAGAGGAACCAGCATAGGAACGATCCTTCTAGGAACGATCATTCCCATTCGTATCAGACCATGCTATTCATCGGGTTGTCCTGAAGTGCTTCATTATGTCCGCGTCCTCGATAAAAAGGGCAGAATTCATGCGTGAACGGCCTCTGCTTGATCCAGATGTTGAAAATGAGGCCCCCAGAGGGCCCGATATCACGACCTATGACGAACAGCACTACGTAACCTATTTGCGGCTGTTAGATGCCAGCCGAAACGGCGCGGACTGGCAGGAGGTCGCGCGCATCGTTCTGCACCGCGATCCCCTCCGTAATGAAGCAGAGACGAGGCGATGCTGGGAAAGCCACCTCGAACGCGCCCGGTGGATCGCAAACAAAGGCTATCGACGCATTCTCGAACAAGAGATTGCCAACAATCACTTATAGGCTAACCGGAAGATGATTTCGTGCCGTACGCCATTGACGGCACGAGGATTGAGATGCTTGAGGCGGGATCATTTATTGAGCATTGGAGATAAGGAAGACGCCATTACAGTCTCGGGCGTCGAGAAAAGATTTGGATGGGGAGGCCGGGCCTTTAAGGCGCTCGATGGGCTTTCTCTTGGTGTTCCGCAAGGCTGCGTATACGGCCTGCTGGGTCCGAACGGTGCCGGCAAGAGCACGTTGCTACGGATCATAGCTGGCCTCGTGCGCCCTGATCGCGGCTCGGTTTCCATATTCGGAGAAAATGCTGGCAGGGAATCGCGACGCCGCCTTGGCATGTTGATCGAGGCCCCGGCGTTCTATCCATTCCTGACCGCACGCGAGCACTTGGAAATGTTCGCTCGGATGAACGAGTCCGCCACAATGGTAGAGCCTATTCTGCGGCGCGTTGGCATCGGCTACGCCGCGGACAAAAAGGTAGCTGCATTCTCGTTGGGGATGAAACAACGCCTGGGGATCGGCTGCGCGCTCGTCGGCCGGCCAGACGCTATCGTTCTCGATGAGCCGACGAACGGTCTCGATCCGGACGGCATCCTCGAAATGCGTTCGCTGATCGTTGATCTAGCCCAGAGGGACGGCATCACCGTGCTGCTTTCGAGCCACCTCCTCGACGAGGTGGAGCGCGTGTGCGAGCGCGTCGCGATCTTGCGGAGCGGGAGAATGGCGGCGCATGGGAAAGTCGCTGACCTGCTCGACAGCCAAGCTCGCTTTTGGATTAACGTTGATTCACCGCAAACCGTGCTGGAGCGTTTGGCATCGCGGGCCGATGCAGGTGACGGTGGAGTTTATGTTCGAATTGGGCGCGACGATGCACCTGAACTCATACGCGCGCTTGTAAACGCGAACATCCGGATATTCGAAGCAAAATGGATCACTCCCGATCTGGAGTCGGTCTTCCTGTCGGAAACGCGGAGAGAGCCACAATGAGCGCTCTACTCTCGGCAGAGCTTCTGAAGCTTCTACGACAGCCAGGCATTCTATTCTGGGGGTTCGTTTCGGTTCCTGCCGCCGCACTCTGCCTCAAGATCGCGCTGGAGAGTTTTTTCGTCCTACGATCAGGAAACCTCCCGCAAGCACAAGCCGATGCGCTTCTGTCAGCCGCGCAATCATTCGGCATCGCAGGCAATCCGATTGCACAGCTTCTCTATGCGATCGGTGTTTCCTCTGTCTTCTACGTCGAATACCGCTTCTCGGCTTGGCGTAACCTCGTGCCACGGACAGGGCGTATTCCTCTCCTCGCCGCAAAACTCGCTGTTTGCCTCCTGTGCATGGTCATCGGTCTTGTTCTGACAGTCGTCGGAGACATGATCCTCAACACTGCGCTTAGCTTTCTCGGCGGCAGCACCAGCAATAGAACCCCAGTCCAAGCGGGCAGTATCCTCGTGCTCTGTGCGGCGTTTGTAATCGCCTTTCTCGAACTGGCGACCCTTGCTGCAGTTACCGCGACGCTCACGATCATATTCCGGAGCATGATCGCGGCAGTCGTTCCAGTATTTCTGGTAGGGATAACGTGCTCGATCCTGCAAGCTTATTTTGGCGCTGCCATAGCCAGCGTTCCCATGCCGTCCTTTGCTGCCGATGCCGCGCGAGCATGGCTTTTTGCGGGTGCCGAAGGGTCGTACGGCATCGCGGGTTTCGCCACACTAATGGCATGGCTCTTGGCGGCGGTAGCAGCCGGGTCTCTCATATTTTGGCGTCAGCCTCTGAATACCGAGTAGCAGCGAAAACACTCATGTAACTCGCTGAAGCCTTGATGAGTAGATCGACGAAAGACCAACCTGAGGGACATGCAGATCGAATGATGCGGATACTTAAATATGCGGGCGTGGCATTTGCTCTCTTGCTGGTCGGCCTCGTCGGTTATGGCGCTAAGGGATACTGGGATGCGCTATCGGATGCAGAAAGCTTGCGAGCTCGTGCCGACGCGGTGATTGCTCAAGGCCGCGGCGGCGACTCTCTGGGGGCAGCCCATAGGGCTATTCTGCTCGCGGTCGAAGACCCGAATTTCTCAACGCATTCCGGTGTTGATTTCTCCACTCCGGGCGCTGGGTTGACCACCATCACTCAATCGGCTGCCAAGCGGCTCGCCTTTGAGGAATTCAATCCTGGCATCGGCAAGATACGCCAGACCGGCTATGCGCTTGGGCTGGAGAGGCGTCTTACCAAGGAGCAGATCCTCGCCCTGTGGCTGGAGACGCTGGAAATGGGCAAGGGGCCAAATGGCTGGATGGTCGGCTTCCATTCGGCAAGCTCAGCGATCTACGGGCGGCCTCCAGCCGAGCTGACCGAGGCCGAGTTTATCCGGCTGGCGGCGGTGCTAATAGCGCCGGCCTCCTATGATCTCGTTCGAAGCGACGCCAAGCTCGACGAACGCGCCGCGCGCATCCAGCGTCTGGTAGCCGGAGCGTGCACGCCTGCGGGCTTTTCCGATGTTGGGCTCGAAGGGTGTCGGTAACAAATTCCATGAACTGCGACCGGATTTTGAGAAAGAAACATGGAGGAAGCACATGGCCTCGATAACGTCAGGCAATGCAGAGCAATATGGTGATAGCCGCAAGCTCGCGGCTCGCGCCCGGCTGAACAGCGAGTATGCCATCGCCGAAACCGGCTGGTTTCCTTGGATAGCAGGGCAGCTTCCTCTCAACCCCGGTGACAGCATCCTTGATGTCGGGTGTGGTCCTGGTTGGTTTTGGGAGGCAGCTGCAAGCGGCTTGCCGCAAAACCTGCACCTTACGCTTTCCGATCTTTCATCGGGCATGGTCCAGGAAGCCGTTGAGCGTTGCCGGCCCCTGCAGTTTGCATCGGTCACAGGCCAGCAAGCCGACGCGGCCGCGTTGCCCTTTGAAGACGGGTCCTTTGACGCCGTCATCGCCATGCACATGCTCTATCATCTGCCCAACCCGTCGAAGGCGGTTGCGGAGATGCACCGGGTTCTGAGGCCGGGTGGTTGTCTGGCGGTGACGACGAACGGCGCCGGCAATATGCGCGAGATCTACGCCCTGACAACAGTGTTCGGCAGTCCGCCAGTCGACCCGGCCGGCGCTGCGTTCGGATATGACGCCGCCGAGGGCATCATGCAGGCTCAGTTCGGCAATGTGACCATGAAGCAGCATCCGGCCTGTCTACGCGTGACCGATCCGGAAGACGTATTTCTGGCGCTGACGTCTTATCCTCCCGGCGATGCTGCTGATGACGCGCAGCTTGCCGCATTTCGGGATGCGATCACCAAAGCGTTTCAGGTGGGTAACGGTGTTTTTGAGGTTGGAAAGGAAAGCGGCTTGTTCATAAGTCATAAGAGAAGTGCAGAGTGAATAAAAAAGTATATGATCAATTGTGAATTAGGGAATGAAGACGAGATGGAGAAAATGCCAATATACCGAAAATCGCTGGCAATTATTTTCTGCGCATTGATTTCCGCATTCATCATCGCACCCGCTGCGAGAGCAGACATATCTCCCACAACGCCGCAAGGCGCTACACTGGATCGAGCGACGATTAGCACAACAATCGGCGGCATCGCCACCGAGTTGCGAGAGGGCTACGTGTTCCCTGAAAGGGGTGCGCAGGCGGCGGAAGCATTGGAAAGGGCACTGGTGGAAAACGCCTACGGCGGCCTCACCGATCCAGCGCAGTTTGCGATGCAGCTAACGGAGCAACTCCGGGCGATCACGAAGGACGGTCATGTGCGGGTGATATTTGGTTCACCCTTCGGCAATCAGCCTACGCCAGCGAGCCCGCAGGATGCCGGTTTCGAGGTGAAGCGGCTAGACGGCAATATCGGCTATATTCATTTGACGCGGTTCGTTCCGCCTGAAGTTTTCAATCCGGCCGCCGACGAGGCCATGCGCAGCTTGTCGGACACCGCCGCGCTGATCATTGACATGCGGGAGAATGGCGGCGGGCACCCGGCATCCGTTGCCTATCTCGTGAGCTTCTTCCTCGATGAGGGCGCGCGCGTCCATATCAACGACCTCATCTGGCGCAATCGCGGGACGTTGACGTTCAGAACGGAATCGTTCTGGAGCTCGCCGACGCCGGTACGTTACGTCGGCAAGCCGGTCTACGTTCTGGTCGGTCCGAAGACCTATTCGGCTGGCGAGGAATTCGCATATGACTTGCAAGCCCTTCGGCGGGCGACCGTAGTCGGCACGTCTACACGAGGTGGTGCGAACCCGGGCGGGCTTAATGAACTCGGATCAGACCTCTTTGTCGTTGTGCCGACTGGCAGGGCTGAAAATCCGGTCACGCGAAGCAACTGGGAGGGTGTCGGCGTACGCCCTGACGTTCAATCAACACTTGAGGACACTCAGGCAACTGCAGTGGCACTGGCGAAGTCCGAAGCTGGCGCACCACAAACGAGTCAACAATAACCGGCGGGCGTTGCCTGTGGCAGAGAGTGCAAACGTTGCGGCAAAGCCGTGGAGAGGTGATGTTCTATCGCCATGTCCGACTGGGGAGCTTGATGGGATAGTGCAGTAGCAACCGATAACCGCCGCGCATCATTTTGATGCCGTGCGCGATCAGACGGCGGGCCTTGTTCTTGCGCGGATCGAGCTCAAAATCCTCCTTGCTGCCGCGAAAGCCTAGCAGGACTTCGGCGACAGTACGATAGCTTTCGCCGCGAAGCCGAGCGTCAAGGGCGCGCAGAGATAGGATGTGCCATTGCCTGAGCTGCGCGGGCAATGCGCGGAAATCACGCCCCGGCCCATGGCCTTGGACTGCTTTAACCAATCGACGCGCCGCATGAGAGCGGAGATCGTAGAAGGCGTCCGCCGGCAAGACCGTGCCATAGAAGGCCGCCGCATTAGGAGCGGCCTGCGGCAGCCAGAATTGATGCGCGACGCCGTCAGCCTGCCAGATGCCGTGCCAGCCATCCTCAGCCTGGCGGAGGTCGAGACCGTCGAGATGCGCAAGCGTGACGATGGGTTCGGTTTCGCCATCATGGTGCTCCAGCGGCATGAGCCGTATGGCCTGCGGCTGGAGGTGTGGACTCCAGAATAGAGTCTGCCGATCCGACGGGGTTTCAGGATCGGTCGGAAAATCGCAGCCCCCACCGCTGCACAAAGGCTTCCAGGCGCTCAGGGGCTGGCTCGGTCGAAGCGGTTATGGCTTGAAATTCGCGACGATACTCGTCATCGCGGCGAAGATACTCCCAAGCGAAACCGGCGGCGGGAATGCTCTTGGCAAAATTATATGCCGCCGGAGAACGCCAGTCGATACTCAGCATTGGCGTTGCCTCTCTATTCGGGCGCACGCAAAGAAGTGCCCGGATAGAGATCTTCAAGCATCGATTGAAACAACTGTAGCCGCGCTATCGATATAACTAGATCGGATAACGCGATCAATGTCTTGGTTTTTTCTTCTTAACAGTGCTTACGTGTTTCTGCGAGCCGGGCGTAGTCCGGCGAGCGCGGCCATGATCTCGGGCATGGCCGCACCGCCGATCCGCAACGTCGGATCGGCGCGATTTTTCCGCTCCTGTGATCGCGGGAAGAGGCAGGGCCGCCGGGACCGCGGCCCTGTCGCGTTCGCGGTCAAAGCCCCTTCAGTTTCTGCATCCCTTCCGCCAGCGTCCAGAGCGCACGATTGAGCGTCACATTCTGGTCGATGCCGTTGATGGCGCGGGTCTGGGCGCGGCGGATGCGGCCTTCGGCATTCTGCTTGCGGCCTTGCAGCCCGCCCTTGGTCAAATGCTCCTGAATGACGTTGAACGTGCTCCAAAGGCTCCCGCCCATATCCTCGCGGCGGCGCGGTTCGATGATCTGTTCCGGGCGCAAGGGGCTTTCCTCCTCGCCATAGCGGGCGACAAGGCTCGCCTCGGCCAACACGCGGCGCTCTTCTGCGGAAACGCGGATTTCCTTCATGGTCTCGCTGGCGTCGATGAGACGCGGAAAGTCTTCCGCGACGGTGAAGACGCCTTCAATAATCTGATCCTGAATGCCGCCTTTGTGGGGCACGCGGATTTCCTCGAAGCGCTCGCCCGCAATCATGCTGTTGGTGCAGACGAAACGGAGCATCCCGGCGAACATCTGATAGGCGCTCGTCCCGTCATGGCTGTTGACGATGATGACTTCCGCCGCCTCCGGCTTGCCGATCCCGCCATCCCGACGCAGACGCAGCATGTGCTTTGCGTGGCCGTGGCGCGAACCGTCGCGCGGAACCGACTGCACGGCGAAGAACGGGAACCATCCTTCCCGGCGCAGGCCCTCCACGATGTCGATGGTGGGGACATAGACGTAACGCTCGGAACGGCTGTCATGGGCTTCGCTGGCGAAGATCGACGGGACATGCCGATAAAGCGCCTCGTTATCCAGCGGCTCGCGCCCGCTGATCTGATGGGAGTTGCGGCCGAACCGGGTGGCGAGCTGGTGATACATGGTCTTTCTCCTATGGGCTTGGGTTGGAGCGCAGCGCTGCGCTGCAACCCTGCCCGTCGGCGAGACCGGGGGGTGCAAGGTGCAAGGGCGACCGGGACGGAGGGGG
>JARYGU010000060.1:0-942 GCA_033795365.1 Shinella sp.
CCGCTTGCCGACGGGGCGGGCCATACGTTTCCGCCCGCTGCCGAGACATGGCCGCGAACGCTGGTGCTGTCGATCATGTGTTGCCAGTCGTCGGTTAGACCCAGATCGACCAGTGTTTGCAGCAGGGCATCCCAGACACCCTGTTCGGCCCAGCGCCGGAAGCGGACATAGACCGAGTTCCACTTGCCGTAGCGCTCGTGCATGTCGCGCCAGGGGCAGCCGACCCGCAGCACGTGAAGCATTCCATTGAGGAACCGCCGGTTATCGCCCGCCGGCCGCGCCCAACGACCGCGTTCAGGCGGCAGCAGCGGCCCAATCAGATCCCACTCCGCATCCGACAAATCCCCGCGACCCATGACTGCTCCTCAAAAAGCAGTCTTGAATCAGAACGACGCGCGTTTGGGAATCCCTTTTGTCAACACGGCCTAACGTCAGCATCAAGGTTGGCCCGCAACATAATTGGGCCAGCAATCAGCTGACCTTTTCGCTCGGCCCCTCTTGGCGTTGGTTTGGACGAGACCTCTATAGCACTGGATTCGGTGGCAATGTGACTTGGCAGCGTCCTATCGGGAAGCGAGGCCAAGTGTGGCTCGATGGCGGCATCACGCATCTGACGAACAAGCTAAACCCGCTCCAGACGGCCGACGACTTCATCCTGTCGGTCAGCTTCGACCGCGCATTTAGCGCGCGGATGGGCGGCGGGTTGGAGGTTTATGGGTTTCGGGAGGCCGCTCGCGATCCGGGCTATTCGCTCACGAGCGGTGGGGCTTCGGTCTACCTGTTCCGCGAGGTCGGCCCGACCACTGTGGTTGGTACATTGGCCTACAGCCATCTTGAGGCGGACGAACGGCTTTCCCTCTATCCGGAGCGCCGGATGGAGGACAGATATACCGCCAGTATCGCGACGACGCTGCGGTCGCTGCGACTTGGCAGTTTCGCGCC
>JARYGU010000061.1:0-941 GCA_033795365.1 Shinella sp.
AGGCGCCACGCCCCCGTCGCGGCGACAGCTTCGTGCGCTTTCCGACCTGGCTGTGGCGCAATGTCGAGGTACTGGAATTTGCCGACTGGATGCGGGGGCATAATGCATCGCTTGACGAAGATTGCCGCGCGTCATTCCATGGTCTGGATGTCTACAGCCTCAGCGAGTCGATCCACGCGGTCCTCGCCTATCTCGATAAGGTGGATCCCGAGGCGGCTGCGGACGCACGCCATCGCTACGGGTGCCTGACGCCATGGCAGGATGAACCGGCGCATTACGGCCGCGCCGTCGTTCATGGCGGCCGCGCGAGTTGCGAAGATCGCGCGGTCGCACAGCTTCATGAACTGCTGACCCATCGGCTCGCATATCTGCACGGAGACGGCGAAGCCTGGTTCGACGCCGTCCAGAACGCGCGCATCGTACGCGCCGCCGAGCGCTATTATCGCGCCATGTACCGCAGTTCGACCGAGAGCTGGAACCTGCGCGACCGGCACATGTTCGACACGCTCCAGGCGCTGCTCGCCCATCGGGGCGATGGCGCTAAAGCGGTGGTCTGGGCGCATAACAGCCATGTCGGCAACGCCGCAGCCACGGCGATGGGCTGGCAGGGCGAGTTCAACATCGGCGAGCTGTGCCGCATGGCCTATGGCGAGGAAGCGGTGTCGATCGGCTTTGGCACCGATACCGGCACGGTCGCCGCCGCCAGCGACTGGGGCGCCGACATGCAGATAAAGACCGTGCGGCCGGCACGTGCCGACAGCTACGAGCATGCGTTTCGGTCCACGGGACTGGCGCGGACGCTGACCGATTGGCGGAGGAAGCCCAATCTCGCCGGGCTGCTGCGCGAGCCCCTGCTCGAGCGCGCCATAGGAGTCGTGTACCGCCCGGAAACTGAGCGCCTCAGCCATTATTTCGAGGCGGTCCTGGCTGAGCAGTTCGAT
>JARYGU010000062.1:0-916 GCA_033795365.1 Shinella sp.
CTCGCCGACGATCACGCGGTCGGGGCGCAGGCGCATCGTGGCGCGCACCAGCTCAGTCATCGACACCACGCCGGCGCGGGTGCGCAGCGGCACGTGGTCGCGCGCCGCGCACTGCAATTCCACGGTGTCTTCCAGCACCAGCACGCGGTCGTTGGTGGCCGCGATTTCGGCCAGCAGCGCATTGGCTAACGTGGTCTTGCCGGTACTGGTGCCGCCGGCGATCAGGACGTTCTGGCGCTCGCGCACCGCGTGGCGCAGGAACTCGGCTTGTTCCGCACTCAGAATGCCGTCGCTCACGTAGTCGGCCAGGCCGATCACGCCGCCCGCGCGCTTGCGCAGGGCGAAGGCCGGACCCGGCGCCGCCGGCGGCAGGATGCCCTCGAAGCGCTCGCCAGTCTCCGGCAGCTCGGCGGTCAGCAGCGGCCGGCCGCGATGTACTTCCGTGCCGACGTGTGCCGCCACTAGGCGGATGATGCGTTCGCCATCGGCGGCGGACAGCGATTCGCCGGTGGCGGCGCGGCCTGACGACAGGCGGTCGATCCACAGCGCGCCGTCCGGGTTCAGCATCACTTCCACCACGTCCGGGTCTTCCAGCGCGGCGGCGATCAGCGGTCCCATTGCGGTACGCAACATGCGGATGCGCCGATCCAGTGAGGTGGCCGAGGACGACGGCTGCTGCGGGACGGCGTTCATGAAGCCGTCTCCTGGGTCTGCTCCCGCGCTTCGGCGAGCGCGGCCGCATCGTCCGGCCGTTGCGTATCGGGCTGGATCTCGTCATAGACCTCGCGCACGAGACTGCGCCCGCGCAGCAGGTGGCGGCCGAGCTGTTCGATGAACTGCTCGAAACGCGCCTTGCCCTGCGCCTTCGCGGCTTCCTGATGCGCTTCCGGCAGCGGCGTGCTGACCGTCAGGTAGT
>JARYGU010000063.1:0-912 GCA_033795365.1 Shinella sp.
AGCCCTGGCTCAGGAGCGATCGCTTGCCCGCTTCGCAGACCGTTTCGGGGGGCACCGGATAGGTGCGCGAATAGGTGTCGGTCTGCGCAAATTCGTTGCGTGTATACGCGAGCGGATCGGGCGGCGAAGAACAGCTGGCCACGGCACCCAGGGCGGCCGCGCATAGCGTCCGGCGCCATCCGGGGGAGAGACCTCCCATGTCGCACCTCCAGTGATGTACCCGCCGCAGCGACGCAAGATTCGTTCCTGTCTGATGTTGACAATGCGCGCGGCGCTGGGCGAAGATTGGGGGCTGTAACAGCGGGCCGCCCGGCTCGCCCGTATGGTCGCAGCGGTGCTCTACATTTGTGGCGCGACCTTCTTGCTCACAGCGCCCGCAGTGGTGAGCGATGGTCTCTCGCAGGAAGGGCATGGAAGCCTACATTCTTGACTGGGCCAATCTATTGCTGCGCTGGCTGCACATCATCACCGCCATCGCCTGGATCGGCTCCTCGTTCTATTTCGTCTGGCTGGACAACAGTCTCACCAAGCCCCAGGATCCGGAATTGCTCCAGAAAGGCGTCTCGGGCGAGCTCTGGGCGGTGCATGGCGGCGGTTTCTACAACCCCCAGAAGTACCTGGTTGCCCCGCGCAGGCTGCCCGAGCACCTGCACTGGTTCTACTGGGAAAGCTACTCCACCTGGATGTCGGGCTTTGCCTTGCTGGTGGTGTTGTACCTGTTCAATGCCCGGACCTACCTGATCGATCCCAGCGTATTCGACTGGGGACCGGCCGCGGCCGTGGTGGCGGCGCTGTGTTTTCTGGTGGTGGGCTGGCTCGTGTACGACGTGATCTGCCGTATCGCCGGTACCGACGAACGCGCCGACCGCAAGGTGGGCATCGCGATCGCCCTGTACGTTGCCGCCGCGTCGT
>JARYGU010000064.1:0-880 GCA_033795365.1 Shinella sp.
TCTTCGGCCACGATTTGGCTGAGCGAGGTGCGCAACCCGGTTCCGAGGTCTACGTGGCCATTCAAGCCCGTGACGCTACCGTCATCCCAGACGGCGAGCAGTATTTCGTCGCCTTCGATGGGGTTGCCCGGTACGTACGGCGGTTGGCCCACAGCAGGCGGGGGCGGGGGAGGTGTGGGGCGGGTAATGACCAGCACCCCTTCGGCATCTATGAAGTCTGCGCGAGTGTGTGGACGTTGTGCTCTTTTCATTTCGTCAATCGTTGGTTTCTGCGGGGCCTGTCATGGTGGCTGCAGCGATGGCCACGGCTCGTAGTATTTCGATATGAGTTCCGCAGCGGCACAGATTGCCGGACAACTCTGCTCGTATGCGTTCATCGGACGGATTCGGATCGCGCGCGAGCAAGGCCGCTACTTGCATGACCATGCCGTTCAGGCAGTAGCCGCATTGGGCGGCTTGCGCCTCGTTGAAGGCTGCCTGGACCGGATGCCACGATTCGCGAGAACCAAGCCCTTCAAGCGTTGTGATGGATCGACCGGCGACGCCGACGGCCGGAATGACGCATGAACGCGCGGCAATGCCATCTACGTGAACGGTACAGGCGCCGCATTGCCCATAGCCGCAACCAAATTTCGGCCCGTTCAGCCGAAGGTCATTGCGCAACATATGTAATAGCAGCGCCGATTTGTCGGCTTCCACCCGCACGGGTTCGCCATTGACGATCAATTCGATCGAGCGGGCGGGCGGGTTTTGTGTAGGGGCAGTGGGCTTTTGAGTCATGGCATTAAAAGTCCAGATAAGCGGATCGTACCTCGCGGTTGGCGATCAGTTCCTTCATTGAGCCTTCATAGCGAATGGCGCCTTTCTCGAGTACATAGGC
>JARYGU010000065.1:0-866 GCA_033795365.1 Shinella sp.
GGCTTCCTTCACATAGCCGTGCTTCATCTGGTCGATGGCGCCACACATTGCCTGCGCCATTGCGTGGCACATGATCGTAGCAATACGATCACCAGCGCGCGCGGTCGTGACGGGCCGGTTGTTCCGATCGAATTCATGCGACATCTTCAGCAGTTTGCGTGCGGCTGATCTCGGAAGGAATGCCTTGGCAAGTTCTTCTATATCAACCCAGAGGAAATCCGGCTCGCTATGCGGCGGGGTAAAAAATGACACCGGCTTTCCATTGATTTGGGCGGTACCAACGAACTTTTTCATCTGCTGATCCTCAAACGAATATGATGGGGAAGGGGACTAGGAGCGTCATGCCTCCTCGCGCGCATGCGCATGCACGCGCGTATGGCCCGCGGCGCGTTCGATAGCCTTCAGAGCATCGACGACATTGTCGGCGATCGACTTTGCGTTCAGGGCCACGGCAGAGACCGCATAGCCGTCGGCGCCGCCGATCCCGTCGCCGATCTTGTCCATGGCGTGTAGGAGGTCAATGACTTCCTTGATTTGCTCACGCAGCATCGGCAGCTTCGGGGCACGAAGCGTGTCCGGCGCATCATCAGGCATGGCGTCCGCCAGCCACCCGACCGCGTGATTCAATCTGCGAGTGCCGATATCTTTTCCGGCCCGTAGCTTGGCAATCGTCTTGCTGTCATTGAAGATCTTCGAAGAGACCGTGCTTTCGGCGTACCCGCTGGCTCTCATGTAGTCGTCAACCCTATTAAGGAGACCGGCGACTTCCGGCGAGGAGATTTGGTTGTTTCGTGCGCCTTGATGGACAGTCATATCAGCTCCAGGTCGATAACTGGAGAGATTGTTACGCTAAATGCAATGGCATT
>JARYGU010000066.1:0-857 GCA_033795365.1 Shinella sp.
CTGCCCATGGCAATCGGGAGCGCATGTTCATTCGTGCCGGGCCGCATCGCGAACATGTTGCCGACCGTATCGACTTTGATGCTGCAGCCGATGGCCTCGCACTGTGCGCGAAGCCAATCGCGAACCTGGCGGTCTTCCTGCGAAAGCGTGAGGCGGCGGATACCGCCGTCCGGCGTTGCACCGAAAGCGGCGGTTTCCATGATCGTCTGCCAGAGGCGGTCGCCGTCGATCGTCAGATTATGCATACGTCTTCGTTTCTCTTAACATTCCCGGCCTTGTCGGCGCGGCGGGAGGGCCGCCACGCCGGAGCGCGATCAGAGCGCGATACCGACCGACTTCACTTCGGTATAGAGAAGGATGGCCTCATAACCCTGCTCGCGCCCCCAGCCGGACTGGTTGAAGCCGCCGAAGGGCAGGGCGGGGTCGATAACGTGGTGGGTGTTTACCCCAACCGTTCCGGCCTTGAGCTTCTTGGCAACCTTGTGCGCACGGCTGACATCACGCGTGAAGACGCTGCCTGCCAGTCCATAGATCGAGTTGTTGGCTTCCTTGACGATGGCGTCGATACCATCATCTTCGAAGGTGGCGACGACGAGAACCGGCCCGAAGATCTCCTCCTTCACGACGGACATGTCAGGCGTGGTTTCCGTCAGGATCGTCGGTTCAAGGAAGTATCCTTCCGATCCGGCGCGATTTCCCCCGCAATAGAGCTTCGCGCCATCGGCAAGACCGGCTTTCACATAAGCGCTGACACGGTCAAACTGTTCCTGTGAAACAAGCGGTCCGATCTGGGTCTTCGGGTCGAGGCCGACGCCGATGGACATGGACTGGGCAAAGGTCTTGAGCCCACTCAGTAT
>JARYGU010000067.1:0-843 GCA_033795365.1 Shinella sp.
CGCCCAGCCCCTTTTCGGCTGCGAGCTTGCGCAGGATATCGCCGATCATCTGAACGATGTTCGGCTGAATACCCTCGGACGGCTCGTCCAGAAGCAGGAAATCCGGCGCGGCGGCGAGTGCCCGGCCAAGCGCCAACTGCTGCTGCTGCCCGCCCGAAAGTGTGCCGCCCAACTGGTTGCGGCGCTCGGCAAGGATCGGGAACATCTCGAAGATCTCGGCGGGCACCGTCGCGCTGCGGTCCCGGCGGGCACGCGTGCCCATCGTCAGGTTGTCGATCACCGAGAGTTTGTGGAAGATGCCGCGACCCTGCGGCACATAGGCAAGGCCGGACCGCGCGATCTTTTCCGGCGGCAGGCCTGCAACGGCGCTGCCGCTCAGCGCAACCTGTCCCGCCCAGGGCCGGTTGAGGCCGATCAGGGCTTTCATCAGGGTCGTCTTGCCGACGCCGTTGCGGCCGAGGATCGATACGACCTCGCCCTTTCGGACTGAGAGGGTGACGCCTTGTAGAACCTCGGTGCTGCCGTAGCCTGCGCGCAGATCGTTCACATCCAGCATTACGCACGCCCCAGATAGATATCGCGCACCATCGGGTCGCGCTCGATCGTCGCAAAATCGCCTTCTGCGACAAGCCGGCCCTGGTGCATCACCACGGTCCTGGCGGAAAGCGCCCGCACGAAATGCATGTCGTGGTCGATCACCACGACAGTGCATGTGCCGCGAAGCGACAGGAGAAGGTCGGCCACCGCTTGGGTCTCCTCGGGCGATAGACCGGCCGTCGGCTCGTCGAGGAGCAGCAGTCGCGGTTTGCGAATCAACCCCATGGCGATTTCCAGCCATTGCTT
>JARYGU010000068.1:0-840 GCA_033795365.1 Shinella sp.
CCTCTCCGTCACCTTCAAGAGACGGGTCCGTTTCGATCGTTATCTGGATGGCTCCGTCGGCGCGCCGGAGCGTCAATTCCGCTTTGTGCCAGTTTTTCGGCATTGCTGGACGTATCTGTATTTTGCCGCCGATTAAGCGAACGCCCAGAATTTCTTCAACGGCCAGCCGCCATGTCCAACCTGCGGCGCCTGTATACCAAGTCCAGCCGCCGCGGCCGAGATGGGGTGCCACACCGGCGATGTCGCCCGCGACAGCATATGGCTCGGTTCGATAATGCTCTGCGCCTTCGCGTGTCGAACTGTGCGTTATCGGGCTAATTCGGTCGAACAGTGATTTGGCCACGTCGCCGTCGCGTATCCGTGCGAACGCGATCGCGAGCCACGTTGCCGCATGGGTATATTGCCCGCCATTCTCCCGGACGCCAGGCGGATAGGCCTTGATATAGCCCGGTTCGCGCGGCGTGTGGTCGAAGGGGGGATCGAGCAGGCGTATGAGGGTATCATCGTTGCGTACTAGGTAGCGCCTGGCCGACGCGAGCGCCGTTCTGGCTCGCTCCGGATCTGCAGCATTTGAGAGAACGGACCAGGATTGAGCGATGGAATCGATGCGACATTCCTGCTCCTGGGATGTGCCCCAAGGCCTGCCGTCGTCATCAAAGGCGCGCAGATACCATTCGCCATCCCAGCCAGACTGCTCGACCGCTGCGGCGAGCGCTTCGACACGCGCTTCCCAGCGATCACGAAACTCGGTTTGCCGCTCATCGACGCAGTGCAGTGTGAAGTTCCGGATAGTTGCGATGAGGAACCAGGCCAGCCATATGCTCTCGCCGCGTCCCCGCT
>JARYGU010000069.1:0-834 GCA_033795365.1 Shinella sp.
CGAGCTGCGGCTGGAATCCGGCCACGGCCAGCTTGCCGGGACGCTCTCCACGGGTGGCGGCAAGCCGGGCCAGGGCCGGCCGATGGTGATCGGCGTGGCGCTGCGCGGTCGCACCGAAGGCCTGGCCGCTGAACTGGGCGATGGCGTCTCGACCGCGCTGCGCACCAGCAGCGGCGGTGCCGACAAGCCCCATGTGCTGGCACCGGACTTCGAGGCACATTTCCGCTACGACTGGAACGACCCCGGCCCGGGCGACTGGTCGCAGTGGCGGGTACGTCGGCTGATGCCTGTGGAGTGCGAGCGGCTGCAAGGCATGCCCGACGACTACACGCTGGTGCCGTACCGCGGCAAGCCCGCCGCCGACGCGCCCCGCTACAAGGCGATCGGCAACTCCATGGCCGTGCCGTGTGTCGCGTGGCTGGGCCAGCGGCTGTTGCAGTGCCCGCACAAGACGGGATCGAGCGCTTCGGATTGATGCACGACGCGGCCGGCGGGCCGCGTGATCCTCCCTCCTGCATTGCCGACGCATCGGCAACAGCCAGCAGCCAGGGTGTCAAGGCTGCCGTGGGTTCCTCCCACGCCACCCGCCAGTTCGCCCCGGCATCTCTCCGGCGAACGCTGCCCACCGGGCATCGATGCCACCTTCCTCCAACCCACGGGATGTATGCCGCGTCCCGTCAGGGGCGTGTCGTCAACCCGGTCGATAACAGGACTTCCTATGGACACCATCACCCGACAAGACCGCATCACGCTCAAGAACCTCAAGGTCGCGGATTTCGCGAGCGAGGAAACGCTGTGCTTCACCGCCACCGTCATGTTCGACGGCAGGCCCAT
>JARYGU010000006.1:0-261702 GCA_033795365.1 Shinella sp.
ACATGCGCCGCTTTCGCCAGAAACACAGCGTCCCGGTCCTGAACGCACTCAAGGCGTGGCTCGACGCGATCGCTCCAAAGGTCGTGCCCGACACCAAGCTTGGCGATGCCGTCTCCTATACGCGCAATCAATGGGAATATCTGACCCGCTATACCGACGACGGTAGGATGCCGATTGATAACAATTTACTCGAGCGCGACATTAGAATTTTTGCCACCGGCCGAAAATCGTGGTTGTTCAGCGACACCGTCGATGGAGCCAAGGCCAGCGCCGTCACCTATAGCCTGATGTTGACCTGTCGCGCCTGTGGCGTCGAACCATTCGCGTGGTTGCGCCACGTCCTCACCGAACTGCCGCAGCGTCCCGACAACGCCGACATCGACGACCTGCTACCATTCAACTTCAAAAAGCAGCCTGCCTGACCGCCGGCTAAAGCCCACTTATAACGCGCAGCGAAATGCGCGCTTACGGTAAACCGTAACCGGTGTCACACCCGCACCTTGACGCCGCAGCCTATTTTTTGTGGTGAGCGGTTTCAGACTGAGACGTAATTGCAAAACTGAACTGTGTGAGCTACTTAGCGTCATCCACAAGGACCCGGTGAAACTCCGGGTGGCTCTTCTGGCCGCCGATCCGCCAGACAACACAGCAACGCAACCTATTCCATTTTCGAGGACCGAGTTTCGCTCGGCCCGTTGCCTCAACTGTGAAAAATCTCCCATGCGAACTCTTTCAAACTACCGTCAGGAGTGGTTCTCCAACATCCGTGGCGACGTGCTTTCGGGTATCGTCGTCGCCCTCGCGCTTATCCCGGAAGCGATAGGCTTCTCGGTTATTGCGGGCGTCGATCCGAAGGTCGGCCTCTATGCCTCCTTCGCAATCGCCTGCGTGGCGGCCTTTGTGGGCGGTCGGCCGGGCATGATCTCTGCCGCCACGGCTGCGACCGCTGTCGTCATGATCTCGCTGGTCAAGGAGCACGGTCTTCAGTATCTGTTCGCCGCCACCATCCTGATGGGAATCATCCAGATCGTCGCGGGATGGCTCAGGCTCGGCCGCGTGATGCGATTCGTCTCCCGCTCGGTCATCACGGGCTTCGTCAACGCACTTGCGATCCTGATCTTCATGGCCCAGTTGCCCGAACTTATCGGGGTTCCGACGCTCACCTACGTGATGATCGCTGGCGGCCTCGCTATCATCTACCTCTTTCCATACGTGACCAAAGCTATCCCATCGCCGCTCGTGGCCATCGCGGTTCTGACAGCCATGGCGTGGTGGTTCGGCATGGACCTACGCACCGTGGGCGACCTCGGCGAGCTTCCGTCTTCGATCCCATTCCTGATGCTTCCGCAGGTTCCGTTGACATGGGAGACGCTGCAGATCATCTTCCCATACTCTGTGACGCTCGCTGCCGTCGGCCTGCTGGAATCGCTGCTTACTGCGCAGATCGTCGACGACATGACGGACACGCCCAGCAACAAGAGTCAGGAATGCGTTGGACAGGGCGCGGGGAATATCGCCTCGGCACTGATCGGCGGCATGGGCGGATGCGCCATGATCGGACAGTCGGTGATCAACGTGACATCTGGTGGTCGAGGACGGCTTTCAACGTTGGTCGCGGGTGCTTTCCTACTGTTCCTGATTGTCGTCCTTAACGACCTCGTCCGGATCATCCCGATGGCCGCGCTTGTTGCGGTTATGATTATGGTTTCCATTGGCACTTTCTCCTGGCGGTCGATCCTCGACCTGAGACGCCATCCGCTTCCGTCCTCCGTCGTCATGTTGGCAACGGTCATCACCGTGGTTGCAACGCATGATTTGGCCAAAGGCGTAATCGTTGGCGTCTTGCTCTCCGGCATCTTTTTTGCTGGTAAGGTAGCCCGTCTGTTCAGGGTCACGCGCGTGGAGGATGCCGAACAAAACAGCGTCACCTATGCAGTGGTGGGGCAGGTCTTCTTTGCGTCGGCGGAAGCCTTTATCCATGCGTTCGACTTCACGGATAAGGATAAGCGGATCATCATCGATCTGACAAAAGCCCATCTCTGGGACATCACCGCAATTGGCGCGTTGGATAAGATCGTATTGAAGTTCCGTCGGTCGGGCGACGAGGTCGAAGTTCTCGGCTTCAACGAAGCGAGTGCTGATATGGTTGACCGCTTCGCGCTGCACGACAAGGATGAGCGGCTTGCGGCAAGCGCCTCACTGCATTGAACAACGGGGCTGCGTACATTCGTGCGCAGCCATCTGCTCCACTACTGTTGCCTGTTGGTCCGCTCCCAGGGCGAATTATTCCAAGGCAAAAGCTCATGAATCTGGCCGTGCTTGTGGCCGTTGACGATAGCGGTGAGCGTTGCTGTCAGATAGGCTGATCAACAGCATTGAGCTTGCATGTCTCGATGAGCGAGGCGATGGTGGCCCAGTTCTCGGCTCCGGCATCATGACCAGCAAAGAGTGCGTTCTTCCGATTGAGGGCAATCGGCCTGATGGTCCGCTCGACACTGTTGTTGTCGATCTCGATGCGTCCGTCGGTCAGGAAGAGCTCCAGACCATCCCAGTACTTGGCGATGTAGGCCAATGCCTCGCCGAGCGGCGACTTCGTTGCGACGCGGGCGCGGTGATGGACGAGCCAGGTCTGCAGTTCTGCCACACGCGGCGCTGACCGCTCTTGCCGTCCAGCGAGACGAGCCAGCGGATCAGGCTTCCTGGTTGTGAGAAACTCCAATGAGGTCTCCATGGAGAAACTCCCGTTCTTCATCCATGGAAATCTCGATCACAGACTAGGCGGCGAAGGACAATGTGGGGGGAGAACAACGGTTACGGTAAACCTCGCCGGAAACCTTACCTGCGGCCGCGATGAGAACGCTATCAGGGTGATGAACATATCGCTGCGTCACGTTATCGGCCGCATGACCGAGCAGCGCAGAGACGGTGATTTCCGTGAAGCCCAGACCGCCGGCCGCGCTGGCATAAGAATGCCGGGGGCTATGCGAGGTGACGCCACTAACCAGCGAGGTCACTCTCGCCGTGAACCATGTGGTACCACAGCATGGCTTTCGACCATCTGCGAAGCCGTGCGACAAGGAGCGCCGCTCTACACCAGAGGACCCTAATATGTCCGCGATTTCGCATTCACATCGACCGTTTTTCGAGTCAGTCTTTATCCAAAGCGAAAGAATCTACATCGTCAGGCGCGTTGGAGGCGAGGACGAAAGAGACGACAGCGAAGAAATGCAATGTGTCTCGTGCAATAGGCCGCCGAGCAAGCCTACCATCCGTCGGATCCTAGCCGCACACCATCGAGCTGGCGCTCTTCCTGGCGCTCCAGGCCGCTCAGTCATCCGGCAACAGCCGTTGAATCGCCATTGGAACAAGTTCACGAGGCGACCATAGGCAACCGTCCGGTGACAACAGGAAAGGGGAATGATGCCAAAACTATCCGATGCACACTCCTATCCTCCTCGCGGCATGTCGCGCGAGGAAGCCGCACGATACGTCGGCGTCGGCACCACAAAGTTTGACGAAATGGTTGCCGACCGCCGGATGCCGAAGCCGCGGAAGATTGACGGTCGGGTGGTTTGGGACCGGATCGCACTCGACGCGGCATTCTCTGATCTGCCCTCCGGCGGAGGAAACGTGATCGACGAGCTCTTGTCTGGCTGCAGGCTTCATGGCTAACAATGGCACATGGAAGGCGAGAAGCGACCTTATCTCTCTCAGTTTCAGGACCGCCACGGGAGAACCCGTTGGCGGTACCGTCGTGGAAAATTGACGATCTCACTGAAGGGCAAGCCGGGCGACCCTGAGTTCGAGGAAGCGTATAAGGCCGCGGTTGAAGGAAGAAAACCAAGGAAAGCTGCGGTCATAAAAATGCCGGGGGCAGCCCTCCCCGGCACGTTTCGAGCGGCCTGGACGAAAGTAAAAACCACACCTGATTGGCTGGCACACGATCCACAAACCCAACTGAAAAATATCCGCCTGGCAGAAGAATTTCTCGAGCTCAAGGTGGTGGACGATCAGCCTATCCTTTGGGGCGACATCCCCATGAAGGATTTCAAGCGCCGCCACGCAAAGGATATTCTTGCCAGATTCCACACTACGCCGCACAAGGCCAAACACCTCCTCGTCGCCATTCGCAAAATGATCAACGTCGCTCTCGATGAGGAGTGGATCGAAACCGACCCGACATGGAAACTGAGTTATAGGCCTGAATACAAGGGCTGGCGCGCGTGGACCGACACAGAGAGAGATATGTTCGAACAACGCTGGGCGATCGGAACCACGCCACGAACGACCTACACGCTCGCGCTGTGGCTTGGAACCCGCCGTTCGGATGTCGCTCGCTTGAAATGGGAGTGGTTCGATTTCAAAAAAGGGACCGTCACGTTGGTGACGAAGAAGGGCGAGAGATCACTCGTCCTCCCGATCACGCCAATGTTGCGAGAGGCTCTGACGCCGCTCCCTCGCGGGAGAGAAACGGTCTTGCTCACTCAGTATGGGAAGCCGTTCTCGGAGAAATCACTGACGGGCAGAATGGCTGATTGGACCAATAGCGCCGGCTTGCCGAAAGGCTGCACGCTGCACGGATTAAGAAAAACCCTGGGGAAAATGCTGGCCGAGACTGGGGCGACCACCCGCCAGCTTATGGAGACTCTTGGGCACGACGATATCGAACATGCCGAACTCTATAGCCGGGAGGCCGAGCAACAGCGACTCGCACGCGACGCGATGACCCGCCTCACCAGGAAGATTCAGCCGAAAAGGCCACGTGGCTAACCTATTGTCTAACCACGTTGGATAACCGATTTGTAAGGCATTGGATTCAAAGAAATTTGGTGGGCCCGGAGGCGATCAAACGTTTGTTCTTAATCAATGCGTTAGCCTAAAAATACCCCTCCAATAGCCCATTGTTTTTATTATCGTCCCTGTTTCGCTCCCCTCCCACTTGGGGCCTCGACGTTCCGCCCGATTAGCCTGGAAGATTGAACCCGCCCTTTAGGGCAAACCCGACCGCCCCTAGAATAATGCCGCCGATGATGGTCCTGCCGATCCATTTGAGCGTTCCGCCAAGGTCATCGATCTTCTTGTCGAGTCCCGCAATCTGCGCGATGACATTGTTGAACTGCTCATCCTTGCGAGCTGTTAGAATGTCCATCTGAGCTTTCCATTGCTCCAGCATGGTCATCTTCTGCTCTGAGACGATGGCTTTCTGCTCAAGGGCCACTACGCGCCCTCTAAGATCGGTTTCCATGTCATCTATCCTGTTGGTCAATGTCCCGGCCCCTATGCAATGCTTATGCGCTGTTGAAGGTTCATGATTATTTCCGGCACGATGCCTGCGTTTGGCATGTGCGGTTGTGGGCAGCGACCTGACGCGCGAAAGGTAGATCATTTGCCACGATATAGGCCCGCGTGCCTGCGGAAGGTGTTAGGGCTTCGAAACCTGCCCCGTCAGTTACAGGTGCCGTCTTCGAACACGCCGCCAAGCTCGACGCAGAGCCGGCCAGCATCAAGAGCATTAACATCCGCATTGGTGCGGCTCCTTTCCTGTAGAAGCTCCATGGAGCGCTTGACGGATTCGGCGCGGGCTTCCGCCGCCGCGTCCTCGCGCGCCTGCGGAAGCCAGATGAATTGATTCAGGCCGGCGAGGATCGTCCACGCCAGCCCGAAGCCTATGAGGGCCCCGAGCACGCGGTCCCAATTGAGGAGAAAGCCGAACATCACCCGATCTCCGCTTCAAGCTCGCGAACAGCTTTTGCCAGATCGAACCGACGCTTGATGCCGTAGATGGCAAACCCCACAACGACGACGCTCAGGAACAGTTGCACGCGCCAATCGAGACCGCCGAAGAAGGTTCCGACTGCCGTTGCCATGGAACCGATACCGGTGAAGAGCCATGTCAGCGTGGTCTTTGACTTGGCCGGCGACTGCTTCAGTTCTCCGGGATCAGCCACGACGGGCTTTTCAATGACAACTGGCACCTCGATAGGAACGGGCTTCTCGATAACGACGGGCTCGGGCGCCGGTTCGACCTTCACGCCATATCCAGCCGCGACCAGTGCCGTTTCGAACGCCTTGGCATAGGTCTCGATCTTCTTGCCGTTCACCGCCGTATCGCCGTTCACGATGGCGCGGGAGGCATAATATTTGAAGCCGGGAACGGGCGGGTTCGTGGTGACAAGATAGTCGTAATCGGATAGCTTCTTGCCGGTGAAGCTGCCGCGCTCCATGCCGTCGAACATAACGCGGACGGAAGTCTTCAGATCGAGCGCCGATTCCTTCGTGACGCCCATCTTGTCGTAATTGACCTTGTGGGTTAGCTGGATCAATCCACGGCCAAAATATCCCGAGCGCCAGTACGGCGTCTTCACCCACGGAAGCTGCCCCTTGGCGAAGGCCGTATCGAGGCGCTTGATAACCGTCGCGTCGGAAGGGTTCCGGTCCTTGCTGCTGGCATAGACCGTTTCCTTGACCGGCTGCATCTGACCTCCGGTCTCGTGGTAGGCCTGCGCCAGGATCGCCGCGAGGTGGAACGGAGGAGTACCCCGGCGCTCTGCCTCGTCAAGGATGGCTTCGCAGCCTTGAACTTGTGGGCTTGATAGGCTCGTTCCGAAGACTCCAGACGTGCGGGAGCGCACGCTGGCGAAAAACGCTGCGCGGTTCATTGTTGCTTCCTTGGGTGTTGATAATTAGATGTCGCGGGAACAGATGGTGCGACAAGACGTTCATTGACTGTTAACCCGACCTATCATAATGATAGGTGCATGGCAGAGATCGTCCCGCTAAAGCTTGGTGCTCCCCAAGCGCTTCGAATGATCCGAGAACTTGCGCAGGATTCGGACAAGATTGTCGTGATCCAGCATGCAAGGTCTAGACAGAAGCAGCGGAGGATTTCCCGCCGGCAGATCGAGCTATGCGTTCAGAAGGGCATCATCTGTGAAGGCCCATTCATGAACCAGCACGGTCACTGGCAAGTAAGCTTGGAGCGCAGAGCTGCGGGCGAAGAGATTACATGCGCGGTAGCGATAGAATGGGCCAGCCGGCTTATTGTCGTCACCGTGTTTTAGAAAGGGCAATAGAGATGGCTTACCACTACACCGATAGCGGTCTCGACAACGTATGGCTCGAGAACGGCTATACCATACACAAAACACCATACGGCGAAGGCGTATCGATCCAAGACACCGAAGGACTCCACAAGGCCATCGGCGAATGGATAATTGACCAGCCGAAGCCACTCAACGGGGCCGAACTGCGCTTCATCCGCCTAGAGATGGAACTCACTCAGCGCGATCTCGCTGGGATATTGGGCGCTGACGAACAAGCTGTGCGCCGATGGGAAAAGCAACGCAACAAGCCCATCAACGGCCCAACCGATCGCCTGTTGCGCGCCCTCTATGCTGAATACATGAAGGGTGACGGGTCTCTTCGAGAAATGGTAGATCGGCTTGCCGCCCTCAATGTCGTGGAGAAAGCCG
Organism: Shinella sp.; assembly: GCA_033795365.1. GTDB lineage: Bacteria > Pseudomonadota > Alphaproteobacteria > Rhizobiales > Rhizobiaceae > JARYGU01. The sequence continues at coordinate 7,473 of JARYGU010000006.1, forward strand.
AGGTTCGGTTCTGCGAAACGGATAGAGGATGGCTCCCAAAGGAATGCGCTCAAGCAGCATAACAAACGACAACCCGAGGCACCCCCTCGGGTTTTTCTTTGCGAGCCGACGCATAGAATGCGGAGCGGTTCATGGTGTTTCCTTTTGATTGCGAGTGCGTCTTACGGCAGCGCTAAGCTAGCTTGCCTTTCGCTCTTGTTTCGGTAGATTTCGCCCTGGTAGAGGGGATGGAAATGCTGGAAAAAATAAACACAGATGGCCACAGAACGATTTCCCGGCCGGATCACGACGTTCTCAAGGCAGTTGATAGCTTGCTAAAAGCCACTCCCGCCCCGCGAATTGCCGAGATAGGGGTAGGCATTGGCGCCACAACGCTTCCGATGTGTGAGCTTCTAAAGGGGCGCGGCGAAATTCACATTTTCGATTTCGAGGAATCTGTGACCGAACTCGCGAACGATTTGGCGGATCGAGGATTCGGAAACGTCGTTCCGCACGGCAACACGTCGCGCTATTGGGATTCCTATCATTGGTCGATGCATAAACTCATGCTAGACCCTGGCTACGTGGGAACCTTTGATCTTGTTTACATCGACGGTGCCCACACCTACCTCCATGATGCTCTGGCCTTCTTTATGTGCGACCGGCTCCTGAAAGTCGGGGGCAAGATGCTCTTCGATGATTATTCATGGCGCTTTGCTGATTCCCGGTGGCTTCGCCGCGGCCGGTCAGAATACATGACCGAGGAGCAGGAGCAGGCGATGCAGATCAAGGCGTTCATTGACGATTTGGTGAAGACCCACATCGGATATGAATGCTACCTGGAGAACAAGGGGTTCACCAAGGTCATGTCAACGCACAGACTTTAGAAGACCGATCCCATTAGGTCGCGCGTTTTTGCGTTTGCCGTTCCCGGCAGGTTATGAGCCCCAGCCGCGAAGTTGCGCTGCTTATATTGGAATAGGCACGGCTGCGCGAACCGGGCGGCTGCCGCATTAGCCGCTATCGCATATTTCCCTGATGCACCAGTTCCTAGAACGTCCACTTCTATATTGATTTCCCTGAGTGGCTGCGTAGGATGATCGATATATACGCCGTCGCCAGCGATTGTTTTACCAGTCGCCCCGGATATACGAAGGGCCGTGTTCCCCTGCGTTTCGATAGCCGAACCGCCGCCGTCATCATCGGTTTCAGAAATACGGATCATATTCCGGAAAGTGTCAGCACAGGAGAAGCCAGACACATTCACATCATCCGCTCCGCTTATGTACATCCCGTCCATGCATGAGTAGGTAGAATTGTCACGTCTGTGAACCGAACATCCACTAAAATTCCCCCTTTTCACTTGCTGGATCATGAATCCTTCATCGTTGAACCCTGGCGTTGGCGAGATAGAACGGCTGGCGCAATCGATAACTTCGACTCCGGAAACATTCACTATGTTGAAGGTTTGGCCGGCGTTGCCGGTGAAGAACTTAAGACCCGATTGGCCGGATCTTACGATCTGCCCTCCTGTGATGGTAATCCCCGTTGATGCTTGTTCGGCGTTTCTGGTCCCTCCGAAGCGGATTCCATGCTCCCCAGCATCTTCTATCTGCGGCGACACCAAGACGTAATCTTTGACGCCTTCGTGGAGGATGCCGTTCATACCGGGATCAGTCGTCGCATTCGGGCTTCTTACCCGCGTCTTGGGCGAAATATTGCGCGTTCCTACCACGTTGCGAATGTCGATTCCGGTGACGTAGCTAACCGCCTCAACATCTTCCAAGAGGTTGTTACGACCAGGATTCCCGTCACCATCAATTCCGTACAAAAACCAGGGCCTATCGATGTTTACGGCTTTGGCACCGCGAATTCTGTTATCACTGCGGTAGAACCGAACCGCCCAGTCAAGCAGGCTTCCACCATAATTGGCAATCTGGCTCTCTGCGATAACCTCCATATCATCACAGGTGCACGCATCAGCCGTTTCGATTAGACGGCGGAAGGACGAGCCGGAAACTATGTCTATGCCAAGGCCGACAATGTGACAGCCTGCGCCGAAGATCATGAACTGGTTGTTGTTGCCTCCATTATTCCCACTCCATCGGAATCTGGCGCCATCCATCTCAAGGCGTATTCCTGCCGGGATGGAAAGAGTTATGGCTGTCGTCCGGTATACGTCAGACTTGTTCCCTTTCAGGACTCTAATCTGAGGATTGGCATTGAGGTAGGCTATCAGAGCCGATAGTGCCGCATTGTTCGCTGTTGCAGTCCCATCGGAGCCAGTCCTGTCCAGAAACTCCCTCAAGTTCAGGGTGTCACCAAATCGCGCTGGCTGACTGCGGAGAGCGCTGTTAGCGCCGAACAGTCGCGTAGTGCGACCGTCCATCGCCTGCGCCGTTTTCAACGGGGTCATGTAGTTAGTATCGTGAGAACCGGCCTCCGCCTGTGCCTGAGTGGCCTTCAGCCCATCGTGAATGAGCCTGCGCCACGCGCCAAAGGACCCATCCCCCATCGATGTCCGTACTGACCAGTCCTCGGCCCCACTAAAGCCCTTCCAGATGTCCCAAGCGCGGCCATTGTCGCCGCCAAACATGAAGGATATCGTAAGACCAGCACCGCCGGGATAACCGGTGCTTCCAGTGCTGTTATTGTAGTAGCCTAACGCCGCTGCCGCTGGGTTATACCCCGTCGCGCGAGAGCCATCGGGGTTCAAAACGTTTGCAACGAATTTCGCATTGATGGCTGACGTAAGGGCCGCCGGCTGAACAGCAGTATCCGCCTTCGCACCCTGTGCAGCACTCGCTACCGTTGTGCCTATGTCGTCAGGCTGAAGAGAGCTATCAGCAAGGGAGCCTTGGGCGGCGGAGGCAAAATCGTCAGCGTCGGCATCTGCTGCCGAGCCCAGGCCAAGGCCGGCTTTGAACGCCGGAGCGTCGGCTGAGTCAGAGAGATTGCGCGTAAACTCCGAAACGGTATAAGTCGCGGCCTCGCCTTCCGCGGTGTAATAGATTCCGGTGTCGGACGCGGTAGATAGGCCATCGATTGCCGCCAAGTTCGGGCCGATGATGACATCCTGTATGTTTTCGACTAGCGCCTGAAACGGGATGATGTTGTATGTGTCGAGATCACGCGTCCACGCCTGAAAGAATGTCTCGTCCTTGTCGGGAACGGCCGGCACGACGGCAAGCTGCCCGTAGTCGGGCTTCACCACAAGATCGCCGTCCTCGCGAACGACAGTGAAACCGTTCGCGCCTTCGATCCGCGAGGGGAAGCGAGGAAGGACGCGAAGGCGGAGGTTGGTGACATTGTTCATCGGGAAACGACTCCGTCAACGATCGGCACGACGCCGATAAGCTCTTGGATGGTGATTTCATCTCGCATGATGGTAAGTCCGAAGTCGTAGGAGCCAGGGCAAAGCTGCGTCATGTCGGATCGGGTGAAGTGCCATTCGAAAACGCCGTTTCCGGAATCCGTGACCTTCCCGTTTTCGGTGCTGGCTGAAAGAACGGGGTAGCAATCCCGGCTCTTGCGAAGGTCGATTTTGATTGTGATCCCGTCGATGTTTTCGATCACGCTTCCCGTGTCGTCATCGACAATCTCGAATGTCCCGAACCAGTCGGCGCGGTTGGAAATCGGCTGGAAAGTAGCTTCGTACATGCTTAGAGCCTGATATAGACGGTGATGGCCAGGGAGGGCTGAACGTTCGGATGCGCCGCCCCGCCGCCTCGGCTTCCGATGGTTGCGGTGTGGTTGTGATCTCCGGCTGTTTCAGTCTGGTTGTAGTTGCCCGACGCCGGGCCGGTTTGCGCCGCGTTGCCGCCTCCTGACGTTGCCTGCGCATATTGATGGCGGTGCGCTCCGGCGTTATTGATCGTGACGCTGTGATTGTGGGCGGGCATCTGATCGACGGTGAGCGTTACGGTCTCCTCACCCCCTGTCCATCCAAGATCGGTTGCGCCTGTCAGTATGTTGGCGGCGATATTGCCCATATCGTCCAGACCGACGATTGCCCGGCCCCGGAAGTCGGGGAGCGTCAGAGGCTTATTTGCCGTCCAGTCCGCATTAGCGCTCGACCCGCGACCTCCCGCCACCTCAAGATCAGGATCGGCGTTCCAGAGAAATTCATAGAGTGTCTGGCAATCCGAGTTGGCGCGCTCCGTCGCGCCGCTCGTGGCCGTTCCGATGGATCGACCGTTGCCCCGGACATATCCGGCAAGAAAGCCTTCGCCGTATCTCGCCTTCAGGTCGCCTGTTTTAAGGAGTGCGTTCGGGTCAACGGGCGTTCCGCCGCCACCCCCGCCGCCCGAAGACGGGCCGATGATGGGGATACTGTCGCTATCGTAGAGGATCACGCCGCCCGCAGTGGTGACGCGGACACGGTAGAACTCGTCTTCCTCATCCAGAAAGACCGCGGGGAATCGGCCGTAACCGTCCGTTCCGAGCGGGTTAGGATGCGGAACCTGAAGGTCATAATCCGCATAGACGGCAATCGGCGTCGTGGTCGATGCGGCATAGAAATATGCCTTGGCGTTCACGATCGGCTTGCCGTTCAGGTCGTTCATTTGGGAAAAGGATTGCGGCCAGAAACCGGACATACGGATTCCTCACAGGAACGGCCCATACGAGCCTTGCAAAATTCAGGATGGTGGGGGATGATTGAGGATGAACAATCAAACCGATGGACTGACTTTAATCAGCTACTTGATAGCTGCCGCTATAGTGCTGCCCTTGGGATGGTGGGTAAAGGCAACCTATGCTCCCCTCATCGCTGACTGGATCAGATCACTTTATTGAGCGATTGACGTTCCAACAGCCCGCGCCGGCACCGCCAACATGTTGCCAAGGCTTTCGAGTGCCCCCATGAAAGCAGGGCTCTTTTCAGCTTGCTTTATTGCGGACTCGATCAGCTTTGGGTTGTCCGAGGTCAGCATTTCGGCTGCGATCTTCATCACATTTGAATTTGCCCTCTGAGAGGCGAGACGGCCGCCAGCGGTGAGAAGAGCCCCGGCAGCAGCACCCTGAGTATTCCCCGAAATAGCAAAGCCGCCACCGGCTCCCAGGCCCATTTCTACAAGTTGTCGGGCCGTCGTGGAGTTGCCCATTGCTCCTCGCAATCTATCGGCCAAATCCTCAACCCGGATGTACGCCTCAAGCGCCCTTGTCTTTTGCGGCCCGAACACAAGCTCCATCGATTCCCGAGATGCCTGCGATTTGAAAACCGAATTGATGACGTTCGTACGGTCGCCAACAGCCTTGATCCGGTCAATCAGCTCAGAGGCATATCCTATCTGAAACCCGGCCTTTTCTGCGGGAGAAAATCTTTCATAAGCCTTGCGGGCTTCTGGGATCATCCGAGACTGAGTGGCAAATTTCTTCCCTGCCTCGATAGAGTCTTCCGCGCCGAAATAGGCGGCAGCCCCCTGCCGAGCACTCTTATAAGCCGGTACGGCCTCATCAAGTTCCTTGACGAGCTTGCTTTTGAGTGCCGTCAGGTCGGCAACTCTTGGCTGATCCCCGGCGCGCGCGGCCTTTCCGATATCGGAATCGAGGTTTTTCTTTACCTGATCCCAAAATTGAAGGTTCGGGGAGATCAATCTCCCATTGGCCTCTCTCCGGAGGACATAAGCCCCTTGGCTATTTTTCGTGAACGGGTTGCCGATTTCCTTGAAGCCCTCGACTGCGCCGCGATCTGCGCTTCTTTTCGGGACTTTGGATACTGCATTGCGGACGGATGGAGACTGCATCAATTCCTGAAGTCCAGGGGTATAGAGCTGCTGCGCCGGAGCGGACTTGAAGGCCCGGTCATAGGCCGGTTTGTTGACGGCGCGCGCCGTATCCCGGATAGCCTCCTGATAGCCGATATCGTCAATTGCCCCGCCGGCTATCCTTCTCACTACATTGGCGGCCCGGACTCCTTGCGTGGCAAACCGATCATCTGCCGCCTTGATGATCGCTTGCCGAGCTTCCGGCGACTGATTGGCGACAGATCGGGCAAGTGCTCGGGTGGTTTCGCCGCCCCTGTCAACATTGAGGAGGGGGATGTTCGTGCTCCTGGCTATCCCTTCATCCATCTGGTTGATGGTGTTTCCTGCCAACCTGTCACGCTGAACAGCCGAGCCAACACGGCGCGCCGCTTCTTCCGTGGGGTTGAGGACGGCGTTAATTGTTGGCGACACGCGGTCGCCTATAGCGCCAAGGCCCGCACGGACTCCCGCGCCGATGGCCGGGATAGAGCCGCCTACCAGAGCGTCAACCCCGCCTCTGGTTGCTATATCAGCAACATCCCCGCCGCGGGCGGCGGTATCCGCACTGGAAATCAGCGCACTCGATCCCGCAGAGCGCCACATGCGAGGAACTAGTTTCGCCCCTGTAATACCAAGAGCCTCCGCCCCGGCGGCGGTTGTCCCTATGGCGCCCATTGCCGCGATGTTGCCAGCAATGTTGCCGGAGACCGCTGAAGCTGGGTACGCCTCATTGCGCTCCTCTCTTCTGTCGTCAAGGCCTGCGCGGATTTGTGCAGGGTTTTCGCCGGTTATGAGCCCTTGAATATTACTCCCGATGAAGTCGGATGCTTTCTGAATGGTGGGCCCAACGATGGGGATACCGGACGCTGCGTTTTCCAGCCACGTCACCCCAGCGTCAACAAGGTTGCCGCGCGGCGCGGGGGCTGGACTTTCGCCACCGTTCGCCGGGGATTGTTCGGCTTCTGCTCTTTTCCGGCGCGCACGAGCAACAGCCAAGGCCCTTTCCTGATCCGCATTCACTGGAACAGCCTCCGGTCTTCGGGCGACATGAATTCCCAATCCTCAGGATCGATGCCGGGAGGAACGTCGTCGCCTGAGTTCACACCCATGCGCCTTTGCGCCCGCTCCAACCCCTGGCGGACGATACTTTCGTAGTCGGCAAGGGCAGCAAGGAATTCCCGCTCTGAAGAGGCGGTATTCATACGAGTAACAGCCGCCGTCGCCGTCTGACCTTCCGCGTTGGACAGCGCGCCAAGTCCGCGCATCTGCTGTATGGCTGTGAGAAACGCTCCGCTGGTGGCTTGGTTCACTTTCTGCTGGAAGTCGAAGCCAGGAGAACCGGGCAGGGAATTGAAGACGGAGCTTACCCCTGTGCCCCATTCCCTGTTTGGATCATTGCGCAAGCTATCGATCAAATCCAGCGCGTTTTGCGCCGCCTGCGCATCGCCAGAGGCTGAGGATATAGCCTTGCCCTCAGAAGTGCCAATCTCCTTCTCGCGCTCTGCACCGCGAAGGTCTTTCCCGCGCTGATCGATGACTTCGCCGGTACGGTTGTTTCGGGTGAGAACGGATGTCCCGAGATCGGTGTTGCTTATTCCCGGCGTTGGCACGAAATCACCGGTATCCAAAGGCTTGAACTTGCCGCTCTTCGATACCTGCCCGATTACCGTTCGACCCTGAGAGTCCTTTCCCCAAACAGTGTTCAGCCCCCACTCGTCACCGCCCTCCGCGCTGACCTGAGGTCCGAAGTTCCCGATTGTTGTGACCTCTCCCGTCTGTTGGTTGGCCCGAAGAAGCGATCCATCTTTCGTTTGCACGAACTGCCACGGCTCTCCCGTCGATCCCGTGACGGTCTGCTGCCAAAGCTTCATTCCGTATTCCCGCAAGTTGGGATCGCGAAGCATGAACTGGATTATCTCGTTCGTCCTCTCGCCGCGCTGAACCGGGGTGACGGCAGGGGTTCCCTCAAACGTTGAGCCGGTCGCGATGGTGCTATCCACCTGCGGGCGCGATCCTTCACTCGATACAGCGGGCCGCGGCGCATTGCTTTCGGCAAGAGCGGTAGCGAGAGCCTCGCGGCCCTCAAGCTCTTCGGATGGCAGCAAGGTTTGACCGAACCGGTCATCGAAAGATGCGTCGGACAATGGAGAGCCGTTGCCGCCGGGGGAGACAGAATTGATCGCTGACGAGGCGGCATTCCCGCGGCCGAACTCCTGCGCATAATAGTTCTGCGCCAATGCGCGACGACGGGCGGCTTCCCCACCGCCGGGATTGTCGTATCCGGCAAAGCGCCATGCGTTAGCCATGATATCAGCCGCCTCCTGCGGGGATTTGGCGTTGTTCAGGCTCTGGATGAGCTGCGGGTTTTCCTGAAGGAAAAATTCCGCCTGCGTCTGCGGAGAGCCGTTGCCCTGCTCACCCTTCGAAGCGGCATAGGACTGAAGGCTTGCCAGCCGAGGACCGCGCCACGACAGGCTGCCGCCAGAAGTTCCGGCCTGCCCCGACTGTGACGGATCGGACCATGTGCGGCCGGCGTTGTCTCCGCTCCACCCGCTTTCCGCCCTTCCAGTGGCCGCGATAGCCGAGAGCGCATATGGATTGTTCACCCGTGACCTGACGGTTTCAATGAATTGCTGATAAGTGCTCCCCTGCGGCGCGCCGCGCTCCACAGGCATGACCGGAGCCGAGCCGGTGACAGACTGCGGCGGCGGATTTGGAGACGACGCCAAGAGCGCGGCATTAGACGACGGCGCGGGTTCTTCCCCGATCAAGTCAGCAAGCCTGCCGAAGGACTTGTTCTGTGATGCAGTGTCAATCGCGCCGCCAACCGTGCCGAACACATTGTTGAGCCACGACATATCCCTCTGCGGAACCTGCATCGTCGGCAGGAGAAGGCTAGCGAGTTGTGCCATTAGAACAGCCCTCCCGTCAAAGCCTTCGTGCCAAGGCTCAAGCCGCCGCTAAGTAGGTTTCCGAACAAGCCTCCCTTGGCCGCCGCCTGCTGCTCCTGGATTTGCGCCATCTGATTGTTGTTGCCCATACGGCCCTGAGCGATCGAGCTTTCCAGCGAAAGCCTGTCGCCTGCGGTATTCTGATAAAGGTTTGCGAGCCCGCCAAGGGCGCTTCCCTGCCCGGACGCGGCGGAAAGGCCCTGATCTGCCGCCCCCGAAAGCCTATCGAGCCATGACCCGTATTCCTGATTGGCCAGGCCGGTTCCAAACTGCGATAGAGCGGTCAGCGTGTTTCCGCTGTTCAGCATGCCGGCGGCGGATGCCCCCCGAAGCGCTGCTTGCGTTCCCTGATCGAGGGCGAACTGATAACCGGGTCCGGCCTGAAACGCATCCTGCGCCGCCTGAGTGCCCGACGCGCCGCCAAGCCCAAGAGCGTTGGATAGCATGGATGTGGCGCCGGACCCGGTTGCAAGATAAGGGTCGTAGTTTCCGGCTGCCTGATTGAGAGCGCCGGAGGATTTCTGCTCCCCGGTGTTGATGATCTTGTTGCCGGTATTCTGAAGCTGCCCGATGACGCCCTTGTTCTTGTTTACGGCGTCCTTCATGGCGTTCCCGGCATCCGTGCCGAAGAGAGAACCGAGAAAACTCATTATGGCGTCTCCAGATCGTCTATGCGGCGCTCAACGTCGCGAATGTGGTCATCCAGGCGCTTGAACCAGAGATACCAAGTCTTGGTGATTAGGCCTGTTATCGGATCGACAAGGGGTTCCGCCGGGGTTGGCAGAGGCGGAAGAGGTCCAAGCGTGGTTGCCATCAGCGCGACCTCGGGTCAGCGTCCATCTGTCCCGACAGGAGCGAGACAAATACGGGGTCCGAAACGTCGATTTTCCAGACGCGCCCGTAAGGCCCGGTCATTCCGGTTCGGTTTACCGTTACCCGGTTTGCCCAGCGGGCCATGCGCCCAAGGCTTCGCTGCACCGGAACGCCGAAGGAAGCCCCGCCGTTGTCGGACCACGAAATCAGGACGACGGGATCGGTATCGATCGGCTCATCGCCCGAAACTTTCCCCTGCCCCGCGATGAAATCGAAGTCGGCGCGCGGAATAGCTATCCGATTCGGAAAGCCGCTGGCTGGCTGCGACACAACGCTCATGACCAGCGGTTCCGAGCCCTCTTTCGCTGCGTCCGGGTCCAGCATCCAGACTTGACCCGTCAGCCGATCGCCTACTACCCACCCGCCGAAAGCAGCGGCAGAGCATCGGGCTCGCCAGTTCTGCTCCTGATAACTCTCCCGTTCGTGCCAGAGACCCGTTTGGACCTCATATTCCCATGTGAAACCCGGCCCGGTGACAGCCACCCAATTGTGACCAGAGGTGACGGAAACCGTGACATCCATGGCGGTCTTGTCCGCGACCTTCTCAATCAGTCTGTCGAGATCGGGAGGGGAAATCTTTGTCGGGGTGTAGCCGCCGCCCAGCAGATAGACGCCGTTATCATCACCCACGAAGACGATGGATGAAAAACCGTCCTCGAAACCAGCTATGGCAAAGGTCGATGCGAGCCCGCGAGGGATGACCGCCGCGCGGCTGAAGGGCGATCCCGTTGCGTTCCCGGCGTTCTGCCATACCTCGATTGACGAAGGGCCGCAAAGGATCAGCATTTCCCCATAGGGATAAGCCCCCAGGATGCCGCCGGGCCTGTTTTCCGCCTTGCCGAAGTCAAGAGCGCTGATCGTGACATCGTTGATGCCGGAGAAGAACACACGCCCGTCGCGAATGGCGAAAATGAAATAGCCGGCAAGGAAGCAGACCGTAAGCGGCTGGGGCAAATCCCCATCGTCAAGGCTGGCTGGCGGCGCATCGGGAGTGATGACATAGACATCGTTTTCTGTGACGCAGAGAATATCCGGGACAGGAGCCTTGTTGTTCCGGGCAAAGGTCACCCGGCCCTCCCCCGGAAGCTCGCCAATGTCCGTCACGGCGAATTCCCCGAGAACGACGTTCACCCGCAGCAATCTCTCTGCCTGCGCGATGTAAAGCGTGCCGTTGCCGTCGTAGTGCATGCCACGCATGCCTCCGTGCTCGGTGACGGCCATGGCCGTCAGCCCCGGCGATCGGCGGCGGGCATACGTCGCCCGTGCGCCGCCCTGAAGCTGTTCGGCGTAGCAGTTGACCAGCCTGCCGGCACCCTCTCCGGGTCGATTGCCGGGGGCGGTCGTGATCGGAAAAGCGATTTCCACCATCAGAAATAATCAACAGCCAAGGGTGAGCCGGAAACATAGGTGGACGGCTTCATAGCCCGGATACGCATGATCGCGGTTGCCACCCGTTCTTCGCTCCTCGCCTGCCCAAACGATGGGGCGGCTTCATCGCCAAGGATCGTGGCGAGCGGATCGATGAACTTGTCTTCGAAGTTCTGAGTATCGGAGGACCAGTAGATGTCCTGCTCGTTCAACTCGGCTAGCTTGCCGTCGATGATGCGGTCGATCTCTTCGAAGTCCTCCGCCTCCGGGGCTTGGCCGGCCCCGATGGCGTTGAGGAGTTTGAGGGTCGCGGCAATCAGGTCCTGTCTGGTCTTCATCGCCGCGACTCCCCTTATTTCACGTACTCTGCCTTGTCCTCTGCGGACATGGCGTTGAATGCTTCGGCATCTTCCTTGCTGAGACCTTCCTTGAGTTCGGTCTTGCCCTGCACGATCGACCACGAGCCGCGACCGCGATGAACGGCCTTGAGTTCATTGTCATCAGCCTTGGGCTGCTCTTTCGCCTCGGCAACCTCGAAAAACGGATTGCCGCGGAACTTTGCGAGATGACGCGCGTCCGTGACCTCCACGGATTTGCCTTCTTCGAAGTCATAGCCGAACTGCGAAGTTGCACCCGGCCTGTACTTTACCTGTGCCATGTCGATGCTCCTCAGTTGTCCGGGATAAAGGCGATCACCACGACGGCAGAACCTGCCGTGGCGGCAGCGCCTGTTTCGGCAAGCTGGCACGTCAGCTCGGTATCGACCGAGACAAGCATGCTGACTGCGCTATCCAGCGGCACGAAGGCGGCAGCGGTTTTGACATCGAGATCCGTTGCGAGGAAATCGCCGTCAGCCGCCGTACCGATATCGAGCACGGACGTAGTTTCAGAGTTGAAGACCGTATTGACCTGAACACCGGAAAGCGGCTTCAGGATCAACGCGCCAGCCGGAACGGTGCCGAGCTGCACGAGTTTGGCCATATCGGCAAAGGTGATCGTCTTGCGGATGAACTGCACATTCTGATAACCGGCATCGCGCGCCGGGACGTTTCGATTGAGGCCCATCGTGGTGCCCTTTCATGTTTGTGGAAAGAGAAGGAGGGCGACCTAAGCCGCCCCCACGAGGATCAGGCGTCGGCCGCCGCCGCGACGAATGCCGTTACCACGCCCCACTGTTTGAGGTTGGTGCCGTCCATCGGATGCTTCTTGAACATCTTGGAAACGCCGTAGGCCATTTCGATGCCTTCGCCCTGAATGAAGCCGTAATCGTCTTCCTTGCGGGTCGTGGGCTTGGCCATCTGGCCCCATCCCAGGACTGCTGCCTGCTGGCCGCAAAGGAACACCGGTTCAACACGAGCGGAGGAGTTACCGGCCGTGAGCAGGCTGGTCCAAACTTCCGACACGAATTGCGAGATTTCCGGGACTTCTCGGATGATGATGCCGTTGACGATCAGGTCGCCGTCCTGAAACAGTGGGTTTTTGTTCATGCCGTCACCCTCGCGGGCGCGAGCATCCTTGTTCAGGCTGACGATCGTCGGATCGTTGCTGTAATCGCGGAACGCGTTGGTTCCCGCGAAGGCGACGAAGTATTCGTAACCGTTCTTCGTCTTATAGGGCCTGATCGCCGGCACCGCGAGTTTGGCCATGCGCTTCGCCAAGGTGATTTGGGCAAAGCTCGCCTTGTCGTTGGTCGTGTCGATGTTGGCGAGAGCCGTTGCATGCGTGGCGTTGTAGTTGCTGACCGCGGAACCGTAGAGAATGCGATCCGAGTTCGCCGCGTTCCACGTATTGCGCTGCCCTGCGGTGGCGGCTTCGTAGCGAACCCCGTTCACGCGGTCGCCGTCGTCAGAACCGAGACCGGCAGGGGTGGTTTCGGACGGGAGAGCCATGAACGCTTCGATAAGCTCGTCGCGCTGAAGCTCCTTGCCCCAATCGGACAGAAGCGGCTTGCGCTCCCCGAAGATGTCTGCCGAGTCCTTGTGGCGTTCGTTCTTCTTGGAAACGACGGCGTGGCGCGCCCAATCGATCCAGAGCCGCATTCCGTAGTTGTCGATCTTCTCCTCGTTGCCGACGAGAGTGCCGGAGCCGACGCCCTTGCCACGAAGCTTCGTGACGAGCGGGATATTCATCTGCTCCCCGCCCTCCTTCAGCTCCTGACGGATGCGGATGATAGCGTTGAGTTCCTGCCCCATGTAGGGCGAGAACATGTTCTCGCGAACGAATTCGCGATTGATTTCCTTGGTATAGCGGACAAGCTTGTTGTTGTCCTGAATCACGGTGTTAGCCATGAGGGGTTTCCTTTTGAGACGGGCGGCGCCGTGTCAGGTCACCGCATTGCGTGGGAAAAAAGAGCCCCGTCGCTCATGTCGCTTTCATCCGCCTGGGATGTCCCGGACGGTATTCGGCTGAGAGAGGGAGGCAGGTTCGTCAAGGGCTGCGAACGATTGGTGTTGGATGCTGCGCCGCTACGGATGCGTTCCAGGATTTTCGCCTGTTCGGCAGGATCGGAGAGGCGCCTTTCGATTTCAGCATTGAGCCAAGCGTCAGGATCGGCCCCGATACGGGACATGACCTGCTGCTGTTGATGCCACTTCACCAAATTGTCGTAGGGATTCCCGCCGCCCATGATCTGCTGATGCAGGGCGCGGCCTTCCGGCTTGCCTGCAAGAGCTTCGGCGGCTTGCTTGGCGGCATTGAGCTTTTCGGCCCCATGCACGCTAACGGCTTGGTTCTCCCATAACATCTCACGCATTTCCTGCATCTGCTGCTGGACCGGCGTGAGCTGGCTTTTCAGGAAGGCGTCCGGGTCATCCCATATGGTTGCCGGCTGCTGCTCCTGCTGTGGCTGCGGAGCGGGCTGGCGGGACGCCTGCACCATTCCGCGGAGTTCCGCGATTTCTCGACGTAAAGCTTCGGCTTCCGCCTGTGCCGCCTGTCGTTTATCGCGCTCCTCCTGAATAGCCTTTACCGGAACGCCGGATGGCTTCTGTTCCGTTGCCGGCTGCTGCTCCGAAACTGCGGGTTCCTCCACGGCGGCAGGTGTTTCCTCCTGCTTGGCCGCAAAGCGTCCGCTTTCGTCGCGGGGCTGGTTTGATTGCTCCTGCTGAATTTCCGGCACGGCTTCGCCGTCACCGGACATGATTTCGTCCAGTTCGTTCACAGTCATCTCCATTGCGTAGGAAGATTCACGAATCGCCCGTGGCCCGGCGGCGGCTTGTCGCCCGTCTCAAGTCGGCGGCACTCTGTAATCGCCCTTTTAGATGGCGGCTCTATGGGGCTATAGCCAAGCCCAATTCACGCGGCGATGGACCTTGCTTATAGCTGTCCTGCTAACGCCAAATTCTTTCGCTAATGATTTTTGCGTTCGAATACCCTTCAAACGAAGGATCTCCTTAGCCTGAAGCTCGGTCAGCACCGCTTGAGAATTGCGTTCTCCGTTCTGGTCTGTGCCATGCAGCACCCGATCTGCTTGGTTGTCTTTCGGCGTTTTCCAAGACAGGTGAAGCGGATTGACGCAGCCCTTGTGACCGTTGCCGCATGAGTGCGCCGCTTGGTGCCTAGATGAAGGAGCCTTACCGTTCACTAGCTCGCAAAGATATCGGCTTGCGCTCGTTCCTTTTCCGTCTACGTTCAACACGGCATAACCCTCCGTGGTCTTGCCGTAGGGCCAAAACAAACAATCATCATTTCGGCATAGAATTGCGCCGTGGATGAATTTTAATGGGGCGCCGGCCTTTGCGATAGGCTTACTCATCGCGGCGGCTCCTATCCTGCGATGCTTGGTGCATCTGATCCTTGTGGACCGCCAGCCGCTCCTCGCGGCTTCGATCCTGTTCGATCTGCTGATTGGCCATCTCGACCGGCTTCAATTCGGTCTCGACCGTTATCTTCGCAGTTTCTGCCGCCAGTTTTTCGGTTGCGGCGTTCTTGTTGCGGATTTCCGCCAGCGCCTGCGCGACCTCGATATCGGACGGTCCTTGCTCGCCGGTCATTCCGGCTGTTCCCGCATCGGCCATGGCTTTTCGGGCTTGCGCCTGTTTCAGGACTGCCGATGCCTGCTTGTCGGCTACTTCTGCCTCTGCCCCGGCGACCTGAAGCGGGTTTGGCGGCGCGTTCTGCGCCTGCTGGATGATGTCGAGCGCCTTCTTCTTGACCTTGCCCTGAAGCGGCGAAAGCTCGATGAGGAGCTCCGGTGACACGTTCTGCCCCTTGGTCGCCATAATGGACAACGTATCGTAGGCGTCCTGCTGCATGTTGATCGTGTCGGGCCCCTCATCAATGATGATATCGACATCGAGCGAGCCGAGCGAGTTGGCGATCGTCGGCATTCCCGTATTCGGGTCAGCAACGACCTGATTGATAGAGAAGAACTGCGCCACCTGCTCATCGTCGGTCACGCGAATCCAGCGTTCCGATGTCCAGTGCTGCTGGATAGCGTACCAGATCGCGCGATAGACGCGGATTTTCCAGCCCTTGAAGGAAAGCAGATACGGACCAAGTTCCGCGATGCCTGCCTGCTGCTGCAACTGGATGGCGCGGCCTGACATCTTGTCCACGCCCTGGCCGATCAGTGCCGGGTTGAAGCCATAGTTTTCGATTTCGTTCTTGGCGTCCTCAAGAAACAGGATTTGCCCCTGAAGCTCGTTGCCCTTGGCGGAATCATCGAACTGCGGGGACTGCGATCCCTGCGGGAACTGGATAACGCCATCGGGACGCGCTGATTCCCGCCTGATATTTTCTATATCCGCGCCAGTATTCGTAGGGATGATGATGCGGCGGCTGTTGAGGAGGTGAAGCGCCTTGGACCTGCGCTGGTTTATTTCATCCTGGCTGGAGCGCATGTTCCTGACGAAACCATACCGATCGCCCTCATGATCGATATTGGCCGAATACATGACATATTTGCAGATCGTGCGCTTCTTCGAGTCCTTGAGATAGGAAATGCCTTCGGCCAAAACCACGGAACCGGTGTAGATGCACCAGTGCCATTCGCCGTTCTTGATGTACCAGTGATCAACGATGCGGATTCGGTTGCCGTTCTCGCCAGTCGAAAACCACTTGTTGTCCGTGTCGGGATTGCTGGTAAGCTCCGATCCGCGCTCGATGGATGCTCTGATCTGGTCTTCCTTGTCGGGGAACATCTCGATCGTGGTTTCGACATCGGCCCACTTCCCCTGCCCCATGAACCGGGCATCGGAGAAGTCCATTTTCAGGGAGCGCGGATCGTAGAAGAAGCCTGCGGGGTCAACAACCTCAAGCCCCACGTCCAGGTCGCCCATGTCTCCCTGCTCAAGCAGGATTTCGACGCCTCCGATGCCATCCACTGCGCCGTTGAGGCCGCAAATCGGTGATTTCGAGGACCAATCCTGCTCATCGCAGACATAGCGGAGCGTGGCCGTAGCGATCTCTGCCCCTTCCTCATGGGCCGGGGTGCGCGGATAGGCTCTTGGGTCCTGCTTCTGCCGCTCCAGCAACCCGACGACGGCGTTGATCTTGCGCCCGATCCGGTTGAAGGTGACGACAGGCTGACGGCGCTGGTTGAACGCCTTGATCTGCTTCGCCGTCCACTGTGTCCCGTGATAGTAGCGACGCGCCTCCTGCTGTTCCTTGATCTCCTCGTTCTTCGTTTCGAGGTAGGAGAGATATTCCTTCTTCAGACGATCATGGTTGACGCCGAAATCCGTTGAGGTCGGACCCTGCGCCGCCCCGCCACCCTGCGTATAGCCTGTGTGATTGGTTGCCATCATCAGTACGTCATCCAATCGCCAGCCTCAGGCGATTCCTGCCGAGGCGCATAATCGTTCATCTTTTTCGGCGGCGGCGGCTCTTCTTTTGCCGCTTCCTGCCAAGCGAGACCGAGATAACGGAACGCGGAGCCGATGTGCTCGGCCCAATCCTTCACCGGATTTTCGCGGAACGCCTTCAGATCATCGTCCCACTCACGGCGATAGTTTTTCAGGCCGTCTATACCGAGACCAGTTCGCACCCCGCGCTCGTCTTCGTCGCGATGGAACAGAGCGGCCTTGATCGTCTCGCGGCCTGCGGTCAGGCCATCGGCAACGCTTACCTTCGCAACGCGCTCCGGCTTCCGCTTGAGTTGACGAAGAATTTCAATGCGGGTTCGACCCGATCCCCATTCGGTGTGCATCGCGTCATGAGGCACATAGTCGTTGCCGTCGTAGCCGCGATCTTTGAGCCACTGGCACCACTGCTCCAGATCGTCGGATTCTGGCCGGTAGAAATCCACGATATGCGGAACGCCCCTGATGACCTGAAAGCACCAGATCGGATTGTTTGCCGCCTTGCCCAGGTCCCACGCCGTATGAACGGGATATGCGGGATCGATCGCTAGCGGCCTGATTCTGCCCTGGCGCTCCGCGTTCGCCATCTCAGCGCCCCAATAAGCGCCGACCATGGCTCCGGCAAAGGAACAGAGATATTCCTGTTCGAATATCGCCCGCCCCAAGTCGATGCCGTGCATGTCCTGATATTCTTGCAACGCTTCGGCTAGGTCGCTTTCGCTAAGTGCTTTCGTGTCCTCAATCGACAGCAGCTCAGAAAACCAGCTATCGTTCCCCTTCGCCCTGTCATACATCGTCTTGGCGTGGTTGTTCCCTCGCGGCGTCGTGATGAACGCTGCAAACCCGCCAGTCTCGCGGATCATCGGGGAATGATAGGCCCATGCGCTCGGGTTGCTCAGCGCCCATTCCGAATAGGCGATCCCCTTCGGACCAGACCCAACCGTGCTATCGTACCTGTCAGATCCGATAAGCTGGAACGTCGCGCCGTTGTTCAGTTCGATGAACATGTCATCGTCCTGCATGCGCTTGATGATCTGAGGCGGGAAGGCCTCGAATATCCTTCGTTTGCCCGTATGCCCGTTTACGCCGTTCCAGATCGCCTTGCGGGCCTGCTTCTGCTCGGGGAAGCAATGCCAATACGTTCCGGGGTTCTTCCATGCCAGTTCCCGCATGGCGTTGAGAACGATTTCGTCCTTGCCGGCGCGACGATGCCAGATTGCAATCAGGCGATCATGCGTGCGGTTTATCAGAGCCTCATGGAACCGACGCTGATACCAGCGAACGCGGAACTGATGGACGCTGCTACTCTGGTTTTGGCTCATAGATCGTCTGGAACAAGACCTTCAGAACCCCACCTTCCGGATCGGTGTGAGCGATCGAACTGAGTTTGGCGTGAACATAAGGAGCGGCGTCTCTTGCCGCATCTTGCGCCATCTGCCGGAAGCCCGCCGTCTTCTTCACTTGGGCAAGGAGGAATTTAAACTGATCTTCAGGCGAAGCGTCGGGCGGAACCTGCTCCGAAAATTCGGATGCCGTCAAACCCTCAAGTGTTGCCTCCGCATCAAGAGCCACCTGTTGGAAGTGACGCATGTTGTCGATCATGACTTCAAGCGGGGACATGCCTGTGGCTACCACCCGCTCGGCAACCTCTCTTGTACGCCTTGTTATGGCACCAGCAGGACGGCCAGCACCGTCACGCTTACCGCCACGGGCCATTGTTTGATTTCCTTTGATTTATTTCAGAGCGTGGGGCCTCTAGCCTTCCTCACGCTGGGCGGTGGTTAGGCGGGCTGCCGCTGCCATTTCAGGTGATTACGGCCGTATACGATCCAGAGCGCGAAGTTCATCGGGAGAAGGCCCCATGACGCGGTTGCGATGATCCAGATGAGCCACAGAGCCTGGTTGGCGAGGCCGAAGAGCCAGGCATTGCGCGACTTGTTGCCGGCGAGAACGGTCATGTAGATCGTGATCGCGGAAAGGAGCCATGGGAGATAAGTGCGGATTGCGTCGATCATGTTCTCTCCGAGAAGGAAGGAAGGCCCTAAGAGCTTCAACCGGCTTTCGCCTGTGGGTCTTTCGGGGTTACTCGTTTGGCCCGCGCTACTGGAAACCCTTGTTCGCTGGCTTCCTTGCTCATGATCTGCCTCTGGCTAGGTGTCGGTCAGCGAACGCGCAGTTTTCACAAAGGAAGCCTCGCTCGCCCACCCACTATCGCCGCCGTTTGCTTCATAAAGAGCAGAAGCCTCGGGCAGATACTGATCTGACCAGTAATGCTCATGCTCACCCACACCGAAGAAAGCGTTTCCATCGAGCATCGCTAGCGTTTCAGCGATGGGGCGCAGCTTCGCCTTTTCAGCTTCAGTGAAGCTTTCGACCTTTCGCCAGCCTCCAGAGGGCTCTTTGACCGAATACGGAGGGCACTTTTCTCGACGCATCACTCTCTCCTGAATCGAAAAGCCCCGCTGCTGCATCAGTTCGGGTCGATGGAAACGCCATCGGGAATAGCCGGGTAGATGTAATTCATACTTTCGACTGGCTCGCCGGATTTGATGTGTTCCTGCCGACACATTGCATAGCCGAACTGATAGGCCACTTCACCAGAAGCATATTCGCCAACCTGGCTACAGGAACCGGTCGTGCCGTTATCCTCGTAGCGGGTGACGATGTACCGCTTTGTCTCTTTGACGCGATATTCAACTGCCATAGGCTTTATCCTCATGTTGAAAGCGACGGCCGCAGCCGCCTATTCAACGCTCAGTATGGCCGAGCGTACTCGCCGTGATGTGACCTTGCTGCGGTCACATATGCCTCAATCGCGAGGCTCTTGTTAGGAAAGGATCCGAGGTGGATTTTCTTCCCGCCGACAATAATTCTCGCCTGCCAAGCCTTATTGCTCTTATGCCAAGACACGCCCTTGCAGCCTGAGGTATTATTGCAGGGAAGTTTCATGTTCGCTTGGTTTTGGGAGTCGGAGGCTAATCTGAGATTGCGGATGCGGTTGTTCGATCGATCCCCATCTTTGTGATCGATGTCCATATCCGGTATGTCACCATGGATGATAAGCCATGCTAGTCGGTGACCGGCATATTTTTGGCCGTCTATCCCAATGTAAAGATAGCCAACCCGGTCGTAGTTCCCCGCCAACTTCCCAGCCAGACGCTTATTCCAAGCTCGATCGTAGCGCTCATCTCCGGCCTTTCTTTTCCAACGGAAAAGACCGGTGTCGGGGTCAAATTCCAACAGATCTATGACTCGGCCAACGTCTGGCATAGGTAGATATGTCATGCGATCACGAACCATTTCGGAATAAGAAAAGCCCCGCCATTGCTGACGGGGCCTGCCATTTCGGGTCTTGAGAACGATCAAGCCTTTTCTTGCCGTCGGATGGTCGGGAAGGAACGACAGAGGCGACCACCGCGAGGGTGACCGCTTATCTCTTCGCTGGGCTACCAGCGCCTTCCCGAACTCTGCCTATGCGGCGTATTGGGCTTTGGAATGGGCCGGTTCGCAACTCCCGGCTTTCGACGCGGGGTCCTCAGATCATTCGAGGCTCGTCCGCTCGGCAACGCCGCCATTCCAAACTCTGAATTGGACAACCACTACACTAGGCAGTGGTCCAGCGCCGTATGCATCCGACGACTTAGCGGAAAGGGACGAACCCGGGCCGCTCACCCTGCCCCGTCATAGAAATACACGGGGCGACCTGCTTCGAAGTGGCTGATATCAGTTGCCTCGCGACCGGATTTATCCAATCCCTTGGAACCACTCCAAACTGCTTTGGAAGCCCGGGCGCCAAATACCCGGATTACTCTACACCCTTGCGGGGAGGACGGCCTTGGCTGATTACCGCGTCTCGCTTCCAAACTCAGGGCGCATCTCTCCTACCGCCAAACAACTAGTTCAGCCGGAGTGCCGGGACGTATCCCCGTCGCGCCCAAATCAGTTGCAGAAAATCTATACCAGATGACCACCTTTTTCAAGCCGCATCCCCAAGCTTTTCCAGAGGAACCGTGATCGACCCAGCGATGTCAAGCTTTGCAACTAACTTCTTGAGTCTCGGATCATTTTTCGCGTTCTTTCGGAGAGTCTGGCGGGCCATTCTAGAGCGCTTATCGAACTCGACATCAGCCTCTGCTTCAGCAGCCCGAACGGCAAGGATGTCGAGGAAATCTATAGCCAATGGATTGCCATATGCATCGCTGACGACACCAGAGACCCCAGGAACCGCAGCAAGTCTTCCAAAGTCAGGAGGCTCCTTGACGAACACATATCCGACCATGAGAGCGAAGCGGCGAACCTTCCACAGATCGGTGTGCCGACGATCCCGTACGAGCCTCTTTTCGGCAGGCATCCAGAATTCGAAGCCGGCCCTCTCAAGTGCCCGCTCAATTGCCGACATATTCGGGTCGAGGCTCGGAACTATCCGGTAGCCCTTGCCTCTAGGCTTCCCGTCCTTGTCGAGCGATGTCGGCTCGACCGAATATTCGCGCTGTGGCTTCTGTGACCCCGGCTCTGTTCTAATCGCAAACCAGTCCCACCGCTCGATCGAACCAATCTTTTCCCGACCTCGCTGCATCGCCTTCTTGAAGGCTCTCGTTTTAGCGGCTTTCACCGCGCCTGCCTTTACCGCCGCTTTCATTCAATCCAGCCTTCCCGAATAGCCGTGGCGACGAGCGCCGTTTCCTTCTTCACGCCGATTGCCTTCTTCGCATCCCGGATCATCCAGTAGACCGCGTTCGTTGATGCGCCCATGGAGTGGGCTATCTGCTTGGCGGATTTCCCATCGGCCAGCATGGCGATGCATGTCATGTGCTTGTCCTTGAGGGAGGTGAGACCGCTCATGTCTGCCCCTTAACCCGACGTACCGACGCTAAAATCGTCGTATGATCGCGGCCGCCGAAAATCTTTCCTATCTGCGGTAGAGAAAGATCCGGCCGCTGGGTGTGGACCTGATAGACACAGAGATGACGCGGCGTCACGAGTTCGCGGCGCCGTGACTTGCTGATAATCATCTCCCAGCTGATTCCGGGGAAATCGATAAAGAACGTCCCGGATGATTTCCTTCACCGGGCGCTTGCCGATCGCCTTGTTGATGTCGATGCCCTCAATGTCGCAAAGCCTTTTGGCCTGTTCGAGGACGATGGCCTGATATTCGGAAATATCCAAAGATGCGCTGATGAGTTCTCGCTCGTAGGCTGATATCATCTTGGTCATTCCGGCGATCTGCTCGCGCAGGTTTTCATTCTCCTTGCGGAGCGCCTTGTTTCTCTCCTCGCCGGTTTTCAGCGCTGGGTTGAAGAGTCTTTCACGGACGGCTTTCACGTTCGCCATCTGCCGTTGATGCTCAGGTGTGTGGATGTTCATTCTGCTGCTGCCTTTCGTTCCACTGTCGTCTCCGTCTGCATTTCAATCTTGCGACGGAAGGCGTGCTGTTCTTCGGTGATTTCTTTGGCGTCCGGCATCGCTGTGATCTTCGCCCAATAATCGACCTTCTCGGGAGTCAGGGTTTCGTGGGGAGGAGAGCCGCGTTCCTGGGATTTTCGAGCGAAATTCTCAGCCCTGAAATTTTTCAGCATCGACCGGATGCGGGCCTTCGCTGCGGCATCTACCTTGGGCGTCTCGGGAGGCCTTATGCTCTCCATCTTCGCTTTCGCCCTGGCCAGATCGTCAACGATTGGTCTCGTCTCGGCTCGGGCCATTGCAGCCAGCTCCGGCGGCGTCGGGATAAACGCCTTGTTGATGTTTTCGTATTCGCCCCGTATCAGCTTCGAGACCGCCTTGCGAAGGCCGGTGACTGAAACGTTCGTTATGGCGTATCGATAGACCGCAGGAGCTTTTTCCGGGTCCATTGACGAAGGAAGCGAAAGACCGGCCGCGAGAAGAGAGCGAACGGCTTCCGAAACCTGTTCTTCCGCCGCAGGCTTCAACCGTTCAGTGAGAACGGTAATCTCGCTCTGCAAGGTCGATAGTACTGCCGGTAAATTCGTCATCGGGCTTGATCCCTAAGTGCCTGTCGAATGCGTTGATCGCCGCTTGGTGGCGCTGCTGGTGAGGTGTTTGGGGAGGTGGCGCTTGCGACCGCCGTAGCGGCGGAGTGCTGGGAGCATCATTCCACCGATCTTGGTTCAGCCACGTTGATGGGTTGCACCATGGCCGGTCGTCCGTTTTGGCAACGTAAGCCTCCAAGCCGGCCATGATGGTGGCGAGGTCAGCGCGGCGAAGGGCTTTGATGAATGACTTCTCAGCAACCGGCTTGCCAACCTTGTGCGGATAGGCCGACCAAAAATCGGCAAATCCGGCGGGGGAAGAGCCCCCTTTAGGGGGCGAAGGGGGTACAGAAGATTGGGGGTTAGGAGAAGGGGGTATGGGGGGAGAACCTACGGGGGAAAGAAGGCCGTCGGCACCATCTGAAACGTCTTGATAGTCTGAATTAAGACGCTTTTCAGACGTTTTATGACTATCGTAATACCGCTTGTTCCTAGCTTGTCGCTTTGTAAGCTCGATACCGTCGGTGCGAGTTTCTGCTTCGAATGATTCAGCCGCAATCAATGCCTGTTCAATGGTGAGACCAGCATCAAGCATACGACGGATAGCGGATGCGATGCTCACGCTCTCACCTCCTCGATCTCGATACCGAGAACGGCATGCATCAGCTTCTTCTTAATTATATAGTCCTTGGTGCGGACGCCCTTGCAATCGACTACGTGCCGGCGCTTGTCGCGATCGTGATAAACGAAGTCGGCACGATAGGTGCAGATCAGAAATCCGCCTATGGTGATCGCAAACGGTACCTGAAGTTCAACGCCCGAAATCTCCCCGGCCATTTCCAGAAGCTTCAACTGGTGGTAATGTTTGGCCTCGGCCTTTGAATCGAAGCGTATTCCATCGACAACGGTCTTCTTCGCCCCGTATTTGTTCTTCTTCTTTTCCTGCATGGAGAGGTATTGAGAGGCGGTGAGGGTTTCGGTCATCGCCTGCCCTCCCAAAGCATCCTTGGGGCTTGCGGTAATAGGCTCGGATGACCAGCGGGGAGCCATATATACCAAGCGTGATCTTCCGTCCCGCTCGTATCGCCAGGGAACCATTGGATGCGATCGACAAGCGCGATCTTGGCGGCGAATCGGGGATTGTCCGCGAATAGGTGTCGGCGCGTTTTCCCAAAATCGAATTTGGCCGTGAGGAGCATGGCTACCAGACCGGAGCAACGCTCCAAAGCCAGTTCGCAGAACCTGACGGCATCGCGGTTTCCTTTGCCGTATGGAGGATTGGTTATGATTGCATCCGGAAAGTCGCAGGAGGACGGCGCCCCTAAATCGTCCCCCGTCAGGAAATTGAAGATTCCATCGTGCGTCTTATCATAAGTGGCGATATCGGTCGTTACGACGCGGCGTGCTTGTTCTCTGATAACATCGGCCAACAGATGATTTCCTGCCGCAGGCTCCCAAACGTGCATCCCGACAACGGGGAAGCAGCGAAGCAGTGCTTCGGTTGCCCAAGGCTCGGTTTGGTAGAGATCGTTTTCCTTGCGCGCATAATTTGAGGCGACGACGGTCATGCTGCTGCATTCCTCTTCTCTACCGCCCTAAGGAACGACGCCCGAATGTAGGTGAGCATGACCATATCCTCGCGGTGGAACTCTATATCCCAATCCGGCCTTGGCTTCTTGGCGCGAGGACCGTGGTCTTTCATCCATTCCCCTGAGGACCAAATCTTTCGATCCAGCCACGCAACCACCTTCTCAGGGTCGGGAGGTGCAGAGGTTTCAATCGTCACGATTGCGCCTCATATTGCGATTTGAACTGGTAGAACCTGTCGAAGCTGACGGGGCGGAAGGTTTGCGAATGATCGGCAAAGAGGCCGTCTTGCTCAGCCTCGACAAGACCGTTCTCGATAAGGAAGCGGCTCGATACAGGCGGCATTTCCTTTCCGGTATTCCTCAGGAAGTAGATGTATCCGCCACCCGCCTTTGTTGCCTCCTCCGTAATGGAGCTTTGGCGGCATAGAACGTCCTTTCCGTTGGCGATCCGCGAAAACGCGACGATGACATTCCTGTTAAGCTTGCGAGTCTTTGCTTTCGGCATCTTCGTCATCCCTAAGCTCCGGAGCCAGCCAGTATGCGAGCCGCTTCGATGAGCGCATGAGCCAGCGACCGAGGGCTATTCTTTTGCAACTCCACCAACAGCGCAGTGGCCCGCTCGATTGCTTCGTCAAGTTCTCGTGCCTCTTCCCGGCCATATCTGATCCCCGATATTTCCTCGATTTCCCGCATTTCTTCTGCGCTGATAGATATGCGCGGGTCGGCATACCAAACGTCTTTCGTTCTCGACGGTGACCAGCCGAGCTTTCTTGCGGCAAAGTGGATTCGCTGCTTCACGCTGCCTATCCGGCGCGGAGCTATGCGATCCCTCAAAGCGTCTTGGCAGAAGTCAACCGTCGACATTTTCGGAAATTTCCTACACTTTTTACGCATTAATCCGATGGCCCCTGTGGTTTCCTGTAAGTGCAAAAGACAGGAGGCTTCCACTTGAGCCGACATTCAAAAAATGGAGATGAGGCGAACCGCTGCCGTCAGGCGGACGGAAAGTTATCCGCCTCATCTCACGCCGCCGCATCCGGCGGGACCGTTATTCAGTTTCCCCTTAAGCAGCCAACCGCCGCCGCAATTGCTGCTTGGGGCGAGGACGGAGACGAAGAGTTTCCGTCCTCATTCGAACCTTTCGGGAGCGTCACCGAGGCGATTTGCCTTCGCCTGCGAGGTGGGTTCCCGAGAGTTAAGGTGACGAGAGGCGCGGCGGGAGAACGGGAGGACGCCGCGCCTCTCTGCAATCAAGAGGACGTTGGGGAGGAGCGCTCTTGATTGATCGGGGTTGAAAATTCAGCTTCCAGATCCAGCACGCGAAGAATGGCCTTGAGGCTTTCGCCCTCCATCTCCTGTTCCGTGTATCCGGCTTGGCGGAAGAACATCTTGAAGCCGCAGTAGAAGCCGTACCCGATCATGACGATGCCAAAACCGGAGGCGAGGCCGAGGCCGATAACGAGGCCGAAAAGGTCGATGATGGTCATTTCTTCCCCCTGGTGAATCGAGATGGTGCTTTCCGTTCCCAAAGCTTCGATCCTTCGGGAGATTCAATCGCCTCTTGGGCGAGGATGTCGGCAAGGAGGATGCGGATTGAGTTCATGGACGCCGCCCCGCGCAATGCTTGACTGCCACCGTTATGATGCCGGAGGTGAGCCCGCCAAAGACGCCAAGAGCCAGGCCGGGGACATGGTGGCCGTTACTAATCAGGATTGCCCCGGCACTCAGATAGGCCGCATCGATGTGGGAGAAACGGTCTCTCGTCAGGAAGAGAAGGAGGCTCATTTATGCGTCTCCTTTTGGAGGGTTGGGGAGAGTCTTGGCTATCTCGACAAGCTGATTCCATGCGCCGACGAGAATCCGAGCATGCTGCGACGAATTGGGGCTCATTCCGGTGTGTGCGAGAACCGTGTCAGTCCCTTCGAGGTAGACGCCGTGAATGGCTGTCTCTTCTTCAGCTATGCTGAAATGTTCGCGAGTGAGACGGATCGTGTCTCGCAAGTCCTCGACGTGCTTTTCATCGGATTGGCGATGAGTGCGGCCCCACTCGACCGGCCCGACCGCCAGCAGACTCGCGATGATGTCTTCCGGGATTTCTTTAGAGCCGGTCATGTCTCACTCTCCCGTGCTTTCTTGGGAGGGCGGAAGGAGCTTTCCCTCTTCACCCATGCGCCATACTTCGCAGAGGCCGCCGAGACGTATTGCCCCATCCTGTGTCACCGTCTGCTCCGGGAGCATGTCGATGTCGTACAGAAGCGAAATGAGCATCGGACGCGCGTTGATGAACGCGGTATAGTGCGAGAGATATTCGGTAACTCCAGGCTCCCTGTCGCTCATATCCCCTCACCTCCCATTGCCGTTTACTGGTGTGGGGGTGGGTGGCTCGGGAAGGGGCATCCAGTGGGTGAGCCCCATCATCCCGCCGCCGAACCACTCAAAAGCGCCGAACCTGTTCACGTATCCTGTGCAGACAAGCGTGGTCCCCTGTTCCTGCTTCGAAAGCATGATGTAGGTGCTTGGTTTTCCAGCCTCACCATGAGGAGCCGTCTCTATCGGTTGCCATTCAGCCATTGCTTCCCCTCACTTCCCGTTTCCGTTGCGTGGGCAAACTCAATTCCTGTTGGTGGTCAGCTCGCCGGCATCGCCTTTGAAGTCGATATCCGGAAGGATCGTCTGGGGCTTGAACATGACGCGGTAGTGGTAGGTGC
This sequence comes from Shinella sp., assembly GCA_033795365.1. Lineage (GTDB taxonomy): Bacteria > Pseudomonadota > Alphaproteobacteria > Rhizobiales > Rhizobiaceae > JARYGU01. The sequence goes on from JARYGU010000006.1 coordinate 34,476, forward strand.
TGACATCAGCCGTCTCCAACTGCTCCGCGAAGAACGTCACGTTGTCGGAGAGGCCGAGGAAGTGCTTTTTGTATGCGCGCGGCCCCGTCTTGCAGGTGATCGTCACCTCGCGGGCCTTGTCTTGATTGCCGAGCGAGCAAAGCCCCTCGACAGACAGGATGTAGTCGCCTGTGATGCCGTTATAGAAAACGACACGGCGGCTAATCTCGAAGTTGTCTGCGGCTTTCGAAATATTGGTGGAGGCGATATCCGCGTCAGTGCAGGCGCTCACCGCGAAGGCCAGTGCGGCGACGGGAGCGATTTTCATTGCGGTGCAAATTCTGTTCATGTTTGTTTACTTCCCGTTTCCGTTTCCGTTGCGTGGGTAGGTGGTCATGCCGCACCCTTCGGCTTTCTCTTTGCCGAGAAACTGACAATGTTCGCCGGAGTGCCGTCATCAACCGCCGTCACGGCTCCCTGGGTTTCCAGCGCGCCACGCTCGTAAGCGTCTAAGACGCGATCAAACACGCGGTTGAGATGGTCGTATTGCTTTTCGCTGACGCCGCCATGCTGAAGAAAGAAGGCCATGACCGAAGACACGAACATCACGCTCTTGTCTCGCTTGTTCATCACCCTGATCAGCCAAGTACATACGTCCTGTATGTCGACGTCTTTGCCGCTCGGAGGATCAAACGTGAATGTATTGACTGGATCGTTCACTGCGCCGCCTCCGTCTCCCGGATTTCCATGTCAGAGAACTTCACCTTCCCCTTCGTTTCTTCGAAAATTTTCAACTTCCACGAAGGCGGGATTTCGCAACGCTCAAGCCATTTACGCATGGCCCACTTGCCGGCCCCGCAGCGGGTGGCCGCATCTACGATCTCGTTCCATTTTGGAGGTGCGTTCTTGATGCTCATGCATCTTCTTATCGGACAATTTGTCCAACTAGTCAAGGGCCAAGATGTCCCAAGTTGGAAATTTTGTCCAATGCTAATGTGATGCCATGAGCGAGTCGGAAGAATTCATCTTCAACAATGCGTACTGCGAACGGGTGAAACGCTTTCGCGGCGAGACGAATATGAGCGCGGAAGAGATGGCAAACCTTCTGGGCATCCCCCCGGACCGCTATAGAAAATATGAGAACCGGAGCCCTATGCCGGTTTATCTCATTCCAAACTTCTGCCGGATCGTAGGGTGCGACCTGGAGCACTTAATATTGGGAAAGCCCCGAGAGAGGCTAAAGCCGGTCCTTATTGCCCGGAAGACCGGCCACGATGATGCTGACAGAGCTGAGCGCGTTGAAGCTCTCTCACCGAAGCGCCAGCAAGTTGCCCGAGCGATTGCCGAGACAGGCGACGAAAGGTTAGGCACGAATCGAAAAAAGGGCATTCGAGGCAGTTAAGCACAATATCAAAAGCCTTCTTCTCTTTTTTGGTCATTCGGGATAAGGCTACGCGCACCCACGACGTAGGCTGAATACTAAGCCCTGAAATATCCGCCCTCTCCATTTTTGCCCCCCCTTCGCCACTTTTTGGCAATGATCATTCCCGAGTTCTTAATTAGCAACATCAAAGATTTTAGTGGTCAAAAACAGTATGTCCCTCCGGTTGAAAGCACCTTGTCATTTTTAAGTATGCTTCCTTTTAGGAAAGCTTCGCCCTTCGCTATCTGCCCCCACCGAGTGGGCTGCGAACCGGGCAGTACACTTTCAATCACGGTATAGCCGGGATATCCGTAACGTGGATCAATCGCTGCCCCGCTACTGAACCAAAGCATCGAACGGATCGGATGCTCCAGTCTGGCGTAGCCCCTCATAGAGGTGTTCCAAAATTCGGCCTCGCCTAGCTCTGGAACGGGTTTGTGGTCCCGGTTGTCTCTCAGCCCATGTCGGCATTCGAGCGGTGGAAGGTCATCTTACGAATAAAAAGCCCCGCCGTGACTATCCGCTTAGCCTGGAAGCGGTCACCGCCAGCAGTTCAAGCGCCTGAGTGATAGGAGCTGCGGGTCAACTGCAAAAAGACCGCCGCTTTGACATCTCATGAGCCGAAAAATCGCCGGGACATCCGAGCAGCGAAAATCGACACATTTAATGCCTCTGCGCCGATCGTTTCGCTTGCGTAACGTGTAGCGTTACTATATAACAAAACAATAACCACCTTCGAATGGTTTTGGCGCAGGCCCGGTCGGATCACTCCCTCCGGGCCTTTTCTTTATCCACGATCCCAAAATTGATTTCAAGAAAAATTTGCCAGATTGTCCAAATGACCGTTTGACACGTTGGACAAATTGTCCTATACCTACATTCATCAACAGCGCTCCACGAAGAAGCAAAGCCGATCTGGAGCGCGCCAGCGGGAGACCGCGCAACTGAGGATGGATGGGGATGCAGTTCAACTGCGCACATTGCGGGAAAGAGGCGGACAGGCCAGCCGGTCACGTGAACCGCGCTCGTGCGCAGGGCCTTAACCTGTATTGCTCCCGTCTATGCTCTGGCCTCGGTCGCCGCAACGGTAAGACCATCGAGGAGCGGAAAGAGGCAAAGCGCCTCTACGATATCGAATACCGCGCTCGCGACCCGGAAGGGCGGAAGGCTTCAAAGGCTGCGTATTACCAGCGCACCAAAGACCCGGTGAAGGAAGCCGCCAAACGCAAGGAGCGGATGCCGTTCCATGTCGAATACTGCCGACGCCCTGAATATAGGGCGAAGAAGAAGGTCTACGACCGCCAGTATCGCGCCCACAAACATTACGGCGATTTTGCCGAATGCTTCCTGCTCGTCATGGACATCCGCGACGAGTGCTTGAGCCGCATGACAGATTACGAAATCCGGCTCGAAAAAGGAACCCTCAACAAGGCACTGAAAAGGAAACGTGATGACCAACGAGCTTACAGCAACTCACCTGAAAACGGCCCTCTGGGAAACCTTGAACGCGGTGAAGGAGGACAAAATGGACGCCTCTCGCGCGGACGCGATCGCCTCTCAGGCTCGGGAAATCCTTCGCACCACGAACACTCAGTTGCGGGTAGCTCAGCAAGCTAAGCGCCCTGTCGCGGCTGACGTGATCAAGTTTTCCGAAAGCTGACCGGCAACCACACCAACGCTTACGGCGGCCCTGAGTATTCGCGTGGGCCGCAAGACACAAATCCAAATTCGAGGATAGAGGACAATGGCAAAGATAACCAAGCTGACCGAGGCGCAGGAAAGGCGACTTGTCGAGTTCCGGGCCGAATGGCTTCAGGTCGGCATGTGCTGCGATCCGGCTGACTTCGCGGCTGGCGATGAAGTCATTCGAGGCTTTTACAAGCGCATCGGCAAGACAGAACCGATGATCCTGCATTTCTCCTCGCCAGCCATGTGCGAGTTGGCCGTCAACTTCATCATGGGGCTTCTGAATGATAAGCCGGACCAGCTCAGGGGCCAGCTCGGGGACCAGCTCAGGGGCCAGCTCTGGGGCCAGCTCTGGGGCCAGCTCGGGGACCAGCTCTGGGGCCAGCTCTGGGGCCAGCTCGGGGGCCAGCTCTGGGGCCAGCTCGGGGACCAGCTCGGGGACCAGCTCAGGGACCAGCTCAGGGACCAGCTCAGGGGCCAGCTCGGGGACCAGCTCAGGGGCCAGCTCTGGGGCCAGCTCTGGGGCCAGCTCGGGGGCCAGCTCGGGGGCCAGCTCTGGGGCCAGCTCGGGGACCAGCTCTGGGGCCATCTCGGGGGCCAGCTCAGGGACCAGCTCTGGGACCAGCTCAGGGGCCAGCTCGGGGACCAGCTCAGGGACCAGCTCAGGGACCAGCGACTAGAGGCTAAGTTCCTAAACAACAGCTTCGACAATCAATACAACGTCGCCTGGGGCGCCTTCTACCTGTTCGGCCATGAAATCGGTGTCGAATACAAAACCGCTGACATGGCGTTGCTTCTGGAATGGGGACGCCTTTTCAAAAGTGTCGGCTGGTGGGCTCCGTTTGATGGCATCTGCTTCGTCAGCGACCGGCCGCGCAAGGTCTCGTTTGATGATGAGCGCCGCCTGCATAGCGAGACTGGCAAGGCTGTCGAGTATTCGGACGGCTGGGGCGTTTCTGCTTGGCACGGCACGCGCATCCCAGACGAGTGGCTTTCCGATAAGAATTCCATCAGCGCAAAGACCGCGCTGACATGGGAAAATATCGAGCAGCGCCGCGCGGCTTGCGAAATCGTCGGCTGGGCAAAAATCCTACGCGAACTGGACGCAAAGGTTATCGACGCTGACGGCGATCCACTGATTGGGACGCTTGTTGAAGTTCGCCTTCCTGATCTTGACCGTCCCGCTCGCTTCTGCCGCGTCCAGTGTGGCACGGGCCGCGAGTTCGCCATTGGCGTTCCACCAGAAATCAATACGGCCTTGGCCGCGCAAGCCTGGATGATCGGGGTCCAGCCAAGCGAGTTCGTTCGACCCGAGATTAGAACCTGAAGGAAAACGACAATGAAGCAGTTTGTGACTTCCGCTGCACAGGGCGAAATCAGCATTCGCCGCATCAGCGCGCTCCCCGCCGATATCAAGCCGTTGGCTCCGGAACTCGGCAAGTACATCATCGGCCACAGCGAGACCGGGCATCACCACGTCATGACGCTGGATCGCAAGCAGGCATTCGAAGCGACCAACGCTCCGACCGGCATGCGCATCCTCTACGCCAATCTCGAAGCCGCTGGAGAACTCGTCCACGAGCGCGGCCACGATACCCACGAAACGATCTCGTTTGAACCCGGCATCTACGAATTTCGGCTTGGTCGCGAGTACGACCCCTATGCCGAATTGGCCCGGAAGGTCGCTGACTGATCCGCTTCTGCCTCCCCTATCCGTGGGGGAGTTGGAAACGTGATCACCGAAGGAAAGGTGAAGTGAAATGTCAAACGATTTTTCTATCGAATACGAGTTTGAAGAAATACCACTTGCCGGCGACGGACTTATGGCGTGGGGAACGGCAATCCTCGTTCACGACGGGGACGGAGAATTCTACGTCGATGAAATCATATTGCACGGCGGCAAGCGCCTTGATCGCCACGGCACCGGCCATTGGGGGTTCCCGAGTGCGGTCAACAAGGCCCTGTTCAACGCGTTAGCTCTGCATATCGAGATGAGCAATGACGCTCAGGAGACGTTTGCGGAAGCTTATCGAGAGCAGAACGAAGGCGATCCCGACCGTCTCCACGACGAGCGCCGCGACCATCAGGCTATGGGGTGGCTGTGATGAGCGATAAGATTCACGACGGCGGCCCGGCATTCCCTCCGGCATATGAGCCAGATCCTAACGACTACACGAAGGCGGTGTATCGCGGCCTGACGAAGCGCGACTGGTTTGCTGGTCAGGCGCTGGCAGGTCTGATGGCTCATAGTTTCGATGACGGCGGCGACTTCCTCCATGAGTGCGGACCGGATGCGGCGGCTTATCAGTCGTATCGAATGGCCGACGCCATGCTCCGCGCCCGCACCGAATCCCTCCCCCTCTCCAAAGGACAGGAGGAAGGCAATGGGTGAGTCGCACTTAATCCAGCGCTGCATGGCTGCCCTGCACGCGAAGTATGTGCTTTCAGACGACGAAGCCAGAGGGATGACCGATGTCGTTCTGTCTACGGCGCAAGCTGTCGAGCCTCGACCGCGAGGCGCGATGGGATATCTTCACCGGCTCAAGGGCTCGGAAGATTGGAATATCAGTCTGCCATATGGGATGGCTACAGCTTGGGAGTACAAGAAGCTTTTCCCGTCCAATATCGAGATAATCCCGCTTTATACAGAAGCGGGCAACGCCAATGATGATGAAATTAAGTCGTCAGAAGCGATGGCTCGATGGATAATAGATCAGTGGCGAATATCTTGTGACGTCGAGTTTATTCCATCAGTAGACATTCTTGAGGGGCATATATCGGTCGCCCTCGCCTCCCACACGTCTGCGCTGGCGGAAAGGGATGCGGAGATCGCGGACCTCAAGGAAAGCGTAATCGCGCTCTGCGGCCCCTGGGCTTCTGCCTACGCGAAAGAGCGGGGCTTGCCGGAAGGACATTTGCACCCGACCCATTTCGATCTTCTCGAAAAATGCGGCGCGCGAATGGACGACTTCACTCGCGCAGAGGAGAAGGCCGGTGCCTAATCCCCGCCCCGTACTCGAAATCCTATCCGAGGCAAACCGCAAGACAGCGACACACGATGTCTACTGCCTGATTGCGCTCGCCTTAATCACCACGGTCATCATTTTCTTCGCCGCTTCGAAAATCGGGCCGGCGGTCGTTTGAGGAGGAATTGAAATGCAAACTCCTGAACAGCTCAGATCCTATGCGAGGCAGGCGAAAGACGAAGCCGCCATGTGGGCAAATATGGCCCGACAAGCGGTCCAGAACGCCAAGCGCTTCAGAAAATACGCCGCGGATCGCGCCGCCGAAGCTGAACATTACGCGGAACTCGCAGAGCGCGAAAGCCAGAAAATCAACGCCGAGTTTGAAGGGATCGCAGCATGAATGCCATAGCAGAAAATCCGCGCGCCGTCATCGGCGGGAACCTTCCTCCAGAGCCCATGACCACCTTCGAGGCCGTGAAGATCAACATCATCGATCTTTACGAAGAGGCAAAGCTGTGGCTGGACGGTACAAAAGTCGAAACTCAGGACCAAGCCGACGCCATCAACACCCTGAAGGACAGCATCAAGAAGGCCAAAAAGGCGGCGGAAGATGCTTACGAGGAAGAGGTGCGACCGCATCAGGATACCGTCAAGGAAATCCAGGCGCGATATAACGAGCTTATCGGGAAGAACAAATCCGTCAAGGGTATAGCGTTGAAAGCCGAAGAGGCATGCAATGCGGCCTTGGAGCCGTACCTTCAGGAGCTGGAGCGCCAGCAGCAGGAAGCTGCCCGCATCGCCCGTGAGGAAGCTGCTCGTAAGCAGGCGGAAGCCATGGAGGCCATGCGCCAGCGCGACGCGGCCAACCTTGCCGAACGCGAGGAGGCCGAACGTCTCGTTCGTGAAGCCAAGCAAGCGGAAGAGGCTGCCCGCAAGGCTGAAAACGCCAAGGCTCACGCCAAGGGCGAAGGTCGTGCCACCGGCCTCCGTACTGTCCACCGCGCTGAAATGATCAACACCCGCGATGCTGCGGCTTGGGTCTGGAAAGAGCGTTACGACGAGCTGTGCGTCTTCATTCAGGATCAGGCCGACAAGGCCGTCAGGTCGGGCGCCCGCTCTATTCCTGGCTTCAACGTGATCGAGGAGAAAGTGCTTTGAAAGCCAAGACCATCAAAAAGATCATCAAGGCCAAGGTCGATGACTGGCTTTCATCTATTGAGGATGAGACTGTCCGTGAACTCGCCTCGAAGAACACGGTTGTGACTGGCGGATGCATCGCATCGATGCTCCTGAAAGAGCCGGTCAACGACTTCGACCTGTATTTCACCAACAAGGAAACGACGGTCGCCGTCGCGAAATATTACGTCAACCGTTTCCACTCGAAAAACAAGGCCGGCATAGAAGTACCCATTTATGTCGATCACGACACAGACCGCGTTCGCATCGTCGTTAAATCGGCCGGCGTAGCCAGCGAGGAAGGCACCGAAAAGCCCTACGAATATTTCGAGGGCAGGCCTGACGGCGAGGCCGGCGAGTATGTCAGTGACGTTCTTGGTGATGCCGGCGACATCGAAGAGGCTCTTGAAAACACGACCGATGCCGCATTGGCGGTTGACGACGGCAAGCCGAAATACCGTCCCGTTTTCCTGTCAACCAACGCCATCACACTGAGCCACAAGGTTCAGATCGTGCTTCGCTTTTACGGGAGCGCCGACACGATCCACGAGAACTACGACTACGTGCACTGCACCAACTATTGGACTAGCAAGGACGACGAACTGGTCTTGCGGCAACCGGCGCTCGAAAGCCTACTCGCCCGCGAGCTTCGCTATGTCGGCAGCAAGTACCCGATTTGCTCAGTGATCCGCCTGCGCAAGTTCATCAAGAGAGGATGGACGGTCAACGCCGGCCAAATCCTCAAGATGATGTTGCAGATCAGCGAATTGAACCTCAAAGACCACGCCGTATTGCAGGACCAGCTTACCGGCGTCGATGCAGCCTATTTCGTTCAACTCGTCTCGAAGGTGAAAGAGAACGACCCTGAAAAGGTCAACTCTGCATACCTTGTCGAGATCATCGATCGGATGTTCTGATGACACAGTTTTCCGACACGCAAATTGAATCCCTCAAAGCCCCCCTTTCCCGCGACAACGTGAAAACGCGCAAGCAGGGTAATTCGGAACTCAGCTACGTCGAGGCGTGGCATGCGATTGACGAAGCGAACCGGATTTTTGGTTTCGACGCATGGGACCGTGAGACGATCGAATGCAAGTGCGTCATGGAACGGGAACGCAAGATCGGTCAGGGGCAGTACCAGCGTGACGGCTGGGGCGTCACCTATACGGCCAAGGTCCGTATCACGGTCGGACGCGTCATCCGCGAAGGGACGGGTGCCGGCCACGGCATAGACGCCGATCTTGGCCTTGCGCACGAAAGCGCCATCAAGGAAGCCGAGTCCGACGCCATGAAGCGCGCGCTGATGACTTTCGGCAATCCGTTCGGCCTTGCTCTCTACGACAAAACGCAATCGAACGTCGAAGGCGCACAGCAGCCGGAAAGGCCAAAGCCGCAGGAGCCTGTCAAACAGGAGAGCAAAGCGAACTCCCGCGAGCTTTATGCCAAGCTCGTTGAGGACATGCGGAAATGCCAGACGACAGGCGACCTTGCCTACTGGTGGAAGGACGCTGAATGCGTCTCGCTCCGCAAGAGGTTGCCGACCGACTGGCAGAAAAACCTTCATCAGGAATTCGTCAAGCTCGGCTTCGATCTGAAGAAACGAGAAGACGCGACCGTATCGCGCGATGTCGTGGACGACATCGGAGACACCTTCCCAGGATCAACCGTAGTTAACGAGCGCGTGCGCAACGTCGCCGGCCGTGAGCTTCATCCAACCGAGGCAATGTGAGATGGCCGGATCAGTCAATAAAGTAATCCTCATCGGCAACGTTGGTGCAGACCCGGAAATTCGGCGCACCGCATCCGGTACGGCAATTGCGAATCTTCGGCTCGCGACCTCCGAGACGTGGAGGGACAGGAACACGGGAGAGCGCAAGGAAAAGACCGAATGGCACAGTGTCGTTGTGTTCACTGAAGGTCTCGTGAAGGTCGTTGAGCAATACGTCAAGAAGGGCGCAAAGCTCTATGTCGAAGGCCAGCTTCAAACGAGAAAGTGGCAGGACCAGAGCGGGAACGACCGATATTCGACCGAGATTGTCGTTCAGGGGTTCAACGCCGTCCTGACCATGCTCGACGGCGCAAGCGATCAAAGCCGCCAGTCCGATCGGCAGTCGAAGCCTTCCCTGAGCGAAGAGCTTAACGACGACGTTCCGTTCCTTTGAGGTGAGGCAACATCATGCGCTTCATCCTCATAAACGATCACGTCAGGCGGAATGCGTTGGCGGCCGTCAACACCGCGCCGGATGGCTTTTCTGTATCGATTTCCGAGCCGAAGCGCAGCCTGGACCAGAACGCCTACTTCCACGCTATCGTGGGCGATATAGCCCGCTCTCCGGTCAAATGGGCCGGGAAGCGCAGGAATTCTGACGAATGGAAGGCCCTGCTGATCAGCGGCCATGCCGTCGCAACGCAGAAACAGGGCGAAGTCATTCCCGGCTTGGAGGGCGAGTTCGTCGCTATCCGCGAGAGCAGCGCCCGAATGAGCGTCCGACGCGCCGCCAGCCTGATCGAATACACGCTGGCCTTTTGTGCCGCGCACAACATCGAACTCATAGATACCCGCCGCCAAGGCTTTTTGGACCATAGGAGCGCAGCATGATCCGCCTCATCCTAGAAGCAATCGACGCTTGGCGCATGTGGCGTTTGGAACGCCGCCTCTGCCGTCTCTACCCCGAATTCACAAAGCGCCTTGCTGATCTAAAGGAAGCGCGCCGGAGGCATAAGCCGACGAGAGAAATCCTTGCCGATCTCAAGCGCATGCGCCTGTCCATGATGCGGGGGGAGATTTGATGGCCTTCCGCGTCAACAACTCAGCCGCAGTGCGCGATCCGGCCCCGCCGCAGCGCCGACCGAAGAAGCGGAGAGACTATCTCGCCTTTCTCCATCATCTCCCGTGCGTCGTCACCGGGCGGCATGGGGTTCAGGCTGCTCACCTCTCCTATTCCAACATATTCCACGGCCACTTCGGCAGGGGGAAAGGCACCAAGGCCCCGGATCGGTTCGCCCTGCCACTCTGCCCCGAAGAGCACGCGTTGCAGCACTCCATGAACGAGCGCGCCTATTGGGAAAGCAAGGGCATCGATCCTCACGCGCTCGCCAACACGCTGTTCGGCATCTGGAACGACTACGACGAGCCCGAGGCCATCACATATTGCACACAGCGCATCAACCAGGGCTTGGCGATCGCTGGCCGTTTACCAACGAGGGACGTATGATCACGGATGAACAGATCACCGCATATGCCAAGCAGGAAGCCGATAGCTATGTGCAGTGGCTTCACGCTGGGAACTCGACGGGTGAGTTGTCAGAGCACGCGCGGGATGCTCTGCAGCACCATTTCTCGCACGTGGTCAGGCACGCCCTCACCCTCCCCTCTGCTGGTGAGGCGGAGCCGGTCATTGCACGGTGGGCATCGAATGATGGACGCCTTCCAGAGGGCGCAGAAGTGGTGATCCTTGCCAGCGACCCGAGCGATCCGAATGTCCCGGCGCGCCAGGCTTGCTGGGTGAGACATTGGCCACCACGTGCTGGATATCCAGAGTACCGTTCGTGCGATCTATGTGATCTTGAAGAAGTAAACGAAGGCGACTTTGAACGGCTCTTTCGCCCCTCCCCATCAGCCTCAGAGGCGCAGGTACATGTGCGCGGCGACATTGCCGCAGTTCGCGAGGCGCTGACCGATCCCACCATTGCCAGCTACCCGGATTTTGTCGCAGCCGTCACTACCATCTTAGACGAGTTGGACGGGCTGCGCGCCCTCTCCACCCCAGAGCAGGGGGAGACAGCCCCATCACCCAAAACACAAGTGCGGGGGTATCTCCATCGCCTAAAAGGGGGTGGAGAGTGGAACATCAGCTTGCCATCGCAAATGGAACGCGCGCTGGCCTACCAAAGTCTGTGGCCCGATAAGATCGAGATAGTGCCGCTGGTTGCGCAAGCCGCCCTCACATCGGGGGGCCGGCAGAATGAGCGATCCATTGATCTTGAAGCGCTGCATGGCCGCTCTCCAAACGAAATACATTCTAACGGATGACGAAGCGAAAGGCATCCGTCGCCTTGCAGAGCAGGAGGGGACGTGAATGAAACCGATCTACCTCCAATGCGATTGCCACACCCCGTATCACTGCCTCGTCATAGAGCGTGATCCTGATTGTCACGACGACCTGAACGTCTCGTTCGTCTCCACCCGGAACGGCTCATTCTGGCATCGCATCAAATGGGCGGTGAAGCATGTATTCGGCAGGGAGGACCTGACCTTTGCGGATATTATCGTCAAGCGGGGTGATTTGATCGAGGCGCTTGGCAAGGAGGGCGAATGACGGCCACCTTCCACGGATTCATCATCTCCAACAAAGACTGGCCCGATCAGATCAGGCTTGAAATGGGGATATCGACCATAGCCGGTTCTGCGGCGGATGCTTGGCGGAGGCACGTCGGCCACGAGAAAGCCACAAGCCGGGATTTCCCAATATACGTCCAACGCTGGCACGACAAAGGATACAAGCCATTCCGCGTGACGCTGACGCTTGATCCGGAAAGCGGGGTCTGATGACAGCGCCTGCCCTCGTGAAATCCGCCGACCTGAAGCGAATGGCCGATGTAGCCAAGGTTAAGGGCGTTACGGTTTGGGTTGAGGTCGATGGCCGGCGCGTTGGCGTTTCCCCCGATATCCCCGCAATCCACAAGCCAGATCGGATTGACCCTGACGAGGAACTTCGCCTGTGATCGAGGACATGCCTCGCAAATTGCCTCTCTATGTCGTCAAGCAAAAGAACCGAGCCGGTAGCTGGGTCTATTACTTCCGTATAGGGAAAGGGAAGCGCACTCGCCTGCCAGCTCCGAACGAGCCCGCATTCAAGCAGGAATACGAGGCAGCGCTTAGGGGCGAGCCTACCGCAGCCAAGCAGCGCGAAGCGCCCAATACGATATCCTGGCTCATAGCCCGCTTTATGGAAAGCGGCGACTGGCGAGATTTTAGCGAAGCCACGCGCAAGCAGCGCAGCAACATTTTCTGGCACGTCAAGGAGAAGCCGGACGGCAAAGGAGGGAAGATCGGGGATAAGCCGTTTTCGCTCATCACGTCAAAGGCTATCCAAAACGGCATGGACGACCGCAGGCAGACACCGGCTGCGGCGAATAACTATCTCAAGTCCATGTCAGCTCTTTGCAAATGGGCCGTTAAAGACGGTCACATGAAGGCAAACCCGGCGGAAGGCATAGGGAAGACCAAGCTTGAAGGCGATGGGTTTCCGGCGTGGCAGATTGAAGATGTCCGGGCATTCTGCATCACATGGAAGATCGGAACACGGCAGAGGCTAGCGCTTGAACTCGCCATGCATACCGGTCTTCGGAGATCTGATCTCGTGCGCATCGGCCGGCAGCACCTTCGTGGGAACACCCTCTCGATCTCTACGCAAAAAACAGGAGCTCGGATTACGGTGGAGCTTCCTCAACGTGTCATAGACATCATAGAGGCCACCAAGACTGGAGACCTGCATTTTCTCGTCACGGAATATGGAAAACCATTTTCAGTTGCTGGTTTTGGAAATTGGTTTGGGGAGTGCGCGCGAAAGGCCGGGATTGAAAAAAATACTCACGGCTTGAGAAAATTGGCCGCAACGATGGCGGCGAACGGCGGCGCGACCGCTCACGAACTGATGAGCCAGTTCGGTTGGGTGAACTCAAAACAGGCGGAAGTTTACACTCGCGGGGCTGATAGAGCCCGTCTTGGGGTGAAGGCTTCCCGCATCGTCTCCGAACAGTTGGAGAACGAATTAACCCCTCTCAATAATCCGCGTGAGGGGTCGGATACAAAAAGAAACATAAAATCAAATAGTTAGAAAGCAGGTGGTGGGCCCGGAGGGACTCGAACCCCCAACCAAGCGGTTATGAGCCGCCGGCTCTAACCATTGAGCTACAGGCCCTGCCGGTGCCGCGCGGTCAATGGCATCCGGGCGGCAGAAACCGTCTAGACGAAATCGGCCCTGCTCACAAGCGTTGCCGCAATGCTTACACAATGAAAGGAGAATAAGATTCGCAAGGGACAAATCACCAGGAGACACCCGTTCATGACCAAACGCTTTTTCAGCCGGCGCGCCGGCGCCAGCCTCGTTGCGCTTTCCATGGCGCTTGCCGCATCAGGCGCCAGCGCCCAAGATGCCAAACCGCGCGAACCCGTCATCACCGTCACCGGAGAGGGACGCTCCGAGACCGCCCCCGACCTGGCGATCATCGAGATCGGCGTGGTGAAGGACGCCAAGACGGCCCGTGAAGCGCTCGACGCCAACAACAAGGCGATGGCCGACGTGCTTTCGTCGCTGAAGGAGGCCGGCATCGCCGAACGCGACCTGCAGACCTCCGGCTTCACGATCAATCCGCAATACAATTATCCGCAGAGCTCGACGGGCGAGAACCCGCCCCCCGTCCTCGTCGGCTTCCAGGTCGCCAACACGCTCTCGCTGCGCGTGCGCGATCTCGGCAAGCTCGGCGAGATCCTCGACAAGGCGGTGACGCTGGGCGCCAACCAGGGCGGCGGCATCCGTTTCACCAACGACAAGCCGGAAGCAGCCCTCAGCGAAGCGCGCAAGAAGGCGGTCGCCAACGCCATGGCGAAAGCCAAGGAACTGACGGACGCCGCGGGAATAGGCCTGGGCCGCGTGCTGGAGATCTCCGAAACCGCCTATCGCCCGGAACCAGTCCCGATGATGCGCGCCATGGCAAAGGATTTCGCCGCCGAGGCAGTGCCGATCGCCGCCGGCGAGAGCAGCTATTCCGTAACGGTCAACATGACCTTTGCGCTCGAAAAATAGCAGCGGGCGGCATCACCAGCTCGAAGGCCGGCGTGAAGCCGGCCTTATTCGTTTGCGCAAGGTGCACGACCAGCCGGCAGCACCAGTGGGATCACCAGCCTGAGCTGCCGCAGTCGCGCAGCTGACGCTGATAGACGGCCGCCATCCTGGCCGCGCGCTGCGCGCCGGCTTTGGCCTGGGGAGCCCAGTTGCCCCGCGCATAGCCGGCGTGGCCGGAGTAATAGGCGATATAGAGCCGGTAGGCGTCGTTGCGGGGAATGCCGTTGCGCTGGTAGCTCTGGTGGTGATACCAGGCGATGAAGCGGATCGCGTCGCCGAAATCGCTGCGCCGTGCGAAATGCCGTCCCGTCGCCCGCTGATAGCTCTTCCATGTCCCGTCCAGAGCCTGGGAATAGCCGTAAGCGCTCGATATGCGCGTCCAGGGGATGAAGCCGAGCAGCTTTCGCCGCGGCGGCTTGGCGTTGTGACGGAAACCGGATTCGGTATAGATCGTCGCCATCAGCACCGGCACGGGCACGCCGTATTCGCGCGACGCGCTGTTGGCGGCACGGCGCCAGTTGTCGAAAAGGCCATCTCGTTGCTCGAAGACCGCACAGGCATTCCCTGTCTGCCTGGGTATCGTCCCGCAGCCGGCAAGCAACAGGAGGACGACGATCAATACGCAACGCATCGTAGAACCTCTCGTTTCCGAGAGATTGATAAATCGTGAATCTTAACGTTCGGTTTTTATGAAAAGGCGAAAGATCACGACGCCGGCGCGACACGACCTTCCGCGCGGATGCTATTGCGGGGTCACGGAGATGTCGACGCGATCCGGATAGAAGGCCAGGTGCTCCCTGATCCGATCGACCGCTTCGTGAGGTTCCTCATAGGACCAGACGGCGTTCTTTCCGCGCTCTCCGGCCGAGGGGATGCTGTAATAGGAGCAGTCTCCCTTATAAGGGCAATGGGTCGTGTGCTCGCTCGGCTCCAGAGACGCCATGTCGACATCCGCCCGCGGAATATAGAGGACCGGCGGATAGGAAGCCTCGCGCAGTTCCAGCGCGTCGCGGCTGTCGGCGATCCGGCGACCGGCGACCGTGACCACGACATGCGCCTTCTTCGGTTCGACGGTGATGGGGTGGTCCGGCCCCGGAATTTTCCTCGGCTTCGTGCTCATGGCAATTCCTTTCGATCCGCTGTCGATGAGGCGGATATAGGAAAGGCACCTCGTGTTTGCCAGGATCGATCATAGGGGCCAGGACCACAGGTTGATCACCGGACCTGCGGGATTCCATTCAAATTTGTGATGGGCAGGTTATTTTCTTGCGGAACCGAAACGGTTTTCATAGAAAAACTATCCTTATGGACCTCTTCGAGACCAAAAATGGCGGAAGGGGATTCATCGGCACGGGAACGCCGTTCCTTTCCGCGGCAGCGGGAACGGGAGGCGCTGGGCCTGTCGATCCGGGCCCTGCCGGGCCTGCCCAAGGAGAAAGAAAATGAAGATGAAGATGTTGTCCGGTGTCACTTTCGCCGCCTCGCTGGCTCTCGCCTCGGCAGCGCATGCGGATATCGTCATCGGCCTCGTTGCGCCCCTTACCGGCCCTGTCGCCGCCTATGGCGACCAGGTGAAGAACGGCGCCGAGGCCGCTGTCGCGGAAATCAACAAGAATGGCGGCATCCTCGGCGAGCAGGTCGTCCTGAAGCTCGCCGATGATGCCGGCGAGCCGAAGCAGGGCGTGTCGGCGGCAAACCAGATCGTCGGCGAAGGCATCCGTTTCGTGGTCGGCCCCGTGACCTCCGGCGTCGCCATGCCGGCCTCCGACGTCTTTGCCGAAAACGGCGTCCTGATGGTCACCCCGACCGCGACCACGCCCGAGCTGACGGCCAAGGGCCTGCCGAACGTGCTGCGCACCTGCGGACGCGACGACCAGCAGGCCGAAGTCGCCGCGCAATATGTGCTGAAGAACCTCAAGGACAAGAAGATCGCGATCGTCCACGACAAGGGTGCCTACGGCAAGGGCCTCGCGGACGCTTTCAAGGCCGGCCTCAATGCCGGCGGCGTGACCGAGGTTCTCTACGATTCCGTAACCCCCGGCGACAAGGATTTCAGCGCGCTCGTCACGCGGCTGAAGGCCGAGAATGTCGAAGCCATCTATTTCGGCGGCTATCATCCGGAAGGCGGCCTGCTTGCCCGCCAGCTGCATGACCTCTCCGTGAAAGCCACCATCATCGGCGGCGAAGGTCTCTCCAACAGCGAATTCTGGGCGATCGGCAACGAGGCTGCGGCCGGCACGATCTTCACCAACGCCTCCGACGCGCTGAAGAACCCGGATTCCGCAACGGCCGTAAAGGTCCTCGAAGCTGCGGGCATCCCGCCGGAAGCCTTCACGCTCAATGCCTATGCCGCCGTGGAAGTGCTCAAGGCCGGCATCGAGAAGGCCGGAAGTGCGGAAGATTCTGCCGCCGTCGCGACGGCGCTGAAGTCCGGCGAGCCGGTCAGTACCGCCATCGGCAAGCTGACCTATGGCGAAACCGGCGACCTCACCTCGCCGAGCTTCTCGCTCTTCAAGTGGGAAGGCGGCAAGATCGTCGCCGCCGAGTAAGGCCTTCGCCGACGGCAAAACAAAAAAAGCGCCTCCGCCCCGAATATGGGCGGAGGTTTTGTTTTTGAAAGAGCGGCGAGCGGACGAGGCGCGCCGCTCAACGTCCGCTGCGAAACCGCTCCTTCAGCCTTGCGATGCCATCCGGCGTCCATCCGGGCGGTTCGGTGACTGCGAGCCAGGCGTCGATGTAGTGCTCGCCGGCGTAGACATGACCGAACCCCATGGGCGACGTCGTCGCCATCGCCATGTCGAGGGCGAGCTGCAGGAAGGTCACGATCGGGTACCACCGGAAATCGGGCGAGACGTCCGGCCCGCGCGGCGTCCTCATCCAGTCGGGCTGCCGGTAGAAGGAATAGACGTCGAAGAACGTGACGGGATCGCTCGCATATTGCAGGTAGACGATCCGCATCGGCCCCCAGCGGGAACCCGCTTCGGGCAAGGCGTTTTCCTGGCTGGTGAAGCGGACATAGGTTCCGTCCCGCACACGCGGCAGCCAGGCGGGCGTCCCGGGATTGCGATCCCGCGTCATCGCCCTCCAGATGCGGCTCTGGAACGGCGGGCCGGCCCACAGCGCCCCCTGATGGGGATCGCCCAGCACCTCGAAGAGCTCGGTCGATTGCTCGGAGGCGAGCGCCCCGAGGCTCAATCCGTAGAGATAGAGCCGCGGCCGCGCATCCTTCGGCAGCGTCGTCCAGTGGCCGTATATCTCCTTGAAGAGAGAAGTCGCCGCCTCCTCGCCGTAATCCGGCTCGACGATCAGGGAAAGCCAGCTCGTCAGATAGGAATATTGCAGCGCGACGCTCGCGACGTCGCCGTGATGCAGATATTCCAGCGTATCCATTGCTTCAGGGTCTATCCAGCCGGTCCCGGTCGGCATGACGACGATCAGGACGGAGCGGCCGAAGCCGCCGGCACGCTTCAGCTCTTCGAGCGCGAGCCGTGCGCGTTCCCCGGCGGATTCGGCGGAATTCAGCCCGGCATAGACCCGGATGGGCTCGCGGGCTTCCTGCCCGGTAAAGGCGGAGATATCTGCAGCCGAGGATCCTCCCGACACGAACGCCCTCCCCGTACGACCGAGATCTTCCCAACTGACGAGCGAGGCCGCGCTGCCGGTCTTGCCGGGATCGGCCGGCCGTTCGCTGTCCGGCTCCATCGCCTGGTCGAGCGCCTTGAAGGAGGAATCGGCGGCGTGCAGCGCCAGGCGGAAGAGAATGCCGTCCGCCGCCATCCAGAAGACCGTTGCCGCAAGGAAGACCCCCGCGACATAGGAAAGCCGCCGCGGAACCACCCGGCGCAGATGGCGCGCGATGGCGCCGGCGACGATGCGGAACAGCCTGCCGACCGCCAGAAGCAGAGCGAATGCGGCGGAGGCGATCAGCCCGACATAGACCGGATGGGCGGTCTCCACCGGCTCCATATGCATCAGCGCGCGGATGGAATTCTGCCAGGCGGCGGCCTGCCAGAGAAAGGCGAGGACCACGACGGCCGAAACCGGCGCGGCGATCATCTTCAGGCGCCGCGCGATCTGCGCTTTCGGCACCGGCAGCTCGAGATAGGTCCAGAGAAACTGCAGAAAAACACCCAGCCCATAGCCGGCCGCGAGCGAAACTCCGGAAAGAATGCCCTGGGTAAGATAGGTGCGCGGCAGCAGACTCGGCGTCTGCGAGGCTGCGAAGAAGAGCGTTCCGAGGATAAGGCCGGCTGACGAGAAGGAGAACCAGAAGCCAGCAATCCGTTGTCCTGTCATAACCCTCCCACATGCCGGCTCGCCTAAAGCGCGTCGCGATCTTTCAGATCACAGTAGACGACAGCGATCGGATTTGCCCCTCATCCGGCCTGCCGGCCACCTTCTCCCTGCAAGCGGGGAAAAGGAATGAGGAGCCGTAACGCCGACGATCCCCCTCCCGCCTGTGGAGAGAGGGTTAGGGTGGGATAAAACCGCCCTCGATAAGGGTAGGATCCCAGTGTCTTACCGTGCTTTCAGATTCGCTTCGCGCCTCAAGTCTTTGTTTTTATGCATGCCTTTGTCGCAAAACCGCAATACGCTTTTGCGCGACATGCATTAAATCGGCGCCAGTCTTGCATGCGAAGACAGGGGGAGCAACAGCCCGCCGGAAGGAAGGCACGAACCGGGCAACAAAAAACCCGGCTGGCGAAGACCATCCGGGTTCATTGTTTCGGAATGCCGACGTGCCGTCAGCTGTCCAGGAAGCTTCTGAGCTTGCGCGAGCGGCTCGGATGCTTGAGCTTGCGCAGCGCCTTCGCCTCGATCTGGCGGATACGTTCGCGGGTGACCGAGAACTGCTGGCCGACTTCCTCGAGCGTGTGGTCGGTGTTCATGCCGATGCCGAAGCGCATGCGCAGCACGCGCTCTTCGCGCGGCGTCAGCGAGGCCAGCACGCGGGTCGTCGTCTCGCGCAGGTTCGCCTGGATGGCGGCGTCGATCGGCAGCAGCGCGTTCTTGTCCTCGATGAAATCGCCGAGATGCGAATCCTCTTCGTCACCCACCGGGGTTTCGAGCGAGATCGGCTCCTTGGCGATCTTCAGGACCTTGCGGACCTTTTCGAGCGGCATGGCGAGCTTCTCGGCCAATTCTTCCGGGGTCGGCTCGCGGCCGATCTCGTGCAGCATCTGGCGCGAGGTGCGCACGATCTTGTTGATCGTCTCGATCATGTGCACCGGAATGCGGATCGTGCGGGCCTGGTCGGCGATCGAACGGGTGATCGCCTGCCGGATCCACCACGTCGCGTAGGTGGAAAACTTGTAGCCGCGGCGATACTCGAACTTGTCGACCGCCTTCATCAGGCCGATATTGCCTTCCTGAATGAGATCGAGGAACTGCAGGCCGCGGTTCGTGTACTTCTTGGCGATCGAGATGACGAGGCGCAGGTTCGCCTCGACCATCTCCTTCTTGGCGATGCGCGCCTCGCGCTCACCCTTCTGGACCATGGAAACGATGCGGCGAAACTCGGCGATCGAGATGCCGGTTTCGGTCGCGAGATTCTGGATCTCCTGGCGGATGTCGCGGATCGTCGAATTCTCGTTCCTGGCGAACTCCTTCCAGCCCTTGGCGGCAAGGTTGCCGATCGACTTCATCCAGTTCGGATCGAGTTCGGCGCCGGAATACTGCTCCAGGAACGAATCACGCTTGACGCCGTAGGATTCGGCAAGCCGCAGCAGCCGGCCCTCATTCTGCATCAGCCGCTTGGAGATGTCGTAGAGCTGCTCCACCAGGCTGTCGACGCGGTTCTGATTGAGCGACAGCGACTTTACCGCCGTGATCAACTCGTCCTTGAGCTCCTTGTAGCGGCGCTCCTGTGCGGGCGACAGCGTGCCGGTCGCCTGAAGGCGGGCCTCCACCTGCTGATCCTGCAGCTTGCGCAGCTTCTTGTAGGTCTCGGCGATGTTGTCGAGCGTCGCCATGACCTGCGGGCGCAGTTCGGCTTCCATCGCGGCGAGCGAGAGATTGGACTCGTCGTCGTCCTCTTCCTCTTCTTCCGGCGGCAGGCCTTCGCCGCCGACATTGGTGATGTCGTCGTCATTGGCGGCAGCGCGCGACTTGCGCACCTTTTCCTTCTCCTCGGCAGCCTTGCGGTCGGCCTCGATCTTCTCCGGGCTCTGGAACTGCGGCGCAGCCTTCGCCTCCGGACCGGAATAGGTGGTCTCGAGGTCGATGATCTCGCGAAGCAGCGTCTGCCCCTCGTTCAGCTCGTCGCGCCAGATGATCAGCGCCTGGAAGGTCAGCGGGCTCTCACAGAGACCGGCGATCATGGTCTCGCGGCCGGCTTCGATGCGCTTGGCGATGGCGATTTCGCCCTCGCGCGAAAGAAGCTCCACCGAACCCATCTCGCGCAGATACATCCGCACCGGATCGTCCGTCCGGTCGGTCGGCTCTTTCTTCTTCGCCGTCGCAAGAGCGGTGCCGCCCGTGCTGGTCAGTTCACCGCCTTCGCCCTCGCCGTCGTCGGCGCTGTCCTCGTCGTCATTGGCCGCGGCGCCTTCCTCGGCGTCCTCGTCCTCGACCACGTTGATGCCCATGTCGGAGAGCATGGACATAGTGTCCTCGATCTGCTCGGAGGTGACTTCCTCCGAAGGCAGAACCGAGTTCAGCTCGTCCATCGTCACATAGCCGCGCTTCTTCGCGGCCTTGATCATCTTCTTGACTGCGTCGTCAGAAAGATCGAGAAGCGGGCCGTCGGTTGCACCTTCACGTTCGGTTTCCGCTTCTTCGTTTTCTTTGACCTTGGTCGCCATGTATCGTCGCTTTCCTGAAGCATCCAGTTTCGAACGGTTGGGAGACTGCACAGGACAATCGCCTTTCGGCGCTCGTCTCGCGAATCAGCGCTCCTGACCTAACGGAATGACAATTAAATCCTGATTAACCACGCTGAGGCTGTAAGCCGCGCGGCAATGTTGCCTCAGCAACATTGTTGACATGTTTTCCCGATCCGCCGTACCAATCCATCTTCTGCCCAAATGGTGATTCCCAGATTTTTCGGTTCCGTCAAGCTTTTCCGGTAAAAAACCGCAAAAACCGCCATTTTCGTCCACTGGCCTGGGGCGGCGGATGCAAGTGTTGAGCCAGATGTAGTAAGCCGCCGGAAAAAGGCAAGCCCCGAGAATTCGGGAGTGCCGGTTTTCCGCCATTCGTCGGCATTTGGCGCAGTCAGAAGCTTCTTCCGTCAACCCTGGTAATCGCCAGCCCGTCCAGCTCTATCTCGGGAATGCAGCGCAGGTTGATCGCAGCCATGCGATTGCCCTTGCCGTCCACGCCTTCACCATAGGGCGCGATGCCGCAATTCGCGCAGAAGTGGTGGCTGATGACATGCCGGTTGAAACGATAGGTCGATACGTTGTCCTCGGGCACCGTCACGGTCAGGCTTTCGCGAGGCACGAAGGCGAGAAGCCCTCCGCGCCGCCGGCACATGGAACAGTTGCAGTCCATCGCCGACGTGAATTCGCCCTCGACCGTAAAGGCAACACGCCCGCAGTGGCAACTTCCTTCATACTTCATCGAATCCTCCCGTTTCCGTGCCTTGCGAAAATTGATTGCGCGACATTACCAGTCCATCACGACCTTGCCCGAATTGCCGGACCGCATCGCCTCGAAGCCCTCGCGGAAATCGTCGATACGGATGCGGTGCGTGATGATCGGCGAAAGATCGAGCCCGCCCTGGACGAAGGCGATCATCTTGTACCAGGTCTCGAACATCTCGCGACCGTAGATGCCCTTGAGCGTCAGCATCTTGAAAATCACCTTGTTCCAGTCGATGCCGAACCCGTCCGGCGCGATCCCCAGGATCGCGATCTTGCCGCCGTTGTTCATCGTGTCGATCATGGAGCGGAAGGCGGCCGGGGCTCCGGACATCTCCAGCCCGACGTCGAAGCCTTCCGTCATCCCGACCTCCTTCATGACATCGGCCAGGTTCTCCTTCGAAGCGTCGACGACATGGTCGATGCCGACCTTGCGCGCAAGCTCCAGCCGCACGGGGTTGATGTCGGTGATCACCACCTTGCGGGCGCCGGAGCGCCTGGCGACCATCGCTCCCATGATACCGATCGGCCCGGCGCCGGTGACCAGCACGTCCTCGCCGACGAGATCGAAGGAGAGCGCAGTGTGGACGGCATTGCCGAACGGATCGAAGATCGCGGCGATCTCGTCCGGCACGTCGTCCGGGATCGGCACGACATTGTGCTCGGGGATCGAGACGAACTCGCCGAAGGAACCCGGCCGGTTGACGCCGACGCCCTTGGTGTAATGGCAAAGATGTCCGCGTCCGGCGCGGCAGTTGCGGCACTTGCCGCAGACGATATGCCCCTCGCCGGAAACGCGCTCGCCGACATGATATTTGCTGACCGAAGAGCCCACCTCGGCGATTTCGCCGACGAATTCGTGGCCGACGACCATGGGCACCGGAATGGTCTTCTGCGCCCAGTGATCCCAGTTCCAGATATGGACATCGGTGCCGCAGATCGCCGACTTCTTCACCCGGATCAGCACATCGTTCGGCCCGACCTCGGGAACGGGCACGTTTTCCATCCAGAGCCCGACCTCGGGTTTGGCTTTGACCAGCGCCTTCATCATGTTGGACATTCGACTGTCTCCGAAATCTGTCCTCTGCGCCCGCCCCCCCCCCCGCGCTGCCCCTCATCCGCCTACCGGCACCTTCTCCCCGCAAGCGGGGAGAGGGCCAGAGTGAGGGGCAGGCTCCGCGGCGCGCCTCAAATCACACCCAATTCCCTTCCCACTTCAGCAAAAACGGCGATCGCCTTTCGCACATCCGCCTCGCTGTGGGCCGCAGACATCTGCGTGCGGATGCGGGCCTGCCCTTTCGGCACGACGGGGAAGGAGAAGCCGATGACGTAGACGCCCTTCCTCAGCATCAGCGCCGCCATGTCCTGTGCAAGCTTTGCATCCCCCAGCATCACCGGAATGATCGGGTGCCCCTCGCCCGCCAGCGTGAAGCCGAGTTTCGTCATCTCCGAACGGAAAAGGCCGGCATTGACCGAAAGCCGCGCGCGCAGATGATCGCCGTTCTTGATGAGTTCGAAGACCTTGAGCGAGGCCGCCGCGATGACCGGCGCAAGCGTATTGGAAAAGAGATAGGGCCGCGAGCGCTGGCGCAGCCATTCCACGACCTCGGCCCTTGCCGAGGTATAGCCGCCGGACGCACCGCCCAGCGCCTTGCCGAGCGTGCCGGTGATGATGTCGACCCGACCCTCGACCCCGCAATGCTCCGCCGAGCCGCGGCCGTTCCTGCCGACGAAGCCGACGGCATGACTGTCGTCGACCATCACCATCGCGCCGTATTTTTCCGCAAGGTCGCAGACGCCTTGAAGATTGGCGATGATGCCGTCCATCGAGAAGACGCCGTCGGTGGCGATCAGTTTGAAGCGGCTGCCCTCCGCCTTCTTCAGTTCGTCCTCCAGCGCGGCCATGTCGTTGTTGGCATAGCGCAAGCGCTTTGCCTTGGAGAGCCGCACGCCGTCGATGATCGAGGCATGGTTCAGCGCGTCGGAAATGATCGCGTCCTCCTCGCCGAGCAGCGTCTCGAACAAGCCGCCATTGGCATCGAAGCAGGAGGAGTAAAGGATCGTGTCCTCCATGCCGAGGAAGCGGGAAATCCGCGCCTCCAGCTCTTTATGCCCTTCCTGCGTGCCGCAGATGAAGCGGACGGATGCCATGCCGTAGCCGTAGCGGTCGAGCGCCTTCTTTGCCGCCTCCGCCAGTTCCTCGTTGTCGGCAAGCCCCAGATAATTGTTGGCGCAGAAGTTCAGGACCCTTTCGCCGGAGGCGACCTCGATCTCGCCCGCCTGCTTCGAGGTGATCACACGCTCGGACTTGTAGAGCCCCGCCTCCTTCAGCGCGGAGAGCTCATGATCGAGGTGGGTGAGAAAATCCTTCTGCATGTGGCGCGTCGCCTCCTCCTGAACCCCCGCCGATCGGCGTCAATTAGCACAACAGCAGCCGAAGCGCCGGAAAAATGCGCATGCGCACCGCAAATCCGCTTCAGCCATGCGCCCGGATGACAGCCAGAAATGCGTCGCCATAGCGCTGCAGCTTCGCCTGGCCGACGCCCTGAATGGCGAGAAGCTCGTCGCGCGTCTTCGGCTTTTCGCTGGCGAACGCGACAAGCGTGGTGTCCGGGAAGACCACATAGGGCGGCACCGCGAGTTCCTTGGCGATCGCAAGCCGTTCGGCGCGAAGCGCTTCGAACAGCGCGAGATCATTGCCGGACAGAGCCGACTTGCCGCTGGACGAAATCGCGGCCGCCTTGCTGCGCGCGGCACGGCCCGCCGCCGGCCGGTCCTTGCGGAAGAGGACCTGCCGCTCCCGCCGGAAAACGGCACGCGCCTCGGGCTCCAGTTTCAGCGCGCCGAAAGCATCGTGGTCGATCCTCAGCAGCCCGGAAGCCAGCAACTGCCGGAACACCGATTGCCACGTCGTCTGCGGGATCTCCTTGCCGGCGCCGAAGACGGGCATGTCGGCATGGCCGAAGCGCTCGGTCTTGTCGTTGACCTTGCCTGTGAGGACGTCGATCACATGCCCCGCGCCGAAGCGCTCGCCGGTGCGGTAGACGGCGGCCAGCGCGGTTATTGCCGCCTCGGTGCCGTCCCACGTCTCGACCGGCTTGGTGCAAGTATCGCAATTGCCGCAGCCCCCGCCATGCGCTTCGCCGAAATGTGCAAGCAGCGCCTGGCGCCGGCAGCCGGCCGTCTCGCAGATTGCCAGAAGCGAATTGAGCTTGGCGCGTTCTATGCGTTTTATCGCATCTTCGGCACCGCCCTCGTCGATCATCCTGCGCCGCTGGATGACGTCGGCCATGCCATAGGCCATCCAGGCTTCGGACGGCAGCCCGTCGCGCCCTGCCCTGCCCGTCTCCTGGTAATAGGCCTCGACCGAGCCCGGCAGATCGAGATGGGCGACATAGCGCACGTTCGGCTTGTCGATGCCCATGCCGAAGGCGACGGTGGCGACGAGGCACAGGCCCTCGTCCTTCAGGAAGGCGTCCTGGTTGGCGTCGCGCACGGCGCGGTCCATGCCGGCATGATAGGCAAGCGCGCGGATCCCCTGCGCCGAAAGCCATTCGGCCGTATCCTCGACC
Source organism: Shinella sp. (assembly GCA_033795365.1). GTDB lineage: Bacteria > Pseudomonadota > Alphaproteobacteria > Rhizobiales > Rhizobiaceae > JARYGU01. The sequence continues at coordinate 59,709 of JARYGU010000006.1, forward strand.
TTCGCCCGAGAGAGGCAATAGACGATGCCGCTATCGCCTTTGTGCCGGGCGAGAAAGCTCAAGAGCTGCTGGCGCGGCTGGTTGCGCTCGACGATCTCATAGGTGATGTTCGGCCGGTCGAAGCTGGTGGTAAAGACCTTCGCCTGTTCGAGCGCCAGCCGCGCGATGATGTCGTCGCGCGTATGCGGGTCGGCCGTTGCCGTCAGCGCGATCCTCGGGACGCCCGGATATTGCTCCGCCAGCGCTCCGAGCGCGCGGTATTCGGGCCGGAAATCATGTCCCCATTGGGATACGCAATGGGCTTCGTCGATGGCGAAAAGGGCGATCCTCGTGCTCCCGATCATCTCGCGGAAGGACGGCGTGACGATCCGCTCCGGGGTGACATAGAGCAGATCGAGCTCGCCGGCGGCAAGCGCCCGCTTCACCGCTCCCGCTTCCTCGCGCGACAGCGAGGAATTGAGCGCGGCCGCACGCACGCCGAGCTGTTTCAGGGCTTCCACCTGGTCGCGCATCAGCGCGATCAGCGGCGATATGACGACGCCGACGCCGTTGCGGCAAAGAGCCGGAATCTGGAAGCAGAGCGATTTTCCGGCCCCCGTCGGAAAGAGCACGACGGCATCGCCGCCGCTTACCACATGGTCCACCACGCCCTGCTGCTGGCCGCGGAAGGCGCTGAAGCCGTAAACGGTCTTCAGGATGTCGAGCGGCCGGGCCTGCACCGTCTCTCCAAAGAGGTGATCGGAGATTGGCGTTCGCATGTCGGGTCGTTGCTGCTGCGGCATGGGAATCCTTCGAGAGAGCGTCGATTATGACCTTCGGAAGATTCGGAGGCAATGCCGGCGGGGCCGCGAAACCGAAGAAGCCGGGCGGACGGCTCTATTTCGCCGCAGCACCGCGAATGCGGCCGGAGAGCACGCCGAACCCCTCGATGATCGCCTCCTGGTTTTCGAGACGCACGGTTTCGTGCTGGACCTCCTGGAGCGCCCGGAGGATCTGCGGGACGCGATCCTCGTCCCCCTCCTCGGTCGAGACGGCAAGCTCCCGCTCCAACTCGCGCCGCTGCCGGAACAGCGCCCGGGTGCGCTTGTGCAGCGCCATTGCCTGGAAATAGGCTTCCCGCGCATCTTCGGGTGCTGCCTCGGCGGTCGCGACCCAAAGCCGCGAATTGCGGATCTGCTGCTCCAGCCCCTTCAGCATCGCCTCGAAGCCGGCCGCTTCCAGCTCCTCGATCAGCCTGTCGCGATCAAGCCGCGCGCCGACGGAAGCGGCAATGCCGAGCACCGCCGACCAGAAGCGCTGCAGGTCGCGGTTTTCGAATTCGATCGCGGCGATTTCGTCATATTCCTCGAAAAGGAGCTGCGGGTGATTGACGATCGTCAGCGCCAGCACGCTTTCGCGCAGCGCCGGCAGGTCCAGGTTTCCGCGCACCAGACCGGAGCGCGCCAGCCTATCCGATATTCCGGCCGGCTGTGGGGCGCCTCGTGGGCCGGCATTGCCGCGTCCGCCCGCCTGCTGCCGGCGTCCGGAGAAGCCGCCGCGCTCGCCGGAAACACGCGCCTGCGGCTGAAAGAAGGCGTTCAGCCGGTCGCGGATATCCTGTCCGTAGTGGCGGCGCACGCTTTCGTCGGCGATCGCCGAGATGACCTGCTTCAGCCGTGCCTCCAGCTCCGCGCGGCTTTCCGGCGTGTCGAAGCTCGCGCCCGCGACCTCCCGGCTCCAGATCATGTCGGCAAGCGGGCGGGCATTGGCTAGCACCGCATCGAAGGGCGCCCGCCCTTCATGTCTGACGAGATCGTCCGGGTCCTTGCCGTCGGGAAGCATGGCGAAGCGCACCGTGCGGCCGGGCTTGATGAAAGGCAGCGCGAGGTCCGCGGCGCGGTTTGCCGCGCGGATGCCGGCGCCGTCGCCGTCGAAGCAGAGGATCGGCTGCGGCGTCATCTTCCAGAGCAGCTCGAGCTGGTTTTCGGTCAAGGCGGTGCCGAGCGGCGCCACGGCATTCTCGACGCCCGCCTGATGAAGCGCGATCACGTCCATATAGCCCTCGACGGCGATGATCGTGCCGCTGCCGTTTTCCCTCTGCCCGCCTTCGCCGCTGCGGCCAGCTCCCTGGCCGGCACGCCGGGCGCGGGTGAAGTTGTAGAGCACGTTGCCCTTGTGGAAGAGCTCGGTCTCGTTGGAGTTGAGATACTTGGCCGGGGCGTCCGGAGACATCGCCCGCCCGCCGAAGGCGATGACCTTTTCCCGCGACGACAGGATCGGAAACATGATGCGGTCGCGGAAACGGTCATAGGACACCGGGATATCCGGTCCGTGAACGACGAGGCCGCACGCCTCGATCGCCTCCTTCGCAACGCCCTTGCCGGCGAGGAACTCCTTCAGCGCGTTGCGGCTTTCGGGCGCGTAGCCGAGCCGGAAGGTCTCGATGGTGCGCCCCGTCAGGCCACGGTCGCGCAGATAGGCCCGCGCCTTCGCCCCGTTCGCCGACTGGAGCTGGTCCTGAAAGAAGCGCGTCGCCATCTCCATGACGTCGAGCAGCGAGGTGCGTTCCTTCTCCCGCTTTTCTGCCTGCGCGTCGGGCTGCGGCATCGGCACGCCGGCCATGTCGGCGATCTGCTGCACGGCTTCGGGAAAGCTCAAACCCTCGAGATCCGTCAGGAAGCGGAAATGATCGCCGGAAACGCCGCAGCCGAAGCAGTGGTAACGTCCCTTGCGATCCTCGCAATGGAAGCTCGGCGATTTCTCGCCATGGAACGGGCAGCAGGCCCAATAGTCCCCGCGCGACGTATTCGTCTTCTTCCGATCCCAGGTGACGCGCTTGCCGATCACGTCCGATATCGGCACGCGGTCGCGAATCTCGTCGAGAAAGGAGTTGGAAAAGCGCATTGGGACCTCTGGCAACCATTCTTCTTATGCCGAAAGTCTGCCGCTTGCCACCCTGGAAAGGATGCATGCACGCTATTCACAAGCCCGGTCGGCCCGGTGCCGCCAATTCGTCGGTTCACCCTAAAATCCCATATCCGGCGCATAGAAGCAGCGCGGCGTGTTCTCGTCCGGATAGAGACACAGATGGTACTCTCCATCCCGCGACCGCCGGGTATTGTCCTGAAGCAGCCGGAAGATGTGACGGCGGGTCGCCAGCCGGTGATCTCCCGGAGCAAGCGTCACCTGATAGCCTCCGTCGATCACGCGGACGGAACTGGAAGGTATCATCTGGCAGTCACCGGAATGGCTGTTTCCATTGCAGCAATAGGCTTCGTATTGCCACCCTGTCATCGCGTCATGGGCTTGCGCGACACTGAAAGTACCGAGAAGGAATGCGGCAAGGGCAATTATGCGCATCGGCTCATTCTCCATTGAATGTGCCGCCCGTCCATGGACTACGCGAACCGGCGGCTGCCAAAAACACGCTTACGCACGGAAACCAGCAGTGTGCTGATTCTCGGTATAGAACTCAAATCCTCTAATAAAGTTCGCGGTGGATAACTTTACCGTGTGACGACGGCCGCCAGCCCTACCAACGGATGAGAATCGAAAAAGCCACGGACGAGGTCGTCCGTGGCTTCCGAAATTCCGGAAGAGATCGGGGCTACTTCAGGAGCTCCTTTACGACCCCGGAGGCCTTGGAGAAGTCCATTTTCCCGGGGTAGCGCTCCTTGAGCGCATTCATGCATTTGCCCATGTCGCGCAATCCCTGCGATCCGGTCTCGCGGATCACCGAGGCGCAAAGCTCCTTCACCTTCTCTTCCGGTATCTGCTCGGGAAGGAACTGGTTGATGACGGCGATTTCCGCGCGCTCCTGATCCGCAAGCTCCGGACGGCCGTTCTCGGCATAGATGCGCGAGGATTCCTCGCGCTGCTTTATCATCTTGGCGAGGATCTGCATGATCTCGTCGTCCCCGACCGGATCCTTGCCGAGGCCGCGATTTGCGATATCCCGGTCCTTGATGGCCGCCTGGATCAGGCGGATGGTCGACGTCCGGCGCGTATCCTTGGCTTTGATGGCATCCTTCAAGGCATTTGCGAGTTGCTCGCGCATGATTTTCTTCTCCGATGGAAACCGCCGCGGCCGGGGAGCGGAGCCGGTTTCCCTTGTTTGTTTGGCATCCTCATAGACCAGCAGGGACCACGCAATCAAATGGATTGCGCAAGGCCCTGAATTGTATAGGTTATATTTCCACGCAATTCACGCGGACGCTGGTTGACCCGGCTTCGCGCTTTGTCTATTTTCCGGCACCTGCACGAAATTGGCATGAGGTGGATTTGACGCGGAATTCCGCGCGCCCATGCCTGCGATCTAGATGGTGCGCGGCCCCCGGACTTTCAAGCCCGCCGCCGGCGCCGGAAAACGGATGACAATGACCGCTACTCCCGCATGGACCACCGAAAAGCCGACCGCTCTCCTCGTTCTCGCCGACGGTACGGTCATCGAAGGCAAGGGCATCGGCGCGACCGGAAAGGTCACCGCCGAAGTCTGCTTCAACACGGCGCTGACGGGATATCAGGAGATCCTGACCGATCCCTCCTATCTCGGCCAGATCGTCACCTTCACCTTCCCGCATATCGGCAATATCGGCGCGAACGACGAGGACATCGAGGACCTGACGCCTGCCGCCCGTCACGGCGCGGTGGGCGTGGTCTTCAAGGCCGACATCACCGACCCGTCGAACTACCGCGCGGCAAAGCATCTCGACCAGTGGCTGAAGGCGCGCGGCATCATCGGCCTGTCGGGGATCGACACGCGCGCGCTGACCGCCTGGATCCGCGAGAACGGCGCGCCGAACGCGGTGATCGCCCACGACCCGGCCGGCGTTTTCGACATCGACACCCTGAAGGCTGAAGCAAAGGCCTGGAGCGGGCTCGAGGGACTGGATCTCGCAAAGGTCGCCTCCTCCGGCCAGTCCTCGCGCTGGAGCCAGAAACCCTGGGTCTGGAACGAGGGATATGACGATCTTGCCGAGGAAGACGCCAGATACCACGTGGTCGCGCTCGACTATGGCGTGAAGCGCAACATCCTCAGGCTCTTCTCCGGCCTCGGCTGCAAGGTTACCGTGATGCCGGCCACCTCCAGCGCATCCGACGTGCTGGCGCAGAAGCCCGACGGCATCTTCCTGTCGAACGGACCGGGTGATCCGGCTGCCACCGGCGAATATGCCGTGCCGGTCATCAAGGAGCTGATTGCGACCGGCATTCCGCTCTTCGGCATCTGCCTCGGCCATCAGATGCTCGGCCTGGCGCTCGGCGCCACCACCGAAAAGATGCATCAGGGCCACCACGGCGCCAATCATCCGGTGAAGGACCACACCACCGGCAAGGTCGAGATCGTCTCGATGAACCACGGCTTCGCCGTCTCGTCGAAGTCGCTCCCCGAAGGCGTCGAGGAAACGCACATATCGCTCTTCGACGGTTCGAATTGCGGCCTGCGCCTCGTCGGAAAGCCGGTCTTCTCGGTGCAGCACCACCCGGAAGCCTCTCCCGGTCCGCAGGACAGCCATTATCTCTTTCGCCGCTTCATCAATCTGGTGCGCGAGCGCAAGGGCGAGGAGGCGATTCCCGAACGAGCCTGAAGCGGCGCCGCGGATCGGTTTCCGAAGGAACTTCGGTCGCTGCAAAACGTTTGCCGGCGATGAACACGGACCGAATTTCGACGGGCGGATGCCTGTGTGGCCGGCGGCGATATGCGTTCGAAGGAGAGCCGTCGTCGGTCGGCTATTGCCATTGCAGCATGTGCCGCCGGGCGACGGGCGGCCCTTTCGCCGTTCTCGCGAGAGTGGAAACAGTGAGATGGACGAAGGAACAACCGTCCGTCTACCGCTCCTCGCCGATCGCCGTGCGCGGCTTCTGCCCCGATTGCGGCACGCCGCTGTTCCTGAAATATGACGATGACCACCGCATCCGCCTGACCGTCGGCTCGCTGGACGACCCCGGCCGTGCGGAGCCCACCTCGCATTACGGCATCGAGAGCAGGCTCGGTTGGGTGCGGTCGAAGCCTGGCCTACCCGAAGAGGAGACGCAGGAGAGATTCTGAATCCGGCCCCCTGGAGGCGATCATTCCTGCAGTTCCATTGCGGGATTGCCGGGTAGCCGGTCACATTCGCTTGCCCGAGGTCAGGAGCGAGCCTCTATGACCCGTTCGGCGTCCAGAGACGATGCGGGAGCATCTGCCGGTCCGATCATCCGTCCGCACAGGATTTCAGCAGCCCGCCTGGCGGAATCGACGTCGGCATGCCCCTCAAGTTTATAGAGCCTCCCGCAAAAGAAGAAGCTCCCGGAATTCGTGGCGGCATCAAAGACCATCCACGGCCCGCCGCTGGTGCGAAGAGAATTGCTGATCATAGGCTGTCCCCGGATAGATACGCGCGCAAGAATGTCACGAGGCAATGTTTACGTTCAACCTATGAACTACGTATGTCGGAGCCGGGAATTTTAACGCGGCCAATACATACGTCTTGAACAAGGTTTTTTAATCGAACGTCGCCCCCTTGGCTCCGAGATGGCGGCGGGCGAGCTTGCGGATTGCTTCCACGGCTTCCTCCCGGCTCCAGCCGACGCTTTGGGCGCGTTTGGCAAGCGCCATCAGGCCCTCCGGCATGTCGTCGCCGGCCGTCGCCGCGAGGTTGACCGGCGCAAGCTCGAGGAGATCTTCGAAGGACGGCTTGATCGCTTCGAGACAGGCGGCAGTGCGCTCGCCTTCGCCCGCGTCCTTGTCGGGCGGCCGAATGGCCTTCATCGGTTCCATCTTCTCGTCCTCCGGTCGGCAAACATGCGTTCCAACGGACGATTGCCGGGAATGTTCCGACCGCACCCGACGAGGCGATGCAGGCGGAACCTTTTTCCGCCCGTTCGGTTGCGTTGAGGTGACAAGGAGTTTGACGATGACGCAGAAGAAGAAAGATCCCGGCCGGGAACAACCGATGACGTCGGCAACATGGGCACCCGATCCGCCCGAGATGGACATGGAGGCCGAGCCGCAGCCCGCCCAGGCACCCGAAACGGATTCGAACAGGAACGACAATCCGCCCGCCCGCAGCGGACCGGCGGCCGAAAATCCGGAACACCCGACGGAAGGCGAACCGCGGACGAACCCCATCAGGCACAAGGGTCATATTCCGCCACCAGTGAGCTGAGGAATTCAGTGGCCTGAGAAATACTGCGGGACCTGCCGTTCGCTCTCGACGGGCGTGCGGACGCTCCGGGCTTCCTTTGCCACAAGCCGGAAAAAGCGCCAGTTGAGCAGCACGGCTGCCGCGGCAAGTCCGCTGAGGAAGCCGAGCCAGACGCCGATGCCCCCCAGTCCCGCCGGAAAGGCGAGCACCCAGGCGCAGAAGAAACCGATCGGCCAATAGGAGATCAGCGCGAGGATCATCGGAATCCGCGTATCCTTCAAGCCGCGCAGCAGTCCAGCGGCGATGGCCTGAAGCCCGTCGACGAGCTGGAAGATGCCGGCGATGACGACCAGAGGACCGGCATAGGCGAGAACGGCAAGCGAATCCTTGCCCTCGCGGTCGAGGAAAATCCCCGCCAGCGTCTTCGGCGCGAGAGCAAAGAGCAGACCGCCCACGATCGCCATCGACGACGCGAGGATCAATACCGCCCAGGATGCCCGCACCAGCCCGAGATGATCGCCTCGCCCGTGAGCCACCCCTACGCGCACGGTCGCAGCCTGCGCAAGGCCGTAGGGGATCATGAAGGCGACCGAAGCGAGCTGAAGCGCGATACCGTGCGCAGCAAGCTCGATCGTGCCGATGATGCCCATCAGCAGCGACGCCACCGTAAAGAGGCTCACTTCTGCCAGCACCGTGAAGCTGATCGGCAGGCCGAGATGCACCACCTCGAAAAAGGCCGGCCAGTCGGCGCGCCAGAAGCGGACGAAAAGCTCGTAGCGCCTGAGTTCCGGCCGGCGCTGGATATAGATCACCATCAGCACGAAGCTCAACGCATTAACGGCAGCGGAGACGATGGCGGCACCGATCATTCCGAGCGCCGGAAAACCAAAATGGCCAAGCACCAGCGCATAGGCGAAGACCGCGTTGAGGATGAGGATGACCAGCGTCAGATAGAGGATGATGCCGGCCCTGCCATGAGCGCTGACGAGGCCGCGCAGCGTCATGAAAAGAAGCGCCGGCGGCAGGCCCCATTGCGCGATCGCCAGATATTCGCCCGCAAGCGCCGCGACCTCCGGCTTCTGCCCCGCAAAGAGCAGGATGTGTTCGGCGCTGTAGAACACCGGCACCATCAGAACCGAATAGATCAGCACCACCCACATGCCCATGCGCACCGAGCGGCGCACCGACGTCGCGTCGCCGCGCCCGTAGGCCTGCGCCACCATCGGAATGACCGCCGTCGCGAAACCGGAGCCGAAGATGAAGATCGTGAAGAAGAACTGGCCGGAAAGCACGATGGCGGCAAGATGCGCCGCTCCCAGCCGCCCGAGGATCACCACGTCGGTCGTATGAATTCCAAGCTGCGCAAGCTGAGCGCCGATCAGCGGGATTCCAAGCGCCAGCGAAGCGCGGAAATGGGAGAGCCAGCTGTTACCGTCTCGCGTAGCGGCCACATGTTGCATGGTCGAACCACCTTTCGGGCGGTTGGGACCACATACGGGCGCCAAGATCAATCGAATAGAATTGATCCACCCATCAAATTTCGCGAAATCACACGAAATTCGGCGTAAAAATCCTAAAAATCGCGTCCAAAATGGATCAAATCCGCCGTTCCGAAGGGATTTTGGACCGAAAAGCTGAATTCCCTGAAAATTCGGCGCGAGCCGCACAACCGCCATATGGCCTGAATGACGATGGAAGCTTCGGTGCCCGACATCGGGAACGGGTCGAATGGGCGGCTTCCGTTTTGCGTCGATACCGGCTAGGAAGGCGGGGCACTTCTTCTCGATATTCCGGATTCCACATGTTTGATCTCTTCTGGCGCGGCGTCCTCATCGGCATCGGCGCCACCATTCTCATGGATCTATGGGCAATCGTGCTCCACCGCGTTTTCGGCGAGCCGAAGGCGAGCTGGGCTCTTCCGGGCCGCTGGTTCTGGCATCTCGGCCGCGGCAAGGTCTTCCACGACAGCATCGCCGCCGCCGAGCCCTATCGCAACGAGCTGGCGCTCGGATGGATCGGCCACTATGCGGTCGGCATTCTTTACGGGCTGATCCTCGCTTTCGTCATGGGACCGTCCTGGTTCGCCGCTCCCACATTCGTGCCGGCCTTTGTCCTCGGCATCGTCACGGTCGGCGCGGGCTGGTTCCTCATGCAGCCGGGTCTCGGACTGGGATGGGCAGCCGCCAAGACGCCGAACCCCAACAAGGTGCGCTTCCTCAATCTCGTGGCGCACACCGTCTTCGCGGCGGGCCTCTACGGCACCGCCCTGCTCATCCGCTGAACCGGCGACCGTCTTCGACGTCCGCTCAGACGTCGCCGTTGAAGGTGTTGCACGATTCGACCTTGCCGCTTTCGAAGCCGCGCTGGAACCAGCGGCGGCGCTGTTCGGACGTACCGTGGTTGAAGCTTTCCGGCACGACATAGCCCTGCATGCGCTTCTGCAGCGTGTCGTCGCCGATCTGCGTGGCGGCGTTCAGCGCTTCCTCGAGGTCGCCCTGTTCGAGAAGGCCCTTCTGCTCGGTGAACTTGCCCCAGATGCCCGCATAGCAGTCCGCCTGCAGCTCGACGCGGATCGACATCTGGTTGGCCTCGACCTCGCTCATCCGGCCGCGCATCTGGTTGAAGCGGGGCAGGACGCCGGTGAGGTTCTGGACGTGATGGCCGACTTCATGAGCGACGACATAAGCCTGTGCGAAATCGCCGGCCGCCTGGAATTTCTGCGCCAGTTCGTCGAAGAAGCCCATGTCGAGATAGACCTTGCGGTCACCGGGGCAATAGAAGGGGCCGGACGCCGCGGACGCGAAACCGCAGGCCGACTGGACCGAGCCTGAGAAGAGCACCATTTTCGGCTCCTCGTATGTGGCGCCTTCCGCCTGGAAGATGCCGTTCCAGGTATCCTCCGTCTCGGCCAGAACCGTCGCCATGAACTGCTTGGTCTCTTCCTCCTGCGGCGAGGAACGGCGGCTGGCGCTTTCGGTCTGCTCGAAACCGGGCATGCTCACCTGCCCGCCCTCGCCCAAAACCTGCAACAGGTCGATTCCCATCGCCTTCAGGACGAAATAGATGACCACAAGGAAGATGATCGTGCCGACGCTCATGCCGCCGCCGGCGCGCCGTGCACCGCCCATCGGGATTCGCAGGCCTCCGCCCCGGCCGAAAGGATTTCGTCCCGCCCCTCCCGATGAACGCCGATCCTCGAGATTGCCCGACTGGCGGCGACCCTTCCATTCCATGACCGATCCCCTCGTTTCGATGCCGCAGAACGCATCAGAAAACATATCGTTCCGCTTATATGTCTTATAGGCTGCGGCAACGATCCTTGCAAAATGAATCGCCGCCTCCGGTCGCCGTTCGAACATGCCGAACCGGCGAACCGTCTTGACCTCTCCCGCCTTTCCCGATCCTATATCGACGGGTAGGAGGAGAACCACATGAAAACCGCTCGTCTCGAAGCGATCGGCAAATTCGTCGTCCGCGATGTTGAGAAGCCGGCTCCCGGTCCCGGAGACCTTCTGGTCCGTGTCGAAGCCTGTGGAATTTGCGGCACGGACAGGCACCTTCTTGCCGGCGAATTTCCCTCGAAGCCGCCGGTGACGCTCGGCCACGAGTTTTCGGGAATCATCGAAGCGGTCGGAGACGGTGTCCGCGGCTTCCGGACCGGCATGCGCATCACCGGCGATCCGAACATACACTGCGGCCGCTGCCCGCAATGCCAGCGCGGGCGGATCAATCTTTGCGAAAACCTTCAGGCCATCGGCATCCATCGTGACGGCGGTTTCGCCGAATATGTGATCGTGCCGGAGAAACAGGCCTATGAGCTGCCGCTTTCGCTGAATTCCGAACATGGCGCCTTCTGCGAGCCGCTTGCCTGCTGCATCCACGGCATCGACATGGCCGAGATAAAGGCAGGAGCATCCGTCGTCGTGCTGGGCGGCGGCGTTATCGGGCTCCTCGTGGTGCAACTTGCGCGGCTCGCCGGAGCGACCTCGGTCGTGCTCGTGACGCGCCAGGGGGTTCGCCGCAAGCTTGCCGAAGACATCGGCGCGACGGCATCGGTGGATCCCGCGGCTGGCGACGTGATCGATCTGATAGCAGGGAGGAACGGGGTCCTTCCCGGAGGCGCGGACGTCGTGATCGAATGCGCAGGCGTGGCCGAAACCGTGAAGCAGGCCCCCAGGCTTGCGCGGTCCGGTGGCACGGTGATCATACTCGGCGTCATGCCGCAGGGCGAGAAGGTCGAGATCGAACCTTTCGATATTCTGTTCCGCGAGCTTCGCGTGCTCGGCTCCTTCATCAATCCCTTCGTACACCGGCGCGCCGCGGACCTGATCGCCTCCGGTACGCTGGAAATCGACAAGCTGATCTCCCGGCGGATCGGCTTCGACGAATTGCCGGACGCCGTCGCCAGCCCGCCGCGCCCCGGAGAAGTCAAGGTTCTTGTCGTGCCCGGAAAATAGCGGATCGACCGGCGCGCTTGATTTCTGTCGATTCTGGCATTTTCGGGGTTCCGCTCCGCCAAGCATTTGCCTATAAGCCGCTTCTAGCCTTTTGAGACTGACAGCGCACGCCCGGCCGGTGATCTCCCACCCTGGCCGGTTTTACGTGCGCGCGGCCGAAGCGATAGGAACGGATAGAGACATGCCCAAGCGCCAAGACATAAAATCGATCCTCATCATCGGCGCGGGACCGATCGTCATCGGCCAGGCATGCGAATTCGACTATTCGGGCACACAGGCCTGCAAGGCCCTGAAGGAGGAAGGCTACCGGGTCATCCTGGTCAATTCCAATCCGGCGACGATCATGACCGACCCGGGCCTGGCGGACGCAACCTATGTGGAGCCGATCACGCCGGAAGTCGTCGCCAAGATCATCGCCAAGGAGCGCCCCGACGCGCTTCTTCCGACGATGGGCGGACAGACCGCCCTCAACACCGCACTTTCGCTCAGGCGCATGGGCGTTCTCGAACGCTACAATGTCGAGATGATCGGCGCCAAGCCCGACGCGATCGACATGGCCGAGGACCGTGCGCTTTTCCGCGAGGCGATGGCCCGCATCGGGCTGGAAACGCCGAAGTCGCTGCTGGCCAACGCGACCGAGATCAAGGACCTCGACCGCAAGGCGCATGTCGCCGAGCGCGACAAGTTGAAGGCCACGCTCTCCGGCGCCGAGCTCGACAAGGCGCTGGACGCGCTGGAAAACCAGTGGAATCTCGGCGAGACCGACCGCAAACAGCGCTACATGAGCCATGCCATGGCGATTGCGGCACAGGCGCTCGACGAGATCGGCCTTCCCGCGATCATCCGCCCCTCCTTCACGCTCGGCGGCACCGGCGGCGGCATCGCCTACAACCGCTCGGAATTCTTCGACATCGTCTCCGGCGGCCTCGACGCCTCGCCGACCACCGAGGTGCTGATCGAGGAATCTGTGCTCGGCTGGAAGGAATACGAGATGGAAGTCGTCCGCGACACGGCGGACAACTGCATCATCATCTGCTCGATCGAGAACATCGACCCGATGGGCGTCCACACCGGCGACAGTATCACCGTTGCCCCGGCGCTGACGCTGACGGACAAGGAATACCAGATCATGCGCAACGCCTCGATCGCGGTCTTGCGCGAGATCGGGGTGGAGACCGGCGGCTCGAACGTGCAGTTCGCCGTCAATCCCGACACCGGCCGCCTCGTGGTGATCGAAATGAACCCGCGCGTGTCGCGCTCCTCGGCGCTCGCCTCCAAGGCCACCGGCTTCCCGATCGCCAAGATCGCGGCAAAGCTTGCGGTCGGCTACACGCTCGACGAGCTCGAAAACGACATCACCGGCGGTGCCACGCCCGCCTCCTTCGAACCCTCGATCGACTATGTCGTCACCAAGATCCCGCGCTTCGCCTTCGAGAAGTTCCCCGGCGCCGAGCCGGTTCTGACGACGGCGATGAAATCCGTCGGCGAGGTGATGGCGATCGGCCGGACCTTCGCCGAATCGCTGCAGAAGGCGCTGCGCGGTCTCGAAACGGGGCTGACCGGCCTCGACGAAATCGAGATCCCCGGTCTCGGCGACGAGAACGACCGCAATGCGATCCGTGCTGCGATCGGCACGGCAACGCCCGACCGCCTGCGCATGGTCGCGCAGGCCTTGCGCATGGGCATGAGCCCGCAGGACGTCCACGAAGCCTCGAAGATCGACCCATGGTTCATCGCCCAGCTCAAGGCGATCGTCGACATGGAAGCCCGCATCCGCGAGCACGGCTTGCCGGAAGACGCGCAGAACCTGCGCATGCTGAAGGCGATGGGCTTTTCGGACGCCCGTCTCGCCACGCTTTCCGGCAAGCGGCCGAAGGAAGTGGCCGAGCTGCGCAACAGCCTCGATGTTCGCCCGGTCTTCAAGCGCATCGACACCTGTGCTGCCGAGTTCGCCTCTCCCACTGCCTATATGTATTCGACCTACGAGGTCCCCTTCGCAGGCGCGACCCGCTCGGAAGCCGGCATTTCGGACCGAAGGAAGGTCGTGATCCTCGGCGGCGGCCCGAACCGCATCGGCCAGGGCATCGAATTCGACTATTGCTGCTGCCATGCCGCCTTCGCGCTGAAGGATGCGGGCTATGAAGCGATCATGGTCAACTGCAACCCGGAAACCGTCTCGACCGATTACGACACCTCCGACCGGCTCTATTTCGAGCCGCTGACGGCCGAGGACGTGATCGAGATATTGAAGGCCGAGCAGACCAACGGCGAACTCGTCGGCGTCATCGTCCAGTTCGGCGGCCAGACGCCGCTGAAGCTCGCGGAAGCCTTGGAGAAGAACGGCATCCCGATCCTCGGCACCGCGCCCGACATGATCGATCTCGCCGAAGACCGCGACCGCTTCCAGAAGCTGCTGCAGAAGCTCGATCTCGCCCAGCCGAACAACGGCATCGCCTATTCCGTCGAGCAGGCCCGCCTCGTTGCCGGCGAAATCGGCTTCCCGCTCGTCGTGCGCCCGTCCTACGTTCTTGGCGGCCGCGCCATGCAGATCATCCACTCGGAATCGATGCTGCAGACCTATCTGCTCGACACCGTTCCGGGCCTCGTGCCGGAGGACATCAAGCAGCGCTACCCGAACGACAAGACCGGACAGATCAACACGCTTCTCGGCAAGAACCCGCTGCTCTTCGACAGCTACCTGACCAATGCGGTGGAAGTCGACGTCGATGCGCTCAGCGACGGCGAGAACGTCTTCGTCTCGGGCATCATGGAGCATATCGAGGAAGCCGGCATCCATTCCGGCGACAGCGCCTGCTCGCTTCCTGTCCACACGCTTTCCACCGAGACCGTCGACGAGCTGGAGCGCCAGACCCAGGCGCTTGCCAAAGCGCTGAATGTCGGCGGGCTGATGAACGTGCAATATGCCATCAAGGACGGAACGATCTACGTGCTCGAAGTCAATCCCCGCGCCTCGCGCACGGTCCCTTTCGTGGCCAAGACGATCGGCGCGCCGATCGCCAAGATCGCCGCCCGTGTCATGGCCGGCGAGAAGCTCGACGCGGCGATCGCCGCCTACGGCAAGAAGCCCGATCCCCGCAACCTGAAGCACATCGCCGTCAAGGAAGCGGTCTTCCCCTTCGCCCGGTTTCCCGGCGTCGACACGCTGCTCGGGCCGGAAATGCGCTCGACCGGCGAAGTCATCGGCCTCGACACCGACTATGCGCTGGCCTTCGCCAAATCGCAGCTCGGCGCCGGCGTCGACCTGCCCCGCGAAGGCACCGTTTTCGTCTCGGTGCGCGACGAGGACAAGGACCGCGTGCTTCCGGCGATGCGCATCCTGACCGAGATCGGCTTCAGGGTCATGGCGACGTCCGGCACCGCTCGCTTCCTCGGCGAGAACGGTATCGACGCCGTGAAGATCAACAAGGTGCAGGAAGGCCGTCCGCATATCGAGGACGCGATCCGCAACCGCCAGGTCCAGCTCGTCATCAACACGACCGACGGCACCAAGGCGATCTCGGACTCCAAGTCGCTGCGCCGCGCCGCGCTGATGCAGAAGGTCCCCTACTACACCACCATGGCCGGCGCGGAAGCCGCGGCCCAGGCGATCCGCGCGCTCAAGGCCGGCAACCTCGAAGTAAGGCCGCTGCAGAGTTATTTCGTGTAGTTCGAGTAACGCGAAGGTGTAGAGAATATTGGCAATATGCGCTACAATATCTCTCCTTCGACAAGGAGAGATCTATGGCGTCCGAGAGCATCCATGTACGAGTCGGTGGCCAACTGCAGGCTCATATCGAACGGCAGATCGGCGAGCATGGCCTCTATGAAAATGCGAGCGAATATATTCGCGCGCTCATTCGCCGTGATCTCCAATCGCGCGATGAAGCTTGGGACTGGCTGAAAAGACACCTGGAGCCGGCCATGCGGGCTGGAGAGAAGGAGTTCCGCGCAGTTTCAGCCGAGGATGTAATTCGCCGCAACAAAACGCGCTGACATGGTGGTGTATCTTTTTTACCCCTTAGCCGACGCCGTTCAGGATAATATCTGGCGACAAACGGCGGAGAAATGGGGAGAAGCGCAAGCGATCTCCTATATTACCGGTCTCCACGCTCATCTGGAGCGGCTGAGCGTTACAAAGGCGATTTGGCGGCGCCTGCCGCAACATCTAAGCGTACCGCAAGATCTCAAGGATAACGCCTATTTCAGTCGCTATGAACGTCATTACATATTCTTCCGCGAGCTTCCAAACGGCATGCTCGGCGTGATGAGCATTCTTCATGAACGGATGGATCTGCCGGTACGCCTTGCCGAAGACCTCCGGATGATTGGTTCGAAATTTGAAGAATGAGATGATCGTGAAACTGGCGAGCGGCCTTAATTTTCTGGTTCAAGCGCATGAATCGGCTTCTTGACCGATACGCCCAAGCCGTTGAACTAACTCCGCATTGCCGAAGAAATGCCGGCGGTTTCACCCCGGCCTCCAGCCGTACGCCATCCGTCAAACCTGCGTCGGAAGAATATTGTCGACCCGGACCGTTCCCTCCACCACTTCACGCGGGCCGACGGTCGGATAGGGAGAGTGGGCTTCTTCGATGACCGTATAAAGGCGCTCGTTTCGGAATGCGCTCGCGAACTCCGTCGAGTTGCCGTCGCCGGGCAAGGCGTCGATATCCAGGAAGTCCAGTTCGGCCTCCGCCGCAACGATGCGCGCATCGCCGCTGGTGCGGGCGCGAACGATCACCTCGCCCTGGTTGGGCGCGTTGTCCCAATTGCTGTCTCCGGCAGGCGCGGTGGGAACGAGCCGGTAAATCTTCAGTTCCTCAGCCATCATCGCCGCCTTTCGTTCCCTTTGCAGGCTGGCTTTCGTCGAAACCCGGCGACCAGTCCTTCTCTTCCTTCGCGCCGGGCGGATATTTGTGGCGGGTGGCATCGTCGCTGCCGGTGATGACGCGCGGCTTGGCGCTCGATACGCCATCGTTGGAAGCCCCCTCGCGCGACCTGTGGAATTGCGGCTCGGCATCCCGTTCCGCGGATCGGGGACCGTCCCTGCCCGGATTGTTGGGTTTGACGACCTTGCTCATCTGCTCCTCCTTTGCGCGAGGATAACCGTCCGCGCCCGTGTCGGACAGCACGTCGCGGCGGCCCTTTTCGTACAATTTCTGGCTGCCGATCACCTCGCCTATGAACTGGCGGACATAGCCGGCAGCCCTGCTTGCAAAGCTCATCCGTCGTCCTCGCTCGTCCTGCTTGCCGAGAAGCGGTCCATCGCCGCCGAAAGGATCGCACGGATCTCGTCGTCCGCCACCTGCTGGGCGGCGAAGGCCTCGTCGGGTTCTATTCCGGGGTCTTCCTCGTGGTCCGAAACGATCTCGTTCTCGCGGATCATCGCGGAAAGCGCCTCGCGTGCCGCCGGAATTCCCGCGATGACGGAAAAGAGCGAAACCATCAGCCGGCGGTGTGCGTTGAGCCTGCCTTCGATATGCGCGCTATTGATAATCCCGCTCATTCAAAACTCCCTTGCCAGAAATCGAACGGACGACATCGATGATTGTTCCGCGGCCCGATCTTGGGCGCGGCAGCACTTGCTACACTTCGAAAAATCTAGCTTTTTCCCTTCGATTTCTGCTATAAGCACACAACCAAACACATCCCAACGGTTCCGGGGTTTTGGCTCCGGAGGCCGTTTTCTTTTGCGTCCGCTTTTTCCGTAAGGCGGGCGGCGCGCGTTAAAGGACAAGACAAGATGGTTGACAAAGTACCGATGACTCAGGGCGGTTTCGTCAAGCTGCAGGAGGAACTGCGCTGGCGGCAACAGGAAGAGCGCCCGCGAATCATCGAGGCCATTTCCGAGGCGCGCGCCCATGGCGACCTTTCGGAAAATGCCGAATACCACGCGGCAAAGGAAGCTCAGAGCCACAATGAAGGCCGCATCACCGAGCTTGAAGATCTCGTCGCGCGTGCGGAGGTGATCGACCTTTCCAAGATGTCGGGCTCCACGGTCAAGTTCGGCGCCAAGGTGAAGCTTGTCGACGAGGATACCGAGGAGGAGAAGACTTATCAGATCGTCGGCGATCAGGAAGCCGACGTGAAGGCAGGCCGCATTTCCATCTCTTCGCCGATCGCCCGCGCGCTGATCGGCAAGGAAGTGGGGGATTCGATCGAGGTCAATGCTCCAGGCGGGTCCAAGGCTTACGAGATCCTCGCGATCACCTGGGGGTGATCGCGGGTGTGGCAATGAGAGACCCCGCCACCGTCGACATACGCGACGTCGAAATCATCGCTCCCAACTTCAAGAAGCGGCTCTCCGGCGTCACCTCGACGATCATCCAGCTCATTCCGGTGCAGCGCGCCCTCGGCCAGAAGATAGCGGCGCTCGGATCGGGCCTGCCGCGCGATCTGCCGCATATCCGCTATCGCGATCTTCTGCGCATCCGGCGCCCTCCTCGTGGGCTGCGCCACCGCATCTGGCATGCGCGGCGCAATATCGAGATGCTGCCGGCGATCGTGATTCGCGACATCCTGCGCATACCCTTGAAGATCGCGTTCACCTCCGCCTCGCAGCGCCGGCATACGGGCTGGACGAAATGGCTGATCTCCAAGATGGACGCTGTGATCGCCACCAGCGGCAAGACGGCGAGTTATCTGGAAGTCCCGAACACCGTCATTCTTCACGGCATCGACACGAACCGGTTCTCTCCGCCATCCGCCAGCGATGAGGCGAAACGCGAACGCGGGCTCGATCCGTCGAAGAAGATCGTCGGATGCTTCGGGCGCGTCCGAAGCCAGAAAGGCACCGACCTTTTCGTCGACAGCATGATCCGCCTCCTGCCCGAGCGGGCGGGCTGGATCGCCGTCGTCGCTGGCCGGGCGACCGCCAAGCATGTCTCGTTCGAAACCATGCTGAAGGAACGGGTCGCCGCCGCCGGGCTTTCCGATCGCATCCTGTTCGTCGGCGAACACACGAATATCAACGAATGGTACCGCGCCCTCGACCTCTTCGTCGCACCGCAGCGCTGGGAGGGGTTCGGCCTGACCCCGCTGGAAGCCATGGCGACCGCCGTGCCTGTGATCGCCACGGATGTGGGAGCCTTCCCGGAGCTTCTGGTGACGGGCGAACATGAGACGGGACTCCTGATCGGGCGCGACGACCTGAATGCGATGGTCGAGGCGGCTGCAGTCCTGATGGATGACGACGAACGTCGCCGGAGGGCCGCGGCCAGCGCCCGCCGGCATGTCGAGCAGAATTTCAGCATCGAGCGCGAGGCCCGGCAATTGGAAGCGGTCTACCGCTCGCTCGCGTAATGCATGGCGCACGTCTGCGTCAGGTCAGATCTCGACCAGCCCGAGCTTCTTCACCTGGCGGATCGTCAGCATGGTGCGCACCGTATCCACCTGTTCGTTGGCGGTCAGCACCTCGATGACGAAATCCTGGAAGCGCGTCAGGTTCTCGGCGACGCAATGCAGGAGAAAGTCGCTGTCGCCCGAAACCATCCAGGCCTGACGTACCAGCGGCCATTTCGCGGTAGCTGCGGCGAAGGATTTCAGGTTGGCCTCCGACTGGTGCTTGAGACCGACCATGCAGAAGGCGACGAGATCGAAGCCCAGAGCCGGCGCGTTGAGCATCGCATGGTAACCTTCGATGATACCCGCCTCCTCCAGCTTGCGGACGCGGCGAAGGCAGGGCGGCGCGGAGATGCCGGCCCTGGCGGCAAGCTCGACATTGGTCATGCGGCCGTCCGCCTGTAGTTCCTTCAGGATACGGATATCGATCGCGTCAAGTTCTGCACGAAACATGAATGGAAATCGCCTCGTTTGAAAAAGTTCGCGGTTATGATCCGAATCGGCTTCCTTCCGCAAGATTGTTGCACAAATAGGAACAAAAATGTCACGGCGCCATCCCAAGCCTGTTGGCAAATGGCGGAGTGCACTTGAATATGGCATGCCTACGCTCATAAATGAGCGATAAGCGAAATGGATCGGGCTCGCGCAACCTGAGCGCATGTGGCCCGCGACGATTGAAAGGAATGCAGCATGTCTGCCCGTCACACCAAGGTGCTGATCATCGGATCCGGGCCCGCCGGCTATACCGCGGCGATCTACACAGCGCGTGCCATGCTGGAACCGGTCCTGATCGCCGGCATGGAACAGGGCGGCCAATTGATGATCACGACCGATGTCGAGAACTATCCCGGTTATGCCGATCCGGTCCAAGGCCCATGGATGATGGAACAGATGCTGAAGCAGGCTCAGCATGTCGGCGCCGAGATCGTCAACGATCTGGTAACGGAAGTCGATCTCGACGTGCGCCCCTTCCGCATCCGGACCGACAGCGGCAATGACTGGACGGCGGACGCACTGATCATCGCGACCGGCGCCAAGGCAAAGTGGCTCGACATCGAAACCGAAGAGACCTTCATGGGCTTCGGCGTCTCGGCCTGCGCGACCTGCGACGGCTTCTTCTACCGCAACAAGGACGTGATCGTCGTCGGCGGCGGCAATTCCGCCGTGGAGGAAGCGCTTTACCTCTCCAATCTCGCGAAATCCGTCACCGTGGTCCATCGCCGCGATATGTTCCGCGCCGAGAAGATCCTGCAGGAGCGTCTCTTCGCCAAGCCCAACGTCAAGATCGTCTGGAATCACGAAGTCGTCGAATATCTCGGCACCGAGGCCAGGCCCCCGATGCCGGCTTCCGTCAACGGCGTGAAGCTGCGCAACGTGCTGACCGGCGCTGAAACGGACATGCCGATCGACGGCGTGTTCGTCGCGATCGGCCATGCGCCGGCCGTCGAACTCTTCAAGGGCAAGCTGCGCCAGAAACCGAACGGCTATCTCTGGACGGCGCCCGATTCCACGGCCACCGATGTGCCCGGAGTCTTTGCCGCAGGCGACGTGACGGACGACATCTACCGCCAGGCGGTCACGGCTGCGGGCATGGGCTGCATGGCGGCGCTTGAAACCGAAAAGTACCTTGCAGGTCATATGCCTGTCGCAATTGCGGCCGAGTAGAAGCCGCCGATGCGGCGGCCGGAAATCTTCCGCCGCCGGATGTGGGAACAGCACGGCAGGATGTTTGGATTCATAGACCAAGATGAATTCCGGACATCCTGATCATTGATCAGCGACGGGCGGAAAGCGGCAGCTTTCCGCCGTTAAGACCTATGGGGGAAATAATGCCGCTCGACTGGGACAAGCTGCGGATATTCCACGCCGCGGCCGAAGCAGGCTCGTTCACGCACGCAGCCGACAAGCTGCATCTGTCGCAGTCGGCCATCAGCCGCCAGGTCAGCGCGCTTGAGCAGGATGTCGGCATCAAGCTCTTCCACCGCCACGCCCGCGGCCTCATCCTGACCGAACAGGGCGAGATCCTCTATCGCACCGCCCACGAAGTCCTGATGAAGCTCGAAAGCGTGCGGGTGCATCTGACGGAAACGACAGACAAGCCCAGCGGCAAGCTCAGGATCACCACCACTGTCGGCCTCGGCCAGGGCTGGCTTACCGACAAGGTGCAGGAGTTCCTGGCGCTCTATCCCGACATGCAGGTCCAGCTCATCCTCGACAACGAGGAACTGGACGTGAACATGCGCCACGCCGACTGCGCGATCAGGCTGCGCGAGCCGCAGCAGTCGGATCTCATTCAGCGCAAGCTCTTCACCGTGCATATGCACGTCTACGCCGCGCCCTCCTACATCAACCGCTACGGCGAGCCCCAGACGATCGACGACCTGGACAACCACCGGATCATCACCTTCGGCGAGCCGGCCCCGAACTGGCTGCTCGACGTCAACTGGCTGGAGATCGCGGGACGTGATTCGGACAATCCGCGGCCCTCGGTGCTCCAGATCAACAGCCAGACCTCGATCAAGCGAGCCTGCCTGCTCGGAATCGGCGTCGCCATGATGCCGGACTACATCGTCGGACGCGATCCCGGTTTGATACAACTTCCGATCAGCGCCGATATTCCATCCTTCGACACCTATTTCTGCTATCCGAGCGAGATGAAGAACGCCGCGAAGCTGAAGGTGTTCAGGGATTTCATCGTTGCGAAGGCCCGAAACTGGAGCTTCTGATGCCTTTTGCGCATGCGCAAAAGACAGTGTTGCAGCGCATGCATGGCTGACATGCACATAAAATGATTGATGAATGCCCGAAAAAACAGCATATGGCACATAGCTGATGCATCTGGTGGCTTTTTTCCTCCCAGTGCCACCGCAACAGCTGTTCCCCTCTGGAGGTTTTATTACCTTCAAAACTATAAAGGGCCCAAGTTCGTCTTGTGGCCCTCTTTTTTTGCCTCCGGCCTCCGCAACAATTTTTTCATCTTGATGAAAAAGCGGGCAGGACTTTCTCTTGAAACGGCGCGAAGCCTGCCCCATATGTTGGATAGCTGGCGCACCTGGCGGTCTTTCTCCTCCCAGTGCCGCCGCGTCAGCTGTTCCCCTCTGGAGGTTAGATACCTTCACAACTGATAAGGGCCCAAGCTCGTCTTGTGGCCCTCTTTTTTTGTCCGCTTGCCGGCTTTCAGTCTTTCGCATTCTTGTATATCGAGCAATGGCGATATATATTTCGTTCGAACGCGATCTAAGAACCCTGCCGAAAATGAACACCGACGAAATCCTCAAGGCTCTCGCACATCCCAAGCGAGTGGAGATTCTGAACCTGCTGAAATCGCCGGAAGTGCATTTCAGCGGGCAGGAGCACCCGCTCGATTTTGGCGTATGCGCCGGCCAGTTCGAACGTTGCGGTCTCTCCCAGTCGACCGTTTCCGCCCATCTTGCCACCCTGCAGCGCGCCGGACTCGTGACAACCCGCCGCGTCGGACAATGGATCTTCTACAAGCGAAACGAGGAAACGATCGCAGCATTTCTCAAACACCTGAACACGTCTCTCTAACCGGCCAGCATCCGCAGACCGAAACGGCATCTTCCGTCCTCCCAACCTTAAAGGATTTCCCATGGCTACACTTTTTGATCCCATAAAGATCGGCGACATCGAGCTTGCGAACCGTGTCGTCATGGCGCCTTTGACGCGCAACCGTTCTCCGCACGCGGTGCCGAACGACCTCAACGTCACCTATTATGCGCAGCGTGCCACCGCCGGCCTGCTGATCACCGAAGCGACCGCCATCAGCCATCAGGGCCAGGGCTATGCCGATGTTCCCGGTCTCTACAAGCCGGAAGCGCTCGCCGGCTGGAAGAGAGTTACCGATGCCGTCCACAAGGCGGGCGGCAAGATCGTCGTGCAGATGTGGCATGTGGGACGCATTTCCCACACCCTGCTGCAGCCGAACGGCGACAAGCCGGTCGCACCGTCCGCGATCCGCGCAAACTCCAAGACATTTCTCGTCAATCCCGACGGCACCGGAAGCTTTGCCGAAACATCCGAGCCCCGCGCCCTCGAACTCTCCGAACTGCCAGGCATTGTCGAGGATTACCGCAAGGCGGCCCGCGCCGCGATCGATGCCGGCTTCGACGGCGTGGAAATCCATGCCGCCAACGGCTATCTGATCGACCAGTTCCTGCGCTCCGGCAGCAATCACCGCACCGACGCCTATGGCGGCTCGATCGAAAACCGCGCCCGCTTCCTCTTCGAGGTCATCGAGGCCGTGACGAAGGAGATCGGCGGCGGGCGGACCGGTATCCGCATCTCCCCGGTCACCCCAGCCAACGACTCCTCCGATCCCAATCCGCAGCCGCTCTTCACCTATGTCATCGAAGGGCTTGCACGTTACGGCCTTTCCTACATTCACGTGATCGAAGGGGCGACGGGTGGTGCCCGCGACCACCAGCAAGGCGACAGGCCGTTCGACTACGCCGCCCTGCGCGCCGCCTACGAGACCAAAGGCGGGAAGGCCGCATGGATGGTCAACAACGGCTATGATCGCGACGTGGCGATCGAAACCGTCGCACGCGGCGACGCCGATCTCGTCGCTTTCGGAAAGCCCTTCATCGCCAACCCCGATCTGGTGCGGCGCCTGCGGGAGAACACCGTGCTCAACACGCCCGACAAGGATACGTTCTACGGCGGCGGCGCAAAGGGTTATACCGACTATCCCTCGCTCGAAAACGTCGCCTGATCGTCTCTTCGCGGGCCGCCATAAACGAAGCGGCCCGCGAGCCGTCTTGCGCCTTGGTTCTCCAAGGCGGCTGTTCCGCGGCGGCGAAAGCGTGTAAATCAGAACGCCTGCCAGCGACGTCTAGACGGTTGGGAATGCGCATTCGATTGGACCGGCACCGTTTTTCTCACCTTGCCGCATTCGGGCTGGCGATTTCATTGTGCCTGCCCCGCCCGCAGACCGCCGCGGCACAGCCGGAATTCAGTGCACCGCCGCCCTGCCTCTACTCCGCCCGGCTGGACGACGGTCGAAAGCTCTGCATCCGCCAGGAAACCTACGGACGCGACATCTGCCAGGCGATCGAGCATTTCGCCACGGCAAATGCGCTGCCACCCGATTATTTTGCCCGGCTGATCTGGCGGGAAAGTCTCTTCCGCCCCGATGCCGTCAGCTACAAAGGTGCCGAGGGCATCGCGCAGTTCATGCCCTCGACCGCGCGCCTGCGTGGCCTTGCCAACAGTTTCGATGCGCCGGAAGCCCTGAGCAAGTCCGCCGAATATCTCGACGCCCTGCGCGACCGCTACGGCAATCTCGGGCTCGCAGCCGCCGCCTACAACGCCGGCGAAGCAGGTCTGGAGGCGTTTCTCGCTTCCGGGCGCCTGCCCCTTGAAACCCGCTCCTATGTCCTCGCCATTACCGCTCATCCGGCGGAAGACTGGAAAGACTCGCCGCCGGAAAAACCGGACCTGCGCCTCGACAAGACAAAACCGTTCATCGAGGCGTGCACCGAACTCGCCGCCACGCGAAATCTCAAGGACATCGCCTTCGAAGGCGAAGGCGTCTGGGCACCCTGGGGGGCGCAACTGGCGGCGCATTTCCAAAAATCGGTCGCCCACCGTCTCTTCGTCCAGGCCGTGAAAAGACTGCCGGCGCCGCTCAATGCCGAAAAGCCGCTGATCCAGCGCGAACGCAACGCACGCTTCGGCGCCAAGGCGCGCTACACCGCACGCATAGCCCGTCAGACGCGGGCTGAGGCGGAAGACGTCTGCGCGAAGATCAGAGCCTATGGCGGCGCCTGCATCGTCTTCAGGAACTGACTTCGGCAAAGCCGCTGGCATCACGGCAGGAGCCGCGGAACCCGGACGTTGCCAACGGACATGCGTCCTCTATCTTGGATGGCAGGCTCAAGCGCATCGCGATCTTTCAGTTTCGCTTCCTGCACTTCAGTCTCTGTTCTTATGCATGTCGTTATCGCAAAACCGCTCGTACGTTTTTGCGCGACAGGGATTGGGGATTCGGGAGGGGGAACAACGAAGCGATGCTATCCCAATTGAAACAGGAGCGATTTCTCGTCTTCGCATTGATTGTCGCGGCACTCACCTATGCCGGCGAGCACCAGCTTCTGTCGGCTGGGCGGGTTGCCACGCTTCTGGTTTCGATAGCCCTGATCGCCACCATCATCCTGGCCTCCACACGGGTCGCGCATCATGCCGAGGTCCTCGCCGCCAAGGTGGGCGATCCCTACGGCACCATGATCCTCACGCTTTCGGCCGTCGCCGTGGAAGTGCTCATCCTCGCGATCATGATGAGCGGCGAAAGCTCGCCGACCCTGGTGCGCGATACGATCTATGCCGCGGTGATGCTCGACATCAACGGCATCCTCGGGCTTGCCGCCCTGCTTGGCGGCATCCGCCACGGCGAGCAGCCCTATAACGACGACTCCGGCAAGACCTACGGCGTGATGATCCTCACGGCCATGGGCATATCGATGATCGTGCCGGAATTCGTGCCGCGGGAAAGCTGGCACCTCTATTCGGCCTTCACGATCGCGGCGATGATCGCGCTCTACGCGCTCTTCCTGCGCATGCAGGTGGGGCAGCACAGCTATTTCTTCAGCTACGCCTATCCGAGGGCCGAGAAGAGGAACACGCCGGCGAGCGAGGACCCGGCGGAGGAACCCGCCAATATCTCCATCGCCACCATCATCGTGGGCGTCGTGATCATCGGCATCCTGGCGGAGCTCATGTCGACATTCCTGACGGAGGGGTTGCGCGACACCGGCGCGCCGATCGCGCTCATGGCGATCGTCGTCGCCGCCATCTCCGCCGCGCCGGAAATCCTGACTGCGCTGAGGGCGGCTTTGAAAAACCGCATGCAGGCCGTCGTCAACATAGCCATGGGCGCCTCGCTTTCGACCGTGATCCTGACCGTACCGGTAATGGAGGCGATCGCCCTCTACACCGGCCAGCCTTTCATCATGGCGATGTCGCCGGTGCAGACCGTGATGGTGACGATCACGCTCATTGCCGCCGCGATCAACCTCAATGACGGGGAGACCAACGCCATCGAGGGAATGACGCATTTCATCCTCTTCGCCACCTTCATCATGCTGACGATACTCGGCCTTTAGGTCGCCCCCTCGCCCGCCGCCCTCAAAGAAGATGATTTTATATCAAACACTTACGACGATCATTGGAATCAAGATCGCAGCAAGTTGAATCGTTCTCGCAAGCCGTTGAATAGACGTCTCAACAGAAGCGGGCTGCCTGCGGCACGGTTGCCATCATGAAACGGAAAAACCCGCCGCGCGGCGGGTTTTCCCAAGCTTCTTACGATACTGCTGGCTCTTATCTGCAGGCCGCGCAGAAGCGCTGGATGCGCTTGCAGGCTTCCTCCAGCAGCGCCTCGGAGGTCGCGTAGGAGATGCGAAAGTTCGGACCGAGGCCGAAAGCCGAACCATGGACGACCGCCACGCCCTCGGATTCCAGGAGTTCGGAAACGAAGTCCTCGTCGGTTTCGATGACCTTGCCTGACGGCGCGGTCTTGCCGATCAGCCCGGCACAGGACGGATAGACGTAGAAGGCGCCTTCCGGCGTCGGGCAGGAAATTCCCTTGGCCTGATTCAGCATGGAAACGACGAGATCGCGGCGACCTTCAAAGATCTTCTTGTTCTGCGGGATGAAGTCCTGCGTCCCGTTCAGCGCCTCGACGGCCGCCCATTGGGCGATCGAGGTAGCGCCGGAGGTCTGCTGGCCCTGGATCATGTCCATCGCCTTGATGAGCGCGAGCGGGCCGGCCGCATAGCCGATACGCCAGCCGGTCATCGCATAGGCCTTGGAGACGCCGTTCATCGTCAGCGTACGGTCGTAGAGCTTCGGCTCGACTTCCACCGGCGTGACGAACTTGAAATCGCCATAGGTCAGGTGCTCGTACATGTCGTCCGTCAGCACCCAGACATGCGGATGCTTGAGCAGCACATCGGTCAGCGCCTTCAGCTCGTCGTGGCTATAAGCCGCGCCGGAAGGGTTCGACGGCGAGTTGAAGATGAACCACTTCGTCTTCGGCGTGATCGCTTTATCGAGATCGGCGGCCTGGAGCTTGAAATTGTTCTCCTGGGTCGCTGCGACCGTCACCGGCGTGCCGCCGCAAAGCGCCACCATCTCGGGATAGGAGACCCAGTAGGGTGCGGGGATGACGACCTCGTCTCCCGGATTCAGCGTCGCCATGAAGGCGTTGAAAAGAATCTGTTTTCCGCCCGTCCCGACAATCGTCTGCTCGGGAGCGTAGTCGAGGCCGTTTTCCCGCTTGAACTTGGCGGCGATCGCCTTGCGCAGCTCGGGGATGCCCGAAACCGGCGTGTACTTCGTCTCGCCGCGATTGATCGCGTCGATGGCTGCCTTCTTGATGTTGTCGGGCGTATCGAAGTCAGGCTCGCCGGCACCGAGCCCGATGACGTCGCGTCCTTTGGCTTTCAGCTCGCGCGCTTTCTGGGAAACGGCGATGGTGGCGGAAGGCTTCACGCGGGAAAGGGCATCGGCAAGGAAGGCCATGATGGGAGTGTCCTGTTCGGTTTCGAAGACAGTGAGCGCCACGGAACGATGAGACAGGTCCCATAGCGGTTAGCTCTATGTCGAAAGAAGGAGGGTCTTTCAAGCACCGGACGCGAAAAAAGCGGGCGAGAACGGTCGAAATCGCCCCGGTATGACAATCTTTCATCGACACCATAACCGAAGGAGATGGTTTCGGGCAGTGGCCGAGCGTCATATTGCACAACCGTAAAACATCCTTGGATTGCAAACACGCGAGCTATTGTCTTTTACGCGAATTATTAAATACTTATTAATGCACGAAAGATAAGATGCCGAGAGTTGCCATACCCGCACCTGCACGGGATCGCCGATGTCCGAAAGAAGCATCTTCGCCAATCTGGTCAGGGAAGCGGACGGCTCCTATTCCACCGTCTACGGTCCTTTCAAGTTGCAATCCGCCCTGCAGCCGATCTTCCGCGAAACGCTCAACTATCATCTTCGTATAGACGCATTCGAAGGCCTCATTAGAGCGAGCCGCAGCGGAGCACCCTGCGCGCCCGCGGAATTCTTCGCCCTTGTCCAGGATGAGGACCGGGCATTGATCGACAGCCTCTGCCGAAGCCTGCACATCCTCAATGCAGGCACCCTCGCCCGGCGCGAAGCGATCCTGCTCGTCAACTTTCATCCCGGACTTTTCACGACGCCCAATGCGATACGGCAGGAGGTGGACCGCATGCGCCTTGCCGCGCATGAGGCGGGGCTCTCGCCCGGACGCATCGCCTGCGAAATCCGCGAGCATCCTCAGGACGATCCGGACGTGCTTGCACGCTTCGCCGACCGACTTCGCAGGAGCGGCTTCCTGATCGCCATCGACAGCTATACCGGAGATGACGACGATCTCGAACGCGTGAGACGGCTGCGGCCGGCCCTGGTGAAATTCGAAAGCGCATGGATAAAGAGCTTTGCCGAAAACTCCGCCGGTCTCGCCCTCTTGCGCGTCATGATCGACCAGTTTGTCGCCGAAGGCGTCCGACCGATCTTCTGCAGCATCGAAGAGCCCTGGCAGATCGATCTCTGCCGGGAGATCGGCGTGCCGCTGATGCAGGGCTATCTGCTGGCGAGGCCGGAAATCGCCCCGACGACATTCGACCTGCATTTTCCGGAAACCGTCCCTTTCGCGATGTCGGACGAGCCGAGCTCGGGCATGCCTTCCCCGCCCGCGCACCCGCAGCCGGCCGCCGCGGACATGCAGTCGCGCCGGCTGACCAGACAGTTCGGAAAACGCGGCCTCTGGTGATCTCTCCGTCGTGTCCTTACCGGCGCAACCCTCCGGATTTTCGGCATTTTTGCAACACCACGATTCCGCCACAATAAATATCGCGGCTTGCCGCAATTCGGTCCCCATGGCGCCGACTTCGGAGGGCCTTTTGATCCTCGACAAGGCGACAGGCCGGAAATGGGGAATGGATGATGTTTTTGGATGACGAAGATGCCGGCAAGAAGCTCAAGGCACGCGAATCGCGCGCCATGTTCCTCATTGCGATGACCGCGCTCGCAGCCTGCGTCGTCATGGTTTTCAGCCTTATGGCGCCGCCCGCCGCCGGTCTCGACATGATCAACACGTCCGGCATTTCCCAAACGGACGGCAACTCCAACGCCCGGATCCGATAAACGCGATTTTCTGACTGGCATTCACCGTGATGTGATGTTTTCCTGAGCGCACTTTTCCCATCTTTAGCGCTATGAAGGGGGGCGGGAGACGAACATGCGGTCACGCAAAACAGCCGGGGAAGAAAAGAACCAAGATCGCATCCAGCCTCGCCGCCTCAGATGCGGAACCCTGCCCATGACAGGGCTGTTCCTGTCCATTTCCCTCCTCGCGATCTCGGCTTGCGCGCAGACGCTGGAAGTCGCGAGCAAGAAAGTTCCCCTGCAGGTGGACACGATCGCGTCGGGCCTCAAGAGACCATGGTCGGTTGAGGTCCTTCCGGACGGCAGCTATATCGTAAGCGAAAAGGCCGGCAATCTGCGGATCGTCCGCGGGGGCGATGTTTCGGCACCGATCAAGGGCACGCCTCCGGTGTCGGCGGTCGGACAGGGCGGTCTTCTCGACATCGCGCTGGCGCCCGATTTCGCAACGAGCCGCACTCTCTATCTCACCTACAGCACCGCCGGCGATAGCGGCTACGGAACCGCAGTGGCGCGGGCGACGCTTTCAGAAGACGGGACAAGCCTCGGCAATGTGCGGCAGATTTTCGTCATGAGCAGGCTGACCCCGCGTCGCCAGCATTTCGGCTCCCGCATTGCCGTCGCCCCCGACGGCAGCCTGTTCTTCGGCATCGGCGACCGCGGCGAAATGAACCGTGCGCAGGATCCGCGCGACCATGCCGGATCGATCCTCCACATCAACCCCGACGGCAGCGCTCCTGCCGGCAATCCCTATGTCGGCACCACCGCCGGTCTGCCGGAAATCTGGTCCATCGGTCACCGCAACCCGCAGGGTATCGATATCGACCCGCGCGACGGCAGATTGCTGACCGCCGAACATGGCTCGCGCGGCGGCGACGAGATCAACCATCCGCAGGCCGGGCGGAACTACGGCTGGCCGGTCATCTCCTACGGCAAGCACTATTCCGGCGCCGAAATCGGGGTCGGAACCGCCGCGGACGGTTACGAGCAGCCGCTCTACTATTGGGACCCCTCGATCGCACCCGGCGCCATCGCCGTCTATCGCGGCGCGATGTTTCCGGAATGGGAAGGCAGCCTGCTCGTGGCCGCACTGAAGTACCAGTTGGTCGCCCGGCTGGAACGGGACGATACCGGAGCCGTGGTCGCCGAGGAGCGGCTCTTCGACGGCGAACTCGGACGCATCCGCGACGTCAAGGTGGCGCCAGACGGCGCCCTTCTCCTGCTCACCGACGACACCGGCAAACTGCTTCGTGTATCGCGGTCGAAAGAGCTGGATTGATCGCAGTCACCGCGCGCGGCCTCCTGAAGCTTTAACCAGGCGGTGGCATCGCGACTGGTATAGCGAAGAGCAACCGGAACGAAGCGAGCATTCTTCACTATAGTTCGCACAAAAAGAAGAACCGATGACCGAAATCCTGCGAGACTTTTTGGCAATCGCTTCGAATTTGGTCAAAATGAGACTGACGAAATGGTTCTAAAAACTTTTGCTTGCCAATTTAGAATAAACACAGCACTCTTGCTCTGTTCGGGCAATTTGCGGACACGGGAAGACCTTTAATAATAGCGCGCCGGAGACGCGAAAAAATCCGGGCAGCCGGGAGTGGGACGATCCTTCGGGACGTTCGGAAGGCTGGCTGCGGTAACACAGGACCCTTTCCTCATAGTCGAGAACTGCCTGCTTCACGCCCTTCGGGGCAAAACTGTTATGCTGTCCGCCGTAGAACAGCGGGCGGAGAGAAAAGGACCTGACGCATGGCCGAAACTGGCACTGTAAAATTCTTCAACACCGAGAAAGGCTTCGGCTTCATCAAGCCGGACAACGGTGGTGCGGATATCTTCGTACACATTTCTGCCGTACAGGCTTCCGGCCTGAACGGACTTTCCGAGAATCAGAAGGTAAGCTTCGACACGGAACCTGATCGCCGCGGCAAGGGCCCGAAGGCGGTCAACCTGCAGATCGCCGGCTGAGCCGTTCTGCAGAAAGATTCAAGTTGGAGCCCGGCAGAGATGCCGGGTTTTTTCGTTCAGCCCACATTCAGCCTTACTAACATACTTTAATTCCCATCATTCACACCCGGTCCGCCGGACCGGTCGTTTCATGGGAATGGACGTCATGAACAGATTCATCAAGACCATCGTTCTTACCGCCGCCGTCGCGGCAACGACGCTTTCGACTGTCGGCGTCGCCGAGGCACGCGACCGCTATTGGCATCGCCACCACGGCAACGATTGGGCGCTCGGAGCGGCAGGTCTTGCCGCAGGCGTGATCGTCGGCAGCGCGATCGCCAATTCGGGGCCGCGCTATTACCGTCCCGAGCCGCGCCCGGTCTATGTGGAGCCGGATTACTACCCCGTCCGCCGCGTCTATCGCGAACGGGTGGTGGTCGACAGCTACGAGCCCTGGTCGGCCGGATGGTATGAATATTGCTCGGATCGCTACCGGTCCTTCAACCCGCGCACCGGCACGTTCGTCGGTTACGACGGGCTCGAGCATTTCTGCGAAGCAGGCTGATCGGATCGCCACGATCCGCATCGCATAGATCGTGAGGGCAACCGCGGCGCGGTTGCCCTTTTTTGTTCAAATCGTTCAAAGGCCACGAAGGAAGGGATTCGTGCGCCGCTCCTCGCCGATCTGTCCTCCCGGTCCATGCCCGCAGATGAAACCGACAGTATCGCCGAGCGGAAGCACCTTGTCGCGGATCGAGGCAAGCAGTTGTTCGTGATCGCCTCCGGGCAGATCGGTGCGGCCTATCGAACCGCGGAACAACACGTCTCCGAGGTGGGCGAAACCTTGCTTGCGATGGAAATAGATGACGTGGCCGGGCGCATGGCCCGGCGTATGATAGACCTCGAACACATGATCGCCGAAAGAGACCGTGTCGCCCTCCTCCAGCCAGCGGTCCGGAACGACGTTGCTGACCTTCATCGCGACGCCGAACATCGAAGCCTGCGATTCGAGCCTTTGCAGGAGCGGCAGGTCGTCCTTGTGCGGCCCGACGATATCGAGGCCCGTTGCCTCCTTCAGCTCCTTCGCGCCGCCCGCATGGTCGATATGGCCGTGCGTCAGCCAGATCGCCTTCAGGGCGAGCCGGTTTTCCTCGACCGTGCGCAGGATGCGGTCCACGTCACCGCCGGGATCGACGATCACCCCTTCTTTCGTGTCCATGTCGAAAAGAACGGTGCAGTTCTGCTGAAAGGGAGTGACGGGAATAACCCCCGCCTGAAGCATGCCCATGAGTTCGCTCCGAATTCGTCGTAAGAGTCCGGTATAACCGCCGGCGCCGCCTAAGACCAACCCCTAGGGTCTCGCAAAAGTGTGCGGCCGTTAGGTCAAATCGGCAGCGCCGTCGTTTCCTTGAGCGTGTCGAGGACGATCGCCGTCTTCACATGCGAGACGGATTCATGCGGCAGCAGGACGTCGTTGACGAAAGCCGAAAGCGCCTTGAGGTTCGGCACCACGACCTTGATGACATAGTCCATTTCCCCGGTAAGCGAAAACGCCTCCAGCACTTCGGGCAGGCTGGAGATCAATCGTGCGAAACGCCGGGCGTTGTCTCGGTTGTGGGTCGCAAGCGTCACGGTGACGATGATGACGATGCCGAGATCGAGCTTCTCGCGATCGAGCTCGGCCCTGTAGGCACGGATGATCCCCTCTTCCTCCAGCCGCATGCGCCGGCGCGAGCATTGCGAGGGGGAAAGATTGATCCGCTCGGAAAGCTCGTTGTTCGTCAGCCGCGCATCCTGCTGCAGGAGAGCCAGCAATTTGCGGTCGAAATCGTCCATATGCACGAACCTTGCTTCAAACCCATAGATCCGGCATGAATCTCGCATTCCGGCCGTAGAAGTCAACTCAATATGCGAGCCTCTCGCGCTCCGGCGGGCGCATACTGTGCATCATCGGGAACGCAGGAGGAGAAGATGGGTCCCTTTCCGCATGATGCACCGCCGGCAGAGATCACCAAGGAGAACCCGGCCGGCACGGATGGCTTCGAATTCGTGGAGTTCGCCCATCCCGAGCCGGAAAAGCTCGAAGAACTGTTCACGCGCATGGGCTATGTCCGCGTCGCGCGCCACAGGAAGAAAAATATCTCCGTCTGGCGGCAAGGCGATGTCAATTATTTGGTGAACGCCGAGAAGGGCTCCTTCGCCGAGCGCTTCGTGGAAAAGCACGGCCCCTGTGCGCCCTCGATGGCGTGGCGCGTCGTGGATGCGAAGCACGCGTTGCAGCATGCCGTCGATCTCGGCGCCGAGGAATATACCGGCGACGACAAATGTATCGATGCACCGGCGATCGTCGGCATCGGAGGCTCCCTGCTCTATTTCATCGACGTCTACGGCGAGAAGGGCTCTCCCTACGATGCCGAATTCGAATGGCTCGGCGAACGCGACCCGAAGCCTGAAGGCGTCGGCTTCTACTACCTCGATCACCTCACCCACAACGTCTTCCGCGGCAACATGGACAAATGGTGGGCCTTCTACCGGGAGCTCTTCAACTTCCGCCAGATCCACTTCTTCGACATCGCCGGCAAGATGAGCGGTCTGGTCTCGCGGGCGATCACCTCGCCCTGCGGCAAGATCCGCATTCCCCTGAACGAGTCCACCGACGACAAGAGCCAGATCGAGGAGTATCTGCGCAAATACAAGGGGGAAGGCATCCAGCATATCGCCGTCGGCACGGAAGACATATACGGCGCGACCGACCAGCTCGCTGCAAACGGCCTCCAGTTCATGCCCGGACCGCCGGAGACTTACTACGAGAAATCGCAGGAGCGGGTCAGCGGCCATGAGGAGCCGATCGACCGGCTGAGGAAACACGGCATCCTGATCGACGGCGAAGGCGTGGTGAATGGCGGGACGACCAAGATCCTGCTGCAGATATTCTCCAGGACCGTCATCGGGCCAATCTTCTTCGAATTCATCCAGCGCAAGGGCGACGAAGGCTTCGGCGAAGGGAACTTCAAGGCGCTTTTCGAATCGATCGAGGAAGACCAGATCCGCCGCGGCGTCTTCAACGGTGCGGCCGAATAGGCCCTTTCTTCTTCGAAATGACCTTCGGTTTCGGCGGCTCCGGTCAGACGGAGCCGCCGATTTCGTTTCAAAAACGGCAAAAACGATGCATAAGACACATTTGCCAGCAAAAACATTGCGCGCAAGCTCAGCAACAAATTGACAGGTCGCTAATTTATCACCACGCTTGCGTGTGCCGGCGACCTTTTCGCCCGGCACCGGGGGAATGCCGGCCATGCCGGCCTTGCCCGGGTTTCTGACGTAGGGGTCCGTATCCGGGCGGAATACGTCCGGCACGGCCAAGTGGAGGGAACCATGGAAGCATTGATGCCAATCATCACGCAATTGATAGGGGGCGCAATCGGGGGCAATGCGGTAAGCGCCATATTGAAGCAGCAAGCTGCGAGCGTGATCGTCAGAACCATCGTCGGCGCAATAGGCGGTGTCGGCGGCGGACTTCTCCTTAACGCTCTGGGCGGGGAAGCGGGTCTGACCGGCCTGGTCGCCGATGGTATCGGCGGCCTAATCGGCGGCGGCGTTCTCT
Source organism: Shinella sp. (assembly GCA_033795365.1). GTDB lineage: Bacteria > Pseudomonadota > Alphaproteobacteria > Rhizobiales > Rhizobiaceae > JARYGU01. The sequence continues at coordinate 94,370 of JARYGU010000006.1, forward strand.
CGGGGATCGCCGGCGCCGTCCTCAACAAGCGCCCGGCGTAAGTTAGGAAGCGAATTCAGACAAGAAAGCCCCCCGCGACCTGCGGGTTCGCGAGGGGCAGCCATCCGTCGGCCGGGGGAGACGAAACGGATGGCTGTTCGAGGTCAACGCCGGATCGTCGGACAACCGCGGACGTTGGCGAAGACCATGCGGACGCGGTCGCCGAAACGCCGTCCGTCAACGACCACCCTGCGGGGAGAGACGTCGACGACGCGCGCCCGGCGAAGCCCGCGGTCGCGAGCCTTCGCCTCGGCGAGCCGCAGGTTGCAGCGGCCGCGCCGGTCCCAGCGGTGGTGCGGTTCGTGGAAGGCAAGCTGGAAGCCGTTGCGATAGCCGACGGTCTCCACGCGGATGCCGGTATCGGAGGCCGAAGCCGCCGGGACGCTCGTTGCGATCGCACCGAGGCCGACGAAAGCGGCAATGAGGGTTTTGGCAAGAATATTCGGCATGGATGTCCACCTCCGTTAGCAGCCTGCTCCTGCAGGATGTCGGTTTCCCGCCTGAGCTTTGTCATTGATCCGACCATACCGGGAAGAAGCTGAATGCTGCCGGAATCCGTCGTTCAGCCGCCGTTCAGCTTCCCTAACGCGAAAGCTGACGCACAAGATCCGCTATGTCGGAGAAGAAGGAGAGGCGTGTGATGCGCCTGCCGTCCAGCTCCGCCAGCAGCAGCTTCTCGACCGAATAGGATTGCCCCGATGCCGGCGGCAGCCCCGCGGCATTCTCTCTATAGAAGCCGCGCGCCGTGAGCCTGACCGCGATGTTGCTGCCGCTCTCGTCACGCATCACCAGCATGTCGCCGTAGCTTTCGTCGAAAATCCGGAAATGATGCGCCAGCCGCTCGCGAAGCGCTTCGCGGCCATTGTTGCTGCCTTCCCCGATCCCGCCGATGGCGACATCCTCATCGACATCCGCCGCAAGCGAAGCAAAATCGCGTGCGTTCAACGCGTCTACGAGATCCCTCGCCAGATCCTGTTCTTCCGCCACGACTTCCCCCCTCCTTTGTCGATGCCGCAGTCAACGCGCAAGGGGTGCTTTCGGTTCCCGCTCCTCATGCTGCAAGGTGCAGCACGATCTCTCGCCGGTGAGGCCGGTCGCGATGTTCGAAAAGATAAAGCCCCTGCCATGTTCCGAGCGCCAAGCGTCCGCCAACGACCGGAATGCCGATCGAAACCTGCGTCAGCGCCGCCTTGATATGAGCGGGCATGTCGTCCGGCCCCTCCATCGTGTGGACGATCCAGCCCATGGAAGGATCGTCCGATGGCGGCACCAGCCGCCGGAAGAACTGATCCAGATCGCGGCGGACATCGGGATCGGCATTTTCCTGGATGAGCAGCGAACAGGAGGTATGCCGGACGAAGACGGTCAACAGGCCCGTCTCCACCCCGGACCCACCAACGAAGGACTGAGCTTCGCCGGTGAACTCGTAGAGCCCCTGCCCGCGCGTCGCTATGCTGACGAATGACTGCGGCATCGGTCTTTCTTTCCTTGTATCCTCCGAGCGTAGGACGGGCTGCCGCTGTCCGCAATTCGGAAGAAAAACATAATGGCCTTGTCGGACTCTGCCGGCACCGTTCGTCCTTTGCCGGAAACCACGCAGCAGGAGAAGATAGGATGCAGAAGATCACACCATTTCTCTGGTTCGACAACCAGCTGGAGGAAGCCATCGAATTCTACACCTCGATTTTCAGGAACGCGCGCATCAGAGACGTCAAGCGTCAGCCCGACGGCAAAGCCCTCGTTGCGCGCTTCCAGTTGGAGGGACAGGAGTTCATCGGCCTCAACGGCGGCCCGGACTGCACCTTCAACGAAGCGATCTCCTTGTTCGTGCAGTGCGCCGATCAGCCCGAAATCGACTACTATTGGGATCGCCTGCTTGAGGGCGGGAAGGAACTGCAATGCGGCTGGCTGAAGGACCGCTATGGCCTTGCATGGCAGATCCATCCGGAGACGGTGATGGATTATCTCAACGACCCGGACCCCGAGAAAGCCTCTCGCGTTTTCAACGCGGTCATGAAGATGGTCAAGATCGACGCTGCGGAACTCGACCGGGCTTACGAAGGCTGACCTTTCCGACGATCCGGCGGGCCACGGTTTCGCCGTGAAAGGAGCCGATGCGGCCGGCGCCGATGAGGCCGACACTGACGGGTTTAGTCTGGGGCATGAGATTCGTCCTGTAAATTCGTGATTAGATCGTGAATGCGGTGCGGAAAGCGGAAAGCGCCGCATCAGGGTCACTGGCGGCCCAAGCTTCCATGCCGACCGGGCCGCAATAACCCATTGCCTTCAGGGCTCCCGCGATCCCGTTCCAGTTGACTTCGCCGATGCCCGGTTCGCAGTGTCCCGGCACGTCTGCGACTTGGATTTCGCCGATCCACGGCAGGCTCCTCCGGCAGAGCTCGATCAGGTTCCCCTCGCCGATCTGCGCATGATAGAGGTCGAGATTGAGACGAAGCCGCGGGTGATCGATGCTGGAGACCAGCGCCAGCGTGTCCTCGGTGCGGCCGAACGGCACGCCTGGATGATCGAGCGGCAGGTTCAGGTTCTCCAGCGTGAAAACAACGCCTTCTTCCTCTGCCATGTCGACGATCCGGCGAAGCGTGTCGCGCGCTTTCAGCCACATCGCACCGGCAACGACCTGGATCGGCTGCACCGGAAGACCGCGATCGCCGAGGCCGGTGCCGTGCAGGTTCAGCCGCTGGACGCCGAGCCGCCTGCTGACTTGCGCTGTTTCGCGCGCGGTCCTCGGAAGCTCGTCGGCGCCTTCATCGTCGGTGAGACGGCCGGTGAGATAGCCGTTCATGATCGTGAAGGTCGCGCCTGTCGCCGCGAGCTTAATCAATTCTTTTCACTCGGGCTGCAACTGCCGCCTCTTAGCGCCTGGTTTTCTCTGCACAAGAATGATCCCCGCAATCGTCATGCCGCCGCCGATAAGGTGATAGACATGCAGCGCCTCATCCAGAAACAGCGCGGCGGCCACCGCCGTGATGACAGGGATGAGGTTCATGAAGATCGCCGTACGCCCGGCACCCAGATGCCTCACCGCCGACATCCAGACGAAGGGCGCGATGATGGAGCCGGGAATGGCGGTGTAGAGGATCATGGCCGCATTGGCCGGCGTGAAGCTCGCCGCGCCTTCCACGAGATAGCCGGGCAGCAGCAGCACGACGGCAGCGCCCATCTGCACATAGAGCGAGGTCCAGACGGCAAGCGGGATGGACCATTTCTTCAAGAGAACGCCATAGCCGGCATAGGCAAGAACCGCGATCAGCATGATGGCGTCGCCGCGGCCGACCCCTTGCGAGAGAAGCAGCGACGGATCGCCTTTGCCCAGCACGGCGAAAATGCCGCAAAGCGAGAGAACGCCGCCGAGCATAGCGAGCGATGACGGCTTCTCGCTGAGGAAAAGCGCGCTCAGGATGAGAGTCAGGAGCGGCACCAGCGAGAGCAGGATCGCCATGTTGGTGGCGGAGGTGAAGCTCGCCGCATAATAGCCAAGGCCCTGGCACACGGCCATGCCGAGCAGCCCGAGAATGGCGAGCTTCGGCAGATATTTGCCGATGGTCTTCCTGTGCCGCCAGGCGTCCTTGGCGACGAAGGGCGTCACGAGGACGAAGGCGAGGAACCAGCGCTCGAAGGCGATCACTCCGGGCGGAATGGCTCCGGCGGCGAGCTTGCTGACGATGGTGTTCCCCGCCCAGATGGAGACGGCGAGAAGGGAGAAGAGAAAATATTTGACAGGCATGTGGAACGCTCCGGTTTGTCCAGATTTGCTCTTGGCCTACCAAATGGCGGATTATCGTTATATAGCGTTTTCCAGACAAACCCTTGCGATGATCGGACATGAAGGATGAAGCATCATATCCACGAAGGCGAACGCCCTGCCCCCGTGTCGTTCCGAACCGAGAGCTATGACGCAGGCGGCGTGTTCGAGATGCGCCGCCAGCCCTGGGGCAAGGTGGGTTATGCGGTGAGAGGCGTGATGGAGGCCATGGTCGAGGGGCGGCGGTTTCTCTGCCCGCCGCATTACGCCACCTGGATACCCGCCGATGCGCTGCATTGCTGCCATAACCGGCAGAACGTGCAATTCGTCTCGGTCTATATCGAGCGCGAGATTTGCGCCGATATGCCGGAGAGGCCCTGCACGCTTGCCGTGAGCCCCCTCGTCAAGGCCATCCTTGCCGATTTCGCCGCACGCAATGTCAAGGTACCGAAGACAGAGGCGGATATCCGCCTCGCGCTGGTGCTCGTCGATCAACTGCGGCAGGCACCGCGCAGGGATACCTACCTGCCTGTATCGGACGACGAACTGCTGCGGCCCATCATCGAGGCGCTTCAGGGCATCCCGCGCGACAGACGATCCCTGGCTGAGTGGGCGCGGTGTCTTGGCACCACCGAAAGAACCCTCTCCCGACGTTTTCACAGCTCGCTTGGAATATCGTTCAACGAATGGCGCCAGCGGCTGAAGCTGGTCGCTTCCCTCTCCATGCTTGAGAATGACACGCCGGTGCAGGAAATCGCGGATGACCTCGGCTACAGCAGTCCATCCGCATTCATCGCAATGTTCAAAAGGCAGACGGGCGTCAGCCCTACGCATCTATCCCATAACAATGCATAGATGGCCGATCTGCCTCCCGACGCAGGTTCGATCGACGGAAAACCGAGACCTTACTCAACGGGATTCGGCCTCCAAGATACGATCGTTATGTTCACGATCTCGCCTGAGCTCGCCCTGGTCAGGCTTTTCGTCAAACAGCCCGCCCAACGAGATCATCGCCGCGACCAGGTCGCCGCACTGAATACGAGCATTGCCCGATATGCGACTAAGCAGCTCTATGCCCACGGCGGATCGTTCGAGATTCACGCTAGGACAGAAGCTTATGTCCGGGGCCGGGACCTTGGCGGAATACCTGCTGCCAGTTCACGCGAACATACCCGATATCGACATCGTATTGCTCGATAGACCTGATCTCGATGCTAATCCCATCGGCGTGAAGAGGTCGGCGCATGCGGCTCTTCGGCTGCCTTTGCGAATGCTCTCTATAATGCCTGTGGGGTACGTGCCGGAAAATTTCCGGTTCATCTACCTAGCTTGGTTTCGGACATTTCACGATGAGCTTTGAGCAGCCCCGAGTTCCTTGATGTCCAGAGCGCTTGCTCAACCGGCCTTCCCGCAGTGCATCTTGCCTGCCAGGCACTTCGACTAGGTGATGCGGAAGCTTCGTCAGGGTCAGGGATCGTCGCCGTCTTCGCGGTCCGCGGCTGCATCTTCTTCGCTGATTTTTCGCAGTAGATAAAGCAAAGCTACCTGTTCTGCGACGTTTAGCCGGCTCATCGTCTGCTCGGTGATTATTCTGGCCCTCGGATACATTTCCTCCAGAATGGCCTCTCCGGCCGGCAGCAGCGACATGATCACTTTGCGGCCGTCGTCGGCGTCGCGCGAAACATCTATCAGGCCGCGAGCCTTGAGCCGGTCGATGATGCCGCGGATAGTGGCCTGGTCAACCGCCGTCGCCTTCACCAGTTCCGTTTGCGAGACAGGGCCCAGATCGTGCAAGGCGCAAAGGGTTACGAACTGCACCGAGGTCAGGTTAGGATCGACGGCGTTTTCCTGAAAGATGGAGAGGTGCCGCTGATAGGCTTTGCGCAGCAAGTGGCCTACCTGTTCGGTAACCCGATAGCCTTTCCGCTGGGTCACTTCGCTTGTTTCCTGATCGTCAACCATTCTTTCCCGCGCTCACTTCAATCCCAAAACTGTCTTCTTCCAAAAGACCGCAAATCGCAAGGAGAACGCTTGCAGGAAACCGATACTCGGGCCAGCCGCAGCTTCGACCGGCCCGTTGGAAACGTCGGCTCAGCCGCCGGGAGCCGGTCTGGCGGCAACGGCTTGCCGCCAGACGTTGTCATGCAGCCTATTCGAGGGCCTGGTTTTTGGATTCGACGTTGATGAGCCAGACGCTGATTGCCGCCAGCGCCAGCAGACCCGAGATCACGGCGAGCGCCATGCCGAAGCTTGAAGCCATGATCGGAGCGACGATGGACGGGGCCAGCAAGCCGCCAAAACGCGCGACGGAACCGGCCGTCCCCATGCCGCTCGCGCGCAGGGTGGTCGGATAGATCTCAGGCGTGAAGGCATAAATCGCGCCCCAGGTGCCGAGCAGCGCGAAGCTCATGAGAAGTGTTGCCGACACGATCACGCCGGTGGTCTGGCCGAGCCCGTAAGCAAGCGTTCCGACTGCGCTCAGCAACAGGAAACCGATGAGCGTCGGTTTGCGGCCCCACGCCTCCACACCATAGGCCGCGAGCGCATAGCCGGGCAACTGTGCGATGGCGATAACAACGAGGAAGAGCTGCCCGCGCATGAAGCCGAAGCCATCACCCGCCAGTTTGACCGGCAGATAGACAAAGACGCCGTAATAGGACAGCGAGATGAGCATCCACGCCAACATCAGGAAGACGGTGCGGCGACGAAGCTCGGGTGAAAGAAGCGCGGCGAAGGACTTCTTTTCCGGCGTCTGCGGCACAAGCGGCGGTATCTCAGCTTTGACGCCGTTCGCCTTTGCCACCTGTTGGAGGACCTTCCGCGCGCTTTCGGAACGACCTTGCCTGTTGAGATAAAGTGGCGACTCCGGAACATAGAAACGCAACACAACACCAATGAGGGCCGGCAGGCCAGTTACGAAGAAGATCGTTCTCCATGCCTCCCCACCCTGGCTTCCCGCAACGAGCGCCAGAAGCGCGAGCGCCACCGTCCCAACGGCCCAGAAACCTTCGAGCAACACCAGCCAACGGCCACGACGTTCCGCCGGGAGGAACTCCGCCATCATGGCATAGTCGACCGGCAGGGTTCCGCCAACGCCGAGGCCGGTGAGGAATCGCGCGATATAGAGCCATTGCAGGTCGGGGGCGAAGGCGGACGCGACGCCGAAAACCGCATCGAGGATGATGGCGGCGAACAGGACCGGCCTGCGTCCGATGCGGTCCGCCAGGCGTCCGAAAACAAAGGCACCTACCAGCATTCCCAAAAAGAACATTGTGCCTGTCTGGAGCGCTTGCGGAACGGTGATGCCGAAGCTTGCCGCTATCGACGGCGCGCTGAAGCCGATGGCCAGGACCTGCATCGCGTCGGCCGCCCAGACGAGGCCGAAGATGACGAACAGTCTGCGCTGGAAACGGCCGACCCCGGCCGCCTGTATGCCTTGCTCAATAGTAACAGGTGATTGCATGTGAACCCCTCACGATCTTTGATCGAACTGATTATTGTGAGTGTGCTGCCTGTCGGCGGCGCGTGATCTAGCGTCACGTTGCCGGCCGCCCCCATCGGGGCGGTCGGAAGCGTCAGGTCCCCTTGTCGGGTGTTTTTTATTCCAAGTGTCCGATGCTTAGTGCATATGTGGCGCAAAAGTGTGCTGCGGTTTGCGGTAACGACATGCATAAAAACAAAGGCTTAAGCGCAAGCGAATCTGAAAGATAGCGATGCGCTTTAGTCAAACGTATGCTGCATTTCCTTGACCGCGATGTCGCCGTCGAGAACCATCGGCTCGTCATCGAGGAAGAGGCTGCAATTGCGCATCGGAATGTCGAGGTGGCAAGCGGTGTCGTTCGGACCGCCGAGCTCGTTATTCGGGCCGGTCGAGAACATGACGTTGCCGTAGAACGAGCGCAGTTCCATGCCCATACCACCACCGAAATCGCATAGGCCGTGCCAATTGGCGCGGTGGTCGAGGCCCCAGCCGACATGGCTCATGCCCATGCCCCGCGGGTCATTGAAGGTCTTCATGTAGGACTTGATGAGATCAGCCTCGAGGCCGCCGCGGATATCCTGAATGAAGCCCTTCTCGATCGTGTAGATCACCGGCTCGCGGACATAGATGTTGAGGGGCAGCAAGACGTCGCCCGGTGCCAGAACGATCTGGCCGTCGACGCCGTCGTCCGCCGCACCCGAGAAGACGAAGGCGGCCGGCCAGTGGTCCCAGCGGCCTGCTTCGTCCGTGCAGCCATATTCGCCGACTGTCGGATAAACGCCCATTTTGTAGATGACGTCGGTTCCGGCCTTGCTGGTGATGCGCAGCGTCTTGGCCTTCTTCATGTATTCCACGCCGACCTCGACGCGTTCGCGCAGCTGCTTGGTCGGCATCAGACGGCCGAGAAGCGGTGCCGGCTCGACGGCGGTGAGAACGCGTGCGCCGGCGGCCTGGATCGCCATCTGCTCCGGGCTAAACAAGAGGAAGATCAGGTCAACGACCATGTCTGCCTTCTTCAGTGCCTCGACGGCTTCCGGATTGCCGGCAAGTCCGGTCTGGCCGACCGCCCAGCTGCCGTCGCCCGGAAGCGGCGCGGGAAGGCGCAGGTGGTACATGCGTGCGCCAAGCCGCTGGCCGGCGGCCAGGAACGCGTCGGCATAATCGAGACGCTCGTCGCCCTGCGAGAGCACGACGACCTTTTCACCTTCGCGGACGCCGCTCTGCTTCAATTGCTCAAGGCACAGTTCCGTAAATACACTTCTGTCCATCTTGTCGGTCCTCTGGTTGGCTGTTTCGTTTTTCGTTCGCAACGCTGACTTGAAGGGTTACGGACAGGTCTTCTCCCGCGCGAGGGCCGAGATTGCCTCCTCCCGCGAGACGACGTCGCCGTATTTGCTGTCGATGTCGAAGAGGTTGGCGTTGTGCGGGTCGGGGTGCCGGTCGCCGACGCAGTCACGCACAACGATGGTACGGAAACCGTGCTGGACCGCATCGACGGCGCTGGCCCGGATGCAGCCGCTCGTCGAGCATCCTGCAAGTACGACGGTATCAATACCCTGCGCATGGAGATGGGGTGCGAGGCTCGTGCCGAAGAAGGCACTGGCATACTGCTTGACGATGACGAGCTCGCCGGCTGCGGGCGCAACTTCATCGCAGAATTCCGCAAGCACATTGCCCTCGACCATCGCCTTCATGACCGGCGATTTCCGCACCCAGATTCCGCCGTCCGCGCAGTTTTCCGCGAGATAGAGAATGCGCGTATGGATGACCGGCACGCTCGCACGCCTGGCTGCCTCGATCAGGGCGGGCGTCCGGGCGACAGCATCCACGACGCCCGGTGCGTAGAGCGGCGCCCCTTCAATCGTGTAGGCCTTCAGAAAATCGACGACGAGGAGAGCCGGGCGCTGGCCGAAGCCGATGCGGTTGCCCCAGACACCCTGATAATTGGCTTCGACGCTTTGCATGGCGCGCTCCTCAGTAAAAGCGCCGGAGAGCAGCGCACCGGCACCCGGCACGACCGCCTCGAGACCGAGCGACTTCAGCATGCAGTAGGTCGTGGCGACGGCCGCGGTGACGACAGGCTTGCCGGTCAGTGCCTCGACCTTTGCTATGACGGGCAGAGAGGGCATCTGCACGCAGGCCGAAAGCACGATGACGTCGACGTTCGAGAGGTCGAGCGCCTGGACGATGGCCGGCAAGTTTTCCGGATCATGGCGGGCGACGTCCAGATTGTCCGGGATCTCCAGCGCCCGCCAATCCATGACCTCGAAGCCTTCCTCGCGGATGTAGGTCACGACGAGCTCGGTCAGTGGCTTCATATAGGGCGCGACGACAGCGATCTTCTTTGCCTTCATCACCTTCAGACCTTCGACGAGGGCCCCGGCGCTGGTGACGACCGGAATATCGGCACCGTTTTCCTGGGTGCGGCCCGTCAGCCGCTTCTCCGACTGGCGATGATAACCGAGCCCCATGGCCATGATGGCAACGAGGCAGGCGTAGCCCAGCACGTCGACGCGTGCATCCGAGAGTTCCACCGCGCAGCGGTCGGATTCGGCGTCCATCGCCGCCAGCTCTTCCTTGACCACCTTCTTCATCCGCATGCGGCTGGAATGAAAGGTGAAGCGCTCCGGACGAATGGACTGGCGCGCCGTCAACATGGCAGGAATCTCGGTCTCCATGGTCGTGTTGGAACTGGGAACGATCTGGCCGATGCGGTAAATCTTCTGCACGGGATTTGTCCTCTGATGGTGAAGCTTGCAGTCATATGAAAACGGCGAGCCAGAAACCCGCCGCTATTCTTCTTCGTCAACGGGAGAGGAAATCGCCGAGAGCGGCAAAGAAGCCGTCGAAATCGTCCCAGGGGATCATGTGGCCGGCGTTGTCGACGCGTGCGATCTCAATGGCCGGATAGAGCGAGCGCACCTCCTCCACATCCTCAGACTCGATAACGCCGCCGCGTCCCGCCACCATCAGCATCGCCGGAAGCGAGAGCTTCGGCAGATCCGGGAAGATGTCATCCTTGTGGAAGTCCTCAAAGGCAGTGACGATCGCCGGCTCGTAGCAGGTGTGCAGCCATTCGGCACGCAACTTCAGCTGCTCATCCGTCCAGGTCGGGCAGAAGGCCTTCATGCCTTCCGCATCGATACCGTGCATAGCGAGCCGGATGGAATCGACATACCATGGCAGCTTACTCGGATAGGGCCGGCGACCAGGGCCCGATACGGGCGGATCGACCAGCACAAGCCGCGAAAATACGTCAGGCCGCAGGATCGAGGCACGGATTGCGATGCGGGCACCCATCGAATGACCGAGCAGCGCCGGAGCGGAAAGGCCAACGGCTTGCACAAAGCCGACGACGTCGGCCGCCATCGCGTCGAGACCGTAGTCGAGATCAGGGCCCGTCGACGAAAGGCCGCGGCCGCGAACGTCGAGGACGTAGACGTCGTGGGTTTCGGCCAGCCGCTCGGCGACGAAGCCCCAGGTGATCGCCGGGCTGGTGATGCCGGGCACGAGAACGACAGGGAAGCCCTTGCCGCCATAGCGCAGGTAGTGCTGACGGATGCCGTTGGCGAAAGCGTTCGCGCCGTAGAGATATCGACCGCTCATGCTGCGCTCTCGCTCTTCAGCGGCTCGGCATAGATATCGTATCCGTAGACCCAGGACGGATCTTCCTGATGAAGCAGGAAGGTGTTGGCGTTGGAGACCGTCTGGACGCGTGTCGCGCGATCGCGGCGATTGGCCTCGTAGAGCTTAAAGGCGGTGCCGTAGTCGCCGACGCCGACTTCCTCCAGGCAGCGGGTGAGCATGGCTGCATCCTCGATCGCCATGGCGGCGCCCTGGGCCATGTGCGGCTTCATCGGATGGCAGGCATCGCCGAGCAGGACCAGTCGGCCCCGGCTCCAGAGTGGCAGCGGGTTGCGGTTGAAGAGGGGCCATTTGGCGACGTCGTCGGTGCTTTCGATAAGCGCCTGGATGACCGGATGGTAACCTTCGAATTCGGAGGCCATTTCCTCGCGGCTGCTGGGCACGAATGCGGAATCGAACTCCCAGGCGGGATGCGGCACGCCGGTGACGTAGTAGTATTCGTCCTTTCGGCCGGTGGTGTAATAGACCATCATGTGACGGTCCGGCCCCCACCACTTCACGCAGTCCTCGAACTCGAGATTGAACTTCTTCAGCTTGTCTGCACGGATCAGGGCCCGGTGACCGACCCAGCCGCTGTAGTTCGGCTTCTCGAATCCGAGCAGGGTCTCGCGCACCCGCGAATTGATACCGTCCGCGCCGATGACGATGTCGGCGCGGACGGAGGTATCATCCTCGAACTCGAGCATGACATCGGTTCCGTTGTCGTCCAGCCGGACGAGCTTCTTGTTGAAATGCAGCGTGCCGGGCTTGAGCTGGTCACACTGCAGTGCCTGGAGATCGCCGCGATGGACCGTGCAGTAGGTAGCGCCGTAACCCTCGAGCGGGATTCGCGAGAGATACTCGCCTGTCAATCCGTCGCGGCTGAACCAATGGCTCGGCGTACTGCTGATCGAGACGACCTTCTTGTCCACGCCGATGCGCTCGAAAATCTTCAGCACATTCGGCCCCATATGGATGCCGGCGCCAAGTCGCGCAAAGCTCGGCGCCTGCTCGTAGACCTCGACATCGAAGCCGGCGTGCTGAAGCAGCGCGCCGGCAACCGCACCGCCGAGTCCGGCACCAATAATCACGATCTTCTGGTTTTTATTCGACATGATTGACCCCTCGCAGCAGCGCGCCGGCTGCTGCCTCACTTAATTCAATATTGCGATCATAATAAGCGTATACACTATAAAAAGCAAGTTTAAAAATTCGTCAAATCACCTGCAAAATGGCTCAAATTTTGAGCAATCCGCTTAAATCCCGATTTAATTGTGTATTTTATCCCGCTTGCCACGTGCCAATATAAAGCGTATACGCTTATTTATAAAAACGATTAAGGGGTTATCACTCGGCCTCGCGCCCGCGAGACAACACCGTGCTACGGTCGGGCGGCTGAGTTGGAAGTTCGATGTCAGTGGTGCACCATGTGCCACGAATGGGAGTGGTCATGAGCATCAGTAAGCTGCACCAGATTGCGCCAGTGTCGTCGGGCACCTGGAGGTGAGCCGTGGTTACGGTTCCTGTCGAAATCAGTGTCAATGGCGAGGTATGCAGCGTCGAGGCTGACCCCAGGACGCCGCTGCTTTACATCCTGCGCAACGACCTCGCTTTGAATGGGCCGAAGTACGGATGTGGACTCGGCGAGTGCGGGGCCTGCGCGATACTCGTCGATGGCCGGGCGGTGCGCTCCTGCACCATTCCGGTGGCAGCGATCGGAAGGCGTCAGGTCGTCACCCTCGAAGGACTTGCGCGCGGGGAAGAATTGCATCCGGTCCAGCGCGCCTTCGTGGAGGAGGCGGCGGCCCAATGCGGCTACTGCCTGAACGGCATGATCATCGCCACGGCCGCGCTGGTTGCGCGAAAGGCTGATGCGGACGAAAGCGACATTCGCGAGGCCCTGCGTCACCACCTTTGCCGCTGCGGCACGCACGTGGAGATATTGGCAGCGGCGCGGCGGGCTGTCCACTATGCACGGGCCGAGCGCCCGGCGGCAGTGCGGGAGGCGGAGAAGCAAGCATGATCCGGGATGACGTGCAAAATCGCAGCGATATATCCGACCCGGCGGGTCTGCTGGCGGTCTATTCGCCGGGAGCGGATGGCCGCATCTATCTTTCCATTGATGCAGCCGGCACGGCCAGGGCTTTCAACGGCCATGTCGACCTCGGCACCGGTATTCGCACCTCGCTGGCCCAGATCGTCGCTGAAGAGCTGGATATTCCATTTTCACAAGTCCGGATGGTTCTCGGCGATACCCGCACCGGGCCGGACCAGGGTGCGACGATCGCAAGCGAAACCATTCAGGTCACCGCCATCCCGCTGCGACAGGCGTGCGCGACCGCGCGAGCCTATATCCTCGGCAAGGCTTCCGCGCGTCTCGCCGTGCCGATTGAGAAACTTGTCATCGACGACGGTGTCGTCCAGGCAGCCGGATTCGAGAACTGGAATATCCTCATCGGCGACCTCATCGCCGGAGAGGATATCCGGCTCGAGATCGATCCGCAGGCCCCCACCAAACCGGTTTCGTCATATCGCTTGGTCGGCTCGTCGCTGCCGCGTGTGGACATTCCGGAAAAGGCGACCGGCAGATGGACATATGTCCACGATGTCCGCGTTCCGGGCATGCTGCACGGTCGCGTCGTTCGTCCGCCTTATGCGGGTTTCGACCACGGCGATCACGTCGGCAACAGCCTCATCGCCGTCGACGAGGCATCCGTAGCGCACATTGAGGGACTTATCGCCGTCGTCGCGATCGGCGATTTCGTGGGCGTCGTCGCCCTGCGCGAGGAGAATGCGGCCGAAGCTGCAAGGTGCCTGAAGACCGTCTGGCGCCCCTCGCCGCACCAGCCGGACCTGAATTCGCCCGAAAATGCGCTTCGCGCCAACCCGGCAACGCCGCGCAAGCTGGCTGATAAGGGCAATGTCGATCTCGCACTTGCGGCAAGCGCCGATCCCATGGATCGCACCTATGTGTGGCCCTATCAGATGCACGCTTCGATCGGCCCCTCCTGTGCAGTGGCAGATTATCGCGACGGTGCGCTGACCGTCTGGTCCGGCACGCAGAATCCGTTCCCGATGCGCCGCGATCTCGCGCTTCTTCTCGACATGCCGGAAGACCTGATCGTCGTGGAGAGGCTGGAGGCGGCGGGCTGCTACGGCCGCAATTGCGCCGACGACGTCACCGCCGATGCCGCCCTTCTGTCGCGGGCCGTCAAGGCACCGGTGCGCGTCCAGCTTACACGCGAACAGGAGCATGCCTGGGAGCCGAAGGGTGCCGCCCAGATCATGGACGTACGCGGCGGGCTCGATCTCGAAGGTGGTCCGGCGGCCTATGATTTCGAGACGCGCTACCCATCCAATCTCGCGCCTACTCTTTCTCTGATCCTCACGGGGAAGGTCCCGCCGGTGGCCGATGTCGTGCAGATGGGCGACCGGACGGCGATCCCGCCTTATGCCTATGGCAACCTGCGGGTTACCGTTCACGACATGCCGCCGATCGCCCGCGCCTCATGGTTCCGCGGCGTCTCGGCAATGCCGAACACCTTTGCGCATGAATGCTACGTCGACGAGCTCGCAGCTGCGGCAGGCGTCGACCCGATCGAATATCGGTTGCGCTATCTGTACGATCCGCGGGCCGTGGATCTGGTGCGCGCGGTAGCCGAACGGGCAAAGTGGGTCCCGCATACCAAGCATGGAACGCTGGGTGGCGAAGGCGACCTGCTTTACGGGCGCGGCTTCGCCTATGCGGTCTATGTGCATGGCAAGTTCCCGGGCACCGCTGCTGCCTGGGCCGCCTGGGTAGCCGACGTCGCCGTCAACAAAAAGACCGGCGAGATCGCCGTGACCAAGGTCATTTGCGGCCAGGACTCCGGCCTGATGATCAACCCCGATGGCGTTCGTCACCAGATACATGGCAATATCATCCAGTCGACGAGCCGCGTGCTGAAGGAACAGGTCGAGTTTTCCTCGACCGCAGTAACCTCGAAGGAATGGGGCGCCTATCCCCTGATCACCTTCCCCGAGGTGCCGGATATCGACGTGTTGATGATTCCGCGCCAGGACGAACCGCCGCTTGGCGTGGGCGAGTCGGCCTCCGTGCCAAGCGCGGCGGCAATCGCCAATGCCGTTTACGATGCGACCGGGGTTCGCTTCCGCGAACTGCCATTCACGCCGGAGAAGATCCTCGCAGGTCTGAACGGCAATGTGCCGGAACAGCCACAACCGCAGCCGCGCAAACGGCGATGGTGGAACATCGGCCTGTCGGCGGCCGGCGCGGTTGCTGCCCTTTCCGGGCTGGTGACGATGGCGTCGCCGTGGCGGGCGGCGATTCCGACGATCGCGCGGCCTGGCAGTGACGTCTTCAGCGCAGCGACGATCGAACGCGGCCGTCTTGCCGCTGCGGCAGGCGCCTGCAACGTCTGCCATGTCGGCGACGGCGGTACGCCCTTCGCCGGCGGCCGGCGTTTCGCGACGCCGTTCGGCGCGGTCTACGCCACCAACATCACGCCCGACGTCGAAAACGGTATCGGCGGCTGGTCCTACACCGCCTTCGAGCGCGCCATGCGCGAAGGCGTCAGCCGCGATGGCCGCCACCTTTATCCCGCCCATCCCTACACCGCTTTCGCTGGAGCCGAGGACGCGGACCTGCAGGCGCTCTATGCCTACCTCATGACCCAGGCGCCGGTCGCAGTGCCCGCCCCGGAAACCAGTCTGAAATTTCCCTACAGCTTCCGGCCCATGATGGCTGGATGGAACGCCATGTTCCACAAGGCGGAACCTTTCAAATATGACGAGACTCGCGATACGCAGTGGAACCGTGGTGCCTACCTCGTGGAAACGCTCGGCCACTGTTCCGCCTGCCATACCGACCGCAACGCGTTCGGCGCGGAAAAGGGCGGAACCGCGCACCTTTCCGGCGGATTCGCCGATGGCTGGGAAGCGCCGGCGCTGAACGCCTTCAGCAGGGGACCGGTCGGCTGGACAAAGGATGCCTTCTACGACTACCTGCGCAAGGGGCATTCGCCGCAGCACGGCAGCGCCGCCGGACCGATGGCGCATGTCGTGGAGGCCATGCAGCCGCTGCCGGACAGCGACATCCGCGCAATGGCAAGCTATCTCGCCAGCCTGAACGGAAATGCGGACCCGACCCGGGCTGCCGCAGAGCGCGAGGCGGCGATTGCAGCCACCGATGCGGCGAAGGTCGAGGCGGCAAAGATGGCGCCTCGCGGCGAACGCATTTTCAACGGCGCCTGCGCGTCCTGCCACGGCGACGACAAGATCCTGTCATCGCTGGCTTTGAACACCAACCTTCACGCGGATACCCCGGACAACTTGCTGCAGGCATTGATGAACGGCGTGGAGGCTCCCGCCATCCTCGCCGAAACGACAGGCAGAAAAGCTCCGGAAGTAATGTCGATGCCGGCTTTCCGCGACACGCTCGACGAGGCGCAACTGAAGGACCTGGCCGCGTATGTGCGGGCGCGGTTTGCGCCGGACAAGCCGGCGTGGAACAATCTCGGCGCGGTCATACGGCGCGTCAACGCGGCGTCGCATTGATGGGAAACCGGCAGCATCAGAACCTGCGTAAAGAGAGACCGGGCGAAGCCCTGTTCAGGCAGCCCACCCATGCTTTCCTGCCATCAGCTTACTGGTTCTGGCACTCCATACCGGACGAGACGACCTGCAGAGTACAGCTTGCGGACTTCAGGGAGCAGGGATTCGGTACGATCCTGATCCAGGCCCGGCTTTCGCTGCCTTTAGCCGATTACATGTCTCCTGCCTTCGTCGCGGCCTACCGCGTCGCAATCGGCATCGCCGCCGAATTGGGGC
This sequence comes from Shinella sp., assembly GCA_033795365.1. Classification (GTDB taxonomy): domain Bacteria; phylum Pseudomonadota; class Alphaproteobacteria; order Rhizobiales; family Rhizobiaceae; genus JARYGU01. The sequence goes on from JARYGU010000006.1 coordinate 111,106, forward strand.
TCAAGGCTGGTATATACGACGACTACAACTGGATCAGCGGCCATGCGGGCGGGCGTACCGTTGCGGGCCGCGAGCACCTGCGGGAACGCCACCTGTTCTGGTCCGCCGCTTCGCAGCGCGAAGGCGAGATCAGCGGCATCTGCCCTCCATTCGCGGACAAGATGGGGCCGGAAATCCTGGGCTGGCAATATGAGCGCGGCAGGGTCGAGTGGTGCGAATGGACGATCGAGGCGGCGATTGTCCATGAACCGGACGTGACCGGCAGCTTCGAGCAGTTGGTCGATGCCACCGCGAAGACACGTATCGCCTCCAGCGATGCTACCGGCTGCCGATTCTCCTACGATGGGGAGCTCGCGTCCGGCCAATTGCTTACGGTTTTCATCAGCGCCCGCTCCGCGACGTCACGATTGATCAACTACCTCTTGCCGGAGGCGGCCGAACGGTTCATCGAGGTGGGGCTGGACCCGCTAATGGAGCCGTTGAGGGAAATGGTGCCCGACACGCTGGGCTTCGTCTTTTACGATCAGCCGGCTCCGGGCTTCTATCGCTGGAAGCAGATTTGCGGCAATCTCGGAAACAGCCTGCTGTTTTCGCACGCTCTGCCTGCCGCAGTGGAAGAGGAAACCAAGCTCAGCTTTCAGGCAGCCTTGATGACGCTCGTTCATGATTTTGGAGCGTCGGCGCTGCCGACACGCGCGCAGTTCTTCTCCGTCTATTCGAGAATGATGAACGAGGCCTTCTTCGGCACCCTGCGCGATTGGGCGGAACGCACGGGCATCATCCTCACCGGCCACGAGATTCTGCCGCATGTCGGCGCCTGGGCACTCAATGGCGGGTTTACCGGTATTGATCCGCGCATCGCGCCAGCCGTCGACTTCTTCGGCATCGACGCCTATCGCCATGAGACGGCGGTGGACTCCAACAATTTCTCCGCGCAACTGGCGCCGAAGCTCGGCGATTCCGTTGCCCGATCCAATGGCCGCAGCCGCTGCACCGTCGAGACCTATGCCAGCGCTCTGCGGACGCCCGTACGGGCCGCGGGCCAATGGGAGCTGACGCTCGAGACCATGCGCACCCAGGTCATCCGCCTGCATTGCCTCGGCATGCGGCAGCATCTCTGGCATGGACTCTACCAGACGGATGGACGCGACAACGATCCGACACCCTTCACGAACCCGCGCTTCGATTTCGGCCCCGGCATCAATTTCGAGCCCTGGTGGTCTTATCATGGGCTCTTCGCGGCGGAGTCGGCACGCCTTTCGGCCTTCATGGAGCCGGCGAAGCCGCATGCGCCGGTCGCCATCCTTTATCCGCTCCATACCGCCTGGGCCGAAGGGCCGCGACATGACCATGCCGACCATGTCGGCGCCTGGTGCGCGCACCTCCTGGCGCTTCGATGCGATTTCATGCTGGTCAGCGAAAGCGATCTCGCCGAGGGTGACATTTGTAATGGCCGCATCAAGGCATCCGGCCTTGCCTTCGACGCCATCGTCCTGCCCTCGGTGACGGTGCTGCAGTCCGGTGCGGTGTTGCAAAATCTCGCGCACTTTCATCAGCGATGCGGACGCGTCTGGTCCTCCGGCAACAGGCCGCATGTCGTGTGTGACGGCTCTTCCGACCATGGCACCAGGCTGTCGACCACGCATCTCGTTGACCTTCCTTCAATGGACGAGGTGGCAAAGCTGCTTGCCGGACTGCCCGAAATCGGGCCGACGATCAGCTCGCTTTCCGGACCGAAGCCATGGCAATGGGTCGGCGCCGAGCCGGAGGGCGGCTGGCGTGTCGTGTTGTTCAACGACGGCGAGGAGCCTAGCCACAGCCGCATTTCGCTCGCCGGTGCGATGTCGTGCGAAGCGTGGTCACCAGCGGATGGGCGCATTGAAGATCTGCCGGATTGTACCACGCTGTCGGTCTCGCTCGAGGCGCAGGAGCTGCGCTGCCTGCGCATTCTGCCGACGTCCGGCCATAGTGACGGCGGCCTGGTGCTGTCATCGGTGCCGGCATTGGATGAGCGCGATGCAAAGATCCTCGACAGCGAATGGCACTTCGCGGCGGATGAGACCACGTCGCCCGCTTCACTATCCGTTGAGGCAGGCTGGGAGACGCAGGGCTTTGCAGCTTTTTCGGGTACAGGTATCTACCGCCGCGATATCGTGATCGAAACCGAAGGCGATTGGGTGCTCGATATGCCGCAGGTTCACACAGCTGCCGCTGTCCGGATCGATGGACGCTCATGCGGGCGCCGCGCGTGGCGGCCCTATCGATTTGCCCTTGGCCATCTCGGCGCAGGCGAGCACCGCCTCGAAATCGCAGTGTCCAATACAGCGGCCAACCGATACTACGACAACACACCCTATCGGAGCGGGACACCGGACCGGAGCGGGCTAACCGCCCCTCCCCGTCTCGTCCTTCTGAAATCAGGAAAGCTGAGCGATCATGCTGCAACATGCAACCATCCCGATTAAACGCGCCTGGAACACCTGGTCCGATCGCCCGGCTGAAATGGTGTTCCTGCCGCTCGGCGTGCGGCTGACGCCCGTCCTCTATTCGACCAGAAGCCGGACAACCTCGGCGATCGAGCCACGGCGCGATACGGTTCGGCTCGGCCGCCACGCGATCGACGGCTCGCGCATCGAGCTCGAGACCGATCATAGCGGCACCACGGTTGCGTTCTCCTGGACCAAAGCCGACGACCCCTTCGTGATGCGGGGCGAATGGCATGGCAAGGCGGGCGGCGAATGGGGACTGCGCTTCTGGGTCACACTCGCGATCTCTGCCGAGAAAGGCGAGCGCGTGCAATACCAACCGGAAAAGGGGGTTGCCCTGGTCAAAATCGGCACGCGCTATGTCGCGGTCGCAAGCGCCGATGTGCCGGTTCAAGTCACGGGCCACGACGACATCGATGCGTTACGCGCCGATTTCGAGAAGAACGGCTATTTCTATCTCGACAGCCGCAGTAACGAGGCGCGGGTTATCGCCCTGCGCTTCAACCTGGAAATGACGCGCCGGGGCGCTTATGCAGCGGCAGTTGCGGACAGCGCCGAACTCGCTATCGAAAAGGCCAGGGCATGCCTGGCGCAGCAGCCGGCTGCCGACGCGGCCGCTGGCCATCAGGGCCTCTACGCAGGCTCGCTCGATGCGGTGCGCGATGTCGTTGCCTGGAATACGATCTGGGACGCAACGAACGCCCGGCCCTACACCGCCGTGACGCGGATCTGGAATCTCGGGAAGTTCGCCGTCTGGTACAACGATCAGATTTTCGCAGCCCTGCTGGCCGGCACGTTCGACGCCGATCTGGCACGTGAGAACCTTGCAGCGGCACTGGCGGGCGCGACGCCCCAGGGCAACATCGCCTGCATCGTCACCTCGAACGACGCCTGGGTCGATCGCAGCCAGCCGCCGCATGGGTCGCTTGCCGTCTGGCAGCTTTACCAGCGCACAGGCGAACGTTCGCTGCTGGAAACCAATTACACAACTTTGGAGCGCAATCAGCGCTGGTGGCGGGAAAATCGCGATCCCGAGCGGCGCGGGCTTCTTTCCTGCGGCACGTCCGACGTGGGCGAAGCGCTCTACAAGGGCACCGCCTTCGGCGCCCGCAACGAGACCGGCATGGACAATTCGGCCACCCATGACGAGGCCGTCTACGATTCCGCCACGCGCACACTTTCCACATTCGATCTCGGGCTGAACTGCGCGGCAGCGCTCGACGCGGAGATGCTGGCTCGTATGGCCGAGGTGCTCGGCTATGCGGAGGATGCCCGCGCATTTGCAGAGATGGCGCAGAACAGTCGCAGGCTGATCCGTGAGGAACTGTGGGACGACAGCCGCAAGATCTTCGCAAACCGGCAACGCAACGGCGGCTTCGTCCGCTCGCTGTCGCCAACGAGCTTTTATCCCCTGCTTTGCGGAGCGGCGACCGAAGAACAGGCCGCCTTCCTGCTGGAACATCTTGCGGACGAGCGGACATTCGCGGGCACGTTCGGCTTGCCGAATGCCACGCGCGACGATCCAGCCTTCGCCGACAACGTCTACTGGCGAGGCCGCATCTGGCCGAACGTCAACTACATGGTCTGGCTGGGGCTTCGGCGCTACGGCTTCAACGCGCAGGCAAGCAAGCTGGCCGAGATGAGCCACGACCTCTTCATGAAGTCCTGGCGGCAAGACCGGATTGCCGCCGAAAACTACAACGCCACCACCGGCGAGGCGATGGACCAGGGCGATACGGATCCCTTCTACATCTGGGCGGCGCTGCTGCCGCTGATGGCGGTCGGCGAGATCGTCGATTTCGACCCCTGGAGCGGCTGGACAATCCGCAATCCGGGCAGCGCCGTCAGTATCGGGCCGATGCTGTCGCCGATGGGGCAACTCGAGTTGCGCCTGGAACATTCGGTTCTGACGATGGTGCTCGACGACAAGCCGAGACTGGTCACCGATCTGCGCGTGCAGCTGTCCCAAATCACTTTCTGGCAACGGGGTTTCAGCTGCGTCGTCGGGGCCAGCGATAGCGCCGGTCATATTCGTTTTCCCGGCGTCGATGCTGAGAGCGTGCTCGCTATCCGCCTCGATGGAAAGGATGCGTCATGGAGGGCCGACGACGAGGGCCTGCGTATCGACATCGGCCCTGCAACGCATGCCAGGGTGCTTGATGTCTATTATTCGAATGCCGGAACGACGCTTCCATAAGGAAGAGCTTGACAGTACGAAATCCGGCATTATTACTTTGTACACAAATAAAAAAGAAGAATGCCGCCAATACCAGAGGGATTGAACAGGAGTCTCGACCGGGGCTAGGAAGAGGCCTCGGAAAAAGCCGATCAAGCGTGCGCAGAAACGGACCGGAATCAGCCTTTTGCTTCGGCAGGGGAGAAGATTTGCTTTGCCTGTCTCGCCGGCTTGACTTCCATGAATCCCCTTGGACATTAATTTGTATGCAAATGAAATTGGCGATCAGCTCCATGGTCTCCGCAGACGGCAGAGTCCGTGGCGATTATCCGGGATCGGTGGCTGCCGCCACGATTGTTGACAACAGTAAGTTCACCAGAGGGGTGCAGCAATGACTGAAATGTCCAGACGCAACACGCTAAAGCTCCTGACGGCCACGCTGGCCGCCGGCGCAACCTTCTCGCTCCTGCCGCGCAACGTTCTTGCTGCGGGGCAGATTACGGTGCTCAATTGGCAGGGCTACGGCACGGACGAGGCATGGTCGCTGAAAGCATTCACCGAAAGGACGGGCATCACCGTCGTGCACGATTATTACAGCTCCGAATCGGAGATGCTGACCAAGCTGCGCACCAATCCGGGCGCCTATGACCTGGTCGTGCTCAACGCCGCTCGCTGCGCTCAGGCCGTTGCCGAGGACCTGCTGCAGCCGATCGATTTTTCCAAGGTTCCGAATGCGGCCACCGTGGACGAGAACCTGCGCAGCAATGCGAACTTCTCCAAGGATGGCCAGGGCTATGCAGTTCCGTGGGTCTGGGGCATGACCTCGCTCGCGATCCGCGAGGGCAAACCGAAGCCGGAAAGCTACAGCGCCCTTGCAGACGCTACCTACAAAGGCCGCGTCGCTATGGACGACGACGCCATCATCAATGTCGGGATCGGCGCGCTCATGACCGGACAGGACATGAATGACCCGAAAGATCTCGATGCAGTGACTGCAGCCCTGAAGTCGATCAAGCCGAACGTCAAGCTTTTGTGGTCCACCGAAGACCAATGGAACAAGTCTTTTGCCGCCGATGAATTCGACCTGTCGGTCTTCTGGTCGGGCGGTTCGGTCCGTTCGAAGCGCAACTCGAAGCTGCCCGTCGAATTCGTCGTTCCGAAGGAAGGTGCCGTTGGCTGGGTCGACGGTCTCGGCATTCCCGCTTCCGCGCCGAACGCGGAAGGTGCGCTGGCGTTTGCCAACTGGATGATCGATCCGGCCTTCTATGTTGAGTGGGCCACCAAGGTTGGCGCACCGGTCTCCTCGAACTCTGCAGCGATCAACAGCCTGCCGGCGGACGATCTGAGCCGTCAGGTTCACAATCCGGAATACCTGAAGACCATGGCCATCATGTCGGCTTTGCCCGACGATCGTCGCGAGGCGTTCAACAACCTCTGGCAGGAAGTGAAAGCTTTCTATGCAGAATGACCAGCTGACACTGGCGTTGACGCGCGGATCTCTCGATGCGCGCGTCAAGCGTCCCCTCCCCGCGTGGTTGTCGACGACGGCGCTGCTGCTGCCGACTTATGGCTGGCTGACGCTCGCGGTGTTCCTGCCGCTGCTGACGATGCTCGCTTTCAGCTTCATGTCGGCGACCCCGATGGGGAAGACGCCAGTCGAATTTACGCTGAAGCAGTACCGCGCCTTCATCGACCAACCCTATCTGCTGCGGATCGGTTTCAATTCGCTGATGATGGGCTTCTGGACGACGCTGTCGTGCGCCATCCTCGGCTTTCTCGCTGCCGTGGCACTTGTCCGCGCGACGGTCGGCAGGGCGCGTGAAGGGCTTCTCATCCTGATCCTCCTGCCGTTCTGGACGAACGGGCTGGTGCGTGTCTTCTCCTGGACCATGGTGCTCCGGGAAAATGGCTTCCTCGACAATCTCCTCCATATGGTCGCACCTGACGCCGGATCGATCAGCTTTCTGTACACGCGCTACGCCATCGTCCTCGGTCTCGTGCACGGGTATTTGCCCTACATGATCCTGACCTGCTACATCGCGCTGGTGACGATCGATGATGCGATCATCGAAGCTGCGGCGAGTCTCGGCGCCCGCTGGTGGACCATTCTCTTCAAGATCCTCATTCCCATGGCCGCGCCCGGCCTGATCTCCGGCGCCGTGCTGATCTTCATCCCTGTGATCGGTTCCTTCATGGAACCGCGCATCCTCGGCGGTCGCGTCGGCGTCACGATGGGGACCGTTATCGAGGATCAGTTCACGCAGGCCTTCAACTGGCCGCTCGGCGCCTCGCTGTCATTCACGCTACTCGCCGTCGTTCTTGCGATTTTCGCTACATTCTCCGGCGTCCTGCGCCGCGGGACGGCAGCTTAGGAGCCGGGCCATGCCGCAAATCGGACGCTTCTATCTCTTCGCTATCCTCGTGTTTCTCTACACGCCCATCCTCGTGATGATGGCGATGGGCTTCAACGAGTCGCCGCTGTATGAATTGCCCTTTTCCTTCTCGACGCGCTGGTACGAGGCACTGCTTTCGAACCAGCCGCTGCTGACGGCAGGCGTCAACAGCATCGTTATCGCCATCATTACCGCGGTTGTGGCCACCACGCTCGGCACCATGGCCGCTGTCGCCCTTTCGCGCAGGACATTTCGTGGCAAGAACCTGTTGCAAGTGCTTCTCCTGCCGCCTATCGCCATTCCGTGGCTGATCACGGGCACAGCGATGCTGATCTTCTTCTACTGGAGCGGGATCGGTCGAGGCATGCATGCGCTGCTGATCGGCCATGTGGCGCTTGCTATTCCCTATGTCGTTCTCGTCGTCGGCACCGGCTTCAAGACGGTTCGCGCCGACCTGGAAGAAGCCGCGATGAGCCTTGGTTCGACACCGGTTCATGCGTTCTTCTCGGTGACGCTGCCCCTTCTCTATCCGAGCATCCTCGGCGCCGCGCTCTTCGCCTTCGCGGTGTCGCTGGACCAGTTCGTGATTTCCTACTTCCTCGCAACGCCCGGCTACACAACCCTGCCGGTGCAGATCTATTCGGCAATCCGCAAGGGTTTCACGCCGGAAATCAACGCGATCTCGACCCTGCTGCTGCTCGGTTCGATGGCCACCATCCTGATCTTTGCGCGCTTCGCAAAACCCGGAGACACCCGTGACAAACGTTAAAGTCAAGTCCGTCGCCAAGACCTACGGCGCCACACCGGTCCTCACCGACATCAGCACGGAGTTTCCGGAAGGCTCTTTCACCAGCCTCCTCGGACCGTCCGGTTCAGGCAAGACGACACTGCTTCGCATCATCGCAGGATTCATCAAGCCCGATGAGGGCACGGTGGTGATCGGAAACAACGACGTGACGAACGTGCCGGTCTGGGGTCGCAATATCGGCATGATGTTCCAATCCTACGCGCTCTTCCCGCATATGACGATCGCCCAGAACGTCGCCTTCGGTCTCGAGCGACGCGGTATCAAGGGTGAGGCTGCCCGCAAGGAGGTGGATCGTGCACTGGAAATGGTGCGCCTGTCCGGCTTCGGAGATCGCGCGCCCAAGCAGCTTTCCGGTGGCCAGCAGCAGCGCGTCGCTTTGGCCCGTGCCATCGTCATCAAGCCAAGCGTGCTTCTCCTCGATGAGCCGCTTTCGGCGCTCGATCGCCGCCTGCGGCAGGAAATGCAGGTGGAACTCCTGCGGATCCAGCGTGAAAGCGGGCTGACCACCATTTTCGTGACACACGATCAGGAAGAGGCTCTGACGCTTTCCGATAAAGTCGCCATCCTCGACAGGGGGAGGATCGTGCAGATCGGCGACCCGGAGACGGTCTACGAGAAACCGCTGACGCGTTTTGCCGCCGAGTTTCTCGGCGATTCCAACTTTCTTGCCGGCAAGGTCGACAACGGCGCCGTGCGGCTTTCCGACGGTACGATCGTGCGCAGCAGCAGCACGCTTCCGGCCAACGGCTCGAATGTTACGCTCGCAATCCGGCCGGAAAAAATGTCGGTTTCTCCCGTTTCCGGCAGCGAGAACAATATCACCGCACGTATCACGACGGTTATCTATGCCGGACCTGTCTTGTCCTACATTCTGGAGACGCCGGACGGGCTGCCGTTGAAGCTGTTTGCGCAGAACCGCGACGGCCACGTCCTGCGCGAAGGCGAGACCGTAAGCCTGGGCTGGTCGCCCGAGCATACGGTCGCGGTGGCGAACTGATGCCATGACGGGCACAGGGCTTTCGGCAAACGCGCTGCACATCGCAATCGACATGCAGCGGATATTCGCGGAGAACACGCCGTGGCACACGCCCGCATTCGCCACGATCCTGCCGAACGTCGTTCGGCTTTGCGCGGCACGACCGGGACGAACGGTGTTTGCCCGCTTCGTGGTGCCTCGGAGCGCAGCCGAGGCGTCCGGCTGCTGGAAGGCCTATTATCGCCGTTGGACCGCGATGACGGGCGATGCGCTGGATCCGGCAATGCTCGATCTGGTAGAGCCGTTGGGGAAATTTGCTACTGTCGGTTCGATCGTGGACAAATCCACCTATTCAATTTTTGCGGTACCTGGCTTTGCCGAGCGGCTCATGGCCGAAGAGGTGGATACCGTGATCATGTCGGGCGTCGAGACGGATGTGTGCGTCTATTCAAGCGTGCTGGCCGCAGTCGATCTGGGCTACCGCGTCGTGCTTGCCGCCGACGCACTTGGCAGTGCGGACGGTGAAGCGCATGCAGCCGTCCTCACGCATCTGGTTCCGCGCCTGCCCGAGCAGATCCAAGTTATGACGACGGCAGCCATCCTTGACCAGCGGAAAGCGTAGGTCATTGCTCGCTGCATGCAGCCGGTTGCCCGAAACCATTGAAGGTCCCATGGACACACGATCGAAAGACAAATCCTTTCCGGACAAGACGGTCGCGCCCGGCCAGGCAAAGGCCGGCGCCGACCAGTATGCCCTGAGCGAGCAAATCGGCTTCTTCCTTCGTCAGGCCAACCAGCGCCACGTCTCCATCTTCACCAGTCTGATGGCGGAAAAGCTGACGACGACGCAATGGGCAGCGCTGGTCAAGCTGAAGGACCTGCAACCCTGCTCGCAGGGCAGCCTCGGTCGGGAGACCGCCATGGACATGGCAACCATCAAGGGTGTGGTGGACAGGCTCGCCAAGCGCGGCCTCGTCAACACAGCGCCCGATTCCGCCGACGCGCGCCGCCTGGTGCTGACGCTGACGGAAGAAGGGGCCGCGGTAATCGAGCGCAACCTCTCGATCGCGCTTGAAATCTCGCGGGAAACGTTGAAGCCGCTGACTGCCGCCGAACGCATGATGCTGATGGAATTGCTCCAGAAAATCTGTTGACCACCGGCCATACGCGATCGACAGTCACGAAATCGCTTTAGGCAGGCTGCAATGTCACGCTGACGATCCGCAACACCGGAGGGTCGCCGGTAAGGAGATCGTGCAACCCTACGTGCGCCCCATCGCACCGGCCTGAAGCGGCCCTATCATGGAACTAAGGCTTTCGTAAAGCTCGAGCCGCAGGAAACTCGGACGATCACGCTTTCGCTTGCGCCGCGCGATTTACGGTAGTTCGACACGTCCATGGGGCGTGGGTTCTACAAGCCGAGGCTTTCGTCACCGCCTGTGCAGAATGAACAACAGATCCACTAAGCATCTTGTGGGAAACGATTGCATGATCGGCATGACCAGTGGCGGGCGATATTCCTACCGGAGGCGACCTTGTAACCCGTATGCAAGGCGCAACAGGTCGTTTTGGCTGCGCGCCCCTGTCTTGGCATAAAGGCTCTTAAGCTGCGAACGGATGGTCTCACGCGAGACGCGTGCATCATCTGCAATCCGAGTGACGGACTTGCCGTCTATGACGCCAAGAAACGCGCGGCGCTCGCCCATGGTCAGCGCATGAAGTGCAAAAAACTGTTCGAGATCGAAGGTCGCATTTGGCGGGCCGGACGGCTGGATAAGCATTGCAACGGTTGGCCCCTCGAAAAACAGAGAGAGATGATCTTTCTCTACGGCGATGAACGTCAATCTGGCACTGTGGGCGGTTAGGGTGACGGTCTTCGGTCCGACATAGCTTCGCTTCAGCATGTTTCGTAACGCCACCTTAGCGTCGTCACTGCGCAGGCGCAATTTCCCGACCGGAGAAAGCGACATCAAGTCTCCCCGGTTCAGGAGGTCCTGAGCAATCGGCGAGATCGTCTTGATCCGCTCGCTTTCGCCGATAACAATGACACCGACATCGACGGCGTCGAACAGAGAAATGTTGAGATTGAAGCTTGCCCATCTGGCAGGGCTATTCCTATAGAAGCGTGCCGCGCGCCTCAGATGCGGAGCTATCCGCGAGAACTGGTCTGAGAAGGCGCTATTCAGATCCGGATCGCCCCGACTGGTAACAGTGGATACGATCAAGGGACAGCCATCATTCTTGTCGATCGTCACGCCGACGGAGGTCGAGATATTGTTCGGTGACAGCCAATCATTGAAGAATTCGGTTTTGATCAGTTGATTGCGCGGCACGATCTGATCAGAGAAAACCCCGAGGCCCACCTGACGCACGGCACACTGATCAAGCCACGGATTGGTATTGATGTAGTGGGCCGCATAGGTTTCGAGTTCTGGGCCTTCAAACTGCGATGTCAAGCCGACATGGTCATCGGGTTCACGCGTGTTCATCGAAAACAGGATCGTTCGGCCGTCCGGCGCATTGGCAGAGAGGCGATCGAGAAACTGTTGCCACGATGCTTCGCCGAGCAACGCTGCATAGATGAGATCGATCAGGTCATTATCCGAATGCCGTAAGCCACGATCGTGCATACCCCAATCCTTATAGCGGGAGCCGCCTCCAGTCGTCTCTCCAGATTTTGATCAATTCACCCACGCGGGTGATTGAGAAAATTATGGCCAGCTCCAACAATTGTCCAGCTATGAATTGGTTAAGCACGCAAAACGTGTCGAGCACCAATCTCTATTATTACGAAAGCGGCAATTCTATTTGGAGGATATTGCATGACTTCTAAAGTAACGAGCATTCTCACCCTGGGCGTGGTTGCATTCTTGTCTGCATCGTCGGCGTATGCCGCATGCACCGGCACGAACGGCCGGGGATGGGCCAGCGGAAACGGCAATGGGCAATTCGCAATGACCACCCGCGACAAATCCTGCAAGATCAACTTTCCGGGGTTCATCGACGATGCAAGGAAAACCCGCACCCCCGCCACGGACGTCACGATTACTCGCGAACCGAAGAACGGAAAAATCTCTATAGTGGCGGGAAAGGGGCTGATCTACACGCCCGCTCAGGGCTTTAAGGGGAAAGACAAGTTCTGCACGAGGAACAAGTCGTCGAAGATCAGGGGGAAAACCCTTTCGGGGTGCATCACCGTAGCAGTCCAGTGATGCGATCGACTTTCTTAGCTTACGCGGAGTGAACCGCCATAGTCACGGGGATCATTTCAAATGGGGAGCTAATATAATGTTACGAAAAAGCACTTTAACAATACCGGCGGCAACTGATAAAACATACCTATTCAGGATATATCACAACGGCGAAAGCCTCGGGATACTTACATCCTGAGGCAACCAGACACATGAATAACGGAACGCTCGCATTTTGCGGGACGTTCCATGGCTTCCGCTGTGTGTTGTGACTGCCTCATAAACGGCAAAACCGCCCTGGTTATATGGAGGCGGTTATGGATTCATGTATGAACTGGTTGCGGGGCCTGGCTTCAAAATCTCTATAGTCGGCAAATCTCGGTCTCGGTCAAAACCTGCCCGAGCATGACGGAAGAGAAGATTGTGGACTTTGTCAGCGATCTGAAGGCCGGCGAATGCCGGCCTCGCTTGAACCCCTCGCCCAAGCGGTTTACTCGGCCGCTGCGGCCACCGGATAGACTTCCTTCATATAGTCGTTCATCAGCGTCTCGGAGATCGTACCCGGAGTGAACGTGTAGGGGCCGATCTCTGACACCGGAGTGACTTCCGCGGCCGAGCCGGTCAGGAAGCATTCGGAGAAACCGGAAAGCTCCTCCGGCATGATCGCCCGCTCCACGACCTCGTAGCCGCGGCGCTTTGCCAGATCGATGACCGTGCGGCGCGTGATGCCGTCGAGGAAGCAGTCCGGAACCGGCGTATGGATGACGCCGTCCTTGACGAAAAAGATATTCGCGCCGGTGGCCTCCGCGACCTGCCCGCGATAGTCCAGCATCATCGCATCCGCATAGCCCTTGGCCTCGGCGGCATGCTTGGAGATCGTGCAGATCATGTAAAGGCCGGCAGCCTTGGATTTGGAGGGCGCCGTCTTCGGATCGGGGCGGCGGTATTCGGCAATGTCGAGGCGGATGCCCTTCAGCTTCTCCGCAGGATTGAAATAGCTTCCCCACTGCCAGATCGCGATCGCCACATTGATCCGGTTGCTCTGCGCCGAGACCCCCATCATTTCCGAACCGCGCCAGGCGATCGGGCGGACATAGGCTTCGGAAAAACCCTGGCGCTTCAGAAGCTCGATGCTCGCCGCGTCCAGTTCCTCGACCGTGTAGGGAATCTTGAAACCGAGGATTTCGGCGGAGTTGTGCAGACGCTGGTTATGTTCGGTAAGCTTGAAGATACGGCCGCCATAAGCCCGCTCACCCTCGAAGACCGCGCTTGCATAGTGCAGACCGTGCGTGAGGACGTGGACCTTCGCGTCCTTCCAGTCCACGAACTCGCCGTTGAACCAGATCTGCCCCTCCAGTTGATCAAATGGAACTGCCATTGTGTTTTCCTCCGGCGCTCGCGCGCCATTCATGATGTTGATTGTTCCGCCTTTTCCGGTCTAACGAAAAGGAAGCGGGGATGTGTATTAGAGAATAATGTGGATTGGAGATCGAGGGAACACCGCATATCTTCGAGACGCTGGCGCCGCGATCTGTCGCCATTTGCGACAAACTAGCAATGGCGTTAAATTATGTCAATAAAGCTGACATATTATGCCGGATATTTCGTGGGGAACGAAATCGATGAAAGGAAATGACGACGTGGCACGACAGACGCAGGAAAAGCGCGCAGCCACCGGGCTTTTCAATGAGGCGATGACGGGCGGAGGTGCGATCGATTTCGAGATCATCGAATCCTTCTTCTTCGCCTATCGCGATTTCGTGTCGGATCCGGATGCGATTCTTGCAAAGAGCGGTTTCGGCAGGGCTCATCACCGCGTCGTCCATTTCGTCAATCGCGAGCCCGGAATGACGGTTGCCGATCTCCTGGACACGCTGCAGATCACCAAGCAGAGCCTGGCGCGCGTCCTTAAGCAGCTCATCGATTCCGGATATATCCAGCAGGTCGCAGGCCCGGAGGATCGCCGCCAGCGCAAGCTTTATCCGACACGCGCGGGCCGCGAGCTGGCGCTCGCACTGGCGGAGCCACAGTCCCGCCGCATAGCCCGCGCATTTCAAGGCTTTACGCCGGAAGACAGGAAGGCCGTGACGCGCTTTCTGGCCGGAATGCAGAACGCACGCGACTGAGACGCGCAGAAGGACACTCATCATGATCGCCTCCATCAAACCATCGGACGATGCAGCCCATCTTCTTGTGGTGGACGACGACACCCGCATCCGCGATCTGCTCAACCGCTATCTGGTCGAACAGGGCTTCCGCGTCACGGTCGCCGGCGATGCGGACGAGGCGCGCCGCAAGCTGCGCGGTCTCGACTTCGACCTGATCGTGCTGGACGTGATGATGCCCGGCGAGAGCGGGCTGGAGCTCACGCAGAGCCTGCGGGAGATCAAGACCGTACCGATCATCATGCTGACCGCGCTCGCCGAATCGACCGCCCGCATCGCGGGACTGGAAGCCGGCGCCGACGACTACCTGCCGAAGCCCTTCGATCCCCGGGAGCTGGTGCTGCGCATCAACAATATCCTGAAGCGGAACGCCCCGCCCCTGACGCCGAAGATCGAGCAGGTCATGTTCGGGCCATATACCTTCTCCATCGTGCGCAAGGAGCTGAAGCGCGGCGGGGACACGATCAAGCTGACCGACCGGGAGCAGGAAATCATGCTGCTCTTCTCGCTGCGCGCCGGCGAAACCATTCCGCGCCACGAGCTGATCGGCGAGGAAACGGAGGTCGGCGAGCGCACCATCGACGTGCAGATCAACCGGTTGCGGCGTAAGATAGAGGAAGATCCGTCCAATCCCGTCTGGCTGCAGACGGTGCGGGGTATCGGATACCGCCTCAGCGTCGAATGACGATGGCTGACACGCAAACAGGTAACGCGATCGGATGACGGTCTTCGAAACGGTCAAGCGGGAAATCGAGCGCGCGCCCCTTCTTGGTTGGCGGCGCTTCGGCCGCTGGCTGCGCCGCCGGCTGCCGACCGGCCTCTACGCCCGCTCGCTGCTCATCATCATCATCCCGATGGTGCTCCTTCAGTCGGTCGTCGCCTTCGTCTTCATGGAACGCCACTGGCAGCTCGTCACCCAGCGCCTCTCGATGGCCGTGACGAGGGACATCGCCGCGGTCATCGACCTAATCGAGACCTACCCCGAAGCGGCGGACAAGGCGGCGATCATCCGGATCGCCCGCGAAAGGCTGGACCTCAACATCGCCCTCGACAGGGGCAACGAGCTGCCGCCGCCGCGTCCGAAGCCGTTCTTCTCCATCCTCGACCAGATCCTCAGCGACGAGATCACCGACCAGATCCGCCGTCCGTTCTGGATCGACACGCTCGGGGACAGCAAGATCGTCGAGATCCGCATCCTGCTGAAGGATCAGGTCCTGCGCATATATGCCCGCCGCAACAATGCCTATGCCTCGAATACCCATATCTTCCTGGTCTGGATGGTCGGCACATCTCTCGTGCTGCTGACGATTTCGATCCTTTTCCTGCGCGGCCAGATCCGGCCGATCCTGTCCTTGGCAAGTGCCGCCGAAAGCTTCGGCAAGGGACAGAAGATGCCGGAGGACTTCGCGCCTCGCGGCGCCGACGAGGTCCGCCGCGCCGGTCTCGCCTTCATCCTGATGCGCGAACGCATCGAGCGCCAGATCGAACAGCGCACCGCCATGCTGACGGGCGTCAGCCACGATCTGCGCACCATTCTCACCCGCTTCAAGCTGCAGCTTGCGCTTGCCGGCAACAACCCCGACCTCGAAGGCCTCAACAAGGACGTCGAGGACATGCAGAACATGCTGGAAGGCTATCTCGCCTTCGCGCGCGGAGAGGCGGAGGAGGACGTCGGAAAGCTGAAGCTCGGAGATCTCTTCGCCAAGCTCGAGATGCAGGGGGAACTGCTGAACAAGGAGATCGAGGTCACGGCGGATAGCGACGAAGAGATCCTAGTGCGGCCGAACGCCTTCACCCGCCTCGTGACCAACATCGTCTCGAATGCGTTCCGCCATGCCGACAAGGTCCGTGTCGACGTCGATCATGGCGCGAAATGGCTGACGATCACGGTGGACGACGACGGCCCCGGCATTCCGGAGCGATCCCGCGAAGACGTCTTCAAACCCTTCTTTCGTCTCGATGCAGCCCGCAATCTCGACGCTTCCGGTACGGGCCTCGGTCTCGCGATCGCCCGCGACATCGCCCGCAGCCACGGCGGCAACGTCACGCTCGCAGACAGCCCCATGGGAGGCCTTCGCGCCGTCATTCAGATACCGGCCTAATCGCCGGAGAATAAGGAAGAGGCCGGAAAACCCCGCGCGCTACATCAGCTTCCTGCCATTGGGCACCGGCTGGTCGACGCCGGCGAGCACGATCGCGCCGCCCTCGTCCTCGAAGCCGAGCGTCAGTACCTCCGAGCGCACGGGTCCGATCTGGCGCGGCGGGAAATTGACGACGCCCAGCACCTGCCGCCCGATCAGCTCTTCCGTCGTATAGTGGACCGTGATCTGCGCGGAGGACTTCTTCAATCCGATCTCCGGCCCGAAATCGATGAGGAGCTTGTAGGCAGGCTTGCGCGCCTCCGGAAAGACCGCCGCCTCGACGATTGTTCCGACCCGGATATCGACCCGCTCGAAATCGACATAGGCGATCGTTTCGCTCATGTTAAGAATCTCCGATAGTTCAGGGATCAGCCGGCCAGTTCTTCGGCACGCCGGCGCGCGGCGGCGATCGCCTTGTCGAAAAGCGGCTGCATGCCGTCCTCCGCCATGAGGACGGAAAGAGCGGCTGCGGTGGTGCCGCCGGGCGAGGTAACGTTCCGACGCAGTTGAGCTGCGTCATCGGGGGACTGGTGCAAGAGTTCACCAGCCCCCGCGACAGTTTCCCGCGCGAGCCGCATGGCGAGGTCCGCCTGCAGGCCGGCCTTGCGGCCTGCCTCCGCCATGCACTCCACGAGATAGAAGACATAAGCCGGGCCGCTGCCGGAAACGGCGGTCACGGCATCGATATCGCCCTCGGTTTCGACCCATTCGACAGGTCCGCTGACCTTGAGCAGCGAATGGACGAAATCTCGCTGCTGCGGGCTGACTTTCTCATTGGCATAGGCGCCGGTGACGCCGCGGCCGATCATCGCCGGCGTGTTCGGCATGGCGCGCACCATGGCGGCCTCGCCGAGATGGGAGCGCAGATTGGCAAGCGTCTTGCCCGCGGCAACGGAGACGACGACGGTTTCGGGACCGACGATCCCTTTCAACGGCGGCAGGACCGCATCCATCATCTGCGGCTTGACGGCAACGAACAGCACGCCTGCCGTCACGCCCTCCGGCGCGGATGTTTCGTGGCGCGCACCGTTGTCGGCGATAAGCGCGGCCATGGCCGGCGCAGGCTTCGGATCGATCACCAGGACGGATGAGCCGGGAACACCGCTCTTCAGCCAGCCCGTCAGCATGGCGCCGCCCATATTGCCGGCGCCGATGAGAACGATCGGACCCGAAGCCGCAACCGACATCGTCATGCTTCTCCCACGGTTTCGAACAGGACCGCATCGACCGCAGTCTGCGCATCCATGCCCGACCAGACGACGAACTGGAAAGCCTGGAAATAAGCCTCGCATGCTTCCAGCGCGTTGGAAAGCAAAACCTCGACCTGTTGATTGGTCGGCTCCGCGCCACCCGCCAGAAGCAGCGACTGGCGGAAGATCACCACGTCCTCATGCCGCCACAGGTCGAAATGCCCCATCAGCACCTGTCCGTTGACGTGGGACAGCAGCCGGATGACTTCATTGACCCGGTTTTCCGGAACCTTGATATCGAAGGCGCAGGCAAGATGCAGCGCCTCGAACTCCTCCATCCAGGAAAAGGAAACATGGTAGTCGGTCCATTTTCCTTCGACCGTCATGGCGATCTCGTCTTCGCCGGACCGCTCGAAGGACCAATCGTTGTTCGCCGCGACGAACTCGATCATATCGACGGGATTCGACTGGCGCTCGAGTTCCAATTCCATCAGGCTCATGCATCACCCTCTTGGCCGGAAGGCACGCCTCGTCATGCATACACGCGACGCGGCACACCAAACTCCGGATACGACATTGAATGATTGCCCGGCACTAAGCGAAGTCTGGCGTACTTACCCTGCCTGAAGCTTGCGCTGCCCGTCTCGAATCATCATTTAAAATCAGTGTATAACGGCAGAGTCACGACGCCAGCCCCTCGCCCCAAAAATGTGGCGGACGCTGTGGACAGATGCTCGCAATCCATATCAGCGGGACAACTTAAGCGACTCTGCCGAAAGAGTTTTTCGGATGTGTCCACAGGCGCGAAAAAATGATGGAAAATTTCGGTTGGCGCAGCGGGAATCGCGCCAACCGGCAGGTATCGGCCATTCGTCCGGATCGGGCGGTTACTTGCCTTTCGCGGCAAGCTTGGTCTCCAGCGTCTCGATACGCTGCAGCAGGAGGTCGTTTTCCTCGCGCGCCCTGATCGCCATCTCGCGCACCGCCTCGAACTCCTCGCGCTTCACGACGTCCATGTTGTTCAGCAGCCGCTCGGCCTGCGCGCGGAAAGCCGTCTCGACCTCGCGGCGCACGCCCTGCGCCGCCCCTGCGGCATCGGTCATCAGCCTGGCGAAATCATCGAGAATGCGGTTCGTTCCGGTGTTCATCGTCCAGTCTCCTGAATTGGTTCGTCATGGGGCGGCATCTGGCCCGGGACATATCCTGAAGTAGGGTCCATGCGCCCATGTTGCAAGCGGATTTCGACGGCGCCGCCGCCAGGCGGCGAACGGCCATGAATGCAGGATCGGTGAAATATCATCTTGACCGGCCTTAACTGTAACTCCATGTTCCGCGCAAAAGAACCGGACAATTGCCTTGAACAGCGCCGTCAATCTCCTCGCAGTCCTCCCCCTTCCGGAAATCGATCCGGTCGCTTTTTCGATCGGTCCCATAGCGGTGCACTGGTACGGACTTGCCTATGTCGCCGGCATCATGCTCGGCTGGCTCTATGCGCGCCGCCTCATCGCCAACACATCGTTATGGGCCGGCGGAAATCCGCCGATGACGAGAGCGCAGCTCGATGATTTCCTCGTCTGGGCAGCCGTCGGCATCATCCTCGGCGGCCGGATCGGCTATATCCTGTTTTACGACTTCGCCAGCATCGCCGCCAATCCGCTCCGCGCGATCCAGATATGGAACGGCGGCATGTCCTTCCATGGCGGCCTCGCAGGCACGATCATTGCGATGATCCTGTTCGCGCGGCGCAACGGCATCGCCGTCTGGAGCCTGTTCGACATCATCGCCAGCGTGGTGCCGGTCGGCCTCCTCTTCGGCCGTATCGCCAATTTCGTCAACGGCGAGCTGTGGGGCGGGCCGACCGATGCGTCCTGGGGCGTCGTCTTCTGCAACACCTATCTGATGGCGCAGAACGGCTGCGTCGCCGGCATCGAGCCGCGCCACCCGAGCCAACTCTACGAGGCCGGGCTCGAAGGCATCGCCTTGCTCGTCGTCCTGGCTGTCGCCGCCTATCTCTTCGGCGCCTTGAAGCGGCCGGGCCTTGCAAGCGGCATCTTCGTATCCGGCTATGCCCTGTCGCGCATCTTCGTGGAATTCTTCCGCCAGCCCGATGCCCAACTCGGCTATCTCTATGGCGGCTGGCTGACCATGGGCATGGTGCTGTCCCTTCCGATGCTTGCCGTCGGCGTCTGGGCGATCGCGCGCTCGCGCTCCGCCGCGACCGTCGACGCCTGAGCGGAGGGAACCGCATGCCGACGCCGCTTGCCGGAAAGATCAAAGCCCTCATCCGCGTCAACGGCCCCATCAGCGTTACGGATTATTTCTCGCTCTGCCTGGCCGACCCCGAACACGGCTACTACAAGACCCGCAATCCGTTCGGACGCGCTGGCGATTTCGTCACGGCGCCCGAAGTGAGTCAGCTCTTCGGCGAAATGCTCGGCGTCTTCATGGTGCATGCGTGGCAGGCGCATGGCGGGCCGAAGGGTGTGCGCCTCGCAGAGATCGGCCCCGGCCGGGGAACGATGATGGCGGACATGCTGCGGGTGATCGCCCGGCTCGCGCCGGATCTCTACGACGACGCTACGGTCCACCTCATCGAAACCAGCGAGAAGCTGAGAGGCCTTCAGCGGAAAACGCTCGGTACGCACGCGGCAAAGGCGGCATGGCACGAAAGCTTCGAGGAGCTTCCGGACGGCTTCACGCTGCTTGCAGCGAACGAACTCTTCGACGCCATTCCGATCCGCCAGTTCGTCAAGACCGCGTCCGGATTCCGCGAGCGTATGGTCGGTCTGGATGCGCGCGACGAACTGACCTTCTCGGTCGGCGTTGCCGGCATCGATCCCGCGCTGCTTCCGGGCGGCCACCGCACATGCGCGGAAGGCACCATATTCGAGATCGCCCCGGCCCGCGAAGCCGTCATGGAGACGATCGCCTACCGGCTGCTCAGGCAGGGCGGCACAGCGCTGATTGTCGACTACGGCCACCTCGTCACCGGCTTCGGCGACACGTTGCAGGCGGTCCTCCGGCATTCCTTCGACCCGCCGCTCGCCCATCCCGGCGAGGCCGACCTCACGAGCCATGTCGATTTCGAGCAACTGGCGCGAACCGCTGCCGAGGCGGGTCTCCACGTCCACGGAACGATGCACCAGGGCGATTTCCTGCTGGCGCTCGGACTTGGGGAACGGGCGTCGGCGCTCGGGCGCGGCAAGGACGCCGCAACGCAACAGTCCATCCTCTCCGACGTCGATCGGCTTGCCGGATCGGGCGTGGAAAAAATGGGCGACCTCTTCAAGGTCCTGGCGGTCGGCAGCGCCCCGGTAGCGCTTTCTCCGTTCCGCCGAACGGATTGACAGGGCGGCTTGCGACAGACAACATCCGGCCAAATCACGCGAACGGCCCGTTCGCGGCCGGCCAATTTCCTCCGTTCTGAAACAAGGCAGACTGCGAAACGATGGATGAAGCCGCTCCCACCCCTGTCGAAAGCCCGTTGCTCAAGGCGGCGGCCCGGGACCGTATCCGCCATGGCTTCTTCGATCGCAGAGGGGGCGTTTCGAAAGGCATCTACCGCGGCCTGAATGTCGGCCTCGGCTCCGATGATGCGCGGGAGCACGTTCTGGAAAACCGCTCGCGGGTCAGCCGCTGGTTCGCGGTGCCGCCCGAAAGGCTGGCGACGGTACACCAGGTCCACTCTGCGGATGTGGTCGTGGTGGACGATGCCTACGACGGCAGCCACCCGCAGGCCGATGCGCTCGTCACGAATACGCCGGGGCTCGTCCTCGGCGTGCTCGCCGCCGATTGCGGGCCGGTGCTCTTCGCGGACGCGCAGGCGCGGGTGATCGGTGCTGCGCATGCCGGCTGGAAGGGCGCCTTCACCGGAGTGCTCGAAAATACCATCGCCGCTATGGAAATGCTTGGCGCCAGGCGCGAGAATATCTTCGCAAGTCTCGGCCCGTCGATCAGCCGGCGGAATTACGAGGTGGGACCGGAATTCGTGGAGCGCTTCCTTGCGGCCGACGAGAGTTACGGCAGGTTCTTCTCCCCCTCGGAACGCGACGGCCATGCGATGTTCGACCTGCCCGGGCTGACGATCCAGCGGCTGGCCGATGCCGGCGTCACCGCGGAAAATCTCGACATATGCACCTATCCCGACGAGGCGAATTATTTTTCCTACCGCCGGACGACGCATCGCGGCGAACCGGACTATGGCCGCCAGATATCAGCGATAATGATAATGATGTAAGAAGGGAGAGCGACCGATGGCCCTGCATTTCGAGACCGAGGAATATGCGAACCGTCTTCAGCGCCTGACTGCGCGCATGCGCGAGGAAAAGCTCGATGCTGTTCTGCTGTTCGCCCAGGAAAGCATGTACTGGCTGACCGGCTACGACACCTTCGGCTATTGTTTCTTCCAGACATTGGTGGTCAAGGCGGACGGCGAGATGGTGCTGCTGACCCGCTCGGCCGACCTGCGCCAGGCCCGCCATACGTCCACCATCGCGAAGATCGAGCTGTGGGTGGACCGGGTGAACGCCGATCCCACCATGGATCTGAAGAATCTGCTCAGCGAAATGGACCTGCTCGGCTGCCGGCTCGGCGTGGAATACGACACCCACGGCATGACCGGCCACGTGGCGCATCTTCTCGACAATCAGTTGAAGAGTTTCGGCGAAATCGTTGATGCGTCGAGGATTGTCAGCCGCCTCAGGCTAATCAAGAGCCCTGCCGAAATCGCCTATGTCGAGAAGGCGGCAGCTCTTTCCGACGATGCGCTCGACGCGGCGCTGCCGCTGATCGTGCCGGGAGGCGACGAAGCGGCGATCCTCGCTGCCATGCAGGGCGCGGTCTTCGCCGGCGGCGGCGACTATCCCGCCAACGAGTTCATCATCGGCTCGGGCGAGGATGCGCTTCTTTGCCGCTACAAGTCCGGCCGCAGGAAGCTCGACGCCAACGACCAGCTCACGCTCGAATGGTCGGGCGTCAGCGCCCACTATCATGCCCCGATGATGCGCACCGTCGTCATCGGCGAACCGAGCAACCGGCACCGCGAACTCTACAGCGCCTGCCGGGAGACGATCCAGGCGATCGAAATGGTGCTGCGTCCGGGCAATACCTTCGGCACGGTGTTCGACACCCACGCCCGCATCATCGACGAACGCGGGCTTGCCCGCCATCGGCTGAATGCCTGCGGCTATTCGGTAGGCGCGCGGTTTTCGCCGTCCTGGATGGAACATCAGATGTTTCATGTCGGCAATCCGCAGGAGATCCAGCCGGACATGTCGCTCTTCGTGCATATGATCATCATGGATTCGGAAACCGGAACCGCCATGACGCTCGGCCAGACCTATCTCACGACCACGGACACGCCGAAGGCGCTCTCCCGCTACGGGCTCGATTTCATCAATGTCTGACGGAGCCGGCGGTGGCGGTCGGGGCGCCATCCCAAATCCGGCAGTTGACAGCACCGGCTGCGGGAACCCATAAATCCCGGAGGGACACGGAGGACGACAGCTCTCCCCGAAAGCGGACGGTAAGCAATGCACAAGCTGACGAAGCGGCTGGCACTGATCGGCCTTCTTGCCATTCTCGCGGGCTGCAACAGCACCGACGCACTGACGCCGCAGGTCGATGTCGGCAACGGCGGATTCCGCTCTCCGCCCGTGACCCAGAGAGACCTCGACAGCATGAGTGCCGACAATCGCCCGGTCGGCGCCGCGCAGCAGAATGCGATGGCGAGCTCGACCACGGCCCTGGCTCCGCCGCAAGGAGGAAGCCAAACGGCGGGTACGCTGCAGGAGCAGGCCGATGCGCTTGCAAACAACCAGCCGAACCCGACCGGCCAGCCGGAAAGCCGGCAGGCAAATCAGACCCCCGCCCGGCAGCCGCAACAAGCGGCAGCCGGGGAAACGACACAGGGACAGAGCGCCGCCCTTCCGCCCACGGTATCCGGCGGCGAAAGCATCCGCTTTCTTCCCATCATCGGCGCTCCCGTTCAGGCGGTGACCCCGCTTTCCCGGCAACTCGGCGCGCAGGCAAGGGCAAGCGGCCTCGTCATAAAAAGCGCCTCCGACAATTCGAGCCAATACATCCTCAAGGGCTATTTCTCGGCGATTAACGACAACGGCAAGACGACCGTGATCTATGTCTGGGATGTTCTCGACGGTTCCGGCACGCGGCTTCACCGCATCCAGGGACAGGACAGCGTTGCGGCCACAGCCGCCGATCCCTGGGCTGCCGTGCCTGCCGGAACCATGGAAGCCATTGCCCAAAAGACCATTCGTGAGTATCTGGACTGGCGTCGGCAGACACGCGGTTAGCCACAGGGAATCGCGAAGAAATTTTTCGCATTGCGGCAAAACTCTTGCATTCGGGGATGTTGGCGCTAAAAGGCGGCCCATCAGCATCATACAGGCGGACCATATATGAAGGTTTTCGCGGGCAATTCGAACCGGCTTCTGGCCGACGCGATCTGCAATTATCTCAATGTTCCCCTGGGCAAGGCCAGCGTGCGGCGGTTCGCCGACCAGGAAATCTTCGTGGAAATTCAGGAAAACGTGCGCGGCGAGGATGTCTTCGTCGTGCAGTCCACCTCGTTTCCGACGAACGACCATCTGATGGAGCTCTTGATCATGATCGACGCGATGCGGCGCTCCTCGGCGCGGCGCATCACCGCGGTCATCCCCTATTTCGGCTATGCCCGCCAGGACCGCAAGCCCGGCCCCCGCACGCCGATATCCGCGAAGCTGGTGGCAAACCTCATCACCGAGGCGGGCGCCGACCGTGTGCTCACGCTCGATCTCCATGCCGGCCAAATCCAGGGCTTCTTCGACATTCCGACGGATAACCTCTACGCCGTGCCGATCCTCGCCCGCGACGTGAAGGAGAACTACAATCTCGAAAACGTCATGGTCGTCTCGCCGGATGTCGGCGGCGTCGTGCGTGCGCGTGCGCTTGCCAAACGGCTCGACTGTCTTCTGGCGATCGTCGACAAGCGCCGCGATCGCCCCGGCGAATCCGAAGTCATGAACGTCATCGGCGACGTTTCCGGCAAGGACTGCCTGCTGATCGATGACATCGTGGATTCCGGCGGCACGCTCTGCAATGCGGCCGAGGCGCTGCTGAAGAACGGCGCGACGAGCGTGACGGCCTATATAACCCACGGCGTGCTTTCCGGCGGCGCCGTCGCGCGCGTCACGTCGTCGAAGCTGAAGGAACTCGTCATCACCGACACGATCCAGCCGACGACGGCAGTTCAATCCGCGCACAACATCCGCGTCATCACCACCGCCAATCTGCTCGGCGAGGCGATCAACCGCACGAGCGCGGAAGAGTCCGTATCGAGCCTTTTCGACTGAAGCAGGGTGTCGTTTCGGCAGCCGTTCTGCGATTGTCGACGAATGGCCGCCTCCACAGCCGCCGCAATACGAAAAACAATTCCGGTTTAAGGACTTATGCGCTAGATTTCCTTTCGCACCGACAGAGAGGGAGGGGCGTAAGATGATCAGTAAGGCCGGTTTTCGTGCGGTTGCATCCGCATTTTTCATGAAATTGTTCAACCGCGGCGATTCGAAGCCGTCCGGACACGGGCGCCGGGCGGGATCCTGGCGCAAGCTTTCGATCCTGGCCTTTCCGCTTCTGGCGGCCTGCACGGTCGATGTCGCGCCGGGCGGCGGCGGCGGTCCGAGGCCCGGTCCGCCGATGTGCACGATGGAATATGCTCCGGTCTGCGGGGCCCGCGGCCGCCAATTGCAGACCTTCGCCAACGCCTGCCAGGCGCGCAGCAACGGCTTCGACATCGTCGGACGGGGCGAATGCCGCCCGCAACGGCCGGAGCGGCCGGAAAGACCGGAGCGGCCGGATCGTGCCTGCACGCGTGAATATGCCCCGGTGTGCGGACAGCGCGGGCGCAACACCCGCACATTCCCGAATGCCTGCGAAGCGCGCAACAGCGGCTTCGACGTGATCGGCCGCGGCGAGTGCCGGCGCGAGCCGATCCGCGAGCCCGAGCAGCGCATGTGCACGCGCGAGTATGCGCCTGTCTGCGCACGTCGCGGCAGGAGCGAGCGCACGTTCGGCAATAGCTGCGAGGCCGGCAACAGCGGCTACCGGGTCGTCCATGGCGGCGAGTGCCGCTAACGGCGGCCTTTCTGATCCGGAACGGAACCCTGCTTCGGCGGGGTTCTTCGTTTCGGCGTCTCGTCCGCCGGGTCGACCATAACCGCTTCCATCCTCGCGTCGGCGTGGTATGACCGACCATCCGCGCAATTTTTCAAGCAGCAGTCCGCCATGGTTCGCGATTTCTCCGGTCAGTCCCTCTTCATGGGCCTCCTGACCGCCTTCGTCGGTTTCGCCAGTTCCTTCGCCGTCGTATTGCACGGTCTTGCCGGCGTCGGCGCCAGCGAGGCGCAGGCGGCATCAGGGCTGATGGCACTCTCGATTTCGATGGGCGTCTGCGCGATCGCGCTGAGCCTTGCGACACGGCTTCCCGTTTCGATCGCATGGTCGACGCCCGGTGCGGCCCTCCTGGCAAGTTCCGGCGCGATCGAGGGCGGCTTCAATGCTGCGGTCGGCGGCTTTCTCCTGTGCGGCGTCCTGATCGTCGTCGCCGGATTGTGGAAGCCGCTCGGACGCATGGTCGCGGCGATACCGGCAACGCTTGCGAACGCCATGCTGTCCGGCGTCCTGATCGGCCTCTGCTTCGCTCCGGTGAAGGCGATCGCCTTCGATCCTCTCCTCGGCCTGCCCATCGTCGTCGCCTGGGTCGTCGTCGGCAGCGTCAACAGGCTCTATGCCGTGCCCGCCGCTTTGCTCGCCTTCATTCTGGTGCTCGCATTCGGCGTCGATATTCCGGAAGGAGCCTTGTCGAAGATCACCGAGGGTCTTCTGCCGCAGGTGCAGTTCATCGCTCCGATATTCAACCTGCCGGCGCTCGTCAGCATCGCCCTGCCGCTCTTCATCGTGACGATGGCGTCGCAGAACATACCCGGCATCGCGGTGCTGAAGGTCAACCATTACGACCCGAAACCGGGGCCGCTCTTCGCAGTCACCGGACTTTTCTCGCTACTGAGCGCGCCTTTCGGCGGCCATGCGGTAAATCTGGCCGCGATAACCGCCGCCATGTGCGCGGGAGAGGATTCCCATCCCGATCCTGTCCGGCGATACTGGTCGGCGGTCGTTGCCGGCGTCTTCTACGTCGTCTTCGGGCTTCTGGCCGGTGCCGTCACCGCCTTCGTGAACCTTGCTCCGCCGATCCTGATCCAGGCGGTGGCAGGCCTCGCCCTGGTCGGCGCCTTCGCCGGCTCGGCGGTCAACGCGTTCCGCGAGCCCGAAACGCGCGAAGCGGCCGCACTCACTTTCCTGATCACCGCTTCGGGCATTTCTTTCGGCGGCATATCGGGAGCTTTCTGGGGCCTGATCGCAGGCGGGTTGATGCTGGCTCTCGGCCGCTACACGAAATCCCGCAAGGAACGCCGGGCGTTGAATCCGGCCCGGAACTGATCTGTCGAACCGCCATGCATCCCGATTGCTGGCATGATAGACGCTTGTCCCGACCGGACTTGCATTTCCACCGGTTCTCGGTTAAGGACGCGCGTCCGCGCAGACACCCTTGGAGGCAACGCGGATGAGGTTTTCATGAAATCCTCAAGTTTCCGGACGGAGGGGCACGCCCCTGCCCGCGAAACTCTCCAGTAACATTTGAAAGGAAAAGCCATGAGCCAGGAAACTTACGAGCTCAAGGCCGAAACGCGCGAACGGGTTGGTAAGGGGTCCTCCCGTGAACTTCGCCGCAACGGTCTCATTCCGGCTGTCATCTATGGTGACAAGCAGGCCCCCATTTCGATCGCGCTCTCGACCAAGGACGTCACCCAGCGTATCCACGCCGGCGGCTTCATGACGACGATCGCGACAATCGACGTCAAAGGCGAAAAGATCAGCGTCCTGCCGAAGGACTACCAGCTCGACCCGGTCCGCGACTTCACGCTTCACGTCGACTTCCTCCGCGTCTCGGCCAATACCCAGGTTACCGTCGACGTTCCGGTTCACTTCATCAACGAAGAGAAGTCGCCGGGCATCAAGATCGGCGGCGTTCTGAACATCGTCCGCCACACGGTTGAGTTCCACTGCCCGGCCAACCAGATTCCGGAGTTCATCACGGCCGACCTTACCGGCCTGAAGATCGGCGACGGCATCCATATCTCGCACATCACCCTTCCGGAGGGCGTTGCCCCGGTCATCACCGACCGCGACTTCACGATCGCGACCATCGCGACCCCTGCTGCCGGCGTCAAGGACGAAGAGGAAGCAGAAGAAACGACGGAAGAAAAGTCCGAGGAATAATCCCCCTCGCGCGTCCGAAACGACCCGCCTGCCCGATCCGGCAGGCGGGTTTTTTCATTTTCTCTCTCCTTGAAACTCCGCAACGGGCAATTTGCGGTTCCTTTCCGCTCTGCATGCCGGCGCCTTCGGGATGTTCAAGGACGCGTTGCCTCATCCCCGCGTCGAATGCGGCGGATACCCAAAAAATTCCCGCGCCGATTTCAGCAACATTTAATGTTTTGATGAAACTCTCGGTTGCTGAATTATCGACTTGCGGAAACATTGCGGGATCGGAACAGAGGGGCGGATGAAGGGGCAGCGGCCATGAGGATGCACTCGGTGGAAAGCCGGTTCATCGCAATCGTCATCGGTGCGCTTCTCATATTCGTAGCCCCGCTTTTCGCGCTGTTTCTGATCGTCACTTCGGATCGCGTCGCGCGAGAGAGACTGTACAATACCGAGGTGCTTCTCGAGGCCAATGTCCAGGCGCTTGGAAAACCCCTGTGGGATTTCGACCGCGACAGCATCCAGCAGATCGTGGATGCGCTGCAGGCCGATACACGTATCCGCTATGTCCGCATACGCGACACCGCGGATGTCATCGACATTCAGCAGCCGACGAGCGCGCCCATCCCCTCCCCGACGCAATCGGTGATGACGGCGGATATCCTTCATCGGGCGCTGGACGGTATCCGCAAGGTCGGCACCGCGGAGATCTGGATCGAGAAGGACGGCATCTTCTCGCGTTTCACGAAGGACGAGGTGACGATCTTCATCATCTTCTTCTTCGCCGTCGGCATACTCTTCACGTCCGCCATCATCGGCAACCGCATCACCGTCATACGGCCGCTGATGCGGCTGACGGCAGCGATAGAAGCGACCCGCCGGCTCGGCTCCCGCCACCATGTCGACTGGAGCTCGAACGACGAGATGGGCAACCTCGCTTTCAATTTCAACGAGATGCAAAGCAAGCTCGAGCGGGAGGAAATCGAGCTGAAACTGGCCCATGCGCGCGCTACGAACATCTATAATCTGACCCCGGCGATGCTGTTTTCGATCGACCCGGAAAATCGCCTGACCGCGGTCAGCGACTATTGGCTGGTTGGAACTGGCTACAGCCGCGAGGAAGCCGTCGGCTGCGACTTCACCGATTTTGTGGATGAGGCCTGGCAGGATCTCTACCGCAGGCGCCGTGAGAATGCGTCGCAGGACGGCGGCATCTGCGAGGTGACAGTGCGCTTTCGCCGCAAGGACGGATCGCTGATGGACGTCCTCATCCTGGAAACGGAAATGAAGGAAAGCGGCGAACGGCAGGCCCTCTCGCTTTCCGTCATGACGGACGTCACCGAGCTCAAGGAGGCGGAAAGCCGCAACCACAGGCAGGCGATCACCGATCATCTCACGGGGCTTTTGAACCGTCAGGGTTTCGAATCCGCGCTCGACGACATGATCGGCAGCGCCGCACGCAACGGCCAGAAGCTCGCCTGTCTCTTCATAGATCTCGACCGGTTCAAATGGATCAACGACAATCTCGGCCATGCGGCAGGCGACGAGGTGCTCTGCGAGGTCGCCGCCCGCCTGCGCAGGCAGCTCCGCTTCAACGACATGATATCGCGCCTCGGCGGCGATGAGTTCGCCGTCCTCGTCACGGCTGCCGACGCGTGCGTGCTCGCCGTCGAAATCGGCGACCGGCTCTGCGAGAGCCTGAAGGAGCCGATCGCGATCAACGGAAGCGAACTCAACATCAGCGCCAGCATCGGCATCGCGATCTATCCGGACCACGCGAACTCTGCCGCCGATCTTCTGCAGAAGTCCGACATGGCGATGTATGCGCGCAAGCGTGGCGGCAAGAACGGTACCCAGCTTTTCGACAGCAACATGGTCGACATCGCTCGCAGGCGGCTGGAGATCGAACAGTGCATCGACCAGGGCCTCCGCGAAGACTGGTTCGAAGCCTACCTTCAGCCGATCGTCAACCTAGCGGATGGGCGCGTTTCCGGCTTCGAGGCGCTGATGCGGCTCAAGCATCCGATAAAGGGCGTCATGCCTCCTGCGGAGATCATCGGCATAGCGGAGGAAAACGGCACCATCACGCGGATCGGCGATCGCATCCTTTCGAGATCGATTTCCCATCTCGCGCGGATTTCCGAGCTGGACGGCCTTTGCGACAGCTATCTCGCCGTCAACTTCTCGCCGCTCCAGTTCGAACCCGCTCTGCCCAACCGGCTTGCCGCACTTCTTCTCGAAAGCGGGATCACGCCGGCGCGCATCGTCATCGAGATCACCGAAGCCGTGCTGATGCTCGACAACCCCATGGTCCGGCAGGTGCTCGATGCGCTCAGCGCGCTCGGCTGCCGCATTGCGCTCGACGATTTCGGCACCGGCTATTCCTCGCTCAGCTATCTCAATCGCTTCCCCGTCGATATCGTCAAGGTGGATCAGTCCTTCACCCGGTCCCTCGGCAGCGATCAGCTCGACGTCAGCCGCAAGAGCCGGATGCTGATCGAAGGCATTCGCACCATATCGCATCAGATGGGTTGCGCCGTCATCGCGGAAGGAATCGAGACGGAGGAGCAATGGAAATTGCTGCACCGTATGGGGCTCGATTTCGGCCAGGGCTACCTTTTCAGCAAGCCGCTGCCGATCGAAGCGCTTCTGGAGAGATTGGGCGAAATCGCGCCGGCGGAATTGCCCGAGCGAAAGATCGCGCAGACGTCCTAGGCACTAGAACCGCTGAAAACGGTTGACAGCGGCCTCGTTTCGCTGTCGGAAACGGGAACACATCGACAGCTGGCAGCGGACGTCATCATGCTGATCATCGCCGGCCTCGGCAATCCGGGGCAGAAATATGCGGGGAACCGCCACAATATCGGCTTTATGGCCGTCGACGCCATTCATCGCAAGCATCCCTTCTCTCCCTGGTCGAAGAAGTTCCGGAGCGAGATTTCCGAAGGTGAACTGGCGGGCGAGAAGGTCTTGCTGGTCAAGCCCCAGACCTTCATGAATCTCTCCGGCGAGGCTGTCGGCGAAGCGATGCGCTTCTATAAGCTCGGCCCCGGCGATCTCGTCGCGATCTATGACGAACTCGACCTGCCGGCCGGCAAGGCGCGCATCAAGACCGGCGGCGGCCACGGAGGCCACAATGGCATCAAGTCTCTCGACGCCCATTGCGGCAAGGATTATCGCAGGCTGAGGCTCGGCATCGGCCACCCGGGAGCGAAGGAGCTGGTGACGAATCACGTTCTCGGCGATTTCGCCAAGGCGGATCGATCCTGGCTCGAGCCGCTTCTGGACGAGATCGCGCTCAACATCGACATGCTGGTTCGCGGCGAGGAATCGCAGTTCATGAACAAGCTCGCCTTGGCGACTGGCAGCGACACGGAGCCGAAATCCGGGAAGAAATCTGCCGCAGCGCAGTCCCACATCCGCCAGGCGCGAAACCACGCCCAGCCGGCGAAGCTGCCTTCGTCCGGCCCGATGGCGGAGATGCTGAAGAAGATGTTCGGGAAGAAAGACTAGGACAAAGGGAACCGCTTTTGGCCCGAAAGCCGAACATCCGGACAGATCGCTATTCCTCCGGTTCGGTCGCGAACATCAGCGGATAGCCCACATCCTTGGCGAGATCCGTCGCCTCCTTCGCCTTGGTCTCGGCAATGTCCTTGGCGCAGATGACGACGACGCAGGAGCCGAGCTTGTGCGCGGTCATCATGACGCGGTAGCCGGCTTCTTCCGTCATTCGAAAGACCGCCTTCAGGACGAGCACGACGAATTCGCGCGGCGTATAGTCGTCGTTGAAGAGAATGACCTTGTAAAGCTTCGGTCGCGCGAGCTTCGGCTTGGTTTTCGTCTTCGGTTTCAGGGCTGTGTCGTTATCGCTCATCGGAAGTCCAACCGTCGATAACCGGGTGCGCCGAGGCGCCTGATCGTCGCATATATTGCACCGCAATCGCCAGATGTTCAACCCGCCAGGGACGCAACGCGCTGCGGGAAGCTCGACGGCCGGGAGAATTGCCGCGATCGTCTCTTGACCCGTCCGCGCCCTTCCCCCATAGCGAGGACAAAGTTTTTCAGAGATACGGGACCAGGTTCCATGGGTTTCAAATGCGGTATCGTCGGGCTGCCGAATGTGGGCAAGTCCACTCTCTTCAATGCGCTCACCAAGACGGCTGCGGCGCAGGCTGCGAACTATCCTTTCTGCACGATCGAACCGAACACGGGTGAAGTGGCCGTTCCCGACCCGCGCATGAAGGCGCTCGCCGACATCGCGAAATCGAAGGAAATCATCCCGACGCGCATCTCCTTCGTCGATATCGCCGGCCTCGTGCGCGGCGCGTCCAAAGGCGAAGGGCTCGGCAACCAGTTCCTCGCCAACATCCGTGAGGTCGATGCCGTGGTGCATGTGCTGCGCTGCTTCGAGGACGACGACATCACCCATGTCGAAGGGCGTATCAACCCCGTGGCCGATGCCGAGACGATCGAGACGGAACTGATGCTGGCCGATCTCGAAAGCCTGGAACGACGTACGGAGCAGACGCGCAAGCGCGCCACCGGCAAGGATAAGGAGTCCATGGCGATGCTGCCCGTGATGGAAGCATCGCTGGAGCTTCTTCGGGAAGGCAAGCCGGTCAGAACCCTGCTCGCCAAGCTGGACAGCGAAGAACTGAAAGTCCTTAAGGGACTCAATCTCCTGACCGCCCATCCGGTTCTTTATGTCTGCAACGTCGCGGAAGCCGATGCCGCGACCGGCAACGAGCATACCCGTGCCGTCGCCGGAATGGCGAAGACGCAAGGTGCGGAAACCGTCATCATCTCCGCAGCGATCGAGTCCGAAGTCGCACAACTCCCGGAAGACGAGGCGAAGGAATTCCTGTCCGCGCTCGGTCTGGAGGAAGCAGGCCTCGACCGGCTGATCCGCGCCGGCTACAAGCTGCTCCACCTCATCACCTATTTCACCGTCGGGCCGAAGGAGACGCGCGCCTGGACGATCGAGCGCGGCACCAAGGCACCGGCGGCAGCCGGCGTCATCCACTCGGATTTCGAGCGTGGCTTCATCCGCGCCAACACGATCGCCTACGACGACTATATCGCCTATGGCGGCGAGACCGGCGCCAAGGAGGCCGGCAAGGCGCGTGACGAAGGAAAGGAATATGTCGTCCAGGACGGCGACGTCATCCACTTCCGCTTCAACACCTGAGACGCCGGCGAAAGCCGCGCATCATTCATGATGCGCAAAGGGCGCTGCGATGCTAGTGAACCGCGTGCAGCCGCCGGGCAATCCCGGCCGGCAGTTGCTGCACCACTTTGCGCCTGAGAGCCTGCCAGAATATGCCGACGAGAAGCACGACCACGCCGACCGTCAGGATCGTGGCGAAGGCATAGCTCGTCGGCACGGTCTGGCTGCGCGAAACGAGCGTCCAGATCGCCAAACCCAGAGAAAGAAGACCCGACGTGACGAAGGCACGCCGGTCGATCACCAGCCCGACCAGCATGAAGAGAGCCACGACCGCAATGACGGCGGCAGCACGCCCATAAGCGGCATCGCCGGACCACCAGTTTCCCGCAAGCCGGTCGAGGAAGACAAAGCTCAGCATCGCATAGAGCAATGCCGGCGCGGCGCCGAGATGAAGCCAGAAGGCGACATCGGACCGGCGCGTCCGGCGCTGCGGATCGGAAAGATCGTAGCGCATGGCGACGGCGAAGAGGCTTAGGGCCGCAACCAGGAAGATCGAGGCGGACAGGAGCCTGTAATCCAGAATGAAATTGGCCGATTCGACCGTCTTGCCGAGCAGCAGGAAGACAAGGACCAGGGCAAGGACGAAGACCGACAGCACAAGCAGCGACAGCGCGACCGGCACCCTGTAGCGCCAGTAGAAAAGGCCGAGAAGCGGCGGCAGCAGAAGGAGGATCATCGCGGCACGGTCGAGCGGCTGCCAATCCGAAACACCGTCGTAGTTGCCGATGAACAGGAGCCCGATCATGAGCGCCCCATGCGCGAGCGCGATGGTCAACGCGAAGGCCGGCAGGGCCAGACGCTGGCGCCGAACGAGTATCTCCGAGAGAACGACGATCGCGGGAAGCACGGCAAAAACGCTGCCGATTCCCCAAAGGCCGACAAGCGCGATGACGACGCCGATGGTGATCAGGATATCGTGAAAGCCGCGCACGAAACGCGGTGCTTCGGTGTCCGCGGGATCGAGCGGCGCATCCAGAACAGTAGCCTCGCTTCCGAGCTCTTCGCCGGCGCCCGACGATATCCCCCGTGCCGACAGGTAGCTCTCCAGCTGCCGCCCCTGCTCCGCGGAGATCAGGCCGTCGTCGACGGCGCCTGCAAGTACCTTCTTCAACCCCATCCCTCAGCTCCGCCCTTCTCAAAGATACAGGAAGCATTCGAATTTCCGGGGTCACGTTCCCGGCTCATTCTGCTATGCATAGCGAACCACCGGAGAGTAATCGATGCTTTTCTTTGAGGATTTTTTCCCCGGACGGCGCTTCGATTTTGCGCCGCGACACATAACTGCCGAAGAGATCGTCGCTTTCGCCGGCGAGTTCGACCCCCAACCGATGCATCTTGACGAGAAGGCCGGAAAGGAGAGCATTCTCGGCGGCCTTGCCGCGTCCGGATGGCATACGAGCGCAATCATGATGCGCATGCTATGCGACGCTTATATCGGCCAGTCCGCATCGGAAGGCTCACCCGGCGTCGACCGGATGGAATGGAGGAGACCGGTCCTTGCTGGCGATAGGCTTTCCGGTCACTGCACCGTCGTCGAGGCGCGAACATCCCGCTCCCGTCCCGACATGGGCATTCTCAACCTGCGGGCCGAGGTCTTCAATCAGCGTGAGGAGACCGTGGCGATCTGTGATTACGCGAACATGATCCGCCTCAAAGATGCAAGGAGAACCGCCGATGCGAATGGCTGAACTCTATGCGACGAATGAGAAGACCGTCATCGGCAGTCTGCTTTTCACTGCAGACGACATCATTCGCTATGCGAAGAATTTCGATCCGCAACCCTTTCACCTTGATGCGGACACCGCAAAGAACACCCTGTTCGGCGGCCTCTGTGCGTCCGGCTGGCATACCTGCGCCGGCTGGATGAAATGTTTCGTCGCCTTCTGGGAACGGGAATATGCACGCCTCCTGAGAGAAGGGATAACACCGCCGAAGCTCGGCCCGTCCCCCGGCTTCAGCAATCTGCGCTGGCTGAAGCCCGTCTTCGCCGGAGACACGATCACCTATTCGGTTGCGCTGCTTTCCTCGCGGACGCTCGCCTCCCGTCAGGAACGCCTGCTCAACACCATTCTATGCTCCGGAGAAAACCAGAACGGCGAACCGGTTATTCGCTTCGAAAGCACCGTCATAGAATTCGTCTGAGATGGTCGGGAAAGGGCTTCAGTGCCCCTCGAAGGCGACGAGCGTTCGCACCTCGACGCCCAGCGCTTCCAGTTTGGCCCGGCCCCCAAGCTCCGGCAGGTCGATGACGAAGCAGGCGGCGACGATGTCGGCGCCCATCTGCCGCAGCAGCTTGACCGCGGCCTCGGCCGTGCCGCCGGTTGCGATCAGGTCGTCGACGAGGATCACCTTCTCGCCCGCGCGCACGGCATCCTTATGCATCTCCATCTCGTCGACGCCGTATTCCAGGCTGTAGGCGATGCGGACTGTCTCATGCGGCAGCTTGCCCTTCTTGCGGATCGGCACGAAGCCGGTCGAGAGCTGGTGCGCCATCGCTCCGCCGAGGATGAAGCCGCGCGCCTCTATGCCCGCGACCTTGGCGACGCCGTTGCCGGCATAGGGATGCACCAACTCGTCCACAGCGCGCCGGAACGCACGCGGATTACCGAGAAGCGTCGTGATGTCGCGAAACATGATGCCGGGCCTTGGATAGTCCGGAATGTTGCGGATCGCAGCGATCAGTTCGTTTTCGAGTGTGGGCATCGAGTGCTTCCCGGATTGTTGGCAGAAGGCAGAAAAGGAGGATCGAAGGGCTAATGCAAGAGGAAATCGCAGCCCAACAAAAAAGGCGGCCCGAAGCCGCCTTCTTGGTGCCGGGAGCAATCCCTCAGTGTTCCTTGCTGGCGTAGACGGACTTCTTCGTCAGGTAGATGAGGCCTGTGAAGATCACGAGGAACACCATGACCATGAAGCCCGTGCGCTTGCGCTCTTCGAGATGCGGCTCGGCCGCCCACATCAGGAACGCCGAAACGTCGTGGGCATACTGGTCCAGCGTCTCGGGCGAGCCGTCGTCATAGGTCACCTGGCCGTCGGAGAGCGGCGGCGCCATGGCGAGTGCTGCCGCATTGGCGAAATACGGGTTGTAGTGCGTTCCGGCTGCGACCTCCACACCGGCCGGCGGATCCTGATATCCGGTCAGCAGCGAGTAGATATAGTCCGGTCCGCCTTCCTGATACTGGGTGAAGATGTCGAAGACGAACTGCGGGAAACCGCGGGTGATGCCGCGCGCCTTGGCGATCAGCGAGAAATCCGGCGGTGCCGCCCCGTTGTTGGACGCTGCGGCGGCTTCCTGGTTGGGGAACGGTGACGGGAAGTGGTCGGATGCGATCGCCGTGCGGGTGAACATCTCGCCGTCGGCATTCGGACCGTCCTCGACCTCATAATTCGCAGCGAAGGTCTTCACCTGCGCTTCCGAATAGCCAAGCCCTTCCAGCGTACGGAAGGAGACGAGGCTCATCGAATGACAGGCGGCACAGACTTCGGTGTAGACCTTCAGGCCGCGCTGGAGCTGGCCCTTGTCGTATTTCCCGAAGGGACCCGCGAAGGACCAGTCCTGCTCCTTCGGATGATGGATCGGGTAGTGCGGAGTGGCGGCCTCGTGTTCGGCTTCCCCTCCTGCGGCGGGTTGCTCACCCTCCTGCGCGGTGGCCACGGAAAAGCCGAGCCCGGCGACGACTGCGAGCGACAGAATGCTTGCAAGAAGCTTTTTCATTTTTTCGGTTACCTTTCGTCGCGTCGCAATCAGGCCTTAGCCGCCTTGGCGTTCTTCTTTTCCAGAACCGCTTCCGTAATCGAATTCGGAATGCGCTTCGGAGTTTCGACCAGACCGAGAACCGGCATGATGACGAGGAAGAAACCGAAGTAGTAGAGCGTGCCAAGCTGCGAGAGGATGACGTAGATGCCTTCGGCAGGCATCGCGCCCAGCCAGCCGAGCATGATGGCGTTGGCGACGAAGAGCCAGAAGAACAGCTTGAACCACGGGCGATAGACGGCCGAACGAACCTTTGACGTGTCGAGCCAGGGCAGGAAGAACAGGATGATGATCGATCCGAACATCACCAGAACGCCACCGAGCTTGGAGTCGATCGGACCGATGTTGAAGGTGATCGCGCGCAGCATCGCATAGAACGGCAGGTAGTACCATTCCGGCACGATATGAGCGGGCGTCTTCAGCGGGTCGGCCGGAATATAGTTGTCCGGGTGGCCGAGATAGTTCGGCATGTAGAAGATGAACCAGGCGAAGACGATCAGGAAGACCGACACGCCGAGCGCATCCTTCAGCGTCGCATAAGGCGTGAAGGCGACCGTATCGGTTTTCGACTTGACCTCGACCCCGGTCGGGTTGGTCTGACCGGTCACATGCAGCGCCCAGATATGCAGGATGACGACACCCGCGATCATGAAGGGCAGCAAGTAGTGCAGCGCGAAGAAGCGGTTGAGCGTGGGATTGTCCACCGCGAAGCCGCCGAGCAGGAACTGCTGGATCCAGTCGCCGACCCAGGGGAATGCGGAGAAGAAGCCGGTGATGACCGTCGCACCCCAGAAGGACATCTGGCCCCAGGGCAGGACGTAGCCCATGAAGCCGGTCGCCATCATCAGCAGGTAGATGACGACGCCGAGAATCCAGAGGATTTCGCGGGGAGCCTTGTAGGAACCGTAATAGAGGCCGCGGGCGATGTGCAGATAGACGGCAATGAAGAAGAAGGATGCGCCGTTGGAATGCATGTAGCGCAGCAGCCAGCCGTGGTTCACGTCGCGCATGATCTTCTCGACCGAGTTGAAGGCGACGGAGGTTTCGGCGGCGTAGTGCATCGCAAGCACGATGCCGGTCAGGATCTGCACTAGCAGCATCACCGAAAGCATCGCGCCGAACGTATAGGCGTAGTTCAGGTTTCGCGGCACCGGATAGGAGACGAAACTGTCATGGATCATGCGCGGCAGCGGCAGGCGGGAATCGACCCACTTTTCGATGCCGGTGGTTGGTTGATAGGTCGAATGATCAGCACTCATTATCAGTATTCCCCTCAACCGATCCTGATGACTGTGTCGGAAACGAACGAAAAGGTCGGCACGGCAAGATTCTGCGGCGCCGGACCTTTGCGGATACGGCCCGCGGTGTCGTAATGCGAGCCGTGGCAGGGACAGAACCACCCGCCGAAGTCGCCTGCCTGGCCGAGCGGCACGCAGCCGAGATGGGTACAGGAGCCGATCATCACGATCCAGTTCTCCTTGCCCTCGCCTGCGGAACGGTCGAGGTCGGTCGCCTGCGCGTCGGCCGGAAGATTGTCGTTGCGGGCGACTGGATCCTTAAGATCGGCGAGCGCGACCGCATTGGCCTCTTCCACTTCCTTTTCGGTGCGATTGCGGATGAATACCGGCTTCCCGCGCCATTTCGCGGTAAGCGACATGCCGGGCTCAAGGCTGGAAACATCCACTTCGATCGATGCGAGCGCGAGGGTGGACGCATCCGGGCGCATCTGGTCGATAAAGGGCCAGGCTACCGCTACGGCGCCGACCACACCCGCCATCCCGGTCGTAAGGTAGAGAAAATCGCGGCGAGTGGGCTCGCCCAGGGAATCGCTTGATGTCTCGTGTTCGCTCACGGTTAAACCATCCTCTCACGCATAAGCCTGCGGAAACCGCATTTGCCCCTCTCAAACGGACGGAATCCAGACACAATACGGCCATAGATTCCCCTCCAATCGGGCGCCTTCTATGCTTGATCGCAAATTATGTCCAGCCTTGGCAAGGGGATCAGGGCACAATGTCGCGGGAAAACCGCAGGCTACGGAGCGATGACCCCGGCTGGTGATCCGCTTATTGGAATCCAGGTCGCATCGGTCTTGCCGCTCCGCCCGTGAGCGCGCGTCGAAAGCGCGCGGCGAGGACCGCGCGCTCCCGGATGGCGGATGAATCAGCGCGACGAATTCGAAGAGCTGTTCGAGCTCGAATTCGACGACGAGTTCGACGACGAGTTCGAGCTGGAGTTGGAAGAGGAGTTAGAGGAACTGTTCGAGCTTGAGTTCGAGGAGCTGTTGGAGTTGGAATTCGAGGAAGAGTTGGAGGATCGGTTGGAGCTCGAATTGGACGAGCGGTTGGACGACCCGGCATACTGCCCCTTCCGGCTATTTCTTTGAACCGACTTCTGGTGTTGCGCGGCTTTCTTCAGAAATCCTCTCACCGGATCGTCAGCCATGGCGGGCACCGCCGGCATCGCGCCGGCCACCAGCACCGAACTGAGAATAGCGATTAGCCTTTTCATGTCTTTCTCCTTTCCCGTTATTGGGACTTTGCGGAGAGAAGAACGGCGTCACGGCCTGCTTATTCCGGCAAGCCTGCATTTATCGCTGGCCCGGCAGAGCCGGCGATACCATCCGTCGCCGGCGAGCGTATTGCGGAAAATCCGCTCGCGATCCTGCTGTTCTTCGGCATCCTCGGGGCGGATGACTGCTTCGAGGTCTGTCGTGTCCCGCTTGAACGGAATCACCTGAACGATCGGCGTTCCCTTCTCCAGCGTGTAAAATCCGTCCTCGCCGGTCGCAAAGAACGGGAAATGGATTTCCGAATGATAGCGGTCGGTATCGACGACGCCCGAGACCGCTTCGAAGATACCGTTCGGCCGGTTGAGCGGCGGCACGAAAAGGCAGCTCCAGCCGGGGGACGTGCGGATCGTCCAGTAGTTGTGGAACTTGCAGGGCGGGGCAGGCTCACGCGCGTTGCCCGCCACCTGATGGGGGCCGTGGTTACTGACCATGGTGCGATCGAAATCCCAGCCGGCATTCACCGTGCGCCCCGCGTCGGCGATCTCGAGCCGCACCGTTGCGGCAAGCCCGATCACCCAGCCGGCGGCCATGGCATCCAGAAACGGCATGCACCGCTTCACCGTGAGGCCGTTGTCGGACGGCGACAGGTGATTCTGGTCCACCGCCGGCAGCTTTCGAAACCAGTCGGGCAGCGCGGTCTTTGCCTGGACCGGCGCAGGGATGACACCCGCGTCCTCCTTTCTGCAGAGAAAGCTCAAGGCGGGCTTGGGTTGAAAGAACGGCATGACGGGCCTCCACGTCGGTTGAAACCGACGGAAAACGGCCGATGCCGCGCTTTATTCCAGTCAATCGCGCTGAAAATCGCAAATGCCGACCGGAAGCCGGGTCGCTTCTATTCGCGCGGTCATTCGGCCGCCGCGTCGCGGCCGAGAAATCCACCGGACTGGCGCGCCCATAGCTCCGCATAGAGGCCGCCGCGGGCGACGAGTTCGGCATGCGTGCCCTCCTCGACGATCCGTCCGCGATCCATGACGACCAGCCGGTCGAGCGCCGCGATGGTCGACAGCCGGTGGGCGATCGCCAGCACCGTCTTGCCCCGCATCAGTCTCTCCAGATTGGACTGGATGGCCGCCTCGACCTCCGAATCGAGAGCCGACGTGGCCTCGTCAAGCACGAGGATCGGCGCGTTCTTCAGCATCACGCGGGCAATGGCGATCCGCTGGCGCTGCCCTCCGGAAAGCTTCACCCCCCGCTCGCCCACATGCGAGTCATAGCCCTTGCGGCCGCGCTGATCGGCAAGCGCCAGGATGAAATCATGCGCTTCGGCCTGTCGCGCGGCCTCCACCATTTCGGCGTCGCCGGCCTTGGGGTTTCCGAAGAGGATATTGTCGCGGATGGAACGGTGAAGGAGCGCTGTGTCCTGGCTGACCATGCCGACCTGAGACCGCAGCGATTCCTGCGTGACGGCAGCAATGTCCTGTCCGCCGATGAGGATGCGGCCTCCCTCGAGGTCGTAGAAGCGAAGCAAAAGATTGACGAGCGTCGACTTGCCGGCTCCCGAACGCCCGACGATCCCCACCTTCTCGCCCGGCCGGATCGTAAGGCTCAGATCATCGATGACGCCGGACCGGCGGCCATAGTGGAAACGGATGTTCTCGAAGCGGATCTCCGGCTTCGTCACGGTCAGCACCCCGGCTCCCGGCCGGTCGACGAGGCCGATCGGCTGCGAGATGAGCTCCGCCGAATTCTGGATCGTTCCGATATTGCGCATGATGCTGTTCAATTGCGTCATCAGCCGGCCAAGCAGGAAATTCAGCCGCAGCACCAACGCCATGGTGAAGGCGACGGCACCCGAGGAAATGAGGCCGGCCAGCCAGAGATGGATGCAGAGGATCGCCATCGAGGCAATCATGATCCCGGACAGGAACGCCATCGAAGCCCGCACGCCGGTAAGCAGCCGCGTGAAGCGGAAGATCGTGTCCTGAAAGCTTTCGAAACCTTCCCGGATATAGCGGTCGTTCGCCTCGTCGCGGCCGAAGAGCTTCAGCGTCTGGATATTGGAATAGGCATCGACCATGCGCCCGTTGAGCATCGAGGCGGCTTCCGCCGATTCACGCGAATGCTCGCGGATGCGCGGAACGAAATAGCGCGCCAGCAAAGCGAAAACGACGAGCCACGCGCAGACGATGAGCGCCAGGCGCCAATCCAGCTGCCCCATGAGGACGAGCGTGGAAACGGCATAGATGCCGACGAACCAGACGCTTTCCATGAAGGAGGTCAGCACATCGCCGGTCGCCTGCCCTGCCGACCAGACCTTGGTGACGATGCGGCCGGAAAAATCGTTCTGGAAAAAGGAAAGCGACTGGCGCGCCACATGCATGTAGGATTGCCAGCGCACGAGATTGTAGAAACCCGGCGTGATGATCTGCTGGTCGACGAGAGCCGTCAGGAAGGCAACGACGAAACGCCCGAAAGCGATCAGCAGGAACATGACGAGAAGCTCGCCGCCATGCGCCTGAACGAGCCCCGGCCAACCGTCTCCGGGCTGCACCGCATCGAGGATGTCGACCAGCCGCCCGACGAACCAGAACATCGCAGCCTCGATGCCCGCCGTCAGCCCGCCGAGGACGAGCATCGCGATGAAAGGCGCTTTGGCCTGCCGGACGTAGAACCAGACGAAGGCGACAAGCCCGCGCGGCGGCCTCAGGTCATCCCTCCGTCCAAACGGCTGTATCCAGTTTTCGAACAGAGCGATGATGGGACGAAAAAGCATGCACCCGATATAGGCGGATTCGGCAGACGGGCAAATTAAAGTTCGGAAAGGTGCTTTCCCGGCATGCGGCGCCTGCGCGAGCGCCTCAATGGCCGATTGAACGGCAGCAAGGAATCGGTCGGCGACGTCGGCACGTCCGGGTTCTGCGAAATAGGCGATCTATCGAAGGATGTCGGTGCGAGCGACGGGCAGGATTTCCGCTGTAAGAGTAGTTCTTATTCTATAGCCTCCCCGCGCTTCCGCGGGGAGGCAGGCTCGTCCGTCACTCCGCAGCGACTTCCGAGTTTGCGTCGTCGGCGATGAAGCCGCCGGACTGGCGGTTCCAGAGATCGGCATAGATGCCGCCGGCCGCGACGAGTTCGCCATGCGTCCCCGTCTCGCGGATCTTGCCCTTGTCGAGCACGATCAGCCGGTCCATCTCCGTGAGCGTCGACAGGCGGTGAGCGATGGCGATCACCGTCTTGCCTTGCATGAGGGCGAAGAGGTTCTCCTGGATCGCCGCCTCGACTTCGCTGTCGAGCGCCGAGGTCGCCTCGTCGAGCACCAGGATCGGCGCGTCCTTCAGGAAGACGCGGGCGATCGCGATGCGCTGCCGCTGTCCGCCGGAGAGCTTGACGCCGCGCTCGCCGACCTGCGCGTCGAGCGCGGCTCGGCCCTTCTGGTCGACAAGCCCTTCGATGAACTCCCAGGCGTTCGCCCGCTTCGCCGCATCGATGATTTCCGCGTCGCTCGCCTCCGGCTTGCCGTAGGCGATATTGTCGCGGATCGAGCGATGCAGCAGGGACGTGTCCTGCGTGACCACACCGATCTGCGCCCGCAGGCTGTCTTGCGTCACCTTCGAGATGTCGTGGCCGTCGATGGTGATGCGCCCGGATTCCAGATCGTAGAACCGCAGCAGCACGTTCATCAGCGTCGTCTTGCCAGCGCCCGAGCGCCCAACAAGCCCCACCTTCTCTCCGGCATGGATCGACAGCGACAGGTCGTCGATGACGCCCTTGTCCTTTCCGTAATGGAAGCGGACCCTCTCGAAGGCGATCGCCCCCTTCTTGGCCGTCAGCGGCGCGGCTTTCGGGTGATCGGTGATGTCATGAACCTTCGTCAGCATGTTCATGCCGTCATAGACGGTACCGATATTCTCGAAGAGGGCCGAGACCTCCCACATGATCCATTGCGACATGCCGTTGATGCGCATGGCAAGCCCGATCGCGATCGCGATCGCACCCACCGAAATGGCGCCGTTCAGCCAGAACCAGATCGCCAGAGTCGATATCGCAAAAAGCGCCACGCAGTTGTTGATGTAAACAAGAATGTGAAACGCCGTCACCTTGCGCATCTGCCGGTGGACCGTATCCAGGAACTCGTCCATGCCGCTCTTGGCATAGCTTTCCTCTCGCCCGGCATGGGAGAACAGCTTGACCGTCGCGATATTGGTATAGCTGTCGACGATACGGCCGGTCATCATCGAGCGTGCGTCCGCCTGCTGCGAAGACAGCTTCTGAAGCTTAGGCACATAGTAGCTGACGATCGCCACATAGATGGCCACCCAGACGAGCAGCGGCAGGACGAGCCGGACGTCCGCCGTCGCCACCACCACGATCATCGAGATGAAGTAGGTAACGACATAGACGAAGACGTCGATGATCTTCATCACGGCTTCGCGCACCGCAAGCGAGGTCTGCATCACCTTCGTGGCGACGCGGCCCGCGAACTCGTTGGCAAAGAAGGTCATGCCCTGGCGGATCAGGTAACGGTGCATCTGCCAGCGCGCGATCATCGGATAATTGCCGAGCAGCACCTGATGCATGATCAGCGAGTCGAACGCGACAATGACCGGAAGTCCGACGAGCACGATCGCCGCCATCCAGGCAAGCTTTCCGCCCTCCTGCTCCAGGAACGTCGCGCGATCGGCATTCGAAAGCCAGTCGACGATGTCGCCGAGAAACTGGAAGAGCATGACCTCCCCGACCGCGATCAATCCGGTGAGGACAGCAACGGCGACAAGCCAGGGCGCGGCCGGTCGCGAATAATGCCAGCAGAAGGCGACGAGCCCCTTCGGCGGCAGAGTGGGCTCTTCCGGGGGATAAGGATTGAGTTGTCTTTCGAACCAGCCGAACATTGGCTTTCTCCGTAAATGCAGGCGGGTCTGGCGACGACGCGGCACAAGAAGGCGCGCACAAGGCCCAAGACCCGGAAACGGCGCCGGGCGGCTCATGAGCGGCCGCGCGGCAAATCAAAAAATGAGGACTGTTTGGATGAAAAGCGTTCGAACGCCTAAGCGAGACGCGGGATAATACCGGCCGGAAGGCGCATTCGATGCAATATGTTCATGG
The DNA here is from genome assembly GCA_033795365.1 of Shinella sp. Classification (GTDB taxonomy): domain Bacteria; phylum Pseudomonadota; class Alphaproteobacteria; order Rhizobiales; family Rhizobiaceae; genus JARYGU01. Next base: position 155,542 of record JARYGU010000006.1, read on the forward strand.
AAAGCCTCCCTAGTCTCGCGTTGCAGATGACGCTTGTTACCCAAATTCGGCTGCTTTGACCAGTATCTTTCGTCAAAACTATGCCTTCCTCTTTGCGTGTTGCCTTAACAACACAGCACTTGCTGCGGCTTGGTGCTCCGGCCGGCGGGCCGATGCGATTTCGGAGCTATCCGGACACGCATCCGCTAAAGCTGGTTTCCTTCGCTCGCATTTTGCGCTAGCGCCAGGTCATGCCCAATCTGCGCATCGCCCTTTATCAGCCGGACATACCCGGCAACACCGGCACCATCCTGCGGCTTGCCGCCTGCCTCGGCGTTGGCGTCGACATCATCGAGCCCGCGGGCTTCGATCTTTCCGACCGCAACCTGAAGCGTGCGGGAATGGACTATCTTGCCGCCGTCACGCTGAAACGCCACATCACCTTCGAGCGCTTCGAGGAATGGCGCCGCACCGTTGGACGCCGCCTCGTGCTTGCCTCGACGAAAGCTGCCGGGCGTTACACCGACTTCGTCTACCGGCCGGACGACATCCTGCTCTTCGGCCGCGAGAGCGCCGGCGTACCCGACGCTGTTCATGCGCTGGCCGATGCCCGGGTGCTGATCCCGATGGTCGAAGGCCAGCGCTCGATCAATGTCGCCATGTCGGCCGCGATGATCGCCGGCGAGGCCCTGCGGCAGACCGGGTTCGGCTGACGGTCGTCGTTCGGGCCTCGCTCACCTCCTGCCTCATGCCGCCGCCTCGTCGTAGACCGAAGCCTCGCGCGCCAGCTTCAGCGTGTTCGCCCACCAGAGCAACCGCTGCATCATCGCAACGAGCGGGCCGCTGAGCTGCGCGGGGCGGAAGGGGTTTCCCTCGGGATCGAAAAGCGCCCAGGCATGGGCAAGACTGACGCACTCGCGGATCGTCACGGCATGAAGCTCCGCGAAGACCTGGCGCAGCTGCTCCACCGCGCGCAAGCCACCCGATACGCCGCCATAGGCGATAAAGCCGATCGGCTTGGCATGCCACGGCCGGTAGACGGAATCGATCATCGCCTTCAATGCCGCAGGATAACCGTGATTATATTCCGGCGTCACGATGATGATGGCATCCGCGCGGGCGATGCGCTCCTCGACCAGTGCCTGGGAAGACGCGTCCAGTCCGCTTGCGGAAATGACGAGCTCGGCCGGATCGACGATGACCATGTCGAAACCCTTCATCGTCGCCAGCTCCGACAATGCCCAATCGACGACCGTGTCGCAGAAACGCCCTTCCCGGGCGCTGCCGTAGATCAGGGCGATGGTGATTTTCTCTTTCATGGATATGCAGCTCCGCTGTTTCAAATAAGGGGAGCAGCTGGTATAAAACTTCAAGTTAACTTGAGGTCAAGACTGCAAAATGAAAAAAGACGAAAAGGGCGCGATCAGCCGCGAACTGACCGTCGGCGAGGTCGCCGAGCGCAGCGGCGTCGCAGTCTCAACGCTGCATTTCTACGAGACGAAGGGGCTGATCCGCAGCTGGCGGAGCGAGGGCAATCAACGACGCTATCCCCGCTCCGTGCTGCGCCGGGTCGCGGTCATCAAAATTGCGCAAAAGACAGGAATTCCGCTCGCCGAAATCGCCGAGGCCTTGAAGCTGCTGCCGCATGACAGGCCGTTGACGGCGACGGATTGGCGGCACATGTCGGAAAGCTGGCGCAAGGATCTGGACCGCCGTATCGCGCAGCTGACGGGACTGCGCGATCAGCTCACCGGCTGCATCGGCTGCGGCTGCCTTTCGATGCAGGACTGTCCGCTGCGAAACCCCGACGACGAGCTTTCGCGCCAGGGTCCCGGCCCCGTGCTGCTGGATCGTTGATCGTCAGGGAGCGACGGCTGCGGCAGGCGTCCGATGCTTGTGCCTCAATCGCTCGGCGGCAGGCGGCTGGCCAGGATCTTGTCGACGCGGCGGCCGTCCATATCGACGATTTCGAAACGCCAGCCCTGCGTTTCGGCGGCTTCTCCGGTTTTTGGCAGATGCTGCAACGCCTCGATCACCAGTCCTGCCGCCGTCTGATAGTTCCGGCGCGCCGGCAGCGACAGGCCGAGCTTGTCGGCCATTTCGTCGATCGCCATCGAGCCGGCGATGAGCCATGAGCCGTCCTCGCGCTGGACGGCATATTCATCCTCGCCCTCCTCGATGTCGGAGCGGAACACGCCGGCGATCGCCTCCAGCACGTCGGCGGGCGTGACGACCCCTTCGAAGTGGCCGTATTCGTCATGCACCAGCACCATCGGCACCGAAGCGCTGCGAAGCGTTTCCAGAACGCGCATCGCATCCATGGAATCCGGCACGATCGGCGCCTGGCGGATGAAGCCGCGAATATCGAGCGGCGCATTCGTCAGGAGAGCCGAAAGGAGCTCGCGCTTCTGCACGATCCCGACGATGGTCTCGGGACCACCGTCCGAAACCGGAAGCCGTGAATGAGGGCTTTCGGCGAGCTGGGTGCGGATTTCCTCGAGATCGTCGCCGAGGTCGATCCAGTCCACGTCGTTTCTCGGCGTCATCAGGCCGCGCGCAGCCCGGTCGCTGAAGCGCATCACGCCGGCGATCATCTGCTTCTCTCCGCCTTCGATCACCCCTTGCGCCTCGGCTTCGGCGACGATCGTCTTGATTTCCTCGTCGGTGACGGCACTTTCCGGCATTTCATGCTGGCCGAGAGCGCGGAAGATGAGCCTTGTCGACGCGTCGAGCAGCCAGACCGCCGGCGCTCCCACCTTGGAGAAGACGACCATCGCCGGAGCGACGATGCAGGCGAAGCGCTCCGGATTGCGCAGTGCGACCTGCTTGGGCACCAGCTCGCCGACGACGACCGAGAGATAGGTGATGACCGAAATGACGATGCCGTAGCCGAGCGGGTCGGCAAGCCAGTCCGGCACGCCTTCGGTGGAAAGAATGTCCCGCAGGCGCCCGCCGAGCGCCGCGCCCGAAAACGCACCGGCAAGAATGCCGATCAGCGTGATGCCGATCTGCACGGTTGAGAGGAATTTTCCGGGATTTTCGGCAAGGCGCAGGGCAGCGGCAGCCCCGCCCGTCCCTTGCGCTACGAGCGTTTTCAACCGCGCCTTGCGCGAAGAAACGATGGAAAGCTCGGAAAGGGCGAAAACCCCGTTGAGGAGGATAAGGAAAACAGCAATTGCAAGTTCGACCAAATGGCGTGAGCCGTGCCTGAACTGCAACGGCGCCTTTCTGTTGATGACGATGGCGGAAAGATAGGGACGCATCCTGCGCGCGTCAATTGCCTATCCGTGTACAATCGGCTCTTCGGGCCGCAACCCGCGCAGCAGAGCGAGACTGGCGAGCGTGCCGAGCGAAAGGACGAGTGCAACCGAAAGGGCCGTCCGATTGCCGTATTGCTGCAGGATATGGCTGAAAAGGGGGGGTGCTGCTGCAAAGGCGAGGTTCAACGGCAATGCCACACGGGCCACGACGGTCGCGTATGTTCTGCGGTCGAAGAAGGCCAGCGGAAGCGTTGCCCGACTGACCGCCATGGCGCCGCTCGAGAGGCCGTAGAGCAGGAGGAAGAGGATGATCGCCCACTCCGCGCCGCCGCCGGCGACGAGCGTCAAGAGCGCAACGGGCATCAGCAATCCGGCTGCAAGCCCCGTCGAAAGCCCGTCCCAGCGGTTGCCGCCCCAAAAATCGATCAGCCGCGCCGACATCTGCACGATGCCGATTGCCGAAGCGAAACCGACGGCAAGATATTCGGCCACCGAATAGCTGCGGAAGATGTCGATAATGACGAGCTGGAACCCCCATGTAACGAAGCCATTGAGCGCCACCGCCGCCGTGATCAGCACCATCACCAGCCAGTAGCGATTCGACGGGAGCGGCCCTGCAGCAGCCGTCCCGACCACGTCGCTGGTTGCGCCGGGCCCGGTCGGCCTGAGGCCGAAGAGCGTCAAGGGCACGACGACGAACAGCATGGCCGCTGCGAAAATCACGAATGTCGCCCGCCACCCGCAGGCCTCCTGCAGGAATGCGGTGATCGGCCAGGAAAGGGTGGGGGCCAATGCCATTCCCAGCATCTGCGCGCCGATCGCCCGCTTGGCCTCGCTGCCGGCATATTCCGCCAGATAGGCATGCGCCGACGTCGTCAGCGCCCCCGCACCCGCAAGGCCGAGCATCGCCCAGCCGAGATAATAGGAAACCGGCGTCTCGCAGGATGCCAGAAGGAAAAAGCCGGGAACGGACAGGACCGCGCCCGCGGCAAGAACCTGCCGCGGGCCATGACGCCGGTAGAGCCTCGCCGTCAACGGCGATGCCAGCGCCATCGCAACGAGCATGACCGACGCTCCGAGGTAAATTTCGGCCGCCTCCATCCCGAGATCCGCGGCCATCGCATCGCCAAGAACGGAAACCGACATGAACATCGTTCCCCAGGCGATGACCTGGGTGAGGGAAAGGATGACGATCGCTTGCAGCAGAGGCATTGGGAAACCGGATGAGGAGCCCGGCCGTCCTATCCCGGATGACGCGACAGGGGAAGGACCCTAATCCGCGCTCGGCAGCCGCCGCATCGTGAATTCGATCTTGCCGCCCTCGAGCGGCCGCCAGCTTTCGACCTCGGTCCAGTAGGCGGCTTTCGGCCAGGTATCGAACCATTCCCGCGCCTTTTCGCGGGCCGCCGCACGCTCCAGGCAATAGGTTTCGCGTACGAAATGCCCTTCGCCGCGCGCAGGTTTTTCCTGCCGTCGCCGATGGATCTGCCGCCTCAATCCTTCAAGCGGCGGGGGACCTGGAACACGTGCCATGCAGTCTTCCTCCAAGGGGTCGAATGCAAAGATAGGATGGGCACAGGCATTTGGCGAGTCCTCAGTTCTCCGGAGGTTTTCGTCGCCAAAGATCGCCTGGCGCTGTTGCAAAAGCCTGCGAAAATGTGAACTGTGGCGAGAATATGATTCGGCCGCGACGGCGTTTGCGGCGGCACGTTCGATTGTCAGGATTCCGCCAATGGAAAGACCCGATCTGCCGAAAGGCCTGCCCGCCGATATCGAAGACAAGAAGGCGCGGGCGAAAGCCTGGTTCGAGCAGCTGCGCGACACGATCTGCGCCGCATTCGAGGCGGTCGAGGACGATCTGGCAGGCCCCCTCTCCGATCGCGAGCCGGGCCGTTTCGTCGGCAGGAACTGGCTGCGCGAAGGCGGCCAGGGCGGCGGCGGCCGGATGTCCATGATGGAAGGCCGCGTATTCGAAAAGGTCGGGGTCCACACCTCGACCGTCTACGGCGAATTCTCGCCCGAGTTCCGCAACCAGATTCCCGGCGCCGACGAGGATCCGGGCTTCTGGGCGTCCGGAATCTCGCTCATCGCCCACCCGATCAATCCGAATGTTCCGGCCGTCCATATGAATACCCGCATGGTCGTGACGACGAGCAACTGGTTCGGCGGCGGCGCGGACCTCACGCCTGTGCTCGACCGCCGACGCTCGATGAGCGATCCCGACACAATGCTGTTCCACCGGGCGATGGAGATCGTCTGCAATCGCCACGCCGTCGCCGACCATGCGAAGTTCAAGGCCTGGTGCGACGAGTATTTCTTCCTGGCGCACCGCAGCGAACCGCGTGGCACGGGCGGTATCTTCTACGACTGGCTGCACTCGCCGGAGGAGGCTGGCGGCTGGGAAGCCGACTTCGCCTTCACCCAGGATGTCGGCCGCGCCTTTGCGCTCGTCTATCCGAAGATCGTGCGCAGCAATTTCAACAAGGGCTGGACGGAAGAGGACCGCGACGAACAGCTCGTGCGGCGCGGCCGCTACGTCGAATTCAACCTGCTTTACGATCGCGGCACGCTCTTCGGGTTGAAAACCGGCGGCAATGTCGAGTCCATCCTCTCCTCCCTTCCGCCGGTCGTGCGCTGGCCGTGATCACTTTTCGGCGATTACGTCGATTCCGATGCGATAATCGGCGCGTCAAGCGGTAGTATCATCCTGCTTCATGGTTCCATTGGAGGAGTGTGATCATGGCCGATAGAATGATCGATACCGGAAAACCCGCCACGCACGGCGCCGACACCGCCGAATTCATCAACCGTCTCGCCGAAAAGATGCGTAGGGAAAGCGGCACCGACCTGCCGCACCAATATTTCCTGGAAAAGGTCCGCCGGCAGCTTGCCGGCAAGGCCCCGATATCCGACCAGATGCGCAACGGCACCGGACATCACCTGCAGTCGGCCGACTGCTTCAATACCTGGGCCATGCCCGACGGCGAAGCAAGATCTGCCGCCGGGAAACGCTGATCAGCGAATGAAATCCTATCGCCGGGGGAACCAGGGAGGAACCGCCGGCGTTACGGATGTCGGACATGAACCTCCGGCTTTTTGGCCGGCGAGGCATATTCTGCTATAAGAAGATTTGTGGAAACTGACAGGAGAAAAGTCATGAGACTGTTTGAATGCGGTTCACTCGTTCCCGGCTGCGAATGGCATACGCGCGCCAACGACGACGCCGAGATCGTCAGGAGGACGGTCGAGCACATGCGCAACACGCATGGCGAAACGACGATCCGCGAAAATATGATCGAAAACATCAAGGCCCGCATCGTCGAAGAGACGAAGGCGGCCTAATTTTTCCATTTACGTTTTCAGCGTTTCCAGCCGGGCAAGCAGGCTTGCCCGGTCGAGGTGGAAATTGCTTTCGACCCAGGCTTCCTCCAGCGAGGAAAGCGTCTCGCCGACACCCGGTCCGGGAGCGATCCCCGCCGCAAGGACGTCGCTGCCCGAAAGCGGGAAGACCGGCTTCTTCCATTGCAGGGCCCGGGCAAGCAGCCGTTGGCACATCCCCGCGAATGCGGCCGCCTCCACATCGCTCTCCGCCTTTGCGCGCGCCGCCGCGAGCGCAAGCCGCAGCCTTATGACGAGCCCTTGTGCGCCGTGACGGTAAAGCATGCGGTCGAACGCCGTGTCCGCAAGCTTCGCCGGAATTTCGGGCGCGCCAGCCCAATGGTCGAAGAATGCCGCTTCGGTGCGTGAAAGCCTGAGCCGCGATGCCATCGCTTTGAGGCGCTCTGCATCGGGCGGCACGATCGCCGCCAGCCGCAACAGCGGATCGGGCTGCCATTCGAGAGCGTTTTCCGCGGCGACGAGCGCCGGAATGGCGTCGATGCCCCATCTTTCCGTTTCCGGCAGGATTTCCGTAAGCACCCCGGCCTGGCGCATCCAAAGGAGCGCGCGGCCTGGATCGGATGCCGAAAGCAACTTCTTCACCTCGGCCCAGACGCGTTCGGCCGAAAGCCTCGCGAGCTTGTCTTTGCCCCGCGCGCAGGCCTTGAGCCCTTCGGCATCCGGCCTGCCGCTGCCATAATGGGCGAAGAAGCGGAAAAAGCGCAGGATGCGCAGATGGTCCTCCGCGATCCGCTGTGACGCATCGCCTATGAAGCGGATCGTGCGCGTCTCGATATCGCCCAGTCCGCCGACGAGATCGACGACCTCGCCGTCCGCCCGGGCATAGAGGGCGTTGATCGTCAGATCCCGCCGCTCCGCATCCGCCTGCCAGTCCGTGCCGAAGGCGACGCGGGCGCGGCGGCCGTCGGTCTCGACATCCCGGCGCAAGGTCGTGACCTCGAACGGTTTTCCCCGCACCACCAGCGTCACCGTGCCATGCTCGAAGCCCGTGGGCACGGATTTTACGCCGGAAGCCGCCGCGCGTGCCACGACCTCGGAGGGGACCAGCGTGGTCGCGATGTCGATATCGCCCACCGGCAGGCCCATCAGGCTGTTGCGCACGGCGCCGCCGGCAATCCGCGCCTCTCCGCCGTCCGCGTTGAGGATTTCAAGCACCCGCTTCAGAGCGGGGTCCGAAAACCAGTGCTGGCTTGCGACGGAGGTCATGCATAGAGCCTTTCATAGATGATGCGGACGATGCCCGCGGTGATCCCCCAGATGTTTCGCCCCTCGTAGGGCATCCGGTAGTAGTGCCGCTCTCCGCCGAGCCAGACGCCGCTGCCCTGCTTGTGGTTCGCAGGATTCATCAGGAAGGAAAGCGGCACGTCGAAAACGGACTCCACTTCTTCCGGGTTCGGGATGAGCTGGAAACCAGGCTGCACCACGGCAAGGACGGGAGTGATGGAGAACCCGGAGAGCGCCTTGTAATGCGGCAGCCGGCCGACCGGCTCGACGAAACGCCGGTCAAGGCTGATCTCCTCCTCCGCCTCGCGCATTGCCGCCTCCTCCGGCCCCCTGTCGGTTTCGTCCACCGCGCCGCCGGGAAAGGCGATCTGCCCGGAATGCTTGCGCAGCGTCGCGGTTCGCTGGGTAAAGATCACCCGGGCCTCGTCGCCGTCGTCGATCACCGGCACCAGCACGGCGGCGTCACGCAGCTTCATGCCGTCGAGATGCGGAAGCGTGTCGGGATTGAGCAACGCATCGCCATGCTCGCGCCACGCCTCTTCCAAAATGCTTTCCGTCTGGGCAAGCGCCCGCCGGCGGAACTCTGCGGCGCTGAAAAGCGGAACACTCATTTCGACAACGCTTCCAGTTCGTCAGCGGGCATCATAGGAAAAACCCGCCCGCTCGAGCGCACCGAAAACATGGCGACGCCATCGAGGTCGAGCGTTTCGCCGAGCGCGACGATCTCATACATCACCGCACGGGAAACCAGCGCCTCGAGCCGCCCCCGCACGAGCAGATAGGGTTTCAGCTCGCTGTTGTCGCCTTCGATCACGAAGCGCAAGGGGTGCTCCGTTCCAGCCTCGACCACGTCGCCGACATTGGTGCGGAAAGTGAGAACCTGGTCCTCCCCTTTTCCCTCCACATTCATTTCGACCGCGACGAAGGGCGCGTCCTGAACGCGAATGCCGACCTTTTCCACAGGCGTGACGAGGTAGGTCTTTCCGTCCTCGTCCTTGCGCAGGACCGTGGAGAACAGGCGTACCAGCGGCGCGCGGCCTATCGGCGTGCCCATGTAGAACCATGTGCCGTCTGCGCGGATTTCCATGTCGATATCGCCGCAGAAAGGCGGATTCCACCGTTCGACCGGCGGCAATCCCTTCTTTCCGCCGCCCGCCTGCTCGCTGGCACGCGAAATCAGCGCCGCCAGTCCCGCCGCATCGCCGGCCTCGTGAATTTCTCCGCTTGCCATTGTTCCGTCCCGGTTGCCTCCTATTTCACCCAGAGGAAGGGCGGCTGGATCACTCTTCCTCACGAGATAGTCATTTCGTGGCCGCTTGTCAGCCACACATGAGCTTATAAGTTCAATAGACACCGGGCAGTTTCGCGCCGTCCGCGATTCGCCTGAAGTATAGAACCGGTATCTGGAGACGAACATGGGCGTTGCGACATCACCGGAAATGGGTCTGGACGAAAAGGCGGTCATCGCCGCGGCGGAGCGCGCGCTCAGCGACATCGCCATGATCCGCAAGGAAGTCGGAAAGGTGATCTTCGGCCAGGAGAGCGTGGTCGAACAGACGATGCTGGCGGTGCTTTCCGGCGGTCACGCGCTGCTCGTCGGCGTCCCCGGCCTCGCCAAGACCAAGCTAGTCGCAACCCTCGGCACCGTGCTCGGGCTGTCCACCAGCCGCATCCAGTTCACCCCGGATCTGATGCCCTCCGACATTTTGGGCTCCGAAGTCATGGACCAGGACGAAAACGGAAAGCGTTCCTTCCGCTTCGTGCCCGGGCCGATCTTCACGCAGCTCCTGATGGCCGACGAGATCAACCGCGCCTCTCCCCGCACGCAATCGGCGCTCCTTCAGGCGATGCAGGAATACCATGTCACGGTCGCCGGCCAGCCCAACGACCTACCGAAGCCTTTCCATGTGCTCGCCACCCAAAACCCGCTTGAGCAGGAAGGCACCTACCCGCTCCCGGAAGCGCAGCTCGACCGCTTCCTTCTGCAGGTCGACGTGCATTATCCGGAACTCGCCGCCGAACGGCAGATCCTGCTCGAGACGACCGGCGTCGACGAGGCCAATGCGAGCGCGGCGATCAGCGCGACGCGGCTTCAGGAGATCCAGACCCTGATCCGGCAGATGCCGGTCAGCGAAAAGGTGCTCGATGCCATCCTTTCGCTGGTGCGCTCCGCCCGTCCCGGCAACGGCGTCGCCTCCACAGACAAGCACGTCGCCTGGGGGCCGGGCCCGCGCGCCGGCCAGGCGATGATGCTCTGCGCCCGCGCCCGCGCGCTCTACGAGGGGCGGCTGGCGCCGTCCGTCGACGACGTCCTGGCGCTGGCGGAACCGATCCTGCAGCACCGCATGGCGCTGACCTTCGCAGCGCGCGCCGAAGGCATGTCGGTGCGCGACGTGATCGCGCTTCTGGTCAAGCAGGCGGGCTGAGCGAGGACCCATGGCAGCAATCGGCCAGATCGTCGAACCGACAACGGCAAGTGCGGCGCTTTCGCGCGCGCAGGCTCGCGCGGCTCTGATCCCCGATTGCATGGTCGAGGCCCGCCGCCTCGCCAACACGGTCATCGCCGGCTGGCACGGCCGCCGCAAACGCGGCATCGGCGAGAATTTCTGGCAGTTCCGACCCTATGTCGACGGCGAGAGCCTGTCGCGCATCGACTGGCGGCGTTCTGCCCGCGACGACCATACCTATGTGCGCGACCGCGAATGGGAAGCCGCCCATACGATCTGGATATGGGCAGACCTCTCCCCCTCGATGATGTACAAGTCGACCTTCGGTACGGTCTCCAAGGAGAGCCGGGCGCTCGTGCTGATGCTGGCGCTCGCGGAAATTCTCGCGCGATCGGGCGAGCGCATAGGTTGTCCGGGCATCATGGAGCCGATCGCCGCCCGAAACGCCGCCGAACGGCTGGCGGCCGCGCTGATGCACAGCAATGGCGCCAGCGGCCTTCCCGATACGCGGATGATCCGCGGCCATAGCGATATCGTTCTGATCGGCGATTTCCTCGATCCGGCGGACGACGTCATGGAGCGGCTCGGCCCATTGGCAAGACGCGGTCTGCGCGGCCATGTGGTCGAGATCGCCGACCCTGCCGAAGAGCTTTTCCCCTATGTCGGACGCACGGAATTCACCGATCCGGAAACGGGACAGAAACTGACCGCCGGGCGGGCGGAAACGCTGAAGGAAGACTACGCCCGCGCCTATCACGCGCGCCGTGCCGGACTTGCCGACAGCCTGCGCCATCTCGGCTGGAGCTTCGTGACGCACCGCACCGATCATCTCGCCTCGGAAGCGCTGGTGGCGATGCACATGTATCTCTCCGGCATGCCGGCGAAGAAGCCGGAGGTGCGCCCGTGAGCGGCTTCGCTTTCGCTTTCCCCGCCGTCCTGACGGCATTGATCCTGCTCCCGGCAATCTGGTGGCTCCTGCGGCTCACGCCGCCGAAGCCGCTGGTGGAAGCCTTTCCGCCCTTTGCGATCCTCGCCTCGGTGATGAAGCGCGAGGAAACGCCGGCACAGAGCCCATGGTGGCTGACGCTGCTTCGCATGCTGATGGCGGCCGCGATCATCTTCGCGATCGCCGATCCGGTCTTCAATCCGCGCGCCAACACGCTTTCGGGCGACGGCCCCCTCGTTCTCGTCGTCGACAACAGCTGGGCTTCGGCCAGCGACTGGCAGCGCCGGGTCGATACCGCGACGGCACTGATAGACGACGCGGAAAGCCGCAATGTTCCGGTCTCCCTGGTCTTCACCGCCGACCGGCAGCAGGATGCCGTGCCGACCGATCCCGAGACGGCGCGCACGCGCCTTGCCGCGGCAGCAAGCCGTCCGTTGCCGGCCGACCGGACGATCACGGTCACGGCATTGCGCACCGCGCTCGACGGAACGGCGCCCGGAACGCTCGCCTATCTTTCCGACGGCATCGCGAGCGGCGAAACCGACGAAACGCTGGCGGAGCTGCAGACGCTCGCCCCCGGCGAGTTGCGCTTCATCGAGGGCGATGGGCTCGGCGCCGTCGCCATCACCGGAGCGAGCAACGAAGCCGAAGCGCTCGCCGTGACCGTCACCCGCCTGCGCACCGGGGAGGCACGCACGCTCCCGCTCACCGCCCATGACGCCCGCGGCCGGCCGATCGCCGCCGGCACGGTTTCCTTTTCGGCCGGAGAAGCCGTCGCCAGGGGAACGATCGCGGCCCCCTTCGAGCTTCGCAACGATTTCGCACAGGTTACCGTCGACGGCATCGCCAATACCGGCGCGACCCATCTCCTAGATGATGGTTTCCGCCGCCGCCGTGTCGCCTTCCTCAGCGGCGAGACCGCCGATGTCAGCCAGCCGCTTCTCTCGCCGCTGCACTATATAAACCGGGCGCTCGCTCCTTATGCCGACCTGATCCAGCCGGGCGTCGCCGACCTCTCCGTTGCCATTCCGGAACTTCTCAACCAGAATCCTTCCGTTCTGATCATGGCCGATATCGGCCGCCTGCCGGAAGACAGCTACGCTCCCCTTGAGCGCTGGATCGAAGGAGGCGGCATGCTGATCCGCTTTGCCGGCCCGCGTCTCGCCGCCGCACCCGCCGACGATCCGCTCGTGCCGGTCATGCTGCGCAAGGGCGAGCGCGCGCTCGGCGGCGCCCTTTCCTGGTCGGAGCCGCAGCCGCTGGCCGATTATCCGCCCAACAGCCCCTTCTTCGGCATGCAAAAGCCGGAAGGAATCCTGATCAAGCGGCAGGTTCTCGCCGAACCCACACCGGACCTTGCCGAGCGCACCTGGGCAAATCTCGCTGACGGTACGCCGCTGGTGACGACAAACGCCATGGGCTCCGGCCGTATCGTGCTGTTCCATGTGAGCGCGGAGACGGGCTGGTCCAACCTGCCCCTGTCGGGCGATTTCGTGGAAATGCTCCGTCGCAGCGTGCAGCTTGCGCGCGGCGGCGGCGTTGCGGCCAACAGCGACGCGCAGAGCCAGGGTTTGCCGCCCTATCGGCTGCTCACCGCCGTCGGCACGCTTTCCGCCGACACGGGAGATGCGCGGCCGCTGAAGCAGGCCACCGGCGAGCCCCGTCCCGCCGATTTCGACAATCCGCCCGGCCTCTACGGCTCCGAGGACGGCTATGTGGCCCACAACCTCTTCCCGCGCGGTTATCAGATACGGCCCATCGCCCCGGCCGACGCCGCCACGGTCGTTCGCGAATCGCTGATCGGCGAAGCGCCCTGGTCGCTTAAGCCCGAACTCTTCGCGCTGGCTGCCCTTCTGCTTCTGGCCGACTGCGCCATCGTCCTCTTCATGGGCGGGGCTTTCGCCGCTGCCGTCCGGCGCAGGCCGCAGCGAAGCGCGGCAGCCGCCCTGGTGCTCGCGATCGGCGCGGCAGCCTTGATGTTCGATCCCGGCGCCGCCCGCGCGGATGACGCCAAACCCGGCGACGACGCGCTCTTCTCACGGCTCGACACGACGCATCTGGCCTATGTCGTCACCGGAGAAGGCGAAGTCGACCGCATTTCCGAACGCGGGCTGGCCGGCCTCACCGAATTCCTGACATACCGCACGACGCTCGAGCCCGGCGAACCGGTCGGCGTCGACATCGCCAGCGACGAGCTTTCCGTCTATCCGATCATCTATTGGCCGATCAGCGCCTCGGCGCCGATGCCTTCAAACGCCGCCATCAGCCGCATCGACGCCTATATGCGAAACGGCGGGACCGTCCTCTTCGACACCCGCGACCAGTTCGTCGGTCTCGGCGAAAACAGCGCCACCAGCCCGAACACCGAACGGCTGCAGGCGATCCTCGCCAATCTCGACATCCCGCCGCTGGAACCGGTGCCGACCGACCACGTGCTTACGAAATCCTTCTATCTCCTGTCGAACTTCCCGGGACGCTATTCCGGCAGTCCGCTCTGGATCGAGGCGGAATTGGACCGGCAGGAGGATCCGACCCGTCCCGCACGGGCCGGCGACGGCGTATCGCCGATCATGATTACGGGCAATGACTTCGCCGGTGCCTGGGCGATCGATGCGAGCGGCATGGCCATGCTGCCGACCGTGCCGCCGGACGAAGTCCAGCGCGACCATGCCTTCCGCTCCGGCGTGAACATCATGATGTACATGCTCACCGGCAACTACAAGGCGGACCAGGTTCACATCCCCGCTCTCCTCGAACGCTTGGGGCAGTGAGATGCAGATTCAATTCTCTCCCCTTCTTCCCTGGCTCGTCATCGCGATCATCGCGGCAGCCGCCATTCTGCTCGCAGGCCTCGGCTTCTGGCGCGGCCTGCGCGGCACGGCCCTGCGCACCGCAGCCCTTGCGATGCTCGTCGCCGCGCTCGCCAATCCGGTGATCCTGCAGGAAGAGCGCGAAGGCCTTTCGACCGTCGTGCCGGTGATCGTGGACCGCAGCCAGAGCCAGGACAGCGCCGAACGGACCACCATGACCGACGAGGCACTGACGGAGCTCAAGGCGCGCTTTGCCCGCTATCCCCGAATAGAACCGCGCATCGTCGAAGCGGGCGACGACCGGGCATCTGACACGCCGTCGACACGCCTTTTCGATGCGCTGACGGCAGCCGTTGCCGACGTACCGCGCTCTCGGGTCGGCGGCGCGATCCTTCTCACCGACGGCCAGGTCCATGACATTCCTTCGCCCGAATCCTTCACCGGGTTCGATGCGCCCGTCCATGGGCTCATAACCGGCCGGCCGGACGAATTCGATCGCCGCATCGAGGTGGTAAGCGCGCCGCGCTTCGGCATCGTCGGCGAACCGCAGGAACTGAAATTCCGAGTCGTCGACGACGGCGACAGCCCCGGCGGCACGGCTCGGGTGACGATAAGGCTGAACGGCAACGAAGTGGCCTCCGAGATGGCCGAACCCGGCACCGAAAAGCCCTTCAGCTTCACAGTTCCGCGCGGCGGCAACAACATCCTCGAATTCGAGGTCGCGCCCCTCGAGGGCGAGATCACCACGGCGAACAACCGCGCCGTCCACGTGATCGACGGCATCCGCGAGAACCTGCGCGTGCTGCTGGTCTCCGGCGAGCCGCATGCCGGCGAACGCGCCTGGCGCAATCTCCTGAAGTCCGACACCGCCATCGATCTCGTTCACTTCACCATTCTTCGTCCGCCGGAAAAACAGGACGGCACGCCGATCAACGAACTGTCGCTGATCGCCTTTCCGACACGCGAGCTCTTCGTCGACAAGATCAACGAGTTCGACCTCATCATATTCGATCGCTACCAGCATCGCGGCGTGCTGCCGATCCTCTACTACGACAACATCGCGCAATATGTGGAAAACGGCGGCGCACTGCTGATCGCCGCCGGACCGGAACACGCGGGCGACGATTCGATCGCCATGACGCCGCTTTCCGCCGTTCTGCCGGCAAGCCCCACCGGCACCATGAACGAGAAGGCCTTCTATCCGCGTCTTTCCGAGCAGGGAAAGAAGCATCCGGTCACGCGCGGGCTGGAAGGCGCATCCGACGAGCCGCCCCATTGGGGGCGCTGGTTCCGCACGGTCGATGTGGCGACCCCGCAGGGCAACACCGTCATGGAAGGCGCGGACGGCAAGCCGCTTCTGGTGCTGAACCGCGCGGGCAAGGGCCGCGTCGCCATGCTTTTGTCCGACCAGGGCTGGCTCTGGGCGCGCGGCTTCGAAGGCGGCGGGCCGCATGTCTCGCTCTATCGCCGCACGGCCCATTGGCTGATGCAGGAGCCGGCGCTGGAGGAGGAAGCGCTGACCGCGCGCACGTTCGGCCGCACGCTGGAAATCACCCGCCAGACGATCGGCGATGCGCCAGGCGTCGCCACAATGAGGCTTCCCTCCGGCCGCACGCAGGAAGTGACGCTGAGCGAGCGGGAACCGGGGCTCTACCGCGCGGAAGTCGAAACGGCGGAAACCGGCCTCTACGAAATCGACAACGACAATCTGAACGCGCTGGTCCATGTCGGCGCGGTCGACGCGCCGGAATTCAAGGCGACGATCTCCACCACGGAAACATTGAAGCCGCTTGCCGACCATACCCGCGGGCTGGTGCGCCGGGTGGTCGACGACAACGGCAACCTGGACCTGCCGCCGCTTCTGCCCGTCTCCGGCGCCGTGCGCGCCTCCGATCCGGAGCGCCTCTCGCTGCGCATGACCGATGAAACGGTCCTGAAGGGCATCAACTCGCTGCCGCTCTTCGCCGGCTTCGGCGGCGTCGGTCTGCTGCTGCTTGCGCTCTCGGCGATGTGGTACCGTGAAGGACGATAGCGCAGTCCGGATCTATGGCCGCCAGGCGATCGTTCCTTTCAGCCGCTCATGCGTGCCCGCCGCGATCGGCACGACGAGAACCCGCGCCGGATCGACCGGCCCCGGAAAGGCAAGCGCGTTATAAGCGACCTTCTCGAAGCCGAGCGGCTGGTAGTAGGGCGGATCGCCGACAAGGATCACCGCCTCCGACCCCTTGCGCCGCGCCGCCTCGACGGCGATGCGGACGAGCTCGCGTCCGATCCCTCGGTTCTTGTGCGAAGGACGCACGGCGAGCGGTCCGAGAAGGTGCCCTTTGACGGAGCCAGCCATAACCGGCGTCATGCGCACGGAGGCGATCGTCTCGCCGTCATCCGCACAGATGAAGGATAGGCTGCGATCATGCGGGCCCTGTTCGCGGATGCGTGCGGCCGCGCGCACGTGGCGGCCGGGGCCGAAGGCTTCTTCATTGATGATTTCGATGGCCGCGTCGTGGGACGCGTCTTCGGTCAGGTAGACGAGATCGTGCTTGTTGAGCATGGGAACAGGAAACCGGATTGCGAGACAGTCAAGGGATGGCAGCGCCTCTCGACGAGGGCGTTCACAACATCAGCGTCGTCGCGGGTTTCCCGGAAAGTACATGGTCTGGACCAAATGGCAGCGAACCACCGCGGCCCGCATTTCTGGAAAGCGCGGATAGCAGAAAATCGCAGCCTGTCAAAGCCCAAAACGCAGTGTTCACGAAAATCCGTCTATTCGCCCGGATATGCTGCCCTATCTTGGGGCTCACACGGCGCGCCCGCTTCATGGGCGCCGCAGGAGAAACGACATGGGCATGCTTGTTGAAGGCGTCTGGCACGATGTCTGGTACGATACCAAATCCACGAACGGCCGTTTCGAGCGCGCCGCCTCGCAGTTCCGCAACTGGATCACCGCAGACGGCTCGCCGGGGCCGACCGGTGAAGGCGGCTTCAAGGCGGAGGCGGACCGATATCATCTCTATGTCTCGTTTGCCTGCCCCTGGGCGCACCGAACGCTGATCTTCCGCAAGCTGAAGAAGCTGGAGGATCTCGTCGGCGTCTCCGTCGTCGATCCGTTGATGCTGTCGAACGGATGGGAACTGAAGGGAGAAGACGGCGGCACGGGCGACCACCTTTTCGGTTTGAAGGCCCTGTGGCAGGTCTATGTGAAGGCGGATCCCGGCTATTCCGGACGGGTGACCGTACCGGTTCTCTGGGACAAGAAGCTGAACCGCATGGTCTCCAACGAATCCGCCGAGATCATCCGCATGTTCAACTCGGCCTTCGACGGCATCACCGGCTCGAGCCTCGATTTCTATCCGCCCGAACTGCGCGAAGTGATCGACGCGTTGAATGCGAGAATCTACGACACCGTCAACAACGGCGTCTACAAGGCCGGCTTCGCGACGACGCAGGACGCCTACCGCGAGAACGTGCTGCGCCTTTTCGAGATGCTGGACGAACTGGAAGCGCTTCTCTCGAAGAAACGCTATCTGACCGGCGACCGGCTCACGGAAGCGGACTGGCGGCTCTTCACCACGCTCCTGCGCTTCGATCCCGTCTATGTCGGGCACTTCAAATGCAATATCCGCCGCATCGCCGACTATCCCAATCTGTCCGGCTATCTGCGGGAGCTCTATCAGGTGCCGGGCGTGGCGGAGACCGTGAACATGCGCCATATCAAGGAGCATTATTACCGCAGCCACAAGACGATAAACCCCACCGGGATCGTACCTGTCGGTCCCGAAATCGATCTGGACGCACCGCACGGGCGCGGGCGCCTGGCGGGGGCCTGATGCATGTCGCGCAAAAGTGTGCTGCGGTTTTGCGACATGTATAGAAAAAGACCTAAAGCGCAGGGAGCGAATCTGAAGGATCGCGACGCGCTTCAGATCACCAGAGCTCCGCGAACGGCGTTCGTCCGGAGATTTCGTCGAGGCGCCGCAGGGTAGCCGCGGTGACGTTCTCCGGCAGAGCGTCGGGCGCGAAGAAGGCCGCCTCGACGATCTCGCGGTCGCGCAGCCGCGGCGCCGTCTGGCGAACGCCGTCGCAGCGATAGAACAGCACGTGATCGCGCTTGCTGGTGCGCCGGTTGTAATAGACGTGAAGCAGCTTCGGCGGAGCGCCGAGCTCCAGGTTGCCCTCCTCGCGCATCTCCTTCGTCAGCGCCTGCTCCGCCGTTTCGAAACGCTCGACGCCTCCGCCCGGCAAATGCCAGCCCGGCACATAGCTGTGCCTGACGAGGAAGAGCCTGCCGTCGCTGTCGAAGCACGCGGCCCGCACGCCGATCGTCATGCCGCGTGAAACAGCGAAATAGCCATGGAGCGCGCGTGTCAGGAGACACGACCAAATGTTGCGCATCTCCGGCGGCCGCGTGACGATCTGTTCGGCTTCGTTGTCCATGGCGCGACTTCGCCGGAATTTACGGGCGGAATCAAGGCCTCGGCCTGCCGGCTTCTCACTTATACCGGCACAACTGCGGGCGGTGCCCGTTTCCCTCCGCCATCATATGCTCTAAGGAGGGATATGTTCAGACTCGCCCATATTTCGGACGTCCATCTCGGGCCCCTGCCCGCCCTGACCTTCCTGGAACTCGCGTCGAAGCGCATCACCGGCTTCGTCAACTGGCACCGCAACCGCCGGCGCCATCTTTTCGCCAATACGCTCGACCTGCTGATGGACGATCTGGAGCGGCGCGACCCCGATCATCTCGTCATTACCGGCGACCTCGTCAATCTGGCCTCGTCGATGGAGATCAGCGCGGTCGCGCGCTGGTTGGAGGGGGCCGGGAAACCCGAAAACATCTCCGTCGTGCCCGGCAATCACGACGCCTACGTGCCGGGTGCCTACGACAGGACGACCAGCGCCTGGTATCCCTATATGCGCGGCGACAAGGGGCCTGCGCAGTGGGACGAGGATTTCAAGGTTTTTCCCTATCTCAGGGTGAGAGACCAGGTCGCGATCATCGGATGCTCCACCGCCGTGGCTACCCCGCCATTCGCCGCGAGCGGCTATTTCGGCAGCCGGCAGGCGCGCGAGACGGTCAACATGCTGAGGGCGGCCGGCGAGGCCGGTCTCTTCCGTGTGGTGATGATCCATCATCCGCCGATCCGCGGCGCCACCTCCTTCCACAAGCGGATGATCGGCATCCGCCGCTTCGCCGCTACCATCTCATCGGGCGGCGCGGAACTCGTGCTGCACGGGCACACCCATCTCAACACCGTCCACTGGCTGAAGGGCCAGGTGAAGCCCGTCCCCGTCGTCGGCATCTCCTCGGCTTCGCAGGCGCCCGGCGGTCATAAGCCCTCGGCCGGCTACAACATGTTTTCGATCTCCGGCTCCCCCGGCCAATGGAACCTGATGCGGGAACGCTTCGCCCTCGCCGACGACGGCCTCACCTTCGCGCTTGCGGAGACGACCCGCTTCTAACAACCCGCAAACCTCGATAAAAACGCGGGAAATCGTGGGGTTGCATGCCGGCCATGCTTGCGGAAGCGGAAGCAAACGTTCCATTATCGGTCTTAGCAACCGGCGAGGTCGCGAAAAGACATCGAATCGAGACCGTTTTCTTGGAACAGCAATGCGCGCAGTGGCAGAGACCCAGGACTTCAGGCAAGAACTGGTCGCTTTGCTGCCGAAACTCAGACGTTTCGCAACGACGCTGACACGGAACGCCAGCGACGCCGACGATCTCGTTCAGGAGGCTTGCGCGCGAGCCATCACCCGCAGCCGGCTCTGGAACGGTGAAGGCAGCCTCGAAAGCTGGGTCTATGCGATGACGCGCAATCTCTGGGTGGACGAAATCCGCAAACGCAAGATTCGCGCCGGGACGGGAACGGTCGACGCCGCGGATGACGGCGATCTGCATGTGGAGGCATCCGCCGACAAGGCAGTCTATGCCAAGCAGTTGCACAGGATGATCATGACCATGCCGGAGGGTCTTTCCAGCGTATTCCTCCTCGTCAATGTCGAAGGTCACAGCTATCGGGGAGCCGCGGACATCCTGAATATTCCGATCGGAACGGTCATGAGCCGTCTGTCGGCCGCCCGAATTCGTCTTTCCGAAATGATTGCGGAACAAGCGGAAAGGAGTGCCTGAATGTTGGAGCGCACGCGGGATCTTCCTCTGGAGGTGCGCCTTTCCGCCTATCTGGACGGGCAGCTTTCCGAAGGGGAGATGAACGAGATAAAGCGTCTGCTTGCATGCGATGACGAGGCGCAGGCCCTGCTCGAAAGGCTGAAGCTCGGCAGCGCGTTCGGCAACAAGGCTTTCGGCGAGATGCTGAACGATCCTGTACCGCTGCAATTGGTGCGCGACATAAAGAAGGGACCGAGCGGTGCTTCCCTTTCCGCGGACATTGCGCCCTCTGCCTCCAGGCTTAGAAGCGCCTCCACGGTCGGATACTGGCTGCGCACGGTCGCCGTTTCGCTTGCGATCTTCGTCGCAGGCTCCTGTCTCGGCTATCTCGTCGGCCACCGTGAGGAGGAAACCCTGCCCGTGCAGTTGATTGCCGCACGTTCGTGGCTCGACGACGTTGCCGACTACCACCGGATCTACTCCCGGCAAGGCCGCCACCTCGCGGAGGTTCCGGCGTCCGAGCCGGGCCATATCGTCGAATGGCTTTCGGCCGGCGTCGGCGTCAATTTCGCGATACCCGACCTTTCCCAGGAAAAGCTGGCATTCGAAGGGGCGAGGCTTCTGGTGACGGACGGAAAGCCGACGGCTCAGCTTCTCTACCGGGACGAGGACGGCGATATCTTCACGATCTGTTTTCTGAAAAGCGAAGCCGTCGGCGAGAAGACGGAATTCACCGATGCCATCCGCAACGACGTTGCCCTTGTGTCCTGGCAGAAGGACGCCGTATCCTACGCCGTCGTCGGACCGTCCTCGGACCCGGCGCTGAGGCGCATTGCGGAAGCTGTCGCCTCAGGTATCTGACGCGCCCTGACGGATCCGCCCGCCGCCGTGGCAGCGGGTGATTTCAGGCAATCACGCCTTCGCGTCGCGCGCCTCGATCACGCGGTTCGCAGCCGACACGATGGCCTCGAGCGAGGCCGTCACGATGTTCGTGTTGATGCCCGCGCCGAACAGCTTTCCCCCCGGATGCTCCATCTCCACATAGGCGATCGCCGCTGCATTCGAGCCCTGCTGCAAGGAATGCTCGGAATAGTCGACGACCGATATCGGGACGCCAAGATAGATCGAAAGCGCGTTGATGAAGCCGTCGATCGGCCCCGTGCCCCTGCCTTCGATCCGCTTCGTCTCGCCGCCGTCGGTGATCTCCGCCGCGACGATGCGCATGCCCTTCTGGCCGGTCTCCGGATAGGTATGGTGGTCGACGAATTTCAGCCGCGCCTCGGGCTGGGTCACGTAACGCTCCATGAAGCGCTGGTGGATGCGCTTGGACGGAAGCTCCACGCCCTCCTCGTCGGTGATGCGCTGGATGTCCTCGCGGAACTCGACCTGCAGGTTGCGCGGCAGGTTGATGCCGTAGTCCGCCTGCAGGATATAGGCGATGCCGCCCTTGCCGGACTGCGAGTTGATGCGGATGATCGCCTCGTATGAGCGGCCGACATCCTGCGGGTCGATCGGCAGGTAGGGCACCTCCCACAGCGGTTTGTTCGCCGTCTTCAGCGCCTTCATGCCCTTGTTGATCGCATCCTGATGCGAGCCGGAAAACGCGGTGTAGACCAGCTCGCCGACATAAGGATGGCGCTCGGGAATGACCATCTCGTTCGAATATTCGTAGACCGCCTTGATGCGCTCGATATCCGAGCAGTCGAGCTTCGGATCGACGCCCTGCGTGTACATGTTGAGCGCCAGCGTCACCACGTCGACATTTCCGGTGCGTTCGCCATTGCCGAAGAGCGTGCCTTCGACGCGGTCGGCGCCGGCCATCAGGGCGAGTTCCGTGGCGGCGATGCCGGTGCCGCGGTCGTTGTGCGGATGCAGGGAGACGATGACGTTCTCGCGGTTGTCGATATGGCGGCACATCCACTCGATCTGGTCGGCATAGACGTTCGGCGTCGCCATCTCGACGGTCGAGGGCAGATTGAGGATCAGCTTGTTTTCCGGGGTCGGCTTCACGATCTCGACGACCGCGTTGCAGATTTCCAGCGCCACCTCGAGCTCGGTTCCGGTGAAGCTTTCCGGCGAATATTCGAAACGGTAGCCGCCGCCGGCCCTGGCGGCCATGTCGGTGATCATCTTGGCCGCATCCGTCGCGATCTGCTTGATTCCCGCGACGTCTTTGGCGAACACCACCCGGCGCTGCAGCTCGCTGGTCGAATTGTAGAAATGGATGATCGGATGCTTCGCCCCCTCCAGCGCCTCGAAGGTTCGCGTGATCAGCTCCGGCCGGCACTGCACCAGCACTTGCAGGGAAACGTCGTCCGGAACGTTCCCTTCCTCGACGCACCAGCGGCTGAAGTCGAAATCGGTCTGCGAAGCGGAGGGAAAGCCGATCTCGATCTCCTTGAAACCCATGTCCAGCAGCAGCTGGAACATGCGCGCCTTCCGGTCGTGGCCCATCGGATTGACGAGCGACTGGTTGCCGTCGCGCAGATCGACGGAACACCAGATCGGCGCCTCGGTGATCGTCTTCGTCGGCCAGGTGCGGTCGGGAATGTTGATTTGCGGATAGGCCTGATACTTCACCGCCGCGTTGGACATGCCTTGTTTCGGGCTATGGGTCTTCAAAATCATGGAACTCGTCTCTTCGTCTTCCCGGCACTCGCGACAGCGTCATAGCGGATCATGCCACGCTTGGCGACCGTGAATGCCGGCCCTTCGGGGCCTTCATCGGATTTAGTGAATGGGGTTGAGCGAGGAGCTATCGCCGGCAAGGCTCTTCGGCCGCCGGGCGCTCCTCAGCGGACCCGGCAACCGCGCGTAAGGCCGAGAAGAAGAAGCGAGGCGAAGGCGCGCGAACGCTCGCCGGCGGCATGGCCGCGGGAGGAATGCGATTCGAAAATATGAACGCCTGTCTTCGACATGGAGAGTTTTATAGCTGCGGAACGACCGGCCGACAAGCAGGAACAGCAACTTTTATCCCGCTCCGCCGTTCAATTGATACAATGCTGCAATCGAACGGCATAATGCCCCGAAACACTTGCCTATTTCAGGAGAGCCCGCATGAGATATCCGGCTATTGCACTTCTCCTCGTCCTTGCGGGCTGCAACACCGCGCCGCCCTCCGCCAAGACGATCGCCGACAACCAATACTGCACGCGCCTCTATTCGCCGACATCGGACGAGAAGATCCAATGCCTCTACGAACGCTCGATCGGCAACAACGATCCGCGCGATCCGAGATACTGAGAAACCTTTGGCTGCAAGCGAATGCGCCGCCGTCATCCTCCCCGAAAGTGTATCTTGGCTTTGACCCCAGGCGGGATATGCTCCTCGAACGGGAGGCACCCGCATGGGCGAAGATACTCGATGGGTCGAACCGCTTTTCCTGAAGTCGGCCGCTCTGGCTGCGAAATTCCGCGCACGCGTCGGTGAGCGGCTGCACAGGCCGACGCTGGACTATGCCGCGTCCGTCGCCGCCTTTGCCGAACCCCTGCCCGAGCACCCGACGGCGGCGGGCGAAGTGCTGGACCAGCTTGCCTCAAATGCCGAGCCCGGACTCCACAGCATGGCGGGACCGCGCTTTTTCGGCTGGGTCATCGGCGGTTCGCATCCCATGGGCGTCGCAGCCGACTTCCTCACGAGCGCCTGGGGACAGAACGCCGGCAATCATACGGCCTCACCGGCCGGTGCCGCAGCCGAGACCATCGCGGCGGGGTGGCTTCTCGATCTTCTCGGCCTGCCGCGCGAAAGCTCGGTCGGGTTCGTGACGGGCGCAACCGTCGCGAACTTCACGTGTCTTGCCGCGGCAAGGGACGAAGTGCTGCGCAGGGCGGATTGGGATGCCGGCACGCGGGGCCTTTTCGGTGCTCCGCCGATCAGCGTCCTCATCGGCGACGATGCGCATACGACCGCCTTCTCCGCGCTGCAGTTCCTGGGCCTGGGCCATGATCGCGTGCTGCGCGTCGAAACGGACGATCAGGGTCGCATCCGGCCCGAGGCATTCTCGCGGGCGATTGCCGATGTGGACGGGCCGTGCATCGCCGTTCTCCAGGCCGGTCAGATCAACACGGGCGCCTGCGACGATTTCACCTTTCTCATCGAGATCGCCAAACGCAAGGAGGCCTGGGTCCATATCGACGGCGCGTTCGGCCTCTGGGCGCAGACGTCCCCTCGAAAGCGTCACCTGACGCGCGGCGTCGAGCAGGCCGACAGTTGGGCGACGGATGGTCACAAGTGGCTGCAGGTGCCTTACGACTGCGGTTATGCGATCGTCCGCGACGAGCTTGCGCACCGCCGGGCCATGACGATAGCGGCAAGCTACCTGCCGCTTGCGGACGACACTGAACGCAATCCCTCGAGCTACGTACCCGAGCTTTCCAGGCGTGCACGCGGTTTTGCGACATGGGCGATGATCAAGCATCTGGGACGCGACGGCATCCGCGCATTGATCGACAATGCCTGCGAGGCGGCGGCGTTGCTGGCCGAGCGGCTATCGCGGGAGGCGGGTATCGCCGTCCTCAACAAGGTCGTCCTGAACCAGCTGATCGTCCGCTTCGGCAGCGATCTGGAAGAAGACGAAGGCGACCGGATGACGCTGGAGGTCATCCGCAAGCTGCAGCAGGACGGAACGATATTCATCGGCGGGGCCGTGTGGCGAGGCCGGCAGATCATGCGGATTTCGGTCATCAACTATCGGACCGACCTGCACGAGGCCATAAAGGGCGCCGATGCGATCATCGACGCCTATCGCGCCATACGAGACGAGACATGAAGGCGTCCCCGCCTTCCCGGCAGGGGCCCCTTCGCGATTTCCTTAAATATCGGCCTGCGACGTGACGATGCGCGAGACGAGACCGTAGGACTTCGCGTCTTCAGCGGAGAGCCAGTAGTCGCGGTCGGTGTCCTTGGCGATCTTCTCGATCGGCTGGCCGGTTGCGGCCGCGAAGATCTTGTTCAGCCGCTCGTTCATCTTGATGATCTCGCGTGCCTGGATCTCGATGTCGGATGCCATGCCGCGCGTGCCGCCGGAGGGTTGGTGCAGCAGGAAGCGGGTGTTGGGAAGGCACAGGCGCTGCTCCTTCGGGACGCTGACATAGATCAGCGCGCCTGCGGACGCGACCCAACCGGTTCCGATCATCCAGACCTTCGGCTTGATGAACTTCACCATGTCATGGATGCTGTCGCCGGACTCCACGTGGCCGCCCGGCGAGTTCACGAAGATGCGGATGTCTTCGTCGCTTGCGGCAGCGAGCGCCACGAGCTGCGAGCAGACCTTCTGCGCCAGTTCCTGGTTGATGCCGCCATAGATGAAGATCGAGCGCGACTTGAAAAGGTTCGCCTCCGTTTCCTTGCCCAGAGGCAGTTCGGTCTTCTTGTCTTCCTCGTCGCTCATGTGAACTCCCGCAACGTAATTTTAGAAATGTCCTTGCCGCTGTCAGATAGTGCGACTCAGCTGCCATGACAATGCAACAAAAGCGGGGATTTGCGATAGAGCTTCGCGACGCTGCGGGCAAACAGGGTAAACGCCGCGGCAGCAGGACTACGCAATTCGCGTATGGACTTCCCCGCCACCGGCTCTCTAAGATACCCGCCTTACCGATGACAGACGGCGCGCCGGCTCCCACGGTGCGCGGGAAATGGGGACATCATGATCAGACGCATTCTGCTTTCGCTCGGCCTTCTCGCCGCAACCGCCATGCCGGCCTTCGCGCATCTCAATCCCGAGGAACATGGCTCCTTCATGGCCGGCTTCTCGCATCCGCTCTTCGGCCTCGATCACATCCTGGTCATGGTGGCCGTCGGCCTCTGGGCGGCGCAGATCGGCGGGCGGGCGCTCTGGATCGTTCCGCTGGCCTTCGTCGGCACCATGGCCGTCGGCTTCGGTCTCGCGGTTGGCGGCATCGACCTGCCTTTCGTCGAACCCGCGATCCTCGCTTCCGTGGTCGCCCTCGGCCTGCTGGTCGCCATGGCGATCAGGCTCGACACGGCCGCAGCCGCCGCGATCGTCGGCATCTTCGCCCTGTTTCACGGGCATGCCCATGGCGGCGAGCTCGGCAGTGCCGGAGCGATGCAGTTCGGCGCCGGCTTCGTGCTCGCGACCGCCCTTCTCCATGCCGCCGGCATAGCGCTCGGGCTCGGCATCTCGCGTGCCGTCGGCGGCGGGATCGTTTCGCGCCTGCTCGGCGGCGCCACCGCGCTTGCCGGCGTCGCGCTGATCCTCGGTTGATTTTGTGATCTGCAGGAAGGTGGTCTCATGCGGGCCACCTTCCCTCTTCAGCCTCGCCCGCGATAGCCGGGCACACCCTGGTCCGGCAGCCACACGCCCTCGGGCGGGGCCCCGGTCTGCCAGAAGACGTCGATCGGAATGCCGCCGCGCGGATACCAGTAGGCGCCGATCCTCAGCCATTTCGGCTTCAGGAGATCGACCAGTCGCTTGGCGATGTCGAGCGTGCAGTCCTCATGGAAGGCGCCGTGGTTGCGGAAGGAATGCAGGTAGAGCTTCAGCGACTTCGATTCGACCAGCCAGCCGTCCGGAATGTAGTCGATCACGATATGCGCGAAATCCGGCTGCCCTGTCATCGGGCAGAGCGATGTGAACTCCGGTGCCGTGAACCGCACCACGAAATCCGTTCCCGCATGCCCCGCCGGCACCTTTTCCAGAACCGCATTCTCCGGGCTCGCCGGCAGATCGATCTTTTGGCCGAGCTGCGAGAGGCCGCTCACATCCGTCGTCGTCATTTCACGTCTTCCTCTACTTTTACCCTGACGCCGTGCGCCCGCTCCGTTTCCGGCTCGACATGAATGGCGACCCGAGCGCCGGGTTGCGCCGCACGGATCGCATCCTCCAGCCTATCGCATATGTCATGCGCCTCGCCGACCGGCATCGCCGCCGGCACGACGAGATGGAAATCGACGAAAGTGGCTTGGCCCGCCCTACGCGTCTTGAGGTCGTGCACCCCGAGGGAGCCCTGCCCGCTGGCCGCGATCGCGGATTTGATCGCCGCCTCCTCCTCCGGCTCGACCGCATGGTCCATGAGGCCGTTCACCGAATGGGAGATCACCTTCCATCCCTGATAGAGAATGTTGAGCGCGACGACGATCGCCAGCACCGGATCGAGCACCGCGTAGCCGGTCGCTATAGCGAGAATAAGGCCGACGAGCACGCCGGCGGACGTTATCACGTCGGAAAGGATATGCTGGCCGTCGGCCGAAAGTGCCGGCGAACGATGGCGCCGCCCCGCCCGGATCAGCGTGAAAGCCCAGGCCGCATTGATGACGCCCGCCAGGAAATTGATCGCAAGGCCGGTTGCAGGGGCATCCGGAAGGCGCGGCGCGACCACCGCCGGTATCGCTTCCCACACGATGAGGAGTGCCGCAACGACGATCAGCACGCCCTCGATGACCGCCGAGAAATATTCCGCCTTGTGATGCCCGAAGGGATGGGTCGTATCCGCCGGCTTGGCCGCATAGCCGATCGCGACATAGGCGATGACGGCCGCGACGACATTGACCGCCGACTCCATGCCGTCGGAAAGCAGCGCCACCGAGCCCGTCACCCACCAGGCGAGAAGCTTCAGCGCCATCACGCCAAGCGACAGCGGAATGCCCCAGAAGGCAAGCCTTTGAACCGCGCGACCATCCGTTGCCGCCATCGCCGTCACTCTCCTTTGCGGCTGCAAACGAATTGCAAAAGCATATCCTTGAACGCAGAACCGCGCGCACGATGGCGTGCACGCGGTTTTCGGGGTTCTTACCCCTCATCGGGCGAGAAGGTCAATGCGCCAAACGGCGCAGCCGCTCAGGCCGCCTTGACCTTCGCCTTCTTCGAGAGATGGGCGACGACGTTCTCGATCATCCGCATGCCGGCGTCCTGCCCGAGCGTCATGATCGATTCGGGGTGGAACTGCACCGCCGCGACGGGCTCTTTCGCGTGCTCGATGCCCATGATCGTGCCGTCCTCGCTTTCCGCCGTGATGATGAAGTCGCGCGGCAGCGTCGACGGATCGGCAAAGATCGAATGGTAGCGCCCGACCGTCACCTCCTTGCCAAGCCCCGAGAAGACGATGCCGGGTTCGAGCACTCGGATGCGCGACGGCTTGCCGTGCATCGGAACGGCGAGCTGGCGCAGATCGCCGCCATAAGCTTCCGCAAGCGCCTGAAGCCCGAGGCAGACGCCGAAGATCGGCAGGTTGCGTGCGCGCGCCTTCTTGATCGTCGCCTTGCAGTCGAAATCCTTCGGCGTACCCGGACCGGGCGAAAGCACGACCAGATCCGGCTTCAGCGTCTCGAAGGCCTCTTCTGCGACCGGCGACCTGACGGTGGTGACCGTCGCACCCGTCTGGCGGAAGTAATTCGCCAGCGTATGGACAAAGCTGTCCTCATGATCGACGAGCAGGATGTTGACGCCGGTGCCGACGCTGGCGACGTCGCGCTTCGACTGGCTGGAATTTGCGGACTTCGCGTCGCGAATGGCTGCAATCATGGCGGAGGCCTTCAGTTCGGTTTCGGCTTCTTCTTCTTCCGGGTTCGAATCGTAGAGGAGCGTCGCGCCCGCCCTCACCTCGGCGATGCCGTCCTTGATGCGGATGGTGCGCAGCGTCAGCCCGGTGTTCATGTCGCCGTTGAAGCCGACCATGCCGATCGCACCGCCATACCAGGCGCGTGGGCTTTTTTCATGGCTCTCGATGAAGCGCATCGCCCAGAGTTTCGGCGCACCCGTTACGGTCACGGCCCAGGCATGGCTGAGGAAGCCGTCGAAGGCATCCATGTCGTCGCGCAGCCGTCCTTCTATGTGATCGACCGTATGGATCAGCCGCGAATACATCTCGATCTGACGCCGGCCGATCACCTTGACCGATCCCGGCTCGCAGACACGGGACTTGTCGTTGCGGTCGACGTCCGAGCACATGGTCAGCTCGGACTCGTCCTTCTTGGAATTCAGCAGCTTCAGGATCTGCTCCGAGTCGGCGATCGGATCGTCGCCGCGCTTGATCGTGCCGGAAATCGGGCAGGTCTCGACGCGGCGGCCGGAAACGCGCACGAACATCTCCGGCGAGGCGCCGACCAGATATTCCTGGTTCCCGAGATTGATGAAGAACGAATAGGGTGACGGGTTGATCGCCTTCAGCCGCTTGGAAATCTCCGAAGGCTTGCTGTCGCAGCGCTCGAAGAACTTCTGCCCCGGCACGACTTCGAAAAGGTCGCCCTTGCGGAAGCTCTCCTTGGCCTTGACGACGAGCTCGGCATATTCACCGGGGCGGTGGTCGCCATGCGGCGGGATGGAATCGACCGTGCGGAACGGTTCGGCGGCGATGTCGTCCGCCTTGCCTTCGGTCGAAAGCCCGCCTTTGGCGAAATCGTAGCGGTCGATCCAGGCTCTCGCGGCATAGTGGTCGACGACGAGGATCTCGTCCGGCAGGAACAGCACCATGTCGCGCTGGTCTTCCGGCCGCTTGAGCTTGAGCTCGATCGCGTCGAACTGGAAGGCGAGGTCGTATCCGAAGGCGCCGTAGAGCCCGAGGTTCGAATCCTCCGCCGAATGGAAGAGGTCGGTCACGGCGCGAAGCACCGTGAAGACCGTCGGCATCTTCGAGCGCTCCTCCTCGGTGAAGACGCGATCCGGCGCGTTGACCGTCAGGTCGAGCCGGCGCGACGAGAGGGCGCCGAGCGTCAGCTCGCCGACCGACTTCAGCCGCTCGGCGATGAAGGAGAGCAGCACCTCGCCACGGGCATTGTAGGCCTCGATCCAGACGTTCCGGCCGAAGGAGGAGACGGCGAGCGGCGGATCGACGACGGCGGTATCCCACCGGGTGTAGCGGCCGGGATATTCGTAGTTGGAGGAAAAGACCGCGCCGCGCCGCTCGTCCAGCCGGTCGACATAACCGGCGATCGCATTCGCATAGTCCGCCTCCCGCCTGCGCCGGGTGACGGCAATGCCGCCCTTGGTCTCATAGGCTTCGGCACCGTCTTCGAGAACTTTCGTCACCATTCATCAACTCCGTCTCAGGCCCGGTCTTCGAGCGGCCCGGAAACAAAAAAGCCGCCTCGAATTTTCCGGGCGGCTTGTGCTTTCAATCACGCATGACTGGTCAAGGCCGCTTTCCGCGAGCCCACCACCAGACCGAAATGTTGCGTGCGCTGATCATGGCGGAATTGTTAGCGTGAAGCCGCGTTTTGCGCAAGCGGCATTCGCGGCCGCAGGCATTCGAAAATCGCCCGCAGCCTCGCAAAAGCGAAGGGCGATGAAACCGATCGGGGGACAAGAGCGTTCCCCGCCCGGTCTCCAACGAAAGAAGTGGCTGATGCCGGTCCGTTTTTCCGCCTTTTTGCCTTGCCTCCTCTTGTCTTGTCTCCTGGTCCTGACGGGGGCTTCGCTCCCCCATGATGGTCCGGTACCGGCGCAAAAGCCGCCGGCTCCCGCCGACGCGGAGACCGGAGAGGAGGCAAAGGAAAAGGTCGCAGTGCCCGAAACCAGGCCGCAGGCGCCCGACCGGAAGGAAGCGCCTCAACAGCAAGGCCCGGTGAAGGAAGAGGACGCGGGCAAAGAGCGCGATAAAGCACCGCCACCCGCCGATGGACCCGAGCCGAACCCGGCCGTCGATGCCCCGGAACCGGCAGCGCCCGTCGCCGCCGAGGATCCGGAAACCCTGAAGACCTGCCTCGCGGAGCTGAAAGCCATGGGCGCGGAGTTCGCCGGGGAGATGCGGATCGACGACGGAAACGGCTGCGGCATCGATCGCCCGATCCGCCTGACGAAGGTCGCCCCGGAGGTCGCCCTCGAACCGGCCGGCGTGATGCGCTGCCAGACAGCGCTCGCGCTTGCCCGCTGGGTCGGCGGCTCCGTCGTGCCCGCAGCCAAGGTGGCTCTGCCGCAGGCGCGGCTCACCGCCGTGAACCAGGCGTCGGCCTATGTCTGCCGGAAGCGCAACGGCGCGCAAACCGGCAAGATCTCGGAGCACGCCCACGGTAACGCCGTCGACATCGCTTCTTTCCAGTTCACCAATGGAAAGACCGTTCCGATCGAGCCGCGGCAGAAGGATTCGACCCTCGAAGGTGCGTTCCAGCGCACCGTCACGGCATCCGGCTGCCTCTGGTTCACCACGGTCCTCGCCCCCGGCAGCGATGCAGCCCACGAGAACCACCTCCATCTCGACGTGATCGAACGCAAGGGCGGCTACCGGTATTGCTGGTGAATTCAGCCGGACGGCGGCAGAAATGATGCGCCTGCGATCACATTCCCGCGTGGTCACCTTTCCGCCGCATTTTAAACTTGACTCCTTTTGTTCAGTTTTCTAACAGTCTGACCGACGGGTCTTCTGCTTTCATCCAAAGAAAAAAGGGACGCATAACCACGCGTTCGTCGTCAATGGCGCGTGGCGCAGGCTGATGTATTTTTGAGGGAATTTTGATGGCTTTTGGTTCATCGCAAAACAGGCGTCTCCTGAGTGGCACCGCGATCGCGCTGGCCATGGGTGTCGCCACCGGCACCTTTGCGCAGGACGCCGAGACTTCGACCGCACCCACCACTGAACTGGAAACGATCACCGTTCAGGGCAAGACGGATCGGGTCGCCGTTTCGCCCCTGACGCAGACCACCGAGCGCGCCGAAATCGAGGAGCGCATGGTCACGGACCTTCAGGACTTCGCGCGCCGCATCGATGCCGGCGTGAACTACAACCGCAACACCAACAGCATCAACATCCGCGGCCTCCAGGACAACCGCGTCCTGACCACCATCGACGGCATCCGCCTGCCCTGGCTCACCGACCCGCGCGACAGCGCCCGCGGCGGATTGAACGCCTTCGACTTCGACACGCTTTCATCGGTCGACATCACCAAGGGCGCGGATTCCAGCAAGCTCGGCTCCGGAGCGCTCGGCGGCGCGGTCGAGCTTCGCACGCTGAACCCCGAGGATCTCATCGCCCCCGGCAAGAATTTCGGCGCCCTCATGAAGGGCATCTACGACAGCGCCGACAGGAGCGCGGGCGGGAACGTCGCCGGGGCCGCGCGTTACGATGACACCTGGATTCTCTTGCAGACCGGCTACAAGCGCGGCAACGAGACCGACAACAAAGGCACGATCGGCGGCTACGGCGCTACGCGTACCGAAGACAACCCCGCCGATTTCGACCAGCGCAATCTGCTGCTGAAGGTTCATCAATATGTCGACGGCGGCCACCGCTTCGGCATCACCGGCGAACTCTTCAACCGCGACGAGGATTTCGACAACATGCGCGGGTCCACGGCAAGCTATCAGCCGGGGTCCCTGAAATCCGGCGAGGAAATCGACCGCAAGCGCCTTTCGGCCTCCTACGACTTCATCTCGCCCGGCACGGACAGCTGGCTCGACGAGGCGCACATCGTCACCTATTGGCAGAGAGAACAGCTGAACAACCGGACCGATGGTTTCCGCCTGCGTGACGGCCGCTCGTTCATCATCCCCGGCGATCCCTTCTTTTATGGTTATCCGACGGGGGTCTACAAGCGCGACAACCAGCTGGAGCAGACCTCCTACGGCATCACCGGCAACGCCGCCAAGAGCCTGGAACTGGGCGGATACGAGCATAATTTCCGCTTCGGAGCGGAACTTTACGCCCAGAGAACGACCCAGTATTCGGCCGGCGTCGACAATTGCCCGGACGTCGACTGGACGCTCATCCCGCAGCCCTTCGGTCCTCAAAGTTGCCGGATGCTCCACAGCAACGCCTCCGACATGCCCGACGTCGACAGCACCTTCTTCGGCATGTACCTCGAGGACGACATCAAGCTGATGGGCGACCGCCTGACGATCACCCCCGGCCTGCGTTTCGACTGGTTCGATCACCGTCCGAAATCGACGGCCGCCTATGAGGACAGCCCGAACTACGACGAAGCCTACCTCGCGTCCTCAAGCGACTCGCGCTTCTCGCCGAAGCTTCGCGCAGCCTGGCAGGCGACGAGCGAGTGGGAACTGTTTGCCCAGTGGGCGCAGGGCTTCCGCGCGCCGAGCGCGACCGAGCTTTACCAGAACTACGGCGCTCCGGGCTCCTATGCCCGCGTCGGCAATCCCGACCTGAAGCCCGAGACCAGCAACGGTTTCGAAATCGGCACCAATTATTCTTCCGACACCTACAAGTTCTCCGGAACGATCTTCAACAACTACTACCGCAACTTCATCGACACGGTTCAGATCGCCCCTCCGGGCGGGGAATATCCCGTCGGCGGCATCACCGGATACGAGAACCGCGCTCACGTCCAGATCTACGGCGTCGAACTTTCCGGCCAGTGGAACTTTGCCGAGAACTGGCGGACATGGGGCTCGGTCGCCTGGTCGCACGGCAAGGACACGGACGAAGACGAGTACCTGAACTCGGTCGCGCCGCTTCGCGCGATCCTCGGCCTCGGCTATGCGAGGGAGACCTGGGGTACCGACGTGTCGCTGACCATGGCGTCCGCGCGCAACAAGGTGGGCGACGGAGGTTTTAGAGCACCTGGCTACGGCATCGTGGACGCCACGGCCTGGTGGGAGCCCGAGCAGGTGAAAGGCCTGAGGGTGCAGGCCGGCATCTTCAACGTCTTCGACAAGAAGTATTGGGAAGCCGTCAGCGTACCGGACGGCATCGATCCCGGCATCCGCGACTTCTATTCGGAGCCCGGACGCTCGTTCCGCGTCGCCATCACCCAGAAGTTCTGAGCCGACTGAGGCAACCGCACGAAAACCGACGCCGCGACCGGATTGCCGATCGCGGCGTTTCTGTTTGCGCCAGAGTTTGTCAGGGATAAGTGGAACCCGGTTATTCCGAAAAGACAAGCAAAAACAAGAGAATCTAGAACAGCCCTTCGATATAACCCTGCTCGTTGAGATAGATCCTTTCCGAGGACGGTGACTTCGGAAGTCCCGGCATGGTCATGATGTCGCCGGTGATGGCGACAACGAAGCCGGCGCCGGCCGAAAGGCGCACTTCACGCACTGTCACGATATGGCCGCTGGGCGCACCACGCAGATTGGGGTCCGTCGAAAACGAATATTGCGTCTTCGCCATGCAGACCGGCAGATTGCCATAGCCCTGCTCCTCCCAGGAGCGAAGCTGCTCGCGCACCGCCTTGGCGGCAACGACCTCGCCGGCGTGATAGATGTCCATGGCGACCGTCTCGATCTTCTCGAAAAGCGGCATGTCGTCCGGATAGAGCGGCGAGAACTGCGAGTGGCCGGCTTCGGCGAGCTCAACCACCTTGTGGGCCAGTTCCTCTATGCCGGCCGACCCCTCGGCCCAGTGCGTGCAGAGAACGGCCTCCGCGCCGAGGGTCGCGACGAAATCCTTCACAGCCTGTATCTCCGCCTCAGTGTCGGAGGTGAAATGGTTGACCGCCACGACGACGGGCACGCCGAATTTCTTGACGTTCTGGATGTGGCGGCCGAGATTGGCGCATCCCTTCCTGACGGCGGCAACGTTTTCCCTGCCGAGCTCTTCCTTCTTCACATCGCCGTTCATCTTCAACGCGCGTACGGTGGCGACGAGGACGGCGGCATCCGGTTTGAGCCCGGCCTTCCGGCATTTGATGTCGAAGAACTTCTCCGCGCCGAGGTCTGCGCCGAACCCGGCCTCGGTGACGACATAGTTCGCCAGCTTCAGCGCCGTCTTGGTGGCGACGACCGAGTTGCAGCCATGCGCGATATTGGCGAAGGGTCCGCCATGGACGAAGGCCGGGTTGTTTTCCAGCGTCTGCACCAGATTGGGCTGCATGGCATCCTTGAGCAGCACGGCCATTGCGCCGTCCGCCTTGATGTCACGCGCGAATACCGGGGTCTTGTCGCGGCGATAGCCGATGACGATCTTGCCAAGGCGCTCCTCCAGGTCGTGCAGGTCCGCCGCCAGACACAGGATCGCCATCACCTCCGAGGCGACGGTGATGTCGAAGCCGGATTCGCGCGGGAAACCGTTGGCGATGCCGCCGAGCGAGCAGACGATCTCGCGCAGCGCCCGATCGTTCATGTCCATCACCCGCCGCCACGTGACGCGGCGCAGGTCGATGTTCTGCTCGTTGCCCCAGTAGATGTGATTGTCGACGAGCGCCGCCAGCAGGTTATGCGCCGAGGTGACGGCATGGAAATCGCCGGTAAAATGAAGGTTCATGTCCTCCATCGGCACGACCTGCGCATAGCCGCCGCCCGCCGCCCCGCCCTTGATGCCGAAGCAGGGGCCGAGCGATGCCTCGCGGATGCAGGTAATGGCCTTCTTCCCGATGCGGTTCAGCCCGTCGCCGAGCCCGACCGTCGTCGTCGTCTTGCCTTCGCCCGCCGGTGTCGGATTGATCGCGGTCACGAGGATGAGCTTGCCGTCCGACCTGCCTTTCAGCCCGGCGATGAACCCCGCGCCGATCTTCGCCTTGTCGTGCCCGTAGGGCAAAAGGTCCTCGAAAGGAATGCCGAGTTTCGCTCCGATTTCCAGGATCGGCTTCTTCTTCGCGGCGCGCGCGATCTCGATATCGGATTTCACCTCGGCCATGCTGCAAGTCTCCCCTCGTAAGGCGGCCCCTTTCAAAGTCCGCCCCGGCGGGAGGCCGCCTCTTCCATTCGGCTCCGGAGCGCAAGCTCGGAGCGAGATCACGTCACCCCTGCGCGTTGAATTTGTCGCAAAATTGCCGAACGGCGACAAGCCGGATTCCGCCCGCACCGCTGCCTGTCTTTTCGCAGGGAGAGAGCCGCCCGCTTCAGCCCTCGCCGATGGCGATCAGGCTGGCATTGCCGCCGGCCGCAGCGGTGTTGACGGAAATCACCTGCTCCTGCGCGAAGCGGAAGAGATAGGTCGGACCGCCCGCCTTGAAGCCGGTTCCCGAAAGGCCGGATCCGCCGAAAGGCTGGGTGCCGACGACCGCGCCGATGATGTTGCGGTTGACGTAGATATTGCCGGTATCGAGCGCCTCCGTGACGGTGCGGATCGTCGCCTCGATGCGGCTGTGCACGCCGAGCGTCAGCCCGTACCCCGTTCCCGCGATTTGCGCCAGAATCTTCGGCAGGTCCTTCGCCTTCCATCTCACTACGTGCAGGACTGGTCCGAAGACTTCCTTGGTCAGCGATTCCGGCTTGTCGAGCATCACGATATGCGGCGCGAAGAAGGTGCCGCCCTGCGGCGCCTTGCCGGCATAACGGACGATCTGGCCCTGCCGCATATCGTCGATATGGGCCTCCAGCATGGCGCACTGGTCTGCATCGATGATCGGGCCGACATCCGTGTCCGTCTTCAGCGGGTCGCCGAGCTTCAGCTCCTTGGCGGCGCCCTCGATCATCTCGATCATCCCGTCCGCGATATCTTCCTGCAGGAAGAGAATGCGCAAGGCAGAGCAGCGCTGTCCGGCCGAACGGAAGGCCGACATCACCACGTCGTCGGCCACCTGCTCCGAAAGTGCGGTCGCATCCACGATCATCGCATTAAGCCCGCCCGTCTCCGCGATGAAGGGAACGATCGGCCCGTCCTTGGCGGCGAGCGCACGGTTGATCTTGCGCGCCGTTTCGGTGGATCCCGTGAAGGCGACGCCGGCAACGAGCGGATGCGCCGTCAGCGCAGCACCCACGTCGCCCTCGCCGGGCAGGCAGAGAAGGACGTTTTCCGGCACGCCGGCGGCATGGAACAGCTTCACCGCCTC
The DNA here is from genome assembly GCA_033795365.1 of Shinella sp. Taxonomy (GTDB): domain Bacteria; phylum Pseudomonadota; class Alphaproteobacteria; order Rhizobiales; family Rhizobiaceae; genus JARYGU01. Next base: position 192,333 of record JARYGU010000006.1, read on the forward strand.
ATGGGCGATCAGCGGCGTCTGCTCCGCCGGCTTGGCGATCACGGCATTGCCCGCGACCAGCGCCGCCGAAACCTGCCCGAGGAAGATCGCCAGCGGAAAATTCCATGGCGAGATGCAGGCGAAGACGCCGCGCCCGCGCCAGCGGTAGAGGTTGCTTTCGCCCGTCGGGCCGGGCATCACACGCGGCTCCGCAAAGCTGCCGCGCGCCTCCTCGGCATAGTAGCGGCAGAAATCGACCGCTTCGCGGATCTCGGCCACGCCGTCGTCCAGCGTCTTTCCGGCTTCCGCGGCAAGCAGCGCCAGCAGGCGGTCGCGGTTTTCCTCGAGAAGATCGCCCATGCGCTCCAGGCATGCGGCACGGTTCTCCGCCGGCAGGCGCGACCAGCTCTTGAAACCTGCCTGCGCCGCCTTCACGGCAACGTCGACATCGGCGGCCCTGGCGAAACGCACCGAGCCCACCTGCCGCTTGAGATCGGCGGGAGCATTGACCGGGCGCTCCTCGCCCGAAACCCTGAGACCGGGAACGAGCGGAAAGGCCGTCACCGCGTCCGCACCGTTCGCCATGGCGGCCGCCAGCGCATCGAGGTTCTTCCGCCAGCCGAATTCGAAGCCGGCGCTGTTCTTGCGCTTGCCGTAAATGTCGGAGGGAAGCGGGATCTGCTTGTGCCGCGCGCTCGCCCCCTCGGCGAGGCCGAGCCTTTCCGCCGGCCGTTCCAGCAGCGATTCGACTGCTACGTTCTTGTCGCCCGCGACCGCGACGAAGGAGGAATTGGCACCGTTCTCCAGCAGGCGGCGCACCAGATAGGCCAGCAGGTCGCGATAACCGCCGACCGGCGCATAGATGCGGCAGGCGACACGGTCGTTGCTCTCCAGAAGATCGTCGTAGAGCGCCTCGCCCATCCCGTGCAGGCGCTGGAATTCGAAGCCGGAGCGGTCGCCGCCGGCAAGCTCGAGGATCGTCGAGACGGTCAGCGCATTGTGGGTGGCGAATTGCGCGAAGATGCGCTCGCGCTTCGACAGCATCAGGTTGGCGCAGGCGAGATAGGAAAGGTCCGTCGCCTGCTTGCGGGTCCAGACCGGATAGTCCTCAAGACCCCGCTCCTGCGCCCGCTTGACCTCCGTGTCCCAATAGGCGCCCTTGACGAGGCGAACCATCATGCGCCGGCCGAGCGTCTGGCAGAGCTGGTCGATATAATCGATGACATGGGTCGCGCGCTTCTGATAGGCCTGAATGGCGAGGCCGAAACCGTCCCAGCCGGCGAGCGACGGGTCGGCGAAGACGGCAGCGATAACGTCGAGCGACAGTTCGAGGCGGTCGGCTTCCTCGGCATCCACTGTGAAATTGAGCTGATAGGCCTTCGCCATCTGCGCAAGCTTCAAAAGGTCCGGCACCAGCTCGGCCATCACCCGCTCGCGATGCGTCGCGAGATAGCGCGGATGCAGCGCGGAGAGCTTGACGGAGATGCCCATCCGGTCCGGCAGGCCCCTGCCCTTGGCATTCTTCTCCGTCCATTTGCCGATCGCCTCGATCGCCATGGCATAGCTGTCGAAATAGCGCTTGGCGTCGTTCGCCGTACGCGCCCCTTCGCCCAGCATGTCGAAGGAGTGGCGGTAGCCCTTCGCCTCGCTTTTTGCCGCGCGGGAAAGCGCGTCCTTGATGGTCTCTCCCAGCACGAAATAGTGTCCCAGGAACCGCATCGCCTGCTTGGTGGCGCTGCGCACGGTGGGCAGCCCGAGCCGCTTGACGAGCCCGCGCACCACGCCTTCCGGCGTCTCTCCCGGACGGATCACGCGGGCGGAAAGGCCGAGCGCCCAGGCCGAAGCCGAGACGAACCAGCTGTCGCCATGCGCCTCGTGCTCGCTCCAGCCGCCTTCCTTCAGCTTGTCCTCGATCAGCTTGTCCTGCGTCAGCGCATCGGGCACGCGCAGCAGCGCTTCGGCCAGCACCATCAGCGCCAGCCCTTCGCGCGTCGAAAGCCCGTATTCCCGCAGGAAATCCTCCACGCCGCCGACCGAGCCGGACTTCTCGCGGATGGCGCCGATCATGCGACGGGCGCGATGGTCGATGTTCTGGTTCTGCGTCGCCGTCAGCGTCAGCCGGGCGGCGAACTGGCGTACGAGCCGGTCGTCGTCGCCGAAATAAGGGGCGTCGAACCGGGGGAGATTGGCAAGCGCGGATACTGGCGAAACGACGTTCATGAGGACCTCCGTGATATCCGGTAGATACACGCAATTTCATGGTGCTTTTCACCAAATTTAGAGCCATACTCCGGCAAGATATGGCGTATGCTCTCATTTGGCAGTGAAATATGAAAGAATTGGACCGTCTCGACCGCAAGATCCTCCGCGCGCTTCAGAAGGAGGGACGCCTGACCAATATCGAGCTTGCCGAGAAGGTCCATCTCTCTCCGACGGCAACGGCGGAACGCGTCAAGCGGCTCACCCGCGACGGCTATATCACCGGCTATATGGCCATCCTGTCGCCGGAACGGCTCGGACGCAACCTTCTCGTCTTCGTGCAGGTGAAGCTCGACCGCACCACGCCCGACGTCTTCGACAGCTTCGCCGAGGCGGTCAAGCGCAGCGACGACGTCATGGAGTGCCACATGGTCGCCGGCGGTTTCGACTATCTGGTGAAAGCGCGCGTGGCCGGCATGGAAGCCTACCGCGCCTTCCTCTCCGACGTCATCCTGCCGCTGCCCGGCGTGCGCGAGACGCACACCTATGCGGTGATGGAGGAGGTGAAGAGCGCGGGACTGCTGCCGGTGTGAGGGAAGGCAGTAGCGAATAGCGAATAGCGAATAGCGAATAGCGAATAGCGAATAGCGAATAGGATTTCGCCTAAATGGGGCGATGACAACAGGAATATACAAAGCGGCGCCGAATAATCGCGCCGCTTTTTATCTAAACCCTATTCGCTATTCGCTACTCACTATTCGCTCTTCCTCACCGCGCCAGCACATCCCGCATCTCGACCAGATTGGACCGGACGCGCAGGATATAGAAGCCGATCGTCGCGAGGTGGGTTGGCATGATCCAGCCGTCCTCGCGGCCGTTCGAAATGATCGCCGGCTGGATGTTGAGTGCCGAGCGGAGCTGCTTGATGCTTTCGGTCCAAAGCGGAGCGATGCCGCGCTGCTGGATGACGACCTCGAAATCCGCGCCCGCCGCCGACAGGATGCCGTAATAGCCGTAGAGCTGGCCGTAGGCGAACCAGAAGCGGTCGTCCGCACGCGTGTCGAACCAGCCGCCGTTGTGGAATTCCGAACGTTCGCGAATGATCGCCGACGTGCTGCCGATATCGTTGGATATGCGGTCGAGGAATTCGATCAGGTTGTCTGAGCGGCCGTCGAAGATCGCTTCGCACTTGACGAGGGAGTCGTTGAATCTGCGCAGATCCGTCATCGCCGAGCGATAGTAGTTCGGGGTCGGCGTCTTCGGCAGGAGCGAATCCGTGCCGAAATACCAGGTCTCCTCGTCGAACTGTATATTGCCGCGCGCCCGCTGGAGATCGGCATTGATGCCCGAGGTTCCGCGCACGCGACCGAGCGAATCGACGAGCTCGACCGCCGTGCGGCGCACTGCCTGGTTGACGCCCCGCTGGAACGAGGCCTTGTTGTCGAACCAGGGCGTGCGGTCCCAATCGAGCCCGAACAGACCGGCCTTGTAGAGGACCATGGAGGAAATCCAGGCATTCTGGTTGACGTTGAAATCGATGAGGTCGGCCGTGACGTCGACGATCGCCGAGCGCACGCACGTGGTCGGCGCCGGCTCTCCGGCCTCCACCGGCGCTTCCGGCGTGGCCTCGGCCGCAACCCCGGCATCGCGCTGGCGTTCGCCGAGATTGTAGGTGTTCACATAGTCCGGATTGAAGTTCGTCCAGACCTGCGTCTGCCAAAAGAAGTAGAAATACAATCCGGCGATCAGCAGGAGAACGATACCGATCGGCCCCTTGATAATCCAGCCGCGGGCCCGATACCAGTTGGCGACGGATATGAAAGGCCAGAGCAGCCAGGAGACCGCAACGCCGATGCCCCGGCCGATCGCTGCGAAGATACGCTGGAAAAACGCCACGATCGGGTCAAGCATTCGGTTTGTCCTCCTTGATGCCGTAAAGCCGCTTGCGGTAACCGGCCTTGTCCTTGAGATATGTCCGGGTCAGTGTCGCCACAACATATTCGCGGAACGTTTCGCTGAATTGTTCATAGGCCGAATAAAACCCCTGCTTGTCGAAGACGAAGCGTGAGACGAAATCATGCGGCACCATCTGCGCGACCAGCCGGTTGACCAGCCATTGATCGGGATGATCCGGAGCTGCCCGCACGAGCAGGAAGCGCAGATGCGGCTCCACGTCCGTCATCTTGATTTCGCCGGTCGCGGCAATCGTCCGGATCGCCTCCTGCAGGAAAGGATAAGTGCCGTCCCTCGCCACCGCCGCGGCATTGCGGTGCATCCATGTCTGCCGCCAGATCCGGTCCGCGCCGATGAGATCGACGCCGGGATCTTCGGCATTGATCAGGCCCGAGACGATCATTTCGGCGCGGTGCTGCAGGAGCCCGGACTGCTCCACCCAGGAGGCGCGCGGCAGCTCCAGCCGCCTCGTCTTCGCCAGAAACTCGAAAATGCGCCGGTGATCGTCGAGCGCGATATAGCTCACCTGCCACGGACGCGAGCGGCGGAACCCCGGAACGGTGGGATCGCAAACCACCGTCGTCGCCTTGTCGTCCAGGAAGACGTAAACGCCGCCGAAATGGTTGGCCCAATAGGCGTCGTGCCGGAAGACGAGCTGGTCTGGAACCAGCGCGTTCTGCCGTATGTCGCCCGTCTGCTTGGCCAGATCCACCATGCGGTTCAGCATGGCATCGTCGCTCCAGGCATTCGGCACCGTCTTCAGCCGGTCGACGAGCGAGCGCAGCTCCGCAGCCTTGCCCAGCATGTCCTCGGCCGAAAGCACGCGGAACCGCACCTCGTTGATCGAAAGCAGATCGTCTATATCCTCCACCGTCGAAACCGAATCCTCGATCTCGCCATAGAGCACGTCCCTGATGGTGATGGCATTGATCGCGCGCGAATTGGCGGAGAAGAATTCGTGCATCAGCGCCGCCGTGTTGGAAAAGCTCGTATGCACCACCGGCAGGTTCACCTGCTCCGGCGTCATGATGATGAAGCGGCGGTTCACCCTGTTCGGATCGAGATAGTCCCGGTCGCCAAGCTCTTCGGCGACTTCCGGGGAAAATCCGGTCATGTCGATGCGGAAGGCTTTGAGCGCCGTGCGGGGCAGGCCGAACCCCTCGAGCGCCCTGTTGTAGCGCTCGACGAGATGCGGCTCGGCGATCTCAAGCAGCCGGCCGTAGATCAGTTCGGCTTCGAGGAGGCGTTTCATTCCCGTCCCGTTACTTTATACCGCTCATTCACTCGACGCCGAGACCTTGTCCTCCCCCCAGAAAAGATCATCAAGATCAACCCGAAGGGCTTTTGCGATGTTCTTCAAGACCGAAACGCTGCCCTCTTTTTTGCCCGTCTCGATTTCAGACAGATAGGCCGGACTGATGCCGACGGCCGTCGCCAGTTCCTTGCTGGCCAATCCGCGAAAATCCCGCCAGACGCGGATAGGGTTCTCCCCATCCATCAGGCGATATACGAATTCCGCAGGAATCATCTCTTCTTCGCCGGCAGCAAGCTTTTCCTTGAAACGGTCATACGCCGCCACATCGGCCATCGTTTCGGCTGCCTCGACCAGAGCGTCATACTCGGACCGCAGCAGAACGACCATTTCATCGCCGCTCGGCGTCTTGAACTGCGTAACAGATCCCATGTCGAGCTCCTATTCGTAGACACTGCCGCGGCTGCCTATTTCTTCGATATCGATAACATGTTCATTTTCGTCAAAGATAACGCGCCAATCGCCAACTCTCATTCTGTAACCCGGCCGTCCCTGCATCTTCTTTACGTTTGCAGCAAGCGAGGAAGGATCAGCAGCATACTGCTCCATTTTTTGGCGAATACGGACCGCGTCGTTACGCGGCATCCTGAGCAACATGCGTGAGGCGGATTTGCTATAAGCGATCTGCTTCATGAAAAATTATAGCCCCCCGCGAATTTTCGTCAAGTCATTCCTGCCACCGCCCGTCCGCCTTCATCGCCTCTATCTCGCGGATCGCCTTCTCGCGCTGGCGCTCGCGCCGGATGATGTCGGTGACGGCAGCATCGTCGGATTTGTCCGTGTAGCGGAATTCCGAGTCGGCATAGCGGTTGATTTCCTGAAGCACCATATCCATGGTGATCGGCCCCCGCAGTTCCTCGATCATCCCCTTCTTCTCGTCATAGGGCTTGTGCATGAAGGCGCCCGCCGAGACGAACCAGTCGTCTGGAAGATCGACATCCATCGCCCGCATCTTGATCGCATCCGTTATGTTCTTGATCGCCCGCCCGGTGAAGCGCGGCTCGGCGACCTTGATCTCGTGCAGATAGGCGCCGATATCGGCAAGCGTCGCGATCCTGCCGCGGTCCTTCTCGAATCGCTCCCAGACGGCAAGCAGCCCCTCTTCCTTCGGCTTCGAATGCTGCTCGTAGGAGACCGAGACGGCGCGCTTGATCTCCTGGCCGGCGAAGAGGTCGTGCTTGCCGAGCGGTATCGAATGGTTCTTGCCGACGAGCAGGGCGAAGATATCGATGTAATCGGCCTCCGTCTGCGGCCCGTCGACCAGCCAGCGGGCGCCGGCGCGCTGGCGCAGCGCGTCGTCGACGTTTTCCGGATAGTTCGAGAACATCCCGAAGGTGCAGTTGCCTCGAATAATCGTCGAAGCCCCGGCGAAACTCTCCATCAGCACCGCCGTCACCTCGTGCTGGCCGGCAGACGCCCGGTCGTCGGAGCGCTTCGCGGCCACCTGGTCCACGTCGTCGATCGTGCCGAAGCCGATCGCCTTCGGATTGATGACGTTGTTGACGAACTCCTTGCAGTTCTGGCCGGATTTGCCCTGATAGGAGGAAATCTGGTCGACGCCGAAATTCTCGTAGTGGAAGGCGTAGCCGGCGATCTCGCAATAGTCGTTGACGAGCCCCGCCAGCATCTGGATGAGGATCGTCTTGCCCGTGCCCGGCATGCCGTCGCCGATGAAGGTGAAGAGGAAGCCGCCGAGCTCGACGAAGGGGTTCATCTGCCGCTCGAAATCATAGGCCATCAGCATCTTGGCAAGCTTCATCGCCTGGTATTTGGCGATGTGGTTGCCGATGATCTCGTTCGGCTGCTTGAAGGTCATGACCAGCGGCTTGCGCTTGGCGCCGGGCGCCACGTCGAAGCCGTCGAGCGTGAAATCGTCCTGGTCGATGCGGATATGCGTATTCTCGAAACTCGAAAGCCCGGTGAAGCGTGTCTTCCGGCCGATCAGCCCCTCGATCGCGATGCGGGAGAAGGCGCGGGCGCGGGCGACGAGCGCCAGGTCGTCCGGCGCTCCGGCGATCGTTCGGTCGAGCGCCGAGATCATGCTCTTCAGCGCGTCCTGCGCCGTGTCGAAATGGTAGTCCGGCTCGTTCCCGTCCTCGACCGGCTCGCCCTCGCCCGGCAGCGTCGCGCCCAGATAGGCGGCGAATGTGAAGGCCGCGACATAGGCGGATGCCGAAAGCAGCGCCTTGAATTGCGTCGCCTCTTCGCCGCCAAGCGGGCTTGCGGCGTTGCGCGACTGCAATCCCTCGAGATTGGTCTGGCGGGCGAAGACGTCTGCGACGGCGAGCGCCACCTGCAGCCCGCGCCGGGCGCGGAACAGCAGCGCATGCTGCGGCGGCGTCATCAGCGGATCGCCGGCCCGTATGGATTGGATCGTCTTTTGAAGCTCGACCTCGCGGCTGCGCCGCACGCCGCCGGTCGCAACCGTCGAGACGAAGCGCCGGTTGGTGCCGGCAAGGGCCGTGCCGCCCGCTCCATCGCCATCTTCCAACGTGACGAGCCTGGTCACCATGCTCTGCGCCACCGCCTGATGCTTCGCGATGTCATCTTCGTGGATCGTCGTGAGGCCGGCATTGAGACTCATGGCTTCAAACCTCGCTGATCACCTGGTTTCCGGCAATGACATGCACCTTGTAGTCCCCGAAGACCGCCGCGGCATCCCCGGAGGCATAGAGCGCCTGATAGGCGTCGTGCGGTACGAGCGCGTGCTTCTCATAGGCGCTCACGCCCATGCGGGTCGCTTCCAGATTGTCCGTGTCGATATGGAATTCCTCCTGCGCCGGCGTCGAGCTCCAGAAGCCGCGCTTGGCCGGCCGCTCGGCCTTGGAGAAGACCTCCTGCAGCGTCCAGGTCAGGAGCCAGGCATTTTCTGGCTTGCGCACCTTGGAAAGAATGCCGTTGATCTTCTCGTTGTTCTCGGTGATGCCCGAGGAATAGAAGGGGCCGAGCACGATGCGCCGCAACTGCTTGGGATGCAGCGTCGGGAAATCCTTGTCGAGATTGGTGGCGATGGTCACCGGCGTCAGCGAATAGGCGCTGTTCTTCAGCGTGAAATCGTCGAAGCTGCTTGCAAGCTCCGGATTGAGGAGGCCGCCCACGGGAAGCGGGATATCGACGTTCGCATTGAGCTTCCCGTCGTTCGTCACGAGCAGCTTTGCGACATTCTCGCTCGAATCCTCGATGGTGGCCATATAGACCATCGGAAGCGTGCTGGTGCCATCGAAAGCGCCCCAGCAGACCACGTAATAGGGCCGCATCGTCTTAGGGTTGACAGCGACGCGGATCGTCTCCGGCAGAATGAAGGGCGAAAAGACCTCGCCCCTGCCGATCTGCTGAAGATACATCCGCTCGGCCATCCGCGTCTGCAATTCGGCGGGAAAGGTCTTGTTGCGCAGGATGAAATCCGCCATTTCGGCGCGCAGCGCATCCGCTTCGGGAATGGCGGCAAGGCGCTTTTCCGCACTCTGCCGGTCGTTTTCCAGCTCCAGCACGTTCTGGAAGACGGGGAAACCGCTTTCCGCCCGCGATATCCGGAACTGTTCGACGAAGCCGATGCGGTTCTCCCAGCAGGAGAACGACGCCTTCAAGCGGGCGAGATAGGGAATGACGACCTCGCCGATCACGCTGTTCTTGTAGAGCGGCGAATTCCGGTCAGCCAGGAATATCTCCAGCCCCCCGAGCGCCGCCCGGATGGTCGAGAAATACTGCGCGACCGCGCTTTCGGCTGCAGCGTTCATCGGCAAACCATCACGGCTTCACGTAGTTCGCGGTGTTGTGCTTCTCCATCACCTCCTGGAAGCGGCGGGCGAAGGCATCGTCGGCGAGTTTCTTGCGGCGCTGGATGTCCTGCGTCGACAGCATGTTCTTCTCGTGCATCTCCAGGAGGTCGCCGATATGGCGCTGGGCGGCCGAGCCGATGCCGGCCATGGTTTCCTCCGCTGCCGTATCCACCTGGCTTCCGAGCGTGTTGATCTTGTGGGCCACGTCCTGCTGGGCCGCCGTCTTCAACGAATCCTCCAGCGCCTTGTAGAGAACGATGCGCTGCTCGGTGTCGATCGTCAGCTTGTTGATCAGCGTGTTCTGCGCGGCGATCTGGTTGTTGAGCGAATCGACGAAGGTCTGGAACATCGACGTATAGCGCTCCAGCGTCTGGCTTTCGGCGAGCAGCTCCTGCTCCTTCGCCTGCTTCTCGTTGTATTCCGTCGCAAGCCGCGAACGCTCCCCTTCCAGGTCCGCGCGCGCCTTCTGGTCGGTCGAGGCCGCGATCCGGTTCTCGATGTCGAGCAGCATCGGGTTGAGCTCCTCGATGCGCTTCTGCGTCGCCTCCAGTTCGGTCATCGTGCCCTTGCGCCGCTCGATCACCTGAATGAGGCTCGCTTCGGAGGTTTTGTAGCGCTGATCGAGGATCGCCTTCTGGTCCTTGAGGATCCCGACGATCGTATCCGATTTCGAAAGCAGCTCCTGCAGATTGCCGGCAAGCGACATGTTGCGCACGCGGTCTGTGCGCATGCGCTGCATCTTCTGCTTGGAGAAGATGCCGATGAACTTCTCGTAGCCGGTATAGCTCTTCATGCTTTCGAATTCGGTGCCGAAGATGTTGGTCGCGTCCTCCAGGCCGATGATCAGGTCGGCGATATTCGCTTCCATGACCTTCTGCTGCTTGATCACGTCCTGGATGCGGGCGTTCTCGATATCAAAATCGACGTCGCCGAGCTTGGTATCGGCTTTCGCGAACTGTTCCAGCACCGTGCTGGACTGGTCGAGCTTGCCGCGCATCTGCTCGACCACGCTGCGGGTCTTCTCGATCTCCGTGTCGAAATTCTGAAGTGTCGCCATGCCTTCCCCCTCTCTCCAGGGCGTCATACGCCCGATTCACACGCCGCAGCGCCGGCAACGATCCGCAAACCGGCCTTCCCGACATGAGAGGCTGCGCAATGAATTACAAGAATGTTCCTGAAAGATTTTTCAAGGACATTCGCGAAAACATGCGAAAGAATATGCATATAGCCATTGATAGGGAACGGCGCCTCGAAGTGCGGGCATCACTGCGCGTTCATCTCGTCCTCCCAGTGGCGCCGGCAATAGGAAACGTATTTCTCGTTTCCCCCGACCTCCACCTGAGCGCCCTCTTTCACGACCTTGCCGTCGGGCCCGAGGCGGATCACCATCGTCGCCTTGCGCCCGCAATGACAGATGGTGCGCACCTCCCGCAATTCGTCGGCGATTGCAAGCAGCGTCCTGGAGCCGGGAAAGAGCTTTCCCTGAAAATCCGTGCGCAGACCGTATGCCATCACCGGGATATGCATCCGGTCGGCGACACGCGCGAGCTGCCAGACCTGTGCCTCCGTCAGGAACTGCGCCTCGTCAACGAAGACGCAGGCGATGGCGCCCGTGCCGTCGCCGGTCAACCGCTCGACCAGCATGTGGAGATCGTCGGACGGATCGAACGCTATGGCGTCGGATTCCAGCCCGATGCGCGAGGAGATGCGGCCCCGCCCCGCCCGATCGTCGAAGGAGGCGATCAGGATCGCCGTACGCATCCCGCGCTCCTGATAATTGTAGGATGCCTGCAGGAGAAGCGTCGACTTTCCCGCATTCATCGTTGCATAGCTGAAATAGAGTTTGGCCATGGTTGTTCTTGGCTCGCAGCCCGTCGTGTTGCCAATCCCGTGGAGGCGAAAACCACAGAAAATAGCGGCTTTAGCAGGTTGCGACATTCTTGCGCCGAATTGCGAACGGCATTCAAAAATACTGGCCCCGGATAGGCCTCCGCAGGCTGCAAACAGCTTGAATTGACATCGTTTTGGTGCTTGGCTGAGACATTAAAGAACGGGGAGCAACAAAAATGAAATCTGCATCGTCTCTGAAATTCGCGCTTGCCGGCATTTCGCTGATGGCGCTCGGCCTTTCGACGGCCGCCGCGCAGGAGGCCGAAAGCTGCGGCACGGTCCGCTTTTCGGATGTCGGCTGGACCGATATCACCGCGACCACCGCGACGGCGACCACGATCCTCAAGGGGCTCGGCTATGAGACGGAAGTCACCGTCCTCTCCGTGCCGGTCACCTACACCTCGCTCAAGAACAAGGACCTCGACGTCTTCCTCGGCAACTGGATGCCGACCATGGAAGCCGACATCAAGCCCTATCGCGAGGACGGCTCCGTGGAGACGGTTCGCGAAAACCTCGAAGGCGCGAAATACACGCTCGCGACCAACGCCAAGGGTGCGGAGCTCGGCATCAAGGACTTCAAGGACATCGCCGCGCACAAGGACGCGCTCGGCTCCAAGATCTACGGCATCGAGCCCGGCAACGACGGCAACCGGCTGATCATCGACATGGTCGACAAGGGCTCCTTCGACCTGAAGGGCTTCGAGGTCGTCGAATCCTCCGAACAGGGCATGCTCGCCGAAGTCGCCCGCGCCGAGCAGGACGGCACGCCAATCGTCTTCCTCGGCTGGGAACCCCACCCGATGAACGCGAACTTCAAGCTGACCTATCTTGCCGGCGGTGACGACGTCTTCGGCCCGAATTTCGGCGGCGCGACGGTCTATACCAATGTCCGCCAAGGCTATCTCGCCGAATGCCCGAATGTCGGCCAGTTCCTGAAGAACCTCAAGTTCACGCTCGAGATGGAAAACCAGATCATGGGCAAGATCCTGAACGATGGGGAGCAGCCCGAAGATGCTGCCGGAGAATGGCTGAAGGCCAATCCGGCCGCCATCGAACCCTGGCTCGCAGGCGTCAAGACAAAGGACGGCGAGGACGGCCTGGCCGCGGTAAAGACGGCTCTCGGTCTCTAACGGACCACGACTGCCGCGCGTCCGAAAGGACGCGCAAGGGCGCGGCAGCGCTTTGAAAGCGCGCATGATCCCTTCCCCAGGTCGATTGCGATCTTTAAGGGATGATGCGCGGGAAGGCGGGAAAGGACCTTTCCGCCTTTTCTTCCTGCCGCATTTGATCATCCCTACCGTCGAGATCGGATTCAGATTCCCGTGGAATGGCTCACTGACATAAAGATCCCCATCGGCCCGCTTGCCAGAGAAGCGGTCAACTGGCTCACATCGAACGGCAAATGGCTCTTCGATTTCCTGAAGGTCTTCCTTCAGGCCGGCATCGACGGAGTGCTCTTCGTCCTGCGGGCGCCCTACATAACCGGCAGCGGCGGGGAATTGGCCTATTCGCTTTTCATCATCCTGCTGATCACGGCGGTTTCCTGGTACTTCCGGCGTTCGATAGGCATCGCCCTCTTCACCTTCCTGGGGCTCCTGCTCATCGTCAACCAGGGATACTGGAAAGAAACGACCGAGACGCTGGCGCTCGTGCTTGCGGCCACCGCTGTCAGCATGATCATCGGCGTGCCTCTCGGGATCGCGGCCGCGCGAAGGCCGTGGTTCTACGCGTTCCTGCGCCCTATCCTCGATCTCATGCAGACCATCCCCACCTTCGTCTATCTCATCCCGGCGCTCATCCTCTTCGGCCTCGGCATGGTGCCGGGCCTGATCGCGACCGTGATCTTCGCCATTCCGGCGCCGATCCGCCTGACGCGCCTCGGCATCATCTCCACCCCGCCGTCGCTCGTGGAGGCCGCACAGGCCTTCGGCGCCACGCCCTCTCAGGTGCTGCGCAAGGTGGAGCTTCCCTTCGCCATGCCGCAGATCATGGCGGGCCTCACGCAGACCATCATGCTCTCCCTGTCGATGGTGGTCATCGCCGCGCTGGTCGGCGCGAGGGGCCTCGGCGTGCCGGTCGTGCGCGCGCTGAACACGGTGAACATCTCCATGGGTTTCGAAGCCGGCCTCTGTATCGTCATCCTGGCGATCATCCTCGATCGCCTGTTCCGCTCCTCCGATGAAGGAAATGGCTCATGAGCGCCGTCGTCTTCAGGAACGTAGACATCATCTTCGGCGACAAGCCGGAACGCGCGATCCAGATGGCCGGGACGGGCAAGAGCCGCGACGAAATCAGCGCCGAGACGGGGCTGGTGGTCGGGGTCGCGGACGCCACGCTTTCCATCACCGAAGGGGAAATCCTCGTTCTGATGGGGCTTTCCGGATCCGGAAAATCGACATTGCTTCGCGCGGTCAACGGCCTTGCGCCGGTGGTTCGCGGCGATGTCGAGGTCAACACGCCCGCGGGCCCCCTCAATCCCTATCAGACGTCGCCGAAGTCGCTGCGCGAATTCCGCATGCATACGGTGTCGATGGTCTTCCAGCAGTTCGCGCTCCTGCCATGGCGCACCGTGGCGGAAAATGTCGGCTTCGGCCTCGAGCTTGCCGGCATGCCGGAAGCCGAGCGCCGCAAACGCGTCGACGAACAGCTCGAACTCGTCAATCTCTCGAAATGGGCGAACCGCAAGGTCAACGAGCTCTCCGGCGGCATGCAGCAGCGCGTCGGCCTTGCCCGCGCCTTCGCCACCGGCGCTCCGATCCTCCTGATGGACGAGCCGTTCTCCGCGCTCGATCCGCTGATCCGCACCCGTCTGCAGGACGAGCTCCTGGAATTCCAGCGGCGCCTGAAGAAGACCATCATCTTCGTCAGCCACGATCTGGATGAGGCCTTCCGCATCGGCAACCGCATCGCCATCATGGAAGGCGGACGCATCATCCAGTGCGGCACGCCGCAGGACATCGTCAAGAACCCCGCCAACCAGTATGTCGCCGATTTCGTGCAGAACATGAATCCGATCAACATGCTGACGGCGCGGGACGTCATGCGCCAAGGTGCCGCGTCGGGCGGTGCCGGCGTCTCGGCGACCGCCAGGCTAGATACGCCGCTCGTCGACATCCTGGATGCGATGGCGCGGCAACCGGGCCATGTCGGCGTCGTCGAAAACGGCGCCGTCATCGGCACCATAAATGCACAGGATGTGGTCGAAAGCCTGACCCGGCACCGCCGTCGCGACTGAGCCGACGCGACAAGACGATGGCATATGACGGCGTTTCTGCTAGAACGCCGCCTGTTCCATGTGTCGGAAAGGAAGGCAAATGGCCGATGGCGAAAAGGACAGGCCGCAGGTCCTGCGCGAGACCGACGACGAGGCGCGAAAGCTCGCCCGGATCCTCCTTCGCTCGGCGCGCAGTTGCGCGCTGGCCGTCATCGAGCCGGAGAGCGGCTCGCCTTTTGCCAGCCGGACGCTGACGGGTACCGACATCGACGGTGCGCCGGTCATTCTCGTTTCCGCGCTGTCGGTCCACACAAAGGCGCTGCGCCTGGACAGGCGGGCATCGCTCCTCGCCGGCGAACCGGGCAAGGGCGATCCGCTCGCCCATCCACGGCTGACCGTCATCGCAGAGGCTGAGGAAGTGCCGCGCGAGGCCGCCGGATACGCTCGACTGCGCGAACGCTTCGTGCGCCGGCATCCGAAGGCGAAGCTTTATGTGGACTTTCCCGATTTCACCTTCTTCCGGCTGGCGCCGCAGCGGGCTCACCTGAACGGCGGTTTCGGCGAGGCCTATGTGCTGACCGCCGACGATCTGCTTATCCGATCTCCGGCCCGCGAAGCACTGTCGGAGATGGAAGGCGGCGCGGTCAATCACATGAACAGCGATCATTCCGAAGCGGCCGGCATCTATGCCCGCGTCTATTGCGATGCAGAGGACGCAAATTGGGTCATTGCCGGGATCGACGCAGCCGGCGTCGACCTTTCCTCCGGGAACCAGTTGCGGCGGCTGGAGTTTGAAAAGGAACTGGAAGAGCCCTCGGAACTAAGGTCCGTATTGGCACGTTTGCTTCGGGAAGCAAGGCTAAGCGGCCAAACCTGAGTCCGAAAGGCCGCCGACAATCGCAAAATCACCCTTTCCCGGCTCCAAGAAGAGCGAAACCGCATCGGAAGCGGGATAAGCGAAGCGTCACAAAACTAGCGCAGAACGTGCAAGCCTACCCCGATTTCTTGCTCTTGATGGGTGCGGTTTTGTTTATATGCTTACAAGCAGATTAATTGAAATTCTCGTCATTTGAAGCGGAAACGCCCCAAAGGAGTTTCGAATGGATAAGATTTCCGACAGCGAACAGGCGCAGGCCGAGGTTGCATCCGCCTTTCTGTCCGCCATGGCCAATCCCAAACGCCTGCTCATCCTGAAAGTGCTCGTCGAGGGGGAGATCGCCGTCGGCGCGCTCGCCAATCAGGTGGGTCTCAGCCAGTCCGCTCTCTCGCAGCATCTCTCGAAGCTGCGTGCGCAGAATCTGGTGACGACCCGCCGCGATGCGCAGACGATCTACTACTCCAGCAAATCCGAAGCGGTCATGACGATCCTCTCGGCGCTCGACCAGATCTACGGCCATAAGAACGAAGCGGTTGCAGGCAAGAAGCTCAGGATCGCCTGAGGTTCTATAGCGGCAGGATAAAAGACGGACAGGCGGAGGGATGTTGCTCCGCCTGTCTGTTTTTGGTGCCTTGTCTCTCCGGACGAGACCTGTTTTCGTGACCCGGAGAAAAAACGGAAACGCTCCAGGCTTGACGGTCGAGGAGGCCTTGATAATTTGACCGGCGGGTAAAAAACTTCATCACCTGCCCGGGAATGGCCCCCGAACCCGACAAAGGCCATGGAGATCCTCATGTCCAACCGCCTCAACACCCCGAACGACCTGCGCGCCTTCTGGATGCCGTTCACGGCAAACCGGCAGTTCAAGAAGGAGCCGCGGCTCTTCGTCAGCGCCAAGGACATGTATTACACCACCCATGACGGCCGTCAGGTGCTGGACGGCACCGCAGGCCTCTGGTGCGTCAACGCCGGGCACTGCCGCCCCAAGATCACCGAGGCGATCCGCGAGCAGGCCGGCGAGCTCGACTATGCGCCGGCCTTCCAGCTCGGTCATCCGAAGGCCTTCGAGCTTGCCAACCGGCTGGTCGACATCGCGCCGGAAGGCATGAATCATGTTCTCTACACGAATTCCGGCTCCGAATCGGTCGACACCGCCCTGAAGGTGGCGCTCGCCTATCACCGCGCAAGGGGAGATGGCGCCCGCACCCGGCTGATCGGCCGCGAGCGCGGCTATCACGGCGTCAATTTCGGCGGCATCTCCGTCGGCGGCATCGTCTCCAACCGCAAGATGTTCGGCACGCTCCTGACCGGCGTCGACCATATGCCGCACACCCACATGCCGGAGAAGAACGCCTTCACCCGCGGCGAGCCGGAGCACGGCGGCGACATCGCCTCGGAACTGAACCGCATCATCACCTTGCACGACGCCTCGACCATCGCCGCCGTCATCGTCGAGCCGGTCGCAGGTTCGACCGGCGTGCTGATCCCGCCGAAAGGATATCTGCAGAAACTGCGCGAGATCTGCACGCAGCACGGCATCCTTTTGATCTTCGACGAGGTCATCACCGGCTACGGCCGCCTCGGCGCGCCCTTCGCGGCCCAGTATTTCGACGTGAAGCCGGATATCATCACCACCGCCAAGGGGCTGACCAACGGCGTGATCCCGATGGGCGCGGTTTTCGTCACCTCCGAAATCCACGACGCCTTCATGACCGGTCCGGAGCACCTGATCGAGTTCTTCCACGGCTACACCTATTCCGGCAACCCGATCGCGTCCGCCGCCGCCATTGCTACGCTCGACACCTACCGGGAAGAGGGCCTGCTGACGCGCGCAGCCGACCTCGCCTCCTACTGGGAGGACGCGCTGCATTCGCTGAAGGACTGCCCGAATGTGATCGACGTGCGCAATATCGGCCTGATCGGCGCGATCGAGCTTTCGCCCATCGCCGGAGAGCCGACCAAGCGCACCTTCACGGCCTTCCTCAAGGCCTATGAAAAAGGCCTGCTGATCCGCACCACCGGCGACATCATCGCCCTCTCCCCGCCGCTGATCATCGAGAAGCATCACATCGACGAGCTCTTCGGCAAGCTCCGCGAGATCCTGCAGAACAATATCTGACGGACATTTGCGCCTGTGGGTCGGAACGGCCCCACCACCGCGCTATTCGAAGGCGGCCTCACGAGACCGCCTTTCGTGTTTCCAAGCCCGTATGACTGCGCGGGCGATCCTCCGCGGACGTCATTCCGGCAGCGCATAGGCGATCACCTGGTCCCCGATCGGCGTCTCCATGAAGTGGTGCCCGCCGGTCATGATGACCACATATTGACGGCCGTTCACCTCGTAGGTCATCGGGTTCGCCTGCCCGCCGGCCGGCAGCGCGTCCTGCCAGACCGTCTCGCCGGTTTCGATGTCGATCGCGCGGATGAGATCGTCGGTCGCCGCGGCGATGAACATCAGTCCGCCGGCCGTGATCACGCCGCCGGCATTGTTCGGCGTGCCGATGGTCACCGGCAGCATGGAAGGAATGCCGAAGGGACCGTTCTTGCGGGCCGTGCCGAACGGCCTGTCCCAGATCATCTCGCCCGACGCCAGCTCGATCGCGCGAATTCCGCCATAGGGCGGCTCCTTGCAGAGCAATCCGGTCACGGGCATCCGCCAGCCGGCATTGACATCAATGGCGTAGGGCGCGCCGGCCTGGGGGTCGCCCGCCCCTTCCGCGCCGCTCCCGAGATCTCCGCCGCGGGCTTCGCTGCGCGGCGCCCATCCCATCTCGTCCGCCTCCGCGCGCGGCACGAGGCGGTTGTGATTGGGCATGTCGTTGTAGTTGGCGATGATCAGCCCGCGCGAGGGATCGACGGCGATTCCGCCCCAGTCCGAGCCGCCATTGTAGCCGGGATACTGGATCCAGTGCGTGTCGCTCGTGGGCGCCGTGTAGAAGCCTTCATAGCTCGCCTGGCGGAACTGGATGCGGCAGAACATCTGATCGATCGGCGACATTCCCCACATGTTGGCTTCGGTGAGTTCCGGCTTGCGAAGCGTATGATAGAGCGAGAAAGGCTGTGTCGGCGACCGGCGCTCCGGCTCCACCCCGCCCTGCGGAACGGGCCTTTCCTCGACGCGGGTCAGCGGCTGCCCGGTGCGCCTGTCGAGCACATAGATGTCCCCCTGCTTGGAAGGCAGGAGAAGTGCAGGAACGGGATCGCCGTTCGGCCCCGGAAAATCGACGAGGGTCGCCTGCGAGCCGAGATCGTAATCCCACACGTCGACATGCACCGTCTGGAAATGCCAGGCGGGTTTGCCGGTCGTCACGTCCAGCGCCACGAGCGAGGTGGAATAGCGGTCCTCGATCTCGGATCGGCTTCCGCTCCAGTAATCTACCGCCGAATTGCCCATCGGCAGATAGACGAGACCGAGTTCCTCGTCGCCGCTCGCCGTCGTCCACATGTTCGGCGTGCCGCGCGTATAGGTCTGCCCTTCCGGCGGCAAGCCGGTGATGTCGGGCCGGGCCATGTCCCACGCCCAGCGAAGCTCGCCTGTCACCGCGTCGAATCCCTGGATGACGCCGGAAGGCGCAGTCCGCTCCTGCCCGTCCAGAACCTGGTGCCCCGTGACGACGACGCCGCGCACGATGGTCGGGGCCGACGTGATGGAAACCATGCCCGGAAAAACGTCGCCCATGCCGCGCTTGATGTCGACGGCGCCGTTGTCGCCGAAGTCGGCGCAGGGCGTGCCCGAGCCCGCATCGACGGCGATCAGGCGCCCGTCGAGCGTGCCTTCGATGATACGGCGCGCGCAAACCTGCCCCTGCGCGGCGTTCGGCACCTCGTAATAGGCCACGCCCCGGCAGGCGGCCGTGTAGGGAATCCACTCGTCGGCGACCTGGGGATCATGGCGCCAGCGCTCCGTGCCGGTGGCGGCGTCATAGGCGATGAGAATGTTCTTCGCCGAGCAGAGATAGAGCGTGTCGCCGATCTTCAGCGGGGTCGTTTCCGCACCGTATTCGTTGTCGTCGAGGTCTTCGGGAAGATCCCCGGTATGGGCGACCCAGACCCTTTCGAGCTGAGCGACATTGTCCTTGTTGATCTGGTCGAGCGGAGAGAACCGGCGCGCACTGTAGCTGCCGCCGTAAGCAGGCCAGTCGCTGCCGGGCTCGCGCAAAGAGGGCTCGTTCATGGCGAAGAGACCCGACATGGGCAAGGGCGCGTTGACCGTGGGGGCATTGCGCACGGCAATTCCGTAACCCGCGACGGCCAGCACGACGACGACGGCGATGGCGGAAGCCAAAGCCGAACGGAACCGGAAACGGTAAGGCACGAGCACGGGAAGCGTAAGAAGTACCAGCACCAGGAGAACGGCGGGCGGTATGACGCGCGGCACCAACGCCCAGCCCCTGAGCCCCACCTCCCAGAACGCCCAGGCGACAGTCAGGATGAAGACGACGCCGTAGACTGCGGCACCGAGCGTCCGGAGCCGGAACAGCAGGTAGCCCGAGATCAGAAGGCCGATGCCCGCGAGGACGTAATAGGCCGAACCGCCGAGATAGAGGAGGTAAGCGCCGCCGATTGCCAGAACGGCGCCGATCAATAGCAGCACCACGGCTAGAATTCGAGTGAGCACGACCCCGATACCGTTGCGGCGGATTTCCTCCATCGTTGACCTCCCTTACGTTGTCCTGGCGTTTCCCTTTCCATTTGGAGCAGCAGGAAAAGAAGGCAATGCCCCTCGCCCGGAAGAAATGGCGGGCGACGGAGGCGACAAGAAGCGCGCCCGCCCCTTTCCCTTCGACGCTCATCGCCGCTAAACTCCCGGCAAGCCAAATCGGAGCACATGTACATGACGAGACTCGAACGCCTGATCGATCAGGGAACCGGCCGGGAACCCGCGGATATCGTGCTGAAGGGCGGGCGGTTCTTCGATCTCGTCACCGGCGAGCTCGTCGCCTCCGACATCGCCATCTGCGGCGACAGGATCGTCGGCACATGCGGCGACTACAGCGGCCGCGAGGAGATCGACATTGCCGGCCGCATCGTCGTGCCCGGCTTCATCGATACGCATCTGCACATCGAATCCTCCCTGGTCACGCCTCACGAATTCGACCGCTGCGTACTGCCCTACGGCGTGACCACGGCGATCTGCGATCCGCACGAGATCGCCAACGTACTCGGCACGGAGGGCATCCAGTTCTTTCTCGACAGCGCCGAGCAGACGATCATGGATATCCGCGTGCAGCTGTCCTCCTGCGTGCCGGCGACCCATCTGGAGACCTCGGGCGCCGATCTGCCGGTCGAGCGGCTGGTGCCGTTCCGCACGCATCCGAAGGTCATCGGGCTTGCGGAGTTCATGAACTTCCCCGGCGTGATCCACAAGGATCCGATCTGCCTCGCCAAGCTCGAAGCCTTCCAGGACGGTCATGTCGACGGCCATGCGCCGCTTTTGAGGGGCAACGACCTCAACGGCTACCTCGCCGCCGGCATCCGCACCGACCACGAATGCACGACGGCCGAGGAGGCGCTGGAGAAGATCCGCAAGGGAATGCACATCCTCGTGCGCGAGGGTTCGGTCTCGAAGGACCTGCTGGCGCTTCTCCCCGTCGTCACCGAGCGGCTTTCCCCCTTCATTGCGTTCTGCACCGACGACCGCAATCCGCTGGACATCGCTGAAGAAGGCCATCTCGATCACATGATCCGAACCGCGATCGCCCATGGCCGGGCGCCCCTTGCCGTCTACCGCGCCGCCTCGATCTCCGCCGCAAAGGCTTTCGGCCTTTCCGATCGCGGCCTCGTCGCCCCCGGCTGGCGGGCAGACCTAGCCGTCGTCGATACGCTGGAAAACTGCAGGGCCGAGATCGTCTTCTCGGCCGGCCGGCGGGTGACGGATGCGCTTTTTGCCCGGCGCAGGCCGGTCGATCCCGTCGGACTGGACAGCGTGAAGGCAAGGCCGGTGACCGCCGCCCAGTTCGCCGTACCGGTCATCGAGGGTGAGGCGCCGGTGATCGGCGTCATGCCGGGCAAGATTATTACCGAGCACCGCCGCTACCGGCTGCCCTCGCAGGGGAACCAGACCGTCGCCGATCTCGAACGTGACATCCTCAAGGTCGCCGTCATCGAGCGACACGGCAAGAACGGCAACCACGCCAACGGCTTCGTGCAGGGCTTCGGCCTGAAGAAGGGCGCCATCGCCTCGACCGTCGGCCACGACAGCCACAATATCTGCGTCGTCGGCGCCAGCGACGAGGATATGGCGCTCGCGGCGAACCGACTCGGCGAGATCAAGGGCGGCTTCGTCGTCGTCGAGGACGGAAGGATCACCGGCGAGATCGCGCTGCCGGTCGCGGGCCTCATGAGCCTCATGCCCTACGAGGATGTTCGCGACACGCTGCGCCACTTGCGCAAGGCCGCGTTCGCGCTGGGCGCGACGTTGGAAGAACCTTTCCTGCAGCTCGCCTTCCTGCCGCTGCCGGTCATCCCGCACCTGAAGATTTCGGACAGGGGAATGGTCGATGTCGACCGCTTCAGCCTGATCGGCTGATCCCTCCGCAACCGGCGCACCGGGAGATCGGCGCGACATTGCGGAGCCGGCTCATGCCAACCCCGCAATCTGCAGCCGGAGCATCATGCTCCGACTCGCGATTATAGGGCCGCGCCGGCAAACTGACCAACTGAACCTTCGTCCGCGGGATGCGATGCCGAAATCGTGATCGCAACCGTCAGCCGGTGACGGGTTGCATCTATATCCGTACGCAAGCCATATCCAGGGCGTCGAGTTCGACCGCACCGTTCCGGAGCTTCGCGCCGAAGCCGGGTACCGGCACCGGCTCCGCGAGCGTCAGCGATTTCGGCGGGACGAATTCGGACGGCTCGCGCGTCAGGTTGAACAGGAAGAGAAGCTTCTCCCCGTCCTTTTCGCGCGTAAAGGCCAGCATGTCCTGGTTCGAGGGGAGAAACGTCATCTCGCCTTCACAAACCGCGGCATGCGACCTGCGGAACGCCAGCGTCTCCCGATAGTGGTTGAGCACGGAGCCCAGTACCTTTTCCTGGCTGTCGGCAGCCAGGCGGACGTGGTCTGCAGGCACCGGCAGCCAGGGCTTTCCCGTACTGAACCCGGCATGCGCGGCATCCGCCTCCCAGGGCATCGGGGTGCGGCATCCGTCACGGCCCTTGAAGGCCGGCCAGAAGCGGATGCCATAGGGATCGCGCAGGTCCTCATAGGCAAGCTCCGCCTCCGTCAGTCCAAGCTCCTCGCCCTGATAGAGGCAGATCGACCCGCGCAGCGCCGAAAGCAAGGTGATCGCGAGCTTGGCCACCCGCTCCCTTTCCTCCGGCACGGTGACGAAGCGGCTGACATGTCGCATCACGTCGTGGTTGGAAAAGGCCCAGCACACCCAGCCGTCCTCGACCATCTTCTGGAAGTCCTCGACGCATTTGCGGATGTGGCGCGCCGTGAAATCCGGCCCGAGCAGGTCGAAGGTGTAGCACATGTGCAGCTTGTCGCCGCCGCCCGTGTAATCCGCGACCGTTTTCAGCGAACGGGCGCCGTCGCCCACCTCCCCGACGGACGTGCGGCCCTCGTACTCGTCGAGCAGCGAACGGAACCGCTTCAGGAAGGCGAGGTTCTCCGGCTGCGTCTTGTCGTAGCGATGCGTCTGCATGCCGTAGGGGTTCACCTCGGGCGCATCGAGCCCGACGGAATCCGGGTCCGGCTCGTGGGGCGGATTGTCCCTCAGCTTCTTGTCGTGGAAATAGAAGTTCACGGTGTCGAGCCGGAACCCGTCGACGCCCCGGTCCAGCCAGAACCGGACCGTCTCGAGCACGGCCTTCTGAACCTCGGGATTGTGAAAGTTCAGGTCCGGCTGCGAAATCAGGAAGTTGTGCATGTAGTATTGCCGGCGCACGCCATCCCATTCCCAGCCGGGCCCGCCGAAAATCGAGAGCCAGTTGTTCGGCGCGGTCCCGTCCGGTTTCGGATCGGCCCAGACATACCAGTCGGCCTTGTCGTTGCTGCGGCTCGAGCGGCTTTCCTTGAACCAGGGATGCTGGTCGGAGGTATGCGAGATGACCTGGTCTATGATGACCTTCATGCCCAGCCGGTGCGCCTCGCCGAGCATCTCGTCGAAATCGGCGAGCGTCCCGAACATCGGATCGACGTCGCAATAGTCGGAGACGTCGTATCCCATATCCGCCATGGGAGACTTGAAGAAAGGGGAAAGCCAGATGGCGTCGACCCCGAGCGAGGCGATATGCGCCAGCCGCCGGGTTATTCCCTTCAGATCGCCGATCCCGTCGCCGGTCGTGTCCTGGAAGGAGCGCGGATAGACCTGATAGATGACTGCGCCGCGCCACCAGTCCGCCGGCGATTTTTGCGAAGATGCCATTTCCTAGCTCCGTGAAACGCTCGTG
Organism: Shinella sp.; assembly: GCA_033795365.1. Classification (GTDB taxonomy): domain Bacteria; phylum Pseudomonadota; class Alphaproteobacteria; order Rhizobiales; family Rhizobiaceae; genus JARYGU01. The sequence continues at coordinate 215,933 of JARYGU010000006.1, forward strand.
CGCAAAAGATGTATAGCCGCCGTCGGAGCGAGTAAACCGCAGCGCAGCAATTCCGCGCGGGAGCCTCGCTTGCGTCCGGGTCGCTTTGCCGGTATCTCCTGCGCGGCGGAGAGGCCCGGAGGAACCCTATGGCAAGGCGGCTGCTTTCGATCGGCGAATGCATGGTGGAACTGATGCAGGCGGGCGATGGCCTCATGCGCAAGAGCTTCGCCGGCGATACGTTCAACGCGGCCTACTACGCACGCCTCTTCCTGCCCGCCGACTGGGCCGTCGACTACTTCACCGCCGTCGGTACCGACGCGATCTCCGATGAAATGCTCGGCTTCATGGAAAGCCGCGGCATCGGGACATCCTTCATCGCGCGGATCGCCGACCGCTCCCCCGGCCTCTATATGATCGACCTGAAGGACGGAGAGAGAAGCTTTTCCTATTGGCGTTCGGTTTCCGCCGCAAAGCTTCTGGCCAGGGATGCGGGCCGTCTGCGCGATGCCGTCGAGCGATCGGACATTGTCGTCTTCTCGGGGATTACCCTTGCGATCCTTCCACCGGAAGGCGTCGAGACACTGCTTGCCGAGCTGCGCCGCGCGAAAGCAGCGGGCAAGCCCGTGGTCTTCGATCCCAATATCCGCGCCCGCCTCTGGGACAGCGCGGAGCGGCTTCGCGAAACGGTCAGCGAGGGCGCGCGCGCCGCCACGCTTCTTATGCCGAGCTTCGATGACGAGAAAACCCATTTCGGCGATGGAAGCGTGGAGGAAACGGTGGCGCGGTACCGGGCGCTCGGGGTGGAAAACGTCGTCGTGAAGGATGGAGAGAGAGGTGCCACCCTCGCCTTCGGCGAGCGGTGGATGCATGTCCCGTCATGCCGGATCGAAAGGATCGTCGACACCACCAGCGCCGGCGACAGCTTCAACGGCGGCTTTCTCGCACGCTACGCCCTGACGGATGATCCCGAAACCTCCGCCGCATTCGCAACGAAACTCGCCGCCGCCGTCATCCAGCATCACGGCGCGCTGGTGGACAGGGAGAAGCTTCCTGGCGTCCCTTGATTTGCTCTCGCAATAGCGCCATATTGGCCAGACTTAGCCAAGGAGCACCACCGCCATGTCCACCGTCAATATGCTGGACGCAAAGACGCAGCTTTCCAAGCTGGTGAGCGCGGTCGAGTCCGGCGCCGAGAACGAGATCATCATCGCGCGAAATGGCAGGCCGGCAGCGAAGCTTGTTCCGGTTACACCCGCACGCACCGGTGTGCGTCTCGGCCTCCTCGACGGGCATTATCCCGACTTCAGCCTCGAAGAGTTCGACGCCATGAACGATGAGATCCTTGAACTCTTCGAGGGAAAGGAGTGAACCTCCTCCTCGATACGCATGTCGCAATCTGGGCGATCAGCGCATCGCACCGCCTGCCGCCGGCAGTTCGCGACATTCTCCTGGATCCCAACAATCTCGTCCACGCGTCGGTGGCTAGCATCTGGGAAATCTCGATCAAGCATTCAAAGTTCGGCGCAGCAAGGATGCCGTTCGGGGGCGCGGACGCTGTCAGCCGCTTCAAGCAATCGGGCTTCAGGCTGCTGGACATCACGCCCGAACATGCGCAAGCCATCGAGAAGATCACGGCGGATCATCGGGATCCCTTCGATCGTATGCTGATTGCGCAGGCCATCAGCGAACCGCTTGCACTGGTCACGAAGGACACGAGGATTGCCGCCTACAGCCCGACCTTCATAAGCTGGTAGCACACCGCTACCGCCTCTTGTTCGCCTTGCCGGCGAAAGGGTTTTCCGAAGCCTTGAAGTGAATGCGGATCGGCACGCCCGGCATGTCGAAATCGTTGCGCAGGCCGTTGGTGAGATAGCGCACATAGGATTCGGGCAGGGCTTCGGGCCGCGAGCAGGAAATCATGAAGCCCGGCGGGCGGGCCTTTACCTGCGTCATGTATTTGAGCTTGATGCGCCGCCCCGAGACCGCTGGCGGCGGATGCTGTATCTGCTGGGCTTCCAGCCAGCGGTTGAGCTTCGCCGTCGAGATGCGGCGGTTCCAGGTGCGGTCGGTGTCGATGACGGACTGCATCAGCTTGTCGAGGCCGCGGCCGGTCTGGCCGGAGACGGGAACCGCACGGATGCCGCGCGCCTGCGGCAGGAGCCGGTCGGTCTTTTCGCGCAGGTCCGCGAGCACCGCCTGCGGATCCTCGATCAGGTCCCATTTGTTGAAGGCGAGCACCGCCGCCCGCCCTTCGCGCAGCACGAGGTCGACGATCTGCAGGTCCTGCTTCTCGAAGGGAATGGTGGAATCGAAGACGATCACGACGGTCTCGGCGAAACGGATGGCCCGCAGCGCATCGGCGACGGAGAGCTTTTCCAGCTTCTCCTGCACCTTCGCCTTGCGGCGCATGCCGGCCGTATCGAACATCTTGATGGTGCGGCCGCGCCAGTCCCATTCGACCGAAATGGAATCGCGGGTGATGCCCGCCTCCGGCCCTGTCAGCAGCCGGTCCTCGCCGAGGAAGCGGTTGATCAGCGTCGACTTGCCGGCATTGGGCCGCCCGACGATCGCCACGCGCAGCGGCTTCGTCTCGTCGTAGGCGGGCTCCAAATCCTCGCCGCCTTCCACCCCGTCGGCCTGCGGTGCGACATCGACATTGGTTTCGGCCTCGTCCTCCTTCGGCGGGAAGGCGCGCTCCTCGCCGATCGCGGCGACGATCGCGTCGCGAAGGTCGATCATGCCCTGCCCGTGTTCGGCGGAAATCGGCGTCGGCTCGCCGAGGCCCAGCGTGAACGCATCGTAGAACCCGCCGTCCGAACCGCGAGCCTCCGACTTGTTGGCGACGAGCACGACGGGCTTGCCCTTCTTCCGCAGCATCTCGGCAAGCGCCTGGTCGACCGGGGTCAGCCCCATCTTCGCATCGACGACGAAAAGCGAAAGGTCGGCCTCCTCGATCGCCGCCTCGGTCTGGGCGCGCATGCGCCCCTGCAACGTCTCGGGACCGGCCTCTTCGAGACCGGCGGTATCGACGATGCGGAACCGAAGATCGATCAGCTTCGCCTCGCCCGGCCGGCGGTCGCGCGTGACGCCCGGCGTATCGTCGACGAGCGCGAGCTTCTTGCCGACCAGCCGGTTGAACAGCGTTGACTTGCCGACATTGGGACGCCCGACAATGGCGACGGTGAAGCTCATGGACGTTTTCCGTTCCGGGTCACGCCGCCAAGGCGGCTTATGCCAGCTTTCCGCTGGATGCGATCAGATCAAGCAGCATCTGCGCGCGGTTGGCAACATTGCGGGGGCTTTCGGCATCGTTGGTGATCGCCTCGAACCATTCCTTGGCGCGGGCATAGTCGCCATGCTTGTAGGCCGACAATCCGAGCACCTCGCGCGCCGAGTGGCGAAGCGGATTCTGCGGCGTCGCAAGCTGCTCCGCCTCGGCGGAAACCTGCTCGTAGCTGCCGGTATCGACCAGCAGATAGGCCGCGCGAAGACGCGAGGCGTCGCGCAGCGCTTCGGGGATCGAGCCGTCCTTGGCGATCGCGCTGAACGCGTTGACCGCACCCTGGACATCGCCGCTCTCGCCCATCAGGGATGCGGCCCGCATCCTCGCCAGAACCGGATAGGAGCCGAAACCGCTCTTTTCCAGCTCGGCGAAGGCGGCAAGCGCCTCGTCCTTCTTGTTTTCCTTGGCAAGCGTCAGCGCCGCGAGGAACTGGTCGCCGGCGGCGGAAGCTTCGGAATCGCGCCAGTAGTCGTAGCCGACCTTGCCGATGGTGCCGAGGACGACCAGAACGGCGGCGGCGATGAGGATGCGGCCGAAACGCGTCCAGAATGAGCGCATGCGTTCGGAGCGCAGTTCGTCGTTGACCTCACGGATAAAGCTGTCGTCCTGGTTTGCCATTCGTCGTCCGGCTCTTGGGTTGCTGTAGGATTTGCCGCCTTCTACCCGATTTTGCCGCCGTTGTAAGGGGGCGCGCGCGAAATCGCTGAGAGATCAGGCGATCGGCGCGATGCCGATCAGCCATTCGTGCAGCTTCCAGACGATCAGCCCGTAGAGCACGAGCCCGGAAACGACGGCCATGACGTCGTATTTCGCCGACACGAAGACCGGCAGCATCGTCTCGCCCGACGCGATCCGCCTCTTCAGGGAAATGCGCAGGATCACCGCCCATACGAGGATGGTCGCGAAGAGAAGGACCGAATAGGTTTCGCCATTTGCCAGGAGATGCGAGAGCGCCCAGATCTTGATCGCCACCAGCGCCGGAAACTTCAGCTTCGTGCGGATATGCCCCGGCGGCAGGAACGCCGCCATGAGACAGATCGAGGCGATCACCATCAATGTCAGGGCGATATGCGCCATGAAGACCGGCGGGTAGTAGAGCATCCCGCCGGAAAGCCTCGCCTGCGCGAACCCGAAAGCCATCATCACCAGGCTGACCAGGGAAAGGATGCCGTGCAGCGCCATCCATGCCGGCTTTCCCAGGCGCGCGATGGCGGCATCGCGAAGGCCCGGTGCGAAGGGCCGGATCAGATGGGTCGCCAGGAAGAGAACGATACCCGCAATCAGCAAGGTCATGGAATTCGCCTTTCGGAAGAACGGAAGCAGCTTTGGGGACCTGCATAACGTCCGGTTGAGGAGAATTCCAGACTGATCAAAGGATCGCCGCAATTGAAAAGGATGGGAACACCAGTGCAAATTGTCACGGGTCGCCCATGCTCCGCCCCCTTCTTTCCTCCCTTGTCGCCCTTTCCCTCACGGCTCTTCCCGCCTTCTCGCGGGACGAACAGCCCCAGAAGCCCCGAAGAAAGCAGCTCGTCATCGTCTCCTTCGACGGCGCGCATGACAATCTGCTGTGGGAAAAGAGCCGGGCGATGGCGAAGCGGACGGGCGCGCATTTCACCTACTTCCTTTCCTGCACCTTCCTTTTCAGCAAGGCCGAGCGGAAGAGCTACCAGGCGCCGCATGAGAAGCGCGGCCGCTCCAATGTCGGCTTCGCGCCGGACAACGAGGACGTGATCACCCGGCTCGGCGAAATCTGGCTGGCCAGGATGGAAGGCCACGACATCGGCAGCCACGCCTGCGGCCATTTCGACGGCGGCAAGTGGACCAGGGCCGACTGGTCCCAGGAGTTCGCCTTCTTCCGCGATACGCTGGCCCATGCCTGGCACGGCGCCGGCGTTCCCGAGCGCGAACCGGAAGGCTGGAGATCCTTCGCCGAAAACGAAATCAAGGGTTTTCGCGCGCCGTATCTTTCGGCCGGATCCGGCCTGACGGAGGCGCAGCGCGATTTCGGCTTCGTCTACGACGCAAGCCTCGTCTCCAAGGGACCGGCGATGCCGGTGACGGCGGACGGTATCGTCCGCTTCGCCCTGCCGCTCGTTCCCGAAGGCGATGCCGGCCGTCCGGTGATCGCCATGGACTACAACCTCTTCGTCCGCCATTCGCTGGGCGTGGAGAACAGAAAGGACAGCGCGAAATTCGAGGCGCGCGCGCTCGCCGCCTACCGGGCAGCATTCGCAAAACAGTACGAGGGCGACCGTATTCCCCTCCAGCTCGGCTTCCATTTCGTGGAAATGAACGGCGGCGCCTATTGGCGCGCGCTCGACCGTTTCCTCGGCGAGACATGCGGCAGGCCGGACGTCGCCTGCGTCAGCTACGCCGAGGCGCTCGATATTCTTTCGAAAGAGAAGAAGGCGACCGAGGCCGCCTCCCAATAGTCTTCTACTGTGCCATCTCCTCCCGCCCGCCGGCAGCGATGAATTCCTGGTCGATGCTCGGCAGCTCCCGTCCGTCGATCGAGGCCTCGAAGGCCTTCAGGCGCTTGTGGATGGATTGCAGCTCGATGATCGTCGACCAGGAATTGACGAGATACTGGAACGACGAGCTGACCTGCCCGAAGGCCGTCAGGATCTGCTGCAGGATACCGTAGGTGATTTTGCCGCCGACGATCGTCGGAACCAGGATGAAATAGACGAATATGTTGTCGGCCTGCAGGTAGAACGAGCGGGCGACGTTGAAATAGAGATAGTGGAAATAGAGCCGGAAGTAATTGTGCCGGACGTGGCTGAACAGCTCCCGGACGGTCGGCGGCCGGGCCTTTGACGGATCGTCTTCGCCGTAGACCAGCTCCTTACGATAGGCGGCCTCGACGCGCTGGTTGCGGAATTCGAGCCCCGGCAGCTTGATGCCGACGATCGCCAGCAGCGCCGTGCCGAAGATCGACCAGAAGATCGCCGCCCAGAAGAGCGCATGCGGAACGGCGCCGACCACCGGCAGTTCGCCGATATGGACCGAGAGCGCGAAGAGAACCGGCAGGAACGCGATCAGCGTCATGACCGCGTCGATCAGGCTGACGCCGAGCCCCTCGGCGATCGTCGCAAAGCGCATCGTGTCCTCCTGCACACGCTGCGAGGCGCCTTCGATCGTGCGCACCGTTTCCCATTTGGACATGTAGTAGTTGTTCATCGCAGTGCGCCAGCGGAAGACGTAATGGCTGACGAAGAAACGGGTGATGACGTAGACGAACACGCTGATGAAGGCGATCTGGCAGAAGATCAGCATCAGGTCGAAGAAGTTCTGCGAGGTCACGCCCCCGGTTCCCTGAAGCGCGTTCTGCAGCGTATCGCCGAAGGGCCGGCGCCAGTTGTTGATCGCGAGCGAGACCTGCACCCCGAAATAGGTGGAGAAGATGATGAATGCCGAACCCCATATGGACCAGTTCGTCCAGGGATGGTCCTTGGCATAGATCTTCCAGGCGGTGCCGAAGATGAGGGTGCAGATCAGGAAGTAGATATAGAACCAGATGTTGTCCGGCGTGACGAAATAATCCAGTCCCACCGGCGGCTGCGCGTCCGGAGCCATCGGCGGCAGCCCAAAAGCCGCACCGGACTGCGCGCCGACCGAGTACCAGACCAGAATTGATATCAGCGTCCAGATGACAAGCGAGGAGAAGAACAGCTTCGGCTGCGGAAAGAAGGAATGGAACAAGGTGCAGAACTCTCGTTTGCAGGAGCGGATCAGCCGTCCTGTTTCAAGGCGAAACTAGATCAGTTTCCGTGCCGCAACAATCGCCGCGCATTTCCATTACCGAGATTTAATCATCCGGCCCTGGCCGGGCGGACCGCCAGGCATATCAGTGCCGCGGCGATGAGGATCGCCGCCGCGATCAGGCTCGGCAGGGTATAGCTTCCCGACCGTTCGGCCAGCCACCCGGCCATCAATGGGCCGACGATCTGGCCGACGCCGAAGGCCGCCGTCATCATGGCGAGGATCCGCCGCGGGCTGTCCGGGGCCATCTGCCTGCCGAGCTGCAGACCGTAGGCCGTAATCACCATCACGGTCATTCCGAGAAGCAGGCCGCCGGTGAGCGCCGACCATGGCGCCGGCAGCACAACGGTGGCCGCAACGCCGGCGGCCTCCAGCAGAAGCGCAAGAACATAGGCGCCGAGTGTACTGAGGCGCCGCTCCGCCCCTTTCCAGAGCCTCAGCGACAAGGCGGCGGCAATGCCCGTCACCAGCCATGTCAGGCATTCGAGCAGAGGATCGTGGCCGCCGTGCCGCGCGATCGCCACGATGAACGTCGCCGTCACCACATAGCCGACGCCGAAGAGGCCGTAGCTGAGCGTGAGCCCCGCAAGCAGCCTCGTCCATTGCAGGCGCGGCTCGCGGCCCTCCGCCGAAGAGGCGCCCTCCGCCGGCAGAAGCAGATGCACGGCGGCAAGCCCGAGAACCGCCAGGGCGGCTGCGGCGAACCAGTCCACCCGCCAGCCTGCAAAACCGCCCCATCCTTCATGGGAAATCAGATAGACGACGAGGGAAGACAATGCGATGCCGGACCCGACACCGGAGAAATGGAGCATCTGCACACGAACGTCACCGGCCCGGAGGCCATGCGACAATACGATCCCGGAGGTGAAGATCATCGCGAAGGCGCTGGAAAGGCCCGCCAGGAATCGAATGACGGAAAAAGCCGCGACGGTGCCGGAGAGCCCCATCGCCAGCAGCAGCAGGGCGTTTGCGGCAAGGGCGGCGATCGCGACCCGCCTTTCGATGCCCGCGGCCCAGCCATAGGCGGCAAGCACGGCACCGGCGAGATAGCCGGCGAAATTGGCGGCGGCGATGAAGCCGGCATCGGCTGCGCTGAGCCCCAGCCCTTCCATCATCGAGGGAAGAACGGGCGTGTAGAAGAACCGGCCGAACCCCATGGCGACGGCCATCGCCACGGCGCCGGCTATCGCCGTCAAAAGCGTTCGTGACGAGGATGAATGCGCTGCCTGAAGCATGCGCTTGCTATTGCACCGCAGCATCGCGGCTGCAAATGACATTTTTTGATCGGTGCGACGAGTTTCGCTGATCTATGGCTCGTGCGCTCAACCCGGCAGCGTCAGGATCATCGGGCCGTTGCGGGTGGCGACCACCGTGTGCTCGAACTGGACCGTCGGCGCGCGCGGATCGCTGTAGAGCGTCCAGTCGTCGTCTCCACCCGCCGCCCAGTTCGCGCCGAGCGACAGGAACGGCTCGACGGTGAACACCAGCCCGTCCGTCATGCGCCGCTTCTCGCGCGCATCGGGCCAGGTCGCGATCTCCTTCGGTTCTTCGTGCAGCGAGCGCCCGACGCCGTGGCTCGCGAGGTTCGTCACCAGCGTGTAGCGGTTCTTGCGGGCGAATGCGCCGATGGCATTGCCGATCGCCGAAAGCGGCTTGCCGGCCTTCACCTCTTTCAGGCCGACCCACATGGCGCGTTTGCCGTCGCGGCAGAGCCGGTCGACGGCCGGCGCGACCCGCCCGACCGTGAAGGACGCGCCGGTATCGGCGAAGTAGCCGTCCTTTTCGGCCGATACGTCGATATTGACGAGGTCGCCCTCCCTTATCACCCGGTCTCCGGGAATTCCGTGGGCGATCTCCTCGTTGACGCTGATGCAGGTGGCGCCGGGAAAATCGTAGCAGTGTTCCGGCGCCGAGCGGGCGCCCGCCTCGTCCAGCATGAGCCGGCCGATCCGGTCGAGCTCCGCCGTCGTCATGCCCGGCCGGACCGCCGTTCCCATATGCTGGAGCACATTGCCGCAAATACGGCCTATCGCCTGCAGTTTGCGCAGTTCGTCGTCATTCGTAAGCGTCATGTCGTCTCGCTTTCATCCGGCTCTAACATGGGGGCGGATGTCCGGCAATAAAAGACGAGCCCGCCGTCAAGCCGGCACGATCGCCTGCTCCGCCTCCCCGGCGAGGAGTTCGCGCACCATCGGCGCGACCTTCGTGCCGTAGAGCTCGATGCCGCGCATGATCTCTCCGTGCGGCATCAGCCCGATCGCCATCTGCAGCAGGAAACGATCGTTGCGGAAGATCCGGCGATGCGCGACGATCTTCTTTGCGACCGTCTCCGGATCGCCGAGGAAGAGATGCCCCGTCGGGCCGTAGGACTGGTCGAACTGCGTCCGGCTCGTCGGCCCCCATCCCCGCTCCCGCCCGATGCGGTTCATCACCTCCGCCTGCGGACCGTAGAACCGGTCGGCGGCCAGCTCCGTCGTATCGGCAATGAAGCCGTGCACATTGATGCTGGTCCTGAGCTTCGTCTCGTCCTGCCCCGATCGGCGCGCCGCCTCGCGATAGAGATCGAACAGGGGCGCGTAGCGCGACGGCGTGCCGCCGATGATGGCGAGCGCCAGCGGCAATCCGTAGGCGCCGGCCCGCGCCACCGATTGCGGCGTGCCGCCGACGGCGATCCAGATCGGCAACCGGCCGGAAAGCGGGCGCGGATAGACCCCGAGCCCCGGCAGCGGCGCCCGCATGGTGCCGCTCCATGAGACCTTCTCGCTCTCGTTCAGCGCAAGCAGCAGGTCGAGCTTCTCCGAGAAAAGCTGGTCGTAATCGTCCAGCGCATAACCGAAGAGCGGGAAGGATTCGATGAAGGAGCCGCGCCCCGCCATGATCTCCGCGCGCCCGCCCGAAATGAGATCGACCGTCGAGAACTGCTGGAAGACGCGGACGGGATCGTCCGAGGACAGCACCGTGACCGCACTGGTCAACCGGATGTTTTTCGTACGCGCCGCGGCGGCGGCAAGAATGACGGCCGGAGCCGATGCCGCGTAGTCCGGCCGGTGATGCTCCCCGAGCCCGAAGACGTCGAGCCCTACCTGATCGGCAAGCTCGATCTCCTCGATGAGGTCGCGGATGCGCCGTTCCCCCTCCCTGCCCTTGTCGGCAGCGTTCGGATCGACATCGGCGAAAGTGTAGAGTCCAAGTTCCATGAGCGGGGTTCCGGATCGGATGCGTTGATCCCTGCAGATATGATCTTAGCCTGCCAACCGGAAGGACCGATCAGGAAACGCTGTGTTTATCCCCGGAGGAGGTTAACCATTTTGGTCCTCGGGAGGAAACTGTCTTCCGCCATAAAGTACGCGGTCGAATATTACCGCGTCATCAGTGAGATGAAAGGCCAGCGTCACGCGTCTCTCGAAGCCTACAAGGCGTAGTCCTGGCAAAATATCGTGACGAGCGACGCCCCGCTGGGGGAAATGCGCGAACCCCTGACAGAATGCTTCGATGCGATCGATATACGCCATCGCCCGCGCCGCGTTCGCTTCCTGCGCGATGAAATCGTAGAGATTTAGAAGATCGTCTCGCGCCTCTGGTGAAAATAGGACGCGGTAGCGCACTTAGTGTCCCTGGCCTGATTGGTGACGCCGGCGAATTTCGTCAAAAACGTCTGCAAGTGGTATCCCCCGCTGCGGATCGGCTTGCATCGCAACAGCAACGGGAACGACCTCTTGAGCAAGCCACCGTTCAACGGCAACATCGCGCTCTTGAAGAGCTCTAAGTCCCGCTCGAACCACTTCGCTGCCACTTGCGTAAGTACCACTTGCGACGAGATCATCAATATAACGGGACTGTTCCTGGGGAAGGCTGAATGTTCTTTTCTCGACAGGAGCCATGTCGGACCTCCATTCGCTTAGTATGAAATTTTCATACCACAGCGTGCCATTCATGACAAATGCCACGACCGATCTGGAGCCGAATCTCTCCGACTTCAGATCGGCGGCATTTGCCAGTCAAAGCTTCGACGCGACCTCCTCGAGCTGCGTCGCCACCTGACCCCAGCCCTCGTGGAACCCCATATTTTCGTGGGCTTCCCGATCCTCGGAGTTCCAGTGGCGGGCGATGGCGGTGTAGCGGGTCCTGCCGTCCCCAAGGTCGTCGAAGATGACTTCGGCAGTGAAGAACGCCTTTTCCGTCGGCTTCCAGTCGGGACCGAAGGCGTCGGTGAAGATGATGCGCCTGTTCTCCTCGACTTTGAGCAGAACGCCCGTGCTGTCCATGTGGAAGTCGTCCGGCCCGCGCGTGACCGTACGGAACTTGCCGCCGTCTCGCGGTTCGATCTCGACGACGGGCGTCTCATAGGGCTTCGGCGCAAACCACTGCGTGATGAGCTCCGGCGTCGTCCAGGCCTTGAAGAGCTGGGCGGGAGTGGCGTTCAGCACCCGCACGAGAACGAGTTCGCGATCGTTGGCGGGCTTGGTTTCGGCAGTCTCGGTCATGATTGGCTCCCTGATTGCTGAGGTGATCGAATGGTTCGTATCAAGAACGAATGACAATCGCTCGTTCCGACAGGCTCCGTGGATTTTTTTCGTTATTTCGCATCCGCCGCGCTTTCGCGCTGCAGGCGGTCGAGATGCTGGCGGATATGGGCGCCTTCCGCCGGCGTATTGGCAAGGGCGATGGCGCGGTCGAAGGCGACATGCGCCTCGCGCATGCGGCCGAGCTGCATCAGCAGCCCGCCCTTGAGCCCATAGAAATGGAAATAGCCTGAAAGGCGCTCTTCCAGAGGTTCGATCAAGGCCAGCGCGGCCTCCGGTCCGTCGAGCTTCGAAACCGCGACCGCGCGGTTGAGCGTCACGACCGGCGATGGCTGCAGCCGCTCCAGCGTCTGGTAAAGCAGGTTTATCTCGGCCCAATCCGTGTCTTGCGGACGCTCGGCGCGGGCATGAAGTGCGGCGATCGCCGCCTGTATCTGGAACGGCCCGGGCCGGCGATGGCGGATCGCCTTGTCTATCAGCACCAGCGCCTCGTTGATCATCCGCCTGTCCCAGCGCGACCGGTCCTGGTCCTCGAGAAGGATGATCCCGCCCGCCTCGTCGAACCGGGCATCGAAGCGCGAGTGCTGGATCAGCAACAGCGCCGTCAGCCCCATGATCTCCGGTTCGGCCGGAAAAAGCTTCAGAAGCAGCCGCGCAAGCCGGATCGCCTCCTCGCAGAACGGCGTATCCGCCTTCTGTGCGGCACCGGCGGAATAGCCCTCGTTGAAGACGAGATAGATCATCGCGGACACGATGCCGAGGCGCTCGCTGCGGGCGATCGCATCCGGCGCCTCGAAAGGAATGCCGGATGCCGCGATCTTCGCCTTCGCGCGCGTTATGCGCTGCTCCATCGCCGCTTCGGAAACGAGGAAGGCCCGCGCGATCTGCCTGACCGACAGGCCGGAGACGATCCTCAGCGCCAGCGCGATCTGCTGCGTGGAGGGCAGGTCCGGATGGCAGCAGACGAAAAGCAGGCGCAGGATGTCGTCGCGGTAGTGCGAACCGTCGAGGCGGTCGGCCAGATCGGCCTCGGTATCCTCCAGGTCCGACAGCATCTCCTCCGGCGGCAGCGGCCGCTGTTTCGCGCGCTTGCGCACGTGGTCGATGCCGCTGTTGCGCCCGACGAAGATCAGCCATGCGGTCGGGTCGCGCGGCGGACCTTTCTCCGGCCAGCTCTTCAGCGCCCTGAGGCAGGCTTCCTGAAAGGCCTCCTCCGCCATGTCGAGGTCGCGGAAATAGCGCAGCAGCGCCCCCATCGCCTGCGGGCGCGCCGATGTCAGCGCCAGGTCGATCCACGCAAGTTCGCTCATTTGGCTCCGCCTCCCGGATTGAAGTATTGCAGCGGACGGATTTCGAAGGCGCCGACGCCCGGATTGGCGACGGTCAGTTCCTTCGCGAACGCCACCGCCTCGTCGAGCGTTTCCATGTCGATGAGGAAGAAGCCGAGAAACTGCTCCTTCGTCTCCGCGAAGGGCCCGTCCATCAGGATCGTCTCGCCCGGATTCTTGCGCAGGGTCGTTGCGGCGGTCGTCGGCATCAGCCGCGCGACCGGGCCGAGCTTGCCCATCGCGGCGTATTTCTCCACGACTGCGCCGAGATCGGCCATGACCTTCTCGTCATACTCCTTGCTCCATGCGGAGACTTCGGCTTCGGAATCGTAGCAGAGAACGGCGTAAAGCATGGTTTCCTCCTTTGTTTCGAATGACGAATGAGTACCGCCAAAGCCGACATGGCGCATCGAAAAATTTTCGATAGCGGGAGCAACCGAATGAAAGACCGACAACCGCAAACTATCTTGGCTCACGGCAAAAAAATGCTATCTTTCGTCTTGGGGTTTGGATGGAGAATTTTGAATGTCTCGCAAGGGTCAGCATGTCGTGCCGAGCAGCGGAAAGTGGAGCGTACGCCAGGCCGGCTCCTCCCGCGCGTCGCATACTTTCGCAACACAAGGCGAGGCAATCAAGGTTGCGAAGGAAATCGCTAGGAACCAGGGCACAGAGCTTTATATCCATGGAACGAACGGCAGGATTCGAGATCGTCTATCCTATGGAAACGATCCCCGTAGTTCCAAGGGATAAAGCTCGAACGATCCACTCTTTCAAAAGAACGTCTTCATCAACTGCCCTTTTGATACCGAATTCGCACCGCTCCTCGAAGCCATCGTTTTCTGCGTTACCTATTTCGGATTTTCCCCACGGCTCGCGAGCGAAAGCCTTGAAGCCGGGGAAAACCGTTTGGATAAGATCATAGGGCTCATCAAGCGATCACAATACTCCATTCACGATCTCTCGCGCTGCAAGTCGAATGGCCCAAGTGAAACGTTTCGCATGAACATGCCGTTCGAGCTTGGCCTCGACCTCGGATACCGTCGAAGCGGGATCGCACAGGCCGATCGGAAGAAGTTTTTGATATTCGAGCGCGATCCTTATGATCTCAAACGATCGCTTTCCGACATCGCCGGGCAAGATGTTGACTTCCACCGAAACGATTATGAAATCATCATCAAGAAAGTGCGGGATTTCTTCCGCGTCGAAGCCGGCGTTGATGCCCCCGGACCAGCACGGCTGGTTTCCGACTATGCTACTTTTCAAGGCTGGATGATGGAGAAGAAAATACACGAGGGACACTCCGAGAAGGAGGCTGTCAACCTGCCTACTCAGGAACGCCTCGACGAGATGAAGGCATGGAATGATATCGGCAGGCCCGCGGAATTCTCTGCGGCTTGAGATGAAAAGCTCCGGCCTCACAAAGGCAGTCGCTTTCAAAAATCGCTCAGCGTCCGGCGCACTGCGTCTTTCCAGCCCCTGATCTTTGCGGCCCGCGTCTTCTCGTCCATCTCCGGCTCGAAGCGGCGGTCCCTCGCCCAGCTCTTGGCAAAGCCGTCCTGTCCGGGCCAGACGCCGGCCCGCTGGCCGGCAAGCCAGGCGGCCCCCAACGCCGTCGTCTCCAAGGTCGTCGGCCGGTCCACCGGCGCATCGAGGATGTCGGAAAGCCGTTGCATGGTCCAGTCGGAAGCGACCATGCCGCCGTCGACGCGCAGCACCGTCTCGTTGCCGTTGTTCTTCCAGTCCTTGTGCATCGCGTCGAGCAGGTCGCGGGTCTGGTAGCAGACCGCTTCCAGCGCCGCGCGGGCGAACTCGCAGGGCCCGGTGCTTCGCGTCATGCCGTAGATCGCCGCGCGCGCATCCGGATCCCAGTGCGGCGCGCCGAGCCCGGTGAAGGCCGGCACGAGATAGACCTCCTGCGTCGGATCCGCCTTTGCCGCCAGCTCGCCGGTATCGGGCGCCGCCCTGATGACCTTGAGCCCGTCGCGCAGCCATTGCACCGCAGCGCCCGCGATGAAGATCGAGCCTTCCAGCGCATAGGTCGTCTCGCCGTCGAGCCTGTATGCAATCGTGGTCAGCAGGCGGTTCTTCGAGCGCACCATGTCGCGCCCGGTGTTGAGCAGCGCGAAGCATCCCGTACCGTAGGTCGATTTCATCATGCCGGGCTGGAAGCAGGCCTGACCGATGGTCGCCGCCTGCTGGTCGCCGGCAACGCCGAGGATGGGGATTTCCGCCCCGAACAGTGCCCTCTCCGTCACGCCGAAATCGGCCGCGCAATCCAGCACCTCCGGCAGCATCGCCTCGGGCACGCGCAGAATGTCGAGCAGTTCGCGGTCCCAGCTGTTGGCGGCGATATTGTACATCAGCGTGCGGCTTGCATTCGTCGCGTCCGTCACGAAGGATTTGCCCCCCGTCAGCCGCCAGATGAGAAAGCTGTCGATCGTGCCGAAGCACAGATCGCCCTTTGCCGCCCTCGCCCGCGCGCCCTTCACATTCGCAAGCATCCAGGAAAGCTTGGTTCCGGAAAAATAGGGGTCCAGCAGAAGCCCGGTCTTCTTCGTGAAGGTCTTTTCGAGGCCCTGCTTCTTGAGTTTCTCGCAATAGGCCGCCGTGCGGCGGTCCTGCCAGACGATGGCATTGTGGATGGGTTTGCCGGTGTCGCGCTCCCATACGACCACGGTCTCGCGCTGGTTGGTGATGCCGATGCCGGTGATGTCGGCGGCGGTGATGCCCGCCTTGTCGAGCGCCGTCCTGGCGGACCAGACGACCGTTTCCCAGATTTCCTCCGGATCGTGCTCCACCCAGCCGGACTGCGGAAATATCTGCGTGAACTCCTTCTGGCCGCTGCCGACGGCCTTCCGGTTCCCGTCGAAGACGATCGCCCGGCTCGACGTCGTGCCCTGGTCGATCGCAAGAACATATCCGCCCATGAAATTCCTCCCCTTCTCCCGAAATTCGCTCCCACCGGCATTCGGAATCTTCAATACGACATGAAAACGAATGTCAAAAGAAAATGAAACGCAAATCCGCCTCTGCCGAAACGGACCGCTCCCTTTCCAAAATCACAATTGTCAGCGGCGGATGTTTGCGCGTAGGCTGCTGCAAAAGCAACAGGAACACCGGGCCTGTCAGCCGATGAAGAGGCAAGGAGAAGCAGCCATGAGAACCGCGGTCGTCACCGGCTCCACCAGCGGCATCGGGCTCGCCATCGCGACCGCGCTGGCGAACACCGGAGCCAATGTCGTCGTGAACGGCTTCGGCAGCGATGCGGTGATTTCGGAGATCCGCAGCCGTCTCGGCTCGCTCGGCGGCGGCAAGGTCATCTATCACCCCGCGGACATGACCCGGCCGGACGAGATCGCCGACATGATCGCCACGGCGGCTTCCGAATTCGGTGGCGTCGATATCCTCGTCAACAATGCCGGCGTCCAGCATGTCGAAAAGATCGAGGATTTCCCGATCGACAAATGGAACCAGATCATCGCCATCAATCTCTCCAGCGCCTTTCATACGATGCGTGCGGCGATCCCGCTGATGAAGAAGAGCGCGCACGGCCGCATCATCAACATCGCATCGGCGCACGGCCTCGTCGCCTCGCCCTTCAAATCGGCTTATGTCGCGGCGAAACATGGTATCATGGGTCTGACGAAGACAGCCGCCCTGGAGCTCGCCCAAACGGGCATCACCGTCAATTCGATCTGCCCAGGCTATGTGCTGACCCCTCTGGTCGAGCGCCAGATTCCGGATACGGCGAAGGCGCGCGGCATCACCGAGCAGCAGGTGGTGGAAGAGGTCATTCTGGCGGCGCAGCCGACAAAGCGCTTCGTGTCGGTCGAGGAAGTGGCAGCCCTCGCCCTCTATCTGGCAAGCGACGAGGCGCGCTCGGTGACCGGCACCCATGTCTCCATCGACGGCGGCTGGACGGCGCAGTAAAGGACATCGTGAAGGATCGCATGACAATGCACACCGGCAGCATCCGCTTCATCCTGAACGGCGAGGATATAGCCCTCTCCGACGTGCCGCCGACGCGCACGCTGCTCGACTGGCTGAGGCTTCGCCGCAGGCTGACCGGAACGAAGGAGGGCTGCGCGGAGGGCGACTGCGGCGCCTGCACGGTTCTCGTCGGGCGGCTCGTCGCGGGCGGCCTCGTCTACGAGACCGTGAACGCCTGCATCCGCCTGCTCGGCTCCATGAACGCCACCCATGTCGTCACGGTCGAGCATCTTGCCGGCAAGGACGGCGCTCTTCATCCCGTGCAGCAGGCGCTGGTCGACCATCACGGTTCCCAATGCGGCTTCTGCACGCCCGGCTTCGTCATGTCGCTCTATGGGCTCTGGCTGGAAAACGAGCGGCCGGACCGGGCGCGGATCGAAAAGGCGCTGCAAGGAAACCTCTGTCGCTGCACCGGCTACGAGCCGATCGTGCGCGCGGCCGAAGCGGTCGCCGAAGCCCGTCCCAGCGCGCTCTTCGACCCGCTGGAACGGACGCGCGCCGAGATCCGCGCAAGACTCGCCGCCATGGCCGCGAAGGAAACGATCCGGCTCGATGACGTCGCAGGCAGGATCATCGTCCCCGCCTCCGTCGACGCACTCGCCGAAGTGCTGGCCGCGGAGCCGGAGGCGACGATGGTCGCGGGCTCCACCGACGTCGGGCTCTGGGTGACGAAACAGATGCGCGACCTCGACCCGGTGGTCTTCATCAATCATCTGGAGGAGTTGCAGACGATCGCCGCATCTCCGTCGGACATCACGATCGGCGCGGGCGTCACTTATACGCAGGCCTTCGAGGCCCTGTCCGCAGCGATCCCGGCGCTGAAGCCCCTGATCGACCGCATCGGCGGCGAACAGGTGCGCAACATGGGCACGATCGGCGGCAACATCGCCAACGGCTCGCCGATCGGCGACACGCCGCCGCCGCTGATCGCGCTCGGCGCAAAGCTGACGCTGCGCTCCCATGAAGGCCGGCGCGAGCTGCCGCTCGAGGACTTCTTCCTTGCCTATGGAAAGCAGGACCGCCGGCGGAACGAATTCGTGGAAAGCATCTTCGTACCCCTGCCTGCCTCCAGCGACCGTTTCGCCGTCTACAAGATTTCGAAACGCCGCGACGAGGACATCTCCGCGCTCTGCGGCGCCTTCCGCATCGCGCTCGATGCTGGCGGCACGATCACGCAGGTGCGCATCTGTTTCGGCGGAATGGCGGCAACGCCGAAGCGCGCGACGGCGGTCGAAACCGCCCTCCTCGGCAATCCCTGGACGGAAGCGACCGTGGAAAAGGCCCGAACCGCCTTCAACAAGGATTACACCCCGCTCACCGACTGGCGCGCCACCGCCGAGTACCGCATGCTGACGGCAAAGAACCTGCTGACCCGCTTCTTCCTCGAATCGTCGGGCGAGACAGCGCAGGTGACGCGGTTCGAGGAGGTGGCGTAATGAAGCAGGATCGTACCGGAACCGTGCTCCTCACCCCGCCGGGGAGAACATGCCCGGCAGGGCGGATGAGGGGCTTGGGCCCCGCAAGGAGGCGGTGAGATGGACAAGTCCGCCTTCGAGGAAAGAAAGACCATCGCGGCCCCCATGCATGCCGAACGCCGCCACGATTCCGCGCACAAGCACGTCAGCGGCACGGCCGACTACATCGACGACATGCCCGAGCCCGAGGGAACGCTCCATGCCGCGCTCGGCATGAGCGGCAGGGCGCATGCGGAAATAGTCTCGGTCGATCTTTCCGCCGTGAAGAGCCATCCCGGCGTCGTCTGGGTGATGACGGCGGCCGACGTTCCCGGCGTCAACGACATCAGTCCTTCCGGCAAGCATGACGAGCCGATCCTGGCGGAGGGGAAGGTCGAATTCCACGGTCAGGCGATCTTCGCCGTCGTCGCCGAGACCCGCGAGGCCGCCCGCCGCGCCGCTCGGCTTGCGAAGGTAGAATACCGCGACCTCCCGCACCTGACCGACGTGACCGATACGCTCGAAAACGGCGCGACGCTCGTCACCGATCCGCTGACGCTTGCGCGCGGCGATGCCGACGCGGCTCTCTCCGCGGCTCCCCGGCGCATCAAGGGGCAGATGCGCATCGGCGGGCAGGATCATTTCTACCTCGAAGGCCAGATCGCGCTCGCCATTCCCGGCGAGGACGACGAGGTCACCGTCTGGTCCTCGACCCAGCATCCGAGCGAGGTGCAGCACATGGTCGCCCACGCGCTCGGCGTCCCGTCCAACGCCGTCACCGTGCAGGTGCGCCGCATGGGCGGCGGCTTCGGCGGCAAGGAGACGCAGGGCAACCAGTTCGCCGCGATCGCCGCCATTGCCGCAAAGAGGCTGAAACGCGCCGTCAAGTTCCGCCCCGACCGCGACGAGGACATGGTCGCCACCGGCAAGCGCCACGATTTCCTGGTCGACTACGAAGCCGGCTTCGACGACGAGGGCCGCATCCGGGCCGTGAAGGCGAACTATGCGGCGCGCTGCGGCTACTCCTCCGATCTTTCCGGCCCGGTGACGGACCGCGCGCTCTTCCATGCCGACAATGCCTATTTCTATCCGCATGTCCGGCTGACCTCGCAGCCCCTGAAGACCAACACCGTCTCCAACACGGCCTTTCGCGGCTTCGGCGGGCCGCAGGGCATGGTCGGCGGCGAGCGCATCATCGAGGAGATCGCCTATGCGCTCGGCAAGGACCCGCTGGAGATACGCAAGGCGAATTTCTACGGCGAGGCAGGGTCCGATCGTGTCCTGACGCCCTATCACCAGACGGTGGAAGACAATATCGTCCGCCGCATCGTTTCCGAGCTGGAAGCCTCTTCCGACTACCAGGAAAGGCGCAGCCAGATCATCGCGTTCAACCGGAAAAGCCGCGTTATCCGCAGGGGCATCGCGCTGACTCCGGTCAAGTTCGGCATATCGTTCACCGCCACCTGGTACAATCAGGCCGGCGCGCTGGTCCATGTCTACCAGGACGGCTCGATCCACCTGAACCATGGCGGCACGGAGATGGGCCAGGGGCTCTTCACCAAGGTGGCGCAGGTGCTGGCGGACGCCTTCCAGGTCGATCTCGACCGCGTGAAGATCACCGCCACGACCACCGCCAAGGTGCCGAACACGTCGGCCACCGCCGCCTCCTCCGGCTCCGACCTCAACGGCATGGCCGCCCATGACGCCGCCCGCCAGATCAAGGAACGGCTCGTCGCCTTCGCGGCCGAAAAATGGAGCGTCGCACCGGAGGACATCGCCTTCGTGCCCCATCATGTCTGCGTCGGCACCGCGCTGATCCCCTTCCCCGATTTCATCAAACAGGCCTATATGGCCCGTGTGCAGCTGTCCGCCGCCGGTTTCTACAAGACGCCGAAGATCCATTGGGACCGGGCGAAGGGCATGGGCACCCCCTTCTATTATTTCGCTTATGGCGCCGCCGTCTCCGAGGTCTCGATCGACACGCTGACCGGCGAATATCTGGTGAACCGCGTGGATATCCTCCACGACGTCGGCCGCTCGCTCAATCCGGCCATCGACAAGGGCCAGGTCGAGGGCGCCTTCGTCCAGGGCATGGGCTGGCTGACGACCGAGGAACTCTGGTGGGATGGCAAGGGCCGGCTGCGCACGCATGCCCCCTCGACCTACAAGATCCCGCTCGCCTCCGACCGCCCGAAGGTCTTCAACGTAAAGCTCGCCGAATGGGCGGAGAACGCCGAGCCGACCATCGGCCGCTCGAAGGCCGTCGGCGAGCCTCCCTTCATGCTGGCGATCTCCGTGCTGGAGGCGCTGTCCATGGCGGTCGCGAGCGTTGCGGATTATCGCGAATGCCCGCGCCTCGACGCTCCGGCGACCCCCGAACGCATATTGATGGCCGTCGAGCGGCTGAAAGCATCTGCCGAATGAATTTCCTGCACGACAATCCGGAAGCCTTCATCGCACGCGAGCACAGGCTGGTCATCGTCGAGATCGTTTCGGTCCGCGGTTCGACGCCGCGCGACGAGGATGCCTTCATGCTCGTCTCGCCCTCCGAGATCCACGGCACGATCGGCGGCGGACAACTGGAATTCCTGGCTATCGAGAATGCCCGCAAGCTGCTGGCCGATGCCGGCGGCGAGCGTCGCCTCGACGTGCCGCTCGGGCCCGAGATCAGCCAGTGCTGCGGCGGGCGGGTAGAGCTCGGCTTCACCGTCTGCGACGAGGCGGCGCGGGCCGCATTGCTGGAAAAGCTCGCCGCCCGCGAGCGACGCCGCCCGCAGGTCTGGCTCTTCGGCGCGGGCCATGTCGGTCGTGCGCTGGCCGACGCCCTCGTCCTCTTGCCGCTCAGGGTGGTCGTGGTGGAAACCCGCCAGGGCGAGCTGGATCAGATGACGTCCGAGGTCCATGGCCGGCTCGCCGCCTTGCCGGAAGTGCTGGTCGACGAAATGCCCGCCGGTTCCGCCGCAGTGATCGCCACCCATGATCATGCACTCGATTTCCTCATCGCCAGGCAGGCGCTCCTGCGCGAAGACCTCGCCTATGTCGGGATGATCGGCTCAAAGACGAAGCGGGCGAGCTTCGCCCGCTGGCTCGAAGCCGAAGGCGGCAGTCGCCGCGATGCCGAGGGTCTCGTGCTGCCGATCGGCGGCGATACGGTGCGTGATAAGCGCCCGGAGATCATCGCCGCCATGACGGCCGCGCAGATCCTCGCCGCCCTCTCCGCCTACCGGCAGAAATCCTCGTCCTGACGCGGCGCCCTGCCGTCCGAAAATCCGAGATCGCGCTTGCGCTCGTCCGAAAGGCTTTCCACGTCGAGCAGGTCGAAAGCGCCGATCCATCGCATGACCTCGCGCCAGAAGCGCGCAAGGAAGCTCTGCCCGCCATTGCTCATGGCAGCTCCTTCTCCGGCCAAGGCCGGTTTTCGATTGGTGGCTATGAGCAATTCCAGGAAAAGTGGAACCGGTTTTCCGCCCGGAATTGCGTCTAACCGAAGCAATTCCAGGAAAAGCGGGAACTGGTTTTCCGTTCGGAATTGCGTGCTATGAAGAGAGCATGCGCCGGATTATGATGGAAATCCAATCGAACTTCCGGCGCGATGCATAAAGAGAACTTATCCATGAAGATGTCGAGACAGTTCCCGCTCAATGCGCTGCGCGTCTTCGAGGCGGCCGCCCGCCATGGCAGCTTCACGCTTGCGGGCGAAGAGCTCGGCATGACCCAGACCGCCGTCAGCTACCAGATCAGGCTGCTGGAGGAGAATATCGGCGAGCCGCTCTTCCTGCGCCGCCCGCGGCAGGTGAGCCTGACGGAAGTCGGCGAACGGCTGGTGCCGAAGGTGCGCGAAGGCTTCGAACTGCTGCGCGAGGCGATCGATTCGGTCCGCGAGCCGGAAAACGACACGCTGGTGCTCCACTCGACCACCACCTTCGCCCAGCAATGGCTGGCGCGTTATCTCGGAAGCTTCCAGCTCAAGCATCCGCGGACCGCCGTCCGCCTCTCGACCTCGCAGGAAATCGTCGACTTCAACCGCCAGCCGGTGGACGTCGCCATTCGCTGGGGCAAGGGCGACTGGCCGGGACTGGCTGCGCACAGGGTGATGCGGATGGATTTCACGCCGATGCTGAGCCCGAAGCTCGCCGCGCCCGGCACATTGCGCGAGCCCGCCGACCTTCTGGAACTGCCCATCATCAGCGCCCGCGACATCTGGTGGGAAACCTGGTTCAAGGCGGCGGGGGTCGCCGAACCGGGCCTCGAGCGCTTCCCGCCCAACGAATTCGGCACACAGGCGATCGACGCCGGCATGGCGATCGCCGGCCAGGGGGTGGCGATCGTCAATCCCGGCCATTTCCGCGAGGAGGTGAAGGCAGGCCAGCTCTACCAGCCCTTCCCCATCACCTGCAACGACGGCCGCGACTACTGGCTCGTCTACCGGCAATCACGCCGCAACATTCCGAAAATCCGCGCGTTCCGCGATTGGATTCTGGCGACGATGCCGGCGGAGGCTTGATGCATGCTTCCGGTTCCCACGCCATCGCAGCCTTCGCGGACTTCGTCCGGCAAGCTTTCCTGTCGGACCCGACACTCGCCGCGCGATAAACGCCGGGCATCCATGATGGGCAGAGAAGTGGAACGGCAGCTTACGACGCTGTGCTCGTATGTCGCCGCCGCCATCCAGTCTCTGAAGCAAAGCGAACGTCGCGTTTGAAGTTCGAAGCCAGCGATGATTCGATCCGACAGATCAAAATTGATTTATTTTTTTTGAAAACATTGGCTTGGTATTTGTGTTGCATTAGTTGATCTTCTAACCTTTAAGAATAATTATTGCAAAATGCCCATCACAACATTATTGTATTCAATGTTTGCATGCTATGTCTGGTGAGTTCGTGCGGGGGGCTAAGCCTTGCCAAGAGAACGTATGACCAAGACTGATTTGAGCCTCGTCTATGAGGTCGAAGGATATCGAGGTCAATCTTCTCCATTTTTGAGAAGCCCACGAGGGCCATCATCATATCAATTTAAGCTTTTAGTTGAAGGGGATTCATGGGCAAATATATTATGGCCATGGAGTTCTCTTTTTGGGTACAACCAGTCATTCTCAAATTTTATTGATGAAGATCCCAGGTTCTACATAAACAATGTCGGCTGGCCCGGTGATACACTTGAGAATGTCATCTACAAAACGTTATCCAACGATCCGAGCCAAAGCGACAAAGGACTGCGTGTTCCTATTCAAAGCGGAATTTTTGATTTTCTAATTTTGTCCGGAGGTGGCAACGATTTCCTCGGTGGCGGCGAGCTGAAAAAAATCCTTAAGCCCTTTGCAGGCGGCGCCAGTGATCCCTGGGACTGTTTGAATACAGGCAAAGTTGACCAAATATTCTCTCGAATTCGTACAGGATACCTGAGGCTAATTCAGGCGGTAAATTTGTGGTCTCCAAAGACTCACATTTTCGTACACGGCTACGATCATGCTGTACCGCGCGTTGGTGGTCGCTGGTTGGGTAAGCCTTTTTCTTCTTGGGGCTATGACCCGCAACTGAAGATATGTGCCGACGTTATCAGAGTACTTGTCGATCGAATGTACGAGACGCTCGATGAGATCGCAGCCGATAATAGTCACGTCCACGTCGTCAATGTGCGAGGCTGTTGTAATAGCAATTGGCACGATGAACTGCATCCGAACGCTCCAGCTGCCCGGCTGATTGCGCGACAGTTCTTAGCGTCGATGGTTGGGGTCTCAAGGATCGGCGCTTCAGACGCAGAAATGGTTAACCCTGGAGGGAGGCAGCAAATGGACGCGGATCGTATCGAAAAACTTGTTGAACTTGGAAGCAGCAGACACAGTATTGCGGAAGTACACAGACGGGCCGCCGAATATATGCAGGGTACTGGTTCCGTCTTTCCGCGCAATGCGTGCGCCGCAACCCTGAGCGCATTTCTGCAGATGGCAGGTATACCTGTAAGGACAATGACGGGTGCAGGAAGATTAGCGGAGCAAATCGAGAGGGACCGTCGCTGGGAACGGGTTAGCGTAGGCCGGCAAAGACCAGGTGATGTGGGAGTAACCTACGACACAATGGCGCCCCCCGGTGCTGATCATGTTTATTTGGTGGTTGGCGTTCAGGATGCCGATCTGATGACAATCGCGGACAACCAAGCCCCGCGGCCGCATGAGCGGTATGCCAGTGGCAGAGGGCGGACACGTACCAATTACTTCCTGCGAGCGCCTGGAATGCGATTCTTCCGGGACGCTGATGAATTGGAGGACGTCGACTACTCAGCATTTCCGTTCGAAGACGAAGACACGAACAGTCTTGCCGATCCGATCGACGAGCCGAGCCGCAGCTGGCAGGAAGGCTCAACAATCGACGATTCCGCGATTGAGAAGATCGCTCAACGGGTGGCAGAAATTATGCGGGAACGGCCGAAGAAGTAATGGCATATTTGAGATTCGACAAAGAATGATAGCCCTCGGTGAACAGTCAATCTAGCCGATCGTTACCGGGGGTATTCATGTGCAGTGTTCAATAACAGAAACTGCCGAACGTCGCAGACGCGATGCAATCCCGGCCATTTCCGCGAGGAGGTGAAGGCAGGCCAGCTCTACCAGCCCTTCGCCATCACCTGCAACGACGGCCGCGACTACTGGCTCGTCTACCGGCAATCACGCCGCAACATTCCGAAAATCCGCGCGTTCCGCGATTGGATTCTGGCGACGATGCCGGCGGAGGCGTAAAGTGACACGGACACAACGGGAGTTCAGACTTTGAGCGTCGCCTTCATGAAGGAAGAAAGTGCCGAAACCGCAGCGGAAACCCTGCTGCCCGAACGGCCGATTTCTCCCCATCCCAACCTCGTCACCGAGACGGGCCTGAAGACACTTGAAACACAGCTTGCCGAGGCACGCGCCGCCTTCGAGACGGCCAATGCGATCGAGGACGTCAACGAGAAGCGCCGTCAGCTCGCCGGCCCCTCGCGCGACATCCGCTATCTCGTCGAGCGGCTGCGCACCGCGCAGGTGATTGCCGATCCGGCCTCGACCGAAACCGTCGCCTTCGGCAGTACGGTCAAGTTCAGCCGCGATGACGGCCGGGTGCAGACTTATCGCATCGTCGGCGAGGACGAGGCCGATCCCAAGGCAGGCACGATCTCCTATGTCTCACCTGTGGCGCGGCTTCTGATGGGCAAGGCGGTTGGCGACGTCGTAAGCATGAACGGGCAGGACCTTGAAATCACGGCGATATCCTAAATCATGCCACGCAAGGATTTGCAGCGGTTTGCAATGATGGCTTGCGAAGACGTCCGGCGCGCGAGAGCCGGAAAAAACGCGACCCGCTTTAGCTGCCCATGTCCTCCTTCGCCATGCTGGCGTGACGGTGAACCAGTTTCCATGCGTCGTCCACGCGGCGAAACACTTCGGTAACGCGGATATTCATGTCCTGCGATTTGCCTTTCAGCTCGACGGTGGCGCGCTGATATCCCGTCCAAAAGGCAAGGTCGCCGGATGCGCCCTGGTCGTGGATTTCGAAATGCGAGGTTCCACCCGCGCCGAAGGCCTTGGCGCCGTCGATGTTGACCTCGAGCACCCGGTCGGCACCTTCGGTAAAACCGCCGCCCGGGTCGAAGAATGTTGCCTGCCCCGATCGCGCGGAGATGGCTTTCAAAGGATCTGCATCGCCGGCCGTATAGGCGCGTGCGGCGGCCTCTCGGGTTTTCATGAAGGTTGCGAAATCGTGCGACAAGATCTTGGCTCCTTTGCAAGCCCATTGGCGGGTTCGTAAGTCCGTCAGGGGAACGGTCTGCCCGTTGCAGCAGTTCCATTCGGGCAAAAACCGTGCATGCACCGCCGAAAGTCCGATGGATTTTCAATGAAATGCGCCGCGGATTTCCCCACCCCTCGCACCTGCCTTATCCTATCCTTCCTTCCGCCGCCGGACGGATCGCGTAACGTGTCGATGCGGGCGGGAGGAGGCGCTTTCGTTTGTCTGCCGTAACGTGCGGCGGCGGCGCAAGAGGTGCAAGGACACGTTGCGGACGGCATAGGCTTTCCGCGGCGGGCAAGGCTTCCCCCTTCCCCGGGTCTGCGGGGTCGGTTTGGGTCCGCCATGCAAGCGGTTTGTCCCGCATGACCCCGAAAAGTGCGGAACGCGGTTTTCGGAAAAGGCTCATGCGAAGACAAGCCGTGCAGCGAAGCCGAGGTTCCCGCACCTGAAGGAGGACTGACCGCCTCCGAAGAACGCCTGAAGGGCCGCGCGAGAGCGAAGCCATGTATTAAACCTTTCCAGAGGCGACGCTCTCGCGCGGTTCTCCGGAATGAACGGATGTCATCAACCCGGTGGACGCCATACGGGCGCTTCGCCATGCCCGGAGAAAGGCGATGGGAAACAATAAGGAAAATCTTTCGGAAGAAGAGTTCAAGGAGCGCCGCTACCTGCGGCGCCTGCTGCCGGCACAGCAGGATATGGCGACCCTCATCGGCAATTTCTCGACCTGCCGGCTGCCCAGATGCCGGCGCGCGAAACGGTGCCTCGGCTCCCATCCGCCCGACGAGATCGGCAGCACCCGGTGGAAGAGGTTTCCGCCCTGCATATCGGACGAAGACAAATTCCACGATTTCGCCCAGGGCACGGAGCATGCCGTCAGGGAGTGGGACAGGCGGATGCTCGCCGCCGGCTATGACGCCGCGTCGCTGAAAAAGGAGGTGGACGAACAGCATCGGGCGATGCGGGAGGATGACGACTGGGAAGAGCGCAATCTCTGAGGCTCGGCCCCCGGGACCCGGCCCTGACACCCGGCATGGCAAGCCCGGCAGGCCGCCGGCTGCGCTCCTATCGCGGGCCGGATGGGAGGAACGCGGCGTCCTGCCGGAGGCGATGAGGCCGTCAGACGCGCCAGAGCCTCCACGGCGCCCACCAGGCAAAGCGGACGCCGAGCGCTTCGGGCACCGGATCGAAGCCGGAGGTGCCGCCCGGCCCGCAGCGCGCGACGCGGAAGAGCGTCAGGAACCCGCCGCGCCAGAGCCCATGGCGCGCGACCGCCTCGTATCCGTATTCCGAGCAGGTCGGCATGTGCCGGCAGGAATTGCCGATGAAACCGGAAAGCGTCAGCTGATAAAGACGGATGACCCCCATGCCGAAAAGCCGCCCCGGCGTCTTGCGGAACGGCCCGTCCCAGTTGCGGCCCCGATGGCTTGGACGGTCGGCGGAATGGCGGCAGCCGGGGGCGTTACACATCCTGCCCGCCCCGGCTCACCCGACCTTCGCCAGCCGCTTCGCCTCGATCTGGGCGATCGCGTCGGTGACGGCGTCGAAGGTGAGCATGGTGGAGGCGTGGCGAGCCTTGTAGTCCTTGACGGGCTTCAGGAAGCGCATGTCCTCGAAGCGGCCGGAAGGCCCCTCGCCGTCGGCCTTCAGCATGGCGAGCATGTCTTCCCTCGCCTGGCGGATTTCGTCGGCGCTCGCGCCGATTACATGGCGCGCCATGACGGAGGAGGATGCCTGGCCGAGCGCGCAGGCCTTCACCTCATGGGCGAAGCCCGTCACGCGGTCGCCCTCCATCTTCAGCCAGACCTTGACGCGCGAGCCGCAGAGCTTGGAATGCGCGTTCGCCTCCGCGTCCGCATCGGCAAGCGTGCCGGTCAGCGGAATGTTGCCGGCGAATTCGAGGATGCGGCTATTGTAGATATCGTCCATCATGATCCGGGATTCCGCGCGTTTTTCCGATTTCTTCAACGATTCTGGCACAATATTCCGCTGCCGTCGGGAAAAAAGCATCCGGCGTCGCCTTCGCCCCCTTCCGCAGCCTGCGGTCGATACTATATGCTATGTCGTGTTGGGGCGACAATTTTGCAATGGCGAAATCGTTGCCTGTTGTTTGGGAAACCGTGCCGGACGGTCGAGCGCACTGAGAAGCCCGCGACCCGAAAGCCCCGGAGCCCGCCAACGGAACCCAAGCCTGCAGGGTTAGGCGAATGGCCAGTGGCGAGTCCGAATAGACGTGTCAAACCTGCAGAAAGGTCCAGTCGTTCATGGACGCGATAGTCAAGAATTTTCCGCATATCGGCGATGATTCCGGCCGTCCTTCGCAGAAGGAAGCCGAGGATGCAGTCCGGGTCCTGCTGCGCTGGGCCGGCGACGACCCGACCCGCGAGGGGCTGATCGATACGCCGGCGCGCGTCGCCAAGGCCTATAAGGAGCTGTTCTCCGGCTATGATCTGGCCGCCGAGGACGTGCTCGGCCGCACCTTCGAGGAGGTCGCCGGCTACGACGACATCGTGCTCGTCAAGGACATCCCCTTCTTCTCGCACTGCGAGCATCATATGGTGCCGATCATCGGCAAGGCGCATGTGGCCTACCTGCCGAGCGGCCGGGTTCTCGGCCTCTCCAAGATCGCCCGGGTGGTCGAGATTTTCGCGCGCCGCCTGCAGACGCAGGAAACGATGACGGCGCAGATCGCCAAATCGATCGACGAGACGCTGCGTCCGCGGGGCGTTGCGGTGATGATCGAGGCCGAGCATATGTGCATGGCGATGCGCGGAATCCAGAAACAGGGCTCGACAACGCTCACCACCACCTTTACCGGTGCCTTCAAGACCGAACCGGCCGAGCAGGCGCGGTTCATGACCATGATCCGGAGCTGATCCGAGCAGCGCCGGTCTTCCGGAGCTCAGAGCGATGACGATCACCTTCCAGCCGCCCTCCGAAAGCAAGGCCGAACTCGAAACGGGTCCGGACTTCACGCCGCGCTTCGACGAAAGCGGCCTCGTCACCGCCGTGGTGACCGATGCGCGCGACGGCGAGCTGCTGATGGTCGCGCACATGAATGCCGAGGCCCTCGGCCTGACGATCGAGACCGGGATCGCGCATTACTGGAGCCGGTCGCGCAATGCGCTTTGGAAAAAGGGCGAGACGTCGGGAAACCTGCAGACCGTGGTGGAGCTGCGCACCGATTGCGACCAGGACGCCGTCTGGCTCAAGGTCTCCGTCGCCGGCCACGACGCCACATGCCACACCGGGCGCCGCTCCTGCTTCTACCGCACCGTTGCGCAGCAGGGCGGCAAGGCCGTTCTCAGCATCACGGGTGGACAGCCGCAATTCGATCCGGACGCCGTCTACGGCAGGAAATAGGGCATTTGCGTTTCGCAGCGATTCATCAATTTGCAACGGTCTTGGCGCCTAATGAGCGCATGGCAGGACGCATGCCCGGATCGGCGAAGATGGAAGCGCATTGTCACGGCAGGTCGGAGAAATCCCGGGAAAAGCACCTGGCGGCTTTCCGTCCGGAGTTGCGTAAAAACAAGGAAACGGAGCGTTTCCGCTATTTCCGGCAGGTTCATCCTCCCGCATCCGCTGCCGGCCGGTCATTCATCGTCGGTTCATTGCCGGCGCGCGATTATCCCTCTCGCGATCGCAAATCCCCCCATCCCTTTGTCGAGGATGCTGACCGCGGGGATTCGCGTTATTATCTAAGCTGGCGGATCCCCGCTGCGCGAAAGGCGCCGGAGGCTCTGCGAATTTCTCTCCGCCACGGAGGCAAGACATGCTGAATTGGAGGCTCAATCGTAACGGAAACACCGCGAATGCGTCCGATTCAGATGGCCTGTCCCTGACCAACACCCCCGATCTCCCCGCCCCGCGCAGGGCAAAGATCGCGCTCGCGCTTGGCGGGGGCGCGGCCCGCGGCTGGGCGCATATCGGCGTTTTGAGAGCGCTGGACGAGGAAGGCATCGAGGTCAGCATGATCGCCGGCACCTCCATCGGCGCGCTGGTCGGCGGCTGCTACCTTGCGGGAAAGCTCGATGAGCTGGAAGCTTTCGCCCGTTCGCTGACCATGCGCCGGATCGCGAGCCTGCTCGATTTCACCATCCGCGGCAGCGGCCTCTTCGGCGGCATGCGGCTGACGCGGCGCATGCAGGAGCATCTGGAAAACCTCTCCATCGAGGAACTCGACCGCACCTTCGTCGCGGTCGCGACGGAGATCAACACCGGCCACGAGGTCTGGATCGGCGGCGGCTCGCTGATAACCGCCATACGCGCCTCCTACGCCCTGCCCGGCATCTTCGAGCCGATCAAGTGCAACGGCCGCACGCTCGTGGATGGCGCGCTGGTCA
The DNA here is from genome assembly GCA_033795365.1 of Shinella sp. Taxonomy (GTDB): domain Bacteria; phylum Pseudomonadota; class Alphaproteobacteria; order Rhizobiales; family Rhizobiaceae; genus JARYGU01. Next base: position 246,364 of record JARYGU010000006.1, read on the forward strand.
ATCCGGTGCCGGTCTCGGTGTGCCGGGCCTATGAGGAGCCGCTCGTCGTCGCCGTCAACCTCAATTACGACGTCTACGGCCGCTCCGCCGTCATCAAGCACAATGCGAGCGTCCAGCGGATAGAGGATGCGAACAGCCAGGAGACCAGCGCCGCGCGCCTCGGCATGACGAATGTGATGGTCCAGGCGTTCAACATCATTCAGGACCGGATCGCCCGCGCACGGCTCGCCGGCGATCCGCCGGATCTGGCGCTCCATCCGAAGCTCAGCGACATCGGCCTGTCGGAATTCCACCGCGCAGGCGAAGCGATCGATCGCGGATATCTGGAAACGAAATCGAAGATCCTGGAAATCAAGCGGATGCAGGAGGCCTTCACCCGCTGATCTTCGCAAAGAGAAGCCGCTGTCCCGCCTATCCGGCGATATAGGCCTTGATCTCTTCCGCCTCGCGCTCGATCGCGCGTATATGCGATTTCACGACGTCGCCGATCGATACGATGCCGACCAGCCGTCCGTCCTTTTCGACGGGGATATGGCGGGCGCGGTGCATGCTCATCATCTCCATGAGTTCGTTCACGCTCGTCTGCTCCTGGCAGCGATGGACGTTGCCCCACATGACGGAGGATATGGGCTTGTCGAGGCATTCGGCACCGCTGCGGGCGATCGCGGTAACGATATCGCGCTCCGTCAGGATGCCGGCGATCCGGTCGTTGCGATCGACGACGACGATGGCGCCGATGTGGTTTTCATTGAGGTAAACGGCGGCCTGCCGGACGGTGAGCTGGGGTCCGCCGGTAATGACGTTGCGGCCCTTTTCGTCCAGTATCGACTTCACATACATGCATAAACCTCCCGTGTGCGACATGACAGAGAGGCGGGGCGACCCCATGCAGGGATGCCCTGCCAGACGATGAAAACGCCGCTTCCCATGGCGGGGTTCCATCTCGTCTTCCGGTGTGCATGTGCGAACCGGAAGAATTCCATGGTGCGCTATGATAGCGGCGAATGCAAGGCTTGCCTGATTTACTGCTGCTCCTGCCGCGCGCGCAGATCGAGAACGGCAGGGGCGCGATCGAATAGCGGAAAGCACAGGAAACCAAACAGGAAGCCGCCGATATGGGCCTCCCAGGCAACCGCCCCGCCGGTCGTACCGGCAAAAATCTGTCCGAAGCCGATCAGGAAGTTCGTGAGGAACCATATGCCGGAAAAGACCAGGACGGATCGGTTGGAGAGCGATTCGCGGATGGAAAGGCGGCGGTTCAAATGGGCGAACTGCCGGCTGATGCGCCCGCTCGGCGAGAAGACGAACCGCGCCGCAGCGCCCATCAGTCCCGACACGACGCCCGATGCCCCGACCACGACAACGACGGCTCCCCAGTGGAGCGCGGCATGAAGCGCCACGGCGGCGATTGCCGACAGGCACCAGAAAAGCGCGAAGCGAGCCGTACCGATCCTGCGCACGACGGGCGCGCCAAAGGCGACCATCCAGAAGCCGTTGAAGATCAAATGTTCCCAGCTTCCATGCAGAAACGAATAGGTGACGGGGCTCCAGATCCAGGCCCAGTCCATCAGTTCCGGATCGTAGCGGGCCGGTATGAAGGCGAACTGCAGGAGGACGACTTCGTTGGCGAATGGCGAAAGAACATAGGCGCGCAGAAACTGGATCACGGTCAGCGCGACCAGAACTGCGACGAGACTGCCCGGCAGATTGAAGGCCGGCTCCCTCCTGGGCGCGCCGCCCTCCGGAACACCCGGTCCTTCGGTGTCGCTATCGCTCATCGTTTCTTCCCAATCGCTTCGAACAAGGCGTGTTTTATACAATAAAGAACGGCCGTACAGCTTTCGCCGACGGCCGGTGGGCCCCAATCCCCGAGCCCGAAATCAGATGCTGAACAATTCCCCACGCGGGGTATGGGGATTGAGTGACATGGCGAGATGCCTCAGGGCAACCGAAACCAAAGGTTAACCTTAACATCCGGTCTGGCACAAAGTTCGCTTCTTCATCCCTGAAACAGCGTTGCGGCAGAAAATTGTTCCATGACGGGACAGCCGTGCGCGGGAAACGAGATGCAGACGAAAACCGCGAGAGAAATCCACGGCTACTGGAACCGGCTTCGCGCGGCAAGGCCGGTCCCCGAGCGCTGCGATATCGAGCCGGCGGAAATCGGGCCGATCCTGCCCGACCTCTTCATGCTCGAGCATGACGCGCCGGCCGGCCTGCGCTTCAGGCTGGCGGGAACGCGTCTTTGCACGCGCTTCGACCGCGAGCTGAAGGGGCATGACTTTGCGGAAATCTGGTCGGAGGAGACCCGCAGCCGGATCGCCCTGACCGGCGAAACCGTGATCGCACGGCAAACGCCGGCGGTGTTGCTGGCGGCGGGCTACACGGCACGGCGGGAGCGGGTGCTGGCCGAGGTGGTGCTTCTGCCGCTGCGCTCCGAGACCGGCGCCGTCGACAGGATCATCGGCGCGCTCAGCCCCCTTGCCCCGCGCGGCCCGTTCGAACTGCCGTTCACGCACATGACTCTGGAAATGGCGGATTTCATCGACTTGGATCGGCACGATACGGACCAGGGCGGCGGATATCCGCAGGCGGGCTCCGGCGCTGCCGCTCCGGCCGCCATCGCAGTGCGCTCGACCGGCCTCGGCGAAACCGTCAGGCGGGTGCTGCATCTGAGGATTTTCGAAGGCGGGCGGCACGGCCGGTAACGTCGGAACGAACCGGGAGCGAACTGGTCGGCCCGTCGGCAACCCGGCTCGCGCGAAGGTTGATTTTTTCCGTTTCAACCCAATTATTCGCGCCCCTCCACAACCTTCTGTTAACGCGAAAACGATAGGAGTCGGAAGCAGATTTCATAGGCTCAATGCTCTCCATGTATTCGTTTCAGCAGGCATCACCGGCAGCAAGCAAACCGCAGATCGATCAGCGGAGTTTTCAGCGCGTCTCGGTGAATCTTCCCGGCAGACTGATGCTGTCCAGCCATGACGAATATGAATGCACGGTCATCGACATGTCGCCGGGCGACGTCTTCTTCGCCTGCCCTGCCCGGCCGAACATCGGCGAACGCATCATCGCCTATGTCGACCATATCGGCCGCGTGGAAGGCACGGTCGAGCGGGCGACCGATCAGGGATTCGTCGTCATCGTCACGGCGACGGAACGCAAGCGCGAGAAGCTTGCCGCGCAGCTCACCTGGATCGCGAACCGGCACGAACTCGGCCTTCCGGAAGATCGCCGCCACAGCCGCCTGACGCCGCGCAATCCGCGCACGGAGCTCGCGCTGGACGACGGCCGCCGCTATCCCTGCCGGATCATCGACCTTTCTCTTTCCGGCGCCGCCATCGACATCGAAGTGCGCCCTGCGCTCGGAACAGCCGTCCAGCTCGGCAATATGCGCGGACGGGTCGTTCGCCACTTCCAGGAAGGCGTCGCCATCGAATTTTCATCGGTGCAGCCGAAGGAAGCATTGACCGCCTTCCTGTAGCATTCCGGCGCAGATGCAAACGAACCGAAGGCCCCTCATCGGGGCTTTTTTTATGCCGGCCTTCGAAACTTCCTTCGAAAAATTTCCCGCTCCCGAACCGCTATCGACGGCTGCCGCGCGCGCCCACGGGCTTTCCCCATGCCGTCGGCACGAAGTCATTTTTGGCCAGAACCCGCAGACAGGGCGGCGATCCTTGTCCGGCGAAGCCGGAAAACCCTTGTTTTCCAGCTTGATATGAATTCAGCGGAAGAGGGGATCGTTAGAATTTTAGACAAACTTTCATAAAATACATTTCAAGGTTTATTCAAGTTTACTTCGAAATTTATATTTATTCGATCTGCATTTGTACTTTATTCTACTCCAGTTCTTCGCCGGGAGTAAAAATATCTGTGTCATTGTCGAACCATAACGGGGAGACAAAAAATGACCAACGCATTCTTCCGGGCCGCATTCGGCTTCATTTTCTCGGGCTTCATGGCGCAGGCAGCGATGGCCTTGCCCGCCAATATCCCGACCGTCGGAGCCACCAGCCAGCCGATCGGACATTACGAGTTCTGCAAGCGGTACCGCGACGAGTGTTCCGGTCTCGGCGCAGATGCAGGCCCGCTCGTCCTGACGGAAACGAACTGGAAGACGATCCTGAAGGTCAATTACGAGGTCAACACGTCGATCGAGCCGATGACCGACAAGGAGATCTACGGTGTCGAGGAGTATTGGGCCTATCCCGAAACCGTCGGCGACTGCGAAGATTACGTCCTGCTCAAGCGCAAGATGCTGATGGAAGCCGGCATTTCGCCCTCGGACCTTCTGATCACGGTCGTTCTGCAGCCGAACGGCGACGGTCATGCGGTCCTCACCGTGCGCACCGACCGCGGCGATTTCGTGCTCGACAATATGCGCAACAAGGTAATGCTCTGGTCGGAAACGGAATACCGCTTCCTGAAGCGGCAATCCTCCGAGCATGCCGGAAAGTGGGTAAAGCTTCAGGATGGTCGCGCCGATGCGGTCGGCAGCGTCCGGTAAGACGAGCGGACGCCGCCGGCTCCGGCCTGAGGCGTCACCGAAACATTCATTGTTCAGGGCCCCGGTCAGTCCCCAACCCCGTCCCCGACCATGGCCCTCGCGGCCGGCTCCGCTGTCCCGGAGCCGGCCGCTCCTGTTTCGGCCGCCGCTGCCATGACGGCGGCCACATGACATTAACGCCTTATTAACTCCGTTCGCACAGCTTGGCGTCATTGCGTGACTCGGAGCGGATCCGACGGCCCCGCCGCCTGTGCCACGATGATGCGTGCGATCACCCTCCCCAAGCGGATGCGTTTCATGACTGCAGCGACCAGCCGGACTTCGGCAGAAAGCGTGACGACCGGACAAGCGCCGCTCATTTCGGACCGTTTCCTGGCGCGGCTGACGGTCGGTGTCGCCATTCTGGCGGCCGTCACCGCGGCGCTCAGCTTCGCCGGAAGCAAGTTCGGCGAACGCATCGCCCTCGCCGGCCATACCGAAAGCACCGAAGAGTTCGACATTTTCATCGGCCAGGACCATCTCCGCCTGCCGGCCAATGTCATCCGCTTCGAGGAACAGCGCCAGACCGCAATTGCGCAGCGCGCCGATCTCTACCTGACATGGCCCGAAATGCAGGGATATTCCGATGCGACACGGATGCGCTTCAACGATGCGGGCCGGCCGGAAAGCCTTGTTTTCCTGCAAATTTCGCAGAGCACGATGTCGAGAGACATGTCGGGCCGCGTCGAGCCGATCTACAGCCATCTCTTCGAAGGCCAAGCAAGGCCGGGACCCGCCGGGCTTGCGCTTCATCAACTGAAGGAAAGCTCCGGCTATGGCGGCGAAACCCTGCTGACCGGCGCGCTCGCCGACGGCTCCACCTATGCCGTGCGATGCCTGCTGCCGCAATCGGATGCGCTGTCGACCGGCGCCGATTGCCAGAGGGATATCCACGTCGGACGCGATCTTTCCGTACTTTATCGTTTTTCGAGCAGACTTTTGCCGCACTGGCAAACCATGGAGACCGCGGTGCGAAGCTATATCGATGGACGCCTCGTCAAGAGCGCGCCGATCGATCGTGCCACAGCCGTCGATAAAATACCGACAAACACTGAAACGAACGGTTCATCATAAACCGATTGGTAACGCTGTCGGCGCTAATGTCTCAAGAACGGTCGTTCTGGAGGCGGCGTCCGGAAGACATGTGCAATCCGAGGATGAAGAGTAACCTAGTGTCCCGTACCGTATTTCCTTTCCTTTCCCGCTCCCGGCAGGCGCTGGTCGCCGCGGCAAAAAGCCTGATGATGGCGGGGATGATTGCCACCGTCGTTTTCGCGAGCCCGGCTCAGGCCAATCCCAAATATGCCGGCATCGTCGTCGATGCGAAGAGCGGCAAGGTTCTTTACAGCGAGGATGCCGACGAGCTGCGCTATCCGGCCTCGCTGACGAAGATGATGACGCTCTACCTCACCTTCGAGGCGCTCGAGGCCGGAAAGATCAGGCTCAACAGCAAGGTGCCGGTCTCCAGAAACGCCGCATCCGAGCCCCCGACCAAGCTCGGGCTTCGCGCCGGCGGCTCTGTGACGGTCGAGGACGCGATCCAGGGCCTCATCACGCGCTCGGCCAACGATGCCTCCACCGCGCTTGCCGAGTTCCTCGGCGGCTCTGAAGAGCGCTTCGCCCGCATCATGACGCAGAAGGCACGGGCGCTCGGCATGACGCGGACCGTCTACCGCAATGCCCACGGCCTTCCGAACAGCGCGCAGGTCACGACCGCACGCGACCAGGCACGGCTCGGCATCGCGCTGCGCCAGCATTTCCCGCAATATTACGATTATTTCTCGACCCAGAGCTTCCGCTACGGAAAGCAGGTCATCCGCGGCCACAATCGGCTTCTCGGCGTCGTGCGCGGCGTCGACGGCATCAAGACCGGCTATACGCGGGCTTCCGGCTACAACCTCGTCACGTCCGCGCAGGCCGACGGACGAAGCGTCGTCGGCGTCGTCATGGGCGGCCGTTCGGGCGCCTCGCGCGATCAGCAGATGAAGAACCTCATTGCCCGCTACATGCCTTCCGCATCGCGCCGCGGCAACGGCAACCTGATCGCCCAAACCCCCAACGCGCCGACACTCACGGCATCGGCTGCGGCCTCCGCTTCGAAGGCCTCGGTCTCCGGCGGCTTCGATCTGCCCGAGAGCGGCCCGGTGCCCTCGGCGCGTTATGAAGAAAACCGTATCGAGACCGCCTATGCCGCGACGAACTCCCGCAACGGCCAGGCCGTCGGCAAGGATGCGCTTGCTGCAGCCCTGCGCGTTCAGCGTGACGTGGCGGTTCCCGAACCTTCGCCGGCCTATGCGGTCGAACAGGGCGACACGGGCGGCGAGGTCGACGGCCTGACGACATCCTCGACGAATGCCACCCAGGAAAACCTGCCGTCCGGCTGGGTGATCCAGATCGGCGCGACGCCCAGCAAGGACCAGGCGGAAAACCTGCTCGAAAAAGCCAAGGACAGCGGCGGCAAGACGCTGCGCAGCGCGACGCCCTTCACGGTCGCCTTCGCAAACGGCAGCCAGCAGCTCTATCGCGCCCGTTTCGGCGGTTTCTCGGGCCAGGACGGCGCCGTCGCGGCGTGCCGGGTCCTGAAGAAGAAGGGTTTCGGCTGCTGGGCCAGCCAGCAGTAACGGAATTTAAAACGTGCCTGCGCGGCGCCGCCGCGTGAGCACCGCAGTTATTCGCCTCGCTCGCAGCTGTTGCCGGATAAGGTTTTTCGTACCGGCGGCGGGAGCGAGGCAGCGCCAGCCTGAACAAGGCCGGCCACCCTCGATTTTGTAGTGCGTACGAGGTCTAATCATGGCGATGAACGAGAACCTGTCGGATCCACTCATGACGCAACCGGAAAGGAAGAAGGCAGCGGCCCTCAGGGGTGGCCTCCATCCCCTGCATGAGGCGGCGATGCGAATTGCCGATCTCGGGCGGAACCGTTCGCGCTCGAAGACGAAGGATCTCGTCGGAATGCTGCTCGCCCATGGCGCACGCGCCTGGCGCCATGGGCAGCCGACCGTCGGGATACACCTTCATGTCGGTACCGCCGGGCGTCTGCGCCCGGTGCGCCTGCGCCTTCGTTGAAGCAACCGGTTCGCGGCCCCGCCTATCTCAGAGAAGACCGAGTTCGGCCAGCTCGCGCCTAAGCTCCATCGGTATGTCGGCGGCCCCCTCGCCCAGGGATCTGAGATCGCGGGGCGCTTCCTCTTCCTTCAGATAGCGCCATCCCTGGAAGGCGCGGCGCGGCTGCAATTCCGTCTCGATCACTTCCGGACCGAGGATAAGGTCGCAGCGCGTGATGCCTTCGGCATCCTTGAAGGTCCTGAGATCGAGCAGGCGCTGGCGCGCCTGGACCTGGCCCTTGATCACCCAGTAAAGCGAGCCGCCGTCGAGCAACTCCTCCGTCCGCTTCGGGATCATGCGCGTCGTGTGGGTGGAGCTGGGTTCGAGACCGGCGGCGATCGCGATCAGAGCACGCTCGGAAACCCATTCGCGGAGATCCTCGATGCTGTCCGCACCGACGCAGAGTTTGATGAGGTTCAGGGCCATGGCCTGTTGAACTCCCTCGCCGTCTGCCGGTCAAGGCTTTTGTGTCGCGGTTCCACAGGTCGCGAGCGCGTGCTCAGCACTCCACGACATTGACGGCAAGGCCGCCGGTCGAGGTTTCCTTATATTTCTCGCTCATATCGGCGCCGGTCTGGCGCATCGTCTCGATACAGGCGTCGAGGGGCACGAAATGCGTGCCGTCGCCCTTCACCGCAAGCGACGCGGCGGTGACCGCCTTGACGGCCCCAAGCGCGTTGCGCTCGATGCAGGGGACCTGGACGAGGCCCGCGACCGGATCGCAGGTCATGCCCAGGTGATGTTCCAGCGCGATCTCGGCGGCGTTTTCGATCTGCTCCGGCGTGCCGCCCATGACCGCCGCAAGCCCGGCGGCGGCCATCGCGGCCGCGGATCCGACTTCGCCCTGACAGCCGACCTCGGCACCGGAGATCGAGGCGTTGTGCTTGATGATCCCCCCGATCGCCGCGGCCGTCAGCAGATAGTCGCGGATACCCTCCTCGTCGGCATCGTCGTGAAAATGCAGATAGTAGCGGATGGTCGCCGGAACGACGCCCGCAGCACCGTTCGTCGGCGAGGTGACGACCCGGCCGCCGGCGGCATTTTCCTCGTTCACCGCCATCGCATAGACGCTCAGCCAATCGTTCGCCAGCAATGGATTGACCTTGTTGGAACGCCACTCCTCCTGCAGCTTGTCGTGGATCATGCGGGCGCGGCGGCGCACCTTGAGGCCGCCCGGCATGATACCCTCACCCGCAAGGCCGCGGTCGATGCAGCTCTTCATCGCCGTCCAGATGCGGTCGAGGCCGACGTCAAGTTCCTGGCGCGACATCAGCGTTTCTTCGTTGGCCCGCTTCATCTGGGCGATCGTCAGCCCGGAGCGCTCGGCCATCTCCAGCATCTGCCTGGCGGTCGCGAAGGGAAACGGCACCTTGCGGTCGGCCGAACGCCCCTTGGCGGACCGCATCGCCTCGAGCTCCGTATCGGTGACGACGAAGCCGCCGCCGACGGAATAGTAGATGCGCTTCAGGAGCAGACGCCCGTCCCGGTCGAAAGCCGAGAAGGTCATGCCGTTTGCATGGCCCGGCAGCGGAGTCTTCTTGTCGAAGACCAGGTCCGTCTTCGGCTGGAACTCATAGGACGGATGACCGGGCGGCGTGATCCTTCCGGTGCGCTCCACCTCCGCTATGATCGCGTCCATACGATCGGGGTCGACCCGATCGGGACGTTCTCCCATGAGGCCGAGAACGACCGCGCGATCCGAGCCGTGCCCGACGCCGGTATAGGCGAGAGAGCCGTGCAGGCTCATCCTGATCGCCGCCACGCTCGCTCCGGCGGGCCGCGGCCACTCGGGGGAAAGAATGAGCTCGAGGAAGCGGTTGGCGGCCGACATAGGCCCCATCGTGTGCGAGCTCGAAGGGCCTATACCGATCTTGAAGACGTCGAATACCGAAAGGAACATGCCCAAAGCCCTGTTAGTGCCGTTACGGCCTATATAATAACTTTGAGCCTACGATATCAGATGCCGCGTCCAATGCGATCGCCCGACATCGGATTGGACGCCTGCGACATTCGCCGTGTCCGGACCCCGGAATCAAAAACAGCGCACTCCCGGAAGAGACGCGCTGTCTTGAACTGCAGTTCCTCAGATCGGTTCAGACGCCGCCGAAAAGATAGGCGAGAACCAGAAAACCAGTAAATCCGATCACGGCGCGTATGGTCACGCCCCAGCAGGATTTGCGAACGGTATCTTCCATGATGTCTCCGCATGAAGAAAGTCGATGCCGCAGGGGTAAGCCCCGTGGCGTGGCGGGGACCAATAATGAAAGATCGATGAAACCGCAATCGCTAAAAATGGCGATATCGTGGCAGACAGCGCATGGCGGCCATGCATTGCCCGCATGGCGGAGCCTGAAAATCCGGCAATCGCGACGGAGTTTCGCATCTTCCCATCCCCGCGGCGCCTTCATTTTACCGCACAGGTTTCCGCAAACTTAACGGCCGAGAACATCGGGTGCGGGACCGGCCGCTTGCAAAATACCGAATCCGTGGCACAACTCGGCCATGACGGTACTGGACTTAATCGCGCTTGCCATTTTCGCCGGTTTGTGGACGGGGTATTCCTGGATCACGGACCGTGCCCGGCTTTTCAACAAGGTGAGCCTCACAAGGGCAATGAGCACCCAGCGCGCATTGTGGATCCGCACGGCGATGCGCCGGGATCTCAGGATGATCGATACGCAGATCATGGCGGGTCTGCAGAACGGTACGGCCTTTTTCGCCTCCACGTCCATTTTCGCACTCGGCGGGTGCTTCGCGCTTCTTGGGGCGACCGAACAGGTGTTCGCGATCTTCAGCGACCTGCCGCTCGTCTTCCGCGGCAGCCGCGCCGGGTTCGAGCTGAAGGTCGGCGGACTTGCCTGCATCTTCGGCTATGCCTTCTTCAAATTCGGCTGGTCCTACCGTCTCTTCAATTACTGCACCATTCTCCTCGGCACGATCCCGATGGCGGGCGACGTCCACAAGGATCCGGCCGGCGCGGACCTCGCAGCCGACAAGTGCATCCGCATGAACATACTGGCGGCAAAGCACTTCAATCTCGGGCTTCGCGCGATCTTCCTGTCCATCGGCTATCTCGGCTGGTTCGTCAGCCCGTATCTCTTCATCGTCACGACGCTCTTCATCATCGTCGTTCTGGTTCGCCGCCAGTTCTATTCAGAAGCACGGCTGACCGTTCTGGAATCGTTGGATTGAGCGCAGTCGCGGGCGCTCAGCCACGATTGCGCCATTTGCCCGGCACAAGTTTCGCTTCCCACAATCATCCGTAACGAATCGCGGCAATCCAGATGACGAACCCATTGGCGGCCGATACGGCCAAAACCGAAGACGTGACCGGTTCGACGGAACCTGCGCGCATCCCCCGCATCGACCTCATCGATCAGCTTCGGGGCGCGGCGCTCGTCGCCATGGCGATCTATCATTTCACCTGGGATCTGGAATTCTTCGGCTATATCGAGCCGGGCACCGCGGGAACGGGCGGGTGGAAGCTTTTCGCCCGGCTGATCGCCGGCAGCTTCCTCTTTCTTGCCGGCGTCAGTCTCGTGCTCGGCCATGGCCGCGGACTGCGCTGGCGGCCCTTCCTCATCCGTTTAGCAAAGATCGCCGGGGCCGCCCTGCTCATCACCGTGGCGACGCGCTTTGCATTCCCGGACAATTTCATCTTCTTCGGCATCCTGCATTTCATTGCGGCGGCAAGCCTCGTCGGCCTCGTCTTCCTGCACCTGCCGGTCGCGATAACCGTCATGGCGGCTGCCGCAGCGTTCCTAGCGCCGCTTTATCTGCGCTCGGCGGCATTCGACCATCCGGCGCTCTGGTGGGTCGGATTATCGGCATCCGTGCCACGGTCGAACGACTACGTCCCGCTTTTGCCATGGCTCGCCGCGTTCCTTCTCGGGATAGCCGTCTGCCGATCGATACTGTCGCGCGGGCTTGCGGGCAGGCTTGCCGCTGTGGGCGCGATACCGTCGCGGTGGAAAACCCTTCTGACGAAGGCGGGCCGCCACAGTCTTGCCATCTACCTTCTGCACCAGCCGATCCTGATCGCGCTGGTCTACGGTTTTTCCCTCGTGATGCCGCCGGCGCAGCCGGATCCGGTCGAAAACTACCGGACGAGTTGCGTGTCCGTATGCGAGCCTGACGGGGGAACGCCGTTCTGCCGGGCCTTCTGCGACTGCACTCTCAACCGTCTGATCGAGCAGGACCTTTTCGATGCTCTGAACAGAGGCGCTATAGACACGGCAAACGACCAGCGGATCGCCGGCATATCCGCACAGTGCACGGCAGAGGCAGACATCAACAGCCTTCCCGGGAGCGGGGAAAAATGAACGCCTACCGCAGCAAGCCCTTCGCATTTCCCTGGCCACCCGTCATATACGGCCTTGCGATCGCGGCGGCCCTGCTGTTTCAGCTGGTCTTTCCCTTTTCATTTCCCGAAACCAGCCTCTGGCTGACACGCCTCGTCGGTGGCGGGCTCGTCCTCCTTGCGGTTTTTCTCGACATCTGGGCGATGCGCACCCTGCTCGATTGCCATACGACGATCCTGCCGCACCGCTGCTCGACCCATCTGGTGACGACAGGACCCTATCGCTTCACCCGCAATCCGATCTATCTCGGCCATACGCTGACGACCGCCGGCATCGGCATCCTGCTGCACAATCCCTGGTTCCTGCTGACGACCATCGTGTCGGTCGCCGTCACCACGCTGGTGGCGGTGCGGCGGGAGGAACTGCATCTGCTTTCCCGCTTCGGCATCGAATTCGAGCGCTATTGCCGTACCACGACGCGGTGGATATAGGGAAAAATCCTAGGTTCCAACACCGATTTCCGCAAGGCGGGTCAGGCAGGCTTCCTCGACCTGGTCGAGTTCGGAAAGCGTCTCGTCGATGTCCTTGCGCTTCTGCCTGAGATCGTCACGCTTCTCGTTCACCTTCTTCATCAGGAGCTGAAGCTGGCCGAGCTCGCCCGGCGGGTCCTTGTAGACCTGGATGATCTCGCGGATTTCGGCGATGGTGAAGCCGATGCGCCTGCCGCGCAGGATTTCCTGGATCAGGCGCCTGTCGGCGGGGCGGAACAGCCTGGTGCGCCCGCGGCGCTCGGGATGGATCAGCCCCTCGTCCTCGTAGAAACGCAGGGTGCGCGTCGAGACTCCAAATTCACGGGTGAGTTCCGTTATGGTATAATACTTGTCCACACCTGCTCCGATCGAAAGCGATGGGCTCAGTTTATTGACTTTTACGTGAAAGTCAATTTTTCGCCGTTTATCGAAGGGCGAACCACCAGGTTGCGAGCCCGAGAAAGGCGAAGAAACCGGTGATGTCGGTGACTGCCGTCACAAAGACGGCGGACGACACCGCGGGATCGGCCCCGACCCGATCCAGAAGCAGCGGAATGAGGATGCCGGCAATTGCAGCAGCCAGCATGTTGATCAGCATCGCCGAGGCGATGATTCCGCCGATATTGACATCCTGAAACCAGAAGCCGGCGACGGCGCCGATCAGGATCCCGAATACCATGCCGTTCAGCAGCCCCACGCCGGCCTCGCGCCGCACGACCCGCCAGGCATTATGGATATCGAGATTGCGCGTCGCGAGCGCGCGCACGGTGACCGTCATCGTCTGCGAGCCGGCGTTGCCGCCCATGCCGGCAACGATCGGCATCAGCACGGCGAGCGCCACGATCTCCTCGATCGTCGCCTCGAAAAGCGAGATGACGGAAGCGGCGAGGAAGGCCGTGAGCAGATTGACGAGCAGCCAGGGAATGCGGGAGCGGGAGGTCTCACCGATCGAATCGGACAGTTCCTCGTCGCCGACGCCGCCGAGGCGCATCAGGTCCTCTTCCGCCTCTTCCTGGATCACGTCGACGACGTCGTCGATGGTCAGAACGCCGACAAGACGTCCGTTCTCGTCGACGACGGCAGCCGACAGCAGGTCGTATTGCTCGAAGAGCTGTGCGGCCTCCTCCTGGTCCATTTCCGCGGGAATCGGATGATTGGTCTCCCGCATGACCGTCTCGATCTTGGTGCCGCGCTTCGTGCGCAGGATGCGGTCCAGATCAACGACGCCGAGCAGCCGGAAGGTCGGGTCGATGACGAAAATCTGGGTGAAGCTGTCGGGAAGCTCCTCCTCCTCGCGCATATAATCGATGGTCTGGCCGACGGTCCAGAAAGGCGGCACGGCGACGAACTCGGTCTGCATGCGGCGGCCGGCCGTGCTTTCCGGATAGTCGAGCGAGCGGCGCAGGCGAATCCGTTCGGTGAACGGCAGCTTGGAGAGGATCTCTTCCTGATCCTCCTGGTCGAGGTCTTCCAGGATGTAGACGGCATCGTCCGAATCCATCTCACCGAGCGCTGCGGCGATCTTTTCGTTCGGAAGATGCTCAACGATGTCGAGGCGGATCGCCTCGTCGACCTCGGTCAGCGCAGCAAGGTCGAAATCGTCCCCGAGCAGCGAAACCAGCGCCAAGCGCTGCTCGGGCTGGATCGCCTCGAGCAGGTCGCCCATTTCCGATTCGTGAAGGCGGGCAACATGCTTGCGCAGGAAAAGAAGATCGCGGTCGGCGATCGCAGCGCCGACATGCATGAGGAAATCGGAACGGACCGAGCCGTCCTCGGCATAGATGTCGTCACCATTGTAAGGGTCGGTTGCAGCCGGATCGGGCAGCTTGCGGTCATCTTCGCCGGTATCCGTCATCGGTGCCGCTCCTCGATACAGAATCTTCCACGCCCGGCATCGTGAAACGGGACGGATGAGGAAAGAAAAGGATTGCCTTGCCGGTTTGCAGGCAAGCGTCCGGCGACCGGAAATCGCTGCCCGCAATCGTGCTAACGCAAAGCGGTGCCCCGGTCCACAGCCGAAAGCGGCAAAATATGGCGGGGATGCATGCTTTTCAGCAAGCTGTTGCAATTTCTCGCAAATCGTTTCGTATGTCCGGCAACATTCCTTTAGCGGGGCCTTGACGAACGGTCGAGAACCCGACGAGATTCCCGCCCGCCGCCGAAGAGGCGGATCATTCCTTCCCGGCTCCGCCGGCACGATGTTCAGACGCCATGGCCCAACGCACCCTCCTGCGCTTTCCCGATCCGAAGCTTCGCCTTGCCTGTGCGCCCGTCGAGCGATTCGACGGGACGCTCGCAACACTCGTCCGAGATCTCGTCGATACGATGCGCGCGGCGCCCGGGATCGGTATCACCGCCGCACATATCGGAGAACTGAAACGGGTCACCGTGATCGAGCTCGACGGCCCCGACTCGACGCGGATCTATGTGAACCCGGCGATCGTCTGGCAGTCGCAGGAATTGTCGCGGCATATGGAAGGCAGCGTCTCGATGCCCGGCGTCACGGACGAGGTGGAGCGGCCTGCCCGCGTGCGCATCAGCTATCGGGACGAAAGCGGTCAGGAGCACGAGGAGGCGGCCGGCGGCCTGCTTGCCGTCTGCCTGCAGCACGAGATCGACCAGCTCGACGGCATCTTCTGGATAGACAGGCTCTCGCGGCTGAAACGCGAACGGTTGATCAAGAAATTCCGGAAAATCGGAGGCTGATGCCGAGAGCCTCACCTGCTGCTTCAGGAAACGCCTGCATCCTTGCTTTTCCAATCACTTTTTCAGACTGCAAAAAGTCATGACCTCCACCAGAGGTGGAGGTTTGTAACGCTGCGCTTGAACCGCTAGAAGCGGTTTTGCTATATGTTAG
>JARYGU010000070.1:0-828 GCA_033795365.1 Shinella sp.
GAGATCAGTTCCAGTGCCAACACTTCGCTGGAGCGCGTGCGGGAAGTGGCCCATGCGACGAAGGAACAGTCTTCCGCCAGCACTTCCATTGCCCAGCAGGTCGAAAGCATTGCGCAGATGGTCGAGGAAACCACTGCCGCCATGGGCGAAACGGCGCGCTCCGTGGATGAGATGCGGCAGATGGCCGAGCGCTTGGACGGGGTCGTAGCCAGTTTCAAGGTCTAAACGGACCGACCTGCACCGACCGTCCAAACATGCCCGTCCGGGGCCCGGCTCGCCCGCCTTATGCCGGCGGCGCGGCGAGCCGGTCCAGGGCCTCCCCGGTGACGCGCACGATTCTCCAGTCCGGCAGTACCTGCGCGCCCATGGACTGGTAGAAGTCGATCGCTGGCCGGTTCCAGTCGAGTACGCTCCATTCGAAGCGTCCGCAGCGCCGCTCGACGGCGATGGCGGCGACCGCTTTCAGCATCTGCTTGCCCAGGCCTTGCCCGCGGTGGTCGGGGTGCACGTAAAGATCCTCAAGATAGAGGCCCCGGCGTCCCAGGAAGGTGGAGTAATTGTGGAAGAAGAGCGCATAGCCGACTACCGCGCCCCGCACCTCCGCCACCAGGCATTCGGCTGCGGGATGCGTACCGAACAAGGCGTCGTGCAGGTCTTCTTCGCGCGCCAGGAACAAATGGGTCAGGTGCTCGTATTCGGCCAGGCCGCGCATGAGCGCCAACACCGGCGCGGTGTCCTTGGGCCCAGCCGCGCGGACTTGCCTCGCGCCGTCCTGTCCGCCGCTCATATCCCGCCCAGGCAAACGTACTTCATTTCCAGGTAGTCTTC
>JARYGU010000071.1:0-825 GCA_033795365.1 Shinella sp.
CAAGCCGCATGCAGGTGATCGACTACGCGATTGTGCCTCAAGTCCTGCCATCGTTCCTCGGGATTACCGTGTTTCGTTGGGATATCAACATTCGGGAATCAGCTATCCTTGGCATGGTTGGCGCCGGCGGGCTCGGCCTCAAGCTTCAGTCCTCCCTCAACATGTTGGCGTGGCCCCAAGTGACGACGATCTTCATCATGATTCTCGCTACAGTAGTCCTGTCCGAATGGATTTCTGCCGCGGTACGGAAGGTGATTGTGTGAGCTTGGAATAAAGGTACTTCATGCGCGACGCGCGACCGGTCCAATCGGTGTGGCATAGCTTCGCTCCCGTCTTGATGAAACGGTAGGTAGGTTTTAGACCGACAAAACTGTTGACTTCGTCCACATTTCCAGTAATCTGGATATATGGAACAGGAACAGGCAATTCTCGCCCTTGCGGCGCTCGCGCAACCAACCCGTCTTGAGACTTTTCGATTGCTCGTACAACACGCGCCGGAAGGACTGCCGGCCGGCGATATAGCGCGTGCGCTTGTGGTGCCGCAAAATACCATGTCGGCGCATTTGAACATTCTGTCGCGGGCAGGGCTCGTGTCTTCGCAAAGGCATAGCAGGATCATCATGTATCGCGCCGAAATCGAACAGCTTCGTGACATGACGCTGTTCCTTTTGAAGGATTGCTGCGGCGGTTCGGCCGAATTGTGTGCTCCACTCATTGCCGAACTTACGCCTTGCTGTACTCCGGCCTCACAGGACAGTCTGGCATGAGTGCGCTCAGTATCGAACGCGTGGACGGGAGCGATCTCGATCTCAGACAAGCGCTTCT
>JARYGU010000072.1:0-573 GCA_033795365.1 Shinella sp.
AGTTCCATGACTCCTGCTTGCATCAGCTCCCCGGAATACCTTCGTCGCACCGTACTGCCGACGACACGCCTTCTGGCTTCAGGAAGGGCCTCGCGAATCCAAGCGGTTAGCGTCCCTCTGCAGGGGTAGCCCAGTGCCCTCATGGTGGCCGCAATGCAGCGGTCGTGAGCGAGGTAATGCTCGATAGCTGCCGCCTTCTGTTCCTTCGAGAACTTGGGTCTCCGGCCCGCATAGCCCGCTGGCAAGTCGAGCTTCTGCTGGTATTCGTTGTACCAGCCCTTCAGAGAATTCTTTGTTGGATAACCCAGCTGGCGGATCGTGGGCCTGACGCGCCTGCCCAGCTTGATATAGAGCTCAACCGCTCGAATTCGATCTTCGTAGGAATACATGAACTACCTCCTGGTAGTCCAAGTTTTCGTCCGCACCCCCAGATGGTCAGTTTTGGGTCGGCACTAACACCGGGACGGACCGGGAGGGCATGAAAAAAGGGGCTGGACGGGAACCCGGCCAACCCCTTGATTTTTCGATGCTTTCTTACAGCTTGTTAGCTTAAATCTGGTGCCGGAAATAGGA
>JARYGU010000072.1:583-814 GCA_033795365.1 Shinella sp.
ATCGAACCTACGACCTACGCATTACAGAGGAGTGCACTACGCCCATCTGAAAGATAGAAGCTTGCCCAAATCAGCTCGGCTGCGTACAGCAGATGGCAGTTGTCTATGGCTGCATGAAATGCGCTTCCCGCAGAGCAATGTCCTCTCTCAGAATGCGCTGGATTTCCAGCACTGCCGCCGCGCTCTGTTGCACGCTGTGTCCTGAAATGATGATTTTCTCGGATTGCGCCC
>JARYGU010000073.1:0-812 GCA_033795365.1 Shinella sp.
GCAGCACTCCAGTTCCCCGGTGTCTCCAATGCCTGGACAATGCCGATCCGGGCGCGCATCGACATGCTCTCGACGGGCATCCGCACGCCTGTCGGGGTAAAAGTGTTCGGAACCGATCTCAAGGAAATGGAACGCATCGCGCGCGACATCGAGACCACCCTCAAGACCGTGCCGGGCACGTCTTCGGCCTATGCCGAGCGTGTCATCGGCGGCTACTACCTCGACATCGTGCCGGACCGCGACGCACTGGCGCGTTACGGCCTGAGTGTCGGCGCCGTGCAGGACGTCATTGCAATGGCGCTCGGCTCGGAGAGCATCACCGCCACCGTCGAGGGCCGGGAGCGGTACAGCGTGGCGGTGCGCTATCCTCGCGCTTATCGCAGCGATCCGAAATCGATCGCCGAGGATGTGCAGGTCTCCCTGCCGGGCGGCGGCACGGTTCCCCTCGGCGAGGTCGCCAAGGTCGAACTTACCCGTGGCGCGACATCGATCCGCACCGAGAACGGACAGCTTGCGGTCTATGTCTTCGTCGATATCGCCGGGCGCGATCTTGGCGGATACGTTGCCGATGCGCAAAAGGCGGTCGCCGAGCGCGTGTCGATGCCGCCAGGCTACTCCGTCGCCTGGAGCGGCCAGTTCGAATACCTCCAACGGGCCAAGGCACGGCTTTCCATCGTCGTGCCGCTGACCCTCGCGCTGATCTTCCTGCTGCTCTACCTGAACTTCGGCCGGCTGACGGAGACGATGATCGTCATGCTGTCCTTGCCCTTCGCCCTGGTCGGCGGCATCTGGCTGATGTGGTGGCTCGGCTT
>JARYGU010000074.1:0-810 GCA_033795365.1 Shinella sp.
TAGTCGGCCGCTGCGAGCCGCTCGGCTTCCACGAACAAGGCCCAGCCGGAACCTAGCCGGCGCAGCGCGTTGTTCAGGCGCGCCGATGTGGCGATCAGCTCGCCCTGCGTCGCACTGTCGAGGTCCGGCCCGCGAAAGCGCGCCGTGCGCTGAAACGAGCCGTCTTTGTTGAGCACGACACCACGCGCCACCAGCCCGGCCCAGGGCAGCCAGTCGGCGAGCAGTGCGGGACGCTGGCGGTATTCGGTGAGGTTCAGCATGGCGGCGCCCTCATACATCCAGCAGCGGCTTGTGCTTGATGTGGCGTGCAAAGACCTGCATGAACTGCGGATCGACGCGCGCACCCCATACCGCCAGCGAGTGGCCGACGATCCACAGCACCAGCCCTGGAATCCACAGTTGCAGGCCGAGGCCCACGGCGGCGGCCAGCGTGCCGTTGGCGATCGCCACGGTGCGCGGCGCGCCGCCCAGCAGGATCGGCTCGGTCAGCGAGCGGCGCAACGGCACCTCGAAGCCAGTGGCGAAGTCGTCAGGCGCGCTCATACGACGGCCCCGCCGGAGAAGCTGAAGAACGACAGGAAGAACGAAGACGCGGCAAACGCGATCGAAAGACCGAACACGATCTGCACCAATTTGCGAAAGCCACCCGAGGTGTCGCCGAAGGCGAGCGCGAGGCCCGTGGCGATAATGATGATGACCGCGACGATGCGCGCCACCGGCCCCTGAATGGAGTCGAGGATCGCTTGCAGCGGCCCTTCCCAGGGCATGCTGGAACCCGCTGCGTGTGCCGTGCTGGCCGCCAGCAGGAAC
>JARYGU010000075.1:0-809 GCA_033795365.1 Shinella sp.
TATCGATGCACAACATGTCGATGATGGCCCATCCTATGCACCTACATGGTCACCATTTTCAGGTCGTGGAAATCAATGGAGAGAAACTGACAGGCGCGGTGCGCGACACTGTGGTCCTTCCGCCCATGACCCAGGTTACCATCGAATTCGATGCGAAAAACCAGGGTCGCTGGCCGCTGCATTGCCACCACCTCTACCATATGGCGACGGGCATGATGTCGTTCGTCACCTATGACGGCGCAATCTAACGGGAGGCTGACATGACGAGCGAACATCGTGGGCATGCCCACCATCGACACGAGCATGGCCACGATCACTCATCGAACGTGGTTCCATTGAAGCCTGCAACGTCCATCGATGCAGCCGAGGGTGTCGTCTACACCTGCCCGATGCATCCCCAAGTTCGTCAGCCAGGGCCGGGGAACTGCCCAATCTGCGGCATGGCTCTGGAACCGGAAACGCCGGAGGTCGCGACGGGGCCAAGCGCCGAACTGATCGACATGACACGCAGATTCTGGATCGGTTTAATCCTGTCTGTGCCGGTACTTATTCTGGAAATGGGCGGGCACCTGACGAACCTGCACATGGTGCTCGGGCCACAGACCTCGAACTGGGTCCAGCTGGTTTTGGCAACACCGGTGGTTCTTTGGGCCGGCTGGCCATTCTTTGAACGAGGTTGGCAGTCCGTCATCACCCGCCACCTAAACATGTTTACGCTCATCGCCATGGGCACCGGCGTCGCCTGGATTTACAGCGTGGTTGCGACGATCATGCCAGGTATCTTCCCGGAAACGTTTCGCTCAAGCGAG
>JARYGU010000076.1:0-802 GCA_033795365.1 Shinella sp.
TCGCTGGCGAATTCGGCCACCTTGAAATTGTTCAGCGTGATGCGGTCTTGTTGGGTAATGGTTTCCATGGGAAGTCCTGAGTATCGACCGGGTGATGACGCGCCCCTGGCGGGACGCGGCATTCGTCCCGTGGGTTGGAGAAAGGAGGCATCGGTGCCCCGGTGGGCAGCGTTCGCCGATGGATGCCTGGGCGAACTGGCGGGTGGCGCGGGTGGAACCCACGGCAGCCTGGACACCCTGGCTGCTGGCTGCTGCCGACACGTCGGCAATGCAGGAGGAAGAATGGCGTGGCCGGTTGGCGGCGTCGTGCATCAATCCGATGCGCTCGATCCCGTCTTTTGCAGACACTGCACCAGCCGCTGACCCAGCCACGCGACGCAGGGCACGGCCATGGAATTGCCGATCGCCTTGTAGCGCGGGGCGTCTGCGGCAGGCTTGCCGCGATAAGGGACCAGGGTGTAGTTGTCGGGCATGCCTTGCAGAAGTTCGCATTCCACGGGCATCAACCGCCGCACGCGCCAATGCGACCAGTCTCCCGGGCCGGGGTCATTCCAGTCGTACCGGAAATGCGCCTCGAAGTCGGGAGCCAGCACATGGGGCTTGTCCGCGCCGCCGCCCAGCTCAGCGGCAAGACCATGCTGCCGTCCCCGCAGGGCAACGCAGGCCACCATCGGCACCCCGTAGCCCGGCTTGCCGTTGGACAGGACGGTGCAAGCCACCTGTCCGTGGCCGGACTCGAAGCGCACTTTGCCGCGATTGTTCTGCGCGAAGGCGATGGCGGGAACGACACCGGCGTTCGCAT
>JARYGU010000077.1:0-799 GCA_033795365.1 Shinella sp.
TCCTGCCTAGCCTGATCCAACGTCCAAGGACTTCCAAAGGCGCCAATCGTGTACCTGCGGACCTGTCCGTTGAGCCTCGCCTGCTGCACGAAAACCTTCTTGCCCTTCGGCGTTACCTTTACGCCAAACCCCGAGATTTCATCATCCCAAAAGAACTGGTCGCGACCAACCGCAAGCATTTCATCAATAATCTTCTTTGTAATCCGCATACCCATCGCCCGAATGCTAGCAATCAAATAGTAATCATTTTAGCGGGAAAGCGGTGTCGTGCGCAAGGAAGTCGCGGGAAGGTAAAACTATACAAACCACTGAATTGAAATAACTTTTCGGGAGATGATGGGAACTACCGGGAAGCCTCGGTATGGCAATAAATGACTTTCGTAATGACGGGGTCACGTGTTCGAGTCACGTAAGCGGCACCATCAATTCCAGCACTTAGCGAAGTTTTTGATTTAGCCCGGGAAGCGGCGTGGGCTGGTGGGGACCTTGTGGCGACCGGTTGATCCTACCCGAAGCAGCGGATTGCGCCTCGCAATACGCTCATCCACCGCTTGAAACCCTGATCGAATCAACTCTGCCAGAAGACCAGAAACGCGCGCTGCAGCAGATGAACGACGATCTGTCGATGCAACGAAGCGGTGGCTTGCGACGGCATGTCACCGTCAACTTCCTCGATCACACGGTCGTCGCCGCCTCGCGCGAGGATGGGCGGGATGTCGATATGATGGCGGACCAGTGCCGATGAAGCCGCAACGTCCCATACGGATTACAACGCCGGACTCACCGCGCACCCATCGCG
>JARYGU010000078.1:0-530 GCA_033795365.1 Shinella sp.
TGCCCTGGACATTCATGAGGGCGATCTTGTGCAGGTTCGGCATCCTCCGCTGCTCGAATCGTTGTCGGCCGTGCGTGCGCGAATTCACGGCCACCGACTGCAAACGACGGAGTTGCAGGCGATCGTCCGTGATGTGGTCGATGGTCGCTATACCGATGTCGCACTTTCGGCCTTCCTGACCGCAACGGCGGTACTGCCTCTGGATATGCAAGAGACCATCCATCTCACCCGTGCGATGGTCGATGTCGGAGATCACCTGCAATGGCAGGCTCCGATTGTTGTGGACAAGCATTGCGTGGGCGGATTACCGGGAAATCGCACCACGCCGTTGGTGGTTGCCATCGCCGCAGCCAATGGATTGGTGATGCCCAAGACCTCATCACGCGCCATCACCTCTCCCGCTGGCACCGCGGACACCATGGAAACGCTGGCTCCTGTAGACCTGGACCTGGATACGCTCAGAAAGGTCGTGGAGAAAGAGGGTGGATGCGTGGCGTGGGGCGGCGCGATGCACCTCAGCCCCGCGGACG
>JARYGU010000078.1:540-798 GCA_033795365.1 Shinella sp.
CTGGATATCGACACGCAAGGACAACTGATTGCCTCGGTGTTATCCAAGAAGATTGCAGCAGGGGCGACCCACATCGTGATCGATATTCCGGTTGGGCCAACCGCAAAAGTCCGCAGCCGGGAAACTGCCGAGCATCTTGCGCATCACCTTTCGGAAGTCGCCGCGTCATTTGGCCTTGTATTGCGTTGCCTGTTTACAGACGGGAATCAGCCTGTCGGCAGAGGTATCGGCCCGGCGTTGGAGGCGCGCGACGTGTTG
>JARYGU010000079.1:0-260 GCA_033795365.1 Shinella sp.
GAAGAGCAGGGCCGCGAGCATTTTCGCCGTTTCATGCGCCGCAGCGGCCAGTGACCGGGCGATAATCGACAAGGGGAAACGCACATGAGCCGCAGCGCCAGGATCGCCGGAGTCGCGCTTGCCGGAGGCCTGTTGATGGCGACCGCTATCGCCATAGCGGTCGACGAGCGCAAACCTGCCGCGCCTCTGCCATCGCCCACAGATCTCGCGCCGTACGATCCCTTGCGCGACGAGCGTGCCCGTTGCCGCACGCTCACCAT
>JARYGU010000079.1:270-796 GCA_033795365.1 Shinella sp.
GCCGCCGCTTCCTCGGACGCGAGGGTGACCGCCATGAATGATACCGGCGTCATCAACACCTTCCTCGACACCTTCAACAATTACATCGACAGCGGCTTCGGGCTGCTCGGCGGCGAGGTCGCGTTCCTCTCGACCACGCTGATCGTCATCGACATCACGCTCGCCGGTCTGTTC
This sequence comes from Shinella sp., assembly GCA_033795365.1. Classification (GTDB taxonomy): domain Bacteria; phylum Pseudomonadota; class Alphaproteobacteria; order Rhizobiales; family Rhizobiaceae; genus JARYGU01. The sequence continues at coordinate 445 of JARYGU010000079.1, forward strand.
TGGGCCTGGGGCGCCGATGAGGACGTAATGCACCGGCTGGTGAAGAAGGTGCTTTATGTCGGCTTCTTCGCCTTCGTCATCGGCAACTTCTCCGCGCTCGCCGGCATCGTCTTCGAGAGCTTCGCCGGGCTGGGCCTGAAGGCGAGCGGATCGGCGATCAGCCTTGCCGACTTCATGAAGCCGGGCAGCGTCGCGGCCGCCGGATTCAATGCGGGCGAACCGCTGCTCGATGCCGCCGGAGAACTGACGGGTCCGGTCGGCCTGTTCACCAACTTTGTCCAGATCGCGATCCTGTTGATCGCCTGGGTCATCATCCTCATCGCCTTCTTCATCATCAGCGTGCAGCTCTTCG
>JARYGU010000007.1:0-241271 GCA_033795365.1 Shinella sp.
TTACGCCATCCTGGACGAACCAGCCATGGCTGCATAACTTAAACCAAACGGCCTCCGGCAAACCCGGCGCGGTTCAGTGCCCGCCCGAGGAGCCGCCCTGGCCGCCCGGCTGCTGCACCGAAGCCTCAGGCATCGATGAAATTGTCAAACAGGATGAGTTCACTTCCGGACGGGAAATCCCTCAACTAAATTTCACGAAAAATTAATTGGCTTGATTGGCCGGCCCTATGCAAGTTGTCGGCCAGAGCCCGGCGGCGCGTCTGCGGTATGTGCGCCGGGATATATGAATCTGCGACATAAGCCATTGCGTGTATTCACTGCCAATCGAACATGCCGACGTTTACTGTTTGAGCTCGACTGCCGCACCGCTTTCGGCCGGACCGCCGTGCGTGCCGCCACCCGATAACGCCTGCCACCCATTTTTCCGGGCGGCATCGCACCGCAAGTCCGATCAACGGTCATACGCAGGTTGCGCCTGACGCGGAAATCTCCCAAGAAGGAATAGCGAAAGTGACCACCTTACGTTTTCGAACGATCCAAGCTGCTTCCTTTGCGGGGCTGCTGCTTTTGTCATGCCTGAGCGAAGCCACGGCCCAAGATACGCCGCCGGCGGATGTCAGGGTCATGGGCGTGACCGCGGCCACCGTACCGCTGAACTTTCAGTATGCCGCAAGGATCGCTGCTTTCCGGCAGACGCAAGTGCGTGCCCGTGTGGGCGGCATCCTGCAGAAGCGCGATTTCGTCGAGGGTTCCGAGGTGAAGGCGGGCGATCCGCTCTTCACCATCGATCCCGCGATGTACGAAGCGGCGCTGGCGCAGGCTACGGCTCAGCTCAAACAGGCGGAGGCACAGCTTTCGCAGGCCCGGCGCGAGGAAAAAAGGGCTCTTTCCCTGTTCAGCCAGAACGTTACGAGCGAAAGAGCACGTGACGATGCCATATCGGCGAGAGAACTCGCCGAAGCCGCCGTGGCAGCGGCCCAGGCACAGATCGTGACGGCAACTTTGAACCTGCGATACACCAAGGTCGTCGCGCCGATCGGCGGCTTCACCAGCCTGGAGAACCTGCCCGAAGGCAGCCTTGTCAACCAATCCGACCTTCTGGCGAGCATCACGCAGCTCGATCCGGTCTATGTCAACTTCTCGTTCTCGGATGCCCAGGCCGCCGAACTGCGCCGGCTTTCACGCTCTGAAGCGACCGGCGGGCAGGAGCGGAAGCTCAGCGTCAGGGTATCCTTCGGCGACGGCTCGGCATACGACCATGAGGGGCTCGTGGACTTCACCTCGTCGACGATCGATCCGCAAACGGGAACCCTGCAGGCGCGCGCGGTCATCGACAATCCCGATCATCGGCTGATCCCCGGCCAGTTCGTCCGGGCGACGATCAGCGGCATATCCGTCGACAACGCGATCGTCGTACCCGAGATCGCGCTCATCCAGAATCAGAACGGACAGTCCGTCTACACGATCGACGATAACGGCAATGCGCGGGCCAATCCCGTCACGCTCGGCCACAAGGTGGGTGACGGATGGGTGGTCCTGTCGGGCCTGAACGCAGGCGACCGCGTCATCACCGAAGGCGTCATCAGGGTGCGTCCGGGCGCACCGGTCAATGTCATCGAACAAAGTGCCCAGGCGAAAACCGCTCCGGTGCCGACCCCATGAATCACCGCTTCTTCGTGGACCGCCCCGTCTTTGCCGCGGTCATCTCTATCGTCATCGTCCTTGCCGGCCTCGTCGCCATGCGCGTCCTGCCGATCGAGCAGTATCCGGAGCTGACGCCGCCCCAGGTGGTTGTGACCGCGCGCTATCCCGGCGCAACGGCCGAGACGCTGGCACAGACCGTGGCCGCACCGCTCGAGCAGCAGATCAACGGCGTCGAGAACATGATCTACATGCAATCGACGAACTCCAACAGCGGCTCGATGCAGCTGACGGTCACCTTCGCGCTGGGGACAGACCCCGACCAGGCCACGATCGACGTGAACAACCGCGTGCAACGGGCCACATCCAGTCTACCTGAAGAGGTGACGCGGCAGGGCGTGGTCGTCACCAAGCGGAACGCCGCGCCGCTCGGCTTCATAGCCATGTATTCCACGACCGACCGCTACAGCCGCGCGGACGTGGGCAATTATGCGCTCCTGAACGTCATCGACGATCTCAAGCGCATTCCCGGCATCGGCGATGCCGTCGTTCTCGGCGACATCGACTATTCGATGCGGATCTGGCTGCGGCCGGACAAGCTGGCGCAATACAACCTGACGCCGAGCGATGTCGCGGATGCGATCAACGAGCAGAATTCGCAATTTGCGGCGGGCCGCATCGGCGACCAGCCGACCGGAACCGCCCAGCCCTTCACATACACCGTGACCACGCAAGGCCGCCTGCCGGATGCCGACGCGTTCGGCGAAATCATCCTGCGCTCGAGCGAAACGGGCGCGACGCTCCGCCTCAAGGACGTTGCCCGCGTCGAACTCGGCACGCGCAGCTATTCCGTCCAGGCCAGCCTCAACGGCACGCCCGCGGTTCCGATCAACGTCTTTCTCCAGCCCGGCGCCAACGCCCTGAGCACCATGCAAGCGGTGGCGCAGCGTCTGGAGGAGCTCAAGCCGGGTTTCCCCGACGGGATCGAATACCGGGTCGCCTACGACACGACCAAATTCATCCAAGTTTCAATCGAGGAAGTCGTCCGCACCTTCCTCGAGGCCATCGTGCTCGTGATTGCCGTCGTGTTCCTGTTTCTCCAGAACTGGCGCGCGACGATCATTCCGGTCATCGCCGTGCCGATCTCGATCGTCGGCACGTTTGCCGGAATGTACCTGCTGGGCTTTTCCATCAACATGCTGACGCTGTTCGGCCTCGTGCTTGCGATCGGCATCGTGGTCGATGATGCCATCGTCGTGCTGGAGAACGTCGAACGTCTGATGACGGTCGAGAAGCTGCCGCCACGCGAAGCGGCCATCAAGGCCATGAGCGAAGTCACCGGCCCGGTGGTCGCAATCGTGCTCGTGCTCTGCTCGGTTTTCATCCCGGTCTCGTTCATGGGCGGGCTGGCCGGCCAGATGTATCAGCAGTTCGCGGTAACCATCGCCATTTCGGTCATCCTGTCGGGTATCGTCGCCCTGACGCTGACACCGGCGCTGTGTGCCCTTCTCCTCAAGCCGGGACACCGCGAACCGATCCTGCCGTTCCGCCTGTTCAACCGTGCCTTTGACCGGTTCACGCGGGGATATACCGCCGGCGTCCGCTTCTTCATCAAACGGATCGCCATCGGGCTTGTGCTCGTCGCGGCCATGCTCGGGGCGACCGGATATCTCTTCTATACCATTCCCGGTTCGCTCGTTCCCGACGAGGATCAGGGCTGGGTCATGCAGGTGGCGAACCTTCCATCCGCCGCAGCGCTTCCGCGGACCCAGGCCGTCATGGACGCCACCCTGCGCAATACGCTGGAGCATCCGGCGGTGCAGGACGTCTTCGCGGTGTCGGGCTACGACATCCTTGGCAGCGCCCAGAAGACGAATGCCGGCTTCGCGTTCGTCATCCTCAACGACTGGTCGGAACGCAACAGCCCGGACCTTGATGCCCGGAACCTCGCCGGACCGCTCGTCGAGATGAACAGCGGCGTTACCGATGGCCGGCTCTCGGTATTCAATGCGCCCCCGATCCGCGGTCTCAGCACGACGGGAGGGTTCGAATCGTTCGTCCAGGACCGCTCGGGGCGGGGGATCAACGATCTGGCCGGACAAACCGCACGGCTGGTCGAAGCGGCTTCCCGCCGTCCGGAGCTGGCCAATGTGCGCACGACGCTGGATGTGAACGTTCCACAGTTCCGGGCCGATCTCGATCGTGAGAAGGCCAAAGCCCTGAATGTGCCGATCAACTCGGTTTTCGACGCGATGCAGGCGACCTTCGGCAGCCTGTATGTGAACGATTTCACTCTCTTTGGCCGCAATTACCAGGTCAACCTGCAGTCGGAGGCGCCGTTCCGCGAATCGCCGGACGACCTCAGCCAGGTGTTCGTCCGCTCCGATTCCGGCAGAATGATCCCGCTCGATGCACTGGTGAGCGTCACCCGCATCGTGGGGCCTGACCAGGTCGAGCGTTTCAACGCGTTCAACTCCGCCAAGGTCAGCGGCAATCCGGCGCCGGGCTACACGTCCGGCGATGCCATCCGGGCGATGCAGGAAGTGTCGCAGGAGGTTCTTCCGGAAGGATACGAGCTGGCCTGGACCGGGACCGCCTATCAGGAACTGCAGGCCGGCGGCGCCGGTTCCCAGGCGATGCTCTTCGGCATCGTCATGGTTTTCCTGATCCTGGCCGCCCAGTACGAGCGCTGGACACTGCCGCTCGCGGTGATCACCGCCGTTCCTTTCGCCCTGTTCGGAGCCCTCGTGGCAACCGAACTGCGGGGGCTGACCAACGACATCTATTTCCAGATCGGAATGGTCACGCTCATCGGGCTCGCGGCGAAGAACGCGATCCTGATCGTCGAGTTCGCGGTGCTCAAACGGAAGGAAGGCATGACTGCGGCCGAGGCCGCCATCGAGGCGGCGCGTCTGCGCTTCCGGCCGATCATCATGACCTCGCTGGCATTCATCCTGGGTGTGGTCCCGCTGGCGATCAGTAGCGGTGCGGGCTCCGCCAGCCGCCATGCCATCGGCACCGGCGTCATCGGCGGGATGCTGGCCGCGACCTTCATCGCAACCTTCTTCATTCCGATGTTCTACAGGTTGATCGCGTGGCGGGAGCCGCAGGCCGCACAGGCAAAGAAGGAGGAGGCCCCTCCGTCCGACGAAGCGTTGCAAGCCGCGGAATAGCAGGGATCCCGAGACCGCAACAATGGCATCCGCCCGGTCGGGCGGATGCTCTCGGAGAGTGCAACTGTGGAGCATCTCCGGTTGGAGCGGTGGCGTCTGAAATGCCCCAACCTTTTGTTTTTACGCGATTGCGAGCGGAAAACCGCTACGCATTTTTCCTGGAATTTCCCTGGGCGCGGTCTCGTTCCCAGTACCAGGCGACATACATCCGCTTCCTGTCATGCTGACGGTTCTTCAGGAAGGTGCGGATGGAACGCACCTCCTCCTTTTCGCAGGCGACCCAGACGAAGGTCTCGTCATCGATGGAGGCGATCGCATTTCTGGTCGCTTCGGCGAGAACGCCTGTGACGCCGGCCGGATAGTTCTTGCGGTGAAGCCAGCGGACGTCGAGTGAGCCCGCAGACGGGAGCGGCTGTTCTTCCGTCTCGTCCAGCACCTCGATGATCGCTTGCATCCGCGTATCGGACGGCATCTCGGCGGCGATGCGGGCAATCGCGGGAAGGGCGCTTTCGTCTCCGGCGAGAAGAATGGATTTTGCCTGCGGGAGGCTGCCGCCTCCCGGCCCGAGCAGCGCGACCTTTTCTCCCGGCCGCGCATCCCGGGCAAAATCGGCTCCGGGGGTGCTGACGCCGGGCGCGGGGTGCTGGAGAAAGTCTACCCATAGTTCACCGCGCTCCGCATCGACGGCACGGATCGTGTAGACGCGCACCAGAAGCTCGTCCTCTCCTTCGGGCCAGGCCACACGGCCATCCTCCCGCAGTCCCGGCCAGACCGGGGGCCTGCCTTTCGGCGGGACGAGGAGGCGGACGTGGATGTCGCCGCGGGCGAAGGGAGCGACGTCGGCGCAGGCGAACTTCACCCGGCGCATGTGCGGGGTCACATCCTCTGCCGAGACGACGGTAACCTCGTGGATGTTCGGCAGCAATGCGAACGGCGCGGGATCCGACCAGGTCAATTCGAGCGGGTCGTCGCCGGCGAAATAGAACAGATGCTCCGCGATGACGGTGCGGCTCACCTGGAGCGTCTCTTCCGTCGGGCAGGTGAGTTCGATCAGGAGCTTGCCGTCTTGCAGGCGAATGTCCGCGGCTCCGATCTCACTCTTGAGCAATACGAAATTGTCGGTTCGGTGGACCTCGGAATGTTCTACAAAGTGCTCGCAGATTTCGTCGAGCATACTTCCGGCGTCGGTCGGCGATGCCAGACCGGAGAGTTTGAATTCCTGAACCCCGTTCATGACTGCTTTTCCTTCTGAAAATCTTCGGTGTGGGCAGGGTCGTCTCGCTCGGGCGCGGCTGTGATTTCTGTCGTCATCCGATGCCGGCCTATCGGCAGCATGATCGGCCTGCCCGAGGTGGGATCGGCGATGATGCGGCTTTCGAGGCCGAAGACCTGTCGCACGGTCTCTTCCGTCAGTACATCTTCCGGCTTGCCGGAGACATGCAGGCGTCCTCCCGCCATCGTGACCAGGTGGTCGGCATAGCGCGCGGCAAGGTTCAGGTCGTGCAACACCATGACGATGGTGGTCCCGCGCGCGTGGTTGAGATCGGTCAGGAGATCGAGGACCTCGACCTGATGGCTTATGTCCAGGAAGGTCGTCGGCTCGTCCAGCAGCAGCAGGTCCGTCTGCTGCGCCAGCGCCATGGCGATCCAGACGCGCTGGCGCTGGCCGCCGGACAGCTCTTCCACCGGCTTTCCGGCAAGGGCAAACGTCTTTGTCGCCTCCAGCGCGGCGGCCACCGCCTCGTCGTCCTGCCGCGTCCAGCGCGACAGCATTCCGTGGTGCGGATGCCTTCCGCGGCTGACGAGATCGGCCACCGTGATCCCCTCGGGCGCGATCGGGGATTGGGGCAGCAGTCCGAGCGTGCGCGCCAGCTGCCGGGGCGCAGTGCGATGGATCGACTTGCCGTCGAGCAGAACGTGCCCGCGTCTTGGCGACAGCAGCCGCGACATCGTGCGCAAGAGCGTGGATTTGCCACAGGCATTGGCCCCGACGATCGCGGTGATCCTGCCGGGCGGCACATCGAGGTCGAGCCCGTCAAGGATCAGTGTATCGCCGTAACCGGCTGCAAGCTGGCTGACGGTCAGGGAATGGGTGGTCACAGCGAGCCTCCGGTCCGGTTGACGCGCACGATCAGGTAAATCAGATAGGGCGCACCCAATGCGCCGGTCACCACACCCACCGGGTAGCGGCTCTGCAGCAGGAACTGTCCGCAATAATCGCCCCCAAGCACAAGCGCGGCGCCGACCAGCGCCGACGGGATCAGCAGCGATCCGTTGGTACCGACGATGCGGGCCGCGATGGGCCCGGACAGGAAGGCCACGAAGGAGATCGGCCCCGTCACCGCCGTCGCAACCGCGATCATGCCGACGGCTGCGACGATGACGAGGAGGCGCGTGCGCGCGACGTCGGTGCCGAGGGCGGCGGCGGTGTCGTCGCCCAGCCTCAGTGCCTCCAGATCACGGGCGCGGCTCAGCAGCAGGCCGCCCAGGACGACGAGCGCCAGCAGCAGCGGGGCCGATTGAGCAAGCTGCACGCCGTTGACGCTGCCGGTCAGCCAGCGCATCGCTTCTTGCAGATCCCATGCGGGAGCGCGCGACAGGGTATAGGCGATGAAGCTTTCCATCATGGCCGAAACGCCGATGCCGACGAGGATCAGCCGCGTTCCCGCTACGCCGTTGCGGAACGAGAGCCCGTAGATCAGCATCGCCACGCCCAGCCCGGCGACGACGGCGAAGACCGAGACAAGCGGGCCATCGAGCGAGAGGATGACGATGGCGAAGACCGCAGCCGCGCTTGCGCCGGAGCTGATGCCGATGATGTCGGGACTGGCAAGGGGGTTGCGCAGCATGATCTGGAAGGCCGCGCCGCCCAATCCGAAGCTGAGCCCTGCAAAGACGGACAGCACCGCCCTCGGCAGCCGCAACTGGCCGACCGTGAAGGATGCGCCCGGCACATCTTCGCCCAGAAGCACGCGGACGACGTCCTTGGGCGGCGTGAAGGATTGCCCCAGCATCAGTGTCACGGCGAAGATCGCCGCAAGAATGGCGGCGGCCAGAACGATCACCAGATTGCGCCGGCGTGCGCGGCGGCGGCGGCCATCGGCGATTGTCTGAACAGGGAGGGAAAGCATCGTCACAGTTCCCGAACCCTCTGGCGCCTGACGATCCAGATGAAGAACGGTGCGCCGACAAAAGCGGTGACGATGCCGACTTCCAGCTCGCTCGGGCGGGCGACGATGCGCCCAACGACATCGGCGGCCAGCAGCAGGCAGGCCCCGGCCAGCGTCGAGAACGGCAAGAGCCAGCGGTGATCGACCCCGACCAGCAGGCGGCACAGATGGGGCACGATCAATCCAACGAAGGCAATGGGCCCGCAGATCGCGGTGGTCGCGCCACACAGAAGGATCGCGCCGAACGCGGCGACTGCACGCGCCAGTGCGACGCGCTCCCCGAGGCCGGCGGCCATGTCGTCGCCGAGCGCGAGGGAGTTCAGCTTTCTGGCGGAGGCGAGGCTGACGAAGAAACCCGCGGCAAGAAACGGCAGCACATGGGACATGCGGTCGAAGGTCGCGCCGCCCACCCCGCCGACCTGCCACGAACGAATCCCGCCGGCGATGTCGTTCCGCGACAGCACCACCGCGATCACCAGCGAGGAGAACGCGACCGAAGTGGCCGTTCCCGCAAGCGCCAGTTTCAGCGGGGTTGCGCCGCCGCGGCCGAGCGACCCGATGGTATAGACAAATACCGCCGAAGCGGCGGCGCCCAGAACGGCCGTCCAGATATAGGCCTGCGCGGATGCGATATGGAACCAGGAGACCCCGACCACGACGGCAAGCGATGCGCCCATATTGACGCCCAGAATACCCGGATCAGCCAAGGGGTTGCGCGTGACCCCCTGCATGATGGCCCCGGCAAGGCCAAGCGCAGCCCCGGCGAGGAGAGCAAGCATCGTTCGCGGAATCCGCGCTGCGACAGCCGCCTGGTCGATGCTGTCCACATGCCCGCCGAGCGCGGCGATGACGTCGAGCCAGCCGACCTCACGCGTTCCGATCGCCACCGAAAGGGCGCAAAACAGGGCAAGGATCGCGATCACCGCACCCAGCCACAGGGTCCGAACACGGTTCGACCTTTCGGAAAAGCTCGCCCGCCCGAGCGAGATGACGCTCTCGGTTGTCATTCGGATTTTCGCGCAGCCTCTGCCAGCAGGTTCACATAGTCCTTCAAGACCCACGAGATCGACAGCGGCGTCGGATTGGCCGCCGTGCCCTGCGGATCGCTGCCCAGCATGACAACCGAATCATGGGCGACGGCGGGCATTCTGGACACCAGCGGATCTTTGTCCATCGCCTCCAGCAAGGCGCGGCTGCCATAGGTCACGACGATATCCACGTCGTCAAACGCGTCGATCCGCTCCGCGCTGATCGAGCCGGAGAACTGGCCGGGCTTCGTCGCCTCCATCACGCTTTTCGGCGATGTCAGCCCGAGGTCCTCGAAGAATTTCACGCGGGTGTCGTTGGCCGTATAGAAGTTGACGATGCTGAGATTCGTGGTGTCGAGATGCGTAACGAACATCGCCGACTTGCCCCGAAGCTTGGGATGTCCGGCGACGGTTTCGGCAATCTCGCCCTCGATGCGTTTGATCAGCGCATCGCCTTCGGCCGCCATGCCCATCCCGGCGCTGTTGAAGCGGATCATGTCGCGCCAGTCGGTCGCCCAGGCGGACTCGGGATAGGCCACGACCGGAGCGATCCGGCTCAGCGTGTCGTAATCGGATTGGCTCAGGCCGGAATAGGATGCCAGGATCACATCGGGATTGGTGGCCGCGACGGCTTCGAAATCAATGCCGTCGCCCTCGTCGAAAAGCACAGGTTTGTCGGCCCCGAGTTCGGCCAGTTTTTCCGTCACCCAGGGGAGAAGCCCGTCACCATCGTCATCGCCGAAATTGGCTGCGGCGAAACCGACCGGCACGATGCCCAGCGCCAGCGGAACCTCATGGTTCGCCCAGGCGACCGTCGCTATCCGTTCAGGCTTCTTGGTGATGGTGGTCGTGCCCAGGGCATGCTTGATGACGATGGGATAAGAGGTGCTTTCCGCAGCCCATGCGCAACCGGATGCAATGAACCAGAGGCACGCTGCGAACAACGTTGCGGGAAAACGAAAGAGCCGCGGCATTGGCGAAACCCTCCAGGGTGTTTAAAGTGGAGTTTCCGTTTCAGGTTCATCGGCCGGCGTCAAGGCGGATGCCGGTGTCCGTGCAAGAGAGCGGGCGAAGTTTCCGTAGATTTCTACAAAACCGCGGAAATCTACAATACTGGACAATATATCTCAAGTTATTGCCGCCATCAGGGGACATCGTGCATCGCTGCTGCCTGCGGCCGAGTGGAGAGCTTGGCGTGCGGCTGTGAGGGTTTTCATGACCCCAGTCAGGCCATCGGCATGTCGAGCGACCGCCGCCAACAGCAACATCAATTTCTGGAACTGTGAAATGAGCATCAATAAAACAGGCGGCGGCAACAGACGGCCCCTCATCCGCTATCGGAATGTGGTTCTTCTGGGGTGCACGGCCCTTGTTGCCTTCACGCCGACTGTTTTGCTGGCCCAGCAGGCTGAAAATTCGGAGGACGGCACTGTTCTCGAGACAATCACGGTCGATGGTGCCGGCACGGGTGCGGACGACGACGCGAATTCGATCGTCGCGACGAAGACTACGGGCGTCGGCAAGATGCCGACGGATATTCTGGTAGCGCCGGCTTCGGTCTCGGTCATTACCGCCAAGGAAATCCAGGAACGCGGGGCGGAAAACATCGAGCAGGTTGTGGGATATACAGCCGGCGTGACCACGGACTTTTACGGTGGGGATGATAGATACGACTATTTCGATATCCGTGGCTTCACCCCCTATACCTATCGCGACGGTCTGCCCATCGGCAGGACTTTTGCCGGAACTCGGGAAGAGCCATACGCTTTCGAGCGCATCGAGGTTCTGAAGGGTGCCAATTCCTCGGGCTTCGGCGCTTCCGAGCCCGGCGGTTCGGTGAATTATGTTACAAAGAGGCCGAGGAGCGAACGCTTCGGTGAAGTCTACGCCACCGGCGGCTCCAATAGCCGCGCGGAGACCGGTTTTGATTTCGGCGACAACATCACCACGGACGACACTTTGTCATATCGCCTGACCGGCAAGCTCAGGGATGCCGACGCCGAGTACGACTACTCGCGCGACGACGAGAAATTCATCATGGGCGGCCTGACATGGCGTCCCAGCGATGCGACAAGCCTGACCGTTGTATACGACCATCTATACAAGAAAGGCGTTCCCGGCAGCGGCGGCCACCCGAAGGGTACCGACTTCGACAGGGATCGTTTCTTCGGCGAACCGGATTATTATTTCAACGACACGAACCGCAATACCGTCAGCGTCATGTTCGACCATGATTTCGGCAATGGCCTGAGTTTCGGTTCCAACGCCCGCTACAGTAAGTCGGACAACGACTTCGGCGGCGCCTATATCGCCAGCACGCCAACCGATGGGTCGACCGAGGCGAGTCGCTATTTCTTCGGCAATGACAAGACCAGTGAACAGTTCGCCATCGACGCGCGTCTGCTTTATGAGACGCGTTTCGACAATGTCGAAAGCCGTACGCTTGTTGGAGTTGAGTACAACAAATTCAACTCGGAAAGTGACACATACGCGTTATATCCCCCGATCTGGGGTGGTACCGCACCCGGCATCGACTGGGAAAATCCGGTTTATTCAGGTGTGCCCGGCTCTATTCCGCTCACAGACAGCGTGAGAAACGACCAGAAGACCACGGCGATCTATCTGCAGCAGGATCTGACCTTCTTCGACAGGCTGACCGCAAGCGTCGGCTTGCGCAATGATTGGCTCGACCTCAAAGAGGATGGTGTCAATCTTTCCGGTCCTTATGGTGGTGAAGCCGACAACAGCGAATTCACCGCGCGTTTCGGTCTGAGCTACAAGATCACCGAGGAACTTGCGGTCTACACCAGTTACGCCGAATCCGCCGCGCCGCCTGCGGTGGGAACCGAGCCTACGACCGGCAAGCAGTATGAGGTCGGGATTAAATATCGGCCGGATGCCTTCCCTGCCTTGTTTACCGCTTCCGTGTACGACCTGACTAAACAGAACGTCAGCGTCTTCGATAGTGTTTTGTATCTGCCGGCGACGGTCGACAAGGTTCGGCATCGCGGTCTCGAACTTGAGGCCAAGGCGGAGCTGACAAACAATATCAATCTGATCGCAGCCTATAGCTACATCGATTCCAAGATCGATGAGCCGGGCGGCGCAAACGATGGCCACCGCCTCATGCGGGTTCCGAAGCATCTGGCTTCGATCTGGGGTACCTATACGCTGGAAGGCGAAGGCGCGCGTGGCGACATGACCTTCGGGCTCGGAGCTCGTTATACGGGCGAGTATTTCACGAACATTGAAAACACTTGGTCTTCGGAAAGCGCAGTCGTTTTCGATGCTGCCTTTACCTACCAGATTCAGGAGAACACGGCGTTCCAGCTTAACGTCACCAACCTGTTCGACGAGAAGCATCTGGCCAGTGAAGACGGCGGTGCAAACTACTACAATCCCGGCCGCGCCATATACGCGACGTTGCGTCAGACCTGGTAACCGAATATTCCCTGCCCGGAGGCCGCTTCGGGCGGGGTATCCCTACGCTTCAGCGAATCTGCTGCATGCGGCGCCATGCGGCGGGTGTTTCCCCGGCGATCTGCCGAAAGGCTTTCGTCAGATGGGCCTGGTCGGAGAACCCGAGCTGAGCTGCTATGTCCGCGATGGTCAGATCGCTTTCGACCAGCAGCTTCTTCGCAAGCTCGATCCGTTTTCCAAGCTGCCACTGCAGTGGCGTTTTGCCGGTGGTCTGCTTGAAGACATTGGCAAACCAGCTTTCGGACAGGCCGACCGCCGCGGCCATTTCGGCGACGGTCAGGCGGCAATCGCTGCGGGCCTTGATGCGCGTGATCAGCTTGTTCATCTGCGCCTGCGTGAGCCTGCCGTTGGGTTGTTCGCTGCCATGCTCGGGAATATCGAGAAGACCGCTTACGATGCTGCCGACAAGGCTTTCGGCATAAACCGCGTGTTTCGACGGATTGGACACTTCGTCGACCAGCAAGCCGGCCAGCGTTCCGATAGCGCCGACATCCTGAATCTCCACCGGGCGGCGCAATGCCGTCAGGGCAACCGATGTCCCAACCGAGGGCGACAGGAATCTCAGCAGCCGATCCTTGTGCACATGCAGATCCAGATGGGAGAAGCGGTGCATTGAGGTGAAATTGGTCCACAAGGGAACGCCGGCTGGCACATAGATCGCGCGCGTCATCGGACGGGAATATTCGCCGATTCCTCCTTCCCGGTTGGTCATCCGGATATGGGGCGAGACGTCGTTGAAAAAAATCACGATGCGCGGGTCGGGCGAAAGGTAGTATCCCTTGGCGCCCGATTGGCCTTCGGCATCCCAGAAGACGCTCATCAGGCCGTCAAGGCCGCGCCACTTCACCGGTGCGAGCGCCCTGATGCCTTCCGTATAGCAGGTCATGGAGTGGCGATAGCTCAATATCCGAGGCCGCCCGTGTCTGACAGCAGGGATAGTATGCATGTCTGGCGAGGCATTGCGACGAAGCACCTCATTGTAGCCGGCGTCTCCAATGACGTTCGAGGCAGTGATCTGCGGCGGCCGGTTAGGCTCCATTAATATGATAATAATTATCATGTTTGATCGCGATGACAAGGCAATTGTTGCAGCGCCCGTCAAGCAGCGGCTCTCAGGCCGACCGCCTCGGCGCACCCTTGTCCGGGACGATCGCACGGGCTCGTATCAATCCGGCGGAAAGTGCCTTCGAGCGCTGTACGGGATTCGAACCCGCCGACCCGAGGCGGCGATCAGAAGACAAATTCCACGGAGGTAAGCGGCCAGGACCCGAGCGTCCATTCGATCGCCCGCGACTGCTCGTCGTGATTGATGGCATTGACCCGAAAAATCGGCGTGCCGGGCGTCAGCTTGAGCAGATCAGCTTCGTCGGAGGATGCAAAACCGCCGCTGATGCGTGTCTCGTGTCGGTGATACTTCTTTATCCCATGGGCCTGAAACACGTCCGTTACCGATTGACGTTCACGGTAGACAGGTTCGAAGTTGGGAAAGCGGTTTGCCGGAAACGTCTTGGTGTTGACGTAGAGCGGCTGACCGTCGGCGGTGCGAATGCGGCACAGCCGAATGATCTCATCGTTCTCTGCGAGTTCAAGCTTCTTGGCAATTGCCGTGGTCACCGTCTCCCGGCACAGAACCAGTGTCTGTGTCACGATTTCCTTGCCGCGGGCATCGAAGTTTTCAAGGAATGGGCGGTCGTCGCGGACAGTGAAAACGGACGGGAGGCTGCGCACGAAAATCCCCACACCCTTTCGGGCGGTCAGATGTCCTTCGCGCTGCAGTTGCTGCAGGGCACGCCGCAGCGTGATACGGGTGACGCCGAGCTTTTCGGCCATATGATTTTCGCCCGGCAATTGGCCGCCCGGTGCCAGGAAATCGCTTTCGATCAGCCCGAGGATGTGATCGTAGATCTGCTGCCAGATCGGCACGTCGCTGCGCGGCCGGAAGACGACGTCTTCGAAGCCGGACAAAAGATCGCCGTTCTTGTCGGCGCCGGGCGTCAGGCTGGCGTTCGTCCTCATGCCGAACCTTCTTCCATGGCACGGACCGGGAAGGCGCAGGCGCCGCTCGAATAGACCATGCGGCCGCCCACCATCGTCGCAAGAACCTGTGGATGCGATGGATCGCGGGCGTCGACCAGGATCAGATCTGCCCGCAATCCCGGCCGCAGGGCGCCCCGGTCCATAAGATCCGCGGCCTCGGCAGCGTTGGCGGAAACCAGCGCCCATGTGGTTGCCAGATCGCTGAGATCCCGCCGTGCCAGCTTGAATGCGGCATGCAGGGGGGAGGGATAGTGATAGTCGCTGGTGAGCACGGTGCAGGTTCCGGCGCGCACGGCCTGCGTTGCGTCGAGCGCGCCATTGTGACTGCCACCGCGCACCACATTCGGAGCGCCGAGCACTATATGTTCTCCCGCCGCGCGGGCCGCCTCGGCAGTCTCGCGGTTGAGCGGGAATTCCGACGTGACGGCACCCAGCTCGCGGAATTTCAGTCGCTCCTCGGGCGTTGCTTCGTCATGGGCGAGCAGGACATTGCCGGAGGACTTTACCGCCATTGCCAACTCCTCGACGGCAGCCGGCACCTCCTCACGCCGCGCCCAGACGCTTTCGAGCAGAGCCATATATGCCTCATGGCCGAGGCCCGACCTCGAGGCCATCTGACCGACCTTGCGCGCGATCGTGCCCTTCATGATCGTTCCGGTCGTGTGATCGTTGAGGGCCACGATCGGCTTTGGATCGAGCGACAGCCATTGCATGACCTTAGGCAACTGATCCAGCGCGAAGGTCTCCCAACGCAGATGCAGCCGGGTATCGCACTGCAGGGCGGGACGGATCCGCATGAGGGTGGTGACCAGTTCCACCGCGGCTTCCACCGACCGGAGACCCGGCTCCCAGGAAATCGTGACGCCGTGAAAGGCGGTGGTTATGCCGTTGGCGACGAGTTGCCGGTCCGTATCACGTAGCGCGACCGTCGTGTCGAAGCGCACGCCGGGTCTCGGCATCAGCTGTCGTTCGAACCCGTCCCCGTGAATATCGACGATACCCGGCAGGACGACAAGCCCGTCCGCCTCGACGACCTGCGGTCTGCCGGACGGTAGGGAGGCGATCCGGCCATCGGCAACATATATGTCCGCAGCGGTCAATTCCGTTCCGACCAAGGCGCGGCCGCCCCTGATTATCCAATCCATATGCATTCCTTGAGGATGATTCATGAGAACAGGGAGGTGTCATGCGGGCGTCATCTGCTGTCTATACAGGTACAGCCTCGATCGCATCCTGTCTACACAGCAGAGGGAAAAATTATGATCCGCAAACTCGCAGCCGCTCTCGCGCTCACGCTTGCAACCGCAATGCCGGCGCTTGCCGATCCCGTCAGATTCGCAGTCACGGACATCGAAGGCCTGGAAGCACTGCAGCAGGAATTCGGCGCGTTCGAAGTCGCGCTTGAAGAGGCGACGGGCCTTGAGATCGAACTCTATCCGGTCGCATCCCGCACGACGGCCGTCGAGGCAATGAACTCCGGGCAGGTGGATCTCGTCCTCACCGGCCCGGCCGAATACGTTGTCATGAAGGAGCTCAGCCAGCCGAGGATCGTCGTTGCCTGGCAGCGCCCGGACTACTTTGCTCAGGTCGCGGTCCTCGCTGATGGGCCGATCCGCAAGATCGAGGATCTGAAAGGGAAGAAGGTTGCCTTCGGCTCGGTCGGCTCCACTTCACAACATCTCGGGCCGGCACAGGCGCTTGCGGATTTCGGCCTTGGCTATGGCTCCGATTACGAGCCGGTGATAATCGCGCGCAACGTCGCAGCCGAAGCACTGATCCGCGGCGACATTGCCGCCATCGGCCTCAATTTCGGCCACCTTGCCTCGGTGCGCGAAGCATTTCCCGACAAGGCCTTTGCAGTCATCGCCCGCGGCCGCGACCTGCCGAACGACATTCTGGTCGCCCGCAAAGACATTTCGGATGACGTCTTCAACACCGTTCGCGATGCCTTCGCCAGCAAGGGCACCGAACTGATGAAGGCCGTGCTGACCGGCGAAGACAACAAGAAGTTCGACGGCGGTTTCTTCCTGACCGACGTGAAGGACAGCGACTACGACTATGTCCGTTCCATGTACCGCACCATCGGTGTCGACACCTTCAACGACTTCGTGAACTGAGCGAACGCTCCCATCCTTGAACCATGGAGGCAGTCGGGTCCAGCGGCTGCCTCCGTTGCACACGTCCCCGGCAGGTAGGAGGCAGATACGATGAGCGAGATCATTCGCGCACGCGGCATCACAAAGAGATATGCGGACGGAAGGACCGTCTTTTCCGGCATAGATCTTGATGTGTCGACGGCGCAACGGGTAGCGCTCATCGGCTCCAACGGTGCGGGCAAGTCGACCCTGCTCAAGTGCCTGATCGGGCTCCTGCCACTCAACGGAGGCCAGATCAACACGCTCGGGGAGAGCATCGGGGTCAGGCCGACGCCGCGTCAGCTGCAAAGGCTGCGGCGGTGCATCGGCGTGGTATTCCAGCATCACGGGCTGGTCGCCCGGCAATCGGTGCTCACCAATGTCGTTCACGGCAAGCTCGGCCTGGCGGGGGGATGGCATGCCTGGCACCAGTGCATTGCACGGCAGGAGTGGCGCGAAGACGCCCAGCAGGCGCTTCGCCAGGTCGGGCTCGGCCACAAATCCACGGCGCGCGCCGATGAACTGTCAGGCGGGCAGGCCCAGCGCGTCGCGATTGCCCGGGCTTTGATCCGCAAGCCGCGACTGCTGATCGCCGACGAGCCGGCCGCAAGCCTGGACCCGGCCTCGGGCCGCGACGTCATGGCGCTCTTTTCCGAGCTTTCGCACCGGAGCGGCATCACGCTGGTCTATACGACGCACGACATGCAGCATGCGCTCGAATTCTCCGACCGCGTCATCGCGCTGAAATCCGGAGCCATACTCTTCGATCAGCCGACGAGGGATGTGACGCGCGCCGGTCTCCAGGAGGTTTTCCATGCATGAGAGCGTCCTGCCGTCGCGCGTTACGCGGGTTTCTCCGCTGACCTTCAGCCTGATGGTGGCGGTCGCCGCGCTGCTCATCGTCTCTATCCAGCAGGTGGCACCCTCGCCCGCGCAGCTCGCGCAGGGCACCCCACGGATGGCCGAACTGGTGGGCCGTATGCTGCCGCCCAATCTGGAAGGCGCCTTCCTGCAGCGGGTTTTCTGGCGGATGATCGAGACGTTTCAGATTGCGCTGGTGGGAACGGTCATCGGTGTGGCGGTCAGCCTGCCGATCGCCTGGCTCTCTGCCAAGATTATCTCGCCTGCAGGCATCTTCCGGCATCTCTTCAAGATGATCGTGTCGCTGTTTCGTACAGTGCCGGATCTGGTTTGGGCATTGATCTTCGTCGCCTCCGTGGGCCTCGGCGCGGTGGCCGGAACGATGACGATCGTCGTCGACACGATCGGCTTTTGCGGCCGCTTCTTCGCCGAAGCCATGGAGGACGCCGACAAGAAGCCGCAGGAGGCCCTCTTCGCGATCGGCGCGAGCCGGTTTTCGGTGCTGTGCGGAGCGGTGCTGCCGGACGCGATGCCGTCTCTCATCAACACGACCTTGTTTGCGCTGGAGAAGTCGGTCCGTTCCTCTGTGGTGCTGGGGCTTGTCGGTGCAGGCGGTATCGGCCAGGAACTGAAGGTCGCCTTCGATCTCTTCCAGTACAAGAATGCCTCCACCATCATCCTGGTGATCTTCGGCATCGTGCTGGCCATGGAATTCCTCACCGACCGCCTGCGCGCAAGGGTGCAATAGCACGATGACCTCGCTCCCGCGCAATCGCAGCCGCCCTCAACGATCGATCACGCAACACACCGCAGGAGTTTTTTGCTTCCTGCGGTGCGGGCTGAGATCATTCGGATCAGCAGTTCGGGTTTTTTGCCTCTTCGGTAGAGGAGGAGGTCGTTCCGCCGGCTTCCTTTTTCGTTTCGCAATCAAGCGATCCGGTGGAGCCGGAGCCGGACTGCTCGGCAGCATCGCCGCTTTGGTTGGAATTGGCGCCGCCTGCACCCTGGTTGTTTCCGGCGTCGCCGGAGGACTGCGCCAAAGCGGAAGTGGCGAGGCCTAACGAAAGAAATGACACTGTAAGTAGCTTGACCAACATCGGGTGTTCTCCATATCTGTGCCGCTTAAAGCGCATCGCGATCTTTCGGATTCGCTTCCTGCGATTTAAGCCCTTGTTCTTATGCATGTCGTCATCGCAAAACCGCCGCATACTTTTGCGCGACATGCATTCGGTACGGCTTCAGGTCAAACCATATGGAGAACGCGAAGTTCCTCCCGCAGGAAAACTTCGCAAACCTTCACTCTCTTTTTCGAAATACTTTCCGGGAGCCGGTGAGCATGAAACGTAACGGTGCGGGAAAGGGTGCAACTCTCGTATCCGCTCGAAGACGTCAGCGTCTGTTCTCCAGGGCACGGATCGTCGCCTTTGCGGCCGCGTCGGCCGCCATGAGGCTCGGGAACGAGCCTTGCGCGGGATAGGTGACGCCGCGAAACGTAAGGACGAAACACCAGCGGCCGTTCGGAAGCTGGCTTACGGTGATTTTGGACTGCGGTTCGCTGGTCGTGTTCAAGGCAATCTCCAGGCCCTGTTTCATGCTGCCGGCGCCGGCGCGCCTGCCGGGATCGCAATAGCACCTAAAGCCTGCAAGTGGAACCGGGGGCCCACGCCGGTTGCGCTTTCCCGCGAACTTCCCTCATCCCTGTTGCGCATGGAAAACGTTGTCGATTCCGGCTTGCTCCATCCGGGCAGCTCAAGACTACCCGCCGCGTTCGCCATTGCTTTCGAACAGGAAGCGTGGCCGATAGATACCTCCTTTGCGGTAGCCAAATAGCATCTTCGGGCGATTCTTCTGCCGAACAGACGGCATCCTCTTTGCGCGTCGATGCGTTAAAAGGGATTCAGGCCATGGAGCCGGCTGCTGCCGCGAGGGGAAACGGAAGCGGCAGCAGTGAAAGCAAGGGCGGGGAATCCAGGCATGCCGATATCAGTCGCTTTCGTCGACGATCATCCTATCCTTCTGGAAGGACTGGTCAGTCTTTATTCCGGCAAGGCCGATCTTTCCATCGTGGGGCAGGGGGAGAATGCCGTCGATGCGTTGAAGATTGCCGAAGAAAAGCAGCCGGATGTTCTCGTGCTCGATCTCAACATGTCGGGCGACACGATCGCCGCCATAGAGCTGATCGTGCAGAAATATCCGTCGACGAAGGTGATCGTCTTCACCGCGGCGTCGAACATCGAGACGGCCATTCAGGTCCTCAATCTCGGTGTGTTCGGCTATGTGCTGAAGGGGTGCACCGCAAGAGACCTCCACGAGGCGATCCGGATCGTGCATGCCGGCAACACCTATATAACGCCGGGTTTCGCGACGAAGGTCATCCTCTCGATGAGGGCTGCGGAATTGCGCCGCAAGGCGCAGCTGCAGAAGCGCCTGAGCGCGCGCGAAGAGCAGATCGTCCAATATCTCCTGATGGGCAAGACCAATCGCGAGATCGCACGGATGCTCGACATCAGCGAAAAGACCGTGAAGCACTATATGACGCTGCTGATGCAGAAACTCGAAGCGCGCAACCGCGTGGAAGTCGTGCTTGCGGCGCAGAAGCTGGCCATGCCGGTGGATATGGGCGGAGGCCAACCGGCGCGTTTCATCTGAAAACCTCCGGCGTTGCGCGCAAGCGATGTCATTCTTCCCGGCAAAGCTTCTGCGCCAGGAGCGCGATCTCGACGCGGTTTGCGGCCTTCAGCTTCACCAGCATTCGCGATACATGGAATTTCACCGTGCGTATCGTGATGCCCAGCGCCTCGGCTATCGCGCGGTTTCCAAAACCGCGCCCGAGAAGCCGGAATATCTCCTGCTCCCTATCGGAAAGTGCCGGCAGCAGATCCGAGCTTTGAGGGATCCCCGATTGCGATTTTATGGCGCCGAACAGGCCCGCTCCCAGCTCCGGCGCCAGATAGGTGCTTCCGGCTGCGACGGACAGGAGAGCCGAGGCGAGGTCGGAGGCGGAGATGCCCTTGAGGATATAGCCGGCGGCGCCGGCCTCGAGCGCCCGCATGACGTCGCCGCCATCCTGCGACACCGTGAGCATCACGATCTTGACCGCCGGGCGGCGCTGGCCGATCTCCCGCGCCGCATCGATGCCGTTGCCGGGCATGGATATGTCGAGGAGAGCGATTTCGGGATCGAGTGTTTCGGCAAGTTCGATCGCGTCGGCCTTGCACGAGCCTTCGCCGACGATCTTCAGGGTTTCGTGCGCGGCGAGGGCCTGGACGACTCCCAGGCGGAAAAGGGCGTGGTCGTCAACGATGACGATGGTCGTCGGTTTCGCCAAAAAGGATTCCTCCCGAAAGATCGAATTTCATCGTCAGCCGGGTTCCTCCTCCGGGCTGCCGCTGGATCGAAAACCTCCCTCCAAGGCTCTCGACCCGCTGCTTGAGCCCGTGAATTCCCATCCCGCTGCCGCTACTGGAAGCCGGAGCACGCTTGAAGCCTGTCGGAGGGCCGGCATCCCGCACCGAGACTTCGAGAAGCGGATAGTCAATCCGGCATCGCACCCGCTGGCCGTTTCCGCCTGCGTGGCGGTATGCATTGTTCAGCCCTTCCTGGACGAAACGGTAGAGGCACGTCTTTATCGCGGGTGGAAGCTCGGCGTCGCGGCCCCGCGGTTCGAAGGCGACCGTCGTAGCGGTGCGCGCCTCGTGCTGGCTGATGACACGGGAGATGATCTCCTCCGCGCCGAGATGCTCGATCTCGGGCAGGACGAGCGATTTCGCGATCGTGCGGATTTCCGCAAGAGCTTCGTTGACGGCGCCGGCAAGCGCCGTCAACGGCCTTTCCCGCGCCGCACCGGTTTCTGCCTCGCGCACCGCGTCGATCTGAAGGGCCGCATAGCCGAGAAGCTGTGCGGGGCCGTCATGCAGATCCGCCCCGACCCGCCTGACGAACCTCTCGTTCAGCTCGGCAAGCTCCATGGAGGCGGTCTGCGCCCTCATCCTGAGTTCCATGAGCTCCCTGGAGACGAGCTCGGCCTCTTCGGCCCGCTGCCTCAGCGTGCCGCGCTGCGCCTCGATCGTGCGGCTGCCGCGATGGACGATGCCGAAAAGCCCGAAGAGCATCAGTGCGGAGAAAAGCGCGACGATGACCCAGGTGACGACGTGCAGGCGCAGGAGATTGCCGCTGAAGACGGAGGTGTCCTCGTGGATTTCCGCCACGGCGATGATGCCGCCCGAGGACTGATCGCGCAACGGGCTGTAGATTTCCAGATAGCGGGTGCTGAAATTGCGGACGGTATGCTCGCCGGCATCGAGGTCGGTGTAGAGCGCGGCGACTTCGCCTTCGAGCGCTTGCTTGAGCCCCGGCGGCGCGTCGAACCGGCGGCCGATGAGACCCTTCGACAGCGAATAAGCGACCGTGCCGTCCGGCATCCATATCTCCAGATGCGGGAAACGCTGCCGGAAGGAAAGGCCGTCCAGAAGCTCGTCAAGGCTGGCCGCCTTCGCCTGCGGGAGCGCTTTCGAGGAGGCGAGGTCCTGGACGAGCGGTTCGGTCAGGCTCTGCACGAGCAAGGCAGTCGTGCTTGCCTTGTTGCGGATGGCGTTGCTGGTGACGATCCCGTTTATGAAATAGCCGGCCATCAGGGTGGCGCAAAAGATGAGGATGCCGCTTGCGACCAGGAACTGGATCGACAGCGTCTGCGCGCGAAACCATCCTTCCGCCGATATGGCCTCGGGCCGATCCGGCGCCATAGGCCGGCCGCCCGCATCCGTGGAAATATCCGCCGCCTTGTGCACGTTCAGAGGCCTTGCCGCGTCATATGCAGTCTGAGCGGCCGATTACTCGGAACTCTCATCCCGCGCGAAGTAACATTCGATCATCGCAGTGTTTTCCCGAAAAAAATAGCCCCGTGCGGGCATGGACCTTGGACCAGGGGGACTGTCCGAAAGGACAGTCGAGGCTGCGACCTTTTACCGTTCGGCCGACCGCCGAAAGGCTCAACGGCCCGGCGACGAAGATCGGAAACATCGTTGGACCATCCGACGTTCAAATGGGCTGCCTTCCGGGTCAACATGCATGAACCGGAATGCGGGCTGGAGTGGGGAACCGTCCAGAAGCAGTGGGCAACAATTCGACCGGTCGGCCGGAAAACGGCCGCTTGCCGGGTGGCGAAGCTTTGAAACGCAAGCGCTGCGGACAGGCGCTGATGGAGGGGACGATGGTAACGGTTGTAAAGCACGATCTGGATTTCATCCTGAAGCAGATCAAGATCGCGGAGGCGCATGCGGCAGGCGGGGACCTGGCAGAGCTCGTGGGCGAGGCCGGCGGTTTCGATCCGAACGCGCCGGGCACGCCGACCCAGGCCGCCTTGCTTCCCTATGGGCTTCGCACGGTCGACGGCAGCTACAACAATCTTATTCCCGGCCGCGAGATGTGGGGCGCGTCTGATCAGGAGTTTCCGGGGATCTTCGACCCCAATTATCTCAACGACGCCGACGGCGACAGCCTGGCCTTCGGACCGGGCATAACCTACACCAACAACGATTACGGCAATGCCGGACCCGGCTCCGGCACGTCGCCGGGCCCCGGCAGCGGCACCGTCATCGACGCCGATCCGCGTATCATCTCCAATCTGATCGTCGACCAGACGCTTGCCAATCCGGCGGCCATCATGGCTGCGCTCCAGCACGCCGGCGTGCCCGGTGCGGAGCTGATGACCGCGCTCGGCGAGGTCAGAACCGCCTATGAGAGCAACAAAGGGGCGATAACCGCCGCCACGGACGCCACCGCAGCCGTAGCCGTCGCACAGACCAATCTCGCGATAGCCACCACCAATCTGCAGAACGCGGTGCCGGACTTCCCGACCGCGCTTGCCGCCTACAATGCGGCGAACGACGCACTGGAGCTTGCGCAGGAGGCATCGGCGACGGCCACGGCGGCAGCAACGGCGGCGATTGCCGCGCTGAACACGGTTCTGGGCACCCATGGCATCGAAATGGATGGCAACACCATCCTGCTTCCCAACGTCGCGCCGGACGAGGGCCTGTCCTCGCCCTTCAACGGCTGGATGACCATCTTCGGCCAGTTCTTCGACCACGGCCTGGATCTCGTGGCAAAGGGTGGCAACGGCAATGTCTATGTGCCGCTTCAGCCCGACGATCCGCTCTATGTCGAGGGTAGCCATACGAATTTCATGGTTCTCTCCCGCGTCACGGTCGATGCGGGTCCCGACGGGCGGCTCGGCACGGCCGATGACGTCGCTGCGCCGAAGAACCTGACGACGCCCTGGGTCGATCAGAACCAGACATACAGCTCGACCGCCTCGAAGCAGATTTTCATGCGGGAGTATGTGGCCACGCCCGACGGCCCGCGCGCGACCGGCCATCTGCTGGAGGGCGACGCCGGAGGGCTGGCAACCTGGGCGGACGTCAAGGCTCAGGCGCGCGAGGTGCTCGGCATCAACCTGACGGATGCGCATGTCGGCAAGATCCCGCTCATCGCTTCCGATCCCTACGGCAACTTCATCCCCGGACCGAACGGATATCCGCAACTCGTCGTCGGGCTCGGCCCGGACGGGCAACTCGGCACCAGCGACGATATCCTGCTGGAAGGCGATCCGACCGCCAATGGCGGGCTTGGCGTCGACATCCCGGCTTCGACCGTCCTGACCGGCCATGCCTTCCTCGACGACATTGCGCACAACGCCGTTCCGGGCGGCGTCTTCGACCACGACAACAATCCGGTAACCCCAATGGTGCCGATCGGACCGGATGCCGACAATGTGGCCGGCAACCCGATCGCCACCGACAGCCGCGGCAATCTCGTCGCCTACGACAACGAGCTGCTCGACGCGCACTACATCGCCGGCGACGGCCGCGCCAACGAGAACATCGCGCTGACCGCCGTGCACCATGTTTTCCATTCCGAGCACAATCGGGTCGTGGAGCACACGAAGGACGTGGTGCTGCAATCGGGCGATCTCGATTTCATCAACGAATGGCTTCTCATCGACGTGACGTCCGTACCCACGACGCAGGCCGAGATCGATGCGCTGGTGTGGAACGGCGAGCGCCTGTTCCAGGCCGCCCGCTTCGTAAACGAGATGGAATACCAGCATCTGGTGTTCGAGGAATTCGGACGCATGATGCAGCCTGATATCGATGCCTTCGTCTTCGAGCCTTCGGTCGACATCAATCCCAACATCGCCGCCGAATTCGCCCATGTGGTCTACCGCTTCGGCCATTCGATGCTGCGCGAGGACATCGCCCGCATCTCGCTCGACGAGAATGGCAATCCGGTCCAGGACGACATTTCGCTGTTCGAAGGCTTCCTCAACCCGATCGCGTTTGCTTCTGCGGGCGATGCGGACGTGGCGGCGGGTGCGATCATTCGCGGCATGAGCCGCCAGGTCGGCAACGAGATCGACGAGTTCGTGACCGACGTGCTGCGCAACCAGTTGCTCGGCATTCCGCTCGACCTTGCGACCATCAACCTGGCCCGCGGCCGCGACGTCGGCACGCCGCCGCTCAATGCGGCGCGCGCGAAATTCTACGAGGCGACGCACGATACCCAACTTAAGCCCTATGTGAGCTGGGCGGACTACGCCCTCAACCTCAAGAACCCGGCCTCGATCATCAACTTCATCGCCGCCTACGGCACGCATGAGACGATCACCAGCGCGGGCACGGTGGAGGAGAAACGCGACGCGGCGACGCTGCTCGTCCTCGGCGGTGCCGGCGAGCCGGCGGACAGGCTCGACTTCCTGAATTCGACCGGCGCCTGGGCGAATGTCGAAAGCGGCCTCAATACGGTGGACTTCTGGATCGGCGGTCTTGCCGAGAAGAAGATGGCCTTCGGCGGCATGCTCGGTTCCACCTTCAGCTTCGTCTTCGAGATGACGATGGAAAACCTGCAGGATGCCGACCGGTTCTACTATCTGTCGCGGACCCAGGGCCTCAACCTGCTCAACGAGCTGGAGAACAACACCTTCGCCGAGCTGGTGATGCGCAATACCGACCTTGGCGATCCGGGATCGACCGCGCTGCCGGGCAATCTCTTCTCGGCCTTCGAGATGCCGACGCTGGAGATGGACCCGAGCAAGCAGCTCGGCGCCGATCCGGTGCATGACGATCCGATGCTGCAGGCGGTCTCCCGCCTGGTCGAGCGCCGCGACGCCGCCGGCAACCTGATCGCGCCGACGGATACGACGACGGTCGCGGCCTATATACGCGTCAACAGCAACGAGCATTTCACCATCGGCGGCACGGAGAACGACGACACGATCGTCTCCGGCGGCGGCGACGATGCCGTCTGGGGCAAGGGCGGAGACGATACGATCGAGGCCGGCTACGGCGTCGACAAGGTCTTCGGCGGCGAAGGTGACGACATCATCACCAATTCAGGCACGGATATCGGTGAGACAGACTTCCTGCACGGCAATGAGGGCAACGACGTCATTCATGGCGGGTCGGGGCTGGCGCTGATCTTCGGCAACCAAGGCAACGACTTCCTGGTCACAGGGCCCGACGGCAAGGAGGTCTTCGGCGGCACCGGCAACGACTTCATCCTCGGCGGAGAAGGCGGCGACCTGCTTCTCGGCAACGAAGGAGACGACTGGCTGGAGGGCGGGCCACGCTTCGACACGCTTGCCGGCGAGAACTCCGAGCTGATGTTCAATTCGTCGATCATCGGCCACGACGTACTTCTCGGCGGCAGCGGCGACACCGACTATGACGGTGAATCCGGCGACGATATCATGTCGCAGGCTGTGGGCATCCAGCGCAACAACGGCATGGCGGGCTTCGACTGGGCGATCCACAAGGGCGACGACGTGGCCGCCAATTCGGATCTCGGCATCCCGCTCTTCGACAACCAGGAAGCCTTCATTCTGCGCGACCGCTTCGATCTGGTCGAAGGGCTGTCGGGATGGAAGCACAACGATATCCTGACAGGCCGCGAGGAGCCGGTGAACACGAGAGCGGAAGCGACGGGCACCGCCGCCATTCCGGGGCCGGATTCCGCGCTCGACTCCTACTCCAACGCTCTTCTCGAAAAGAACCTGTCTCTCGTCAACGGCCTCGATACGCTCGTGGCACATATCGCCCGCACCACGCAGACCGGTAATGACGGCGTTACCGAAGTCGTCGTGATGGACACTGCGGATGCTTCCGACATCCTGCTCGGCGGCGGCGGCAACGACCGGATACAGGGCAAGGCGGGCAACGACGTCATAGACGGCGACAGATGGCTGAACGTGCGCATCAGCGTCCGTGACGCCAACGGCAATGAGATTGCCACCGCCGACAGCCTGACGGGCAAGCTCTACCAGACGCCGGCGGCTCTGGCGGCGCTGGATGCCGCGGGCCTCTTCAACCCGAACAATGTCGCCAACTTCCAGGGCATGACGCTGCAGCAGGCGCTGTTCAACCGGACGCTCAACCCCGGCCAGTTGAACATCGTCAGGGAGCTTCTCGACGGGGATCCGGCGAACGGCAATGTGGATACGGCGGTCTACCGGGATGTGCGGGAGAACTATTCCTTCAGCACCAATACCGTCGACGACAGCCTGGTGGTCGATCATACAGGCTTCGTCGAGCCGCAGCAGGACGACGATGTGGAGGAAGACGAGACGCTGCCGCGACTGCGGTCCGACGGACGCGACACGCTACGTAACATCGAGGCGCTGCAGTTCACCGACGGCGCGCTCAACATCATCGAAGGGACTGCCGCAGGCGAGACGTTGAACGGTACTGAAAACGACGACCTCATCAACGGCAAGGCCGGCGACGACATCCTCAACGGCCTCGGCGGCAACGATATCCTGCTCGGCGGCGGCGGAAACGACACGCTGAACGGCGGGGCGGGCGACGACGTTCTCGTCGGCGGTGCCGGCAACGACACGCTCAATGGCGGCCTTGACGACGACACCTACAGCTTCGGCGCAGCCGACGGCACCGACACGATCAACGAAACGGGAGGTGACGACCGCATCGAGATCACGGCCGGCGCGTTGACCGATCTCGCCTTCTCCGAAACGACGTTCGGGGCCGGCAACGACAACTTGGTCGTCCAGTTCAACGGCCAGCAGATCACCGTTGCCGACCATTTCGAGAACAACGTGGAGGCGGTGGAATCCATCAACTTGGATGGAGCGACATACGAAGGGTATGCCTTCGACGGCGACTATGCGCTGAGCACCGACGACAACGGAACGCGCTCAGCCCAGGCCGGCGTCAATACCCTGCTTGCGGGCACGACGGGCGGCGACGATCTCGCCGGCAACACCGGCGACGACCTGTTGTTCGGCCACAGCGGAAACGACGACCTCGACGGCGGCGACGGCGACGACCTGCTCGTCGGCGGCACTGGCGACGACGACCTGATCGGCGGGCTCGGCTCCGACACCATGGCCGGCGGCAGCGGCAACGACACTTACGAGGTCGACGACGAAGACGACCTGGTAGTGGAGGCGCTGGGCGGAGGAGCAGACGAGGTGGAAACCTCGCTGGCCGCCTACACGCTGACGGCCAATGTAGAGGACCTGACCTATACCGGCGCCGGAAACTTCGCCGGGACCGGCAACGAGCTGGCGAACCGGATGCAGGGCGGCGCGGGCATCGATACGCTGACGGGGCTCGGCGGCAACGACACCTACGTGGTGACGGCGGGCGACGTGATCGTCGAGGCCGCAGGCGCAGGGACCGATACGGTCATCGCCGCGGCAAGCTATACGCTCGGTGAAAATCTGGAGAACCTGACGCTTGCCGGCAACGGCGATACCGATGGAACAGGCAACATCCTTGCCAACGTCATCATCGGAAACTCCGGCGATAACCAGCTCTTCGGCGGTGGCGGCAACGACACCCTGAACGGCGGGACCGGCAGCGACCTGCTCGACGGCGGTACGGGGGACGATATCCTCAATGCCGGCAGCGGCGACAATGTCATCGTCGGCGGTGCCGGAAACGACACGATCAACCTGACCACCACGCCCGGTACCGACGACATCATCCGCTATGACGCCAACGGCTTCGGCGACGACGTCATCAACGGCTTCGATGCCACGGCCACCGGCGGACAGGACCGGATCGATCTCAGCGCGCTCGGCATCACGGCGGCGAACCTCGCATCGCGGGTCATCGAATCCACGGTGAGCGGCGATACGGTCCTGACGATCCGGGATGCCAGCCTCAACACGATCGGCACGATCCGCGTCGACAACGTATCCAATGCCGCAATCGATGCCGGCGACTTCATTCTAGCGGGTTCCGGTTCTTCGACCGGCGGTGCGACGAACGGAAACAACACGCTGAACGGCACCAATGGCGACAACGTCATCGATGCGCTCGGAGGGAACGACACCGTCAACGGCAACGGCGGCAATGACACCATCACCGGCGGCACAGGCAACGACGCGATCAACGGCGGGTCTGGAGACGACATCATCATCTGGAACGCCAACAGCGTCGGACCGACCGACGGGCGGGACGAAATCAACGGCGGAACGGAAGGCCTTGCCGGCGACACCTTCATCATCAACGGCAACGGTTCGAGCGAGACCTACCGGATCTATACCCGCGCGGCCTGGGATGCGCTGCCGGGCAATATCGGCAACAATCTCGACAATGCCACCGAGATCGTCGTTACGCGCAACGGCACGGACTTCAACTCGATCATCGCCGAACTGACGGAAATCGAGGAAATCCGCATCAACGGCTTCGATCCGTCCGTCACGGGGGCATCCGGCGGCGACAGCTTCCAGATCATCGGCGATTTCTCCGGCACGCATCTTCGCCTCAACACCATCACCATCGATGGCGACGAGGGAGACGACACCGTGGACATCTCCTCCCTGGGTTCGGCGCACCGGATCGTGTTCCGGTCCAACGGCGGCAACGACACGATCGTCGGCGCTCTACGCGCCCAGGACGTGATCGAGCTCCCGCCGGGGGTAAACGTTGGGGACTATACCGGCACCACGGACGAAGAGGGCGTGACGACGCTGACCGACGGCACGCACAGCATCAGCTTCGTTGCCGACGGCATGCCGCAGGTGGTGGACGACGCCGGAAACCGCTACGAGCACGACAACGATGATGATGATGATAATCATCATGGTCACGATGACGACTGCGACGGCGACGGAAGCAACGGCCCGTCCGGCCCCGGCAACGACGACGAAGAAGACGAGGATGAGGACGACGGCAATGCGCCGGCGCCCGTGGCCGGAAGGACATTGCTCGGCACGGCTTCCGCGGACGGTCTGCTCGGGGGCGCTGCGGCCGACACGGTGCTTGCCGGCGGCGGAGACGATCTTCTTGCGGGCGAGGAAGGAGACGACGTCCTGCGCGGCGAGGCCGGCGACGATCTCCTGACCGCGGGCAGCGGCAACGATGTCGCATCCGGCGGTCTCGGCAACGACGAAATCCACGGCGGAACCGGCAACGACATGATCTTCGGCGACGGCGGCGCGGATCGTCTCTACGGAGACGACGGCGACGACGTGGTTGAAGGTGGGGCCGGGAACGACCGGATATGGACCGGAACCGGCAACGACACCGTGCTTGCCACGATCGGCGACGGTTCGGACACCTACTGGGGCGGCGAAGGCAGCGACACGCTGGACTATGCCGCAGCGAGCGCCAACCTCACCGTCGACATGGGCAACGGCTTCATGGAGCGCGGCCAGGTCTCCGGCAGCGATACCGGGACGGACACCGTCTACGGCTTCGAGAATTTCGTCGGCGGTTCGGGCCATGACGTGATCACGGCCTCGTTGGCGGTGAACATCATCGACGGCGGGCTCGGGGAGGACGTCTTCCGGTTCACGTCGGCGGCTGCGGCTAATGGGGACAAGATCTACGGGTTCCAGCCCGGCGACAAGATCGACTTCTCGCTGCTCGACGCGGATACCGGCGTCGCGGAAATCCAGAGCTTCTCGCTGGTTTCCGGTGCGCTCACAGCCGTCGGCGAGATCGCGGTCACGCACGAAAACCGTGATGGTGAGGACCTCACGATCATACGCGGCAATGTCAACGACAACCCCGATGCCGACTTCGAGATGGCGATCGCCGGAACGCATCACCTCAAGGTCAACGACTTCAACGGCGTCTCTTAAGCGTCGCGGGGGGAGAGGCCCCATGGCCGGGCGATCCGGTCATGGGGCCAATCGCAAAGCCAAAGTTTTGGGGACGTGCCATCATGACGAAGAAGAAAACAGCGCCGCGATACAAGATCGAAGGACTGCGCGGCATTCTCATCTATGTGTTCGGCCTATCGGGCATCATCAACATCCTCGCGCTCACCGGCGCCTTCTACATGCTGCAGATTTACGACCGTGCGCTGACGAGCGGAAGCGTATCGACGCTTGTCGCGCTTTCCGTCCTGGCGATCGGCCTCTATCTGTTCCAGGGCATCTTCGACATCCTGCGCTCGCAGATCCTCGTGCGCCTCGGAGCCCGGCTGGACACGCAGCTCGCTCCGCTGGCGCATGAAGTCGTCATAGAGATGCCGCGTTACGGCTATTCTACCGCGGAGGCCACCGAGCGCGGACGGGACGTGGATACGTTGAGGGGATTTCTCTCCGGGCAGGGACCGGTCGCCCTCTTCGACCTGCCCTGGATGCCCGTCTATCTCGTCTTCGTATGGTTGCTGCATCCGATGCTCGGAATGCTGACGCTCGGCGGGGCGGCTGTCCTTGCCGTTTTGACGCTCATCGCAGAGCTCATGACCCGCCGCCATGCCCAATCGATGATCAAGGCCTCGGTGACGCGCAATTCCGTCATGGACTCCAACGCGCGCAACAGCGACATCCTGCATGCGATGGGCATCACGCGGCGCGCGGTGGAGCGTTTCGAGAAGGTCAACCGGCGTCATCTCGAATGTCAGACGAAGACCTCGGATATCGGCGGCACGCTTTCCGGTCTCTCCAAGGTGCTGCGCATGATGCTGCAGTCGGCCATCCTGGGGCTCGGCGCGTATCTCGCGATCCGGGGCGAGCTGTCGTCCGGCTCGATCATCGCGTCGTCCATCGTGACTGCCCGGGCGCTCGCGCCGGTCGATCAGGCGATCGCCCAGTGGAAGGGTGTCGTCGCCGCCCGCCGCAGCTACCATCGCGTTAGCGAAACGCTCGCCGCCCTCAACGACAAGTCCGGCCACATCGCGCTTCCGGCGCCGAAAGACAGCCTGACCGTCGACAATATCACCACCGTCGCTCCGGCAACGGGTGCGGTCCTCCTGAGCGATGTCAGCCTGGAGCTCAGGGCCGGCCAGGCGCTGGGCCTCATCGGTCCCAGCGGCGGCGGCAAGACGACGCTCGCCCGCAGCATTCTCGGAATATGGCCGGTGCTGCGCGGGTCGATCCGCATCGACGGGGCGGATCTCGGCCAGTGGACGGAAACCTTCTTCAGCGAGCATGTGGGCTATCTGCCACAGGATGTCGGGCTGATGGACGGCACGATCGCCGACAACATCTCGCGCTTCGCCGAAGAGCCGGACGCGCGCAAGATCATCCGCGCGGCCAGGACCGCCGGCATTCACGAGATGATCGTGCATCTGCGCGACGGCTATCAGACGGAACTCGGGCCGCATGGTACCGCCCTTTCGGCCGGCCAGCGCCAGCGCATCGCGCTTGCCCGCGCGCTCTACGGCGATCCCTTCCTGGTCGTGCTCGACGAGCCGAACTCCAATCTCGATGCGGAAGGGGAAGAGGCGTTGACGAAGGCGATCGTCGCGGTGCGCGAGCGCGGCGGCATCGTGGTCATCGTCGCCCACCGCCCGAGCGCCCTGCAGGCGGTCGACATGGTGGGTCTCGTGCAGAACGGCAGGCTCGTCTCGTTCGGGCCGAAGGACAGCATCATTCAATCCGCGAAGCCCCGGCCGCTCGTCGTCGAGAAGACGGCAGGCGAACGTCAGCAGATACCGGCTGCGCAATAGCCGCATCGAGAAACAGGAGAGTTCGCCATGGAGGATAAGCTGGTTCTGGGACTGCCGGATTCGCAGGCGGCTATCGCACCGATGAAGAAGCATGCGATCACGGAAAGAAAGGAGGGCCGGAAGAAGCTGCTTTTGTTTCCCGCCCTGCTTTTCGGCGCCTTCGGGGCGGTCTTCAGCAAGATGCAGCCAGAGGCGCAGGAGCTTCCCGAAGAGCAGCCTGAGGAGGAAGAAGCGCCTCCCTCCGATCTCGAGGTCATCGAGAACGTCGCGGCCTTCCTGCAGGCGATGGGCGGGAACGTCCCGCCCGCCGGCGAGGGGACGAAATTGGCTTCGGTGCGCATCAGCTTCGAGGATTCGTATCCTTCCCAGCCGAGCAGCTTTTCGAGCAGCGCCGCCGGCTTCCGCGGCATCACCGCGAACGATAACGGCCGGGGCGTCATCGGCAAGGAGGACAATTTCGAATTTCCGCCGCTCAGCCCGCCGGGAAAGGGATCGGGCGGCGGAAATGCATCCGCCGGTCCTGATGACGACCGCGATCCGTCCGACGACAACAAGGAGCCGCCGGATGATGATGACAAGGATCCTCCGGATGACGGCGGCGGAGATCCCGATGCCAATCGCGCTCCCGTCGCGCTCGGCAGGCATGTTCTTTCCAGCGGGATGATGAACCTCTCCGCGCTGATCCTCCTCGACGACCTTCTGACCCGTGTCTATGATCCGGACGGGGATGCGCTGTCGATCGAGAACATCACGGTGTCGAGCGGCGCGATTCGCGCCTATGGCGACGATATGTGGCTTTACACCCCCGAGCGCGGCGAAATCGGCGAGGTCACCTTCACCTACACCGTCACCGATGGCGAAGGGTGGGTGCAGACTTCGGCCGTGCTCGATCTCCTCAAACCCCCGCCGCGCGAGATCAGGGGCACGGAAGGCGACGACGTTCTGATCGGCACCCCGCAGGAGGACATCATCGCCGGCCTCGGCGGCAACGACATCATCCATGCGCGCGAGGACAACGACGTCGTTTTCGGCGGCGCCGGAGACGACAGGCTCATCGGCAGCGACGGCGACGACATCCTCTATGGCGATGCCGGCAACGACTACATCGCCGGCGGCGCCGGAAACGATGTTCTTTTCGGAGGCAGGGGCAACGATCGGCTTTTCGGTGACGAAGGAAAGGACGTCCTCATCGCCGGAAGCGGAAACGACGAGCTCTACGGCGGCGCGGACGACGACCGGCTCTTCGGGGAGGACGGCGATGACGCGCTTGCCGGCGAGGG
This sequence comes from Shinella sp., assembly GCA_033795365.1. GTDB lineage: Bacteria > Pseudomonadota > Alphaproteobacteria > Rhizobiales > Rhizobiaceae > JARYGU01. Next base: position 33,731 of record JARYGU010000007.1, read on the forward strand.
CGGTCACGACGTTCTGGACGGCGGCGCGGGGAACGACGTGCTCGCGGGCGGCAGCGGTGACGATGCCGTCAGCGGAGGCGAGGGCTCCGATGTCATCCGCGCCGGTTTCCATGGAGAGGAAGAGCGGGCCGGGGCCGCGCTGCCGGACGACGGAGACGACATCTATTCGGGCGGCAAGGGCTTCGACACCTATGATGCCGGTGCTGCGCAGCACGCGGTCGTCGTCGATCTTTCCGCCGGAACCGCCACCGGGGAAGACATCGGCAACGACAGGCTGGAGAGCATCGAGGCGGCGGTCGGCGGCGCCGGCGACGATCTTCTGACGGGCAACGACGGGGACAACAGGATCGAGGGAGGAGACGGCGAGGACAGGCTTACCGGTGGCGATGGAGATGACCACGTTTCCGGCGGCGCCGGCGACGACGTGGTCCTGGTCGCCGCGCACGGCGATGGTGGCGCCGGAGATCAGGCGCCCGAAGGCGACGGGGACGATATTTATTCCGGCGGCGACGGGATCGATACCCTCGACCTGACGGCGCTCGTCCAGGAAGTGCTTGCCGATCTGGAGGCGGAGATCGCTGAAGGCGAGGAGATTGGAAAGGATAGCATCCAAGATTTCGAAACGGTCATAGGCGGAGGCAATGACGACCGCATCTCGGGCGATTCCGGAAATAACCTGCTCGCGGGCGGCGATGGCGACGACCGGCTGAGCGGCCGGGGAGGCGACGATGTCCTTGTCGGGGGAAACGGTGACGACATCGTTTCGGGTGACGGCGGAAACGATGTCGTGCTCGTGGCCGTACAGGCCGGACAGCAGGATGCAAGCGACGGCAACGATACCTATCGTGGAGGCGAGGGATGCGACACCTACAACGCGTCCAGCGCGACGCAGACGGTGGTGATCGATCTCGCGCAGGGCACGGCTTCGGGCCAGGGGGTCGGCCAGGATGTCCTTGACAGCTTCGAGGCGGCGATCGGCGGAAGCGGTGCGGATATCCTCATAGCCAGCAATGCGCTGAATTTTCTCGCCGGCGGCTCCGGAGCGGACGTCTTCGTGTTCCGCTCGGTCGATGCGGTGAGGAACGGCGGCTGCGGGCGGGACGAGATCCGCGACTTCGGCGTCGGCGACCGCATCGATTTCTCGGAACTTGCGTCGGAAGTTGGCGGGCTGGTTCTCGGCAGCCTGATGGAGGAAGCCGCATCATCGATGAAACGGCTCACCTTTCATCACGAGACCTTCGACGACGGGGAGAGAACCATCGTCAGGGCCGTCATCGACTTCGAGCGCGATCAGGACATCGAAATCCTGCTTTACGGCCGACACGAGCTCACCGCGGAGGATTTCATTCTTGCCGCGCTCGAGTCCGTTGCCCGTGAGCCGGCCGATCGGGGCTGACGGCCGGAAACATCCTATCGAGTGGAGGGAGCAAGCATGACCACGGACATGAAAGCGAAAACCAGGGCCGGTGAGCAATTCGGCATTCCCATGCGTATCGGCATCTCGGCAGTGCTTGCGGGAGCCCTGGTCTTCGGCGTCGGCGGCTGGGCCGCACAGGCGAAGCTTTCCGGGGCGATCATCGCGCAGGGGCAGGTGGCCGTAACGCAGCAGGTAAAGCTTGTGCAGCATCGCGATGGCGGCATCGTTTCGGAGATCGCGGTACGGAACGGCGATGCCGTTCGCAAGGGCGATGTTCTCCTGCGCCTCGACGAGACGCAGACCCGTGTGGAACTCGCGATCGTGCAGACCCAGCTCCAGCAGCTTCTCGGGATGGGAGCCAGGCTTTCGGCCGAGCGCGATGGTGCGGAGAAGGTGGATTTCTCCGGGCTCGACATCCCGCAAACGCTCATCGACAGCGAGCGGAAGCTTTTCGAGGAAAACCACCGGATGCTGGTCAACCAGAAGGAGCAGTTGCTCCAGCAGGAGCGGCAACTGGAAGAGCAGGTGCGCGGTTTCAAGGCGCAAGGCGAATCCAACGATCGCGAAAAGGAAATCGTCGAGCAGGAGCTCGCCAAGATCGAGCGCCTGCTCAAGGGCGGTCTCGTGCCGATTTCGCAGCAGCGCGATCTCTTGCGCCAGCTTGCCCGGATCGAGGGAACGCGAGGCGAGCTTGCCGCCCGCATCGCCGAAGCCGAAAGCGAGATCAGCGAAACCCGCATGAAGCTCCTGTCGATAGACCAGAACACGCGCAAGGAAGCGCAAGGAGAAATCGTCAGCATCGAATCGAAGGTCGCGGAGCTGCGCGAGCGGGAGATCGCGGCGCGCGACAAGCTTTCGCGCATGGATGTGCGCGCACCCGTCGACGGCCTGGTCTACGACCTCCAGATCCACACGATCGGGGGCATCATCGGGGCGGGCGCCACTGTGATGTCGATCGTGCCGGCGGGTGGGGAGATGAATGTCGAGGTCCGCGTTTCGCCGGTCGATATCGACCGCATCGCGCCCGGCCAGCCGGCACGCATGCGCTTCACCGCCTTCAATCAGCGCACGACGCCGGAATTCCGCGGGAAAGTGGATGTCGTCGCGGCTGCGACGACCGTCGATCCCGCCACGGGACAGCCCTACTACCTGGCCACGGTCATGCCGTCGGATCTCCTGAAGCTCGGCGATCGCAAGCTTATGCCGGGCATGCCTGTGGAGGTCTATGTGCAGACGGACGAGCGCAGCGCGCTTTCCTATCTGACCAAGCCGTTCACCGACCAGATGATGCGTGCGTTCCGTGAGGATTGAGTGCCTAACCGAAGGCTCGACGGAAGACGCTCCCCGGGGGCCGAGGAGCGTCCGAGGCATTTTCAGCGAGTCGAAGCGGATTTGCTCAGTTCGTGTAATATTTCGCGTAATGCTGGCGAAGCTTCTCCGAACTGCCGAATTCGCTGTATTTCGCAAGCTCCGTCATATCCGTCTTGTTGAGGATGACGCCCAGCGTCTTCGAATTGATCTGCGTTTCGCTGTCCAGGATGTCCCTGACCATCCGCGACGGGGTCTTGCCCCATTCCACCACGAAGATGAAGCCGTCGGCATAGGGGGAGAAGGCCTTCGCATCGACCACCGGACCCAGGGGCGCGAGGTCGACGATCACGTAGTCGAAGTTCTTGCGTGCCTCCTCGATCAGGGCGGCCATCCCGGGCGATGCCAGGAGCTCGTCCGTGTGATGGATCTGGTTTGCCGCCCCGCGCGGAGCGACGGGCAGGATCGCGAGCTTCGTCTGCTGATCGAACTTGATGCCCGATTTCCACGGCACCTCGCCAAGGACCGCCTCGACAAGGCCCGCTTCCGGCGCCGGCTTGATCATCCGGCTGAGACCCGGATTGCGAAGGTCGGCGTCGATCAGCAGGGTGCGCTTGCCGGTCGAAGCGAGAAGCACGGCGAAATTCGCCGCGACCGTCGTCTTGCCCTCGCCCGGCATCGCCGAAACGACGCCGATCACCCGGTCGGTGCGGCCCTGCAGCATGATGTCGCCGGCAAGCTTGGCGTTCCGCAGCGTTTCGGCAAATGCCGATCGCGGCGCATCCAGAACCGTCCTGCTTATCCGCTCCAGCGGAAGATCGCTCTCGGCGTCGCCGTAGTCGGGTTTTTTCCGCCGGAACAGCGCCTGGAGCTGGTCCAGAGGCTTCTTCCGCCGGGAGCCTATGCGCGGCAGGTAGCCCAGCGATTTCAGACCGAGCGTCGAGCGGACTTCGCTTTCGAGGCGGAAGAAGCGCTCGCGCATTTCCTGAAGGAAGGCGAGCCCGCCGCCGGCCATCAGGCCGAGCACGATCGAAAGTGCGAGCACCATGGTCTTTCTCGGGCTGGAGGGGGAGACCGGCACGCCGGCCTCCGAGATCACGCGGGCCTTGGCGATCGGGAAGGAGCCCTGCTGTGAGGCGAGCTCGTAACGGCCGAGATAGGATTCGTAGAGCGTCTTCAGCGCGGCCGCCTTCTGCTCCAGCTCGCGCAGATGCACCAGCGAAAGGTTCGCTTCGGAATTCCGCCCAGCGACCCCGTCGATGCTTTCGCGAAGCGACTGTTCGCGCGAGCGGGTGACCTCGTATTCGTTGCGGTAGCTCGCCGTCAGCTGCTGCAGTTCCTGAAAGATCTGCCGGCCGACATCTTCCTTTTCCGACCGCAGCGCGACGGCCTGCGGATGATCGGCGCCGAAATTGTCGGTGATCTCCTTCTCGCGCTTGTCGATGGAAAGGTACCGGCCTCTCAGTTCCTGGATGACGGAATTGTCGGTCTGACGGGACGAAACGGTCGCGTTGTGGACGGCCGCCTCCGGCCCCTGGTCGATGATCGACTTGAACTGATTGTAGCGCGCCGAAGCGCTTGCCGCATCGGCCTGCGCGATGATGAGCTGGCTGTTGAGGTCGGCGAGCTGCTGCTCCGACATCAATTCGCCGCGCGCCGAGGTGAGGCCGTTTTCGGTCTTGTATTTTTCGACTTCGAGCGATGCCGCCTGGGCGCGTTGGCCGAGATCGGCCAGCCGCTCCTGCAGCCAGACGGAGGCGCGCTCGGTCGCGTCGAAATTGGCGTTGAGCTGGTCGGTGAGATACGCGTTGGCATAGGTGCGCGTCACGGATGCAGCAAGCTGCGGGTCGGGAGATTTGTAGGAAAGTGCCACCACCGCGCTGCGCCCGACGCGTTCGACGGTGAGCGCCTGCTGCAGCATGGCGGCAGCCTTCTGCCGCTTGCCGTTGTAGATCTGCTCGTCGGTAAGGGGCGGCGAGCTGGAGAACAGGCTCGCCGCGGTGCGCAGCCAGGATTTGACGACGGAGACGGGCGACTGCGGCGGTTCCAGGATGGTCTGGTTCTCGGCAAGCTTCGCCTCGTCGACGACGCGCAGCGCCAGCGTGCCGGACTTCAGGATTTCCACGGCGCTCGAAATTTGGGTGTCGGCCTGCTGCCGCGACTGCGGCGACGCCTGCTCGTCCTCGGCGTAACGCGAAAGGTTCTCGTCCAGCAGGATCTGCGTCATCGACGTATAGGCCGGCGTGGTGAAGACGAGATAGGCGATGCCGAGCATCGCGAAGAGGGCGACGGAGAGCGCGATGATCCCCGCCCGGCGGAAGACCACGGCGATCAGCCGGTCGAGGTCGATGAAGGAGTCCGAGTTCTCCTTCTCGCGGTGCAGGACGCTGTTCAAAGGCAGGCTTCGTTGGTTCATGAGCTGCTCTTTCTCCGATCGGAATATTGGCCCAGGCCGCTGCCCGGACCAGTCTTTGCGGCCGGCAGCCCGGGGGCTGCCGGCGATGCGTTTCAAGCCGCGCGGATGCGGCCTTCGTGCGATAGAACGAGTTCCTTGACCGAGGCGAAGACGCTGTCGCCGATGTCGGCGCGCGCCAGCGCGAAGGCGACATTGGCCTCGATGAAGCCCTGTTTCGAGCCGCAATCGAAGGTGCGGCCTTCATAAGGGTGGGCGTGGAACGGCTGGCTGGACGAGAGCGTCACCATCGCGTCGGTCAGCTGGATCTCGTTGCCGGCGCCGCGCTGCTGGTGCGCGAGAATGGAGAAGACCTCGGGCTGCAGGATATAGCGGCCGTTGAGGTAGAAGTTCGAAGGGGCTTCGCCCATTTTCGGCTTCTCCACCATCTGCGTCACGGCGAAGCCGTGCGGCACTGCGGCGCCCTTGCCGACGATGCCGTATTTCGACACCTCTTCCGGCGCGCATTGCTCGACCCCGAGGACATTGCCGCCGGCGGTGCTGTAGAGGTCCATCAGGCCCGCCATGCAGCCGCGGGCGCCGTAGGAGATCATGTCCGGCAGGAGCAGTGCGAAAGGCTCGTCGCCGATAAGGTCGCGGGCGCACCATACGGCGTGCCCGAGGCCGAGCGGCGCCTGTTGGCGGGTGAAGCTCACGGAGCCGGCCGCCGGAAGCATCGATTCGAGTTCGGAAATCTGGGCGTTCTTGCCGGAGCGCGAAAGCGAGGTGATGAGTTCGGGCGTGTCGTCGAAGTGATCCTCGATCGCCTGCTTGTTGCGGCTGGTCACGAACACGATGTGTTCGATGCCTGCCTGCCGTGCTTCGTCGACCGCATATTGCACGACGGGCCGGTCGACGACCGTCAGCATCTCCTTCGGCATTGCCTTCGTTGCAGGCAGGAACCGGGTTCCGTTGCCGGCAACGGGGATGACGGCTTTCCTGACGGTTTTGTTACGGTCCATGGCACTATCCTTTGCTAGTGTGAGGGCCTTTGCCCGAGGTTGAACTTTCGAATGCCGCGCCGGGCGCGGCGGCAGTGATGCGGGCCAATGGCGCAACAATGCGGCGTAACCGTGCCGCAACCGGCATTCTGAGATGCCTGAGCGCTGTCGGGTCGCGAAACGCGATCTTGAGGGCGCCCAGGAGCGAGCGCTGTTTCAGGTGATCGACGAGGGTGATGAAGGACTGCGCTTCTCTCAGGCTTCGGCTTCGCCGCTTCTGGGCGGAGGCCGCTTCCGGCTCGAGCGTGTGTTCGCGAAGGAAGGTCTCGTCGGCCGCTATCATGGCGTCGACGTGATGACGCTTCAGCACGCGGGAGATCGAGCCTTCCCGGATGTGATAGACGTAGCCCGCGCGCGGCTCGACCGCGCATCGGCCGCCCTGCGCAAGCGCGGAGGCGAGCAGGATATAGTCCTCGCCGATCCTGAGGCTCTCGTCGAAACGGAGATGTTTCTCTTCAAGGAAGCGGCGTTCGAAGACCGGTTTCATGTAGCCGAAATTGTGCTGCGAACGGAACAGGATGTTCGATTCGATGAAGGCGGGCAGGGTGAGAAAGGCGTGGCGGGCAAGCTCCTCCTCCGGGAACATCCGCGTCATCAGGCCGTTGGCGGTCACCACGTCGAGATTGTCGACCACGATCTGCGCCTCGGCCACCTGTGCCCTGCCGATCAGGCGGGCAAGCCTGCCGGGGCGGACCGTGTCGTCGGAATCGAGGACCGCGATCCAGCGGCCGCGCGCTTCCTCGAACCCGGCATTGCGCGCGCCGCCGGGACCGCGATTTTCCTCAAGCGCGATCAGCCGGACGCGGGGATCCGCGATCGCGGCGACGATCTCGCGGGTGTCGTCCGAGGAGCGGTCGTCGACGACGAGAACCTCGACCGCCACCCCTTCCTGCACCAGCGCGCTCTCGACGGCATCGCGGATCGTGTCCGCGGCGTTATAGGCGGCGATGACGAAGCTGACATCGGGCGCGTGAGCGGTCATGGCGACGTCGCCTCCAGCGTTCCATACTGGCGGATTTCACGAAGACCGAGCAGACCGCCGATGGCGCCGGCATGCAGCGCGCCGCGCAGCCAGTAGCGATAACGGCGAACCGGCGAAAAGAGGAATACCGCACCCGCCAGCGCGCAGAAGCCGGCCTTGGCCGCTGCAAGCGCGATTTGTGCGAACCGGGCAATGGCGCCGCGCGTCTCGCCGACGAGACGGCCATGCGTCTGGCCCATCCGATAACGCCGTTTCGCAAGCCAGGAAAGCGATGCGCGCTTCTGCGGAACGGGTTCGTGGACCAGCGCATCGGCAGAAAAGACGATCCGCCCGCCGGCCTGGTGCAGATGCGTGAAGAACTCCGTATCCTCGCCGCCCGTCTTTCCGAGCGCCAGGTTGAAGCGCCGGCCCTCGAGGGCGGGCGAGGCAAGCCGAAGAAGGGTGTTGCAGGTGTAGCCGGTGCGGATTTCGTCGCCGATCCAGACGGGCAGGGTCGAGTGGAAATCGCCGGTGCGCATCCAGCCGGGGGCGGTTTCCGCATAATCCGCCGTCACCGGACCCAGAACCACTTCCGCACCGGTCTCACGGGCCGTTTCGAGCAGGCGCACCAGCCAGAATTCGGTGACCGTCTCGTCGTCGTCGACGAAGGCCAGGAAATCGCCGTCGGCGTGATCCAGGCAGGCATTGCGGGCGATCGAGATGTTGGACGCCGGGCAATGAACATACACGATACCGAAAGGTACGATCGGCCGCAGTGCTTCCACCCGTTCGCGTGCGCTCGGAACGGTATCGTTGTCGGCGACGATGATGCGCACCGAAGCTCCGTCCGGAACCCCGATCATGGCGAGCGACCTGAGCGTCTCTTCCAGTTCCGGGCGCCGGAAGGTGCAGACGCCGATATCGATCCTGGTCGTCATGGCTACCATGGGGCGGTTGCTCATGGCGTCACCTGCCTGCCCGGTGCATAGGCGGCCGATCGGGAGCGCGAGCCGCCGAGGAGTTCGCGCCAGAACCCCGCCGACCAGGCGAAGTGCATGATCATCGCCGAAACGGCCGCGAGCGGGCCATAGGGGTTCTTCTGGCCGAGCGCCATCCAGGCGCCGTAGCCGAGGCATGCCGCCGCCCAGAGGACGAAAGGCACCGCCGCGATCCAGTGGACGATCGCCAGCAGCGCGCCGACCGTCACCGGCATGACCGCGAGAGGGATCATCTGGCGCAGGCCCGGCATGGAGCGGTGCTTGAGGAAATTGCGTGCGCGGCCGCGCCCATAGCCGAAATACTGCCGGAAAAGCGGGCCGACGCTCGACCGCGGATAATAGACCATGCTCGTCTTGTCCGTCATCCAGATGCGGTATCCGGCCTTGTTCAGCCGGTAGTCGAGCTCGGCGTCCTCGTTGTGGCTGAAGGACTCGTCGTAGCCGCCCATGGTGCGGAAGGCCGAAATTCTCATCAGTGCGTGATGGCCGTGATCGGTCCAGTGGCTGGCGCCGCCGATGCGATGGCGCGAGCCGCCGTTGCCGAGTTTGGAATTCTGCGCGATGGCCGTCGCCTTCTGGAAAAGGCCGTGGCCGATGGTGCGCATCCCGACGACGACGGAGTCCGCGCCCGTCGCAAGCGCCTCCTCCACGAGCCGTTGGCAATAATCCTGAGGATAGTCGCCATGGGCGTCTATGCGGATCAGGTAGTCGTAATCGGCGCCGTAGGTCGCGACGGCGAGATTGATCGCCGCACTCTGGATGCGTTTGGGATTGTCCAGAAGCGTGACCTTCGGGTTGGCCCCGGCAATGCGCGAGACGATCGCCTGCGTGCCGTCGCCGCTGCCGCCATCGATGACCACGATATGGGCGTCGAGTTCTTCGAGCGCTTGCTCGAGCTGCCCGATCACCTGCTCGATGTGGCGGGCCTCGTTCAGGCAGGGAATGGCGATGAGGCAGCGCACGGAGGTCAAAACTTCAGCCTTCATTGTAGTCCACCTTGGTTGCGACGTGTCGGGAAAGGGCAGGGGCGGCGCGCGTCTGGACGGATCCGGCAAGAACCTGCAGACGCTGGACGAGCGCTGCGCAATCCGTCCTGTCGAATGTCCATGGTTCGGGGCCGAGATCGGCGATCAGCCGGAACGCTTCGAGATACCGCTCCTGGTCCATCGCGCCGAAGGCGGCTTCAAGGTTTTCCGTATCGGCCCGCTCGAGAAGGATGCCGACGCCCTTCGACGCCAGGAATTTCGCCGTTTCCGTGCCCTTGACGGCAATCGGAACGGCGCCGTAGCGGCAGCCCTCGTAAAGACGGTTCGGCAGAAGCCAGGAGGAATTCAGCCCTTCCTCGAAGAAATCGATCGCCCAGGAGAACTGCACCTCGTCATAGATTGCGGCCAGATCCTCGGGATTGCGGTAGGGACCGTGGTAGGAAAGGAAGGGTTCGTCGCGCACGAAAGCGTCGAAATCGTCGAATTCGGAATAGGCCGGCCGGCCCCTCAAGACGATTTCGACCTTGCCCTGCATGGCCCGCGAGAACGCCGAAAGGATTGCCAGCGATTTGCGGCAGCGGATCGCGCCGAACCAGCCGATCTTCCAGGGTTCGCCGGGTGCGGGCGGGCGCGGGCGGGGCGGTGTGGTTGCTTCCCCGCCGAGATCGAGCACCTGGTTTTCAAGGAGCATGTAAGGCGCGGCGATCGCGGAGCGAGGACGGAAGTAGTGCTCCACGAAGGCCGGAGAGCTGGTGATCAGCAGCCGCACGTTTCGGCCGAGCCGCGCCTCGACCGAGCGAAGCGCCCTGCCGGCGAAATCCTTCCTGAGCAGCAGACGGTGAATATCGAGGCATTCGTAGACGATCGGCACATCGCCGGCGAACAGGCCGGCGGCGCGATTGGCAACGGCCAGCATTTCGAGGTTGCGCGCCAGAATGACATCGGGCCGGCGGACGTTCCGCAAGGTGCCGCCAGCCGACAGGCAGGCCTTGAGAACGGCGGCGATCCTCTGCCCGAAACGGCCGTCCGCCGTTCTGCCGAGCTCTATCGGGACGACATCCTCAATCGCAGCCAGCATGTTGTCGGCGCGGCGGAATCCGGCAAGCGTCACCTCCGCGCCGCCAGCGCGCAGCATCAGGACGCGGCGGCGGACGGCGGGATCGGCAAGGTCATGCGCCAGATAGAGTATGTGCACCATCGGTACGTCCGTTTCTTCAGCCGGAGCGGCGGTCAGTTGAGCGTGCAGGCAATGGATTCGGCGAACTGGCACTCGTCCCCAGGCGCCGTGAAGGCGATGCGGTCGATCTGCATCACCGACGGCGAACTGTAGGAGAAATCGCCCATCCAGCTCTTCAGCGTGTCGGTGCCCCAGAGGCTCACGAAGATCTTCTGTGCATTGACCGGCAGCTTTTCCGCATCGGTCACCTCATGCACCATCTGGCCATTCACGTAGTAGCGCAGCCGCTCCTTCTCCCAAACGAAGGCGTAATCGTTGAAGCCGTTGTTGGCGCCGCCAGGCACGTCCACCAGCTGCTCGTTGCCACCCTTGCCGGAAATGTACTGGTTGAGCTGAACCTTCGCGGAGTTCTTGCCCAGAACCTCGAAATCGATCTCGTCATGCGGCTTCTTGTCGGCAGGACCGATATAGGTGAAGAAAGCCGAATTCAGGCCGGAACCGTTCGCGGTCTTCATCCGAACTTCATACGTGCCGTATCCGAATCGCTTCCTCGTCTGGATCTCGCCGCAGACAAAATTCCGCTCGCCGGCCTTGCGTTCCTCGAAGGTGAGTTCGAGTATCCCCTCGTTGATTTTCACCTGATCCTTCGACCAGGTGCAGTTCTGGTGCGGTCCGTTGTTCCAGCCGTCGGAAACGTACCAGATCTTGCGGTCCAGCGTGTCGAAGTTCTCGACGAACGAGGTTCCATTGGCACCTTCCTGCGCAAAGGCGGTCGAAGCGAAACCGGCTGCGAGAAGTGCGAGGAGTTGAAGGCGGTGCGGTCGTTTCATCATGAGCGATCTCATCCTCCGTCATCTTTGCTGTGGGGAATATTTCGTACGGCCGGCAGCAGCGCTGCTGCCGGCGGGGGCGGTGCGTGAGGGAGCCGCGCGGCTTCCGGTCAGGAGCCCATGGAGGCCGGGAAGTGTGCGTTTTACGGCCATGTGCGTAATGACGAGCACTGCGAGCGTGACCAACGGAGCCATGCAGTAGAACAGGGGATAGTGGCTGATGCCGAGGCGGTTCCAGACCATCCAGCAGAGAATGAGCAGCGGATAATGCCCGCAGAAGATCCAGAAGCTGAGACCGCCTCCCGACGAGAGCGCCATGCCGAACCGCGTTGCGACAAGCATGGAAGAGAGTGCCCACGCGCCGAGGATCCCCGACAGCGCCAGCAGGCTGCGCAAGGCGTCGAGCCACACCGGAAACTCCGGGCCGGTCTGATAGAGCCCGACCGAAAGAGCGACCGCAGCGGCAAACACGGCGGCGAAGATCGGTGCGGCATAGGGATCAAGACGTTTCACGTCGATCTTGTGCAGCGATACGTAGATACCGACGCAAAAGCCGAAAAGGATGGATTTCTTCAGGAAAATCCCGTTCGGCACCGGAAGGACGGCATAGGCGAGCAGGATGAGAAGCGTGACGCGCGGATAACGCATCATCAGGAAACCCAGCAGCGGCGAGAGAAGAAGACAAAGCAGCAGGTCGCGCAGGAAATAGAGGGGAATGTTGATCGGCCACGACTCGATTGCGAAAGCAAGATCGGCAAGCTCCAGTGGCGTCGCTCCGACTACGTCGGGAAGATAGCCGAATCCCATTCCCTTCGTCTGCGCCGCGAAGACCAGGAGGAGAAAAGCCAGGTTCCAGATGAGGAACGGCACGAGGATCGTCATCGCCTTGGTGCGCAGCACCTTGCGGTAATCGAAGCCGTCCAGACCGCGGCGGAAGAGCAGATAGCCCGAGATCGCGCTGAGGCACGGGACACCCACACGGAAGAGGCTGTCGCCGAGAAAGACCCTCAGCCAATCGAAGAGGCTGTAAGTGCCCAGGAACGGACTGGTCTGCGGATCGTGGGGAATGTGTACGAACACGATCCCCGAGATGAGCAGAATGCGCATCAGATTGATCCGCGAAGAAATATTCGCGTCCACATTCACGATGTCAGTCACCCCTACTGGGGCTGCTTCCCCCGATGCAGCCGTTTCGTCAGACCCGAGCCCAGTTCGACAAGTTAGAGCAGTTGGCGGAAAAAAATATGGCACTGCAGCAAAAATTTTCGCTTCCTTGGTTGCAGTGCACCTAAGCCGATGTGCCGGCGGCGTATGGAAGGGGAGGGAAAATTAGAAGTTTAGGATGGAAAAATGTCTGGCGAACAAGTCATTGAAGAACATTATAATATATGAATTTACATGCAATTTCCTGTTGTGTGGACCGTTCACTTTTTTCCTGTGGGGCTTCAAAATTCTTTCATTGGATCGGCGGAATGTGTCATTTCGGGCGCATTCAGCGTCAGATTGAGGCAGGCTGGCAGCGGTTCGCGAACCTCCTGCGTCATTCCGCGGGCGTGGCGGCGGCGGCCGGTTTGCGCTTGCGCACCATTTCCCAGAGCTTTCTCAGAAGCGCACGTTCCGTCAGCAGGACGAGAGCGGCATAGAGGAGGCCGCCGAGCGCCGTTCCCGCGATGACCTGCAGGACGGGATGGGGTATGTGGTGCCCGAACGTGTCCAGGAGCAGGCGAACGGCGAGTGCCATGACGAGCGCCGTGAACATCGGCCGGGTGGAGATGAAGAAGCCTTTCAGGAAGGGCGTGCCGTCCGCGCGGAAGACCACCCATGAGTAGCCGATAAGGACGAGGGCGTTGACGATGCAGAGCCAGATCATCGCTCCGACCAGCGTTCCGCCGATCGCGCCATAGGCAACCGCCGCGGTGGTGATCACCGCGCGGACGACGGCCCACCAGAAAAGCGTTCCGCCATGGCCGACACCCTTGAGGTAGGGAATGAAGGTGCTGCAGGGGGTGAGGATTCCCTTCGATAGGGCGAGCAATCCCAGCACCGGCCAGGCATAGGCCCATTGCGGCCCGAACAGCACGAGCATCGCCGGTTCCGCCACCGCCCACAGGCCGAACATCATCGGCGCGAGCAGCACGGTCGTCACCTGCGTGCTCAGCATCAACGCCTGCGAGCGGCGCTGCCGATCGTGCATCATGTTGCCGAAGGCCGGAAAGAGCACGCCCATGACGGCCGAGAGCACTACCTGGTTCGGTATGCTGGAGAAGCGGTTCGCCGCCGAATAAGCGCCCGCGTCCGAAAGGCCGAGATAGCGGGAGATGACCACCATGGGAGACTGGAAGGTGATGAAGTTGGCGGTCTCGGCGCCCATCATCCCCAGGCCGAACCGGCTGAGAGCGACAACGCGGCGCGGACGCAGGACGAAGCGGGGCATGTACCGGGAAACCGCGTAAAGACCGACGAGGCGGATAAGGGCGGAGGAGAAGAGCTGCGCGATGAGCGCCCAGACGCCGAAGCCGAACAGGGCCATCACGACGGCTATGACGGCGCCCGCCGATTCGGAGATCATGCTCCAGACGGCATCCTTGCTGAACTGCATGCGCCGGGCGAGAAGCGAATAGGCGACATCGCCGCTGAGCTGCAGCGGGATTAGGAAGCTCATGATGCGCAGAAGATAGGCCGCTTCCGGCGCACCGAGCAGGGCCGCGAAGAAATCGGCGTAGAGATAGAGCCCCAAGGCCATCAGGCAGGCGATCGCCAGATTTGCCCAGAAAACCGAATGTATGGTTTCCATATCCTCATCGCGCTGGATGATCAGCGCCGAGGCGAGACCGGCGCCGCCGATCATGGCCAGAAACTGAACGATCGCCAGCGCGACGGCCACGGCGCCGAATTCCTCCGGCGACAGGATCCTGGCCAGAATCGGCACAGTGACAAATTTAAGCCCGAATGTGCCTGTCTTGGATAAAACGCTCCAGCCGACATTACGTGTCACAGATTTCGCGTTAACTGGATGGGGCATGGGGATATCCTATTGCGAACCGGACAAGGAGCGGCGACAACGAAGGCCTGACGCCAAAATGGGGCGACGACCCGGTGGGAGGAGACCACGAAACTCTTACTAGAGAAACCGCAGGGGCGAAAAGATGGCGAAACTGACAGTTATCATTCCCTATTACCAGAAGGAGCAGGGTATTCTCCGGCGGGCGCTCGCGTCTGTCTTTGCGCAAAGCTTCACGGATTTCGACGTAATCGTCGTCGACGACCAGTCGCCCTACCCGGTCGATGAAGAGCTTGCGCCCCTTTCAGCGGAAGAAAAAGCGCGCATCACCGTCATCAAGCAGCCGAATGCAGGACCGGGGGGCGCGCGCAATACCGGGCTCGACAATGTGCCGCCCGAGACGGAGTTCGCCGCTTTTCTCGATTCGGACGATCTCTGGACCGCCGATCATCTGAAGAACGCCTACGAAAGCATGACCCGCTTCGGAGCCGACTGCTATTGGGCTTCGATCACCGGCGGAGACGCCTTCTATTATCATTTCGGCGTCGCGGATCTGGAAAAATCCGAGCATGTCGTGCGTCTTTCGGAAGATCCTCTGCTGGTGGAATTGCCGGAGCTTTCGAGCGTCATGCTCAAGAACTGGAGCTTCCTGCATCTTTCCTGCATGGTCATCGGTCGTCCGATCTTCAGCCGCATCCGCTTCGAGGCGGAGCTCAGGCTTGCGGCGGAGGACGTGCTCTTCTTCTGCGACTGCGTGCTCGCCGCCAAACGCGTGGTGCTCTGCGATGCGGCGGGTGCCGTGCGCGGCGAAGGGATCAACATCTTCCACAGCATAGACAACGACTCGCCGCAGTTCCTGAAGCAGCAGTTCAACACATGGGTCGCCCTCGACACGCTGGAGGAGCGTTTTTCCCGCAGGCCGTCGGACGTCGCGTCCATTCGCGGCTACAAGCAGACGGCGCGCAAGCAGGCGCTCTGGAGCCAGGCGCGGCTCGTCAAGCGGCGCAAGCTGCCGCAGTTCAACCTGCTCGCAAAATGGCTCTGGCGCGACCCCCGGCTCCTGCAGAGCGCCATGGAGATAGCGGTCGGGAAGTTCTCGCGTTGAGCTTCCGGACCTACCCGTCCGCCGCCCGGCCGGACGTTCACCGACACCTGTTTTCCCTCCGCTTGACAAGGAGAAGGTCATGAAGCCCTACTACTGGGAATCCGAGCACGGCAATTTCGGCGACGATCTCAATCTCTGGCTCTGGGATTTCCTTTTGCCCGGTTTTCGCGATGTCCATCCCGAAACGCTGCTCGTCGGCGTCGGCACCGTCCTGAACCGGGCGCTGCTGCCGGAGGAAGGCCACAAGCTCGTCATCGGAAGCGGCTTCGGCTACGGTTCTCTGCCCGATATGAGCGATGCGGCCAAGTGGGACATACGGTGCGTGCGCGGGCCGTTGACCGCGCAGAAGGTCGGGATAGCGAAGGAGCTCGGGATCATCGATCCGGCCGTCATGGTGGCCGAGATGCCGGAATTCCGCGGTCTGCCGAAAGCGTACAAGAAAAGCTTCGTGCCGCATTGGGAATCGGCAATCGCCGGCATGTGGCCGGTCGTCTGCGACACGGTGGGTCTCACCTATATCGATCCGCGCGGCGATGCCAGGGAGGTCATCCGCCAGATCGCGCAGTCCGAACTGATCGTCGCGGAATCCATGCATGGCGCCATCCTTGCCGATGCCTTCCGCGTGCCGTGGGTTGCGGTGACGACGTCGCAGAGCATCAACAGCTTCAAGTGGAACGACTGGGCGCAGACGCTCGGCGTGACCTATCGCCCGAGGCGGGTGCCGATATCGAGCCGTGCCGAGGCGATCATCAAGGGCGGACGGTTCTGGGGCGTCGATTTCGAGACCGACGCCCCTGCGCCGGAGGATCCGAACCGCAAGGCGATCGACGGCGACATCATCGTCGCCGCGCGCGAGCCGCGGCAGACCTCGCTGCGCCGGGCTGCAAAGCAGTTGCTGGCCGCTCCCTCGACGCTCGCGCTCTGGCAGGCGAGCCGTGCGGAACCGCAGCTCAGCGACGACGCCCGCCTTGCCGGGCGCAAGGAACTTTTCCTTGCAGCGCTGGAAGGCATCCGCCGGGACTATTTCTGAACGGTCTCGGGAACGGCAGGCAGGAGATAGCGCAGACCTCCCGAACCGCCGAGCGCGACCGGTGCCGCATCACGCGGCTTCACGAAGCGCTCCGTCTTGTCGGCGAGAATGCCGCCGGCAATCGCCGGAAATGCCGCCGGGTGGGTCAGCGCGTAGCGGAGTGCGGCGGCGAGCCCTTCGTTGTTCTTGAGATCGAGGAAGTGGCGCAACTCGTAACGGCCGCGGATATGCGCCTCATGCCTGCGGATCAGGCTTGCCGCGTCCGCGGACAATTCGGGATCGGTGAGCATCGCCCGGTCGGCCTCGTAGAGGCGTTTCAGGTCTTGCGTGCGGTGGCTGCCACTCAACGAATTGTGCCGCACGACCGCGCCGTAACCGCAGCTGTGGATGACTTTGTAGCGGGCTCCCTTTATCAGCGCGCGGGCGTAGAGATCGTAATCCTCGCCGAGCCGCAGCTCTTCCTTGTAGCGGAGTCCGTGGCTTGCCAGAAAATCGCGCCGCATCACCGGTTTCAGGAAGCCGATCTCGCCGCGGCGCACGCCGCGCCTGGAAATATTGCCCTCTATGAAATCGGCGAGGCTGATCGTGCGCGAATGCGGCTGGAAATGCTCTATCTCGAGATGCGCGCGCGACGCCCGCATCTCGTCGACGAACGCGATGTTGTCGGCGATGAAATCCCAGTCGGGCTGGGAAAGAAGCTGGCGGAAGCGACCGGGAAGAAAGAAATCGTCGGCGTCGAGTATCGCGACCAGGGGAGCGTGCGAAATGTCGACCGCATGATTGCGGGCGGCGGCCGGTCCCCTGTTCGCCTCGAAACGGACAATCTGCAGGCGTCCGCTGCCGTCATCCGCGGCACCCGCCGCTTCGCCGGTCGCATCCGTCGAGCCATCGTCGATGACCACGACCTCCCGCGTCTCCGGTTCCGCAAGTGCGGATGTGACAGCCCGCGCGATCGTGGCGGAGGCGTTCTTCGCAGCGATGATGACGCATATGTCGGAGGTTTCGGTCACGCGCGTGTCTCCCTTTTCAGTGCGGGGTGATCTTCGGACGGGCCGCGGAAGGCTGACGGCAACATGGATGCCGATCATGTCGCAAAGAGGGCCATAGTCAACCGCAAGCGACGTGCGGTGAATGCCGCAGAGGGAGAGACGCAGGATCTAGAGGTTGGAATGACCCGGCTTGTTCAGGTTCGATACGGTGAGCTTGGCTGGCTGATCCTCTGCAAGAGGTTTGGCCGGGCTCGAATGCTCGGCGGAGGAGCGCCGGCGTTCGCGCGCCTCCTTCCAGACGAGAAAAAGGGTTGCTGCAAAATAGCCGACCTGCAGCAGGACCGCACATATCAGGGTCTGGATCAGCGTGTCGAAGAGGGAATTCGTCAGAAAGTAGGTTGCGACCGCAAAGACAATCAGCGCGCCAATCATACTCGCAAGGGCACGGGGTGCGTACATGGCGCTACCTCGCATCCCGATGTCTGATCCGAAAGCTCATCCTCAGTGCCTTCTCCTCACAGGCTGTAAACTATATATCGACTAACGCGCCTGGTTTCAATCTTCGCAGGTATGCCGAAAAAGCTTCCCGCACTGCACCTGCCATCTGTAGAATGCATGGATAGGCCTTTCGGTTCGGTTACGATTCCACATCGGATTCTTCCTAAATCGGCGATTGCAACCCCAGGATGCCGATTTGTCAGGCCGGAACCGGTGCAGAATCATTCGGCCATGACCGCCTTCCGTTCCCGAAACCTGCCTTGTTTTGGACACTTACAACAGCGTATGCGCGAGTTACCGGGCTGCCCGCATCTCCTGATTAGCCGATTGAAGAGGGTCGCGATCAACTTTTGTTACAAAATTAGAATATGCGAATGGAAAAATGTGCAGTGCAGCAAAATGATGCGACGCAAAATTTTTCTCCCATTCATGCGATTTTAACTGTTTCCTAAAGTAGTAATGGAGGCTGTATATGTAGATTCAGCGTACAGTGAATTTATTCTTGCAGTAAAAATAGGAAGTAAACACCGTTTCACGGTATTTCCTGTAAATAAGACTTTCGTTCGGCGTCGTATAAACCTCCAGGAGTTCGATGCGGGGCACTTTTTACAGGTTAAACTTATATTAGTATCATCTTAATTTCAAATCGGGACACTGCTGTTTTCAGGGCCCATCTTCAAAAAACAAAATCTGACCATACACTGACACTTGGATAGCTTCTATCCCTCGGGGACCCGACCAATCGCCAACCTAAGTGGAGTCATCTCTATGAAGTCCGCGACTCGATCGGCCAACACGCCGTTTTTCGACAGTACCGCAGCCGGCACCCCGCCGGTGGGAGGAATATCAAAAAGGGGATTTGATGTTCTCGCAGCACTGGCAGCGCTCATCTTCTTCAGCCCTCTTTTTCTGCTGATCATGGCCCTCGTCAAATTCTCCGACGGTGGCAGCATTTTCTATGGACATCGCCGCATCGGCCACAACGGGCAGAGCTTTCGCTGCCTGAAGTTCCGCACGATGGTGGAGAACGGCGATCGTGTGCTTCAGGACTATTTGAAGAATAATCCCGAAGCCTATGAGGAGTGGCGCACCACGCGCAAATTGCAGAACGATCCTCGCGTCACCATCGTGGGCAGCGTTCTGCGCAAGCTCAGCCTCGACGAACTTCCGCAGCTGCTCAATATCATCCGCGGTGATATGAGCATCGTCGGCCCGCGACCGGTGGTCGAGGACGAACTGGAACTCTACGAGGCAGCGGCCGTCTACTACCTCCAGACCCGTCCAGGTCTTACCGGCTTGTGGCAGGTCAGCGGCCGCAACGACGTCTCCTATGCGTCGCGCATCGCCTTCGACATGCACTACGTCAAGAACTGGTCTCTGGTGAACGATATCATCATCGTCGCAAGAACCGTTCCTGCCGTCTGCCTCTCCCGCGGCAGCTACTGATCCGAAGTAACCAGCCGCTTCGAAGCGGCTGCACTACTGCCGAAACGCCAAGGGGGTTTCCAAATGAACATGTCATCGTTCTGGGGAGGACGCGAAGGCTTCCGCCCTCGTTGCACTTTATTGCGAGCCGTCGTCTGCCTGGGGCTGATGACGGTTCCGGCCATTGCCGTGTCCGGACCGGCGAGCGCGGAGGAATACCGCCTCGGCGTTATGGACAAGATCCGGGTGCGGGTCGCCGAATGGCGGACTGCGGAAGGGGAGGTGCGGGACTGGTCCGCGATCAGCGGCGATTACACGGTCGGCGCCTCCGGCGCCATATCCCTGCCCTTCGTCGGGGAAGTCCCGGTTTCGGGCAAGACAACCGCGGAGATCTCCGAGGAGGTCGGGTCGAAGATGCAGGCGCTCTTCGGCATGCGCGACAGGCCTTCCGCCTCCGTGGAGCTTGCGCAGTACCGGCCGATCTATATCTCCGGCGAGGTGGAAACGCCGGGCGAATATCCCTATGCGCCCAATCTCACCGTGCTGAAGGCGCTGAGCCTCGGCGGCGGGCTTCGCCGGGCCGATTCCGGTCAGCGTTTCGCGCGGGATTTCCTGCGCTCCCAGGGGGAATCCGAGGTGCTTATCTCGGAACGCAATCGTCTGCTCGTCCGTCGCGCCCGCCTGCAGGCGGAGCTGGCCGAGAAAAAGGAAATCGAAATGCCGGCTGAGCTCAAGAACGTTCCGGGCGCTGCCACGCTGCTGGAGAGCGAGCTTGCCCTGCTGCAGTCACGCGACAAGCGGATGGAACTGCAGCTGACCGCGCTCGCCGACCTCAAATCGCTTCTGCAGTCAGAGATCGTGTCGCTCGCCAAGAATTCGGAAACGCAGACGCGGCAGCTTACGATCGTCGACGAGGACCGCAAGAAAGTCGACGCCCTTGCCGAAAAGGGGCTGGCGATCAGTTCCCGCAGGCTTGCTCTCGAGCAGCGGTCCGCGGACCTGCAGACCACCTTGCTCAACATAGACACGAACTCCTTGCGGGCCAAGCAGGACATCAACAGGGCGATCCAGGACGAGACCACACTTCGTAACGACCGGGATGCCCAGCTCTATGAACAACTGCAGGCAACCGAGCAGCAACTGGACCAGATCGCGCTCCAGCTCGGCACGAGCCGCGACCTCATGGCCGAGGCGCTGCTGCAATCGGGCCAGGCGGCCGCGCTCAAGGACAGCAGTCTCGCCAATGTCCGCTACTCCATCGTCCGGGAAAAGGATGGCGCGACGAAGGAAATGCCGGCCGACGAGAACACGAAGGTCCTGCCGGGCGACGTCATCAAAGTGAACGTCAGCCTCGCCGTCACCCAGTGAGGTGCTGCTGATGCGGATTGCCAAAGCAAGCCTGATCCAGCCGGGCGAAAACCAGCTCTACGGCATCGCGGCCGTAGCGCTGTCCCTGTTCGTCTTCGCCTATTCCACCCGTTTCGGGCAGGTATCGGTCCTGGTCTATTATGCGCTCTGGCTGCCGCTGGTGCTGGTCGACTACCGGCGCGTCCTCGGGAACTATGCGAAATATATCTGGATCCTGGGGTTCACGGTCTTCGCATGCCTGACGGTGTTCTGGTCCGCGGCTCCATCCCTGACGGCGCGCACGGGCATCCAGTATCTTTCGCATGTCATCTGCGCGCTCATTGCCATGCGGACCATCGATATCCGTACGCTGACGCGCGGTGCGGCGGTGGGGATCGGCCTCGTGCTCGTCTATTCGCTGCTGTTCGGCATCTATCTTTTCGATCCGCTCGACGGCAGTTTCAGCTTCGTCGGCGCGTTCTCCTCCAAGAATCAGCTGGGGTTCTATGCGTCGCTCGGCATCTATTTCGTTTTTGCGGCGGTTTTTCTCCTGCGTGAGAAGGGTCTCTGGCTCGGCTCCTACGCGGTCGTCGGCCTGATTGCGTGCTACTCGCTGGCGGCCTCGCAATCGGCGACTTCCGTGCTGACGACGGGCGCGGTGATCGGGCTTTCGCTCGGCATGCGGGTCATGGGCATGCTGTCGCCCCGCCATCGCAAGGGAATTCTCGCCGCCGGCATCGTGTTCGCGATCATGGGGGCTGCTGCCTTCATCTATGGTGGTGGGTTCGAGCTGGTTCTCGGGGCTTTCGGCAAGGACGCGACGCTGACCGGCCGCACCTATCTCTGGCAGCAGGGGATGGAGGCTGCCGGCGATACGCCGATCTTCGGCGTGGGATACCAGGCCTATTGGGTGAAGGGCTTCTCCGAGGCCGAGCGGCTGTGGGACGAGTTCTTCATCGAGTCGCGCAGCGGATTCCACTTCCACAACACTTTCATCGAGTCCATGGTCGAAACCGGCCTGATCGGGCTCCTGTTGCTCTGCCTCGTGCTCTGCACGACGCTCATCGGGCATTTCAAGCGCCTGCTTGCCTACGAGCAGAATCCCGAATCGTCACTGCTGTTCGGTATCGCGGCGCTGCTCGTCGTGCGCGCCTTCGTCGAGATCGACGTGATGACGCCCTATCACGTCGGTTCGTTCCTGCTTTACTTCGCTGCCGGAAAGCTGACGCTTGCTCCCGCCGCGTCAAGGATGACTGCATATGCGGGAAGGGCTTATGTCATCAGCCGGCGCATGGCATCGCCGCGCGCGGCGGGCGTCTGACCTCGCGACGACTTTCCGCCCCGAAGGGAATGCCGGTACACCCACCCTTCGTCCATAACGGAAGGACAATCTTACTCGGCAGGTGCGTTCATCGCCCAGGTGACACCGAAGGGATCGCGGAGCTGGCCGTAGCGGTCGCCCCAGAACATCAGCTCGATCGGCATCACTACTTCTGCGCCGGCGTCGACCGCGCGCTTCCACCAGGCATCGATGTCGTCGACGGGCAGCAGCATCGAGAAGCCTTGCGGTCGCTCAAGGGGATGGCCGTATTCCGGGTAGGGATCGCTCAGCATCAGCGAACTGCCGTTGATGTGGAGATGGATATGCATCGTGCGGCCTTGCTCGTCGACGGGATGGCGGGCGACCTCCACCGCACCGAAGGCGCGCTTATAGAATTCCGCCGCCTTCACGGATCCGTCCACCTGCAGATAGGCGACCAGCCCTCCCAGGACTTCGGGGGCCTTTTGCGGGATTTCGGTCTTTTCTGCTGCTGCGCTCATGTCCATTCTCCTTAAGGATGATTGTTCCGCCCTCTTGGGCTTTTTTGAAGACGAACCGGCCTCGTTCCTCCCGACATCACCCGGCGAATATTTCCAAAGAGCCTCCCGCATATGTTCAGGCGCCGCGCAGCATTTCGATGATTGCCGAGAAATCGCGGCCACCATTGCCTTGCTTCTCGAACAATGCGTAAAGCTGCGCGGCCTCCGCTCCGAGCGGGGTGGAGGCACCGGCGGCGAGGGCCGCCTCCTGCGCCAGCATCAGGTCCTTCAGCATTAACGCCGCCGCAAAGCCCGGCTGGTAGCCGTTGTTGGCCGGAGAGGTCGGAACCGGGCCGGGAACGGGGCAATAGGTGGTGATCGACCAGCACTGGCCGGAGGAGGTGGAGGCGACGTCGAAGAGAGCCTGGTGCGACAGCCCCAGCTTTTCGGCAAGCGCGAAGGCCTCGCAGACGCCGATCATGGATATGCCGAGGATCATGTTGTTGCAGATCTTCGCCGCCTGTCCGGCACCGGGGCCGCCGCAATGGACGATCTTGCGCCCCATCGCTTCGAGGATGGGCTTTGCCTGCGCGAAGGCTGCCTCCGATCCCCCTGCCATGAAGGTCAGGGTGCCGGCCGCTGCGCCGCCGGTTCCTCCCGAAACGGGCGCATCGAGCGAGAGCACGCGGCCTCCGTCAACCAGCCCATGGGCCTTTTTCGCGCTTGCTACATCGATGGTCGAGCAGTCGATGAGGAGGCTTTTTCCAGAGGCGAGCCCCGCCAGCTCGGTCCAGACGGTCAGGACGTGCTGGCCCTTCGGCAGCATGGTGATGACGCATTCGGCACCCGAGACCGCCTCACCGAGCGAGGCCGCCGGCAGGATGCCGGTTGCGGCAGCGGCTTTCATGGAGGCTTCCGCGAGGTCGAAACCGGCAACCTCATGGCCGGCCTTCACCAGGTTTGCGGCCATGGGGCCGCCCATATTGCCCAGTCCGATGAATGCGATCCTGGCCATGACGTTTTCTCCCTGTCCTGGAGCGTTTCCGTTTTTCCCCGAGCCACGGAACGCTTCATCTCCTCGTTTTTACGCCGCCATGCACCTTTCCGGGAATTGCTTTAGAGCAGAAAAAGCGGCTGGGGCGGCGGCGCGAAGTGACGCTCGATCTCCGCCTCGCCGACTGCGTCGAGCGTTGCCGGCGACCAGCGCGGATTGCGGTCCTTGTCGATGAGTGCTGCGCGAACGCCCTCGTAGAAGTCGTGCCCGTGCAGGATTTCGCTTGCCGCGGCGAATTCGCGTGACAGGCATTCCGCCAGCCCGGCACTTCGTCTGCCGCGCCGCAACAGCCTGAGGGCGAGCTTTAGGCTCGTCGGCGAGCGCCGAAGCATCGTCTCGCGCGTCCCCGCGGCAAAATCGGATGCTTCCCGGGCGAGGGCGTCGATAATCTCCTCCACCGTGTCGAAGCGGAAGCAACGGTCGATCGCCGCGCGGTTGAGCTCAAGCACACCGCCCCCGGGCGTGACCGCATGTGCCCGGATTGTCGCCTCGACGTCCTTCATGTCGCTTGAGGGTGGCAGTGCGCCGAGCGCGTCCACGAGCGCGGCAAGGCGCTGCGAGGGGACGCAGGCGTCGGCGAGCCCGGCATGGATCGCATCGGCCGCGCCGATCTCGTTGCCGGTGAGCCCGAGCCAGGTTCCGGTTTCGCCCGGTGTGCGCGGCAAGAGCCAGCTTGCGCCGACATCGGGGAAATAGCCTATGCCGGTTTCCGGCATGGCGAGACGCGTGCGTTCGGTCACGATACGATGCCGCCCGTGGGCGGAGAGCCCGACGCCGCCGCCCATGGTGATGCCGTCCATCAGCGCCACATAGGGCTTGCCGTAGCGGGCGATCCGCAGGTTGAGCGGAAATTCTTCCCGCCAGAAACGGGTGGCTTCCGGATCGCCGGCCTTTCCGAGATCGTGGATGACGCGCACGTCTCCACCGGCGCAAAGGCCGCGCTCGCCTTCGCCGGCAAGGACGACGCAGCCGATGCCGGGCTCCTTTTCGAAGCGGTCGAGCGCTCCGTCGATGGTGCGGACCATGGCGAGATTGATGCTGTTGAGCGCACCCGGGCGGTTCAGGCGGATGAGCGCCGCCGATCCGATCCTGTCCAGGATGATCTCGCCGGCGCTGTGCTCCGTCATGGCCGGTCTCCCCGGCGGTTGTCTTCCAGGATCATCGCGGCCGCCTTCTCGGCAATCATGATGGTCGGGGAATTGGTGTTGCCCGAGGTGATGGTCGGCATCACCGAGGCGTCGGCGATCCTGAGCCGGGCCAATGTCCGCATTCTGAGGCGGGGGTCGACGACGCTCTCCGGGTCAGCGCCCATGCGCATGGTGCCGGCCGGATGAAAGATCGTCGTACCGATATCTCCGGCCGCCTTTTTCAGATCCTCGTCCGTATCGTAGGCAGGGCCGGGCTTGTATTCCTCGGGCCGGTAACGGGCGAAGGAGGGCTGCTGCACGATCCTGCGCGTCAGGCGGATCGAGCGTGCGGCGACGTCGCGATCGGCCTCGGTCGAAAGATAGTTGGGGCGGATCTGCGGCTGCATGGCGAAATCCGGCCCCTTCACATGCACGCAACCGCGGCTTTCCGGCCGCAGGTTGCACACGCTCGCCGTCATTGCCGGGAAGGCGTGGACCGGATCGCCGAATTTGTCCAGCGAGACCGGTTGGACGTGATATTGCAGGTCGGGCGTATCCCTGTCGGGACCGGAGCGGGTGAAGATGCCGAGCTGGCTCGGCGCCATGGACATCGGGCCGGAGCGTTTCAGCGCATATTCGAAGCCGATCGCCGCCTTGCCGAAAAGCGTGCTCGCCTTCTCGTTCAGCGTCGGAACGCCGGTTACCTTGTAGACGAGCCGGAGCTGCAGGTGGTCCTGCAGGTTTTCGCCGACGCCCCTGACCTCGCGTCGGAGCTCGATTCCTGCCTGCTGCAGGATATCGCCGCGGCCGATCCCGGAAAGCTCCAGAAGATGCGGCGAACCGATCGCGCCGGCGCTGAGCACCGTCTCGCGGCGGGCATGGGCCTGCTTGACGATGCCGTCGTGCTGGAATTCGACGCCTCTGACCTCTCCCTCCTCGATGATCAGCCGGCGGGCATGCGCCTTGGTGAGGACCGTGAGATTCGTCCGGAGCCGGGCGGGCTTGAGGAACGCTTTCGAGGTGTTCCAGCGGATGCCGGAGCGCTGGTTGACGTCGAAATAGCCCGAGCCCTCATTGTCGCCGCGGTTGAAGTCCTCGGTGATCGGAATGCCTGCTTCCTCGGCCGCCTTCTGGAACGCATCGAGGACGGCCCAGCGCACGCGGGCCTTTTCCACGCGCCATTCGCCGCCTGCGCCATGCATTTCGCTTTCGCCGCGATAGAAGTCCTCCGACTTGCGGAAATAGGGCAGCACGTCGTCCCAGCCCCAACCCTCGCAGCCCATCTGTCGCCACAGGTCGTAATCGCGGGACTGGCCGCGCATGTAGATCATGCCGTTGATCGACGAGCAGCCGCCGAGCACCTTGCCGCGCGGATAGTTCAGAGAGCGTCCGTTGAGGCCGGGTTCCGCATCGGTGGTGAAGCACCAGTCCGTGCGCGGATTGTTGATGCAGTAGAGATAGCCGACCGGGATATGAACCCAGTGATAGTTGTCGCTGCCGCCGGCTTCCAGCAGCAGGACGCGGTCGTCTCGGTTCTCCGACAGCCGGTTTGCCAGAACGCATCCTGCGCTTCCGGCGCCGATGATGATGTAGTCGTATTGCTCCATTCCGTATGTCACTCCAAAGCGTCTGGATTCGCTCTCCCCGTTTGCGGGAAAAGGCTGGGTTCTCTCATCGGTAATCGCGGCTGCTCCTCATCCGCCCTGCCGGGCACCTTCTATCCCTGGGCGGCGAGAAGGGGACTTGCGGCGCCGTTGCCGCTTTTGGCTGGGAGCGTCCGTCATGTGCGATGCTCGAATCCCAGCTTCCGGCCCAGGCGGGAAGCGTAGAATTCGCCCACCAGGCCGCGGCGGAACAGGAGCACGCAGACCATGAAGACGATGCCGGTGATGATGGTCACGGGGAAATCCGAGGTTGCCAGGTAATTCTGCAGCGTTACCACCAGCCCAGCGCCGAAGATCGGGCCGATCAGCGTGCCGATGCCGCCGAGCAGCGTCATCAGAATCACCTCGCCGGACATCTGCCAGGTCACGTCGGTCAGCGTCGCGAACTGGAAGACGAGCGCCTTGACGCCGCCCGCGAGGCCGGCGAGCGCCGCCGACATGACGAATGCGCCGAGCTTGTAATACTGCACGGAATAGCCGAGCGAGATCGCGCGCTGCTCGTTTTCGCGGATGGACTTGAGGATCATTCCGAATGGCGAATTCACGAAGCGCCAGATGATCACCATGCCGACGACGAAGACGGCGAGCACGAAATAATACATGTTGGTCGAGACCGAGAGATCGATCACGCCGAAGAGATGGCCGCGCGGCACGGACTGGATGCCGTCCTCGCCCTTGGTGAATTCCGCCTGGAGGCAGAAGAAATAGAACATCTGCGAAAGCGCCAGCGTGATCATCGCGAAATAGATGCCCTGCCTGCGGATCGCGAAGAAACCCATCACCAGCCCGAGGGCAGCCGCGCCCAAGACCCCAAGGAGCACGCCGAACTCGGGTGTGAAGCCCCATTCCTTGACCGCATGCGCCGTGAAATAGGCGGCACCGCCGAAGAAGGTGGCGTGCCCGAACGAAAGCAGCCCGGTATAGCCGAGCAGCAGGTTGAAAGCGCAGGCGAAGAGCGCGAAGCACAGGAGCTTCATCAGGAAGATGGGATAGAAGAAGAGAGGGGCGGCGGCGAGCAGCACCAGCCCGATGCCGAGGATGATGAGCTGCGTCGTCGTGGTGGCGGCGCTCCGGCCGGCGGCGGGGCTGTGTTCGCGGGTCGTCGTTTCGCTCATAGGCGCCATGTCACGCGTCCCTTCCGAAGAGGCCGGCCGGCCGCAACAGCAGCACGATGGCCATGATGACGAAGATGACGATGTTCGAGGCTTCCGGATAGAAGACCTTGGTCAGGCCTTCCGCCACGCCGAGCATATAGCCGGTGAGGATCGCACCCATGATCGAACCCATGCCGCCGACGACCACCACCGCGAAGACGACGATGATGAGGTTCGTGCCCATCAGCGGCGAGACCTGGTAGACCGGTGCGGCGAGCACGCCCGCGAAGGCGGCAAGCCCGGCCCCGAGCCCGTAGGTCAGCGTCAGCAGCATCGGCACGTTGATCCCGAAGGCCTGCACGAGGACCGGATTTTCCGTCGCTGCCCTGAGATAGGAACCGAGCTTGGTCTTTTCGATCAGCAGCCACGTGCCGATGCAGGCGACGAGCGAGACGACAACCACCCATCCGCGATAATTCGGCAGGAACATGAAGCCGAGATTGGTGCCGCCCGCAAGCAGCGGCGGAACGGAGTAGGGCTGGCCGGATGCGCCATAGAGATAGCGGAACGTGCCCTCGATCGTCAGCGCGAGGCCGAAGGTGAAAAGGAGACCGTAAAGCGGATCGAGCTTGTAGAGCCTACTCAGAAGCGCGCGCTCCACCAGCGCGCCGAAAAGGCCGACGATCAGCGGCGCGAGAAAGAGCGCCAGCCAATAGTTGACGCCGAGATACTGGAGCAGCAGCAGCGCGACGAAGGCGCCCAGCATATATTGCGCACCATGGGCGAAATTGATCACGCGCAGAAGACCGAAGATGACGGCGAGGCCGAGGCTCAGGAGCGCATAGAAGGAGCCGTTGATGAGCCCGATCAGCAATTGCCCCAGAAAGGCCTGTATCGGTATGCCGAAGATCATCGTCATCGTGTCAGACCCCCAGGACCTTGTGGAGCTCGTCCATGCGGACGGGCAGCTCGGAAACCGGGAAATCCCCCACCATCCGCCCGTGATCCATCAGGTAGAAGCGGTCGGCGATCCTGCTTGCGAATCGGAAGTTCTGCTCGACAAGCAGAATCGTCATGCCACGCGCCTTGAGCTTGCCGAGGACGTCGCCGATGCGCTGGACGATGACGGGGGCGAGGCCCTCGGTCGGCTCGTCGAGGATCAGCATTTTCACGCCGGTTCGCAGGATGCGGGCGATCGCCAGCATCTGCTGCTCTCCGCCTGAGAGCTTCGTTCCCTGGCTGGTGCGCCGTTCGAGAAGGTTCGGGAAGAGTTCGTAGATCTCCTCGAGGTTCATTCCACCGCCGGTGACGACCGGCGGAAGCATGAGGTTCTCCTCGACGGTGAGCGTCGAGAAGATGCCACGCTCCTCCGGAACGAAACCGATCCCCTTATGGGCGGTCCGGTGCAGCGGCACCTGCATCATGTCGGTTCCGGCGAAATCGATGCGGCCCCTTCGGGCGCGCACGATGCCGACGATGGTTCGCAAGGTCGTGGTCTTGCCGACGCCGTTGCGGCCGAGGATCGTGATGGTCTCGCCTTCGCCGATCGTCATGTCCACGCCATGCAGCACATGGCTCTCGCCATACCAGGCATTGAGGCCGCTGACCTGAAGCAAGGGTGTCATGTCAGGCATCCTCCGTCCCCATATAGGCGGTGCGCACGCGCGGATCCCGGCTGACGGCGGCATAGTCGCCTTCCGCGAGGATTTCGCCGCGCTGGAGAACGGTGACGTGCTGGCAGATGTCGGCGACGACGGAGAGATTGTGCTCCACCATCAGCACCGCCCGCTCGCGCGCCACGTCGCGGATGATGGCGGAGACGACGCTGACATCCTCCTGGCCCATGCCCGCCATCGGCTCGTCGAGAAGCAGCACTTTCGGATCGAGCGCAAGGGTGGTCGCGATTTCGAGCACGCGCTTGCGGCCATAGGAGAGGTCGGCCGCCATGTGGTTGCGCTCCCTGATGAGCCCGACGCTTGCAAGAAGCTCTTCGGCGCGCTCGCTCAGTTGGTTGAGCGCGGAAAGCGGCCGCCAGAACTGCGTCGCGAGATTGTTCGGCCGCTGCAGGGCGACGCGCACATTGTCGAGCACCGAGAGGTGAGGGAAGACCGCGGAAATCTGGAAGGAGCGCACGAGGCCCATGCGCGCGACGCGGTCGGGCGGAGTCTTCGTGATATCGGTGCCGAGCAGGGTGATCGTGCCTGCGGTCGGCTGCAGGAATTTGGTCAGGAGATTGAAGACCGTCGTCTTGCCGGCGCCGTTCGGGCCGATCAGCGCATGCACGCTCGCATCGTACACGTCGAGATCGACGTCCTTGACCGCAATGAAGCCGCCGAAATCCCGGCGAAGACCGCGGGCGGAAAGCACCACCCGCGGCTCGGTTGCATTCTCGGCTGCGGAAACCGCCATGGGCTCTTACTTCACCAGCTCGCAGCCGCTCTTGGCCGGATCGATATAGGCTTCCTTGCCGGGGATCGTCGCCAGCACGTTGAAATAGTCCCACGGCTCCTTGCTCTCGTCCGGTTTCTTTACCTGCAGAAGATACATGTCGTGGATCATCCTGCCGTTTGCGCCGACGCTGCCGCCGCGTCCGAAGAAGTCGTCGACCGGCATCTCGTGCAGCGCCTTGGCGACGGCTTCGGTTTCGTCGGTGCCGGCTTTCTGGATCGCCTTGAGATATTGCGAGACGGCGGAATAGGTGCCGCTGTGAATCATGTTCGGCATCTTGCCGGTGCGCTCGAAGAAGCGCTTGGCAAATTCGCGGCTCTGGTCGTCGAGGTTCCAGTAATAGCCTTCGGTGAGCGTCAGGCCCTGCGCGGCATCGAGGCCCAGACCGTGCACCTCGGCGAGCGTGAAGAGCAAGGCTGCGAGATTCTGGCCTCCCGCGGTGATCCCGAATTCCGCGGCCTGTTTGATCGCGTTGGAGGTGTCGAGGCCGGCATTGGCAAGACCGATGACCTTTGCGCCGGAGGACTGAGCCTGCAGGAGGAAGGAGGAGAAGTCGTTGCTGGAAAGAGGATGCCGCACCGCGCCGACGATCGTTCCGCCGTTCGCCTTGACGAAATCACCGGTCTGCTGCTCCAGCGAATAGCCGAACGCGTAGTCCGCCGTCAGGAAGAACCAACTGTCGCCGCCCTGCTTCACGAGAGCGCCGCCGGTGCCGACCGCCAGCGCATGCGTGTCGTAGGCCCAATGGAAACCGTAGGGTGAGCATTGCTTGCCGGTGAGTTCCGTCGTCGCAGCGCCGGTGACGATGTCGATCTTCTTCTTTTCCTTCGCGATCGCCTGGACGGCAAGCGCAACCGACGAGGTCGTCAGCTCCATGATCGCATCGACCTGCTCGGTGTCGTACCACTGGCGGGCGATGTTCGAGGCGATATCGGGTTTGTTCTGGTGGTCGGCATCGACGATCTCCACGGGAACGTCGAGGACCTTGCCTCCGAAATCCTCGACCGCCATCTTCGCGGCTTCGACGGAGGATTTTCCGCCGAAATCGGCATAGACGCCGGATTGGTCGTTCAGAATGCCGATCTTCACCTTGCCGTCGGACGCGTCGGCGAGTGCCGCGGTGCTGCTTGCCAGAAGCGCCGCCATGGAGACGATGAGTTTCTTCCGCATGTCTTCTCCTCCCAGAGATCAAGATGCCTTCTGTTCAAAAATGGCAGGCCACTCTCCTCAAAGTGGCGTTCCGATTCCTAGGTTCCCGGAATTTTGCCGTTGACACAAGAGGCGCAGCGTCACTAATTGCGAACAGTGTCTGTTCATTTTTGAACAGAGGGACGGATGACGGGCGCACAATTCACCTGGGACGATCTCCAGTTCTTTCTGGCCGTGGCGCGCACGGGACAATTGTCGACGGCTGCGCGGCAGCTTAGATCCAGCCATGCCACCGTCTCACGCCGCATCGACCGGCTGGAATTCGCGTTGAAGGTCAAGCTGTTCGAGCGCAATGCGCGCGGCTACGTTCTGACGGCGATGGGGCAGCGTTTCATCGAGACGGCGGAGCGCATCGAAGGCGAGACGGAGCGGCTGCGCTCCGATATTGCAGGCGGCGCGGCGTTGCAGCGGGGTGTCGTCCGCTTGAGCGCGCCGGAGGGTTTTTCCAACTTCTTCTTCGTCGAGCGGCTACCCAAGTTCGATCTCGCGCATCCCAACATCTCGCTCGAATTGGTGACCATCCAGCAGATCATGTCGCTGTCGCGCAGGGAGGCCGACCTGACCGTCACGCTCGATCCACCGAAGGCGGGTCCCTATTTCTGCGAAAAGATCACCGATTACAGCCTGCATGTCTATGGCGCCAAATCCTATCTTGGCAGGCATGATGCGATCAGATGCCGCGACGACCTGCTGCACCATCCCTTCATCGGCTATATCGAGGACATGATCTTCGCGCCGGGACTCGACTATCTCGGCGACGTGCATCCGCGCATCAAGCCGCAGTTCCAGAGTTCGAGCATCGTTGCGCAACTGACCGCCACACGCGACGGTTTCGGCCTTTGCGTGTTGCCGCATTTCATCGCTGCGCGCTATCCGGACTTGCAGATCGTGCTCAGCGAGGAGGTCTATCTCAGGCGCAGCTACTGGCTGCTCTGCCACCGCGACCGGCGCGACATACCCCGGCTGCGCGGCGTCATGCACTTCATCCTCACCTCCGTGCGCGCAAGTCCGGGCATGTTCATCCGCAATGCCGGCCGGCCATAGGAGACCGACCTCACGAAGCGCCCCGCAGAGGAACAATATGCCGTTCCTCCTGTTGACCCTAGCGTGAACACGCATGCGACGAACAGGAGGAAACCATGGCGTTGACCTTGATAAGCCCCACCTTTGCAGAGGATCAGCCTATACCGGAAAAACATGCGCGAAACGGCGAAAACCTGTTCCCGCCGCTCAAGTGGAGCGGGGTGCCGGAAGGTACCAGGAGTTTCGCTCTCGTGGTCGAGGATCCTGATGCGCCGCGCGGGACCTTCCGGCATTGCGGCATTTCGAATATTCCCGCCGACTGGCAGGAACTGCCCGAAAGCGCCGATACGGCGCCCGGCAAAGCGCCGCGCTTCTACAAGAACGATTTCGGCAATGCGCGTTACGACGGACCCCAGCCGCCGCGGGGAGACGGTGCGCATCACTATGTCTTCCGCCTCGCCGCGCTCGACGTGCCGAGCCTAACGGTGCCGGACGCCGCCGGCGTGGAGACGATGTGGAACGAAGCCCGCAAGCACGTTCTGACCGAGGCGACGCTCACCGGCACTTACCGGCTCTGACGGCGGCGTCGGAACTTTAGCAATGGGATGGAGTTTCGAAACCAGATGCCATTCGAGAATGGAGAATGTTGCATTGGACAAGGGCGACCAATCCCGAAAACAGCGGCAGGGCAAGGCCAAAGGAAAAAGCGATCCCGCGGATATGCCGGCCGAGGGCCCGCATGCGCGCGACGACCTTACCGACCGGGAAAAGACCCCGGGAACCGGCTCTCTGCCCGATCGGAACAGCCAATCTACCGACGCGGGACCCGACTGAAGCGCAGCGCGCGAACGTGAAAGGGTTTCATTGCAACGGAAAGAGGAGAAACCTGATGCCTGCAAAATCCAAATCCCAACAGAAGGCGGCCGGCGCTGCCCTTGCCGCGAAGCGCGGTGAAAAGAAGAAGAGCGAGCTCAAGGGTGCATCCAAGGGGATGGTCGAATCCATGAGCGAAAAGGAGCTGCACGACATGGCTTCCACCAAGCGGAAGGGGAAGCCGGAGCACGCTTCCGGTTCCTGATGCCGGACCGTTTTTCCGCGGCAGTTGGCGGGCGGCGGGAACCGCCCGCTTCCGTATGCTTACGCGTGGGAACTTAAAGGACCGGCTTCTCGCGCCTTCTGGGGTCCTCGAAGCCTTGCCCGATGCCTCTTAGCGTTCGACGAATTTGTTGAACCGGCTCTTGCCACCGTCCTGCGTTTCGTCCTGGTAGAGAAAAGCCAGCTTGTTCTGGTCGAAGATGCCGAAGAACTCTTCCCAGCTTACCTGTTCGAACTCCTCTTCCGGCTCGCCGAAGTCGATCCTGAGGACGCCGCCTTTTCCCTTCGTGCGGATCACGGCCGGATGTCCGTCTCTCGCCTCCGCCCATTTGCGGATTTCGTCATGATTGGTGGTCGTCTTCGAACTGCTCATTTCGGTCTCCTTGCTTGAACTTCGCAGGGAATAACCGATGGCCGGAAGGCAAGTTCCCGATCACGGGGGCGTCTATGCGAGGCAAGCCTGCCGAGTGAGATGCCGTATCAATGCAATCGGCGGCCGCGCGGCGAGGACAGCGAGACGATGTGGTTCTCGGCGATGATGGCCAGAGCGGTCGCCACTTCGCCTTCCCGCCAGCCTGCGGCGACAGCCCGGGAAACTAGCTCATGAAATGCGATCGCCAACGCGCCCTCGCATTCCTGCAGGCGATCGGGGTCCGTTATCTCGGCCTTGGGCGATTGGATGTCCGTCATGGCGGCAAATTGCCGATACTTGCGGAATTCGCAAGCAAATCCGTACGAAATGGTTAGGTGTTAAGGTTTACGGCCGCGCCAGTCATAGCGCGCGAAGAGGGAGCCGTTTCCGGCTCCCCGTTGCTTGCCTGTCCTCAGGCTGCCGCTACCGTCTGGCGCTGGGTGCCGAGGCCTTCGATGCTGACTTCCATCGTGTCGCCGGGCTTCAGATAGCGCGGCGGCTTCATGCCCATTCCGACGCCGGGCGGGGTGCCGGTGGTGATGACGTCGCCGGGTTCGAGGATCATGAACTGCGAAATGTAATGCACGAGGAAGGGGACGTTGAAGACCATCGTCCTGGTGGAGCCGTTCTGCACCTGCTCGCCGTTCACGCTGAGCGTCATGGCGAGATCGCCGGTGTCGACCTCGTCCTTCGTTACCAGCCAGGGTCCGATCGGACCGAAGGTCGGGCATCCCTTGCCCTTCATCCATGTGCCGCCGCGCTCGAGCTGATAGGCGCGCTCGGAAATATCGTTGCAGACGCAGTAGCCGGCGACATGGTCGAGTGCCTCGGCCTCGGAGACATAGGATGCGCGCTTGCCGATCACCACGGCGAGCTCGACTTCCCAATCGGTCTTTTCCGAGCCGCGCGGAATGAGAATGGTGTCGTCGGGGCCGACGATGCAGGAGGGCGCCTTGTTGAAAAGGACCGGTTCGGCCGGCACGGCCATGCCGCTCTCGGCTGCGTGGTCGGCATAGTTGAGGCCGACCGCGATGAAGTTGCCGACTTTGGCGACGCAGGCCCCGAGACGCGTGCCCTCTGGCGCCAGCGGCAGCGAGGAGGCGTCGAGCCCGCGTAGCTTTGCGATCGTCTCTTCGCCGAGATGGGCGCCGTCGAAATCCGGAACGATGCCGGAAAGGTCGCGGATCTTGCCGGCCGGGTCGACGAGGCCGGGCTTCTCGGCGCCGGGATTACCGAAACGAACGAGCTTCATGAAAGTCCTCCTTCTGGAAAATGCAGACGGGCTGCGCAACGAATTCGATTGCGAACCACCTTTCATGAGTTCTACATGGAGTCAACGATTTTCGAAAATCCAATGCACTTTATAAAATAGTGGTCGGGAAGATGGCGAAAGCGAAGCAGAGTGAGAGCCGGACACTGGCCGCCGATGCCTATCGGCTCATCCAGGAGGGCATCCGGTCGGGACGTTTCAAGCCGGGAGACAGGCTCCGCTTCGCCGATCTCCAGCAGCTTTGCGACATGAGCGTCACGCCGGTGCGCGAGGCGCTGGCGCGATTGACGGCGGAAGGGTTCACCACGCTGGACGATCATCGCGGCTATAGCGTTGCCGGGCTTTCGCTGGCCGAACTGCGCGACATTACGGCGAACCGGCAGCTTTGTGAGGGCGAGGCGCTGCGGCTCTCGATTCTGAACGGCGATGCGGAGTGGGAGGCACGTGTGGTGGCGGCGCATCACCTGATGTCGCGTATCCCGCAGGGGCGGGAGGATATTCCCTCGGCGATGCGCGAGGATTGGGAAGAGCGGCACGCTGCGTTTCACACTGCGCTGATTTCGGCTTGCGGCTCACCGATCCTTCTGGAAATCTGCGCCAAGCTCTTCAGCCGCGCCGACCGGTATCGCCGCGTGTCGGTGAGCATCGCAGGGGCGAGCAGGGATGTCGCGGCAGAACATCGTGCCATCCTGGAGCGGACATTGGACAGGGATGCGGCCGGCGCAGTGCACGCGCTTCGCGGGCACTATCAGCGAACGGCCGATGCGCTCGAGGCTTTCTTCGAGGTTACCTGAAGGTCGCTACGCCGCTTTAAAAGAAAAGAGAGGCACGCGCAGGAGCGTGCCTCTCTTGGATGTCATTGCGATGGTTATTGCGTCGGCGTCTTGGCGGCGACGACCGGCTTGCTGACAGGCACCGGCGCGCCGATCTCGGCACCGCCGCCGATCGCCACGTTGAGGGCTACGTAGTCGCGGGCGAGCTGGCGGATGGCCGACGCGAGAGAGAGGCGGCCGGTCGCGACGTTGCGTTCGGCATCGAGCACATCGAGTACCGTGCTTGCGCCGCCACGATAGCTTTCGCGGGCGAGCGACAATGCCTGCTCGTAGGACTGGACGACGTTGCGCAAGGCGGCAACCGTCTGCGCGTCGCGGCGAAGTGCCGTCTGCGCATTCTCGACTTCTTCTACGGCGTTCAGCACCGTCTGCTTCCAGGCGATATATTGCTGGGCTGCGCCCGATTTCGCGATGTCGACCTGAGCGCGCAACGCTCCGCCGTTGAAGATCGGCATGACGATGCTCGGGCCGAACGACCAGCTCGTCAGGTTGCCGGTCGCCGCAGACGTGAAGATGCGGTCGGCACCGATCGAACCGGCGAGCGAAATGCTCGGGTAGAGCTGGGCCTCGGCGACGCCGATCTGTGCGGTCGCTGCGGCGAGCCGGCGCTCGGCGGCACGGATATCGGGGCGATTGCGGATAAGGTCGGCCGGAATGCCGGTCTTCGTCTGGTAGCGGGGCATGGGCTGGGCGGCGCCCTTGATCAGACTGCTGGTGACGCTTGCAGCCGGCACGCCGAGCAGCGTGGCGACGCGGTTGGCAGACTGATAGAAGCCGGTTTCCAGTCCCGGCATTTCGGAGAGCGTCTGGTTCACCAAACCTTCGGCCTGGACAACGTCGAGGCTGGAGGCGGCACCGGCCTCACGGATATCGTTGGTGAGCTTCAGCGTTTCCCGGCGGGACGCGATGTTGCGGCGGCTCTGTGCCAGCGCTTCCTGGTAGTAGCGTGCGTCGATATAGGCCGAGGTCAGCTCGCTGAGATAGGCGAGGCGCGCAACGCTCACATCGTTATAGGCGGCGTCGAGCGACGCTTCCGCCGATTCCCGGGCGCGGCGATACTGGCCGAAGAAATCCAGAAGCCAGGATGCGTCGCCATTGGAGCTCAGTTGCTTGGTCGAAGAGGAGCTCGCCCCGGTCAGGTTCGTCCTGGCCAGATAGGAACCGTCTTCCCCGCTTGCAGTCGCCGCGCCGCCGATCGACACGTTCGGCAATCCGCCGGATGCGGCAAGCGTGACGTTCGCGCGTGCCTCGGCGATGCGCTCGAGAGCTGCCAGCACGTCGAGGTTCTCGCCCATCCCTTCTTGGACCAGCGAATTCAGCCGCTTGTCGCGAAAGGATTCCCACCAGGGATTGAGTGTGACGCTCTCAGAGGATCTGGAGCCGCTTTCGGAAAATTTGCCGGGGAGTTTCGCTTCGGGTGACTGATAGTCAGGGCCGGCGACGCAGCCGGAAAGGAGAATCAGCGTCAGCGGCAAGAGTGTCTTAACAATTTTCATGTTCATTCCTTGGCGGGCCGTCCGGCTCCCGATGATAAATCGATTCAGTCTCTCTTTACGTTTGTTTCGCGCGAATATCGAGCGAACAATGACAAAGAATGACGTCGATGAGGAACAATTCCCCCTCAACCGTCGCCTTTGCGCAACGCCAGGAATGCCTTCGTATCTGTGTCGACAGGTGCCTGCATGCGCTCGCGGTCGCTAACCACAAGCCATTCAGCAATCCGGTCGGCGACGACCCCGGCATGTTCCTGCCCCTCACGGCGCGCATCACAATACGGATTGTAGGGCCATCGGCAAGTCTGATTTATTTGCCATAATTCCTGCCGCCCGAAGACGCATCTTTCTTTCGCAACCGGTGTTCGCGACGCACCCGGGCGACGATGCCGGCACGGCCACGGCGGAGCCTTATTTGCCTGTCATATTCCTGCACAACGAAGGAGTTATATTCGGGCTACGGAAAACATGGGAAGGCGCCGGGAATCGGATTTCCCGACTTTTTGGGAAATGCATCAGATTTTCTGAATCATGCTGCAGGTGCGAACGATTTTTTCCTGGAAGGTTCTCTCGGCGCAATTGGTGGTAAAATTTTCCAATAAGGAGGGTTTTCCATTGACAAAACTTCCCAGCCAACCTATCTGGTTGGAGCTTGCATGAGGACCGCATGCATTTAAGTTTTCCGGTTCGATTCGGTCGCAGCCAGCAGAGGCGGCGGCCCCAGCCAGAGGAGAGTGTCGTGTACGAGATCAACTGCATTGCCTCGACTTGTGGCGGGCTCTCCTGTCGTGGAACGATTTTGGGGAAACGACGTTCGGCACTCGGCCGAATGTGAACTGACTTCCCTCATTCGATTGAAGCGCAAAAATGGAATTGGCTGCGTCAAAAGCGCGGCAGGAGTTGTTATGCAAAAGCAGGTTATAGAGATCGGCGGAGAGGCCGTGGGCGTCCTGGTTCCGGACGAGGATCGGCTGAAGTTCGTCGCGGTCAAGTATCATGTGTGGGATCTGGATTCGCAGCGGTTCGATTCGGCCGACGAGGTTCGCGCGGCCATCCGCAAGCTGATGAAGGATCCGGGTACCGCCTCGCCGGCGGTCATGCAGCGTGGCGTTGCCGCCGCCTGATTTCCGGCGGCCGGCGTCGGAGAGTATTGAAAATTTGAACAGGTCATAGCCCCGAAAGCCATTCCGGCTTTTCGGGGTTTTGCTTTATGATGGCGCGCATGGCGGTCTTCGTTGCCGCCCACTTCCCAACTTACTTTATTCACATGGATTTACCGATGACGCATCCTGCCTTCTCCCCCTCGAATGTCGCCGTCGTCACGGGCGGTGCCTCCGGCATCGGGCTTGCGGCGGCCAAACATTTCACAGCGGCCGGCATGAAGGTGATGATCGCGGATGTGGAGGAGGATCGGCTCGAACAGGCCGCTGCCGCGGTTGCGGCGCTTGCGCCAGGCGGTGCGGAGGATGTCCTCGCGTTTCCGGCGGATGTCGGAAGCCTGACCTCGGTTGAGGCGCTGGAACGTGCGGCCGTCGCGCGCTTCGGAAAGGTGCATGTGCTGATGAACAATGCGGGCGTCCAGCCCGGCAGCGCGATTTTCGGCCCGATAGAAAATTGGGAGAAGGTTCTCTCCGTCAATCTCGGCGGGGTGATCCACGGTTCGCGCGCCTTCGTCCCCGGAATGGTCGCTCATGGCGAGCCAGGCGTCATCATCAACACCGGTTCGAAGCAGGGCATCACCACGCCGCCCGGCGACCCCGCCTACAATGTCTCGAAGGCCGGCGTGAAGGTTTTCACGGAGGCCCTGCAGCATGAATTGCGCAACCGCGAGGACTGCAACGTCACCGCTCATCTCCTCATTCCGGGATTCGTTTTCACGGGTCTGACGGCAGGCGGCCGCACGGAAAAGCCGAGTGGGGCCTGGACGCCGGAGCAGACGGTCGAATTCATGGTGGAAAGCCTGGAGCGTGGCGATTTCTACATCCTGTGCCCCGACAACGAGGTCGATCGCGCCACTGACGAGCGCCGCATCCTCTGGGCCACGGGCGACGTCGTCGAGAGCCGCCCGCCGCTGTCGCGCTGGCATCCTGATTTCGGCGAGGCGTTCAGGGCCTTTCTCGCTGCCGGGCGCTCATAGGCGGCGCGTTGTCTGCCAGCGGTAGACAGTGCATTCACCGGTGCGGGACTGGCGCAGGCGGCGAAATGCTGGTTGGTTGTCCGGGCGCATGAGGTCATGCGCAGCGGAGACGAAAGATGACCAGCGGTATCCATCATATAACGGCGATCACCCGCAAAGTGCAGGCGAACGTCGATTTCTACGCCGGCTTCCTCGGCCTGCGACTCGTCAAGCGGACGGCGGGATTCGAGGATGCGGACCAGCTTCACCTCCTTTACGGCGACGCCGTCGGTTCGCCCGGCTCGCTCGTCACGTTCCTCGATTGGGAAGACGGCGCTCCGGGACGCGTCGGATTGGGTCAACCGTCCGAAATCGCTTTCGCCATCGCTCCGGAGGCAACCGGCTTCTGGCTGATGCGCGCGCTTTCCTTCAATATACCCACGACGGGACCGGCGCAGGAATTCGGCGAGCCGGTCCTCCGCCTGAAGGATCCGGACGGAATCATTGTGAAACTCGTGGGGCAGGCGGGCGTCCAGGCGACGGCACCCTGGGAGGCGTCCGGCATCGAGGCGGGCAATGCAATCCGGCGCATCCGCGGCGCCACGATCCTGAGCGGCGAGCCGCGCGGGACTGCGGATTTCATAGAGACCTATTTCGAGTTCCGTCCCGTCGCCGCATCGAACGGCATCCTGCGTCTTGCGGGTACTGCCGGCGACGTCATCGATATCCGTGATGCTTCGGGGTTCTGGACCTCGGCTCCCGGAACCGGCACGATCGACCATATCGCGCTGCGCGCGCCGGATCGCGAGAGTGTCGCCGCCGTCGAAGCCCGGCTGGCCGAAGAACATAGTGAAGCAACGAACGCACATGACCGGAAATACTTCTATTCGCTTTATGTGCGCGAGCCGGGCGGGGTTCTTCTGGAACTGGCGTCCGACGGTCCGGGCATGCTCATCGATGAGACGGCAGACGCTCTCGGAAGCACGTTGTTCATTCCAGAGCACTTCACCATTAATCCGCAGGACGCGCGCTCGAGGCTTCCTCAATTCGCCATGCCGGGAGAAGAAAGAATGACCGAACGCGACCTGCCTTTCATTCACCGCGTCCATCGGCCGGAAAGGCCGGACGGGACCGCCCTTGTCCTCATGCACGGAACCGGAGGCAACGAGACGAGCCTGCTGCCGCTCGGCAGCAGGCTCGCGCCGAACGCCACGCTTATCAGCCTGCGCGGCCGCAGCACGGACGAGGGATATCCCCGTTTCTTCCGGCGCCTGACTGCCGTCAAGTTCGACCAGAAGGACATCATTGGCGAGGCGGCAGCTCTTGCCGCCTTCATCGAAGGCGCGACCTTCGCTTACGGCCTTGACCCCGCAAGGACCGTGTTCCTCGGCTATTCGAACGGCGCCAACATGCTGGGTGCTGCCATGCTGCTGCACCCCGGCGTCATCCGGAACGCTGTGCTTCTGAGAGGCATGAACGTGCTGGAAAAGGTGCCGCCGGCTGCGCTTTCCGGAACGAGCGTGCTGATGATTACGGGCGAGACCGACCCTTACGGTCCTTATGCCGTCGAACTGGAAAACCTGCTTTATACGGCAGGTGCCGCCGTGGAAAACCGGTTGCTGCCGGCCGGCCATGAAATCGGTGCAGGCGATCTTGATCTGGCCGGCGAGTTCCTGACCCGCATATGGAAATGACTCCCGCCCAAGCGCGGGCGGATACACGTTTTTTCCGGCCCCGTGGCGGGGCCGGGAATGATCCTACTCCCTCTGTTCGGCGACGAATGCCGCAAAGCCTTCGACGAAGGCGCGGAGTTTCTTTTCGATCGCCTCATCCGCGAGTTTTCCGTTCTCGAATGTCGAACCTGCCTTCGAAACCATGAGTTTCGCGCCGAACCAGGGCCGCGTGCCGAGGGTGCGCATCACCGGAAGCCAGGCTTCCTGCGACAGGACCGTGCCGAAATTACCGGGCGAGGCGCCGGTGATCGCGAAGGGCTTGCCGCCGAAGACGCGTGAGATGTCGCCAGGCGGACGGGTTATCCAGTCGATGGCGTTCTTGAAGACGCCGGGCATCGAGTTGTTGTATTCCGGCGTGAAGAGCATCACCCCGTCGGCGCCGGCAATCAGCTCCTTCAGCCGCTCAGCGGCTTCCGGCACGCCCGCGGCCGCCTCGAGATCGCCGTCGTACAAGGGAATGCCGCGGATGGAGCCCTCCACGATTTCCACTCCTTCCGGCGCCGCCTCGATCGCGGCGCGCATCAGGGCGGTGTTATAGGATTCCTTCCTCAGGCTTCCCGATATCGCAACAAGTCTGGTCATGACCGCTCTCCGGTGTTCTGGAAGCCTATGAAACGAAAACCCCGGCAGGAAATCAATGTTCCTGCCGGGGCCGGAGGTATCGCCTTAGTTAGGCGAGCGGCTTCAGCCTTGCTTCGATCTGCGCGCGCCTCGGCTCCAGGAAGGGCGGGAGCGACAGGCTTTCGCCGAGCGTTTCAAGCGGCTCGTCGACGGCGAAGCCGGGTCCGTCGGTCGCGATCTCGAAGAGGATGCCGTTCGGCTCGCGGAAATAGAGCGAGCGGAAATAATAGCGTTCCACTTCGCCGCTTGACGGCAGGCGAAAGCCGTGAAGCCGCTCCGTCCAGGCGCGAAGCGCC
Organism: Shinella sp.; assembly: GCA_033795365.1. Lineage (GTDB taxonomy): Bacteria > Pseudomonadota > Alphaproteobacteria > Rhizobiales > Rhizobiaceae > JARYGU01. Next base: position 75,544 of record JARYGU010000007.1, read on the forward strand.
TCGGCGTCCGGCGCCCGGAACGCGACGTGATGGACGGCACCCGCTCCCTGGTGGGCGATGGGCAGATCCGGCTCGACGGCGACATGCAGTTCCGCGGCCGCGCCGCCTTCTCCCATGGAGAAGACATGGACCTCGCCGGTTCCGTCGGGGGCAGGGTAGGAGGAGGTCCTCGTCATGTTCATGACATGCACGAGTACTGTTTCCGTATTGCGGATATCCGGCACGCTGATCGTAATCGGACCCAGGCCGCGGATTTGGTGCTCGGCGGGAACCGGGCTTTTCTGCCAGGGATTGGAGGGTGCGCCGCCGCCGTCCACCACGAGGCGGAAGCGCTGCCCTTCCCCATCTTCGAAGTCGAGCGACTGCCGCCCGCCGATCTCGCGGATATCGCCGGCTTTCACCTTGTGTTCGGCGAAGCGTTTCTTCCACCATTCCAGTGTTTCGGCGCTGCCTACGCGAAGTCCGGTGCGAGAAATGCTGTGTGTACCGCGCCGTTCATGGGCGACCGGCCAGTCGAAGAAGGTGAGATCGGTGCCGGGGGAGGCGAGCCCATCGGCATAGAAGAGGTGATAGGCGCTGGTATCGTCCTGGTTGACGGTTTTCTTGACCAGCCGCAGTCCGAGCACCTGGGTGTAGAATCGCAGGTTCTCCTGGGCATTGGCGGTGATGGCCGTCAGGTGATGAATACCTGTCAGTTGCATGGTCATGTCGAAACTCCTGACTGGAATAGCTTGTGTTGACGGGAATATCGCTGCGACCGGCCTATGATTAAAGGTTAACGATAGAGAACGCTCAGTTCTCAATTGGTGAACGATCTCGCAAAGGTGCCGTTTGTCGTTCGGTTTGCATTTACAATGAAAACGCGCGGGAAAGGTTCGATTCTGCCGGTCTTATAGCCTGCTGCACCGCACAAATTTTGTTCTCTGCGCAATAAAGGAGCAGATCATCCTCGATTGCTCGCATCGCGTTTCTTGCCGTGCGAATCAGGGTCGTTGAATCTTCTGTGAAATTTCCGTTCGGATCGAGTTGGCACGCTTCGTGCTTCCGTTACGTCAGGTCCAGAGGGGGCCGAAAACAGAAGCGACCACGAAGATCGCTCCGGTATAGCCGCCGTCGGCATTGCGCGGGCCCTTGAAGAGGCCCCGGTCCCGACGGCGGCTAATCTGTTTTCGCCGCCGGCCATCTCCAGCATTGCTCATGGATTTTTTAGCGTCGCATCGTGCTCGTAAAACGGTATGCTGCTGCAGGATCATGCTTGTAACTGTTGTTTGGTTAATATAATGAGGAACCATATAAAATGGTTTTCATTTAATTGGGAGAGAAACGCGGCGATGTCCACCAGAGTGATTTCCGCAGTCGCAGTTCTCGTTGTGGCGGCCGCCGCCGGCGGCATGCAGCGCGCCAGTGCGGCAGAATCCTCCTCGCCGGCCGTCCGGATAGAAGCGATCCGCTACGGGGGGCATGAGCAGACCATCACCTTGACGGGGGAGGTCGCAGCCCGCGTGCAGACCGATCTTTCCTTTCGTGTCGGCGGGCGGATCACCGGCTGGTTCGTGGATGTCGGCGCGCAGGTCAAAGCGGGCCAGTTGCTGGCAACCCTCGATCCGGAAGAGCAGAGGGCGGATGTCGAAGCAGCGGAGGCAAGCGTGCGCGCTGCCGAGGCGCAACTGAAGCTTGCCCGGACATCTTTCGAGCGGCAACAATCCCTGCTGCGCGAAGGGATTGCGACCCGACGCGATTTAGATGAGGCCGAGACGGCGCTGCGGACGGCGGAAGGGTCCCTCGAAGCGACGATCGCACAGCGCGAGACAGCGGCGGACGTTCTTTCCTACACGGAGCTGCGCGCGCCGTCCGACGGGATCATCACAGTGCGGAACGCCGAGAGCGGTCAGGTCGCCCAGGCGGCGCAGCCCATGTTCACGCTTGCCGATCTCGGTCCGCGCGATGCAATTTTCGACGTCTATGAATCGTTGTTCTTCCAGCGCCCTTCGGCGGCGGCAATCGAGATCATGCTGGTCAGCGATCCGGAAGTGCGCACGACCGGCGAGGTGCGGGAGGTATCGCCGACGATCGATCCGGCGAACGGCACCGTGCGCGTCAAGATCGGCATGCGGCGGACGCCGCTGCAAATGACGCTGGGCTCGTCCGTCGTCGGGGTAGGGCGGATCGCCGCCAAGCGTGTCGCCGTGGTTCCGTGGGACGCCGTTTCCGGGGTCGGCAACCAGCCTGCGCTCTGGGTCGTCAAGCCCGATGACAATACGGTGGAACTCAGGCCTGTGGAGGTTTCGTCCTTCGAATCCGGCGTGGCGCTCGTCGCCTCCGGCGTCGAGGATGGTGAACGGTTCGTCGCGGCGGGAACGAAGCTCCTGCGTCCGGGACAGGTCGTCGGAGAGCGGGAGGAGACGAAGTGAAGGCTTCCTTGTTGGCGGTCGCGGTTTTTGCCGCCGTTTTTCTTTCCGGATGCAAGGAGGAAGAGCAGGCGGAGCTGCCGCCCCGTCCGGTTCTTTCCGCGATCATCGTTCCGCAGGCGCTGCCGGGAACCCGGTTTGCCGGAACGGTCCAGCCGAAAGTGCAGGCGTCGCTCGGATCACGCGTCCCCGGCCGTCTGGTCGCGCGGAGCGTCGGCGTTGGAGACCTCGTCGAAAAGGGTGAAGTGCTCGCAACGCTCGAGGCGACTTCCTACGAACTTGCGGTAAGGTCCGCCAAGGCGGAGCTTTCCAGCGCGGAGGCGACGCTTGCCGGGGCAATTACCGCGGAGGAGCGCCAGAAGGCGCTTCGCCAGACGAATACGGCCGCGCAGGCTTCCGTCGAAAGCGCCGAGCAGACCCGCGAAGCGGCGTCCGCATCGCTGACGCGGGCGCGCACGGCTCTGGCCAAGGCCGAAGAGCAGCTTTCCTATACCCGTATCCTCTCCGAATTCGACGGCGTCGTGACGGCGACCGGCGCGGAGGTGGGGCAGGTCGTGTCCACAGGGGAGGCGATCGTCACCGTGGCACGGCCGGACGAGCGCGACGCAGTGGTCGATATCCCGGAGACGGCTGCGGGCATCGTCATGGGAAGCCGGTTCAACGTGGTGCTGCAGATCAATCCCGAGATCATGGTCAAGGGAACCGTGCGGGAAATCGCGCCGGCGGCGGACCCGACGACACGGACCCGCCGGGTGAAGATCGCCCTGGAAAGCCCGCCGGACACCTTCAGGCTGGGAACGACGATCACGGCGGAGCTCGAAGGGCCGGCGACCATGGCTCTGATGGTGCCGGCTTCCGCCGTGCTCGAAAGGGACGGCAAGTCCCATCTCTGGATCGTGGACGAGCAGAAGGGCGAGGTTCGCATGCATGAGGTGAAGACCCGCGGCGTCGGCGGCCAGCTCGTGCAGGTGGTCGAGGGTATCGCCGGCGGCGAGCGGGTGGTGACGGCCGGCGTGCGCAGTCTTAAAGACGGGCAGAAGATCAAGGTGGAGAACGGGGCGCGTTCATGAAGAAGTTCAACCTCTCGGACTGGGCGCTCGATCATGCGTCGCTGGTCTGGTATTTCATGATCGTCTTCAGCGTTCTCGGCTTCTCCTCCTATATCAATCTCGGGCGGGAGGAGGATCCGTCTTTCGTCATCAAGACGATGACGATCAGCGCATCCTGGCCGGGCGCTTCCGTCGTCGAAACAACCCGCCAGGTGACCGAGCGCATCGAGCGCAAGCTCGAAGAGCTGGAATCGCTCGATTTCACGCGCAGCATCACAACGCCGGGCCAGACGCTCATCTTCGTCAACCTGAAGGACGAAACGCAGGCGCGCGACGTGCCGCAGACCTGGGTGACCGTCCGCAACATGGTCAACGACATTCGAGGCGAGTTCCCGTCCGGTGTCGTGGGGCCTGCCTTCAACGATCGTTTCGGCGACGTCTTCGGCAATATCTATGCCTTCACCTCCGACGGCCTGACGCAGCGGCAGCTGCGCGATTACGTCGAGGATGCGCGCACCCAACTGCTGACTGTTCCGAACATCGGCAAGGTCGATCTCGTCGGCGCACAGGACGAGGTCATCTACATGGAGTTTTCGACGCGCCAGCTCGCCTCCCTCGGCATCAGCACGCAGGACGTGATCGAGACGCTGCAGGCGCAGAATGCCATTGCCCCATCCGGCGTCATACAGGCCGGCGGCGAGCGCGTCAGCATCCGCGTGAACGGCCAGTTCACTTCGGAGGAAAGCCTCCGGCAGGTCAATCTCCGGGTGAACGACCGGTTCTTCCGGCTGAGCGACATCGCCAATATCACGCGGGGCTACACCGATCCGCCTTCGGCGCTGTTCCGTTTCAACGGGGAGCCTGCGATCGCGCTCGCGATCGGCATGAAACAGGGCTCCAACCTGCTCGAATTCGGCAAGGCGGTCGAGACGGAGATCCGCAAGGTCGAAAGCGGTCTGCCGGCGGGAGTTGCGGTACATCTGGTTTCCGACCAGCCGAAGGTGGTGGAGGAGGCGGTCTCCGGCTTCACGCGCGCGCTGTTCGAGGCCGTCGCGATCGTTCTCGTCGTGAGCTTCGTCAGCCTCGGCGTGCGTGCCGGTCTGGTCGTGGCGCTGTCCATCCCGCTGACGCTCGCGATCACCTTCGTCTTCATGTATTACGACGGCATCTCCCTTCAGCGTGTTTCGCTCGGCGCGCTGATCATCGCGCTCGGCCTGCTGGTGGACGATGCGATGATCGCGGTGGAGATGATGGTCGCGCGGCTGGAGGTCGGAGACACGCTGCGCAAGGCGGCGACCTATGTATACACATCCACTGCCTTCCCCATGCTGACCGGCACGCTGGTCACGGTTGCCGGTTTCATTCCGATCGGGCTCAACCGCAGTGCGGCCGGCGAATTCACCTTCAGCCTTTTCGTGGTGATCGCGATCTCGCTGCTCGTCTCCTGGGTGGTGGCGGTCATCTTCGCCCCGCTTCTCGGCGTGACGCTCCTGCCGAAGTCGATGAAGAAGCATCACGACGAGAAGGGTTGGTTCGCGCGGATTTTCGCGCGCATCCTGATCGTCTGCATGCGCTGGAAATGGGCGACGATCGTCGTCACCGTGCTTGCTTTCGCGCTGTCGGTCTTTGGCATGGGCTTCGTGCAGCAGCAGTTCTTCCCGTCTTCCGACCGGCCGGAACTCATCGTCGACTGGTCGCTGCCGCAGAATGCCTCGATCGCCGAGACCGATGCGCAAATGGCGAAGTTCGAGCAGGAGAAGCTCAAGGGAAATCCGGATATCGAGCGCTGGTCGTCCTATGTCGGCGAGGGCGCGGTGCGTTTCGTGCTCTCCTTCGACGTTCAGCCGCCGTCGCCCGCCTTCGGGCAGATGATCATCGTGGCGAAGGATCTCGAAGCGCGCGACCGGCTGCGCGCGGACCTTCAAGCCTATCTCAAGGAGACCTTCGTCGGCACGGATGCGCTGGTCAAGCTGCTCGACATCGGCCCACCCGTCGGCCGGCCGATCCAGTACCGCATCAGCGGTTCCGATATCGAGACGGTGCGCACGACCGCGCTGGCCTTCGCCAATGTGATCGGCCAAAACCCGTTGCTCGGCGATATCGTGTTCGACTGGAACGAGCCGGGGCGTGTGGTGAAGGTCGACGTGCTGCAGGACAAGGCCCGCCAGCTCGGCGTCACCTCGCAGGATATCGCTTCGGCGCTGAATGGCGTCGTCGGCGGCAACACGGTCACGCAGATTCGCGACGACGTCTATCTCATCGACGTCGTCGGCCGGGCAAGGGCGTCCGAACGCCAGTCGATAGAGACGCTGCGCGAGCTGCAGCTCCCGACCGCCGGCGGCAGCTCCGTGCCGCTCGCCGCCGTCGCCAATTTCCGTTACGAGATGGAGCAGCCCGTCGTCTGGCGGCGGTCGCGCCAGCCGACGATCACGGTCAAGACGAGCATCGACGGCCCGACGCAGCCGGCGACCGTCGTGTCGCAGCTCGCCGAAAGCGTCTCCGCCTTTGAGCAGGGGCTTCCGCCGGGTTACAAGATCGAGGTCGGCGGTTCCGTCGAGGAGAGCGGTAAAAGTCAGGCCCCGATCGCCGCCGTCGTGCCGCTGATGCTCTTTGCCATGGCGACGATCCTGATGGTGCAGCTCCAGAGCTTCTCAAGGCTCTTCCTTGTCTTCGCCGTGGCGCCGCTCGCGCTCATCGGCGTGGTCGCGGCGCTGCTTCCAAGCGGAGCGCCGCTTGGTTTCGTGGCAATCCTCGGAGTGCTGGCCCTGATCGGCATCCTGATCCGCAATTCCGTCATCCTGGTGGTGCAGATCGAGCATCTGCGGGAGCAGGGCGCGCATCCCTGGGATGCCGTGCGCGAGGCGACGGAGCATCGCATGCGGCCGATCATGCTGACGGCGGCAGCGGCAAGCCTCGCCCTGATCCCGATCGCGCGCGAAATCTTCTGGGGCCCCATGGCCTATGCGATGATGGGCGGCATCATCGTCGGCACCGTGCTGACGCTGCTCTTCCTGCCTGCACTCTATATCGCGTGGTTCCGCATACGTCCGCAGGAGGAGCAGCCATCCGATGGACGCGGCGCATCCGGAAGCGAGGAGCCGGCTTCGGCTTCCTGAGCCACAGCAGGCAACAGCGGCGGGACGTATCGGCCAGCCGTCAGCTCATGCGCTGCGGGCGGACGCGACGATGACCTCGGTGTTGCTCGCGTCCAGCATCGCGCGGATGTCCTCGGGCGGGCTGCAGTCGGTCACCAGCGTATCCCTGGCCGACGGTTTGCCGATGATGATCGGGGCCGTCCTTCCGAACTTGCTTGCATCCGCGACGAAGATGCGGTGCTCGGCATGCTGCGAGGCGACGCGAGATATCTCGCTCTCCTGCATGTCCTGCAGCATGAAGCCGGACTGCGGATTGATCGCGGTGACGGACAGGATCGCGTGGCGCACGTTGAAACGCTCGATGAATTCCGCCGCATCGACCCCGAAAGTCCCTCCGTCATGGCCCCTGAGCTCGCCACCGGCAATGAAGACGCGGTTGTTGTTGCGCGTGGCCAGCATATGGGCGACGGAAAGCGAATTCGTCACCACGAAGAGATCGCGGTGCTTCTGCAGCGCGACCGCGATGAAGGCGGTCGTGGAGCCGATATCGAGAAAGAGCGTGTCGCCGTTCTTGATGATCGAGGCGACGCAGGCGGCGATGACGCGCTTGGGCTCCGGGTTTTCGTTCATGCGGAAATGCAGCGGCGGCTCGCCGGTGCTCTCCGCGATATGCACTCCGCCATGGACCTTGATGACGAGGCCGTTTGCTTCCAGCGAACGAATGTTCCGCCGGATCGTTTCTTCCGAAACCTTCAGCCGTTCCGCCAGAAACTGGATGCGGCTCGACCCGCCGGCAAGCCGCAGTTCTTCAAGGATTTCGCGCTCCCGGTGATTTGACAGGGCAGAAGCACCAAATCCGTTTTCCATCTCGTTCGTCGTCCTCATCCCGTTGCCGCCCCGCTCCGTTATGAAAATCCCCGATTTCGATTTCGTACGGCAAAAAGCGGGCGCGGTGAAGTCATGTCGCGGAAAACGATGACGCGCACGTTGATGAAAAACACTGCATCGGCGCGACAATGCTTCATAACAGCGCGACCGCCTGAAGCTCCGTCTTGTTTACGCCGAATTCGAGCGAGGTATTGCCGGCGTGACGGACGGCGAGCCAATCGTCCTTTTCAAGAAAGGCAATTGTGGTGATCGTATTCTTGCGGCCGGCTTCGGTGGCAAGCGGCAAGCCTGTGTCGACGAGGGTCTGCGTGCCGTTGGCGACGACGGCGCCGCCGAGATTGCCGTTCGATGCCGGCACGAGAGAAAGGCAGACGAGGTAGTGTCCAGCAGTGGGGACGACGAGCCGATTGCCCGCGCCGCCGGTCACCGCGGCTCCAAGGGCAAAGCCGCCGCCCGACAGGGTGAGGGCGTCGAACCCGGTGAGCGTACCGTCCGGCGGCGTGTAGGTTCCGGCAGCACGCGAAGCGCGCGCGACCGGCCTTTGCGGAAGCGAGACATGGCCGCTGCCGGAGATCGCCAGCGCCGTCGTCCATGTGCCCCCGTCCGGGCTGACCTTGATGCTGAAATCGTCGGTGCCTGCCAGGCCGAATTCGGCGCGACCGCTCCAGCCGGATTGAAACAGAAGCGATGCGGTGTCGCCGGAGGCGGCCTTGTTTATCTTCAGGCGGTGATCCGATCCGGAATGGGTGAACAGGCTTTGCGCGGAGGAGAGCGCAAAACGGTTTGCTTCGTCGGGCGAGGCGTTGATGCCGAACATCGGCACCATGCCGAAACGGCCGAAGGGCTGCCATTCGGTGCCGTCATGCACGTAGAGGCGGTCGTCGCTTCGCCTCCATCCCAGCCATCCCCGCTGCGGTTCGGCGAATTGCCAGTACCCGTCCTGCTGGATCGCCATCCGGCCCGGCGCCGACGCCCAGGCTCCGGACGGCGAGGGACCTATGCCGAAACAGGCGCCCTCCGCCGGTTCGGGCGGAGGCGTATCGGTTATGTCGGTCAGTGTGAGCTGGACGACGGCGTCGAGCGTCTGCAGCGCTTCGTTATGCGTGACATGTTTCTGGGCCTGCGACGGCAGGATATAGGGGAGTTGAAGCTTGTTCGTACGGTCGTTCATGTCTCATTCCTTTTGCGCTTCCGGTCGTCGCAAAGGATAGGCAGGGTTTTTGCAGGCGGGGAAAATTCGAGGGAAAAAAATCTCGCCCGCAGGTCAGGCGGAGAGACGTTCAAGCCGCGTTATCCGCGTCAAAGGCCGCTTCCCCAGCCGATGAAGGGAGGGTTGGCGAAGTCGCTGTCGCCGACCTGTCCCTGCTTTCCGTAGAGGAAAGGTTCCCCGTTTGCCGTGGTCACGCGTCCGCCGGCGGCGCGCAGCACCGCATCTCCCGCCGCGGTGTCCCATTCCATCGTGCGGCTGAAGCGCGGATAGACATCCGCCAGTCCCTCCGCCACCAGGCAGAACTTCAGGGATGATCCGATCGGCGCGCATTCGGTGATGCCGCGTTCGCTGAGGAAGCGGTCGGTCTCCGGCGTGTTGTGGGAGCGGCTGGCCACGGCGACCATCCTGCCATTTGCGGCACGGCATCCGATCTTCCGGCGATTGACGACGGTAAAATCATCGGTCAGCTCGAATTTCGCGGCGTGACCATCGACGGCGGTATAGGCGACCTTCAAAGCCGGTGCATATACGATGCCGGCAATGGGCAGGCCGCGATCTATCAGAGCGATATTCACGGTGAAATCGTCCCGGAGACTGATGAATTCCTTGGTGCCGTCGAGCGGATCCACGAGGAAGAAGATCTCGCCAGAAATGTCGGGCACGTCGCCTGCGGCGACCGCTTCCTCGGCCACGATCGGGATGTCCGGGAAAGCGACCTTCAAGGCATCCGTGATGATCGCCTCCGCGCGCTCGTCGGCTTGCGTGACGGGCGAATGGTCGCTCTTGAACGACACGTCGGGACCCGTCCGATAGACGCGAAGAATTTCCCTTCCTGCCTCGATGGCCGCTTTCTCGAGAATATCCAGCATCATGTCCTCAGTCGCCGACAGCCGGCGTCATGCCCGGAAGCAAAGAAAGTGGCGTTCGAACGCGCTTTGCGCAATAGATATCTGCGAGCATTCGGCTTTCCGGGCGGTTTCGAACCCGCGCGGGGTAGGTGTTGGGGTCTTCGCGGCCTTAAGCATAGACGAAAGTATAAGGATCGTTCGGTCGTTGGCCGCTGCGCTTTCAGCTGTCGATTCTTGCCTGATGTGAGGCAGATTTTTTGCATTTTCTGCTGATTTTCTGACTTCCCTGACGAAAAATTCGTCATTTCGCTGCAGATCCTAAAGAAAATGTCCATCACGAACTTTTGGGCTTCCTTTTTATCGCGAAACCGTTATGGAATCCGCTTCGTCCAACAAGCTCGGAATAGAGCACAAGAACAAGAGATGCGACCTTTCCGGATCGCATCCGGGGGATTGGCAATGGAATATTTCGTCCAGCAGCTCGTCAACGGGCTGACTCTTGGATCCATCTACGGTTTGATAGCCATCGGCTACACCATGGTTTACGGCATCATCGGCATGATCAACTTCGCCCATGGCGATATCTTCATGCTGGGTGGATTTGCCGCTCTCATCGTCTTTCTGATCCTGACCGGCGTCTTCGTAGGCCTGCCGGTCGTCATCCTGCTCCTCATCATGATGGTCGCTGCAATGCTGACCGCATCGCTTTGGAACTGGACGATCGAAAAGATGGCCTATCGGCCGCTGCGCGGTTCCTTCCGGCTTGCGCCGCTGATTACCGCCATCGGCATGTCGATCGCGCTGTCGAACTTCATCCAGGTGACGCAAGGCCCCCGCAACAAGCCCATCCCGCCGCTGGTTTCGTCGGTCTACAATGTCTTCGGCATCTCCATTTCGCTGAAGCAGATCCTGATCATCGTTCTGACCGTGTCCCTGCTTTCGATCTTCTGGTACATCGTCAACAAGACGTCGCTCGGGCGTGCCCAACGCGCGACCGAACAGGACCGCAAGATGGCGGCGCTGCTCGGAATCGACGTCGATCGCACCATCTCGGTCACCTTCATCATGGGTGCGAGCCTGGCTGCCGTCGCGGGTACCATGTATCTGATGTATTACGGCGTCACGGTGTTCACCGACGGTTTCGTGCCCGGCGTGAAGGCTTTTACCGCGGCCGTTCTCGGCGGTATCGGCTCGCTTCCCGGCGCCGTGCTCGGCGGTCTTCTGATCGGCCTCATCGAATCCCTCTGGTCGGCCTATTTCACGATCGACTACAAGGACGTCGCGACCTTCTCCATCCTCGCCATCGTCCTGATCTTCAAGCCGTCCGGCATCCTCGGGCGACCGGAAGTCGAGAAGGTATAGCTCAATGGCAATTACGACCTACACCAATGAGAGCGCCGGCGGTAATCTGACGGTGCGGGCTCTGCGCGAGGGCTTTTATGCCGGACTCGTGGCTCTCGGCCTGTTCTTCCTGTTCGTCGGGCTCGAGACCACGCAAAACATCAGCAACCAGCTCGTGCTGCGCCAGCGCTGGGGCCTGCTTGCCATCTTCGTGATCGTCGCTGCCGTCGGGCGATTCCTGTCCGTCGCCTATCTGCGTCCCTGGATGGAAACGCGAAGGGCCGCAAAGGCGGCTGCGCTGAAGGTTTCGGGAGAAGAGGAAAGCTTCTTCGTCCGCCATTTCAGCAAGATCGGCATCCTGGCGATGGTCCTGCTGCCGCCGGTCGCCGTTGCGATCTTCGGCGTACAGGGTTCCCTGAAGCTCGTCGACAATTTCGGCATCCAGATCCTCATCTACGTGATGCTCGCCTGGGGGCTGAACATCGTCGTCGGCCTCGCCGGGTTGCTCGATCTCGGCTATGTCGCCTTCTATGCCGTCGGCGCCTATTCCTATGCGCTGCTTTCGCAGTATTTCGGTCTTTCCTTCTGGGTGCTGCTGCCGCTCGCGGGCATTCTGGCCGCTTTCTGGGGCATGATCCTCGGCTTTCCCGTACTTCGCCTCAGGGGCGACTATCTCGCCATCGTCACGCTCGCCTTCGGCGAGATCATCCGCCTCGTCCTGATAAACTGGACGGAGGTTACGCGCGGCACGTTCGGCGTCTCGGGGATCCCGAAGGCTTCCGTCTTCGGCATCTGGTCCTTCGATGTCAGTGCGCCGAACTACTTCCCCAAGGCATTCGGGCTGGCGATGTCCTCGGCCTATTACAAGATCTTCCTGTTCTACGTCATCCTGGGGCTGGCGCTGTTGACCGCGTATGTGACGATCCGCTTGCGCCGCATGCCGATCGGACGGGCCTGGGAAGCGCTGCGCGAGGACGAGATCGCCTGCCGCTCGCTCGGCATCAATACGGTCACGACCAAGCTGACCGCGTTTTCGATCGGGGCGATGTTCGGCGGTTTCGCCGGCGCCTTCTTCGCCGCCCGCCAGGGTTTCGTGTCGCCCGAATCCTTCGTCTTCCTGGAATCGGCGATCATTCTTGCGATCGTGGTCCTCGGCGGCATGGGCTCGCTCGTCGGTATCGCGGTCGCCGCCACCGTCATGGTCGGCGGCACCGAGCTCCTGCGCGAGCTGACCTTCCTCAAGAGTGTCTTCGGTCCGGATTTCACGCCTGAACTTTACCGCATGCTCATCTTCGGCCTGGCCATGGTCGTGGTGATGGTCTGGAAGCCGCGCGGCTTCGTCGGAAGCCGCGAGCCGACCGCCTTCCTGCACAAGCGCAAGAATGTTTCCGGCAGCTTCACCAAGGAAGGTCACGGCTGATGGCCCCCGAGACGAATACCATGACCAACGATCCCATTCTCAAAGTCGAGCATCTGTCGATGCGCTTCGGCGGTCTGATGGCCATCAACGACCTTTCGTTCGAGGCGAGGCGCGGCGAGATCACTGCGCTGATCGGTCCGAACGGCGCCGGCAAGACCACCGTGTTCAACTGCGTCACCGGCTTCTACAAGCCGACCATGGGCATGATCACCATGACCCAGAAGTCCGGGAAGAGCTTTCTTCTCGAACGCATGTCGGATTTCGAGATCACCCGTGACGCCAAGGTCGCGCGCACCTTCCAGAACATCCGCCTGTTTTCGGGGCTGACGGTGCTCGAAAACCTGCTCGTGGCGCAGCACAACAAGCTGATGCGTGCGTCGGGCTATACCATTCTGGGGCTGCTCGGCTTCAGCGGCTACAAGAGAGCTTCGGCGGAGTCGATCGATCTGGCGAAATTCTGGCTCGAAAAGGCCAATCTGACCGAGCGCGCCGACGATCCGGCGGGCGATCTTCCCTATGGCGCCCAGCGCCGGCTGGAGATTGCGCGCGCGATGTGCACCGGGCCAGAGTTTCTTTGCCTGGACGAGCCGGCCGCCGGCCTCAATCCGCGTGAATCGCTGGCGCTCAACCAATTGCTGCGCGGCATCCGCGAGGAGACCGGCACGTCGATCCTGCTGATCGAGCACGACATGTCCGTGGTCATGGAAATTTCCGACCATGTGATCGTGCTCGAATACGGCCAGAAGATTTCAGACGGCACGCCGGAGCATGTGAGGAACGATCCGAAGGTTATCGCGGCCTATCTCGGTGTCGAAGATGATGAGGTCGAAGAGGTGATCGAGGAAATCGAAGAGATAGAGGAAAAGCTGGGAGGGCCGCACTGATGAGCGATACCCTCCTCAGCGTGCGGGGCGTGGAGACCTATTACGGCAATATCCGTGCGCTCGCCGGCGTCAATGTCGAGGTGAAGCGCGGCGAGATCGTGTGCCTTATCGGCGCCAACGGTGCGGGAAAATCGACGCTGATGATGACCATCTGCGGCAGCCCTCAGGCGCGCGCCGGCACGGTCACCTTCGACGGCCAGGACATCACGCGATTGCCGACCCATCAGATCGCCCGTCTGAGGGTGGCGCAGTCGCCCGAGGGCCGGCGCATCTTTCCGCGCATGACGGTCTATGAAAACCTGCAGATGGGCGCCAGCCTTGATAACCTGAAGTATTTCAACGAGGACGTGGAAAAGATCTTCACGCTCTTTCCGCGCCTCAAGGAGCGCCAGGCGCAGCGCGGCGGCACGCTCTCGGGTGGCGAGCAGCAGATGCTGTCGATCGGCCGTGCGCTGATGGCGCGTCCGAAGCTCCTGCTTCTCGACGAGCCATCGCTGGGTCTGGCGCCGCTGATCGTCAAGCAGATCTTCGAGGCGATCAAGGTGCTCAACAAGGAGCAGGGATTGACCGTGTTCCTTGTCGAGCAGAACGCATTTGCCGCACTCAAGCTGTCGGACCGGGGCTATGTCATGGTCAACGGCCAGGTGACGATGAGCGGCGGCAGTACCGAGCTTCTGGCCAATCCCGAGGTTCGGGCGGCCTATCTCGAAGGCGGCCGTCATTGACGGCGGTTCCAGGGAGCATATGAGATGCAGGGAATACTTCACGAAGAGCCGTCGATTCTGCAGTTCCTCTTCATCACCGTCATCATGGGCGGTTGGACGGCATGGCGCACCGGCAAGAGCTGCGCGGAAAACTGGCAGAGCAGCACGACGCTGGTGATCTACGTGCTGCTGCTCGGCTGGGGAATCCGCTTCATCCATCATGCGCTCTTCAACGGCACGATGCTGACGCTGCATTACTATGCCGTGGACACGATCGTGCTTTTGTTGTTTGCTACTGCAGGTTTCCGGTACTACCGGACCCGCCAGATGACCACGATTTACTACTGGCTCTACGAAAAGGCGTCGCCTTTCTCGTGGAAGTCCAAATGACAGAGGGAACCCCGGGACCGGCCGCAGAAGCACGGCCCGGTATAACGGACGCCGGCGCAGTGGTGGTGGGTATTGCGAACGGTTATCACAATCATCCCGCCCGATTTTTGGGAGTTACAACATGAAGAAGTCTCTTCTGTCGGCCGTTGCACTCACTGCAATGGTCGCATTCAGCGGCAATGCATGGGCTGATCTGCTGATCGGCGTCGGCGGTCCCTTCACCGGGCCGAACGCCGCTTTCGGCGCGCAGCTCCAGAAAGGCGCGGAGCAGGCTGCTGCCGACATCAATGCGGCCGGCGGCATCAACGGCGAGCAGATCAGGATCGTGCTCGGCGACGACGTTTCCGACGCCAAGCAGGGCGTGTCGGTGGCCAACAAGTTCGTTGCCGATGGCGTCAAGTTCGTGGTCGGCCACTTCAACTCGGGCGTGTCCATCCCGGCTTCCGAAGTCTATGCGGAAAACGGCATCCTTGAAGTGACCCCGGCCGCGACCAACCCGGTCTTCACCGAGCGCGGCCTCTGGAACACCTTCCGCACCTGCGGCCGTGACGACCAGCAGGGCATCGTCGCTGCGGCCTTCATCGCGGCGAACTTCAAGGACGGGAAGATCGCCATCGTTCACGACAAGACACCCTACGGTCAGGGCCTTGCCGACGAGACCAGAAAGTCTCTCAACGAGAATGGCGTGACGGAAGTCATGTACGAAGGCGTGAACACCGGCGACAAGGACTTCTCCGCACTTATCGCGAAGATGAAGGAAGCCGGCGTCACGCTCATCTATTGGGGCGGCCTGCACACCGAAGCCGGCCTGATCATCCGCCAGGCGGCTGACCAGGGCTTGAAGGCTCCGCTCTTCTCGGGTGACGGCATCGTGTCGAACGAACTCGCCTCCATCGCCGGCGACGCCGTCGAAGGCACCTACAACACCTTCGGTCCGGAGCCCAGCAACGATCCGGCAAACAAGGAACTCGTAGACAAGTTCCTCGCCGCCGGCTTCAAGCCCGAAGCCTATACCCTCTATTCCTATGCGGCCATGCAGGTCATCGCGGATGCAGCCAAGAAGGCAGGCAGCAACGATCCGCAGGCCGTCGCGGAAACCCTGAAGTCGGGCGGTCCGTTCAAGACCGTTCTCGGCGACCTCTCCTTCAACGAGAAGGGCGACCGTACCGACGCGGGTTACGTCGTCTACCAGTGGAAGAAGGGTGAGGACGGCAACTACACCTACGTTCAGCTCGACTGATCCGGTCGCAGCTCCGGACTGTCAAGTCCGGCCACGGTGTTAACGAAGCCCGGCAGCGATGCCGGGCTTTTTGCGTTCGTGACCTAAAGCATTTCCAGGAAAAGTGCGCGGCGGCTTCCGCCTGGAATTGCGTAAAAACAGTGAGATAAAGCGTTTCCGGAAAACCGGAAACGCTCTATGTTCTCCGATCTTCGGCTATGCTGTCGTTTGTAGAGGCGCGGCTGGAGAGCGCGGCCGCCTGCGGCAGTTCGCTGGAGCGGCCGCGCTCGTGACTACTCGGCCGCCAATGCCGGGTGGTTGAGGATGTTCGACTTGCCGGAGCGCTTGCTGGCGGCGTCGCGCTCCTTCTCCAGCGTCTCGATCCGCCCCTCGAGGTCGGCGATGGTTTTCGCGGTCTCGCCTGCGATGCGGGTCAGCTCTTCTGCTTCGAGAACCTCCATCTCCTCGTCCTTCTTGCCGACGAAGCGCCCGAAGACGCGGGCGAGCAGGCGCGAGAGATCGTCCATGATCAGGAAGAAGGACGGTACCACGACGAGCGACAGGACGGTCGATACGATGATGCCGCCGATCACCGCGATCGCCATCGGCGAACGGAAGGAGCCGCCTTCTCCGACGCCGAGCGCCGAGGGTAGCATGCCGGCCGACATGGCGATCGACGTCATGATGATCGGTCGTGCGCGCTTGCGGCCGGCCTCCACCATCGCAAGCGTGCGTTCCATGCCCCTGTGCATCATCTCGATCGCGAAATCGACCAGCAGGATCGCGTTCTTGGTGACGATGCCCATCAGCATGAGGATGCCGATCAGAACGGGCATCGAAAGGGCGTTCTGCGTGAGGATCAGGCCGGCCGCGACGCCGCCGATCGCGAGCGGCAGCGAAAAGAGGATGGTGAACGGCTGGATCACATCCTTGAACAGCAGGATCAGGACCATCAGCACGAGCATCAGTCCGAGCAGCATAGCATTGCCGAAGCTTTGCTGCATTTCGGCCTGGATCTCCGCATCGCCGCTTTCAGAGAACTGAACGGTTGCCGGCATGTTGAGGTCGTTGGCGATCTGTTTGAAGCGTGCGCTGGCGGTATCGAGCGCCACGCCCTGCTGCAGGTCCGAGCCGACGGAAACGACCCGGTAGCGGTTGTGACGCTTCACCGCGCTCGGCCCTTCCGAATAGTCGATGTCCGCCACGCTCGACAGCGGGACCACGGCGCCGGACGCCGTCTGGATCTTGAGATTGCGGATCGCCGCCAGATCGGCGCGGAATGCGCGATCGACCTGCACGCGGATCGGGATCAGCCGATCGTCCAGCGACATCTTGCTGAGTGCGGAATCGATGTCGCCGATCGTCGCGACGCGGATGACTTCGGATATCTGCGCAGCGGTGATCCCGAGGCGGGCCATCTGATCGTCGCGCGGGCGGATCTGCAGTTCCGGTCTCGGCAACGAACCTTCCGAGCTGACATTGGCGAAAAGCGGGTCTGCCCGAAGCTTTGCCTCAAGCGCGGCAACGGTGCTGTTGAGAGCCTCGTCGTCGTTCGACAGCAGATTGAACGCGAGATCGCGCTCGGCGCGGTCGTTGAGTTTGATGATGCGTATGTCCGGTATATCGCGGACGGCGGCGAAGATCTCCTTCTCGATGTCCCACTGCGGTATCGTCCGTCCGTGGGTCTCCAGTTTCGGCAGATAGGGGCCGATCACGGGAATGCTGCCGAAAACGTCATTGACGACCCGGTTGGCAAGCGAGTGGTCGAGCCTTTCCAGAAGAACGGTGACGGATGCGCGCCTCAGTTCGAGATCGCCCTTCGGCGAGGAACCGCCGAGGACGAAGACGTTTTCGACCCCCTCGATATCCTTGATACGATCGTAGAGTTCCGACGTGGTCCTGTCGGTGTCGTCGAGCATCGCATCCGGCGGGAGCTCGACGGAAAGCACGATGCGCGAGGCATCCTCGGGAGGCATGAAGCTGCCGGGCACGGTGGCAAGCAGCATCATCGAGCCGATCAGGAAAGCGACCGCGGCAAGAAGCGTAGCGTAGCGGCTATACCAGTGGCGCGTCGTCACGCCGATGAGCCAGGTGTAGCCGCGCATGAAGGCGCCTTCCTTCTCATGATCGTGGCCGTCGCCGTCGCCCGGCCGCATCAGATATGCCGCCATCACCGGCGTTATCAGACGCGCCACCAGCAGCGAGAAGAATACTGACACCGCAACCGTCAGGCCGAACTGGATGAAGTACTGGCCCGGAATGCCCGGCATGAAGGAAACCGGCACGAAAACGGCGATGATGGTGAACGTGGTCGCGATGACCGCAAGCCCGATCTCGTCCGCGGCCTCGATCGCCGCGCGGTAGGGCGACTTGCCCATCTTGATGTGCCGGGCGATGTTCTCGATCTCCACGATCGCATCGTCGACGAGGATACCGGTCGCGAGCGTCAGCGCGAGGAAGCTGACAAGGTTCAGCGAGAACCCGAGCAGATCCATGACCCAGAAGGTCGGGATCGCCGAAAGCGGCAGCGCGACGGCCGAGATCAGCGTGGCGCGCCAGTTGCGCAGGAAGAGCAGCACCACGATGACGGCGAGGATGGCGCCTTCTATCAGCGTGTCGAGCGCGGCCTCGTAGTTGCCGTAGGTGAAATAGACTGCGTCGTCCACCTTCTCGATCGAAACATCCGGATGGTTCGCGCGTACGGTTGCAAGCGCCTTTTCGACCGATTCGGAGACGGTGACCTCGCTTGCGCCCTTCGAGCGGAACACGGCGAAGGTCACGACAGGGTTGCCGTTGAAGCGGGAGAAGGAGCGCGGTTCCTCATAGGAATCCGAAACGTTGCCCAGTTCCGACAGGCGCACGAAGCGGCCGCTCGGAAGGGCGATCATCGAATTGGAAAGCCTCTCGACGGAGCGTGCGTCGCCGAGCGTGCGGATGGCCTGCTCGGCGCCTGCGATCTGGCCGCGGCCGGAGCCGACATCGGCGTTCATGTTGCGGATCTGGCGATTGACGTCCGCGGCAGAGATGCCGAAGGAATCGAGCTTGTCCGGGTTGAGGTCGATGCGAACCTCCCGGTCGGCGCCGCCGAAGCGATCGATCTTGCCGATGCCGGATTGCCCCTGGAGTGCCCGCTTGACCGTGTCGTCCACGAACCACGAGAGCTCCTCCAGCGTCATGTTGGGGGAGGAGACGGCAAAGGTCTGGATCGCCTGGCCCTCGACGTCGATCTTGGCGACGACGGGTTCCTCGACCGTGGCCGGCAGATCGCTGCGGATGCGGTCGATGGCGTCCTTGACGTCCTGCAGCGCCTGGTTCGTCGGCACTTCGATCTCGAACAACACGGAGGTGACGGAGCTGCCGTCCGTCACCGTCGACATGATGTCGTCGACGCCGGCGATACCGGCTACCGCGTCCTCGATCTCCTTGGTCACCTGCATTTCGAGTTCGGCAGGTGCTGCGCCGCTCTGGGTGACCGTGATGGAGATCACCGGTACGTCGATGTTCGGAAACCGGGTGATCGGCAGCGAATTGAACGACTGGATGCCGAGGACGACCAGCAGAACGAAAGCCAGCAAAGGCGCAATCGGATTGCGTATGGACCAAGCAGAAAAGTTCATCGTCCCCAATGTCCCGTTTCAAGAGTCCGCGCCGCCCTGACGTCCTCCGATGCGAACCGAAATATCGGAAGGACCTGCTCACTGCCGCCGGGCTCGGCCTTCAAGCCCGACACGAACGTCCGTCCGGACGCAAAGCCCGTTTGCCGGGCCTCCTCGGTCAATTCGACGCTACCGGCGTCGGCCTGACCGGCTTGATGCGATCGCCGTCGCGCACATAGGCGCCTGCCTTGGCAACCACGTCGTCTCCGGCCGAAAGGCCCTTGACTATCTCGATGACCTGGCCGTCCTGGATGCCGGTTTCAACCTTCGTGATCGCGATCACGCCATCCTCGACCTTGCGAACGACCGTCTCGTTCTTTGCGGTCGTGATCGCCGACAGGGGCAGGACCACGCCTTCTTTCTCGGCGGTGATGATCTCGGCGCTCGCGAACATTCCGGACCGCGCCTTTCCAGGCTCGTCGAAGGCGATGAAGACGCGCCCGAGCCGGGTCACGGGATCGAGCGTCGGCTCCACGAGGCGCACGCTGCCGGAAAGCGTGGCCGCGCCGCCTGCAAGCCGGATCGTCGCCTTCTGCCCGGCAGCGAGCTTGAGAATCATATCTTCCGAGACATCGGCCTTGAGCTCGATCTCGCCATCGCGGATGACCGTGAAAAGCGGCTCGCCGGCTCCTGCCGCGATCGCGCCGATCCTTGCCGTACGGGCGGCGACGACGCCGGCCACCGGCGATTTGACCGCGGTGCGTGCGAGGCGCAGATCGATATCGGCGATCTGGGCTTCCGCAACCTTGATGTCGGCCTCGGAAACGGAAATCGCCTGCTCGGCGGAGTTTACCCGGGCCTGAGCGGCATCCGCCGCAGCCATCGCCTGATCCGCCGTCGCCTGCGACATCGAGCCCGTCTTGGAAAGCTTGGCCGAGCGGTCGCGCACGCGCACCGCCTCTTCGGCATTCGCCTGCGCTTCGACCAGTTGCGCTTCGAACTGGGCAAGAGCGGCCTCGGCCTTGGCGAGGCTCGCTTCCATCTGGCTCTTCTGCAGGAGGAGTGCATCGTTGTTCAGTGTCGCCAGGGTCTGTTCGGCTTCAACCGTATCGCCGACCTCGGCTTCCAGCGTGCGGATGGAAAGGCCGTCGACCAGGGGCACGACATGGACATCCTGGACCGCCTGGACATTGCCGCTCGCGACGACGCGGTCGACGATGGTGCGGGTTTCGGCTGCCGTTACGACGATTGCCGGGAGATTGGGTGCCGCCTGTTCGGCTTCACCGGCGGCCGGGTTCGATTCCGCAGCCCACAGAGGCGCGGCGCCGACGGCTGCCATCAGGGCGATGGAGAAGAGGCGTTTGGTCTGGAATCCGAGAGCCATGGGGCAACCTTCTCAACGACTGCGATTGCCCGCGACGGGGCGCACCAATGATCTTAATGCTTGCGACCGGCCTGCGGCTCCGACCAGTGATGCCGCGTCCGGTATTCTGCATTCCATCCGCATCACTGGCGGGAACCAGAACACAATTTTGTGATCTATTTAGTCAGCGGATTCGACGCTTGCAAGGGCGCAACAAAATGGTGCCTCATTATTTTTAAAGCGCCGATCGGGCAAGACAATGGCGAGGCGCTGCGCGAAAATGAAGCAGCGGCAGCAATCATGCTATGCAAAAAAGACGTGCGGACTCACGCCCGCACGTCGACCCGCAGCGGATTATTTCAATGCTTCGTCGGTGACTTCGTGCGTCCAGGCGCCTTCCGGCTCCTTGGAGATGACGGGGTCCGAGCCGCCGGCGAGCAGCGAGGCCACGGTCCGCTTGTAATCCTCTTCCTCCAGGGCGCCGTTCGAGCCTGCGGTCAGCTTTGCCACCTCGGTCATCATGCGCTTCTGATGTTCTTCGGTCTGGGCGCCGGTGGCGTCGTTTTCGAGCACGATGCCGGCGGCCTCGTCCGGGTTTTCCTCGGCATATTTCCAGCCTTTCATCGAGGCGCGGACGAACTTGACCATCTTTTCCTTGAAGGCCGGATCCTTCAGCTTGTCCTCGAGCACGTAAAGGCCGTCTTCCAGCGTAGCGACGCCCTGATCCTCGTATTTGAAGGTCACGAGATCCTCCGGCTTCACGCCGGCATCGATGACTTGCCAGTATTCGTTATAGGTCATCGTCGAGATGCAGGCCGCCTGCTTCTGCAGCAGCGGGTCGACGTTGAAACCCTGCTTCAATACGGTCACGCCGTCCGGGCCGCCATCGGTCGGGATCTTCAGATGGCTCATCCAGGAAAGGAACGGATACTCGTTTCCGAAAAACCAGACGCCCAGCGTCTTGCCTTTGAAATCGGCCGGAGAGGCGACGCCCGATTCCTTCAGACAGGTGAGCATCATGCCGGACGATTTGAAGGGCTGGGCGATATTGACGAGCGGCACGCCTTTTTCTCGGGTGGCGAGTGCCGAGGGCATCCAGTCGACGATGACGTCGGCGCCGCCGCCGGCGATCACCTGCGCCGGTGCGATGTCCGGTCCACCCGGCTTGATCTCGACGTCGAGCCCTTCTTCCTCGTAGAAGCCCTTGTCCTTGGCGACGTAATAGCCGCCGAACTGGGCCTGGGTCACCCATTTGAGCTGGAGGACGACCTTTTCGGCCGCCTCGGCCTGGAATGCGGCAAGCGAGAAGGCGCCTGCCAGCAGAAGCGATGCGAGTTTCGTTTTCATGACTGTTCCCTCTTATGATTACGCCTGTCCACCACGAACAGACGGATGCCAGAACGTCACGGCCCGCTCGACGAGCGCGACCGCTCCGTAAAAGGCGGAGCCGGCGACCGCCGCGACCGCGATCTCGGCCCAGACCATGTCGACATTCATGCGGCCCACTTCCGTGGAGATCCGGAACCCCATGCCGACGATGGGTGTTCCGAAGAATTCGGCCACGATGGCGCCGATCAGCGCCAGCGTCGAGTTGATCTTCAGGGCATTGAATATGAAAGGCCAGGCGGCGGGAAGACGCAATTTCACCAATGTCTGAAACCAGCTCGCCGCATAGGTGCGCATCAGGTCGCGCTCCATGTGGCTCGCCGCCGCGAGGCCGGAAACGGTGTTCACGAGCATGGGGAAGAAAGTCATGATCACCACGACCGCGACCTTCGATTGCCAGTCGAAGCCGAACCACATGACCATGATCGGAGCGACGCCGATGACGGGCAGCGCAGAGACGAAATTGCCGAGCGGCAGTAGGCCCTTCTGAAGGAAAGGCGAACGGTCGATCGCGATCGCCGCAAGGAAGCCGAGCCCGCAGCCCAGCGCATACCCGGTCAGCACCGATTTCAGGAAGGTCTGGCGGAAGTCGGCCCAGAGCGTCGGGAGCGAATTGACCAGCCTCGCCCAGATCATGCTCGGCGCGGGCAACAGCACCGAAGGGACGGAGAAGCCGCGCACGACCCCCTCCCACAGGACGAGGAGCGTCACGCCGAAAATGAGCGGCACCGCGATGCGGGCGGCTCGTCGAGCGCCGGCGCTTTCAAAACGGCGGCGGACCAGCCATTCGTTGAAGGCCCAGGCGGCGAACCAGAACAGGATGGCGGCAAGGAGCGGAGGATAGTTCATGGTCGTGCGCCCATTCGCCTGAGGACGGCATTGTGCGCGATGCCCACGATCACCACCAAGAGGGCGGCGACCGCCGCAGCCATGAAGAGAGCCGCCCAGATCTGCACCGTCTGTCCGTAGTAGGAGCCTGCAAGCAGGCGCGCGCCGAGCCCGGCGACCGCGCCTGTCGGGAGCTCGCCGACAATCGCGCCGACGAGCGATATGGCGATCGCCACCTTCAGCGAGGTGAAGAGGTATGGCATCGACGATGGCCAGCGCAGCTTCCAGAAAACCTGGGAAGGAGAGGCGTTGTAGGTGCGCATCAGATCGAGCTGGATCGTCTCGGGGCTTCTCAAGCCCTTGACCATGCCCACGACCACGGGGAAGAAGCTGAGATAGGTGGAGATCAGCGCCTTCGGCAGCAGCCCGGAAATTCCGACCGCATTGAGCACGACGATGATCATCGGCGCGATGGCGAGGATCGGGATCGTCTGGCTGGCGACGACCCACGGCATGAGCGAGCGATCCATGGCGCGGTTATGCACGATGCCGATCGCAAGAAGAATGCCGAGAGCCGCACCCATGGCAAAGCCGAGAAGGGTCGCCGAAAGCGTGATCCAGGCATGGTAGACGAGGCTGCGCCGGGAGGTGACGGCCTTGTTGATCGTGCTGTCCCACAGTTCGGCCGCCACTTGATGCGGCGCGGGAAGCACGGGACGTGCCTGCGCCATCGTTTTCGGCAGAAGCTCGGCGAAGCTGATCGTCGTACCTGCGCGCGCCGCCGTGTCACGTTCGAAGGGAGCGTTCAGGATCACGGTGAAGGCATACCAGACGAGGATGAGCACCAGCACGACGGTACCGATCGGCAGGAGGCGGTCTCGGAGGAAGCCTTCCTTCTTCATCCGTCAGCCCCGCCCGGCGGAAGGCATCAGCATCAGCCCCATCGACAGGATGCCGAGTGCGACGCCCGCAAGCTGGGTCGTGTTCATCCTTTCGCCGAAGAAGAGGAAAGCGATGATGTTGACGAGCACCAGTTGCGTGACGACGGAGAGCGAGACGGCCAGTCCGAGCCCTCCTTCACGTATAAGTCTCAGCATCATCAGGTTGCCGACGATATAGAGGCCCATCGCGAGGGCGAGAAACAGGATATTGCTGCTGCCGACATAGGCGCGCGACGAGCTTCCCGCGGCGATGAAGACACCCGTGGATGCGAAGAGCCAGAGGATCTCGGGCAGTTTCATCGCGCTTCATTCCTCATAGCTGTGCCCCGCCCTCAGACCCTCGCGGACGCGGTGGGCGACCTCCAGGAATTCCGGCGTTTCGCGGATGTCGAGAGGCCGCTCCCTGGGGAGCGGGGATTCGATGATGTCGGTGACGCGGCCGGGCCGCGGGCTCATCACCACGATCCTGGTGGAGAGATAGACGGCCTCGGGGATCGAATGCGTGACGAAACAGATCGTCTTGTCGGTACGCGCCCAGAGCCTCAGAAGCTGTTCGTTGAGATGGTCGCGGACGATCTCGTCGAGGGCGCCGAAAGGCTCGTCCATCAGGAGGAGATCGGCGTCGAAGGCAAGGGCGCGGGCGATCGAGGCGCGCTGCTGCATGCCGCCGGAAAGCTGCCAGGGGAATTTCTTGCCGAAGCCCGAGAGATTGACGAGATCGAGCGTGCGGGCGATGCGCTCTTTCCTCTCGGCTTGCGAATAGCCCATGATCTCGAGCGGCAGTGCGATGTTCTTCTCGATGGTGCGCCAGGGGTAAAGTGCGGCCGCCTGGAAGACATAGCCATAGGCGCGGCTGCGGCGGGCTTCCTCCGGCGTCATGCCGTTCACCGTTATCGCGCCCGAGGTCGGCTTTTCGAGATCGGCGATCACGCGCAGGAACGTCGTTTTCCCGCAGCCCGAAGGGCCGATGAAGGAGACGAAGTCGCCCTTTCCGACGTCGAGGTCCACGCCCGTCAGAGCATGCACCGGTCCGTCGGCTGTCTCGAAGGTCAAGCCAAGATTTGTCGCGGAGACGACGGATGCGGACATCAACTTACCTTCGCATGTCTGGAGATTGTCTGCCGGGCAAGCGGCAGCATATGATGCTCGGTCAGCTTTGCCAGCGCCAATTCGCCGATATCCCCGACCTTCAGCCATTTTGCATCGGCGATCTCGGCTGAGGGGCTTACATCGATGTCGCGGAACGTCACGAAAGTATGGGCGACAACCGTGGCACCAGGCTCGTTGGCCGCCTCCTCCCTGAATATGCCCGCATAGGCGAAGTCGGTGCCGTTGAAGTCGACGGCGATTTCCTCCCGCAATTCCCGCAGCAGCGCCTGCTCGGGCGTCTCGCCCGCGTCGATCTTGCCGCCGGGCTGCATGAACTGCTCGAAGCCGCGCTTTCGCACCACGAGCATTTCGCCCCAACTGTTCAGGATCACGGCCGCGGCGATGATGATATCGCGCTTGTCTTCTCCTGCCATCACACCCCGCTCGCCGGAATGCCGCTGCGCTCGACCTTGCGCGGCGCGGTGATCTCCTTCCAGGTCGAAAGCGCCTTGCTGACGGCCGTTACCGGCTTCCGCCTGACGAATTCCCCGTGTCCTTCGCGGGTCTTGATCGCGTCTTCCTCGATTGCGACGACGCCGCGCGTCAGCGTATAGCGCGGCAGGCCGGTGATCTTCTTGCCCTCGAAGACATTATAGTCGATCGCCGACTGCTGGCTCTTTGCCGAAATCGTCTTCGGGCGCTTCGGATCCCACACGACAATGTCCGCATCCGCGCCGACGAGGATGGCGCCCTTCCTCGGATATATGTTGAGGATCTTGGCAATATTGGTGGAAGTCACCGCGACGAACTCGTTCATCGTCAGGCGTCCGGTATTGACGCCGTAGGTCCACAGCATCGGCAGGCGGTCTTCCAGACCGCCGGTGCCGTTCGGGATCTTGGTGAAGTCGCCGATGCCGGTGCGCTTCTGCTCGGTCGTGAAGGCGCAGTGGTCGGTGGCGACGACCTGCAGCGATCCCGAGGCGAGGCCGGCCCAGAGCGAGTCCTGGTGCTGCTTGTTGCGGAAGGGCGGAGACATCACGCGTCGCGCCGCATGGTCCCAGTCCTTGTCGAAATATTCGCTCTCGTCCAGCGTCAGATGCTGGATCAGCGGCTCTCCATAGGCGCGGATGCCTTTCTGGCGGGCGCGGCGGATCGCCTCATGCGCCTGTTCGCAGGAGGTATGGACGATATAGACGGGACAGCCGGCCATGTCGGCGATCATGATGGCCCGGTTGGTGGCTTCGCCCTCGACTTCGGCAGGCCGTGAATAGGCATGGGCCTCCGGGCCGTTATTTCCATCCGCAAGAAGCTTCGCCGACATCGAGGCGACGACGTCGCCGTTTTCGGCATGGACGAGCGGCAGCGCGCCGAGCTCGGCGCAGCGCTGGAAGGAGGCGAACATCTCGTCGTCGTTCACCATCAGCGCACCCTTATAGGCCATGAAATGCTTGAAGGTGTTGATGCCCTTGTCCTCGACGATCGTCTTCATTTCGTTGAAGACTTGCTCGCCCCACCAGGTGATCGCCATGTGGAAGGAATAATCGCAATTGGCCCGTGTCGACTTGTTGTCCCACATGGTCAGCGCTTCGAGCAGCGACTGGCCGGGCGAGGGAAGGGCAAAGTCGACAACCATGGTGGTGCCGCCGGAAAGGGCTGCGCGCGTGCCGCTTTCGAAATCGTCGGAGGAGTAGGTGCCCATGAAGGGCATTTCGAGATGGGTATGCGGGTCGATGCCGCCCGGCATGACATAGCAACCGCCGGCGTCGAGCACCTCATCACCGGAAAGGTTCGGACCGATCTCCACGATCTTCCCCCCATTGATCTTGACGTCGGCTTTATAGGTCAGATCGGCGGTGACGATGGTTCCGCCCTTGATGACTGTGCTGGTCATGGTCGTTCCCTGTTGTTTTCTGCGAGTGTAGCAGGCGAATAAAAGTCTGACGCCGAATCTGCCTCAAGCATTCCGCTCAGGGCGGCGAGGATTGTCTCCAGGACGGATCGGCGCTGTTTGGATATCTCGTGGTTCCAAAAGCGGAGCACTGAATAGCCCTGGGCGTTGAGCCAGGACGTCCGGCGCTCATCATAGCTATTTTCGGCATGCTGAAATCCGCCGATCTCGACCACGAGCTTTTGTTCACGACATAGAAAATCGACGATATGGGGACCTGGAGGAACCTGTCTGGCAAACTTGAAGCCATTCAAGCGCCGAGCGCGAGGGTCGCTCCAGAGGTGGTGCTCTTCTTCGGTTTCGTTTTGGCGGAGCTGTCTGGCATGTGTCGTTTTGCCGGGGCGATGCTTCCGGATGTCTTGTTTGATTGTTTTGGTTGCACCGCTCGCCCCCTCATCCGCCCTGCGGGCACCTTCTCCCCGAGGGGAGAAGGTGGAGCGTGCCGCCGCCTCCGTACTTCCCTTCTCCCCAGCGGGGAGAAGGTGGCCCGAAGGGTAGGATGAGGGGGGCTGCGGCAAAGCGGAAACCATATTCACCGAGGACATCAGCTCACCCCACAATCTCCGCAGTCTCCACCACCGCATGGAACAGCACATCGGCTCCGGCGGCGGCCCACTCCTTGGAGATCTCCTCGGCCTCGTTGTGCGAGAGGCCGCCGACGCAGGGGCACATGACCATCGTCGTCGGGGCCACCTTGGCCGCCCAGCAGGCGTCGTGGCCGGCGCCGGAGATGATGTTCATGTGGCTCAAGCCCAGCTTTTCGGCTGCCGTGCGGACGGCGTCCACGAGCTTCGGGTCGAAGGTGATCGGCTCGAAATGGCCGATCGCCTCGATCGCGCAGCCGACGCCGAGCGCATCGGCGATCTTCGGCGCTTCGGCCTCGATCTTCGCCCGCATGCGGTCGAGCTTCTCCTTGTCGGGCGAGCGGATGTCCACGGTGAAGACGACCTTGCCGGGAAGCACGTTGCGGGAGTTCGGCGAGAAGAAGACCTGCCCGACACCGCCGACGGCGCCCGGCTGGTTCTCCATCGCGACGTGCTGGACCATTTCGAGGATCCGCGACATGGCGAGGCCGGCATTGACCCGCATGTTCATCGGCGTCGAGCCGGTATGCGCCTCTCTGCCCGTCAGCGTGAATTCCAGCCACCAGAGACCCTGACAGTGGGTGACGACGCCGATGGTCTTGTTCTCCGCCTCCAGGATCGGTCCCTGCTCGATGTGGTATTCGAAATAGGCGTGCATCTTGCGCGCGCCGACCTCCTCGTCGCCGAGCCAGCCGATGCGCTTCAGCTCGTCTCCGAAGGTCTTGCCCTCGGGGTCCTTGCGCTCATAGGCGTAGTCCAGCGAATGGACTCCGGCGAAGACGCCGGACGCGAGCATCGCCGGCGCGAATCGGGCGCCTTCCTCGTTCGTCCAATTGGTGACGACGATCGGATGCTTCGTCCTGATGCCGAGATCGTTCATCGTACGCACCACTTCCAGGGCGCCGAGGACGCCGAGGACGCCATCGTATTTCCCGCCGGTCGGCTGGGTGTCGAGGTGCGATCCGACATAGACGGGCAAGGCGTCGGGATCGGTGCCGGGGCGCGTGGCGAACATCGTTCCCATCTTGTCGACGCCCATGGCGAGGCCGGCGTCGTCGCACCACTTCTTGAAAAGCGTCCGGCCCTCGGCATCGGCATCCGTCAGCGTCTGGCGATTGTTGCCGCCGGCGACGCCGGGGCCGATCTTCGCCATCTCCATCAGTGAATCCCACAGGCGGTCGGCATTGACGCGCATGTTTTCGCCGGGTGCGGCCATATCAAAGAGCTCCCAAGTTCTAATGGACCGTTGTCGATCCGAGATCGTTCCCGCCGGCAAGGCCGCAGCGCATTGTTATTCTTTTGGCGCCTCGGATCAGCGATTGCCTTTACAAAGCAACTGCCTGATAATTTGACCGGTTGGTAAACATTACAACTTCCTTTGCGGCACTCAAGCCGGAAAAGGAAAAAACACACATGTGCCGCCTAAAAAACCGGCGCTGGATCGGCCGGTGAATTTTAGGGCACTTCCATGAGGTGCGGAGAACCGAGGGGCGAAATGGCATTACCGAGAGCGGCGCGGACATTGCGGCGTACCCGTATTCAGGAGGAGAAGGAGGAGCGAATCCTGGAGGCGGCACTGGAGGTGTTCTCGCTTCATGGATTCCGCGGCGCCACAGTCGACCAGATCGCCGAAGTCGCGGGCATGTCGAAGCCCAATCTTCTCTACTATTTCCGCACCAAGGAGGCGATGCACCGGGCGCTCATCACGCGGGTGCTCGATACCTGGCTCGATCCGTTGCGCGAGTTCGACGCCAAGGGAAGCCCCGTCGCGGAAATCCGCAGCTATATCCGCCGCAAACTTGAGATGGCGCGGGATTTCCCCCGGGAAAGCCGGCTTTTCGCCAACGAGGTGCTGCAGGGCGCGCCGAATATCGAGGACGAGCTGAAGGGGCCGCTGAAGGCGCTGGTGGACGAAAAGGCGGAGGTCATCCGCGCCTGGGCCAAGGCGGGAAAGATCGCCAAATGCGATCCCTATCACCTTATCTTCTCTATCTGGTCGACGACCCAGCACTATGCCGATTTCGACGTGCAGGTGCGCGCGGTACTCGGTCAGGAAAATGCGGGCGAGGGGCGTTTCGAGGACGCCGCCC
Organism: Shinella sp.; assembly: GCA_033795365.1. Classification (GTDB taxonomy): domain Bacteria; phylum Pseudomonadota; class Alphaproteobacteria; order Rhizobiales; family Rhizobiaceae; genus JARYGU01. The sequence goes on from JARYGU010000007.1 coordinate 104,825, forward strand.
GCTTCCTCGAGCAGCTCTTCATCAACGGCCTTGAGGTGCGGGATCAGCCGGCATAGCCGCCGATCCGGCACCTCTTTGATGCGATTAGCCTCTGCCCCGTCAGGGTTTCGCCTTCGGCTTGGTGATGCCGAAGAGGCGATCGGCGAACTGTTCGCGCTCGCGCCAGACGGCGGGAATCGCCAGAAGCAGGATGCAGACGACCGCAATGGAGGTCTTCTGAAGCTGCGTCAGGGCCGGCGTGCGGCCGTCGAGATAATAGACGCCGTAGACCAGGGCCACGTGCCAGACATAGACCTGCAGCGAGTGGCGGCCGAGCAGCCGGAGGAAGCGCAGCGTAAAGACCCAGATGACGCCGCGGGAAAATGCACGGACGACGGGGCTGCGATGCTCCGGCCCGGCGATCAGCAGCCAGGTCAGGCCGGTCGCGACGGCAAGGAAGTTCAGAAGATAGACCGGGCCGAAGTCGGCACGGATCTCCATCGTCGCGAACTTGTCGAGCACGGGCTGCGGCACGAGATCGTGCGCGGTGATGATGCGCAGCGGCAGGAAGAACAGGCAGATCGCGAGCGCTGCCTTCGGAAGCAGGGTCTTTTCGGGAGAGAATATCTTTCTCCACTCGATCTTGTTATCCGCGGTCATCGCGCCGATGACGAGGGCGGAGAAGAAGACGATCTGCCAGCCGAGCAGGTTGAAGCTGACGCGAATGCCCTGCTTGTCCGAGCCCATCACGAGCGCATTCAGCGGCTCGGTGACGAATCGCTGAAGGCCGAGCTGTCCCGCCATCCAGACGAGCAGGGAGCCCGCTAGCACATGCGCCCACTTGCCTTGCAGGCAGAGCCATATCAGCGCCGGCGAGAACAGCATGTAGATGATGTATTGCGGCAGGATGTCCATGAAGGTGGGCTGGAAAAGGAAGGTGGCGATCGCCGCAAGCCGCACCGGCTGGTCGAAATTCGTGTAGCCGAGCCAGTTGTACCAGAGCTTGTAGGCATCCGGCAGAATCATCTGGACGACGAGCACCGCCATGATGGTTCCCATGGCGTAGCGATAGAGCTCGAAGGCGCGCCCCCAGATCTTCTCTCTGCCCAGTTCGTAGCCGTGTTTCTGCATTTTCCGGGCATAGATCATGCCGATCAGGAGGCCGGAGAGGAAAACGAAGCCTTGAGCATCTTCCACAAAGGCGAACTGGCGATGGTTGACCTCCATCATCCAGTAGCCACCCACGAAAACGAGGTGATTGATGAGCATGAATACGAGGAAATAGCCCCGCATTCCGTCTATGATCTCAAACCGCTTCAAAAATCCATCTCCGTCATAAAGGGCGGTTGTCCGCCCGTATCCGGCAAAAGAACCGATGCTCAACGCGAAAACTTGATCGGTGGTTCCGGCCCTGAATCTCACCCCGATGCGGCGAGAAAGGGGCCGGAGAAAGCATCGCCCGACATAAGATTCCGGACCCCGCCTGCCGACGAAATGTCATCGTGCGGACGCGGCAGGGCCCACTCATCGTAACTATGGCCAGCGCGACATGAACCTCCGATGAATTAGGAGCGAATGGAAAGCGGGAGCTGTGGAAGAGAAGGAAGAAGGGTGGGGATGAGTGCCGCTCAATCCATCAAGGGCGGCAGCTCGCGAGCCAGCGTATCGATCGCCAGGCGCACTTTCGGCAGCATGACGGGAGACCGAAGCCAGACGGCGTGGGCCTCGAAGACGCTGGGCATCATGTCTGTCAGGACTTTCACCAGTTCGCCAGATGCAAGCCGGTCCCGCGCCAGCCAGCAGGTCAGCCAGGCAAGTCCTCTGCCTTCCGCCGCCGCATCGGCGATGGATGCGAGATCGTCGAGCCGCAGGCGCGATCGGGGTAGAATGTCGCGAACGGCTCCCGACGCCGTCGGGAACGACCAAGCCCTGTCCTCGCTGCCGCGCCGATAAACGATACCCTGATGCTGCATGACATCTTCCAGAGTCCTGGGAACGCCATGCTTTTTCAGGTAATCCGGCGAAGCGCAGACGATCATGCGCTGGCGGGCGATCGAACGCGTCATCAGATCAGGATTGCCCCTCAATGGTCCATTTCGGATGGCGAGATCGAAGCCGTCTTCCGTCAGGTCGACGATGCGGTCGCTGAACGACAGATCGAGTTCGAGGCCGGGATGCTCGTCCAGTAGGCCGGTGAGGATCGGCGCGACACAGTGCCGGCCGAAAAGAACCGGCATGGATACCCGCAACCTGCCGCGAACCTCGCGCTTGCCCGTCTCCAGCAATGCCTCGCCGATCCTGATCTCTTCCACGGCCCTGAGACAGCGTTCGTAAAAGAACCGGCCTTCGTCGGTGAGGCTCTGGGCGCGGGTCGTCCGGTTGAACAATCTGACGCCAAGCCGCTGCTCCAGCCGTGCGATCGTCTTTCCGACGGCGGAGCGCGTCAGGTGCAGCCGCTCCGCAGCAGCCGAGAAACCGCCGGCATCGACCACCTCCACGAAGATCGAGATGCCTTTGAGCTGCTCCATGTTTGTTTCCTTTGAGGAACCATTTTGACGAATTAATATCGCAACTGAAGATAAAAATTCAACGATATGTTCCTGCTCCTGCAACGACAAGGAGCATCACAATGAAAACGAGACAATGGACGATCGACAATATCGGCCGGGAGAGCCTGAGCATCAGGGAAGGAACGGTCGAGAAGGCCACCGGGCGCAACATGCTGGTGCGCACCGAAGCGGTCTCCCTGAACTATCGCGACAAGCTCGTGCTGGAAACGGGAATGGGGCTGCCATTGAAATTTCCCTTCGTTCCAGCATCCGATATGGCTGGTGTCGTCGTGGAAGTCGGGCCAGAGGTGACGCGCTTTCAGCCGGGCGATCGCGTGATCTCCACATTTTCGCCGGGCTGGATCGAAGGTGCAGGGCTTGGAGATGCGCGTACGCCGCCCTATCGCACGCTCGGCGGGTTTTATCCCGGCGTACTCTCGGAATATGTGACCTTCCCGGACGACTGGTTCGTCAAGGCGCCCTCCACCTTCGATGCGGCCGAGGCGAGCACGCTTCCCTGTGCGGGATTGACCGCCTGGTTCTCGCTCGTCGAGCGCGGCAAGGTCAAGGCGGGCGACAAGGTTCTCGTTCAAGGCACCGGCGGCGTGGCGCTTTTCGGGCTGCAGATCGCAAAGATGCACGGCGCGGAAGTCATCGTGACGTCAGGCAGTGCCGAAAAGCTGGACCGCGCTCTTTCGCTCGGCGCGGATCACGGCATCGCGCGCGAAAACTGGGTGGAACAGCTCTACCAGTTGACGGGCGATTACGGCGCCGACCATATTCTCGAAATTGCCGGCGGCGCGGATTTCGGCGAGGCCTTGAAGGCGGTAGCTATCAACGGGCATATTCATGTCATCGGCGTTCTCGAAGGCTTTGAGATTTCCGGACCCGTGGGGCCGCTTCTCTTGAAGGCGCCGACAGTGCAGGGCATCACGGTCGGACATCGCCGGGCGCTCCAGGATTTCGTCCGCGCCGTGGACCGCACCGGCCTCAAGCCGGTGATCGACAGGCGCTATTCCTTCGAAGCCCTGCCGCAGGCGCTCGATCATCTCGACCGCGGCCCGTTCGGCAAGATCGTCATCGAGTTCTAGGGTTTCTCCCTCTTCTCCCCGGCGGGGAGAAGAGGGAGCGAGCCGGCGGGCCAGCCATATGCGATGGCCCGCTGCAAGCCGGGAGAAGGGGCCTTCTCCTACTCGGCGGCCTGGCGGGCGGCCGGGTTGTTCGGATGCGTCGTCCAGTTGGCGTAGTTCGGATCGACCGGTTTGCCGGTGCGTTGATCGAGCACCCCGGGTTCGAGCCCGACCATGGTGATGCAGTTTTCCACCGGACAGACATTGACGCAGAGGTTGCAGCCGACGCATTCGTCTTCCATCACCTCGAAGTGCCGCACGCCGTCGACGAACTGCGTGATCGCCTGGTGCGAGGTGTCCTCGCAGGCGATGTGGCAGCGGCCGCATTTGATGCAGGCGTCCTGGTCGATTCGCGCCTTGGCGATGTAGTTGAGGTTGAGGTATTGCCAGTCGGTGACGTTCGGCACGGCGCGCCCGCAGATGTCGTCGAGCGTACGGTGCCCCTTGGCGTCCATCCAGTCGGAGAGGCCGGTGATCATCTCCTGCACGATCTTGAAGCCGTAGGTCATGGCCGCGGTGCAGACCTGCACGTTGCCGGCGCCGAGAACGAGGAATTCCGCCGCATCGCGCCAGGTAGTAATGCCGCCGATGCCGGAGATCGGCAACCCGTAGGTCTCCGGATCGCGGGCGATCTCGGCAACCATGTTCAGCGCGATCGGCTTCACCGCCGGGCCGCAATAGCCGCCATGCGTACCCTTGCCGCCTACCGCCGGGTTCGGCGCGAAGTTGTCGAGATCCACGGAGACGATCGAGTTGATCGTGTTGATCAGCGAGACGGCGTCCGTCCCGCCGGCCTTTGCCGCGCGCGCGGGCTTGCGGATGTCGGTGATGTTCGGGGTGAGCTTGGTGATCACCGGCATGCGCGTATATTGCTTGCACCAGCGAACGACCATCTCGATATATTCCGGCACCTGTCCGACCGCGGAGCCCATGCCGCGTTCCGACATGCCGTGCGGACAGCCGAAATTGAGCTCTATGCCGTCGGCCCCGGTCTCCTCGACGAGCGGCAGGATGGCCTTCCAGGCCTCTTCCTCGCAAGGAACCATGATCGAGGCGATGAGCGCCCGGTCCGGCCAGTTCATCTTCACCTGCTTCATTTCGCGCAGATTGGTGTAGAGGTCGCGGTCGGTGATGAGTTCGATGTTGTTCAGGCCGAGAAGCCGGCGGTCGGCGCCCCAGATAGCGCCGTAGCGGGGACCGTTGACGTTGACGACGGGCGGGCCTTCCTCGCCGAGCGTCTTCCAGACGACGCCGCCCCAGCCCGCCTTGAAGGCGCGCTCGACGTTATAGGCCTTGTCGGTCGGCGGCGCGGAGGCGAGCCAGAAGGGGTTCGGCGATTTGATGCCGACGAAATCGTTGCGCAGATCAGCCATCGTTCATCCTCCCTTCAAGCCACGGCAACGGCCGGCTGGATGCCGGCAGCCAGTATGCGGTTGATGGACTCTGCGGCGTCGCGCCCCTGCGCGACAGAGGTCACGGTCAGGTCTTCTCCGCCGTGCACGCAGTCGCCGCCCGCCCAGACATTGGCAATCGATGTGCGGCCTTCGGCATCGACGGCGATGCGGCCGCGATCGAGCGCCAGCGCGCCGAGCCCTTCCGCCTCGAAGGTCTGGCCGATCGCCTTTAAGATCTGGTCCGCGGCGAGGACGCCCGTCTCGCCGGTGCCCGAAAGTCTGCCATCGCGCATCTCGGTATATTCGACCTCGATGCCCGCAACCCTTCCGTCTTTGGTAATGACCCGCTTCGGCTGGAGCCAGTGCCGGATCATGACGCCCCTGGACGTTGCCAGGTCCTGCTCGAACTCCGAGGCGTTCATGTGCTCCTTGCCGCGGCGATAACAGATCGTCACTTCCTCTGCGCCGAGGAGCTTGGCCTGGACGGCGGCATCGATCGCCGTCATTCCTCCGCCGATGACGACGACGCGGCGTCCGACCGGGATCGTCGCCTTGTCCTTCGCCTGGCGAAGTGCTGCAATGAATTCGACGGCATCGGTAACGCCCGGCAGCATCTCTCCTTCGGCGCGCAGGGCGTTCACAGCCGCCAGGCCGAGCCCGAGGAACACCGCGTCGAAAGTTTGCGAAAGTTCGCCAAGCGTGAAGTCGCGCCCAAGCTTCATGCCGTTGCGGATTTCTATTCCGCCGACGGCGAGAACGTAATCGACTTCCTTTTGCGCGAAATCGTCGACGGTCTTGTAGGTGGCGATGCCGTATTCGTTAAGACCGCCGGCCTTTTCGCGCGCGTCGAAAACGACGACCTCGTGCCCATTGACGGCAAGCCGGTGCGCACAGGCAAGGCCGGCAGGACCGGCGCCGACCACCGCGATCTTCCGGCCGGTCGGTTCGGCTCGGGTATAGAACTGCCGGCCCTGCCGCATCGCGGTGTCGGTCGCGTAGCGCTGGAGCCGGCCGATCTCTACCGGGCGATGCTCGGCGGTGTTGCGCACGCAGACCTGCTCGCACAGCGTTTCGGTGGGACAGACGCGCGCGCACATGCCGCCGAGGATGTTCTGGTCGAAGATCGTCTTCGCAGACCCGATCGGGTTGCCGGTCGCTATCTGGCGGATGAAGAGCGGGATGTCGATAGAGGTCGGACAGGCCGTCATGCACGGTGCGTCATGACAGAAATAACAGCGATCCGCCGCGACGAGCGTCTCGTGGTCGTCGAGGACGGGATGGAGATCGGAAAAATTGGCCTCGTAATCGGCCGGGGAAAGCCGGCCTCCACGAATCCCAGATTCGGTCGTTCCCATTATTATTCTCCCAATTGTAGCCATTGGATGTGGAAACGGTAACTCAGCTTTATTTTTTTATCAAACGGTAAATTTTCTAGTTCTTTTCAGTATCAGGCACAGGAGCGGCGGATTTTGATCTTGCGCGGCTGCGTCCGGAATTGTTCATCGATCTTGAAAACGGGCGCCGGGGCCGGCGGCGCCTGTCGATCGACGCGAACAGGACCGGAGAAAACTCGGCCCCGCAGCAACAGTTTTCCTGCGTTTGACAGAAAGCCTCAAATGATGTCAGCAATTTAGCGGCAGAGGAGGGTGATCGATGGCGAAACGAACGGAAGCGGCCGGCAGGCTGGACGATGCGGCAAGGGCCGGTTGGCTCTACTATGTCGCCGGCCGTACGCAGGACGAGATCGCATCGGCCATGGGCATCTCCCGGCAGTCCGCTCAACGCCTCGTTTCGCTCGCGGTGGCCGAGCGTCTGATCAAGGTCCGGCTCGATCATCCGATCGCCGAATGTCTCGAGCTTGCGGAGCGACTCAAGCAAAGATTCGATCTGGTCCAAGTCGATGTCGTCCCGAGCGATCCGGGATCCTCGTCCACGACGGTCGGGATCGCGGAAGCCGGCGCGGCCGAGATCGAGCGCTGGCTGAAGAAGCCCGAACCGATCGTGCTTGCAGTCGGAACCGGCCGGACCCTGAAGGCGGCGATCGATCAGCTGCCGGCCATGGAATGCCCGCAGCATCGCATCATGTCGCTTACCGGAAATATCGGCCCGGATGGCTCGGCCGCCTATTACAACGTCATCTTCAGCATGGCGGATGCGGTGAAGGCACGCCATTTCCCGATGCCCTTGCCGGTGCTGGTCTCGTCCGCACAGGAGCGCGACCTCCTGCACCAGCAGAGCCTCGTCCAATCCACGTTGAAGCTCGGCCGCGAAGCGGACGTCGCTTTCGTCGGCATAGGCGAACTCGGTCCGGATGCCCCACTTTGCGAAGACGGCTTTCTCGGCCGCGACGAGATGGCGAAACTGATGGACGAAGGGGCGGCCGGCGAGATCTGCGGCTGGATGTTCGACCGGGACGGCCGTCTCCTCAAGGGAAGCATCAACGAACGCGTCGCCTCCGTGCCTCTGCCGTCCCGCGACAGCACGGCGGTCATCGGTCTTGCCAAGGGCAAGCGCAAATATCCAGCGATTCACGCCGCGCTGAAAGGGCGGATGATCAACGGCCTCATCACCGACGAGGCTGCCGCGAAGCATCTGCTATCCACATGAGACGCCGGGAAGGTTCGTAGCGCTGCCGCTGACGTTTGAATTCGCTCTATAAATTCAAATCTTTATAATTTTCGTGCTGCAGTGCAGCAACGAATTGCCGTTGACTTTTTTCGAAGATGGGTGAGTAAATGCCCGAGAGCAAGGCAAATGCTCATTACCTTCCGGGAGGAAAACATGAATTTGAGAACCGTTTTGCTGGGCACCTGCTCAGCGCTTGTCTTTTCGGGTCTGGCCCAGGCCGAAACCCTTACCATCGCGACCGTAAACAACGGCGACATGGTTCGCATGCAGGGCCTGACCGAAGATTTCACGTCGAAGAACCCCGACATCCAGCTCGAATGGGTGACGCTCGAGGAGAACGTGCTGCGCGAGCGCGTCACCACGGATATCGCCACCAGCGGCGGCCAATACGACGTCCTGACCATCGGCAACTATGAAGTTCCTATCTGGGCGAAGCAGGGCTGGCTTGCGGAGCTCAACGCTCTCGGCGACGACTACGACGTCGACGATCTTCTGCCGGCGATCCGCGGCGGCCTTTCCGTCGACGGCAAGCTCTACGCGGCGCCGTTCTACGGCGAGTCGGCGATGATCATGTACCGCAAGGATCTCTTCGAAAAGGCCGGGCTGACGATGCCGGATTCCCCGACATGGGAATTCATCGGCGACGCTGCCCGCAAGATCACCGATCGTTCTGCCGACATCAACGGCATCTGCCTGCGCGGCAAGGCCGGCTGGGGCGAGAACATGGCCTTCGTCACGGCGCTGACGAACTCCTTTGGCGGGCGCTGGTTCGACGAGAACTGGCAACCGCAGTTCGATCAGCCGGAATGGAAGGATGCGCTTCAGTTCTATGTCGACCTGATGAAGGACGCTGGCCCCTCGGGTGCCTCGTCCAACGGCTTCAACGAAAACCTGACGCTCTTCCAGCAAGGCAAGTGCGGCATGTGGATCGACGCCACGGTCGCGGCTTCGTTCGTCTCCAATCCGAAGGATTCGACGGTGGCCGACAAGGTCGGCTATGCGATTTTCCCGACCAAGGAAGGCGTCAACAATCACGGCAACTGGCTGTGGTCGTGGAACCTCGCCATTCCGGCAAGTTCGACCAAGGCCGAAGCAGCCCAGAAGTTCATCGCCTGGGCGACGAGCAAGGCCTATACCGATCTCGTCGCCTCCAAGGAAGGCTGGGCAAACGTTCCTCCGGGCACGCGCACCTCGCTCTACCAGAACGAGGAATACAAGAAGGCGGCTCCCTTCGCGGAACCCACGCTTGCGGCGATGAATGCGGCGGACATCACCAAGCCGTCGGTCAAGCCGGTGCCCTATACCGGCGGTCAGTTCGTGGCGATCCCGGAGTTCCAGGGCCTCGGCACGACGGTGGGCCAGCTGTTCTCGGCTGTTGTCGCAGGTCAGGCCTCGGTTGACGATGCACTCGCGGGTGCCCAGTCGACCGCGGTACGCGAAATGACGCGTGCCGGATACATCAAGTAAGCATCCCTCCCAAGGTGGTGCCGCCCGGATCCGTCCGGGCGGTCGCCTGGCCCGCGGATGCCGCTTGCATTCGGCCCTCGTACATATCGTATAAGAAGAACGGAATAAGCCTGCGTCCCGTTGTTTCACGCCGCACGGACGTCCGGCAAAAGAGGGAGGTTCGTGACATGGCTACCCAGAATACGAAGACGCTGGCGCGTGCGATGTTGGCGCCCTCCGTCCTGCTTCTCCTGATCTGGATGATCGTTCCGCTGGCGATGACCCTCTGGTTCTCGTTCCAGAACTACAATCTGCTCAATCCGGCCAATGTCAGCTTTGCGGGCTTCTTCAATTACCAATATTTCTACACGGATCCGGCCTTCTTCGCTTCGATCTGGAACACGCTTCTTCTCGTCGGCGGCGTTCTTCTTATCACCGTCGTCGGCGGGGTCGCCATCGCGCTCCTTCTCGATCAGCCGATCTTCGGCCAAGGGATCGTGCGCATCCTGGTGATTTCGCCCTTCTTCGTCATGCCGCCGGTCGCCGCGCTGGTGTGGAAGAACATGATCATGCATCCCGGCTACGGCGTCCTTGCGGACATCAACCGCTTTTTCGGATTTCAGCCGGTCGACTGGTTCGGGCAATACCCGCTCTTTTCGATCATCATCATCGTCGCCTGGCAGTGGCTGCCTTTCTCGACGCTGATCCTTCTCACCGCCCTGCAATCGCTCGACGGCGAGCAGAAGGAGGCGGCGGAGATGGACGGGGCGAATTTCGTCAACCGTTTCATCTATCTGACGCTGCCGCATCTGGCGCGTGCCATCACGGTCGTCATCCTGATCCAGACGATCTTCCTGCTCGGCGTCTATGCGGAAATTCTCGTGACGACGAATGGCGGACCGGGCAACGCGTCCACCAACCTGACCTTCCTCATCTACCGCACGGCGCGTCTGAGCTACGACGTGGGCGGTGGTGCGGCTGGCGGTATCATCGCCGTTGTGCTCGCCAATATCGTCGCGATCTTCCTGATGCGCGCCGTCGGCAAGAATCTCGACCGATAGGAGGAACAGTCATGGCTCGTGCAGCTTCCACAAAACAGAAGGTCGGCTTCACCATAGTCGCTTGGATCGTCGCCCTCTTGCTCTTCTTCCCGATCCTCTACACGATCATAACCAGCGTGAAGACCGAGCCCGAGGCGATCGCAGGCTTCAATCTCATCCCGTCGGGGACATTCGAGAACTACGTGACCGTCCAGACGCAGCGCGACTATTTCAAGCCGTTCATGAATTCGGTCATCCTTTCGGTCGGTTCCACGATCCTGGCCCTCATCATCGCCATACCGGCGGCATGGTCCATGGCCTTCTCGCCGACGCGGCGCACCAAGGACATTCTCATGTGGATGCTGTCCACAAAGATGATGCCTGCGGTCGCGGTTCTCGTGCCGATCTACCTGCTCTTCCGGGATTTCGGCCTTCTCGACACGCGGCTGGGGCTGACCGCGATGCTGACGCTGATCAACCTGCCGATCGTGGTCTGGATGCTCTACACCTATTTCCGCGAGATTCCGGGCGAAATCCTCGAGGCGGCGCGCATGGACGGCGCCTCGCTCTGGAACGAGATCGTCTATGTGCTGACGCCGATGGCTATTCCGGGCATCGCCTCGACGCTGCTCCTCAATGTCATCCTGGCGTGGAACGAGGCCTTCTGGACGATCCAGCTGACGACGACCAACGCGGCGCCGCTCACGGCCTTCATCGCGTCCTTCTCCAGTCCGCAAGGCCTGTTCTGGGCCAAGCTTTCGGCAGCTTCGACGCTCGCCATCGCTCCCATCCTGATCCTCGGATGGTTCTCACAAAAGCAGCTCGTCCGCGGCCTGACCTTCGGCGCCGTAAAATAATGCAGAAGAAAAGCAAAGGAGTGGGGAGGCACCTATGGGCAACATAACGCTTAAGAAAGTGAACAAGACCTTCGGCGCGACGACGGTCATTCCGGGCATCGATCTTACGATCGAGGACGGCGAATTCGTCGTCTTCGTCGGCCCGTCGGGATGCGGAAAGTCGACCTTGCTGCGGCTTATCGCCGGTCTCGAGGATACGAGCAGCGGCACGATCGAGATCGATGGGCGCGACGTGACCGCCGAGGCTCCCGCGAGACGCGGGCTGGCCATGGTCTTCCAGTCCTATGCGCTCTATCCGCACATGACGGTGCGCAACAACATCGCCTTTCCGCTGAAGATGGCGAAGCTGGATAAGGGTGTCATCGACAAGAAGGTCGAGGATGCCGCGCGCATCCTCAATCTCACCAGCTATCTCGACCGCCGGCCGGGCCAGCTTTCCGGCGGGCAGCGCCAGCGCGTCGCCATCGGGCGGGCGATCGTGCGCGAACCGTCCGCCTTCCTTTTCGACGAGCCGTTGTCGAACCTCGATGCGGCACTGCGCGGCACGATGCGTCTCGAGATCAGCGAGCTGCATCACCAGCTGAAGACGACGATGATCTATGTCACGCACGACCAGGTCGAGGCGATGACGATGGCCGACAAGATCGTCGTTCTCAATGCCGGCAATATCGAGCAGGTCGGCTCACCGCTCGATCTCTACAACAAGCCGGACAACCTGTTCGTCGCCGGCTTCATCGGGTCGCCGCGCATGAATTTCGCGTCCGGCGAGGTCGCCAAGCCCTACAACTGCCACACCATCGGCATCCGGCCGGAACATCTGGCGCTGTCGAAGACCTCGGGCACCTGGCGCGGCGTGGTCGGCGTCGCCGAACATCTCGGCGCGGACACTTTCCTTCACGTGAATGTGGAAGGCATCGGGCAGGTGACGGCGCGCGCCGGCGGCGATTTCATCGTCAACCACGGCGACGAGATTTATCTTACCCCCGAGGAGGGGCGGATCCACAGGTTCGACGAGAAGGGATTGGCAATACGATGAAAAGGCTGGATGGAAAAAGCGCACTGATCACCGGTTCGGCGCGGGGTATCGGACGCGCCTTCGCCGAGGCTTATGTGCGTGAAGGTGCGCGCGTCGCGATCGCCGACATCAATATCGATCGTGCGCGCCAGACGGCCGGCGAGATCGGCCCCGCCGCCTACGCCGTCGCGATGGACGTGACGAAACAGGACTCCATCGATGCGGCTGTCGCGGCGTGCGTCAAGGAAGCCGGCGGTCTCGATATCCTGATCAACAATGCCGCGCTTTTCGACCTTGCGCCGATCGTCGAGATCACGCGTGAAAGCTACGAGCGGCTTTTCGCGATCAATGTTTCCGGCACGCTCTTCACCATGCAGGCAGCCGCCAGGCAGATGATCGCCCAGGGCCGCGGCGGCAAGATCATCAATATGGCGAGCCAGGCCGGGCGGCGCGGCGAGGGGCTCGTCGCGGTCTATTGCGCGACCAAGGCGGCCGTCATCAGCCTCACGCAGTCGGCGGGGCTGGACCTCATCAAGCACAAGATCAATGTCAACGCGATCGCCCCCGGCGTCGTGGACGGCGAGCACTGGGATGGCGTCGATGCGCTCTTCGCCAAATACGAAAACCGGCCGCGCGGAGAGAAGAAGCGGCTCGTCGGCGAGGCGGTGCCATACGGACGCATGGGAACGGCGGAGGACCTGACCGGCATGGCGATCTTCCTTGCCTCGTCGGAAAGCGACTATGTCGTCGCGCAGACCTACAATGTCGACGGCGGCAACTGGATGAGCTGACCCGCCGGTCAGCGCTGCCGCAACCGAGAATACCACGTTTGGAGACGCATGATCGGTCTCCGCCCGGAAGGAAAAGACAATGACCACGAAACTGTCCCTCGCCAATCTCGATGCGGTCAGAAAGACCGCGGGCGTGCCGTCCTACGACCGTGCATCGCTCAAGGCCGGCATCGTGCATTTCGGCGTCGGGAATTTCCATCGGGCGCATCAGGCGGTCTATCTGGACGACCTCTTCAATTCGGGACGCGACCACGACTGGGCGATCATCGGTGCCGGCGTGCTGCCGTCCGACGAGGCGATGCGCGCCAAGCTGCAGGAGCAGGATTTTCTGACGACAGTCGTCGAACAGGACAACAACCGCACCGGCGCGCACGTGACCGGCGCGATGATCGGCTATCTGAAGCCCGGCGATGCCGGCGCGACAGTGGCCCAACTTGCCGATCCCGCGATCCGCATCGTCTCGCTGACGATCACCGAGGGCGGCTACTTCATCGACCCGGCATCGGGCGTCTTCAATCCGGCGCATCCGGCGATCGCGGCCGACGGTGCCGATCCGGAAAATCCAAAGACGGTCTTCGGCCTCATCATTGCCGGCCTGAAGGCGCGCAAGGAGAAGGGGATCGCGCCCTTCACGGTGATGTCCTGCGACAACATCCCCGGCAACGGCGAAGTCACGCACGCGGCCGTTTCAGGCCTCGCGCGGCTTTCCGATCCGGCGCTGGCCGACTGGATCGACGCCAATGTCGCCTTTCCGAACGGCATGGTGGACCGCATCACGCCCGCAACCGGCCAGCGCGAAATCGATATTCTTGCCAGCGAATTCGGCATCAACGACAACTGGCCGGTCTTCTGCGAGGAGTTCAAGCAGTGGGTGCTTGAAGACCATTTCCCGCTCGGCCGCCCCGCACTCGAAGAGGTCGGCGTCCAGTTCGTTGCCGATGTCGCTCCCTACGAGCATATGAAGATCCGCATCCTCAACGGAGGCCATGCGGCGATCGCCTATCCCGCAGCGCTGCTCGACATCCATTTCGTGCACGAGGCGATGGAGGACGCCCAGATCCGCGACTTCCTCGCAAGGCTCGAGCATGAGGAGATCATTCCGGTGATTCCGCCCGTGCCGGACACCGATCTCGGCGACTATTTCAAGCTGATCGAGCGGCGCTTCTCCAATCCCAAGATCGGCGACACGATCCCCCGGCTTGCGCAGGACGGTTCCAACCGCCAGCCGAAATTCATCCTGCCTTCGACGGCGGACCGTCTGCGCCGGGGCGAGGACGTCGTCGGCCTCTCGCTCGTCTCGGCCCTCTGGTGCCGCTACTTCGCCGGCACGTCCGACAGCGGCAAGCAGATCGTCTTCAACGATGCCAGCGCCGACCGTTTGCAGGCGGCCGCCCTCAAGGCCAAGGACGATCCGGGTGCCTTCCTTGCGCTCTCCGACATTTTCGGCGAGGTTGCGGCTTCCGAGCTGTTCCGGCGGCGGTTCGCCCACGCGCTGAAGACACTTTGGGAAAAAGGAACGCGGGCGACCCTGCAACTCTATCTCGACGGAAAGCTGGCGGACTGACTCCCGCTCGGGCTGCGCGGCGCACTGCCGGGTATCAAACAGCCCAGTTTCCGCCCCGGAAGAATAGCCTGCAGAGAGGACGGACGAAGTATGGTCGGGCTCCCGACGGAACTGGTGATCTTCGATTGCGATGGCGTATTGGTCGACAGCGAGCCGATTTCCATCGCCGTGCTGGTCGCGGCCCTCGACGCCGCGGGGGTCACGATGAGTGCCGAGGAGGCTTATGAGCGCTTTCTCGGGAAAAGCCTCAAAAGCATGTCCGACATTCTCCACGAGGAATATGGGCTTGCGGTCGACGACCAGTTCCTGGAAGCGATGCGCAAGGTGCTCTACGAGCGATTCCATCGCGACCTGAAGCCGGTCGACGGCATCGCGGAAGCCGTTGCGGGCTTGCGTGTCCGCCATTGCGTGGCCTCCTCCAGCCAGCCGGAACGCATCCGCCTTTCGCTTTCGGTGACCGGACTGATCGACTATTTCGAGCCGAACATCTTCAGCGCAACGATGGTGCCGCGCGGCAAGCCGGCTCCGGATCTCTTCCTGCATGCCTCCTCGCAGATGGGCGTGCCGCCGCAGCGCTGCGTCGTCGTGGAAGACAGTCCTGCGGGCGTGACGGCGGCGAAATCGGCCGGCATGCGCGTCTTTGCCTTCGCCGGTGCGTCCCATTCCCGAAATGCGCGCCATCGCGATTCTCTCGCGCGTCTCGATCCCGACGTGCTGTTTGACGACATGCGGGATTTGCTACAGTTTGTCGGGTAAGGCAAAAGGCGACGGGAAAGAAATTTGATGCGCGACCTCATCGTTGCGGTGGACGTCGGCACCGGCAGTGCGCGTGCCGGCGTGTTCGACCAGAGCGGCGGGATGCTGGCGCGCGCCGAATGCCCCATAGCGATGCGGCGCCCGCTCGAAAATCATGCGGAGCACGCCTCCGAGGACATCTGGCAAGCCGTTTGCGCAGCTGTCCGGGCTGCCTGCGAGCAGGCCGGCATCGGTGCAGGACGCGTGGCGGCCCTTGGTTTCGACGCGACATGCTCGCTCGTCGTGCGAGACCGCGACGGTGCGCCGCTGTCCGTTTCCGCCGACGGCGAGCCCGGCTGGGATACCATCGTCTGGCTCGACCATCGGGCACTTGCGCAAGCCGATCTCTGCACTGCGACGGGGCATCCTGTTCTCGACCATTCCGGCAAGGTGATGTCTCCGGAAATGCAGATGCCGAAGCTGATGTGGCTGAAGCGGCACAGGCCCGAGCTTTGGACACAGGCGGGCCACTTCTTCGATCTTGCGGATTTCCTGACATGGAAGGCGACGGGCTCGGTCGAACGCTCGCGCTGCACGCTGACTGCGAAATGGACCTTCCTCGCCCATGAGGCGCATGGCTGGCAGCAGGATTTCCTTTCCGCAATCGGCCTTGAGGATCTGCGCGAGCGCGGCGGGCTTCCGGATCGGACGCTGCGGCCCGGGGTTGCGCTCGGCAGGCTCACCACGCAGGCGGCGGGCGAACTCGGCCTCGACACGGAATGCGCAGTCGGTCCCGGCCTGATCGACGCCTATGCGGGTGCGCTCGGCGTTCTGGGGCGCTTCGCAGGAGAACCGGAACGTCTCGAGCGGCAACTGGCGCTGATCGGCGGTACGTCCAGTTGCATCGTCGCCTTTTCACGGGAAAAGAAGTTCGGCTTCGGGATGTGGGGTCCGTATTACGAGGCGGTCCTGCCCGGTCAATGGCTGATCGAGGGCGGGCAGTCGGCCGCCGGTGCGCTTCTCGACCATGTCGTGCGGGTGCATTCTGCCGGCGGCGAGCCGACGGCCGCCGTTCATGCGAAGATCATCGCCCGCATCCGGGACTTGCAGGGCGAGGAGGGGGAAACCTTCGCTGAGCGCCTTCACGTCCTGCCGGATTTCCACGGCAACCGTTCGCCGCTTGCAGATCCGCATGCGCTCGGCGTCGTCAGTGGGCTCACGCTCGATGCGTCCTTCGACGGTCTCTGCCGCCTTTACTGGCGAACCTGCGTGGCGATCGCGCTCGGCATCCGGCAAATACTCGAAAAGCTCGCCGATTGCGGCTATTCTGCCGATACGCTGCATGTGGCCGGCGGCCATATCCGCAATCCGCTTCTGATGGATCTCTATCGCGACGCCACCGGATGCCGGCTCGGTGTCGCCGATGCGACGGACGCGGTCCTCCTCGGCACGGCCATAGCGGCAGCCGTCGCGGGCGGGATCCATCCGGATTTCGCCGCTGCGGGTACGGCGATGTGCCGGGGCGGCCGCGAATTCCCGCCCGATCCGCGCCGCAAGGAAATCTATGATCGCGACTATCGCCGTTTTCTGGCGCTCTACCGGCACCGCGCCGAACTCGACGAAATCGCCTGAAGCATCTGCGATTTTTTTGCCGGGATTCGGAACAATACCGCGGCGGCTGCATTTGAATGTTGTCACCGGCACGCGCATTCCCCCCAATGCGAGGCCCTCACGCCGGTGCATACCGCGTAACCGTGTCCCCCTCCGGTCCGCGGACCTTCAACAGCCGGTGCGTCAGCACCGGCTGTTTTCCTTTCTTCAGGCCGCGGCGCGCGGGGAAGGGGTGAAGAGAAGCGCCTGGTTGATCAAAATTTTCACGGTATCGGGATTGAACGGCTTGCTGACGAGGAAGGCCGGTTCCGGCCGTTCTCCGGTCAGAAGGCGTTCCGGATAGGCCGTGATGAAGATGACGGGAAGATTCGTCCTTGCGAGGATATTGTTGACCGCATCTATTCCGGAGCTTCCGTCCGCCAGCCTCACATCCGCGAGGATCAGCCCCGGCTGGCTGTCGCGCCAGAGGCTTTCGGCTTCCGCCTGGGTCCGGGCTATCCCGGTGACGCGGTGCCCCATGTTGTTGACCATATAGGCCAGGTCGAGCGCGATCAGCGGCTCGTCCTCGATGATCATGATGCCGACCTCCACCTGCGCCGCGATCTCGGCAAAGGCGGCATCGAGAAGGTTGTCGATCTCATGATCGAGGGCTTCGAGGATGCCGCAGACATCCGGACGCCGGAAATTCTCGACCGTGACCAGCAGCAGCGCCTGGCGGGCGCGCGGCGGGACTGCGGAAAGATCGAACGGCGCTTCGGATCCCGGAACGATCGCGCCGGGATCATTGTCGATCGAAATAGGCAGCGAGGAAATGATGCGTGTCAGCAGCCGGAAGAGGGACACCTTGTCCTCGTCGGCATTCCGGAAAACAGAGGGATCGGCGAGGATCGCTTCGAGCGTCGCTGCGACATAGGCGTCCCCGGATGCCTGCGAGCCTGTCAGAGCACGCGAATATCGGCGGAGAGCGGGAAGATAGGGCGAAATACGGTCGGAGATCGGCATGAAGGCTCCCCACGGTCACAATTTCTGGAAGAATAGCTAACCTTTGGAACGCGTAGCCCGGATTCCTGTTCCATGGGGCGGAACTTTTTTTGCCGCTATGCATTCCCCAGCGACATTCGGAACTTCGGGAACCAAGAACGTGCAGAACAAGAACCCAGAAAGTGAATATAGTGAACAGCATGGATAACAAGACACCGAGACGGAAGTCTCCCACCAAGCCAGACGATCCCAATATACAAATCGCCCTCAAGCTGCGAAGCTTCTATCGTTCCGTACAGGAAGAGTCCGTTCCGCAGCGATTTCTGGACCTTCTGGAACAACTTGATGCCGTCGAGCAGCGGCATGGCGTTCGCGCAGCCGATTGAGGGCAAAATGGAACCGGTTGAAACCAATTTCAAACGCGAGTTGCTTTCCGTGCTGCCGAGTCTGCGCGCTTTCGCCATTTCACTCATCGGCCGGCAGGACCAGGCCGACGACCTCGTGCAGGACACGATCATGAAAGCGTGGGCCAAGCAGGAGCAGTTCGAGATGGGCACCAACATGAAGGCCTGGCTCTTCACGATCCTGCGCAACGAGCTCTACAGCAAGCTCAGGAAGCGCGGACGGGAAATCCAGGACAGCGACGGTCTTTTCACGGAGAATCTTGCGCAGCATCCTGCCCAATACGGATCGCTCGACATGCAGGATTTCCGCCGGGCGCTCGAGAAACTGCCGGACGAGCAGCGCGAGGCGATCATTCTGGTCGGAGCATCCGGCTTCTCTTACGAAGAGGCGGCGGAGATTTGCGGCTGTGCGCTCGGCACGATCAAGAGCCGTGTCAACCGCGCTCGCCAGAGGCTGCAGGAAATTCTTCAGGTGAAGGGTGAAAGCGATTACGGGCCGGACGCGATCTCTGCGCCGCTGACGTCGCGCGCCTTCGCGTCCTGAGTTATGTTTGCGTCCCGGCGAAGATGTGGCAAAAGCCGCCGGGACGAATAAGGGGGTGGCGTGAATGGCCGATGCTTCCGGACAGGCTGAGATAGCCGATGCATCCGATGTCGCGCCTGAGTCTTGTATGAAAGAAAATGTCTTGCTGTCGCCGTCGAGAGTTGCGGCTAGCCTCAACGCAAACGAACGCATTGCCGTGCTCCACGAGACGGTGCCGACCTTTTCGGGACCTGATCCGGATTTCGACGGGATTGCGTCCCTTGCCGCCGGGATCTGTCGTACGCCGATCTCGCTCGTCACATTGGTCGGGCGCGTCGATCAATGGTTCCTGGCGCGTCAGGGCACTGTGGAAATTCGGGCGGCGTCCGAGGATTCTTTCTGCGCGCGTCTGATCGCCGAGCCGGAACCTCGCGTGATCATCGTCCATGATGCCGCGCGTGACGAGCGTTTCGCCGGGCTGCCGAGCGTTTCGGGCCGGACAAAGCTGCGATTTTATGCCGGCGCGCCGGTTATCGTGAAGGGACAGGCGATAGGCACCGTCTGCGTCTTCGACAGCGTTCCCCATGATGTGGTCGATCCGTCCCTGCCGCGGCAATTGCAGCATCTTGCCGGGTTGGCGGCTTCCCTGCTGGAGCTCAAGGAAGAGACCCGCCGGGGCGTTGTTGCCACCGAAGCGCTCTCGCGCGCGGAACGTCGCCATGCTCTGGCTCTCGATGCGGCGAATGTCGCGAGCTGGCTCTGGAACGTGCGGACCGGCACTGTCACCGGAAACTATACGCTCTACAACATGCTCGGTCTGCATGCGGGCGATACCGTGAATGCCCGCAAGCTCTTCACCGCGATCTATACCGACGATCGCAAGGGAACGATAGACAAGCTCAGAAGCGCGCTGCAGACCGGCGACGAATATGACGGGCTGTTCCGTGCGGCAAAATCGGGGCGCTGGCTGCTCGGGCGCGGCCGGGTCTACGAGCGCGACGCGAACGGAAACCCGACGGTGTTCCTCGGCATCAACGTCGATGTCCATGATGCCCAGATCGCGTCAGCGCGCACCCGCCTCTTGCTGCGGGAGCTCAACCACCGCGTCAAGAATACGCTTGCGATGCTGCAGTCGCTTGCCCGGCAGACCTTGAGGCAGACGAGCGATCCGGCGGAGTTCATGGAGGCGTTCGCCGGTAGGCTCCAGTCCATCTCGGAAGCGCACGGTCTCCTGAGCGACCACGAATGGGGCACGATCCATCTCGCCGCCCTTCTGGAAAAGCAGATATCTCCCTACACGTCCGACTATTCGAAGCAGGTCGAAATCCACAAGGACGAGGTGGAGCTCGGCCCCGACCAGGCCGTCGGCCTCGGTCTCGTCCTGCATGAGCTCGCGACCAATGCCAGCAAGTACGGCGCGCTTTCGGCTCCGGGGGGCAAGGTTCTGGTTACGGCCCGCGTGATGAATGAGGAAGGCCAGCGGGTCGTCAATATTACATGGCACGAGGCGGGCGGCCCGCCCGTGCGCGAACCGCGCCGGCGTGGCTTCGGCTCCATCCTGATCGAGCGCAGCCTCGACAAGATCATCGGCAGCAGCGTGCATGTGGAATATCTTCCGAAGGGCCTGACGGCCCTCATCCGCCTGCCCTTGTGAGGAGGCCGCTCAGTCGTCGTCCTTGCGGCGCCGGCGGGACTTGGAGCTTGGCGAAAGCAGCAGCCCGAGCGCCAGCGCAAGACCGGTGGAGACCAAGGGCTTGCGTGTCACTGCCGCAGTGGCGAGTGCCATCAGATCGCGACGCGTCTGCGTCTGCCGGAGCCTGATCCGGCGAAGGCGGCGTTCGCGCCGGTTGAGGAACGAAAGAATGCCGATGGCGACGAGCGCGGCGATGAGAAACGCGCCGGCGAGCCAGCTCAGCGCCGGCACCGTTCCGTATCGCTCGGAAAGCGCGACGCTTCCCGCAATGATCGCGAGCACATAGGCGGTCGCAAGAAATAGTCCTGCGATCGAGAGGACAAGCACGTTGCGACGCATATAGCTGGCTGCTGCCTCTACCCGGTCTTCCACTCCGGAAAAGAGGTGTTGGGCGAGGACCGCCATGATGGATAGCATTCTGCCCCTCTCCTGATTATCAGCGGCCGTGGCCGGCCGGAACAATTCCAAGAAAAGTGTGTAGCGGTTTTCCATTCGGAATTGCGTAAAGACAACGGCTGGAGCACCTCAAGCGACTCCGTCTTGGCCGGAGGTGCTCTAGCATTTCGTCGGGGCAGACGTTTCTGCCCCGAACTACGATATACGATGGGATCAGCGGCGCAGCAGCGCTGCCAGGATGAAGCCTGCGGCGACTGCCGTTCCGATCGTTGCGAGCGGATGCTCCTTTACCGTCTCGCGCACATGCCGTCCGGAATCGCGGTAACGTGCCCGGATATCGGACAGGATCTCCTCGCCGCTTGCGATAAGGTCGCGGAAATCGGCTTCGGCGTGCCCCTTCAGCCCTCCGACCTTTTCGCGCACAGCGTCGAGTTTGCTGCGGGCTTCGCTGACGCCGCTGGAAGCGTCGCGCGCGACGACCTTGGCAAGCGCTGCAATATCGTCACGGATCTGGGCAAGCTGATCCTCTATGTTGTCCGCTTCCGCGCGTATGCTGTTGCGCCGGCTCCGGCCGTTGCGGGACTGGAAGATTCCTGTTGCCATTCCGTTTCTCCTTACGGTTGTCCACGCGGTGACGCGGATAGCCAAAGATTCCGCCGGTCTGGCGGAGCGTTCATGCCGGCAAGGGAAACGCGCAATGGAGAAATTTGTTCCGGCAGGTCAGGCAAGCGCCGTTTGCGGCAGCACGAAAGGTGTGCCGGGAGGCGGCGTCGTATTGATGCGCATCCGGCAGCCGAACACCGCTTCCATGGCTTCATCCGTCATGACGGACGACGGGTGTCCGGCTTCGGCGACCCGGCCTTCCTTCATCATGATCATGTGATCGGCGAACATCGCGGTCAGATTGAGGTCGTGCATGACGGCGATGACGCCGCCGCCGTTTTCGCAGTAGCGGCGGGCGAGCTGCATGATGATGAGCTGATGGCGGATGTCGAGGCTGGAAACGGGCTCGTCGAGAAGCAGAAAGCAGGGTTCGTCGTCGAGGACGGGCTCCCATATCTGCGAAAGCACGCGCGCAAGCTGCACTCTCTGCTGTTCGCCGCCCGAGAGTTCCTGATAGAACCGGCCCGCGAAATCCGCGAGATCGACGGCGACAAGCGCTTCGGCCGTTACGGCGTCGATGCGTTCGGCATGCCGGTTCTGCCCGACGGAAAGGCCCATGCGCACGATCTCGCGCACAGTGAACGGAAAGGCGATCGTCGTCGCCTGCTGCAATACGGCGCGCTTGGCCGCAAGCTGCCAGGGCTCGAGCGCGCGCACGTCATGGCCGTTCAGCGTGATCGTCCCCCGGCTCGCAACCTCGCCGGCGATCGCCTTCATCGTGGTTGTCTTGCCGGAACCGTTCGGCCCGACGATCGCCGTCAACTCGCCGGCGCGTGCCTTAAGGGAGACGCCGTGGAGGATCGGCTTGCCGGACAGGCTGACCGAGAGATCGGACGCAGTGATCATGTCGGCTCCATGCGATTGGTCTACCAGCCGTTGGCCGTACGGCCGCGCAGCAGCACCCAGAGGAAGAAGGGCGCGCCGGCGAGCGCCGTAATGATGCCGATCGGCAGTTCGGCGGGCGCGACGATGGTTCGGGCAACCATGTCGGCCACGATCAGCAGGATCCCGCCAAGCAGCGCGGATGCCGGCAGGAGATAGCGATGATCCGGTCCGATCACCAGCCGTAGTATATGCGGCACGACGATGCCGACGAAGCCGATGCCGCCGCTGACGGCGACGGAAGCTCCGACCGCAGCCGCGACCGCGACGATCGCGACATGCTTCAGGCGCTGGACCTTGACGCCCATATGGAAGGCGGCGGCTTCACCCAGCGTGATCGCATTCAGTCCGCGGAACAGGAACGGCACGACGAGGAGCGAGACGGCGATGATGGGGCCGGCTGCAAGAACCTTCGTCCAGGTGGTGCCGGACAGCGAGCCGAGATTCCAGAAGGTGACGTCGCGCAGCTGCTTGTCGTCGGCCATGTAGATCAGGATGCCGGTAACTGCGCCGGAAAGAGCGGCGATGGCGATGCCGGCAAGCAGCATGGTGGCGATCGACGTCTGGCCATTGCGGGTCGCGATACGGTAGAGCAGCAGTGTGGTGACAAGACCGCCCGCGAAGGCCGCAAGCGGCAGCGCGAAGGCGCCGAGTGCGGTGAAAAGGCCGACCGGCAGCATTCCTCCGAGAACGATCATCAATACGGCGCCGAGGGCCGAGCCCGACGAGATTCCGACGAGGCCGGGATCGGCGAGCGGATTGCGGAACAGGCCCTGCATGACCGCGCCGGACACGGCGAGTGCCGCGCCGATCAGCATGCCGAGGATTGCGCGCGGCAGGCGGATATCGAAGACGATGATGCGGTCCCGGAGGCTCAGCGCCGTTTCGTCGCCGCTCGCAAGCGAGGTCAGCACGTTCACCGCCGAGGCATTCGAGGCGCCGGTGGTGATCGAGAACAGGAAGATCGCGGCAGCAAGAAGAGCGAGCAGGGCGATGACGAGACGCGCGATCGCCGCTCTGTCGCCTTCCGTGCGCAAGGTTGTCCGGCGAGCAGCCGTCACCTTGCGCTGGAAGCCACCGCGCATCGGCTCACTGAGAGACATTGCCGGGCTTGCCGTAGAGCGACGTGTTCAACTCACGGACGGCGCTTGCCGTGCGGGGCCCGAAGCCAAGGAGATGCAGGCTGTTCATACGCAGGACCGATTTGCTCGCGGCCGCTGGCGTGAGCGCGATCGCCGGTTGCGACAGGAGCTCTTCGTCCGAGCCGTTGTCGCTTCCCGGACGCGTCATGACCATGATTACGTCCGGCTTCGCCTCGATGATGGCCTCGTCGGAAAGCGGCTTGTAGCCCTGGAACGCACCCTCCGTCGCATTGACGGCGCCGGCGAGATTCAGGATCCCGTCCGCAGCGGTGTGGGTGCCTGCCGCCATCACCTTGCCGTTCTGGAAGCTCAGCACGAACAGGACGCGCTTGCGTTCGCTCTCAGGACGCTTGGCCGCATCGGCGACCGCGGCGTCGATTTCGGCGGAAACCTGATCGGCGAGAGCTTTCGCCTTGTCCTCGACACCGAGAAAGGCGCCTATGGTCTCGATCTTCTTGACGATGCCGTCTCTGTCGTAGCCTTCCGGCACCGTCTCAAACGGGATGCCGGCGGTCTTGAGCACGGCGAGGGCGTCCGGCGGCCCGCTTCCCTCGATCGAGAGGATGGCGCTCGGATTGACGGCGATCACGCCCTCCGGCGAAAGCGCACGCATATAACCGACGTCCGGCAGCGCCATCGCGGCCTCAGGATACATGCTGGTCGAATCGCGTGCGACGAGGCGGCCTTCTTCTCCGAGCGCATAGATGATTTCCGTCACCGCGCCGCCGATCGAAACCAGCCGGGACGTGTCGACCTTCTGCATTTCCTCGGCGATCGCCGGGCGCACGAAGCGCGCCTCGCCGGCAAGCGGCAGGACGAACGGCGCGGCGACCGCGAAAGCGGTCAATGCCACCTCCCAGAGGCGAGGCCGGCGGAAATCGAAGGGCTTGCTCATCTCTTCATCCTCAGGCTGCGACGCTGTCATCGACGCGTGGAAGATTGGTGGCGATTTCGCGCCAGTCGGGGCGCTCGTCCATGCCTTCCTTCCGTTTGCCGAAGAACTGGATGATCATTTCGCCCTTGGCGTCGTAGGCTTCCAGGGAGGTGACGTGGCCATCCGAAGTCGGCTTGCGGACCACCCAGCATTCGGCGATGTGGTCCATGCGCAGATGCAGGTGGAATGTAGGGTCCATGATGTTGAGCCAAGGACCCATCTGCTGGACGTTCTTGACCGTGCCGCTGTGGATCTGGATCGTTCCGGGATTGCCGACGAAGCACATGATGACGGTTTCTTTCTCCGCGGCTGCGCGCAGCATCGGCTCCACGGCGTCCCTGCGGACCTGCCACGCATAATCCTCGCCGACGCTGCGAACGGCATCCTGCCGTGCGATCTTCAGCTTCTTCAGCATGCCGAAAAACTGGTGCGTATCCGTCATCCGGCTCCAGTTGTCGCGCAGTGCGGCGACATCGACGGGGCCGTTCTCCTCGGTGGCAGCTGCCTCCGCCGGCGCTTCGGCGAACTCCTGCGACTGGTCCTCCAGCCGGAGGTCGGCGACGACGGCCTCATAGGCTTCGAGATTGGAAGAGGGGCGCAGGTGAACCTTGTGGACGGCGTTGCCGGCCTTGTCGAAGAACTGAAGGCTGCGGCGAACCTGGTCGCCGTCCATCTTGGTCACGGCGAAACCATGGGCCCAGGCGGACGGAAAAATCCGCAGGTCGATGTTCGCGCCGAGCACGATCGAGGCGCGCTCGCCCGTGCTGATCTTCTCGAAAACGCCGATCTTCTCGTGAACCGCGCTCTCGTTGCGGCTGAGAGCCATGACTTCGCCAAGGGTTTCGGCGCGTTCGAGGAAGCGGTTGGCATCGCCGTCGATACGGATGGCCGTCAGGCCGACCTCGGCAGCGACCAGCGCTGCTTCCGAAATGCCGAGCCTGGCTGCGATGTCGCGCTCGCGCATGTTGGGATTTTCCGCGCGGAATGCGCGTATTTCGGCTGGGGTGGGGCGTTTGGTCTCGGTCATCTCCAGAGCCTTATTATCAAAATTATGTGTGTTTCCCGGGCCTTTTCCAACCGGCCAGCGCGTATTATCGTAACTGCGCGGCTGTCGGCGACGGCCCTGGGGACATTCCCAAATTTGCAAATCGGAACAAGTGTTTGCCGATCCGTCGACAAGAAGTATCTTGACTTCCTTACTCATATTTATTTAAGGACGCAAGAGCTGAGGCCGGCAGTCTTGCAATAGTTACCGGCCGGACGCAGTTTTCTCCCGGTCGACGGGAAGGGCAGGACAACAGCCGGTGGTGCGGCATATCGATGGGCGGTAATGCATAATGAGGGTTCGCTGTTTTCTTCTTTCCCTGGCTTTGGCCGTGTCCGTCGCGACCGGTGCGTCCGCACAGGAGAATGCCGCCAAGGCGCTGACCGTCGAGCTCAACACGCTGGCGCCATCGCAGCGAGGATGCCTTTTCACCTTCGTTGCCGCAAACAATCTCGAGACCTCCGTGTCGAAAGTCTCATTCGAGTTCGTCGTTTTCAATGAGAAGAACACGGTCGAGCGTATGGTCGTTCTCGATTTCCGCGACTTGCCGCAGGGCAAGACGAAAGTGCGGCAGTTCGATCTGCCCGGCACGAAATGCGAGAATGTGAAGCATCTTCTCATCAACGATGCGCCTGTCTGCCAGGGAGACGGCTTGGCGGAAGGCGCCTGCATGGCGGGGATCGTTACGCGTTCGAACGCTTCGGCGACCTTCGAAGGCTGAACCGCAACTGGAGATGAGCTCCGGAAGAACATAATGAAGCAGGTGGATGTGTCATGGTAGGTAGCAGGCTGATCTGGGGCGGGGCGATCGTGCTTTCGCTGCTTGCGCATGCCGGTGCGGCTGCGATCCTGACGATGACGCCCGCCGAGGAACAGGAAGAAGCCCTGATTGCCGGCGGCGTCGTCACCGAAGTCGCCATGCTCGGCAACGGCGCGTTCGAGGAGATCGAGACGGGCAATCCCGACGAGGTGATCCGGCCGGAGGAAATCCAGCCCGAAGAGGTCGAGCCTGTCCAGCCGGAGACGGCGGAGATCGTCCCGCAAGAGGTCGAGCCGATGCCGGTCGAGCCTCTCGATGTCCAGCCTGTTCCGCCCGAGCCCGTGGAGGCCATGGAGGTGCCCGGCTCTGAGGTCGAGATCGCCGCGATCCCGATCCCCGAGATCAAGCCGGAAATCCAGCCCGAAGAGAAGGCCGAAACCGTCCAGCCCGTTCCGGAGAAGAAGGAGCCGGTCAAAAAGGCCGAGAGGCGCAAGAAGAAAGTTGCACAGAAGGCTGGAGAAGAGGGCAGGAACCGGCAGAGCGCGAGAAAAGGCCAGGTCGACGGGGTCGAAGGCGTGAAATCCGCTTCGCTGGGCGGGGAGAAACGCGGCAATTCCTCCGTTGCCGGGAACGCCGCGGTCAGCAACTATCCCGGAAAGGTCCGCAACAAGATCAATCGCGCCAAGCGCCGGGCGCCCGGTAGCGGCAGCGTGGTCGTAAGCTTCGTCGTTTCATCAGGCGGTCAGGCCAGCGGAATCCGGATTGCAAGGAGCTCGGGCGATTCCGATCTCGACCAGGCGGCGGTGGATTCGGTCCGCCGGGCATCGCCTTTCCCGAAGATTCCGGAGGCTGCCGGACGCAACTCCTGGCCTTTCAGCGTGCCGATCGTCTTCAAGTGAGCATTTGAGCGTGCTTTATCCCGCCTCTTCCGGGGGCGGTTATTTTTTTGCTCTAAAATATGATAAAAATAGTCATGTTTGAACTTTACTATAAAGATCATGTTTTGTAGGGTCTGCGCGTTCAAAGGGAGTGCCGCGCCCGCGGCGAGTAAGAAGCATGACCGACATATATGCCGGCCGCGCGCAGACGACGCTTGAAGCGGCGATCGCCCAACGCGACCGGATCATCCAGGAACTCCAGCGCGAGGTGGCACGTCTGAAAGCCGGTCTCGCATCTTCATCGGAACAGAAACTGGGAGCCGCCCGCTCCGCGCCCGTGCCACCCCGTCCGCCAAGGACGGTCGAGGTGACCCGGCTCAAGCGGCGTCACGGCGAAGCGGAAAGGAAAGCCATGCGCGAGAAACACCGGCAACAACAGGCGAAGGCACGCGAGGAAGCGAGCACCGGAGCCGACGGCAAGCCCGGCCTTGAAGGTCGCTGTTTCCTCTATGTCGGCGGGCGGGATTGCCAGGTGGCGCATCTTCGCCAGATCGCCAGTTCCTACGGGGCGAACCTCATCCATCATGACGGCGGGCTGCGCGAAGCGGTTTCACGCATCGACAATGTGCTGCCTTCCGTCGATTGCGTCTTTTGCCCCATCGACTGCATCAGCCACGATGCCTGCCTGCGGGTGAAAACCGGCTGCAAGAAGTGGGAAAAAGCCTTCGTGCCGCTGCGCAACGGCAGCAAGTCGAGTTTCGAGCGGGCCTTGCAGAGCCTCAGCCAGGGAGAATCCATCCAGTGAATGACGAAAGACCGGAGGCCTTCATGATGATCGGCCTGCACAAGCTTGCGGCCCAGAATGGCGATGGGCTGGTTCCGGAACTCTACGAGCTTCTGACGCGCCGTGCCCGCATGTTCGAGGAGAACCCGAACGTGACGGAGTTTCCGAGTTGGGAGGCCAGACCTCCCGCTCATGAGAAATCCTTCGACAATGCGTCCGATACTCTTGAGGTCAGGCGCGACAATGTCGTAGCGTTCCCCCTGCCGCGACCCGTCGCAGGTCGCATGAAGGGAAATGTCTGAGAAGAGGTAGGGGGCGCATGTATATCGCCATGAATCGCTTCAAGGTCGCCGCCGGGCAGGAGGAGGCCTTCGAGAATGTCTGGAGAAACCGCGATTCGAGCCTTTCTCAGATGCCGGGTTTCAAGCAGTTCAAGCTCCTGCGTGGCGACACCTTCGTGGGCGAGGGGTATACGCTCTTCGTTTCGCATTCGCTCTGGGCTTCGAAGGAGGATTTCGTCGCCTGGACGAAGTCGGAAAATTTCCGCGCGGCGCACCGGAACGCCGGCGATAACCGCGCAATGTATCTCGGCCCGCCGAAATTCGAGGGCTTTTCCGACGTCGAAGGGGTCTGAGAGTCCTCTCTGACCTTCAGGCGTTGCGGGTCGCGAGAAAGGCGCCGAGCGCCACGACGATCCATCCCGCCATCATGACGAAACCGCCGGTCGGTGCGGACATCGAGAAAAGCCCGCTGCCGAGGATATGTCTTGCGGTAAGATCGCCGGCGAAGAGGGCCGTGCCGACGGCGAGCAGCAGCGCGGCAAGTGCCGCGGTGCGGAAATAGGGCCAGGCCGCATAGAGGGCGACCAGCGCAGGCGCGTGAGCGAGGCACATGGCCGATGCGCCGCCGAGAAGCCTGGGATCGCCGCCCGCATGGGCCGCCGCCGCGGCGCTGACCACCCCTGCAAGACCCATCATCCCGGCCACGAAGAGCGTTGCCGACCGCGCGCTTGAAACCTGCATTGTCCTCTCCAAATCCGTTCGTTATTCGCTATTCTGCATATGATGGGCGAGACGCGTCACCGGCTCGAGGATGATGGCGCGCAGTTTTTCATGCGTTACCGTTTCCTCCAGCGCGCGGGTGAAGCAGAGCAGCCATCCGTCGCGCTCCTTCGGCCCGATCGCGGCGACGAAATGGCGGCGGCGCAACATAGGATGCCCGCGCTTTTCGGTATAAAGCGGCGGTCCGCCGAGCCAGCCGGACAGATACTCGTAGAGCTTTTCCTCGCTGCCGGAGAGATCCGGCGGATGGATGGCGCGGCAGGCCTGAGCCTCCGGCAGGCTGTCCATCAGCGCATAGAAACGGCGCACGAGCATTCTGACGGTCTCCTCGCCGCCGATCGCGTCGTAAAGCGAGATGGCTTTTTCGCCGGTTCCGTCCTGCTCGTTCATGTCCATATTCCCGTGTCGGCTACGCTGTATCGCCGGAGAAGCCCCGGAGCAACGGCGAAAGCCTCGCCTGTGACGATTGGCTGCGGACGGGAGGCAATGTAATATGATTGACAAGAAACCGTCCAGACGGTATGTTTAATCATGAGCGAAGCACATCACCGCAAAAAGCAGCCGGAGGCCGTCCGCCAGCAACTGCTGGAAGTTGCCGCACGCCTGTCGCGCGAGAGCGGCCTCGGGAATATCACGCTCGACGCGGTTTCGCGCGCCGCCGGCGTCAGCAAGGGCGGATTGCTGCATCACTTTCCCAACAAGCTTTCTCTGCTCGACGGCCTGTTCGACGATCTCGTCGGCCGGCTCGATCGTGCGATCGAGGCGGAGATGCTGAACGATCCGGTTCCCCACGGCCGCTTCACCCGTGCCTATCTTCGGGTGTGCTTCAATCCCGCTGGCGGTATCGAAGACGACGAGGACTGGAAGGCGCTTACCATCGCGCAGCTCGCCGAACCGCATCTGCGCGAACGCTGGCGGCAATGGGTCGAGGATCGCAACGCCGAGCATGTCGGCACGGATTCCTCCGTCGATGCCGAACTCGTCCGCTTCGCGGTGGACGGCCTCTGGCTCGCCGATCTGCTCTCCAGCCATTCGATGGATCCGGAGCGCCGGCATGCCTTGGCGGAGCGCCTCGTCCAGCTTTCGCGATCCTGACCCTCTTCTTCCTTCGCCTTTCGCCGTCGATATTGGCTGGAGTCCTTTCATGAACCCGATGCTTGTCTATTCCGCGCTCGTCGTCGCGATCGTTTTCGAGGTGCTGGGCACGTCCGCCATGCAGGCCGCGCAGCATTTCAGCCGCACGCTTCCCACGATCATGATGGTCGTCTGCTATGCGATCTCCTTCTACTTCCTTTCCTGGAGCCTGCGTTATGTGCCGGTCGGCATCGCCTATGCCATCTGGAGCGGTCTTGGCATCGTCCTGATTTCGCTCGCCGGTTACTTGCTCTTCGGCCAGAAACTCGATGCTGCCGCTCTGCTCGGCCTTGCCCTCATCGTCGCGGGCGTGCTGGTCCTGAACCTTTTTTCCAAGTCGACGTTCCACTGAGAGCGTCCGGATTCTTCTGAATTGATCCACGTTCCGTCTTGTCAAGGACGGGGGAAGCGTTCTATCAGTCCGGAAAATTGAAAGCGGTTTCAAACCGGAATCGTCATACCGTCCGATGGTCGGACGGAAAGCAACGGCGCCGGATCTCAAGGGAAGAACCATGGCAATACGCACTGTCGTTTGGGGCGAGAACATCCACGAACAGACCAATGAGATCGTGCGCGGCATCTATCCGGACGGCATGCACAACACGATCGCCGCAGCGCTCAACACCGACCCGGCGATCCATGCCACGACGGCGACGCTGCAGCAGCCGGAGCATGGGCTTCCCGAGGACCGCCTCGACCAGACCGATGTGCTCGTCTGGTGGGGCCACAAGGATCACGGCGCGGTTTCCGACGAGGTTGTGGAGCGCGTCGCCAAACGCGTCTGGGAAGGTATGGGGCTGCTTGTTCTGCATTCCGGCCATTTTTCCAAGATCTTCAAGCGTTTGATGGGAACGCCCTGCGGCTTGAAATGGCGGGAGGCCGGCGAGCGGGAGCGCGTCTGGGTCGTCAATCCGCGCCATCCGATCGCAGAAGGGCTCGGAGAGAATTTTGTTCTGGAGAACGAGGAGATGTATGGCGAGCAGTTCACCGTTCCCGAGCCTCTGGAGACGGTCTTCATTTCCTGGTTTGCAGGCGGGGAGGTGTTCCGCTCCGGCCTCACCTGGCGCCGCGGCGCCGGCAACATCTTCTATTTTCGCCCGGGGCACGAGACCTATCCGACCTATCACGATGCGACGGTGCAGAAGGTGCTGCGCAACGGCGTGAAATGGGCCTACAATCCGCAAGGTACCTACAAGGCGATCCATGATGCGCCGAACGTGCCGGTCGAAAAGGCGCTCGAGCCGATCGTGGAGCGCGGACCGAAGCTGCACCAGGCCGGCGAAGCCGGTTACCGTTGAGGCCGAAGATGCGCCTGCTCATCCTCGGAACCGGCGGCATGGCAAACACACATGCCAACAACTTCGCGGCAATCGAAGGCGTCGAGCTTGTCGGCGCGGTCGACGTCGATCCCGCCCGTGCCAGGGCTTTCGCCGAAAAGCACGCCATCGCCAACGTCTTCACCTCGCTCGAGGAGGCGATCCGCTGGGACGGCTTCGATGCGGCCGCCAATGTGACGCCGGACAAGGCGCATCATCCCACGACGCTGGCATTGCTGGCCGCAGGCAAGCATGTGCTGTGCGAAAAGCCGCTTGCCGAAAACTACATCAAGGCCGACGAGATGGCGCGTGCTGCGGAAGCCTCCAATCTCGTGACGATGGTCAACCTGACCTATCGCAATGTGGCGCCGCTGCAGAAGGCACGCGCCATGGTGCTCGCCGGCGAAATCGGCCATGTCCGCCATGTCGAGGCATCCTATCTCCAGAGCTGGCTCGTGTCGAAGGCCTGGGGAAACTGGGCCACGGAGAGCCAGTGGCTGTGGCGCCTGTCGACCAGACACGGCTCCAACGGCGTGCTCGGCGATGTCGGCATCCATATCCTGGACTTCGCGAGTTACGGCGCGGCAAGCGACGTGGAGCACGTCTTCGCCCGTCTGAAGGCCTTCGAAAAGGCGCCGGACAACCGCATCGGCGAATACGATCTCGACGCCAATGACAGCTTTACCATGACCGTCGATTTCGCAAACGGAGCACTCGGCGTCATTCATGCCAGCCGCTGGGCGACCGGGCACCTCAACGAACTGCGCCTGCGCATGCACGGCGACAAGGGAGCGATCGAGGTGATCCATTCGACGGAAGGCTCGCGCCTGCGCGGATGCCTGGGCGAGGATGTCGAGCGCGCCGTCTGGCGGGATATCGATGCCGGAACGGTGCTCACCAACTACCAGCGCTTTGCGGCGGCGGTCATGGCAGGGGCGCAGGTCGAACCCGGCTTCCGTCACGCCGCGGAGCTTCAGCGCGTGCTGGATCTCGCGATCGTCACCGAGAAGGAGCGGCGCGAGCTCAGGGTCTGAGCCGCGGCGCCCTTGCGGTTGAATCGCGAATGACGAGCTCGACCGGCCAGACCTCCTGCAGGCTCGCCGGATCATTGCCCTTGAGCAGCGCCAGAACCATTTCGCCGATGCGCCAGCCGGCGTCCCGGATGGGCGAACGCGTCGTCGAAACCGTCGGCACGAGATTGTCCGGACTGAGATAGGGAAACACGTCGTCATGGGCGACCAGCGAGATATCCCGCCCGATCGACAGCCCAGCGATCCGCACCGCCCGCATCGCTCCGAGCGCCGACATCATGGAGCCGGCGATGATCGCCGTCGGTGGCGCATCGAGCCTCAGAAAGGCCTGTGTCAGGCGAAAGCCCGTTTCGTCGGTGAATTCGCCATGCGCCTGAAGATCCTCATCCATTGGAAGACCACGAGCGCGCAGCGTATCACGGTACCCGCGGTCGCGGTCGCTCGCATAGGTGCTGCGCACGTCGCCGTTGATCAGGGCAATACGGCGATGGCCGAGATCGAGAAGATGAGCCGCGGCCTGTGCGATCGCTCCGTAATTGTCGATATCGAGGAAGGCGAACGGCTTTTCCGCATCGCTTCTGCCGTGGACCACGAAGGGCAAACCGAGATCCTGCAGGAGGGCGATGCGCGGGTCGTTGACCGCCGGCGTATGGAGAATGACGGCGTCCACCCGTTTGCTGGCAGCAAAGCGGCGATAGACGTCGATTTCCGCCGTCAGCGTCTCCACCGTCGAGACGAGGATGTCGGTGCCGTCGCATTGCAGCCGGCTCGAAAGTCCGCCCATGAACTCGCTCGATTGCGGGCCGAAATTCGCTCCACCCCTGAAGACGAGCCCGACGGCGCCGGCCCGGCCGGTCGCGAGATTTCTGGCGCTGGTGTTCGGTCGATAGCCGACCTCTTCGGCAGCCTTCAATATTCGTTCGCGCGTTTCCTTCCTGACCTCCGGATAGCCGCTCAACGCGCGGCTGACTGTCGTCTGCGACAGGCCGATATGAGCGGCGAATTCCTTCAGGTTCATAGAGAGGCGTGCTCCATTCTCGCCTGCATTCCGGTGTGAAAACGCAATCAGGCCATGGCTTCCATTTTTGACCCTAGCGCATAACCCCTTGAATCGGAATCGATTTAAGGAAGGGATCGGACGCAATTTCAGGATGTTTATCGCGTCCTTCCAAAGGCGCGGCGTAGCTGGGGCGTTCACCGGAGAGGACCGGCAGCGATCGCTTGCCATGGTGCGGCAAATACGCGGGTGTCCGAGTGGTTAAAAATTTCCGCTTTACAAATTTTTCTCGTTAAAGTTTATTAAAGTTGCTGACTTCGCCACATCATACTCAATTCTGATATGTGCCGCGCCTGCGTTCATCCGCTTGCGCCGCCGCAATGATTTTGCGTTCCGAGTGAGGGGTTCTGCGTGCCGCCGAAGAATGTATTTTCTATTCATTTCAGATCCTTGCATATAAGTCTTCTGCGAGATGGTCCTTCGCTGCCGTTTGTGGACAATGCGCGATGAGCCTCGTCGTCGGCCGCGAAGATGAGCTTTCCAGGCCGGATGCGCGGACCGGTCGCTCCTCCCGCCGAAAGGTCATCGTCTACGGCATGAACTATGCGCCGGAGAAGACGGGCGTCGGCCGCTACACGGCCGAGATATCCGAATACCTGGCCGATCAGGGCGCGGACGTGACGGTTGTCACCACGCCGCCGCACTATCCCTCATGGCAGGTGGAGGAAGGCTGGAAAAACGGCTATTCCATTCGCGTCGAAAACGGTGTGCGGGTCCACCGTGCGCCGTTATTCGTGCGGCGGCGCATTCACGGCATTCGACGCCTCCTGGCTCCGCTCAGCTTTGCGCTCACCTCGGCACCGCTTTTCTTCTGGCATGCGCTGAGAAGACGCCCCGAAGTCATCATCTGCATCGAGCCGACGCTGCTCGTTGCACCCGCTGCGCATCTTGCCGCCCGGCTGACCGGGGCAAGGACCGTTCTACATGTACAGGACCTGGAGGTCGATGCCGCCTTCGCGGTCGGCCATCTCAAAAGCGTGTCCTGGATGAAGGCCCTGGCCTATGCCTTCGAAAGGCGGATGCTCGGCGGCTTCGATGGCGTGGTGACGATCTCGCGGCGGATGGCGGAGCGGCTGGAGGAAAAGGGCGTCGGAAACGACAGGCTTGCCGTCGTGCTCAACTGGGTCGACCTCTCCAGGATCTTTCCCCAACGGGGATGCGGAGGCTATCGCCGCGAGCTCGGTTATGGCGAGGAGGATTTCATCGTCCTCTACTCCGGCGCGATCGGCGCCAAGCAGGGATTGGATGTCCTGCTCGCTGCGGCGGCGCACCTGCGCGACGAGCCGCGCCTCAGGTTCGTGATCGCAGGGGAAGGGCCGGCGAAGGCGGAGCTGGAGGCCCGCGGCCGATTCCTCGGCAATGTGCGCTTTCTGCCGCTGCAACCGCAGGAGCGGCTAAACGGGTTTCTGAACATGGCGGATCTGCATGTCTTGCCGCAAACGCGCGGAGCCGCCGATCTCGTCCTGCCCTCCAAGCTCGGCGGAATGCTGGCGAGCGGCAAGCCGCTGGTCGTCACCGCCGACTCCGGCACGGAGCTCGCCCGTTTCCTCAAGGGAGCCGCAATCCTGACACCGCCGGACGACGCCAATGCACTGGCCGAGGCCATCCGTGAGGCGATGCGGCCGCACCCCAACGATGGGCACAATCGACGCGTGCTGAGTCGGATGCTGGCAAAGGCGGAGGCCTTGCCGCGCTTCGCGCGTTTCGTGATGGGCGATCCGAATGGCGAGAGGTTGCCGGTTCATGGCGAATAGCGCTCCCGTCGTCCTTGCCTATAGCCGAAGCGACGAGGGGCACCGGGCCTCCTATATGCGCACCGCCGGGCGGTATCTTGGCGCGCAGCGGATCCGGACGCCGGCAGTCTTCTTTGCTTCGGCTCCGGTCCTGTTCCTCATGATCGAGGAGGCCTTCGCGCTCTATGTCTTCGCATGCTTCTGGCGCAGCCTCTTCGGGCGGCGCACGGTCGGCCTTCTTTTCCGTCCGAAGCCGGCACTGGAAGGCCGTTCGCTGCGCCATCGCGTCAAGCGTGGCCTTCTGAAACGTCTGAAGGGCCTGCACCCGGCTCGTACGCTGACGATCGTGCCGTTCGAGGATTGCCCGGGCGCGGCGGAGATCGCGGACGGATGGATCTACGATTTTCAGCTCTGGGACCTGGAGCCCTGCGATCACGAGCGTTTCCGCGCAGCGCGCGGGCGCAATGAGGATTGTCCGGATTCGCTGGCCGGCGCAGTGCGGCAAGCGGCCGGGGATCGCCTCGTGATCTCCGCCATCGGCGCGCAGAACCGCCGCAAGGGCTTCGGCCTTCTGGCCGGACACTATGCGTGCGGGCCGGTTCGGGAGCGGTGGTTGTTTGCCTTCGGTGGCAAGGTCGACGCGGAGATGGCCGGCGCTTCGGCCGAACTTGCCCGGAACGGCGGTTTCGTGGCCGACCGTACCGTGTCGGACGAGGAATTGACGGAGCTTTATGCCGCAAGCGATCTCGTCTGGTGCTTTTATGCTGCCGATTACGACCAGGCGTCGGGCGTTCTCGGGCGCGCGGCGCAATACTCAGTTCCGGTTCTGGTGCGCAGCCGCTCCCTGTCGCACCGGCTTTGTGCGCGGGAAGGCATCGCCCACATCGATGCGACGGAGGAGACCCTTGGCGATACCTTGCACGGGCCGCTGCCGTTAGCGGACAGCAGGATGGCGGGCGAACGATCGCGGCGTTTTGCGGCATCGAGCCTTGCGACATTGCGGGAGGCCCTCGGCGGAGGGAGCGTTCGATGAACGCGGGCGGCGATTTCCTCAATCTCAGGAGAAACGTCGCCTTTGCGGTGCTCGCATTCGCCATCAATATTGCGCTCGTCTTCACCGGTTACCGGATCGTGATCGCGCAACGCGGCATGGAGGCCGTCGGCCTCTGGTCGACCTTGTTCGCCTGGGTGTCCCTTTGCCGTCTGGGCGATGCCGGCATGGCGAATGCGGTGCTTCGCTTCGTCGCTCTTTGCGATCCGGCGACCGAACAGGCGAGAATCCGGCGCTATTTCACCACCGGCCTTGTCGTGCATTGTGCCGTGTTCCTGCTGCTCGCGCTTGTCGCCAACGCGCTGCTTGCGTCCTTTGTGGACATCCTTGCCGGGACGGATATGGAAGACGAAGCGCGGCTTCTCCTGCCGGCAATGGTTTCGGCCTTCTTCCTGATGAATGTGGCGGCCGTCTTCTTTGCCGGACTGCAGGGGCTCCATCTCGGCTACGCCGCCTCGCTGATAACCGTGGCGGGCGGGCTTCTGCAGATCGCTGCGGTTTTCGTCCTGGTGCCGCGTTTCGGTCTTTGCGGCCTCGCCTTGGCGCAGGCGGGGCAGCATTGCTTCTCGATCGCCGCTTCTTGGATCATACTGCGCCGGACCTTGCGGTCGCCGGGCGCGCCGCCGGCTTTCTCTTGCTATGCGCTCAGGGAGATGGCGGGCTTCAGCCTCAAAACGCAGGCGGCGAACACCGCCAACGGCCTCTTCGAGCCGCTTTCCAAGATCCTCCTCAGCCATGTCGCAGGGCTGCACGTGCAGGGCCTGTACGAGCTTGCCTACAAGACGGTTTCGCTGTTGCGCAATGCCGCGATCGCCGGGCTTTCCGCCTCTCTGCCGGCGATGACGCGGCTTCTCAGCTGCGATGTTCCGGCCGCCCGGAGGCTTTACGCCTCGTCCGTCGGGACCGTGACAAAGGTGCTCTTCTTCGTGCTCGCCTGCGTCGTTGTTGCCTCTCCCGTCATTTCGCTGCTGTGGACCGGCCGCATCGAAGGCGATTACCTGTTCTTCGTCACCGTCCTTGCGGCGGGATTTCTCGCCAACGGCTGGGGTGCGGCGGCCTACAATCTTGGGCTTGCGAACGGCAGGCCGGGCGGCAACATCGCGGTTTCGCTCGGCAATCTCGCTTTCCTCCTGCTTGCGGGTGGGTTGGCGGCGTCTGTCGCCTCCTATCACGCCCTGGTGCTTGCCGTCGGCCTCTGCCTCGCCATCGGCGGGGCATGGATCAAGCGCCTCAACGAGCGTTCTCTCGCTGTAGCGATCAGCGGAGGATAGCCGCATGGGCAAGCACGTTTTCCTGAGCTATGCCACCGCAGCCTTTGCCGGAAATTGCGGCGCCCTTTGCCAGAGCGCTCTGGAGGCGGGCTTCGACCAGGCGATTGCGATGGGACCGGAGGATATTCGCGGCTCGGATTTCTGGCGCGCCAATTCGGGCATCCTCGAACAGCCGCGAGGCGCCGGATATTGGCTCTGGAAGCCCTATCTCATCGGCGAGGTGCTGAAGACCCTCTCGCCGGGCGATGTCCTCGTCTATTGCGACGCGGGGCGATCCGGCTACTACCGGTTCCGGGCTTTTCCGCATGCGCTTGTCGATCTTGCCCTTCGATCCGGACAGGGTTTCCTGCTCGGACCCGCGCTTGCCCAGCATGGTCCGCTTTCCCGGTGGACGAAAAGGGATTGCCTGATCCTCATGCAGTCGGACAGGCCGGAGTTTTTGCGGCGACCGCTCATTCAGGCGACCTGGAGCATCTGGACGACAAGACCGGGAGCGATGGAATTCCTCGCGGCGTGGCTTTCCTTCTGCCTCGACCGGCGCTGCCTGACCGACGAGGCAAACAGTCTCGGAACGCCGAACCATGCCGGTTTCCGCGACCACAGGCACGACCAGTCCATCCTGACGCTGCTCGCTTATAGGACCGGCGCCCCTTATCTCGATTTCTCCGGCCGGCTCGGCGTGAAGCTGCTGTCGCTGCGGCCACGCTCGCAGCTCGCCCATCTCTTCCTCAAACGAATCGGGGATTGCGAAAGTCTCGCCTCCTCCCGCCTTTCGCTGCTGCCTCTCGTTCGGGCCCTTGCGGAGATGCCGCGATGATCCGCCATATCCGCATTTCCCATCCGCTTCCCGTTGCCGCTGCTATACTGCTTTCCATATCTTTCAGTTTCCTCGGATCGAAATCCCTTCTGAACATCGGCGGGAATTTTTATCCCGAGGTCGCGGTGATGCCGGCTCTCCTGCTGCTTCTGGCATGCGGAAAGACGCGGGGCATGCTTGCCTGCGCATTCGTGAGGCCGGGCTTTCTCATCCTGTCCGCCTTGATTTTCGCGATAGCCTCGATCGGCCTTCTGTCGGCCGAATTCAGTCTTTTCGAATTCTACGGCAGGCTGCGCGCACTCTATCTCTTCGTCATCGCCGCCTTTGCCGCCAATGTGCTCTCCACGACGCGGCACGCACGGAGCTATGGCGATTTCCTGCTGTGCGTCTGCGTCGCCTGCGGTTTGTGTTCGCTGGTCTTTCTCGTGCACCATGCCGCTTCATCCGAGGCCGCCAAGGCGCCATTTCCGGTCGCAGCCCTGGTCATCGCCGTCGCGATCCTCTGCGGCCGCGGGCGGCTCTATGCGGCTGCAGCGGTCCTCTGCCTGATGATCTTCTGTGCGATGCTCTCTTTCTTTCGGCTGAACTATCTGATCGCGCTCTGGACGACCGTCGTCCTTGGCACGATCGTGCTGACGGGCTCGATGGCCCGCATGCGAGGAAGGGTACTGGTCGGCACCCATGCGCTGCTCCTGGCAGTGCTGCCGTGCGGGCTCGCCGCAGCCGCTTTCGGCCTTGCAGCCTTCATCGGCGAATTCCTCGTCAGTTCCGAAAGCCGGTACATCCATTCCATCGGCAGGGTGGGCGAGGCCTACCGGTTCTATCTCACCGGCGAGCTTCCGGAATCGGAGGGACAGCGGCTCGAAAACGCACTCTATCTCCTGCGGAATCTCGAATACTATCTGCTGCCGAACGGGTTGCTCAACGACACCGGCTTCCGCATCGCATCGCTCTGGGGCGGGGAGACCTTCGACGTCCATGGCATAAGCCCGATACGCGACAGCGTCCTTGCCTATGTCACCGTGCTGTTCGGCGCGATCGCCACTGCCGCATTTGTGCTTGCCGGCGGCGCGCTGTTCGTCCTTGCCATCCTGTCGGCTCGTGACTTGCGGCAGGCGATCCTCTCCGTCTATCTCGCGGGCGTGGCTGTGCTGCTCTTCCTGATGGACGGTACGGCGCTCACCCAATTCGAGAAGGCGTTTTTCTCCGGTACGCTTGCCGCGCTCGCATTCCCGCTGGAAAACCTCAGCCGCCTGCGCCTTCATTCGTTCCGCCCGGTTCCATTGGCGGTGCGATGACGGAGGAGGGCTACAACTCGGCCGGAAGAGAGGGAAGGCGCAAATGCAGCGTCGTGTACACCCATTTCCCGCACTACCGGCGAGCCGTCATGCGTGAGCTGGTGAAGAACGGAAAACATGACTACCGCTTCTGGGGCGGTGTCGAAGCGGTGGAGGGAATCGAGCCCTTCACCGGTGATGCGCTGGTCCAGGTCAATCCGCTGCGTTTCGTCCAGAAGGGCCGCCGCTCCCGCCTAAAGGGCTTCTGGCCGGCCGTAGTCGACCGCTCGGTCGACGTGGTGATCATCCTCGGCAATGCCAATGTCGCAGCAACTTGGGCGATGGCGCTTGCCGCACGGCTCCTCGGCAAGAAGGTTTTGTTCTGGGCGCATGGCTGGCGCCGGCGCGAGGCATTGCCCAAACGGGTGATGCGCAATCTTTACCACCGGCTGGCGCACCGCATTCTGGTTTATGGAGAAAGGGCGCGCAGCCTCGGCGCGGAAAGCGGCTATCCGCGGAACCGGATCCGCGTCATCTACAACAGCCTCGATTTCGAGGGCGCCGAGGCCGCGGTCGCGAAGATCGAGGCTGGCGGGTTATCTGCCGGCGACAGGCCGCGGGCGCTCTTCGCCCGGCCCGACCGTCCGCTCGTCGTCTGCACCGCGCGGTTGACGGCGCTGTGCCGGTTCGATCTGCTCCTTCGCGCTGCTGTCCAGCTTGCCGCCCGCCGATTGCCGGTCAATGTCCTGCTCGTCGGCGACGGTCCGGAGCGCGGGAGACTGGAAGCGCTGGCAAGAGAACTCGACCTCGATGTGCATTTCCACGGTGCCTGCCACGACGAGG
Organism: Shinella sp.; assembly: GCA_033795365.1. Taxonomy (GTDB): domain Bacteria; phylum Pseudomonadota; class Alphaproteobacteria; order Rhizobiales; family Rhizobiaceae; genus JARYGU01. Next base: position 145,240 of record JARYGU010000007.1, read on the forward strand.
AGGAGCTTGCGCCGATGATTTATCACGCCGATCTCACGGTTTCGCCCGGCAAGGTGGGCCTGACGGCGATCCATAGCCTGATATATGGAACGCCGGTGGTCACGCATGGCGATTTCGACCGGCAGATGCCGGAGGTGGAGGCGATCACGCCCGGCAGCACCGGTTCTTTCTTTCGCGCCGGCGATGTGGACAACCTCGCGAATGCGATCGGCGAATGGCTGCTTTCCGGCCGCGACAGGGAGGAGGTCCGCCGCCTTTGCCGGCAGGAGGTCGCGGCTCGCTGGACCCCGTGCAGGCAGCGTGAGCTGATCGATGCCGCGGTGGACGAGCTGTTTCAGGGAGAGGCCGCGTGAGCCGCCGAGGCCGGCCTCCGCCGGTTCCGCCGCCAATGCGGGCGAACGCGCGCATGATGGCGCGCTGCCGTGCGCAGATCGACGCGCCGTTCAAGGCGGCCGTGCGGCGTCTTCTCAATCCGCTGCTTCGGCTCCGCAACGGCCTTGGGGAGATCGGCGAAGGTTTCCAGCTCGGCCCCGCCGTCCGCATCCCCGCGGCAAGCCGGCTCGGACGTTATGGCCATATCGGGCGCGGTTTCGACGCGCCGAGTCCGATCTGCGTCGGCGATCTCAGTATGATCTCGACCAATGTGCGGATCGTCGACAACGACCACGGTACGGACGACGTCGATTGCCCGATGCGGCTCGCCTTCCGCTGGCGGCACCGGGTGACGGTCTTCGAAGGCGATGTGTGGGTAGGGCACGGCGCGATCATCCGGGCCGGAGTGACCATCGGTCGCGGCGCGGTCGTCGCTGCGGGCGCGGTCGTCACCAAGGATGTCGAGCCCTATTCGATCGTGGGCGGCAATCCCGCGCGTCTCATCCGCCGCCGCTTCGACGAGGAACGGATGGGCCGCCACGACCGCATGCTTTACGGAGCCGCCGAATGACCCCGCTCGATGCAAGCCTTTTTCGGCCCCGGGAGGGCGGACCGAGCTTTCCGCTGCGTCACCGCCTGTTTCGCCTTGTCTGGGGGATCGCCTGGATGTCCCTCGGCATATGGACGCCCGTTCCAATGCATGGCTGGAGGCGCATGCTGCTTCGGGCCTTCGGAGCGCGGATCCATCCGACGGCACGCATCTATCCCGGCGCGCGCATCTGGTATCCGCCCAATCTTTCCATGGATCGGCATGCCTGCCTGGGTCCTCGCGTGATCTGCTATTGCATGGACCGGATCGAAATCGGTGCCCATGCGGTCGTATCGCAAGGTGCGCATCTTTGCGGCGGAACTCACGCGGTGGACGATCCGCATTTCCAGCTCGTTGCGAAACCGATCGTCATCGGGCGCGACGCATGGATCGCCGCAGAGGCGTTCGTCGGTCCGGGCGTTGCGGTCGGGGAAGGGGCTGTCCTCGGCGCCCGCGGGGTCGCTTTTTCGAATCTGGCTCCCATGACCGTCTATGCCGGAAATCCTGCAAGGCGGCTGCGTGCCCGGCAGTTCCGGCGCGCACTTCCGTAGCAACCATGTCCGGGGCCTCGCCTGACGCTGTCGTGGGTTCACCATCCTTTCGCAACGGTCGCGCGGTGCATCGCTTGCGCCACGAGGGCATAACCGGCGTCGTTGAGGTGCACCTGGTCGGAGCGCAGCGAACGGGGGATGTAGCCGGCCGCGATATCCGCATTGTCCTGTGCCGATCCGTCGCCGCCTGCGCGCAACAGGGCATAAAGATCGGCGAAACGCGACCCATGACGTGCTGCAAGCTCCGCATTGAGGTCTCGCAGGACGGCTATTCTTTCTGGCGGCTGTCCGGCGCTTGGCAACGCGGATGCCACCAGATAGCGGCCATGGGCGAGATGGCCGGCCATTGCGGCGATCGCGTTTCTCGCGGCTGCGGCCGAAACGGCATCCACGACCGCATTGTTGCCTACCCATATCCATGCGGTGCGATCGCGCAGGGCGGCCGCGTCATCGGGTAGAAAGCGGCTGCCGGGCGGGCAGGCGGCGGCTTCTCCTTCACTCGAGCGCGTGAAAGTCCAGTTGCCCGTGCCGTTGGTCGTCATGGTTCCGGCCACGCCGGCGAGCGTGCCGGCAAGCGAGCCGATATAACCGCCGCTGTCGGTCAGGACATTGACGGATTTCGCCACGACGGCAACGGAAACGGCGGGTGGGATCACGCGCAGCACGATATTGTCGAGCGTGAAGGTCCCGGTTCCGGAAACCGCCACGAAGGCAAGGCGGTCCATGTAGTCGACGATGGCGCCGCCCGTTCTCAGCACCAGGCTGTAATGTCCCGAGGCCTCGACATTGTGTCCGTAGGCGCCCGTTTCGGGCACGACGGAGCCCCAGGAGCCTCCGCCCATGCCGTTGATGCGGACGGTGAGGCCAGGGCTCATCACGATGTCGAACTCGATCCTGACCATCAGCCCTGAAGCGAGCACAGTGGCGAGATCGCGGCGAACGCCCTCCAGCAGGGTTGATGCCGTCGCGGCGAGCTTTCCCTCGGTCACCGGCGCGGTGGTGCCTTGCGGGTGGCGGGTCCAGCCCTGCGCGGTGCCGTCACCGAACGTCCATGACCAACTCTGGCCCTGCCTTGCCGGAATCTGGTTGCCGCTCACGGTGACGAGGATCGGCAGGCCGCCCTGCCTTGCAGCTATGGTTTCCGCCGGCTGTCCGCCGATACCGCGGTTTGCGACGGCAAGCGGCGGATCGAAGAGGCGGGAAGCAGCAGCGGGGTAGGCGGTGTCCGGTCCGCTCGCGCCGCTGCCCGCCGTCAGGCTGTCGCCCCAGGCGACGACCGGATGTCCCGGCCGCCTCCTTTGCGTGGGGACAGTATTGCAACTCACGGATAATCCAAGATCCAGACCCAACATCGGCTATGCTCCATCCTGTTTGGATGAATCCTATGCGGGCCGGCCGGAGCGGGGAAAATCGCGTCCCGGAAATATCGTTGAAACCTGTCCTGGCGATATGGCCGGAAGCCGAGATAAAGCATTGATTATCGGTGATAATAGCGGGCGTATTCCGGGTAGTAATATTCAGGCGATCCGTAGGCGGGATAGAGTTTCATTTCCTCGGTATCGACCTTGTTGAGAATGACGCCGAGACACTTCTCAGCGATCTGTTCGCTTTGCAGTGCCTGCTGCACGACGTCGGTCGCCGTTCTTCCCCATTCGACCACGAACACGAAGCCGTCCACGCGCGAGGCGATGGCGCGCGCATCGACCACAGGCCCGAGCGGGGGCAGGTCGAGGATCACGTAATGGAAACTGGCGTTCACTCCGGCAAGCAAATCGGCCATTCCGGCTGAAGACAGAAGCTCCGAGGAATGCGGTATCCGCCGGGGAACGACGGCAGGCAGGAAGGCGAGCCTCGTCTTCGGATTGAAGAGAAGCGTGTCGCGCGTGGGCCTGCTGCCCGCAACGGCTTCGACGAGCCCTTCTTCGGCATGGCAGGCGAGCATGCGTGTGGAGCCGGGATTGCGCAGGTCGGCGTCGATCAGGAGGGTATTGGCGCCCTGGCTTGCCAATAGCTCGGCGAAATTGATGGCGATCGTCGATTTTCCCTCGCTCGGCAGCACCGAGACGACGCCGATCACCCTGCAAGCCTTTCCGGGAATGCCGAGATCGGCGGCGATCTTCGTGTTGCGCAGCGTTTCGGCGAATGGGGAAAGCGGATGATCCACGACGTGGCTGGCGATTGGGTGCGCCTTGCGGATGAAGCGCGGCTGGCGGTTGTATTCTCCCGCGTCGATATCGGGCCGGAACGCGGACGCGTCGAGGCGTGGCGCGATGCCGAGAAATTCCACGCCGAGAATGTTGCGGACCTGGTCTCCGGTCCGCAGGAAACGGTCGCGAAATTCACGGAAGGCGCCGATCACGCCTCCGGCCGCCGTCCCGGCGATGAGGGCGAGCGCGAAAATGCGCAGGGCCTTCGGATGGCTCGGATCGACGGGAGGGGTGGCGCGGGAGATGATGCGCGCCTCCGTCACCGGAAAGGACTGCTGTTGCGCGGCCTCCTGATAGCGTTGAAGGAAGGTCTGGTAGAGCGTTCGGTAGGTTTCGGACTCGCGCTGCAGTTCGCGAAGCTGCACCTGCGTTTCGTTCGCGGAGGTGCTGACGCCGGTGGCCTGTTCGAGATTGCCGGCGAGATTCCTTTCACGCGAACGTGCGATGTCGCGCTCCGCGCGGTAGCTTTCGGCGATGCGGCCCAGCTCCTCGAACATCAGCCGTTCATATTGACGCCGTTCCGCGCGCAGCCGCATCGCCTGCTCGTGGCCGGGACCGAGGCGCTCGACGATATCGGCTTCGCGCCGCGACAGGTCGAGGAATTTTTCCCTGAGCGTATTCGAAACCGAATAGTTGAGCATATCGGCCATCACGGCATCGCTGCGGCCGTCGCGGATGATCTCCGTGATCTCGTCGTAGCGGGCCTCGGCCTTCGCCGTCTCCGCCCGCGCGCCGATCAGGGCGCTGTTGAGCTCGGAAAGCTGCTGATCGCTCATCAGCCGGTCGCCGGACGAGAAAAGTCCGTTGTCGGCGCGGAATTTCTGAACCGTCAAATCCGATTCCAGCGAGCGCCGGCGCAACTCGTCGATGCGCTCCTGCAGCCAGGCGCCGGTGCGGTGCGTCGCGCTGTGGCGGGAGTCGATCTTGTCCGTAAGATAGGCTTCCGCAAGCGATGCGGTTATGCGTGCCGAAAGATCGGGGGAGGACGACGTGTAGGCGATTTCAATGACGAGCGAGCGGCCCATCCGGGTGATGCTGGTGTTTCTCCACAGGCGCGAAAGAGCGCTGTGCTGCAAGGCTTCGGGGCGAGCCGGTCCACTGGCTGAAAACCAGCGCAGCACCTGTTGCAGTCCGGCTCCGATCAACCCGCTTCTGTTGAAGTCCGGGTCATTCACCAGATCTAGCTCGTCTATCACCGCAAGCCCGATCGCCTCGGATTTCAGGATCTCGATCTGGCTGAGCACCGATGCCTCGTCGTCCGGTACGCTGTCGATCGTGGATAGCTGGCCGACGATCGCGCTGTTCTGGCGGTCGATGAGAATTGTCGTGCGGGCGGTGTAGAGCGGAGTGGCGGCGAGCAAATAGAGAAGTGCTAACAACAGGAAGGCGAGTATGGTGGCCATCAGCACGCGACGCTGCCGCCTGAAAGCGGCAATGATGGTGTCTAGGTCGATCATGATCTGCGCCGCTTCCGAAGAGGTTGCGTCTTGAAAAGAACCGGCAGTGCGCTCATTGGCGCGATAGTTTCTTTGCAGCATGTTCACCTCGGACGGGAGCGCCCGCCGCCGAGGCGTTGCGCCTTCTTCTTCCTGTGATTGCCTGCGGCGCCGGGCACGAAACCGACGCACAAGTTTGGATCACCCGCAGCGCGAAAGCGGACCGGCTCCGCTTGATGCGCGCGAGCATGCGTTGGAGAAGTGCCGCAAAACTTCCCCTTCCAATGGGTCCTCGGTTATTTCAGAAGTTGACGCTCAACTTGCGCGCTGGGGCCGTATTCCGGCCCCCGGCTGCTGCACCACCACCCCGAAACCGGGCGCGGTGGATACAAGTTTTTTCGGCGATAACTCCCGACATGAAATCACCTGAAGGCGTAATCCTTCCCCGTCCGGCAGCAACTCTGTCGCCGAGCTTGTCCAACAGGTTCAGGATGTTAGCCCTGATATGAGTAAATCATGAACGGTTGCATTCCACAATACAATATTAACTTAAAGATGAATTTTAGCGCTGCCTTTAAGACAAGCCTTATCGTGCAAGAGCGTTGTCGAGCGCTTCCAGGAAATGATCGTTCTCGTCCGGCGAGCCGATGCTGACGCGGATGAAGGTCTCGTAGCCGGGCTGTTTCCACGGCTTCACGATCACGCCGTCCCGGAGAAGCGCTTCCGCAACGGCCGAGCTCTCCCTTCCGGTATCGAAAAAGAGGAAATTTCCCTTTGAAGGCGCGATCTTCAGTCCCTTGGAGGCAAGGGCTTCGCCGATCCTCATGCGCTCAGCAACCGCGAGCGCAACCGTCCTTTCCACATGCGCTCTGTCGGAGCGGGCGATGAGACCCGCCGCTTGCGCGACCGCATTGGTGTTGAAGGGGGTGCGGGCGCGGTCGAGGAACGTGGTGAGGCCCGGATCGCCGACCAGCCCGAAACCGAGACGCAGACCGGCAAGGCCATAGGCCTTGGAGAAGGTTCTAAGCACGATCCAGTTCCTGCCCGAGCTTGCGAGCATCTCGGCGGCGGACGGATAATCCTCGCCTGCGGCATATTCCGCATAGGCTTCGTCCACGACAAGCAGGGTCCGTTCGGGAAGCGCATCGAGGACGCGACGCATTTCTTGAGGCGACAGCCAGCTTCCGACCGGGTTCATCGGATTGGCGAAGATCACCATTCGGGCGGGCTTTGCCACGGCGGCAACGAGGGCGTCGACGTCGATGGTCAGATTTTCGCGAAGATCGACGCGTTCGACCACGGCGCCCATCAGCGTCGCATAGTCCTCGTGGAGCGGAAAGGAGGGATAAAGCGTCACGACGTGGTCGCCGGGGCGGAGCACGGTGCGGCAGATCACGGCAATCAGGTCTTCCGAGCCGTTGCCGAGGATGATCTGTTCCCGGGAAAGCGAGAATTCGCAGGCCAGTGCATCGGCCAGCGCCCGCCCGGACGGATCGGGGTAGAGCCGGAACAACTCGCCGTCTGCGACGAGGTTTCGCACCTCCGGCGAGGGGCCGAGAGGGTTCTCGTTCGAGCCGAGCTTTGCTATGCGTGCCGGATTGTAACGCGACTTCACCTCCGCGATGGTGAGGCCTGCATTGTAGGGCGAAAGTGCTGCGATTTCCGGGCGCACGAGCGGAAAGGATTCGGCCATCGATATGAAACCCCTCAAGGAATTGCCTTTTCAACGGGCACTGTATTAAGTTGCATGAGATTTGTACATATATGTATAGACAACATCGCAAAAAGATGCTGCTATAGGTCAACCGCGGCAAACAGCGGATGACAGGGGAATGACCGCATGAATGTTCCGGCACTCTTCGATTTGACGGGAGCGAAGGCGCTCGTCACAGGCGCGAGCCGGGGGCTTGGCCAGGCGATCGCCGAGGCGCTTGCTTCCGCCGGCGCCGACGTGGCGGTGACCGCGCGCGATGCTGCGTCGCTGTCTGCGACCTGCGAACGGATAGAGGCGCTCGGCCGCGGCGCGCCCGCCTTTTCCCTGGATGTGCGCGATACGAAGGAAATCGGCCAAACCGTCGAAGCGGCGGCGACGGCGCTCGGTGGCCTGGACATTCTCGTGAACAACGCCGGTCATGAGGAAATCCGCCCATCGCTGGAGGTGGACGAAGCCCTCTGGGAGCGGATCGTCTCGACCAATCTCAAGGGCGCGTTCTTCTGCGCGCAGGCGGCAGCGCGGCTGATGGCCGGCAGCGGGCGCGGCGGCGCGATCGTCAATCTGTGCTCGCTCACCTCCTATGTCGGCGTGCCGACCGCGGTACCTTACGGCTCTTCGAAATCGGGGCTGCTGGGCATGACCCGCGCGCTTGCAGCCGAATGGGCTGGCCTCGGCATTCGCGTCAACGCCATTGCGCCCGGCTACTTCCGAACGGGTATGACCGACGTCTTCTATCAGGACGAGGCATGGCAGCAGGCGATGCTCGCCAAGATCCCGCAGCGCCGCTTCGGCGCTATGGAGGATGTGGCGGGGTCGGTGGTGTTTCTCTCGAGCAGGGCTTCCGCCTATGTCACGGGACATTGCGTTCCGATCGACGGCGGTTACCTGGCGTCGATCTAGATCCGGCAGGAATCATGAAGGAAGGTGAAATGCAGGCCGTGGCTTTGCAAGCAGGCGAGGAAGCAAAACCGGAAAAAGCCGGTCCGCCCGCCGTTTCCGTCAAGGATGTCGGCATGGTATTCAACGGTTTCCACGCCGTGCGCTCGGCATCCTTCAATCTGCCGAAGGGCAAATTCCTGACGATCCTCGGACCTTCCGGCTCCGGCAAGACGACGCTCCTGCGGCTGATCGCCGGCTTCCAGCGGCAGACGAGCGGCGAGATCTTCATCAACGGGCAGGCGGTCAGTGCCGTGCCGCCGCACAAGCGCTCGATCGGCATGGTCTTCCAAAAGCTCGCGCTCTTCCCGCACATGAGCGCGGCGGAGAATGTCGCCTTTCCGCTGAAGATGCGGCGGCACGATGCCCGCACCATTCCCGAGCGCGTCGAGCGCTACCTCGAGCTCGTGAAGCTCGGGGGGTACGGCGCCCGCCGCGTCCACGAACTCTCCGGCGGCCAGCAGCAGCGCGTGGCGATTGCCCGGGCCCTTGTTTTCGAACCGGACCTCCTGCTTCTCGACGAGCCGCTTGCGGCGCTGGACCGGAAGCTGCGCGAGGAAATGCAGCTGGAATTCCGCCGGATCCAGCGCGAACTCGGCGTCACGACGATCAACGTCACCCACGACCAGCGCGAGGCGCTCGTCGTCTCGGATGAAGTGATCGTGATGGACGGCGGCCGGATCCAGCAGAAGGCGCGGCCTTCCGAAACCTATCGCGCGCCATCGAATTCCTTCGTCGCCAATTTCATCGGCGTGACCAATTTCCTGTCCGGCACCGTCCGCTCCGTTTCCGGCCGCGACGTCGATTTCAGCCAGGGCGGAACGAACCTTGTCGGTGCGCTCGGGGATGCCGCCACGCCGCCGAAAGCTGGCGCGAGCGTCTCGGGAGCCGTGCGTGCGGAGCAGGTGCGCCTTTCGGCTGCCGCGTCCGCCCCGGCCGGTCTCGACACGGTGCTCGCCGGCATCGTTTCCGATGCGATCTTCGAGGGGGAGCGCGTGGTCTACGAGGTGACCGTGCCGGCGCTTTCGAACCAGACGCTGCGGGTCTTCGACCACGACCCGGTCGGCCATACGCAGTTCGAGCCGGGCGCTGCGGTGCATCTCGGCTGGAATAGAAGGGACGTCCTTGTTTTTCAGAACTAAGCCGGAAAGAGCCGTCAACCGGCCAACCAGAGGAGAATGGACATGAACGGATCGAAACTGATGTCAATCGCACTGCGGCGCCGCAGCTTTCTGCGCGGCGTGGCCGCCGCCGGCGGTGCCGCCGGACTTTCCACGCTCGGCGTGCCCCGCGCCTTTGCCCAGGAGCCGGAAAAGCCGAAGGAACTGATCGTGCGCGCCTGGGGCGGAAGCTGGGTCGACAGCCTGAAGGCGGGCGTTTCCGACACGTTCACCGCCAAGACCGGTATCGCGATCCGCCATGACCTGACGGAAGACAACGAAATCCAGCCCAAGGTCTGGGCCGCCGTCGCACAGAAGCGCGTACCTCCGATCCATATCAACTGGGATACGACGACCAACGCCACCAAATCCGCCCTGCGCGGTGTGACGGAGGATCTTTCGGACCTCTCCAATCTCAAGAACACGACGGAGCTCGCCAAGCCGGTCGGCCTCGACGGTTATCCGATCGTCAACACCTATGGCTATGTCTATGTGCTTGCCTACAGGCCGGACGCCTTCCCAGATGGTCCGCCGACCTCGTGGAATGCGCTGCTCGATCCGAAGTTCAAGGGCCGCATCGCGCTCTACAACGATGGCATCGGCTTCCACTTCCCCGCACAGGTAGCGGGCGGCGGCAAGCTCGAGGACATTCCGGGCAACATGCAGCCCGCCTGGGATTTCATCGCCAAGGTGAAGGAACAGAAGCCGCTTCTCGGCGAGGACCCGGACTTCACCACCTGGTTCCAGAAGGGCGAGATCGACCTTGCCTGCACCATCTCGACCAATGCGCGCGAAGCCAGGAAGAACGGGATCGAGCTTGCCTGGGTCGTGCCGGAAGAGGGGGCCAAATTCGACACCGACGGCCTCTGGATTCCGAAGGGCCTTCCGGAGAACGAACTCTACTGGGCGAAGGAATATATCAATCACGCCCTGACGCTCGAGGCCCAGCAGGTCTGGCTCGACGGCCTCGGCCTGCCGGGCGTCGTGCCCGGCATCAAGCCGCCCGCAGACCTCGTCAACGATCCGTCCTATCCGACGAAGGAAGAGGATTTCGAACACCTCATCCGCATCTCGTCCAAGGTCCAGGTCGAAAACGAGAGCGAGTGGTTCGGCAAGTTCAAGGCGATCATGCAGGGCTGATGCCTTTGCGCCGCCGTCCTTTCCGGGCGGCGGCGCCCCGGAAATAAGACAAGCAGGACGACATATTCATGCGAGCGGCGAGAACTGCCTATCCCGTGACATGGCGCATCATGGATGCGCTCGAGGCCTTCGCGGCCTCCGTCTGGCCGGCGCGCTTCGGCCGGGCGATCCCGTGGCTGATGCTGGCGCCCGCGCTGCTCCTCGTCGGGCTTCTGGTTCTCGGCCTCGTGCAGATCGGCGATGCCAGCTTGCGCACGCTCGATACCTCCACCTTCCTGATGTCCGAGAATTATACGCTCGACAATTACCGCAAGGCGCTGACGGAGAACCTCTTCGCCACGGTCGCCACGCGCAGCCTCATGGGCTCGCTCGTCGTGACGGTCTGCACCCTGATCCTCGCCTTTCCCTATGCCTATGTGATGGTGCGCACGCCGTCCGCGCTCCTGCGCAAGCTCCTGCTGATCGCGCTGTTCCTGCCTTTCTTCATCGGGCAGGTGGTTCGCGCCTATGGCTGGCTGATCATTCTCGGCAACCAGGGCATGGTGAACGAGGCGCTGGGTCTCGTCGGCATTGCGCCGCTGCGGCTGCTCTACAACTATCCGGCCGTTCTCTTCGGTCTCGTCCAATACATGCTGCCCTTCGCCGTGCTGATGCTCGCACCGGCACTGACGGCCATTCCGGAGGAACTGGAAGCCGCGGCCGGCTCTCTCGGCGCGGACTGGGTTCGCACCTTCGTCCATGTCGTCCTGCCGCTTGCGCGCCCCGGCCTCGTCGGCGCGGGTCTTGTCGTGCTGACGCTCTCGCTGACCGATTTCGCCATGCCCGCCATTCTCGGCGGCGGCAGCCAGGATTTCATCGCCAACGCCATCTACGACCAGTTTTTCCGCACGTCGGACCAGGGGCTCGGCTCGACGCTGGCGCTTCTCCTCGTCGCCGTCGGCTCGCTGCTGGTCGGCGTCGTCTTCACGCTCTTCGGGGCGGGAACGCTCGCCATGGGGAGGGCGCGCCGATGACCGCCCCCCTTGGCAAGACCGTATTCCTCTGGACCTTCGTCATCGCGGTGCTGATCATGCTCTCGGCGCCGACCGTCGTCGTGCTCGGCGCGTCCTTCACCTCCGGCAACATCATCACTTTCCCGCCGGAGGGGCTGTCGCTCAAATGGTACGCCAAGATCGCTGGCGCGAGCGATCTCCGGGACGCATTCCTGCGCTCGCTCTATGTCGCGGCAGTCTGCACCGTCGTCGCCATTCCGGTCGGCACGCTTGCGGGCATAGCGCTTGCGAAATACGCCGTGCGCTTCGAAAAGACGATACAGATCTATCTCCTCCTTCCCTTCACCATTCCGCTGATCGGCTCAGGCATCGGGCTGATGCTCGTATTCGGGGAAGGGGGCCTGCTCGGGCAGCTCTGGCCCGTCGGCATCGCCTGCTGCGTGATCAACCTGCCCTTCATGATCTGGGCGGTGACGGCGAGCGCGGCGAGCCTCGATCCGGATCTCGAGCTTGCCGCGGCCAATTGCGGCGCGCCGCCGCTGTCGACCTTCTTCCACGTCACGCTGCCGGCAGTCATGCCGGGCGTCATCAGCGGCTCGCTCCTGATGTTCATCCTGGCGCTCAACGAGTTCCTGGTGAGCCTGCTTCTCGTCGACGCGCGCATCGTGACGCTGCCGGTGCAGATCTACAATTCCATCCGGTCCATCATTACCCCGGACCTTGCGGCGATATCGGTGGTCTTCATCGCCTGTGCATCGTTCGCCATCTTCCTGCTCGACAGGCTGGTCGGGCTCGACATCTTTCTCAAATCCAAGTGACGGACCGGCGCTCGCCGGCAAGCTCAGGGAACACGCAATGTCAGACGTCTCCTTTTACGAACTCGACAAACTCGATGCCGAAGGCCGCGCAGCGCTTCTGCGCCGGTCCGAGGCCGATCTTTCCGGCTTCATGGAAAAGGTGAAGCCGATCATCGAAGCCGTGCGCACGGAAGGCGACGCTGCGCTGGTGCGCTTTGCACGCGAACTCGACAAGGCCGATCTCGACGCCGGCCGGCTGAAGGCGAGCGAAGCCGAGTTCGACGCCGCTTTCGACAAGGTGGAAAAGGAGGTCGTGGAGGCGATCCGGTTCGGTATCGACAATATCCGTCATTTCCACGAGGAGCAGAAGCCGGAAGCCATGTGGCTGAAGGAAATGCGCCCCGGAGCCTATGCCGGCGACCGCTTCACGCCGATCCGTTCGGTGGCGCTCTATATTCCGCGCGGTAAGGGCGCCTTCCCGTCCGTCACGATGATGACGGCGGTTCCGGCCGTGGTCGCGAACGTGCCGGAGCTTGCGATCGTTACGCCGCCGGCGCCGGACGGGTCGGTCGATGCCGCCACTCTCGTTGCAGCGCGCCTCGCCGGGGTTGAGACCGTCTACAAGGTCGGCGGTGCCCAGGCCGTCGCAGCCGTTGCTTTCGGAACCGAGACGGTGAAGCCGGCGCTCAAGATCGTCGGTCCCGGCAGCCCCTGGGTCGTCGCCGCCAAGCGGCTTCTGGCCGGCGCCATCGATCCGGGCCTGCCCGCCGGTCCCTCCGAGGCCGTCATCTTCGCGGACGATACCGTAAAGGGCGGCCTTGCCGCGCTCGACCTCCTGATCGAGGCCGAACATGGGCCGGATTCTTCCGCATGGCTCGTCACGCACAGCCGCCAGGTCGCGGAGGAGGCGCTGGCCGCGCTTCCCGAACATTGGGCGCGCATGACCGAGCAGCGCGTCGCTTTCTCGAAGGCCGTGCTGACCGGCAAATCCGGTGGCATAGTTCTGACGTCGTCGATTGAGGAAAGCTATCGTTTCGTCAACGACTATGCGCCGGAACACCTGGAGATCCTCTCCACCGATCCTTTCGCGCATCTCGGCCACATTACCGAAGCGTCCGAGATCCTGATGGGCCCGCACACGCCGGTCTCCATCGGAAATTTCGGCCTGGGGCCGAACGCCGTCCTGCCGACGAGCCGCTGGGCGCGCACATTCGGGCCGCTGGCCGTCACCGATTTCGTGAAGCGTTCCTCGATCGGTTATGTCACGGCGTCGGCCTATCCCGAATTCGCAAAGCATGCCCGAACGCTCGCCCGCTACGAGGGTTTCTCCTCGCACGAGCACGCGGTTTCCGACGTGCGCAAGGCCTACCTCTGAGAGCGGAGCAACGTCATGAAGGCGGCACGGCTGTATGCGGCGAAGGACCTGAGGGTGGAGGAGATCGTGCCTCCTCGTGCACCCGCGCCGGGCTGGGTCCGCCTGAAGGTGACGGCTGCCGGCATCTGCGGCTCCGATCTCCACAATTACCAGACCGGCCAGTGGATTTCCCGTTCTCCCTCCGTCGCAGGCCATGAATTTGCAGGGATCGTGACGGAGCTCGGCAAGGATGTCCTCGATATTGCCGTCGGCGATACGGTCGTCGCCGATTCCCGTTTCTGGTGCGGCGAATGCCCGGCCTGCCGGAGCGGGCGGCACAATGTCTGCCTGAACCTCGGCTTCGTCGGGGAAATCTGCGACGGCGGCTTTGCCGAGGAGACGGTCCTGCCGGCCCGCCTGCTTGTCAGACACGAGCCGGTGCTCGATGCGGCGGTCGCGGCGATGGCCGAGCCGCTGGCGGTGGCGCTCCATGCGGTGCGGAAGCAAGCGGCGCCTGCCGGGCAGCCTGTTCTCGTTGCCGGCTGCGGTCCGATCGGCGGGCTTGCGGCCCTTCTCCTTTCGCGGTTGCACCAGGGGCCGCTTCTCGTCTCGGACCGGAACGCGGCGCGCGCCGAACTGGTGGCGCAGGTTACCGGTGCAAAGGTCGTCCCGCTGGACGCGGCCTCGATCGGAATGCAGCCCGTGCGCTATGCCGTCGATGCGACCGGCAATATCGGCGTGCTCGACACGCTGCTCGGTCTTCTCTCCGGCGGCGGCTCGATCGCGCTCGTCGGAATCACCCACGGCCGCATCGAGCTCGATCCGAACGTCCTGGTCGAGAAGGAAATCGGGCTTCTCGGCTGTCATGCTTTCGGCGACGAACTTCCGGAAGCGGTGGCGATGCTCCCAGGCCTCGCGCCGGCGCTCAAGCAACTGATCGACCGCGAGATTTCGGTGGACGACATTCCTGCCGCCTATGAACGCCTGCTCGCCGGCGATGCGAAGGGCCTGAAAACGATCATCCGCTTTGATGCGGGCAAGCGCCAAGCAGCGCAGGAAGGCCCGGCGCCATGACGCTTCCCGAAACGGCAAGCCCGCTCTACGAGAAGGTCAAGGATTATGTCCTGGCCAATATCGGCAGCGGCAAATGGGGCAGGGACCACAAGCTGCCATCCGAGCATGAGCTGGTCGCGGCACTCGGCGTGTCCCGCATGACGGTGCACCGGGCGCTGCGCGAGCTGACCTCCGAAGGCTATCTCCTGCGCATCCAGGGCGTCGGCACCTTCGTCGCTCCGCCGAAGCCGCAATCGACCTTGATCGAGGTCGCCAACATTGCGAACGAAATCGCCGAGCGCGGCGCCCGGCATCGGGCGCAGGTGATCGTGCTCGAAACCACGAAGCCGTCTCCCGAACTCCTGCTCGCCTTCGAGGCGACGCGGCACATGGCGGTCGGCCATTCGCTGATCCTGCACTACGAGAACGACGTGCCGGTCCAGCTGGAGGAGCGTTTCGTCAATCTCAACCTCGTGCCGGATTACGAGAAGCAGGATTTCGAAAAGACCGCGACCTATGACTATCTCCAGCGCAGCACGCCGATGACCGAGGTGGAGCATGTGATCTCCGCCATTCATCCGGACGAGGAAACGGCGCGCCTCCTGATGCTGGAACCGGGCGATGCCTGCCTGCTGCTTCACCGGCGCACATGGTCCGGAACGACCGTTGCCACCGTCAACAAGCTCACCTATGCCGGCAGCCGCTATTCCCTCGGCAGCCGGTATTCGCCGGCATCGATGTCGTAACGCCTCATTTGGAAACCCTGCCATGAACGAGACGAAGAGCAGAACCGCGGAGATCCGCCGCCTTGCGCGAACCGACGAAGGGGCTGCGACCGCTCTTCTCGCCGTGCTGCTTTCCGAGCTCTTTTCGCTCGAAGCGCGCGACATCGCGATCAATCGCGACCAGTACAGCCTGAATTCCCTGAACGGCTTCTTCTCGGCGGGCGGCGAAGACTATTTCTTCAAGTTCCACCAGGAGGAAGGCGAGGAGGCGATGTCCGGCGAATATTACCGCGCCGACATCCTGGCGAAGGCAGGCCTGCCCGTCGACCAGCCGGTCCATATGTCGGTGTTGCCGGGGGAGCAGATCCTCGTCTACCGCCGGCGCAGCGATCCCCGCTTCTCCGACGTGCTGCGGGGGCTCGACCTTGCCCCGGACGAGGCGAAGGAGGCCGTCGCGATCCGCGCCGAGGAGGCGCTGTCGCGGAAACTGCTGGCCGTCTACCGCTCGACGCTCCATCCGGCGACGGCACAGCAGGTTTGCGCCGAACCCATCCACCGTCTCTTTCACGAACGGCTCATCGATCCGCCTGCCGGGACTTTTCCCGGAGGGCGCTACCGCAGCTTCTATGTCGGCCAGCGGTTCTCCTTTCCGGGCGTCGAACTCGGCTGGGAGGAGTTCTCCGCGGCTCGCCTCGTCATAAACGGCCTGCGCTACCGCGACAGCGTCGGCGACCTCTTCGGCAGGGCGGGCGAGCGCCTGCGGCCGGGACGGCTTGCGGATGCCGGCGGCGTCGTCGCCCACGGTGACGCGCACAACGCCAATGTCTGGTACACGGAGCAGGGGGGCCGGGCGGAGCTTTCCTATTTCGATCCGGCCTTCGCCGGCGAGCATGTGCCCGCTCTGCTGGCCGAGGTGAAGACCACCTTCCACAACATCTTTGCGCATCCGCTCTGGCTCTATGACCCCGCCGAAGCGGCGCAGCGCTACCGGGGCGAGGCGCGCTATGTCGACGGTACGCTGCATCTCGACAGCGACTGGAGGCCGAGCCGCATCCGCACGGCGCTTCTTTCCGTCAAGGCCGACCACCTCTGGCGTCCGCTTCTCGCCGAACTGAAGGCGCGCGGCCTGCTGCCCGCGGACTGGCGCGAGGTGATCCGGCTGGCGCTCTTCCTCTGCCCCACGCTCGTCATGAACCTGCGTGCGGAAGCGACGAGCCACAATCCCGTTTCCTCGCTGATCGCCTTTGCGACCGCCGTGATGGCGGGCAGCGAGCCCGAAGACGGAGAGGATATCGTCAGCCGCTTCCTCGACCGGATCGATCCCGCTTCGCGATGATGCCGGGCAGGCGGTTCCGCGAACCATTGCCGGGCTCCATGTGGTGACCATATTCGCCTGCTATTCTCAGGCGATGAAGATCAAGGAAGCCACAGGACTTGCCGTCGGCATTGCGCTCGGCGTCGCCATCGGCGCAATGTTCGACAACATAGCGATGGGATAGGCATCGGGATAGCGCTCGCCATCGCCATGGGGCTCGTTTTCCGAAAGCCGGAGCCGTAGACGGCGAAGCTCGCGGCTATGTTTCGCTGCCACAATGTTTGCCTTCCATGCCTTCGAATTTGCCTCTTTTCTATTGCGCCAGGATTAAACGGCTATGGGAAGGTCGAGGCTTCTTGATTGCACCTGAGTTTTTATTATAGTGCCCGACGTGAGGTACGTACATCAAATGTAAGTTACTGCCGAACGCCCAAAAACGGATACACCCCATGGGCCGGAGAGACATAAATCGCCGACATTCAACCGGATCGCTCAGGCGGGCTGATCAAGCAAACACGGCAATTTTGAAGGGCAATACAATGAAGGCTTTCAAGCTTAATCCAGAATTTTCCATAGCGGATGAGCAATCTCTTCGAAGTCTGTTCGACGCGACTCACGCTTTGGCCATACAGAAGTGTCTGGACACCCTTGGCGAGCATGCGCAAGAGTTTATCAGGCGCTCGCCATTCCTGTGTATCGGCACACAGGATCGGGATGGAAAGGCTGATGTCAGTCCTCGCGGGGATCCTGTCGGTTTCGTCAAAATTCTGGATGAGCGCACCCTGGCGATACCGGACCGACCGGGTAACAATCGCCTCGATACCCTGGTCAATATTCTCGCCAACCCAAGCATTGGGCTGTTGTTCATTATTCCGGGGTTTGACGACACATTGCGCGTGAATGGGCGGGCCACTCTGGTGAATGACCCCGACCTGCTGGAAAGCATGAGTGTCAATGGTCGCGCCCCCAAACTCGCGATCGTGGTCGAAGTGAGTGAGGTTTTCATGCACTGTGCCAAGGCATTTCGGCGCTCTCGTTTGTGGAGCCCGGATCATTTCCAAAATCGCACCGAAATGCCGTCGCTTGTTAAAATCATTCTGGATGAAACAACCGGCGCGCCAAGCGATAAGGATGAGATGCGCAAGATGGACGACGATCTGGAAAAAGATTACCAAAGGACGCTTTACTAGGCCGCGAACTCATCCGCCTGCCGCCGAACGGATACCGCATGCATTGCCTGATGAGTCCCCGGCGGTCACGAATGGTCGCCGAGGCCGATGACACCAAACGACTGATGCGGGCCACGAGCCGCGCCCCGTATGACCTGATCGTCCTCGCCGTGCAGCACCAGCGTCGGCACGGTGATTGCCTTCAAGTCCTCTGTCTGAGCCATCGAAAAGGCCAAGGCCGAATGGCGCGCTGAGAACCGGGGCAAGGGGCGCTCCGATCTTCCGGTCTATGACGGGATTAGCACATTCCACTTCCGGACTGACCGCGCCGATAAGGTGATCACCGGACACGGCTCGAGCGCTCCTCAGGGACAGGACGAAGACGTGTTTGTGGGCAATCTAGTCGACCAGCGCAATGCCTCCCCGATCGCCATCGGGTACGGGCGCTATGGGTCGAACCAGACGCTCGAGGAGACGATGGCCGTCGATGATGTGATGGTCGCTCGTGCGGGCAAGGCGCGGTCACCACCTATGTCATTTATCCCCACTGGCAGACTTGGTCATGTTCTTCTTGCCTATCGGATCTTGACGACCACCTTGCCTTTCGACCGTCCCGTTTCGATGTAAGCCAAAGCCTCATTGGTCGCTTCGAACGGAAAGACCCGATCCATGACCGGGCGAATGATCCCGGCTTCGATCAGCGCCGTGATCTGGCTCAACTGCTCGCCGTTCGCGCGCATGAACAGGAACGAATAGCTGATCTGCCGGCCCTTCGCCTTCCTGCGAATGCCGAAGCTCAAAAATCGCAGGACTTGCCGCAGAAACCAGTTCAGTCCTTGTCCCCTGGCGAAATCGGGGTCCGGCGGGCCGGAGATCGAGATCAGCTTGCCGCCGGGCTTCAGCACATCCAGGGACTTTTGGAGCGTGTCGCCATCCAGGCTGTTCAACACCACGTCGTAGCCGGACAGAACCTTCTCGAAATCCTGCGTCTTGTAGTCGATAACGACATCGGCGCCGAGGTTTCTGACCAGCTCGACATTCGCCGTACCCGTCGTCGTCGCGACGGTGGCTCCAAGATGCTTGGCAAGCTGAATGGCAAATGTCCCTACGCCGCCCGAGCCGGCGTGGATGAGGACCTTCTGTCCTTTTTGCAGACCGGCTCGCTCGACCAGCACTTGCCAGGCCGTCAGCCCGACCAGAGGGATGGAAGCCGCTTCCTCCATGCTGAGGTTCTTGGGTTTCAGCGCCACGTCGGCTTCGTTCATGGCGATGAATTCCGTGAACGTCCCGGCCCGGCCATCGCGCGGCCGGGCGTAGACCTCGTCACCCGGTTTGAAACGCCGGACCTTCGATCCGACCCGCCTCACGATCCCGGCCACGTCGTGTCCTAGAATGAAGGGCGGGCGGTATGGCAGGATGAGCTTGAACTCCCCGTCCCGAATCTTTGAATCCAGCAGATTGAGCCCGGCCGCGTGGATCTCGACCAGAACATCGTCTTGCCCCAGCACCGGCTCCGGCATGTCGCCGAAGCGCAGGGCGCCCTTCTTCTTGTATTTATCGAGGATGAAGGCCTTCATGATGGTCTGTTCTCCAGGTTCCTGCCAACGTCTACGGCCGGGAAGCTGTTGCGGCGGTGGGATAGTCAGTATAGCCTGATGCTCAGGCGATCGTGCGGTACCGCTCGGCGGGATGTGCGTTGCCATAGTTCGGGAGCATGGCCTGGCGCGCGGCCTCGAGCTTGTCCCACTGACCGGCGTCGGGAAGCGGCGGAATGGTCACCGGTTCGCGGCGGTCGAAGCCGACCAGCGCCGCATCGACCAGATCGCCGACCTCCATCACGTTGGAGAGCGTGTTGACGTCGGCGCCGACATGCTCCCAGATCTCGGTTCGCGTCGTGGCGGGAAGGACGGCCTGGACGTAGACGCCCTTCGGCCCCAGCTCCAGGCTAAGCCCCTGTGAGAGGAACAGCACGAAGGCCTTGGTTGCGCCATAGACCGTCATGCCGAACTCCGGCGCCAGGCCGACCACCGAGCCGATGTTGATGATCGCGCCTTCGCCTACCACAGCAAGTCGCGGGGCGACAGCGCTGGCAAGCCGCAGAAGTGCGGTCGCGTTGAGCGCCACGAGCCGTGCCATATCGTCGGTGCTCTGCTCGATGAAGCTTCCGCCGATGGCCGTACCGGCATTGTTGACGAGAATCCCGATGCGGGCGTCGTCGCGCAGCCTGGTTTCAACCGCCGCAAGATCGGCAGGCTGCGTGAGATCGGCCCGGATGATATCGACCGCCACGCCGTGTTCCTGACGCAGACGGCCTGCCAATGCTTCCATTCGCGCCTGGTCGCGGGCGACCAGCACAAGGTCATGGCCCCGGCGGGCGAAGCGCTCGGCATAAGAGGCTCCGATGCCGGTGGAGGCTCCGGTGATGAGGACTGAGGGAATGGCGGTCATGGGATTGCTCTCTTTTTGGATCGAACCTATATTCATGATGACCATCATGATTGATGCTAAATATGATCGCCATCATGTAAATGTCAATGACGCTCGTGGAGAATTTTGAAATGAAGGTGAGTCGAGAGCAGATGGCGGAGAACCGGCACCGGATATTGGATGTTGCCAGCCGGCTGTTTCGCGACAAGGGGTTCGACGCGGTCAGCGTGGCGGAGGTGATGAAGGCCGCCGGCCTCACCCATGGCGGCTTCTATGGCCATTTCGGCTCGAAGGACGACCTGGTGGCCCAAACCATCGCCCATGTCCTTGCTGCGGATGCCGGCGGAGGAGGCGATCTTCGCGCCTATCTCGACGCCTACCTTTCGCCGACGCACCGAGACAACGCCGCTGATGGCTGTCCGACGGCGGGGCTGGCCGCGGCCATCCGCCATCAGAGCCCGGCTGCACGCTCAGCCATGACGGAAGGCCTTCGGTCGCAGATCGACCGCATCAGCGCAGCGCTCCCGGAGATGAGCCCGGCAGACAGGCGCCGCGCGGCGATCGGAAGCTGGGTGGCGATGGTGGGGGCAGTGATCCTCGCCCGGGCGATCGACGATCCCACGCTTTCGGATGAGCTACTGGAACATACCAAGGCTTGGATCGATGCCGGAACTCGCCAAGTACCAGCCGGTTAGATGGCTCTGTCTGGAGCTCGGCGACTGATGTAAGGTCTCGCATCCGACCCCTAAGCGGACTCGTGTAGGGTCGAGTATCATCGCGAAGCGGCGCGATTGCTATTGCAAGCCCTCTCGAATGCCTTCTTGATGGTTGCCCTCCGCTCTGAGGCAGAAGGCGTCTGAACGCAGCCGAGCCCCGATGCCTTGCGGCCAAGAGGTCGTGGCGAACCGTGAGGATGCAGACGGGAATGCGGGGGCGGCGAATTTCCGCCCCGCAACCTGGGGCTCCTTGCCGTTGAATTCAATACACGACATCGGCAGGCTGAACTCAAGCGACCACTGCCAGGCCCGGCGAAGCGCGCAGGCGGGCTATGTCGCGCGCCGGCGGTTCTCCAAAGTGGCGGCGATATTCGCGCGTGAACTGCGACGGGCTTTCGTAACCCACGTAGAAGGCGGCAGTCGTGGCATCGATATCCTGGACCAGCATCAGACTGCGCGCGTCCTGGAGTCTCATCTGCTTCTGGAATTGCAGCGGCGTCATCGCCGTCACGGCGCGAAAATGCTCGTGCAGGCTCGACGGACTCATGCCGACTTCCGCGGCAAGCCGCTCGATGCTGAACCGTTCCCGGAAATTCTGGCCGATCCAGGCGATGGCGCGGCCGACCTGGGCCACCCGACCCTGGCTGGAGGTGATGTGACGCATCCTGGCGCCGTCCGGGCCGGCGAGCAGGCGATAGAGAATTTCCTGCTCGGCAAGCGGCCCGAGCACGGGCAGCGCTGCCGGATCGTCGAGGAGGCGCAAGAGGCGTAGCACCGCGTCGAGCAGACCGGTGCCGGCATCGGACACCGTCTTGCCTATGGGCGGAGAGGGCGCCGCCGCCGGAGGCGGCACGCGCAACGCCAACTGCCCCAGCATCACCGGATCGAAATCGAGATACAGGCAGAGATAGGGCTTGTCGGGCGTGGCCTCGACCACATGGCCTATCACCGGCAGATCATGGGTCACGATCCCATAACGTCCCGGTGCATATCTGAACACGCGGTCGCCCAGCGTGATGTCCTTGCGCCCCTGCGCGACGAAGCACAGTTGCGGCCGGTAAACATTCGGCATCGGCATCGTCACCGTGGAGGATCGAACAAGCGTCACCCGTTCGATGGGGGTGGCATGGAAGCCGTCCTTCGAGACGTGCCGGGCGATCGTTCTCGCGATTTCGGTCAGTATTTCCATGAGACGGACCATCGCACGCGCGCGAAAAGGCGGCAATGCGAAACGCGACTTCTGGAGGATCAGGCAGCAATCCCGGCGCATCGGGCTAACGGTTCGGCGCCGCCGCGCATCACAGTGTCAGCAGGCTCTGGTGAGGCAAACCAGGCCGCGGAACAAATGAACACGTACGGAGCAAACATGACAAGCGATAGACTGAAGACACCCAAGGTCGCACTGGGCACCTGGGCTTGGGGCGACAGCGGCGAGACCGGCAACGGCTATTTCGGCAGCAGCCTCACTCAGGCTGGCCTGGAAGAGGTCGCGGCCAAGGCGCATGCGGCCGGGTTTACCCTCTGGGACACCGCCGTGGTATACGGCATGGGCCGTTCAGAGACCGTACTCGGAGAAGTATTGAAGCGCCACGCCCGCAGCGACTACCAGCTCTCGACGAAGTTCACCCCACAGGCCGCGGGGACCGGCGACGATCCGGTGGCGGACATGCTGGAGCAGAGCCTGGCACGCCTCGGCACCGACTACATCGACCTCTACTGGATTCACAATCCAGCCGATGTGGCACGGTGGACTCCGCACCTGATCCCGTTGCTGAAGAGCGGGAAGGTCAAACATGTGGGCGTCTCGAACCACAACCTCAGCGAAATCAAGCTCGCCAACCGGATCCTCGGAGAAGCCGGGTTTCGGGTCGAAGCCATCCAGAACCACTATAGCCTCCTCTACCGCAGCTCTGAGCATGCCGGCATCCTGGATTACTGCCGCAGCCACGGCATCCCGTTCTTCGCCTATATGGTGCTTGAACAGGGCGCCCTGACCGGCAAGTACAGTCCGGAGAACCCGCTGCCGGAAGGCAGCAACCGGGCGGAGGCTTACAATGGCATGCTGCCCCGGTTGAAGGCTCTGACCGACAAGCTCGCCTCGATCGGCGAGAGGCAGGGTGCGGCAGCTCCCGATGTCGCGACGGCTTGGGCTATCGCCAAGGGCACGACGCCGATCGTCGGCGTCACAAAGCCCAATTACATCGACGGCCTGGTCCGGGCCAGCAGCATGATGCTCTCCAGCGACGACATAGCGGAGCTGGAAGCTCTCGCCGATGCGGCTAACGTGAATACCCGCGGCTGGTGGGAAAAAGAGATCCAAGCCTGAGCCCGCGGACCGCCGCTCCGAGCAATACGGCAGCGATCATCCCGTTCTGCGGAATGATCGCCTGTTACCGAGCAGGTTGCGGGGTGCCTCCCCGGGCGGAGAGTTCCGCCCGGCGCCTGGCCTGTCATCGAACCGTGTAGCCACCATCGACAGGCAGGGCGTGGCCGATGACGAAGCTGGAATAATCGCTGCAGAGCCAAAGTACGGCATCGGCGATTTCCCGTGCCTCGCCGAGGCGAGCCATGGGAACTTCCTTCATGGCCGGATAATCCTCCGGCCCCTTTTCGCTTACATTCCGCTGATCAAAGTTTCATTCCAGCGGAGTTCATCTCATGGTTACGGAAAATCTATCTGAACAAACGGCTGAGCCGACCTCCGGTTTCCAGGTCGATCGTCGCAACCTTCTGAAGCTGACCGGTGCAGGCGCGGCGGCGCTCGGCGCGCTTTCGCTCGCCAGTCAAACGGCCTTCGCGCAATATGCCGGCACATGGGACAAGACGTTTCCCCTTGTCGCCGACATGTATGTGCCCAAGAACATCGATACCGCGCGGCGCCATCCCGCCCTCATCGTCGGGCATCCCTACGGCGGCGTGAAGGAACAGACTGCCGGCCTCTACGCCCAGACGATGGCCGAGCGCGGCTTCATCACCATCGCCTATGACGCATCATATAATGGCGAGAGCGGCGGTCAGCCGCATTTCATCTCCTCCCCGGAAGCCGTCGTGGAGGACTTCAGCGCCGGCGTCGACTTCCTCGGCCAGAACGCGCTGGTGGACCGTAACCGTATCGGCGTCATCGGCGTCTGCGCCAGCGGCGGCTTTTCGCTGGCGGCTGCCCAGATCGACCCTCGCCTGAAGGCGGTTGCGACCGTCAGCATGTATGACATGGGCGGAGCCAAGTGGGCCTGGAACGGCCAGGCCGTGAGCGCCGATGCTCGTCTCGAAACCCTGACCGGCATCGGCGAGCAGCGCTGGGCGGAAGCCGGCGGCGCGGAAAAGCGGTACTTCGCCCTGCCGGAAGCGCTGAGCGACGAAACCGACGCGATCACGCGGGAGTTCTTCGACTATTATCGCACACCCCGGGGCCGCCATCCCCGCGCGACGACGGCAATGACGGTCTCGGGCGATCCGTCCTACCTTCATTTCCGCCCGTTCGATCATGCCGACATGATCTCGCCACGGCCGGTCCTGCTTGTCGCGGGCGAAAACGCCCATTCGCGCTTCTTCAGCGAGCAGGCGTTCGAGCGGGCCGCCGACCCGAAGGAGCTGTTCATCGTCCCCGGTGCCGGTCACGTCGATCTCTACGACAAGGTCGCCCTCATCCCGTGGGACAAGCTTCAGGCCTTCTTTGACGAACATCTCTCGGCGTGAGCGACGCTGAGACGATCGCTGGGACGATCTGAGAAGGAAAGCCCCGGCCAGCGGTGAGGGGCTTTCCAGAGCGATCTGTTCCCGCTCGATGCGCGAGAGCTTTCAGGTGATCCAATCATGAAATTTGAAAGGGTGTGGCGATGAACTGGAGCGAAGAGAAATTGAAGAAGATTGCGGAACGAGCACGTTACGGTTCGCGTCTGGTTTGGCGGTAGGCATTGTGTTGTGGAACGGGCTGTTCATCGCCGCCGGTTACCTGGCCGTGACGGCACTTCCCGGCATCAACTCTTCGGCGGTTGCCCTCAAGATCCTGGTGCTTCTCGTTACCGTGGAACTGCTCGTTGCCTTGATATTCCGGCTGCAGCTTCGGTCCTCCAGGCGGCTTCGTCGAGAGGGAGATGTGCGATGACCAGTAAAACGGCCGATGCGCTCCTGTTCTTTCGCGCCTGGCTTTCCGCACCTCTGCAGGTTGCCTCGGTCACACCCTCAGGACGGGCACTCTCATCGCTCATAACCACTGATATCTCCGCAGATACCGGAACCGTCATTGAACTTGGTCCAGGAACTGGTGTCTTCACGGAAGCTCTGCTCGATCGGGGTGTTGCCGAATCCAATCTCGTTCTCGTTGAGTACAGCACAGATTTCGCCGGCCAGCTCAGCCAGCGCTTTCCCACAGCCAGAACCATTCAGATGGACGCTGCGAAGCTACGCAAAGTAGTGCTTCAGGCCTCTGGGCAGGTAGGGGCAGTCGTGAGCGGTCTGCCTCTTCTATCGATGCCGATGCGGAAAGTGATCGCCATTCTCGAAGGTGCCTTCTCGCATCTTCGTCAGGACGGAGCGTTTTATCAGTTCACCTACGGTCTGCGATGCCCGATACCGAGACCTCTGCTTGATCTGCTTGGCTTGAAGGCGACATTTGTCGGCAGGGCACTTGCGAACGTGCCGCCCGCAGCG
Organism: Shinella sp.; assembly: GCA_033795365.1. Lineage (GTDB taxonomy): Bacteria > Pseudomonadota > Alphaproteobacteria > Rhizobiales > Rhizobiaceae > JARYGU01. Next base: position 170,543 of record JARYGU010000007.1, read on the forward strand.
GTCTATCGTGTTAGTCGGCGAAGATCGCGGCCGCCGCTAGGGCGGACGTCTGACAATCCCCTGAGTGTCGGCCCGCATGCCTCCCTTTCGTCAGATCTCGACCGATCCGCAGTGCCAGCCGAGACCGTCGAGGTGACTTCCTTCGCATTGCGGCTCCATTGCGAAGGACCGCTAACCAGCTTGCGCAGCTTTTCTCGCCTAATCTTCCCGGTCGGGCCGCCCTACGTTGAGAGAGGTTGGGCGGCTTCGGGAGAGTGATCCCGAACAAACGCAGTTGCAATCCTCAGGAGGCCAGATCCCGATGTCGGACCCGCAAGAAACACAAGTCTTAAACCTCACCCGGCGGCAGGTACTGGAAGCCGGAACGGTCGTCTCGATCTCCGGAGCGATATCGACGGCGACAGCGCAGGAGCAAACACAGGGGACAACTTCTCCTTCTCTGTCAGAGAACGGGATCACGGTTCAAATAGCTTGCCGGATCAACGGCCAGCCAACAGCGATCGATATCGATGCGCGGGCATCCTTGCTGGACATGTTGCGGGAGCGACTGGGCCTCGTCGGCGCCAAGAAAGGATGCGATCACGGCCAATGCGGCGCCTGCACGGTGCACATTGACGGGCGCAGGGTCGCCTCCTGTCTTACTGTCGCCGCCAAGGTCGATGGCCGCGAGGTCACAACCATCGAAGGTATCGGCAGCGCGGACGCTCTGCATCCCATGCAGCAGGCGTTCATCGACCATGACGCCCTGCAATGCGGCTACTGCACACCGGGGCAGATCATGGCGGCAATCGCCTGCGTCAAGGAGGGCCATGCGTCGACGCCGGAGGACATCAGAGAATATATGAGCGGCAATATCTGTCGGTGTGGAGCCTATGTCGGCATTGTGGCTGCGATCCAGCAGGCAGCTCCCCAGATCGAGCGGGGCTGAGCCATGAGATCGCTATCCTATGTCCGCGCCAAGACTGTTCGCGAAGCAACCGAAGCGTTTGCGGCGGCAGGTGAAGGAGCCCGTTACATTGCCGGCGGAACCACTCTCTACGATCTGATGAAGCTGGGCGTCGAACGCCCCGCTCACCTGATCGACATCGCATCTCTCGAGGGAGCCGGCCGGATCGATACAGGCGGCGACGTCCTGTTCTTCGGGGCTGGAGCGCTTATGGCGGACGTTGCCGAAGATGAAGTCGTCCGCCGCGACTACCCGGTACTGGCCGAGAGCCTCTCGAAAGCGGCGTCTCAGCAGCTTCGCAACATGGCAACCGTCGGCGGTAACATCCTGCAGCGAACGCGGTGTCCCTACTTCCGGAGCGGAGCAATCGGTGCCTATCCCTGCAACAAGCGGGAGCCGGGTTCGGGATGTGCCGCGATCGGCGGGCTTGATCGCGGTCAGGCCGTGCTCGGCATCAGCGACGCGTGTACGGCCGTGTCCCCCGGTGACTGGCCCGTCGCGCTGACGGCGATGGACGCGACAATAGAGATCCAAGGTCCGGCGGGGCCACGGTCAGTTCCCATCGCCGAATTTTACCGGTTACCCGGTGAAACGCCCCACCTCGAATTCTCGATCGAGGCCGGCGAGATCGTGACGGGAATTTCGGTGCCCAAGACAGAGGCGGGCAGGAATTCAACCTACCTCAAAGTGCGCGACCGAGAATCCTATGCTTTTGCCCTGGCCTCGGCAGCAGTGGCACTGACGATGGATGGAGATCGCGTGCGACAGGCGCATATTGCTCTTGGCGGCGTTGCTACCCGGCCTTGGCGCGCGCACGAGGCGGAGGCGCTTTTGAACGGCCAAACGATCAACAGGGAGATGGCACTGGCTGCCGGCAGGGCGGCCTTTGCGGATGCGTCCGCCGGCGAGCACAACGCATTCAAGATCGAACTCGGTGCCCGCACCCTTGCCGACGCTATCATGACAGCTGGAAGGAAGACGCAATGACGCAGGAACGGACCGCTGACCGCCCCCGGATCGATGCCTATGAAAAAGTGCTGGGTCGAGCTTTGTACGCGGCAGATCAGCCGATCACCGGCCTGCTGCATGCGATGACGGTTCCAGCGACAATCGCCAAGGGACGTATCGAAGCTTTTGACCTCACTGCCGCGCAGAATGTCCCAGGCGTCATACGCGTTTTCACGCATGAAGATTTCTCGCAGATCAAGACGACACCTGCCGCCCGAGGTGCCTACGGCAGACCTGACAAGGGTTATCAGCCGATGACCGGCCCGGTCGTGCGCCACCGAGGCGAACCGGTCGCCCTGGTGGTCGCCGAAACCTTGGAGGCCGCTATCGAGGGCGCGGAAGCCACCAAGGTCCGCTATGCCGAGGAGGCATTCAGCGCGCGCATGGAAGACGACCTTGCCAGCCCCGAGTCAGAGCCCGAACGCCAGCTGTCCTCCGGTGATGCGGAGGCCGCCTTCGCTTCCGCCAATCATCGTATTGATGTCGAGTATCTGCATCCCCAGCAGCATCACAATCCCATCGAGCTGATCTCGACGACCGCCGCATTCGAGGATGGTGAACTCAGGATCTATGAGGGCACGCAGGCGGCGTCTGCTTTTGCCGGTGGCCTTGCCGGCATGATGGGAATGGACCCGACACGGCTGCGCGGCGTCAGCCCCTATACTGGCGGTGGGTTCGGCCAGAAGAACGGCATTCAGGAACAGAGTGTGCTTGTTGCAAGCGCCGCCATTCTACTGCGCCGTCCCGTGAAACTCGTCATGCCGCGCGGTCAGTTGTTTCATACGGCATCCTATCGCCCAAGAAGCCGTCACCGCGTTCGGCTTGGGGCGGACGGACAAGGGCGACTGCTGGCCGGGCTCTATGAAACGGTGCAGCAGAACAGCCGGTATGATGGATTTAGTTGTGACCACGGCGCCAATCCTCCGCGCATGTATGGCTATGGTGCCTGGCTGGGAAGTGACCGCATCGTCCGGGTTGACACCCAGACCCCCGGCCACCAGCGTGCTCCCCACGAGCATCCCTCGAGCTACGCCACCGAATGCGCGGTGGATGAGCTTGCCGAGGCTTTGGGGATGGATCCCGTCGAGTTCCGTCTTGCAAACGACACTCAAAGTGATCCGATCACGGGCAAACCATTCTCGTCTCGTCATCTCGCGGACTGTCTGAGGCGCGGGGCCGAATTGTTCGACTGGAACCGGCGGATGCGCGAGCCGGGCGCGCTGGTCGCGGAGAATGGCGACCTCATAGGCTTCGGCGTCGCATGCGGGAGTTACAAGGGATCGATGACGGCCGCCGTGACAAGGCTTCGTCTTTTCGCGAGCGGAAGATGCGAAATCGCGACCTCCGGTCACGAGATGGGACAAGGCATCCGCAGCGTCATTGCAGCAGAGCTGATCGAGGTGCTCGGTGTAGACCCAGCCAAACTAGAGATCCGTATCGGCGATACTGGCTACGCCCCCCAGCATATAACCGCCGGCTCGTGGGGAACGGGGAGCGCCGCGCCAGCAGCGAGAAACGCCGCCGTGAAACTGCGCGAAGAGCTTAGCCTTCTGACCGGCAGCGCATTGTCGGAAGAGCCGGTACATGTCCAGCTCGCCCGGACTCGCCGCCCGGTCCTGGAGGTCACAGTCGATACGATCCCGCTCGGCAAGGACGCACAGGTGATCGAGCAATTGCGCCGAGGCATCCCATCCACCACCGGTCCTGAATATCCCGACTTCATGTCCTTCAGCTGGATCGCCCATTTTGCTGAAATTCATGTGGAGACGTCGACCGGGCGCGTGCGCGTCAAACGCGTCGTCAGCGTTGCCGACTGCGGCCGGGTCATGAACCGGCGCACGGCGGAAAGCCAGGTCAGGGGCGGTGTCGTCTGGGGTATCGGCGCAGCACTCCGGGAGGCCGGTGAAACGGACCGCCGGTTCGGCGGCGTGCTCAACAATGACCTTGCCGAATATGTCGTACCGGTCAACGCCGACATAGGCGCCATCGATGTCGATTTCATCGACCAACCGGACTTCAAGCTCAATATGTCGGGCGTCAAAGGCCTGGGCGAGGTCGCGATGGTCGGAGCGACCGCGGCCGTGGTCAATGCCGTCTACAATGCGACCGGCAGACGCGTACGACATCTGCCAATCCGCATCGAAGACCTGCTGTAGTCGCTGACGCCACGGCAAGAATGCGAGATCAAAGAAGAGGCAAATCGTGCCTTTTCTATCCACGGTCATACGAAAAAGGCACGGTCACTCTCCCTTTACTCTTGAGAGACGCGGCGTTGGACGCATCTTCTCTTAGAGATTGATGGCGGCGGTCGGCTGCAACACTGCCTCCTCCAACGCCGACATCCGGATCGGATCGGCAACCGCGTAGGCAGGATCAGCGATCATGTCAACGAAGGCTCTTCGGTTCGGATAGCGCACCAGCGCCACCGCATCCCAGGATTGGCCGGGTTCGGCGGCGAGCGCGGTCGCGCCATCGCCGGCGAAAATGATTGCCCCTCCAAATCGCCCGATGATCGGACCGGCCATGGCAAGATAATCCAGGTAGCGCTGCCTTCCGCCGTCGGCCTTGAACCGAAGCAGGTTGAGCATGACGATGGGCTGGCCGTCGTCCTCGGCAAGAAAACGCTCGATATCGGCGGGGGTGACTTTGATCATCGCTATTCTCCGGTGCAATGGGCCTCAGGCCTCGTGAAATCCTCCGGCAAATTATGCTATCGCTTCTGAAGCCTCCATAATGTCGACCCCTAGATAGTTTATAGATCGTACAAAAATGGACCCCTTTCTTGATCTCATTCAGTTGCTGCGTCCCCGGGCTGCCTTATTAGGTCGAGGCTTGGACGCTGCAGGCGATTGGGGGCTGAGCTTTCCTTCGCTGGGAGACCTGTTGTTTTTCTGGATAGAGGACGGCGCATGCCAGCTCATACGCCCCGGCTGCGATCCCGTGGGACTGGAAGAGGGCGACTTTGTGCTGGTGCGAACGTCGCGGCCCTTTACGCTGACATCGAAGGCGGAGGTCGAGCCGGTCGACAGTGTCGTGGCCGTTGCTGCGAAACAGGGTGGCCGCTTGAAGCTAGGCTCCGGCCAGGACAGGCCGATCTCGCTTCACATGGGCAAATTCCTATTTTCGACCGCGAATGAGTATCTCCTGACGGGGCTTCTCCCACCCCTTATTCGGATTCCCTCTCATTCGCCGAAACTCCACCGGCTTCACAGACTGCTTTCCCTGATGGATGCCGAAGGTCGTGACCCCGGTCCCGCCAGCGAGTTCATCATCGTTCGTCTCGTCGAACTGGCGCTGGTCGAGATTCTCAGGATGCCCGCACCGGATTTTTCCGAACAGACCGTCGTCTCCACCGGCCGAGGACTGCTGCACGGCCTTCGCGATCCGGTCACGGCAAAAGCACTTCGTGCCATGCACGCGGATGTCAGACACCATTGGACGGTGGAATCCCTGGCGAGACATTGTGGTGTCTCGCGTTCGACCTTCGCCACGCGCTTTCATGCCGTCGTCGGGGTCAGTCCGATCTCTTACCTTTTGCGGTGGCGAATAGCGCTTGCCAAGGAGGCGCTCGGGTCTGGAACGGCAAGGATAGAGGAGGTTGCCTTTTCCATTGGCTACAAGTCGGGGAGCGCTTTCAGCACCGCCTTTACCCGCGCCGTCGGCTGTTCGCCGAGGCAGTTCGCTGAAAGCTCGACTCGCTGCACTTGACTGTACAGGCACGTTAAGCCGGCTCCGCTCCTATCCAACTAGCATGCGGATTAGGCCCTGTCTTTCATCCATGATCGACAAGGCCGGCAACATGATCCCAGCCGGAAATCGCAATCTCCGCCACGGCCTGAAGCTCGGCACAATCCGCTCCATCGCGAGCGCGGATAACAGAGCTTCCCGTCATTGAGGGCCATTCCGCCGCTAGACGACGAAATCGAAGCGACCGAACCGTCCGTCCTGGGTGTTCTTCATGTCAAGCAGCAGGCTGTCGTGGAACAATCGGTCTCCCGCGTTTCCCGGTTCGTCGGGGAAATAGAGCTGGGTGGTGAGGACGTTGCCGCCGGGGCGCTGGACCTTGAAGTGGAAATGGCGGGTGCGGCCGGGATAGAGCGCAGGGACGATGGTGTTGAACCACCAGCGCCCCTGCGCGTCGGCGAACTGGTGGCCGCGCAAACGGAAGCCGACGCCGTCGTAATCGCCGTTTTCATCTGCATGCCAGATCTCGATGAGACTTCCGGGCAGCGGTCGGCAGTGATTGTCGAAGACGAAGCCCGCGACGGTTATCCGTTCGCCGCCCGGCGCGTCGGGATAGAGATCGCGTTCGAGCGGCGAGTTCGGCCGGAAGAAGGGGCCGGCTTCCCGCTCGAGGGTGAGCTCGTCCCCATCGTCGCATGACGGCGTCAGCGGCAGTTCGGGGGCCGCTTGCGCGAACGCCCTCATCCGGGCTGCATCGATGAGAGGCAACGTCAGAAAGGCCGTCAGAAGAGAGCGTCGGGTCGAGGGCAAGGTCGATCTCCCGGTTGTCGACAGCGTTGTCGGGTCGTTTTACTGAAGCCGTTTCGCGGCGTTGGCCTGGGCCTCGCGGATCAAGCCCGAATACATGTTCGCCTTGTCGGGATACCAGGGCATCGTGCCGATGGAGCCGAAGCCGGGGATGGTTTCCATGTGCGCGACCATGCGGGCGCGCATGCGCTCGTCGGGCAGCGGGCCGGTCATCGCCTGGACATTGTCGCTCATGTGATCTGGGTTCGACGTGCCGCACAGCACGCTGGTGACGGCGGGGTGTGCCATGACCCATTTGAGGAAGAACTGGGCCCAGCTCTTCGCGCCGAACTCTTCGGCGAAACCGGGAAGCGGCTGGCCCTCGACCACCTTCATCAGGCGGGCCTTTTCCAGCGGCAGGTTGATCAGCACGCCGACGCCCTTGTCGGCTGCTGCGGGCAGAAGGCGTTTCTCGGCATCGCGGTTGAAGATCGAGTAGTTGGTCTGGATGAAGTCGACGTCGTCGCGCTCCACGATCGCCAGCAACTGCTCCTGTGCCGCCGATTCGTGATGGGTTACGCCGACATGGCGGATCAGGCCGTCCTGCTTCCACGCCTTCATCAGCGGGACGATAACCGGAGCGTTGGTGATGCTGTGGCACTGCATGAGATTGATGGTGTCGCGCCAGGTGCGCATCCGCGACTGCCTGAAGCTCTCCACCGCATGGCTTTCGTCGCCGAGATATTCGCCCGTTGCCCAGACCTTGTTGGCGAGGAACATCTCGTCTGACCCGGCAAATTCGCCCATGAACTGGCCAACGCTGACCTCCGCCGAGCCGTAGAGCGGCGAGGTGTCGACCACGCGGCCGCCTGCAGCGACGTAACGTTCGAAAACCTGCCGGAGCGCGTCGCGGTCGTCGCCGGGCTTCAGGTCGAAGGTGAGGAAGGTGCCGAGGCCGAGCGCCGTGACCTGTTCGCCGGTGCGGGGCAGGAGGCGGGTCAAGACATCGGGGTTGGTGCCCGAAGCCGGAGAGTTCGTATTGGTCACCTGGGCCTGCGCGGTGGCATTGGCTGCAAGGGCAAGCCCGGTTGCCGCCGCACCCATCGTTCCTAGAAAGCCGCGACGGTTGATGTTCGACTGGTCCATGGAAATGTCTCCTGTGTCTTGAGCTTGGCGTCAGAACTGCCAGTTTGCGGGGACCCAGGCGTAGTCGCCATCGGTCTTGAGCATGTGGCCGAGGCCGGGGAAAGGGAAGTGGAAGCCGAGCACCGGGATACGGTCGGCGGCCGCTCTGTCGAAGACGCGCCTGCGGGAGACGAGCGCCGTCTCCTTGTCGCGGTCAGGGCCCGGAAGCCATGGCCTGTCGACGTTGACTACGGGGTGATAGGCAAGATCCGACGTCAGCAGAAGCTGTTCGTCGCCGGAATGAACAAGGAAGGTTGCCATTCCAGGCGTATGGCCGGAGGCGACGATGGTGGTGAGGCCCGGCACGATCTCGGCGCCAGCTTCGTACAGCTCGATATCGTTCATGACCGGCTCAAGGCTGCTTTTGATGTTTGCCGCGAAGCGCAGGCGAAATTCCACCGGCACAGGCATGTAGGAGAGATCCGGATCCGACTTGACGAAGAAATCCCAATCCGCCTTCGGCACGAAGACTGTGGCGCGGGGGAAAGCCTTGCCGCCACCGGCGGCACGGAGATTGCCAACATGGTCCGGATGGGTGTGTGTGATCACGACCGCATCGATGTCTGCAGGGTCCAGTCCGATTGCCGCGAGGTTCACGAATATCCGACCGCCATTTGGTCCCATTGTCTGGCCGGCACCGGCCTCGAGCAGTATCCGTCGCCCCCCGGTCTCAATAAGCAGCGTATTGAGGTTCATTCTCATATGGTCTGTCGGCAGAAAAGCCTGGCGCAGAACTTCCTGCAACTCGGCCTCCGAGGCGTTGCTTGCATAAACGCGGGGTGGGCCTTCGATGAAGCCATCGCTGAGCACCGTCGCCCTGATGTCTCCGACGCGGAACTGGTAGTGACCGGCGTTTCGCATCACTGGCATTGCAGCCGCCTGGCCATGAGCTGTGCCTACGTTTCCCATAGCCGGGATGATCATGCTCGATGCACCTGCGACGGCGGACAGCATGATGGCGCGTCTGTTGAGGGTGAAGGCATTCATCGTTTTTCCTTTCCTGGTTGGGCGCTCTATCGTTGCCATCGAGTTGTGGGACCGGGGCTTGATCGTCCACAGATGCCGGACAGTCGCATCAACGAGCTTCGGGACAACATGACATGAGCTCATTGATGTTATAAGCTACGCAAAATTGATCAGCCTGATTAGTGAAACTTCTCAATGAGCCAAGCCCGACTTGACAGCTTTGACGTCTTCGTTTCGATCGTTCGCTGCGGCGGTTTTCGAGCTGCAGCACTCGAGCGCGGCGTGTCTTCATCGGCCTTGAGCCAGACGATGAATGCCCTGGAGGAGGCTCTCGGTATTCGGCTGCTCAATCGGACGACCAGGAGCGTATTCCCCACGGAAGCAGGACAGCGCCTTCTTGAACGCCTGGCACCCGCATTGAGCGACATCAGGCTCGCCATCGCAGAAATCGATGAGCTGCGGGACAGCCCGTCCGGAACTCTCAGGATCAATGCGCCGGCACCGGCCGTCGATCATCTTCTCTGCCCGCTGGCGTTCGACTTCATGGACGCCTATCCCGAAGTGAAGATCGAGATCATCAGCGATGCGGCTGTCATCGATATCGTGGAACAGGGTTTCGACGCCGGCGTCAGGTTCGGAAAGCAGCTGGCGCAGGACATGATCGCGCTCCCACTCGGCCCCCCGCTTCGCTATGCGATTGTCGCTTCACCGGATTACATCAGAAAGCACGGGCAGCCGCAGACACCGCATGACCTTGTCGGTCATGACTGTATCAAGCGCAGATTTCCGGGCGGCACTTTCGTCACCTGGCGCTTCACCGATGGCAAAGAAGAGATGGAAATCTCGCCGACGGGTCGCCTCACGGTCAGCGCGGCGCATAACGAACTGCAGGCAGCACTGGTGGGCAGAGGGATTGCGCATGTCATCGACGACTATGCCAAGCCCCATACCTCAAGCGGTCGACTGGTGGAGCTCCTGTCGGATTGGAGCCCAATCTTGCCGCACTGGTTTTTGTATTACCCCAGTCGCCGCCTACCGAGCGCGGCCATGCGTGCGTTTCTCGATTATATGAGGAGCTACGACTGGAAGGCCCGCAGGTAACCTGAACATGGAACGGCGATTAAAAAGCATGGCTCTTTCCTCCGGATAACTCAACTTCGTTTTTGGTCATGCACGAAGGGCGGGCGCTCGCAAGGTCGAGACCTTATGCAGAGGAGCGCCATCCGGTGCCTCATTTGACGCGCAGCCATTCGATCCTGATTTCAGTGCCTTCCGGCCTACGGAATTGTTCAGTCATACGGTCGCCGTCAACGACCAGCCTCAGATCATCACGTGTTCGCACGCTGCCAACCCAGTTAGGAAATGTCGCCCCTTCGACACGGTTTCCGCTGAATTCTCCCTTCTCATCCACGGTGTAGGTTCCGAAAAAGCCGATACCGCGCGACATGGCCATGCGATTTTCATCATCCGTTCCCTCACCCCGAGCATCGGAGGCAAAGCGCGGGAGATCGGCGTCGGTAAGGACTTCCACGAAGTGCATGTCGGGCGTGAAGACAAGAAGACCGTTGGGTTTTTCTCCATAGGCGGAAATGTTTTTACCGCCCGGATCGATCGTCGCCGACATCATCCGCCAAGTGCCTACGACCTGGTTTTCTGCGGCGGTCTGCGCGAAGGCAGAAGACGAAATGCTAAGGGCGAAAGCCAATATCATTGGTCGAATGGACATGTTGTTTCCTTTCCTGTTCATGAGGTCTGTGTTTTCGGGCCGCTGTCGCGGTTCACAGATCCTGCCGGTCGGCGGAATTCGCCACCTCCTGTTGCGCCTCAAGGGCGGTCAGGCGTGCGGAAAGCGCCTGTGAGATGGAAGAATAGGCCGTGCTTCCCAGCGCCAGCCGCAATTGCGGTGTTTGGCTCTCGGCGGCTGATATGATTGCGGCTACGGTGCGCGCCGCATCTCCCTTGATCTCGAAGCTGCCCTCGGCGATCGCCCGGCGGACGGCGCCGGCAGGGGTTTCATCGTAGGCATCCATCGGTTTCGCACGGACGAGATTGGCTCCAAAATTTGTGCCGGTCGGCCCCGGCTCGGCGATGATGAAGTCGATACCGAATGGAGCCACCTCCTGTGCCACGGCTTCGACGAAGCCCTCGATGCCCCACTTGGTCGCGTGATAGAGACTGAATCCGGGATACGCGATCTGGCCCCCTTCGGAGGAAACCTGAACGATGCGTCCGCCACCCTGCAGTCGAAGATAAGGCAGTGCGGTACGGATAAGATGGATGGATCCGGTAAGGTTGGTGGCGATTTGCCGGTCAATTTCTCCAATCGTGAGCTCTTCCGCGGCACCGAACAGGCCGTAGCCGGCATTGCTGACGATCACGTCGATCCGGTCGTGACGCTCGAATGCGCCTTCGACGGCCGAGCTTATACTCTCCGGCTTGACCAATTCGAGAGGAACGACATCGAGGCGTTCGCGGAAAGCCTGCTTGAGCTGCGTCAGCGCCTCCGCGCGGCGGATCGCTGCGACTACCTTGTGTCCCTGGGTGAGCAGTTGTTGCGTCATCTCGAGACCGAGTCCCGAAGAAGCGCCGGTGATAAACCATGTCTTTGGCATGTGAACTCCTTTTGTCCATGCGAATGTAAAACATCAATATTGGTGATATAAGATCCTCAATTTGAGATAAGATGGTGAGGATATTTCACGAATGGTACGTCCTAGTTTGAACGATCTCGCCGCGTTTGCGGCAGTGGCCAGTCACCGGAGTTTTCGCAGAGCGGCCGACATCATGGGCGTGTCGCGCTCGGCTCTCAGCCACGCCATCATTGGACTGGAGGCAAAACTGGGCGTGCGGCTCCTCAACCGGACGACACGCAGCGTGTCGCTGACCCAGGCTGGCGCTCGCCTGCTTGCGCGCCTCGACCCCGTACTTCAGGATCTCGATCAGGCGCTCGATACCTTGTCGGAGGAGCGCGGCACCCCGAGCGGCACGCTGCGGATCAATGCGAACAAGAGCGGTGCCCGCATCCTGCTTGCTGACGTTGTTCCGCGCTTTCTCGATCTTTATCCCGACGTCGAGCTTGATCTGGTGTCGGAAGGCCGGCTCGTCGATATTGTGGAACAGGGTTTCGATGCGGGTGTGCGCCTGCTGGAGGCTGTCCCGAAAGACATGGTCGCGGTGAAGTTCGGTGGCGACGTGCGTTTCATCGCCGTGGCGGCGCCATCCTATCTCGACGGCAAGGCAAGACCGCATACGCCCGACGATCTTTATGCACATTGCTGCGTCCGCCAACGTTTGCCGAGCGGAAAGCGCTATCGTTGGGAGTTTTCCAAACGCGGCGCCGAAGTCGCGATCGATGTGCCGGGCAACCTCACACTCGATGACAATGATCTTCTCGTGCAGGCGGCGGCGGACGGGCGCGGTATTGCCTATGTCCCGGAATACTTCGCTCAACCGTTTCTGGGGACCGGCCAGTTGGTGACCGTGCTTGATGACTGGTGCCCGCCGACCCCTGGTCTGGCTCTCTATTACCCGCGCAGCCGGCACGTCCCATCCCCGCTTCGGGCCTTCATCGACCTCTTGCGAGAGGTGGCAGTATAGGACTGGAGCCGATCCGACGCGGCTTTCATCCGATGGCAATATGTCGATATCGCCTTGATGGCGAGACCGGACGCGGAGGAGATCCAGCTCGATCTGATCTGTGAGTACTACAGAAACGTGGAGAAATACCCGGCTTCCAGTCCTATTTCCGGCAGCATCAACCGCCCTTCCTCGCCGTCTGGGGCCGCCATGACCCGGCCTTCTGCCGGCCGGTGCCGAAGCCTACAAACGGGACTTGCCGGAAGGCCATGTTCATCTGCTCGATATGGGCCATTTCGCGCTGGAAACACATGCGGCCGAGATCGAAGCCTTCATCCGCACTTTCCTAGGCGAGCACCTCTCGATGCCTGCACCGGGGTCGGCGCACGTTCAGCATTGACATTCGTTCGCTACCTTGCGATTATCGTATGGTACCGAACGAAATGACGAGGCCTTCACATGCGGGATCAGGCGGACATCGAGCAGCTCTCCGCAGGAGCGTGGACGAAGCGGTGCTACTTCGCGGGTCGCGCCCTTATGGACGCGACCTTGCGACCTTACGATCTGGGATCCACGCAATGGTACGTTCTCTGGCATCTCGCAAACAATGGCCCGTCCGTTCAGCGCGACCTCGGACGTGCACTCGAACTCGAACGTGCGACCTTGAGCGGCATCATCTCCACTCTCGTCCGTAAAGACCTGGTCGAGCAGACCTCGAGCGGAGAAGATCAGCGTCAGCGTCTGCTGACGTTGTCAGCCGCAGGTGAGGCGCTGTGGCGCCAACTTCCCGATCTTTCTTTCATTCACGAAGCTGCTTTCGGCGGCATCGATGAGGCCGAACTGGCCACGACCATCCGTGTCCTGCAATCGGCGACCGAACGACTGCAGAAACTGTTGCGAAAGGACTGAGCAAATGACCATATTGATCACCGGAGCCACCGGGCTCGTTGGCGAACGACTTCTTCCCCGGCTGGTGGAGGCGGGATTTGCCTGCCGTGTCTTGCTCCGGGCGGGTAAAGCCTGCCCTGAGGGTGTAGAGGCCGCGACGGGCGACATTCTCGACCCTTCGAGCCTCCCCGACGCCGTCCGCGGCGTTTCCGCCATCGTGCACCTGGCCGCCGTCTTTCGTACGCAGGACACCGATCTCATCTGGAAGAGCAACCTCGACGGGACATGCAACCTGATTGCCGCCGTAAAGGCCCATGCCCCCGACGCGCGGTTCATCATGTCGAGCACCAGCCATGTCTATAATAAGGATAATCCGCATCCGGGACGGGAAGACGATCCGGTCAATCCACAGCATGCCTATCCCGAAAGCAAGGTGGCCGCGGAGAAGGAACTGCGCGAAAGCGGTCTGGATTGGTCAATCCTGCGTTTCCCTTTCGTCTATGGCGATGGTGACGGACATCTCGAATCTCTTCCCAAGCACGTCAGCACCTGGCATCCGGCCCAACGCATGAGCACGATCCACCATCGTGACATCGCGCACGCGGTCACGATGGCGCTGGAGGGTGCGTTCGATCGGCACGTGGTAAACCTGGCCGACGAGGCGCCGTCCTCCATCTACGAACTGGTGGACTTGGCGGGGAAACGGTTGGACTCGAATTCCGAGCCTCTCGCAAATCCATGGTACCTGCATGTCGATACGTCTCTTGCCCGTAGCCTGGGTTTCCGTCCCAGCATAAGGACTGTCTACCAGGCTTGGCAGGAGGGTCTTTCCTAAGACGGCTCGCCGGATCTGGTTGACTCGCCGCCGTCGATATCGGTCACCTCGATGCCCGCCCGGAACACGACGCCGCGCTCCTTCAGCCAGCCCATGATGGGTCGCACCATGGCGTCGTACTGGTTGAACTGAGTGCGATAAATCCCGACCATCATGTCGATGGTCGAGAACAGATGCGTGAAGCGCAGGCAGTAGCGCTTGAGCTCCACCGCGCTGTGCCACCGCTCGAAGGCGAAGGTGGTGCACCAGATGAACCAGAAATTGCTTTTGAAGAATTCCGGCTCGAATCATTCCTCGATGGTGCGGGTGCCGAGCACGGCCTCGGGCGTGGTGCAGAGCTCCACCAGGTCGAGCCGGTCGCGCCCCCTGAAGCCGAGGTTCGCCACGTCGACGATGGCGCCGCCCGAGACGAGTCTGGCCTTGTCGTTCCAGAAGAACTCCTGGTGGAACTCCATCAGCTCGTCCTTGGCCGACTTCTTGGGGTTGCTGATGGCCGGAATGAACGACAGGAAATCGTAGGTGCAGTTGAACTTCTCCTCGAACATGCGGCCGCCGCGCATCGAATAGCCGTCCTGCGGGTTGCCGCGCGCGTCGAGGCTCCCACCGTAGCTCTCGTCCTGCTCGAAGAGGGTGATGTTCCCGCCGGGAACCTGCCTTCCTTCACAAGATAGGCCGCGGCGGCCAGCGAGGCGATGCCGCTGCCGACCAGATATGCCTTCCTGTCGGAATTGCCCGATCCGCCGGCTGTCGTAATGTCGTTCATCCGTTGGTCTTCCTTTTTCAGCTCAAAGCCACAACGGCCGGCCCAAGAATCGTCAAAAGAATATTGCCAATCGCGTAAGGCACCGTGAAGCCGAGCGCGGGCGTTGGGCTTTCTGCGACATCGCTCGCCGCGAGCATGGCGGCGTCCTGGGTCTGCGCGCCGGCGAGCGCGCCGACGAGGATTGCCGGATTGATTCCAAGCAGGAAATGGCCGACGCAGAGGCCGATGATCTGCGGAACAAGAGTGACGGCCATGCCCGCGAGCAGGATCGCGGGGCCGTCGGTCGCGAGCGCGGCGACCGCCTGCGGCCCGGCGGTGAGCCCGACCAATGCACAAAAGGCGGCGAGCCCCAGATCCCACATGATCTGCGTGGCCTGGATCGGCACGTTGGTCCCGCCCGGGTTGCGCGCGTGCCACCAGCCGAAGAGGAGCCCCGCCACCAGGGCGCCGCCGCCCGCCGAAAGCGTGATCGGCAGCCCCCCGATCGTGACCGAGACAAGGCCGATCAGAACGCCCGACAGGAGACCTGCCGCGAGGAAGGCGATATCGGTGCGGTTGCCCTCGGCGAGCTTGACGCCGATGGCGGGCAACGCCGTCTCCAGACGGTCCGGCGGACCGGCAAGCGTCAGCACGTCGCCGGGCAGGAGGACAGTCCGGGCTGTGACCGGAATGTCATGCGCCTGGCGGCGGATTCGCCGCAGGAAAATGCCATGTCCGGCTTGGCCGAGCTTCCGCACAGCCTCGCGCAGCGGCATGCCGGCGAGCGAGGGGTGGATCACGGCGTCGACACTTGTCCCGAGGAGATCGTTCACTAGCACCTCGGCCAGTACCTCGCGGCCGATACGCGGCGCAACCTTCACAATGGCTGACCGATAACCCTCGATCGCAACGAGATCGCCACGTTTGAGCGCAACGTCCGGCGACAAGGCGAGGCGTGCCCTCCCTCGGCGCACATGTTCGATCGCGGCAAGCGAACCCAGTGCCGCGTCGATCTCCGCGATCGTCTTACCGGCGGCCGCCTCAATGCGGAAGACCCGCGCCACGAGCGAGCGGTAGTCGAGGAGCGGCTGGCCCGCATCCGGCGTCTCGGCGTGGTCGGCCACGAGCTTTCGCGCCGCCTCCTTAAGATCGACACCGATCAGCCTCGGCCCGATTTGGGAACAGAAGAGCACGACGCCGAGGGTGCCGAAAACATAGGTGAGCGCGAAGGCGATCGCTGCCTCACCCTGGATATCCTGCAGCGTCGCTGCCGGCAGGCCGAGTCCCTCGAGCGCACCGTAAGCAGTACCGAGCATGGCGGATTGCGTCATCGCTCCGGCGGCGACCCCGATGACGTCACCTTCCTGCAGGCTGAAGAGATGGGCCACCGCCACTGTTGTGGCCAACCCGGCGATCGCAACAGTGACGGCCACCAGCGCCAGGGGCAAGGTCGTTCGTCCGAGCGAGGCAAAGAACTGCGGACCGCTCTGGAACCCGACGGCGAAGACGAAGAGCAGGAAGGCGATCGACTTCAGTGTCGGCGAGATTTCGGGGCCAGTCGTGCCGACCAGGGCGCCGAACGTCGTGCCCACGACCAGCGTGCCGGCGGCCGTGCCTAAGGAGAAGCCACCGGTCTTGAGGCGACCGAGAAGCACGCCGAGGACGATCGTCAGGAACAGCATCGCCTCAGGCGAGCCAACGATCGGGCGAAGCATCTCCAGGGCCGAAAGGCCTGGGTCACCGGACATTCAGCGCTCCGCGTTCGTCATGAAACCACCATGGCGAGATAGCCGCCAATCAGCGCGAGCACCGTGGTGATGGCGTAGGTCAAGGGAACCGGTACGGCCGCCACCGAGCTCTTCGACTGCTCGACGATGGCGTTAAGCCCCGGCGTGCTATTGCGTGCGCCAGTGACGGCTCCGTCGCAAATGACGGAATTCAGGCCGAAGATCTTGAGCCCTACGACATAGGCGACGACGACTGGCAGAAGCGCGGCGGTCGTGCCGATGAGCGCAATCCAGATCACGGTGGTGCCCTGGAAGGACTCGATGAGTTTGGGGCCGACATTGGCGGCGAGCACTGCCACGAACATGTTGAGCCCGATATCCTGCATGAAGCTGCGGGCCCCTTCGTCCACGGGGCCGCCGAATTCGGGGTTTCGGCTACGGAAGTAGCTGACGAAGATCCCGGCCAGCATGCAACCGGCGGACGTGCCGAGCGCGAAGGGAATGCCGGCAACGGTAATGCTGAGAATGCCGACTAGGTAGCCCGCCACCATGGCAAGCGCCATATAGCTGACCTCGGTCGTGGTCGAGAGCAGCATCGGCCGACCGCCCACCACCTTGGCCACACGCTTGATTGCCGCGTCCGGTCCCGAGATGCGCGCGACATCGCCGAAGCGCACATCGGTGTTAGGACCAACCGGAATCTCGTGACCGCCGCGAAACATAGCGATCATATGCACGCCGAAGCCGATCGTCCGACCGAGTTCCTCGAGCGTCTTGCCGGTGAATTGGTGGGAGCCTACCCGTATATCGGCCACTTCGATCGGAATGTTGCGGGCGATTTCGTCGTCCACTTCGGGGCCGATCATCTGCCCCTCCTCCAGGATTAACTCGTGCACATTGGCGCGCACGGCGAGAATATCGCCCTTTTTTATGGTCGGGTTGTCGTCGATATCGAGGATATGTCCGTCCCGGACGACCCTCAGGATCGGCGCGCGCGGGTGTTCCTCGAAAAGGTCGTGGACGGTCTTGCCGACCACGGCATCATGCTCGGCGCGATAGGCGCGCAGATCATAAGGTGAGAAACCGAGTGTCAAGGCGCCGGGCGCATCGGGCAGCGGATGGGTCGCTCCACCGCTGAATTCGCGCTCGGCGATCTTGGCGTCGGCAACAGGGTCGTGACCGAACATCTGTGGCAGGTAACGGATCAGCAGGATGATGCCGATGCTCGACAGGATATAACTCACCGCATAACCGGCTGCGATGTTTGCGCCGATCTGTTCAGACGAAATCCCGCCCGGAGGCGTGTAGGCGCCGCTCTGCACGGCGCTCTGGGCAACGCCCATTACGGCTGTGATGGTGTAGCTGCCAGCGATCATGCCGGCTGCGTAGCCCGGCGCCATGCCCAGGAGCTTTGCTCCCCCGACGCAGATGAGCCAGTTCAACCCCCAGACGATGAAGCTGATCACGACGAGCGCCAGTCCACCGGACCTGATGCCCGCGAAGAACTGCGGTCCGACTCTTAGACCCAGCGAGTACATGAAGAGCAGCAAGAAGATCGACGAGAGAACGCCAGGAATCGAATAGGTGATATCGAAGGCGAGCTTGGCGGTTAGCGAGATGACGACGCCGGCGAGCAGCGTGCCCGCCGTCGACCCGAGAGAAATGCCAGCCAGCGAGAACCTGCCGAGCGGATAGCCTATCGCCAGCGCCAGCAAGAGAAAAATGATAGGCTGAGTATCAAGCAGTGCAAAGAAGCCGTGCAATCCGCTTTCGGCTACCGGCTCGAAGAACTCAAATACGTTACCAACGGCCCGTTCCAATTCTACGCTCCCCCAGCTTCATGCGTTCCACGGTTCGATGACGGTCAGCACTTACTGACCGTCGCCACCTTGTGGTCATGAAGTGCGGGAGGCTTGGAGGTGCCGCCATGCTCCTTCAACCAGTCGCAGGCGTGGATGATATCCTTGGCGAGGCCATTGATGACATTGTGGTTGATATGCGGGCGCACAACGATGCGCAGGCAGTTCACTGTCTCGGCATTCGGCGGCATAGAATAAGCCGACAAGACCCAGCCGCGCTCGCGCACCTTGGCCGACACATCGAACTCGTTGAAGTTCTTGAACCCGTCCTTCAGCGTCAGCGCCACCACGGGTATGCGCTGGGTCTCGTTCATGATCTCGAAATAGCCGCTTTGGACCAGCATCTCGCGCAGATGCTGCGCATTATCGACCGTGTGCTGCATGATTTCCTTGTAGCCGTCGAAGCCAAGGCGCACGAAGGTGTAATACTGATAGGCAATCTGGGCCGCGTTGCGGGAGAAGTTCAGCGTCGCGGTCGGCATCTCCCCGCCCAGGTAATTGACATAGAAGATCAGGTCTTCATTGAAAACCTTGCGCTCGCGGAAGACGATCCAGCCGAGGCCCGGTGGGACGAGGCCGAACTTATGGCCGGACGCGTTGATCGATTGCACGCGCGGCAGGCGGAAATCCCATTTGTAGTCCGGATAGAGGAAGGGATTGATGAAAGCTCCGGACGCACCGTCGATGTGCATGGGTATGCTGATGCCGGTGCGCTTTTCATAAGCGTCGAGCCAGTCGTGGATCTCCTGGATGTCGTCATCCTCGCCGGTAAGGGTCTGGCCGGCGATCGCCACGACCGCAATCGTGTTCTCGTCGACCAGTTCGTCAAGGTGCTCGGTGGTCAGGCGATAGTTGCCCGGTTTCAGGGGCGCAATGCGCGGCTCGACGTCGAAATAGCGCATGAACTTCTTCCAGACGATCTGGACATTGCCGCCGGTCACGAGATTGGGTTTGGAGCCGTCCTTGCCGGCCGCTTCGCGCGCCTGACGCCAGTTCCATTTGTGGGCAAGCCCGGCCAGCATGCAGGCTTCCGACGAGCCAACGGTCGCCGTGCCGTAGGGCTCGACGCCCCTCGGCCCGTTCCAGAGCTCGTGCAGCCACCGCACCATCCGGCCCTCCATGGCGAAGAGCTGCGGGTACATGTCATGGTCGATGTAGTTCTTGAGAAAGTGCCGGTTCCAGACCGCGAGCGCTTCCGGTTCGGTGAAGGTCGTCACGAACGAGGAAAGGTTCATGACGGGCTGGGCATCCGTCCAGGCCTCTGAATTGACAATAGTCTCGGCGGCAAAGGCGGAGATGCTTTTTCGGGGGAAGCAATCTTCAGGAATGTCCTCGTTGAACTCATCGAAGAACAGGTCGAACGGGGATTTGTGCTTCATAAAATTCCTCCTGAGCGAAAAGCTGTCGACGCAGCATGGCGAGTTCGAGAGGATCGCTCATAGCGGCCTCGTGCGGATAGAATTTACAAGGCTAGCGTGTACCTGCTAGTATGGTGGAGCGGATCGCGGACAACGATCATGGAATTGTCCAGAAAATATGAGGAACACTATATAAATAAACATTTCTTTAAGGGAAGTCGGCCCGAAGTCTAATTGAGGCCAGAGTGAGGTTGCTTTTCTCGATCCACCTCGATCGGCTCAGCCGACATCCAGCCTTGTTTACAATAAACTCGAACGTGGCCTGAGACGCCTATTAGCAAGCTTCCCGCCGGCAACCTCACAGGCGGATATCGCTGGCGGAAAGCCTTGGCGTTTATTCTGTTCCCTTGCTGCAAACGCTCCCATCCTTCCGGTGTCATTTCGCCCTGCCTGAACCGATCCCTCGACGGCGCTTCAAAGTCTCCCGGTTCCGTTTCTCTGTCATAGGACAGTTGATCCTCCGATTATTCCAATAACAGTCCAACTCTATTCCCGCCTCTCAGCGATTCAAACGGCGATCAGGACGGCAGGATCTCCGGCTTTGCGGTTTCCCGTATCCTGATCCGGTCCATCTTACCGGCCTCCGCTTCGCTCTGGCTGGGCCGATTGCTTGGGGGCTCCGCCCCCCTTGGCGCGGCGCAAGGGATCGCTGACGCTCGACCGGGACGGTCTCCCCAGCCTTCCGCGCGGATGCGTGCTTCTCACTCTTGACGATAGCTGCGATCCGCGTGTGCAGGCCGGGTGATCCCCCTCCGTCCCGGTCGCCCTTGCACCTTGCACCCCCCGGTCTCGGCGACGGCCAGGGTTGCAGCGCAGCGCTGCGCCTCAACCCAAGCCAATAGGAGAAAGACCATGACCACGACTGCAAACACCGCCCCCGTCATCGAGAACGGCAAGGAGGTTTTCATTCCCCTCAACAAGCTCAAGAAGCATCCGAAGAATGCCCGCAAGACCCCGCACAGCGAGGCGTCGATCGAAGGGAAGGCCGCGAGCATCACCGCCAAGGGCATCCTGCAAGATCTGGTGGTGGAGCCGGAAACGAACGCGGAGGGCGAGCCGACCGTCTTCTATCTGGTCAGCGTCGGAGAAGGCCGCAGGCTGGCGCAGCTTCTGCGCGTGAAGCGCAAGGAGATCAAGAAGACCGAAGCGATCCGCCCCGCGCGGCCGGATGCCTCGACAAGTCAACAACAGTCACGCCCGACAGGCTCGACACGACAGACAAGCATAGGCACCATGCCCAGGGTTCAGCCGTCGCGACCATGACGGCACGAAAGACGGCGCCGCAAGTAAAGGTGAAGGATCATGGTCGCGGTAATGTTCATGAGCGTTGCGCTGATCGCGCTTCTCTGCGTGCTCGCCTACACGTTCGCCGTCTATGCGTTGCCCTTCCTGCTCGGGCTGGCCGCCGCGCAGTTCGCTGATCATACCGGCTTCGGCCTGATCGGTGCAGGCTTGGTTGGACTGTTCTCCGTTGGCGTCGCTTCCGGTGTCCTGGCGGTTCTGTTCGAGACGATCCGCTCGCCGGTCATCCGCTTGATCGTGGCGCTGGTCTTCGCCGCGCCCGCTGCCGTCGCGGGCTATGCGCTGGTCTATGGCATCACCAAGGAGGCTGTGCCGTCCGACATCTGGCAGCAAATCTTCTGCATCGTTGGTGGCGGATTCGTCGGCATCGCGGCATGGATGAGACTGGCGTCCGGCGTGGGACAGCCCGCGAGATAGCGGGTGCTACCATTCAAAACCCGACTGCGGTCGCGCAATGTGTCGCAGGTTTCCAAGACTATTTAGACAACACGGGAATCCGCGATATTGGTTGAGCAATGAAATCACCCGAACATCACATCCTTGAAAGAATAGAAGATCTGCGAGCCGAACTCGCACGTCCTGTTGTCGTGGCGCTGGATGGGGGAAGCGGCTCCGGCAAGTCAACCATTGCGGAAAAGTTGGCGAAGTTGGCAGACATAGCTTTGGTTCCGCTCGACGACTTTTACCAGACGCAGGTTCCTGAATCCGAGTGGCCAAAAAAGCCTGTGGCGGAGCGTCTGAACGGCGTTTTCGAATGGGATCGCGTTCGGCATGAGGCAATAGAGCCTCTTATGCGGGGGAAACCTGCACGGTGGCGAGCTTTCGACTTTATGCAGGGTTTAGGCACAGATGGCACTTACAGCCTCAAGGACGAATTCGCGGAAGTCGCGCCTGCGCCTGCGATTCTCCTCGAAGGAGCTTACTCCGCGTCGCCGTTTCTGAGGGACTTGGTTGACCTAGCCGTGATTGTGGATGTGCCGACCAAAGTGCGGCATGCACGATTGGCTGCGCGCGAACAGGGTGGGGAGGATTTCCTAGCCGGGTGGCACGCAGTTTGGGGCGCCGTTGAGAGCCACTATTTTGAATGCGTCTGTCCGCCGAGGTCTTTCGATCTTGTGATCCAGAACTGATTCCCGACTCTTCGCAGCGGGCTGCGCATCCCGCCTAGCCGAATCCTGCCACCACTGTCTCGATGGGCAGGAACAGCGTCCGGCTGTCCTCGGGATATTCGATGAACTCCGCGCAGCGCAGATAAAAGCGCTTGGCCGCGTCGTCTTTGGCCTGGACCAAAACGGCCCCGATGCCGATACTTTTCGAAGCCTGCGCGATCCGGCGCAGCGCGTCCGAGAGCAGGTCCGCGCCGAGACCCTTGCCTGCATGGTTACGGCTGACCGCCAACCGGCCGATCACCGACACCGGAATCACATCGGGCGCGTTGCGCCGCACCTTGCCAGGAGCCGCCCCGCGCTCGACCGATCCGGCCGAGATGCAAAAATAGCCAACGACCCGATTGCCCTCGCACACGACATAGGTGCGCGAAAAACGACTTTCGTTCTTCAAGGCCCGATGACGCAACCAGTCGTTCAGCACCGGCTCACCGCAATCGAACGCCGAAAGATCATGCTCGGCAGTCAGGGGAACGGGAGCGGAAAGCCGAGGCGCGGGCTGGTCCGGCGCGTCGTCTATTTCTGCCATGCCGGAGTCCGGCGCAGCAGGGCCTTGAGCTTCGGTCCCGGCGCGGGCGGATTGTCGAGCGCCTGCATGAAAGCGTCGTAGCGCTCGGGATCGAGCGTGAACAGGCGCTGGTCGAGCAGCACATCAACCGCCTGCCGACGGGCACTCTCAACCATGAACTCGGTGCGTGTCTTACCCAACACCGCCGCTGCATCGTCAATGAGCTGGCGAGTGCCGCTCTCGATCCGCAGGTTGATGCTGCCCTTGGCGTCAGCCGCAGAGGCGCGCGCCGCGACAGCAGCGGTCGCGGAGCGGGAAGATTCGGAGGGGGCGAGACGAGTTTTTGCCATGACCGGAATATGGGCTTTCGTATCCACAGTGTCAATACGACGATCAGCAAAGGAGATTGGGCGTTGCCCTGCGGGCCGGGCTTTCGGCTTGCGCCGGAACCACGCCTTCGGCGCGTTTCCACCATTCGGCTTCAATCCCTAACGCAAAGGGCGGCAGCGGACATTTCGCGGCAAGCCCCAGCCGGTTGAGCAAGGCGGTCCCGGTGGGCCGGTTCTGGTCGCCACGGCAGGATCATGACGAGAGGGCCTTCCGTTCAATTCGACTGGCAGGCGGATCAGCGCCGGGAAGTTCGGATCATCCGCTTGGCCGAGGCATGGCGCAGCGCTCCGCAAGCGATCTTCCAGCCACACCGGATTCGGCAGCACCGGCGGAGGTCAGACGCGACCACACCCGCAAGCCCCACTGGCGAGAGGCGCATTTGCTTCGCCGGCCAGGTCAGGGGAAAACCGCACCAGCGCAACCCGTGCAGCAGCGTCCCCGATCGCGGCGAGGCGCACGACGGTCGCCATTGCCGTATTTCACCTGATTCCTGTTTCGGGCGCTCCATCCGCATCCTCGATTGGCAAGATCTGACCGAAGAGCGTCGCCGCTGAAGCGGCGTCTCGCTCGTCTTCCCGCAACGTCTGTCGCCAGCTTTTTTCCGCCGCCCATCCACCCCATGCGGCAAGCCGCATGGGGTGGATGGGCTTTGCAGCGCGAAACAAAAAAGCAGCCGCCGGCCGCCTTCCACTCCGTTCCAGCCCTGAAGGGTGTGGGGCCGACCGTCTCCGGTCTCACGACCGCCATCGAGGCCGTAATGGTGCTGCCCGACAGGAGGACTACGACAATGGCAACCATCGGCACCTTCACCAAGAACGAGAACGGCGCGGGCTTCACCGCGCGGTCAAGACCCTGACCCTCAACGTCAAGGCCAAGTTCACCGCCACCGAGGGCGAGAGCGAGCGCGGCCCGACTTCCGCATCTTCGCCGGAGCCACGGTCGAGTTCGGTGCGGCCTGGAAGAAGATCGCCCGCGAGACGCAGCGCGAATACCTCTCCGTCAAGCTGGACGATCCGAGCTTCCCGGCACCGATCTACGCCAGCCTGGTCGAAGCCGAGGACGGCAGCGGCTACAACCTCATCTGGTCCCGCCGCAACGGCAACTGAGGCCGGCCCCAGACAGCCCGCTCACCCGATGAGCGGGGCTTCTTCATGTTCATGGCCGCCGCCTGGCGTGCTGAATGCCGCCGCCCCATAGCTTCCCTACCTATGCCTCATCCGTTTGCGTTGCAGGACGGCCTTCCCGTAGTGTGAGCAGGCAGATGGCGGCCGTCAGTATGGCGAGCACCGCAAGCACAAGCAGGATCACGCGGAGCGCATCCGTGTAGGCGGCATTCGCCAGTGCCATGATCGTTCCGTCCAGCGCCGGGCTTTCGTTCGTCGCGGCACCATGTGCGCCGCTGCTGATCGTCGATGCGATCGCGGCAGCGCTTGTCGAAAGCGAGATGGCGTTGTCGGCTGCGGCGACGGTCAGGCCGTGCGCCGTAAGCCCGACCAGTGCGGCACCGATTGCCGCGATGGCGATGGCCTCGCCCGCAACACGCATGGTGGTGAAGATGCCGGCCGCCATGCCGGCACGCTCCTTCGGCACGACGCTGACGGACAGCGCGTCCATCAATCCCCATGGCAGGCCGTTGCCGATGCCGATCAGCAGCATCGGCAGGATCATCGGGCCGAGCCCTGCTTCGGACGAAAGCCGCATCAGCAGCAGCGCGCCGGCGGCAGCGATCAGGAAGCCGACGCCGGACAGGACGCCGGGCGAGACGAACCTTGCCAACCGGCCGGCGATCAGTGGCACCACGAGCATCGGTGCGGTGAGCGGCAGGATGGCGAGGCCGGCGGCGAAGGCGTCCCGTCCCTGGATGGCCATGAACCAGATCGGCAGATAGACGATCAGGGCGACGAAGCTGAATCCGGTCGCAACCGGCAGGAGCTGGACTCCGATGAAGCGCGGATAGCGGAACAGCGACAGGTCGAGCATTGGATGCGCGCTCTTCAACTCGGCGGCAACGAAAGCCGCAAGTAGGACAACTGCGCCGCCGATCAGGACGAGAACCATGGCGCTTGCCCATCCCTCCTGCGGACCGAGCACGATGGCGAAGGTCAGGCTTACCAGAGCGGCCGTGAACAAGGTCGTTCCCGGCCAGTCGATCCCTTGCGCATCCGGGTCGCGCGATTCCCTGATCCGGGGCGTTCCGAGCACGAGGATGAGGATCGAGATGACGGGGATGGCGAAATAGAGCGCGCGCCAGCCCCAATGCTCGATGACGAAGCCGGACGCCATGGGGCCGAAGGCGAGGCCAACGCCGAATGCCGTTCCGAGGAAGGAGAAGGCGCGCGGCCGCTCTGAGCCCTCGAACTCCTGTGCGAGCAACGAGGTGGCCGATGTCAGGACCAGCGCCCCGCCGATGCCTTCGAGCGCGCGCAGGAGGTTGAGCACCAGCAGACTCGGTGTGAGGCCGATCAAGACGGAGGTGACGGCGAAGATCACGAGGCCCGTCACGAAGCAGCGCTTGCGGCCGATCTGATCGCCCAGCGTCCCCGCCGCCATGACGCAGCCTCCGAAGGCGATGGCGTAGGCGTTCACGATCCATCCGAGGCTGGCCTGATCGCCGCCGAGATCGCGCGCGACCGAGGGAATGGAAATGGCCGGGCCGGTGAAGACCAGGGGGATGATGACGGCCGAGGTGCAGATCGCGACGAGAACCTTGTAGCGGTTATCGGCTGTGGTCGGGATTGATGTTGCGTCCATGTCGAACTCCGTTTCGCCGCGCGGGAGCGCCCGGCGAGACGGAGGGAGCGGAAGCGCGAACAGTTTTCCGCGATGGTAATTTCTGGATACAGAGGCGATAATGCTGCAATATGTCGGATCATCTCTGCATAGGATGCAGCAATGGATGGAACGGATTTCGACCAGATCGCGGCCTTTCTCGCCACGGTCGAGCACGCAGGCTTCACCGCTGCTGGGACGGCGCTGAACAGGGATGGCTCGCTTGTCTCGCGGCGGGTGACGGCGCTGGAAAAGCGCCTGGGCGTGCGGCTTCTGGAACGGACGACGCGCCGGGTGGCCCTGACCGAAGCCGGCGAAGCCTATTATCAGCGAATGCGCAAGGCCGTTCAGGCGATGGGCGAGATCGACGCCGAAGCCGTTGACGCGGCCGGCTCGGTGCGGGGTACGCTGCGCTTGTCTCTTCCGGCGACCTTTGGGCGCATGTGGATCGCACCGATCCTGCCGGCATTTCTCCGGCAGCATCCTGGCCTCACCGTCGAAGCGCGCCATGAGGATCGCTATGTCGATCTCGTGGCCGAAGGCTTCGACGTTGCCGTGCGGATTGGCGATCTCGCCGACAGCCGCCTGATTGCGCGCAAACTGGCCCCCGCCAGTCGCCTGTTGTGCGCTTCGCCTGACTACCTTGCCGAACGCGGTAGCCCGGCGCATCCCTCCGACCTTGGCAAACACGCCTGCATCGGGTTTTCGCGTCTCGCCTCGCATCCTGTCTGGCATCTCGGCGACAACGGCAAGACGATTGCAGTTCGCATTTCCGGGCCGCTCGTCACTGACGATGCGACGAGCTTGATCCAGGCCGCTGTCGCGGGTGTCGGTATCGCGATGGTTTCCGACTGGCTCGCGGGGCCGGAACTCAAGAGCGGCCGTCTGGTGCCGATCCTCCAAGCTTATCCAGTCGTAACGCAGGAAGCGATTTACCTCGTCCACCCTTCGACCAAGCTGGTTCCAGCGAAGACGCGAGCCTTTGTAGAATGGTTGGCTGACACCATGACGCCCAAGGTCGGAACGCTCCCATTCTTCGCTAAATGATGCTTGTGCGGTTCCGGGGCGTGACGACCGGTCGGTCGCTTCACGGTGAAGCTCTCCCTCGCAAATCTGAGCACGACCTCGGCGACGCATCGGCTCAAGCCTCGCTTGCCGCCGGCTTGACCTCAGCCCGGCTGTGATGCGCTTCGCGTTTGTCGAGGAAGCGACTCCACAAGGTCAGCAGCAGGCCGACGCCGACCATGATTGCGCCGACCCACGGCGTTGCGCCCAGCCCCAGGCTGGAATCGGCCACTGTTCCACCGATGAAGGCGCCGAGAGCGATCCCGGCATTCGCGGCCGACACGTTGATCGTGGAAGCGATGTCCACGCTTCCGGGCCGAAAACGCATGGCGAGTTGCACGACATAGAGCGCCAGACCCGGAATGTTGCAGAACATGAGTGCGCCAAGCACGCCAAGCGTCAGGATCGAACCGATCTTGGACGGAGCCGTGAAGGTGAAGATCAGCAGCACTGCCGCCTGTGCGCCGAGCATCAGCGCCAGCGCCGGCACTACGGCCTTGTCGGACACCCGGCCTCCGAGGAAGTTGCCGACGATGACCGATACCCCGTAGAGCGCCAGCATCCAGGCTACGCCATTTGGGCCGAAGCCCGTTATGTCCGCGAGGATGCTGGGAAGATAGGCGAAGGCGACGAACGTGCCGCCCCAGGCACAGAAGTTCATGCCGAACGCCATGAGCAGCCGCCCGCTACCGAGCACCTTGATCTGATCTATGAGGCTTCCCGCCGGCGCGATGTCGATCTTGCGAGGTAAGGTCGCCGCCATGCCGACCAACGACACAAAACCCACCGCCGCGACGAACCAATAGGACATGGGCCAGCCGAGGCGCTGTCCGATGACGGTGGCTATCGGCACGCCGGCCGCGACCGCGATCGACAGACCACCGAACACGATCGCCACCGCCGAAGCCCTCCGGTCTTCCGAAACGAAGCTCGCGGCGATGGCCGCCCCGACGCCGAAGAAGATGCCATGCGGCAGGGCGGAGAGAACACGCATGGCGATAAGGAACGCATAGCTCGTGCTCAAGGCGGCGGCCGCATTGGCGACGACGAACAACGTCATGACCGCCAGCATGAGCGTCTTGCGCGAGAGGCTTCCCGTTAGGGCTGCGAGGATCGGCGAACCGAAGCTGACCCCGAGCGCATAGCCGCTGACGACGAGCCCGGCCCGCGCGAGATTGATCCCGAAGTCATCGGCGATCTGCGGCAGAACGCCGACGCTCGCATACTCGGTGGTGCCGATGGCGAATCCGCCGACCATCATGGCCAAAAGGGCGGGCATTCTGCTCGTGCTCAAATCAGGCTCCTTTCGTGCCGGCCGCATTGCGCTCCGGTCTGGTGTTGGCTGACGGCGCTGGAAGCGCGCCGTGGGCAAGGTCGGGAAGGACGTCTCGGGCAAGCTCGTCGATCACCTCCGGCAGCGGCCGGCGGGAGGGCCGAAGCAGCACGGCCAGATGATCGACGCCCACACCGTGAAGCTGCTCAAGGTGATCGAGGAAAGGCTTCCGGCCGATCCGCGCTCCGAACCGGCGGGGTGTCGGCGGTTCGTCGGGATCGTCGGCGAGATCGAGATGAAAGGCGCTGATGAAGACGCCGCGATCCAGGCCGGCGGCACGCCGAAGCTGGCGGAAATCCGCCGCCTGTGCGGCCAGCCGATCAAGGCCGCCGGGATAGACGAAACGTCCATCCATATTCGCCGCGATCCATTCGTTGGATTGCTGGCCGTTGCCGGCGATGATTGTGGGAATCGTTCTCTGGACGGGCTTGGGCAGTAGGTCGAAATCGGCGGCTATGCGTCCGTCGCCGAGCGGCAGGCCGCCGTCCTTCCAGGCGTCGCGTAGGTAGGCGAGGCTCCGGCGGAAGGTCTCGCCACGCCCCTCGAAGTCGAGGCCGAGTAGCGGATATTCCACCGGCCGGTCGCCCGAAGCGAGGCCGAGGATCAGCCGGCCGCCCGACAGGTGATCGACGGAGGCGGCGGCCTTCGCCACCATCATGGGATGGCGGAGCGGGAGAACGATGCCGGCCGTGCCGAGCGCCACGTGTTTCGTGATCCCGGCGAGGAAGCCGAGATTGACGAAGGGATCGTAGATCGAGCCCGCGTCGCCGAAGTTTCTTGGATCGAAGACCGGAACGTCGCGCATCCAGATCGCGGCGAAACCGGAGGCGTCGATCTGCCGGACCAGCTCCGGGTAACGGGAAAGATCGGGCACACCATGCGGGCGTCCGTCCGCGATGCGACGCGCTTCGCCCTCCGACGACCAATCGTTGTCGAGCGGAAGTTCGATCCCCAGCGTCAGGTGGCCGGGACGGCGGATCAGGTCGAGCGCGGCTGCGCATTGGGAACGGGTATCCATTCCCGCACCGTATGCGCTCGCTATTCATGCGATAATCCGCTATTCTGGAACGTCAGTAATGAAATCAATTCGCGAATGAGGACGAGCCGGCATGAACAACCGCGCAGGCGAGATGGAGGTATTCGTCGAGGCTGTGAATCGCGGCAGCTTCGCGGGTGCGAGCCGGGCGCTTGGCCTGTCGCCTTCGGCCGTCAGCAAGGTCGTCGGCCGTATCGAGGCGCGGCTGGGGACAAACCTGCTGATCCGTTCGACCCGCTCGCTCAGTCTCACGCAGGAGGGCGAAATCTATCTGCGCCGCGCCCGCAACGTGCTGGCCGAGATCGAGGACACGGAGCGAGCCATCGCATCGGGCGCGTGCTCCACGCCGCGCGGCCTGCTGCGAGTCAACGCCTCGGTGCCCATCGCGCACTGCGCGGTGACGCCGCTCCTGCCGGCGTTCCTCGCCCGATTCCCGGAAATCGAGGTCGATCTGTCGCTCGATGACGGCATGGTCGATCTGATCGAGAACCGCACCGATGTCGCGATCCGGGTCGGGCCATTGCAGGACTCTGGCTTGAAAGCCCGCAAGCTGCTGGAGAGCCGCATGGCCGTGGTCGCAGCGCCCGACTACCTCGCGCGCAATCCTCCGCCGGCAACGCCCTCGGACATCAAGCGCCACCAGTGCATCGGCTACAATTTCCGCCGCTCAATGCACGAATGGCCGTTCCGCCAGCCGCAAGACGGAACGATGACCTACGCGCCCCTCAATGGCCGGGTGCAGGTGAACAACGGCGAAACCGTCCGGCGGCTCGCCATCGCCCGGCTCGGTCTCGCCCGTCTGGCGCGGTTTCATGTGCAGCCCGATATTGATGCGGGACTGCTCGTTCCGGTGCTGGAGGACTTCAATCCCGGCGATGTCGAAACCTTCAGCGCGGTCTATGTTGGCCATGAGCATCTGGCGGCGCGCATCCGGGCATTCGTCGATTTTCTCGCAGAGAACATGAAGGCGAGCGGCAAGAGAGCATTGGCCGGATGACATGACGGCTGATGCTCATGCCGAGCCGCATGAGTGGCTGCGGCGCCCACCTAGAGCAACGGACGTTCAAGTGAATCGATATCCAGCGGCGTTGAAGTAGTTTCTGCATTTGGCCGGAGAGAACAGGGTGCAGATGTCGCCGATGGCTTTCCAGAGGGCGTCGATGCTGCGGACGACCTTTGCTCTCAGATGCGCTTTCAGCTTGGCGAAGGCCATTTCGATCGGATTGAGATCGGGGCTGTAGGGTGGCAGGAAGAGCAGCCAGGCGCCCTTGGCGCGGACCATCTGTTCGACCTTCTGGCTCTTGGGGGCGGCCAGACTGTCGAGAATGACGACATCGCCGTGTCGCGGCGTGGGCGCGAGCTGTGTTTCGACGTAGGTCTCGAAGATGCGCCGGTTCATCGGCCGGTCGACAACGAAGGGTGCCGTCAGCCCGTCGCATCGCAAGCCGGCGATGAAGGTCTGTGTCTTCCAATGACCGAAGGGCGCCTTGCTCTTCAGGCGGCGGCCCCTGAGGCAGCCGCCGCGCAGCCGCGTCATCTTCGTCGTTGTGCTGGTTTCATCAATAAAGACAAGGCGATGGGGCTCAAGTCGCATCCTCGGCTGCCGCCCGGTCATCCAGGCTTGCCGGGTCTGGCGGATGTCCGGGCGATCTTGCTCGCTCGCCAGCAGCGTTTTTTTTGAAGCGGTAGCCGCGTTGCGGATAAACCAGCGGGAGATCGAAGCCGGATCGACATGCGTGCCCTTGGCCGCCAGTTCGGCGCTGAGTTCAGGCATGGTTATATCGTCCTTTTCGCCGATCCGGCGAAGCAGAAAGCTGCCTGACGACGAAGGAAACCGACACGCCAAAGTGGGCCGCCGCCGCATGACGCGAGTGCCCGGCATCGACAAAGCGAGAAACCCGTTCCCGAAGATCACGTGAATAGGCTTTGGGCATCGCAAATCACCTCCGGACGAAAGTGAATCACGAATGCCCGCGCAACGGAATCCCACAACGACTCAACCTGAGTATCCGACGCTCTAGAATTCGACGGCGATCACTTAATGGCTACCAGAAGACCGAAAGTCGCCCATCGACTGTAAGCGATTCGAACCTTTTCACCGCCCAAAAAAGCGCCGCTGTTTCTGCGCTTTTTGCACGGTCGTAGTTTCGGCGGTTATCAACGGCTATGGAGGGAAATCTGCGGTATTTGGCGCACCCGACAGGATTCGAACCTGTGACCTTTGGAATCGGAATCCAACACTCTATCCAGCTGAGCTACGGGTGCATCCGTGTCGTCCGGGGAGGCCGGATGTCGACTGGTGTGGGTTCATAACCCAGCTTCGTCGTCTCTTCAATGGTGAAAACCGTTTGAGGCGAGAGGAATTTTTCGAGGCCGGGAGGCAAGCCGCGCAGGTAGGCCCCCGCGCGGCGTCGACGTTCTGGGCCCGTGTTCTCAGGCGGTCTGCATGGCGCCGGGGCCGGGGACGGCTTTCGGCGGCACCTTGCCGAGGATGATCATGCCGAGCACCTCGTCCTTCGTCACGTCCTCGGTGCGGGCGTGGCCGACAACCTGGCCGTTCTTCATCACCGAGACCCGGTCGGCGAGGTCGAAGACGTCGTGGATGTCGTGGCTGATGAGGAAGATGCCGATACCTTCCTTCTTCAGCTGCTTGATCAGCTCGCCGACCTGCGCCGTCTCCTGGGGTCCGAGGGCTGCCGTCGGCTCGTCCATGATGAGGATGCGGGCGTCGAAAAGGATGGCGCGCGCGATCGCCACCGATTGGCGCTGGCCGCCCGAAAGCGCCTTCACCGGCTCCTTGAAGCGCTGGAAGTTCGGGTTGAGGCGGCCCATCACCTCGCGCGCCTTGGCCTCCATCGCCACGTCGTCGAGCGTGCCCCAGGGGGTCCTGAGCTCGCGGCCGAGATAGAGGTTTGCGGCGGCGTCGACATTGTCGGCGACGGCGAGCGTCTGGTAGATCGTTTCGATGCCGTATTTCTTGGCGTCGCGCGGGTTGCTGATGTCGGCGGCTTCGCCGTTGATCAGGATTTCGCCGGCGTCGCGCTTGTAGGCGCCGGAAAGAATCTTGATCAGCGTCGACTTGCCGGCGCCGTTGTGACCGAGAAGCGCCACGACCTCGCCCGGGAAGAGATCGATCGAGGCGTTGTCGACGGCATGGATGCCGCCGAAGGAAATGGAAATGTTCTTCATTTCCACGAGCGGAGTGCGTTGATCCGTCATAGTTCGGACTCCTCTTACTTGGCGCGGGCGCGATAGACGGTGTCGAGCCACACGGCGAGCACCAGGACTATGCCGACAACGATGCGCTGGAGCGGACTGTCGATGCCGAGCAGCACCATGCCCGACTGCAGCGATTGCATGACGAAGGCGCCGAGCATGGCGCCGGCGATGGTGCCCGTTCCGCCGGCCAGCGACGTGCCGCCGATCACTGCCGCCGCGATCGTATAGAGCTCGTCGAGTTCACCCTGAGCGTTGGTGGCGGCGTTGAGGCGGGCGGTCGAGATCGCCGCCGCTATGGCGCAGAGCATGCCCATCAGCGCGAAGATGCGCACCGTCACCCAGCGGGTCTTGATGCCCGCAAGCTCGGCGGCTTCCGGGTTGCCGCCGATGGCGAAGACGTAGCGGCCGAAGCGCAGCCTCGTTGCGATGAAGGTCATGACGATGCCCACCGCGATCGCGATCAGCACGGGTATCGCGATGCCGTGCGGGATCTGCAGGCCGCCCTCGGGCCAGACGATGCCGTTGGCATCCGCATACCGGCGGGCGATGTTCGTCGGCCAGTAGTAATGATTGGCGACGGAGATGGCGCCGAGCACGATGGCGCAGCCGAGCACGACCAGGAAATATTCCGCCCAGACCGGGCGGCGGGGGAAGCCGAAGCGCTTGCGCTGCTTGCGGCTGTTGATGATGGCCGCGACGATCGCGAGGCACGCGAGAATACCGACGATCCAGCTCGCGGTCGCGCCGATCGAGCCTTCCGTGCCGCCGCCCATCAGGCGGAACGTGGCATTCATCGGGGCGACCGTCTGGCCGCTGGTGACGAACCAGGTCGCGCCGCGCCAGACGAGCAGGCCGCCGAGCGTCACGATGAAGGACGGCACACGCAGGAACGCGATAATGAAGCCGTGCAGCGCGCCGATCGCGCCGCCGACGACGATGCCGCAGGCCAGCGTGACGATCCAGAGCACCGAACTGTCGAGGCCCAGATATTGCGGCAGCACCCGGACCTGCATGACGCCCATGATCATGCCGCAGAAGCCGAGAACCGAACCGACAGAAAGGTCGATGTTGCGCGTGACGATGATCAGCACCATGCCCGTCGCCATAACCGCGACTGAAGCCGTCTGCACCGTCAGGTTCCAGAGGTTGCGCGGTGTCAGGAAAAGACCGCCCGTGGCGATCTCGAACCCGAACCAGATGATCAGCAGCGCTGCGACCATGCCGAGCAGCCGGGTATCGATCTCGGTCGCCCGGAAGAAGCGCTTCAGCGGATTTTCCGCCGCGTTGCGGGCGCGATTGAATTGTGCGGTATTTGTCGTATCGGCCATGGCCCTGCCGCTCTCCCCACGTTTTCTTGTCGGTTAATCCGGACTTTCTTCCCGCATTCTACAGTGGGCATGTCCGGTGCCCAACCCAAACAAACGCCGCAACGATTTTCGTCGCGGCGTTTGCATCAGATCATGTCAATGTCTGCGGCCGATCAGTTGCACGCGGCAACGGAGCCGGCGGCCGCGCCCTGGCAGGCTTCGGCCTTGGAAATCCACCCGGCGTCGATGACGACATTCAGGTTGTCCTTGGTGATCGGCAGCGGCGACAGGAAGACGGACTTCATTTCGACGCCCTTCGGGCCGCCGTTGAAGGTCTGGACGCCTTCGATCTCGTCCATGGTCTTGCCGCCGGCAAGCTCCACGGCGATTTCGGCGGCGCGCTTGCCGAGCTCGCGCGAGTCCTTCCAGACCGAAACGGTCTGCGTGCCGAGCGCGATGCGGTTCAGCGCCGCCTTGTCGGCATCCTGGCCGGAGACCGGAACGGACCCGGCAAGGCCCTGCGCGTCGAGAGCGGCGATCGCGCCGCCCGCCGTGCCGTCGTTGGAGGCGACGACCGCATCGACCTTGTTGTCGTTGGCGGTCAGGAACTGTTCCATGTTCTTCTGGGCGTTTTCAGGCTTCCAGCCGTCGGTATAGGCCTCGCCGACATTCTTGATCTTGCCGGCGTCGACCGCTTCCTTCAGCACTTCCTGCTGACCGGCGAAGAGGAAGTCCGCATTCGGATCGGCCGAGGAACCCTTAATGAAGACATAGTTGCCCTCGGGCTTCGCCTTGAAAACCTCGCGGGCCTGCATGCGGCCGACTTCCTTGTTGTCGAAGGTGATGTAGAAGGCGGCGGGATTTTCGATCAGGCGGTCGTAGCCGACGACCGGAATGCCTTCGGCAGCGGCCTTCTCGATCGCCGGGCCGATGGCGTCGGAGTCCTGCGCGAGCACGATCAGCGCATTGGCACCCTGGGCGATCAGGGATTCGACATCGGTCAGCTGCTTTGCAGCGGACGACTGGGCGTCGGCGGAGATGTATCTGTCGCCGGATGCCTCGAGCGCTGCCTTGATGGCGGCTTCATCGGTTTTCCAGCGCTCTTCCTGGAAGTTCGACCAGGAAACGCCGATCACCAGGTCCTTGGCGAGCGCGGCGGATTGCAGCGAAACGATGATGGCAGCCCCCGCCATCAGCTTCAAAACGGATTTCATATTATCCTCCCGAGAGATCGCCGGCACCCGGACGAACCTCCCGTCCAGTCGGCAACCGGCCACGAATGCTGTCTTGAAAGATGTCCCCTTAATTAGAAAGAGTTTTTTCTCGACAGTCGAGAAAATAGATGTCAGAGTTTTCCGAAGCTGTCAACAACGCTTGTGGCGTCTTGCTCGACGGCGTGACAGATGCTTTGGGAGGAGCATGTGTTGCCTTCAGCATTTTTCGGGATTGGTCCATGCTGACGAAATCAAGCACCGAGCTGGTGCGTCAGCAGAACAGCGTGCTGGTGCTTGCGACGCTTCGTCGTTTCGGCCCGCTTTCCCATACCGATCTCTCGGAGCGCACCGGCCTGGCGTCCGCCACCGTCTCGGTCATCACGGCCGAGCTTGAAAGAGCGAGGATCCTCGAAAAGAGGGAGCAGCAGGCCGCCACCGGACGCGGGCGCCCGCGCGTGCTGTTCCAGCAGCGCCGCGGCAGCGCCTATCTGATTGCCGTGCGGATCGCCTCCGATCTCGTGCAGTATTCGCTGGCAGACTATGCCGGTACGCTCATCGACCGGTTCGAGGAGCCGCGCAATAATCTCTCGACCTCCGCCGCATCCTTTACTCAAGGGTTCCTGGACGCATTGGAGCGGCTTGTTCAGCGTTCCCGGATAGACAGGGATGCCGTTCTCTCCATTTCCATCAGCAGCAAGGGCATTGTGGATTCTTCTGCGCGGCGCCTGATCTGGTCGCCGGTCTTCGGGCTCGAGCAGATAGATTTCGCCGCGCTTCTTTCGCCCGCCTGGCGCGCGAAGGTCACGCTCAGCAACGAGACGCTGCTTGTTGCGGATGCGCTGGCGGCACGGATGGACACAGGCGGGGAGGCGGGTTTTCGCGGACTTGCGGCGCTTTCCCTCGGGCACAGCGTCGGGCTTGGCATTGCCCGCCGGGACCGGTTCGGCGAATTGCAGGTGAGCGCGCCGAATTTCGGGCACATGCCGAATTCGGAGGACGGAAAGCTCTGCCGTTGCGGTTCGTCCGGGTGCATCGAGGCGTCCGCCGGCTTCTACGGCATCCTGCGCATGGCGTTCGAAGTGCCGCCGGATACCATTCCGGCGAAGTTCGTCCCGATCGCCGAAATGGACAAGATCGCCCTTCGCGCGCGCCAGGGGCACCGTATGTCGGAATATGCATTCCGGCAGGCGGGACTGGCCCTGGGGAAGGGGCTTTCACGCATGCTGAGCCTCTACGAGAACATGCCGGTCGTCTTCACGGGGCCGGGAACGCGCTATTTCGATCTCCTGAGCCGCGGCATAGAGGAAGGGCTGATCCCGTCGCAGCACGTGCGGCTGCAGGGATTGCCGCAAATGACGATCAGCCCCGAAGAGGCGACGCTTGTTCTGGAAGGCCATCTCCATCGCGCGCTTGCCGAGATTGATGACGAGATCGCGGCCGTCAGGATGGGCAACGCGCCCCCTGCGGAGGGCGGATAGCGTGGGCCTGTGGAGAGCCGCCGATGCGTCGAATGTGCCGATCCGGTTCGCGGAACGTCTCGTCAACCATAAGTTGGTTACGGATAATTAGCGGTTCGCTCTCAAACTGCTTCACGACTTCGTCGAATGAGTCGATTTAAGGAGTTACGCGCAGATCCAACCGTGTTGCTGCGTGCTTATGCGTCCATCAGGGACGCGCCGCAGCAAAGGCAGATCTGTTGCTCATGGCATCGGGAGCTGGACGTCGCGTCGGCCGGTTCAACGCATGGGAGCGGTGATGTTCTCTGTTATCACATGTATCGTTGACGAGCATGATCGGAGCCTCGTGGCTGCCGCCGCGCTGGTTTGTATCGTCGGCTGCATCGCCACCGTGCTGATGCTGTCGCGAGCCGACCGGGTCAGTGGAACATCCCGCAGGCACTGGGTTGCCGCCGCGGCCTTCAATTTCGGAATTTCGATATGGGCGACGCATTTCATCGCGATGCTGGCCTATGAGGGCGGCGTTCCCATCGCTTATGGCCTCCCGCTGACGACGTTCTCGATTTTCCTGTCCATTGCCGCATGCTGGCTTGCCTTCGGCATCGCCTTTTTCGATCCTGCACCCATTGCCCGTCCGCTCGGAGGCGCTGTCGCCGGCCTCGGCATCGCGGCCATGCATTTTGCCGGAATGCTGGCGATCGAGGCGCCGGGCCACCTGACCTTCGACTGGACGGCGACCATAGCCGCGACGCTCCTGGGGGCTGCCGGCGCCGCAGCGGCCCTTTATGCCTTCGGCAGGCTGACCGGGCCGGCAAGGCTCGCTGCAACGGCCGGGATGCTCGCCATCGCCGTCTGCACGTTGCACTTCACCTCCATGAGCGGGGTGACGATCACGCCGGATCAGAATTTCGCCCTGGCGGTACCGCCGGTTCCGTCTTCCTGGCTGGCGGGGAGCGTCATCGTCGTCTCCACCAGCATAATCCTCATAGCCCTTGGCGCCGTCTTCATCGACAGGCAATTGACGGATCTGCGTGGGCTTGCGGATGCCTCCCTGGAAGGTTTGATGATCGTCCACAGGGGCAGGATCGTCGAGGTGAATGAGCGGTTCACGGCCATTTCCGGACACGCCCGCGCCGAGCTTGTCGGGCAGCCGTCATCGCGGGTAATCACGCTTCCCGTGACGCAGGCAAGCGTCTCCGGTCCCGCAGGCCCGGTCGAGATCGATCTCCTGCATGCGGAAGGCGACAAGATCCCGGTCGATCTGCTCTCCCGCACCATCGAGTATCGGGGCCGCAATTGCGATGTCCATTTCGTCACGGATCTGCGGCCCCGCAAGGAGGCGGAACGGATGATCGAGCATCTTGCGCATCACGATTCGCTTACGGGTCTCTTCAACCGCAGTTCCTTCGAGCACCGCATCCGCCAAGCGATTTCGCTGGCGGATGCGCGCCAGGAAGAGGTGGCCGTCTTCTATCTCGACCTCGACAGGTTCAAGGCGGTCAACGACATCTTCGGCCATCACGAGGGCGACCGCATCCTGCAGAAGGTTGCCGACATCCTCCGTTCCGTAACCGGCGTCGATGAAATGGTGGCGCGTCTCGGCGGAGACGAATTCGCCATCATCCAGACCCGCCTGGCGCAGCCGGACGCCGCGCGTCTGCTCGTCGAGCGGATATTCGCGGCATTCTCGCAGGAAATCGACCCGGCGAGGGATCCTATGGGCGTCGGCGTGAGCATCGGCGTCGCCCTTTATCCGGCAGACGGAGACACGGCCGAAAGGCTGTGCAACAATGCGGATACGGCGCTCTACCGGGCAAAGCACACCGGCAAGGGAGCATCCCGCTTCTTCGACGCCAGCCTCGACGAGGCTGTCCGCACGCGCCGCCAGCTCGAAACCGATCTGCGGCATGCCATCGCGAGGCGCCAGTTCTATCTGGACTATCAGCCCATATTCGACGTGCGCGACGACGAGATCGTCGGTTACGAGGCGCTTCTGCGCTGGCAGCATCCCGACCGCGGCCTGCTCGCCCCGGATGCCTTCGTTTCCGTGGCGGAGGAGAGCGGCTCGATCATCCAGATCGGCGAATGGGTTCTCGAACAGGCCTGTGCCGAGGCCGCAAAATGGCAAAGCCCGCTGACGGTGGCCGTCAATCTTTCTCCGGTCCAGTTCATGGTTCCCAATCTGGTCGGGCAGATCAAGGGTATCCTCACGCGGACGGGGCTGGAACCGGAGCGGCTGGAACTCGAGATCACCGAAGCCGTCCTCCTCCACAATCGCGAGGAGGTGATGGGCAGCCTGAACAGGCTGCATGATCTCGGCGTGCACATCGTCATGGACGACTTCGGGACGGGCTATTCTTCGCTCAGCAACCTGCAGTCGTTTCCCTTCGACAAGATCAAGATCGACCGAAGCTTCACCGCCGCACTCGATACGGACCCTGCCGCCCACTCGATCATGCGGGCCATCATCGCGCTTGGAAAGAGCCTGAACCTGCTGGTGGTCACGGAGGGCGTGGAAACCGAGCACCAGAAGCAGATGGTCATAGAAGAGGGAGGGGTGCAGGTTCAGGGCTATCTCATGGGCCGCCCCACGGCCGCCCCCAGCCTGGCCGAACCGGTCGCCCAGCTATCCCGGGCATGAAAAGGCCGGGCTCGAGGCCCGGCCTTGCCACTTGGAAAAATCAGCCGACGCTGACCTGCCTCTTCTCGGCGACCGACTTCACGGCCGCATCCGCAAGCGCCAGTGCCGCGAGGCCGTCGGCGCCGGAGGGAGAGATGGCGGCGCCTTTTTCGATCGCGGCGATGAAGCTCGCGATCTCGTTGGCATAGGCTTCGGTGTAGCGGGTCATGAAGAAGTCGTGCAGCGGCGGACGCGTATAGCCGGTGCCGTTGGCGATCTCGATCGAGACCGGGCGCTGGTTTTCGGCCGCCACCATGCCCTTGGCGCCGTGCACCTCGATGCGCTGGTCGTAGCCGTAGGTGGCGCGCCGCGAATTGGAGATGATCGCCTGCCTGCCGGATGCCGTCTGCAGGATCACCGACACGCTGTCGTAGTCGCCGGCTTCCCCGATCGCCTTGTCGACCAGCACCGCGGCGGTCGCCGAAACCGTCACCGGCTCCTCTCCGAGCAGGAAGCGCGCCATGTCGAAATCGTGAATCGTCATGTCGCGGAAGATGCCGCCGGAGCGCTTGATATAATCGACCGGCGGGGCGCCGGGATCGCGCGAGGTGATCGTCACCATCTCCACATCGCCGATCGCGCCTTCGTCGATCGCCTTGCGAACCGCCATGAAATGCGGATCGAAGCGGCGGTTGAAGCCGACCATCAGCTTGGCGCCGGTCTCGTCCACGACCTTCATGCAGGCCCGTACGCGATCGACGTCGAGGTCGATCGGCTTTTCGCAGAAGATGGCCTTTCCGGCGCGAGAGAAGCGCTCGATCAGGTCCGCATGCGTGTCGGTCGGGGTGCAGATGACGACGGCGTCGATATCCCCGGCCGCCTCGATCGCCTCGATCGTGCGGACTTCGCAGCCATACTGTTTCGCGATCGCGTCGGCGGCCTCGGCAAATGCGTCAGCGACGGCGACGAGGACGGCATCCGGATTGCCGGTCACGGCCTTTGCATGAACCTTGCCGATGCGGCCGGCGCCGAGAAGACCAAATCTTACAGTCATGTTTTCCTCGTTGAATGGGTAGCGAACGGGGAATAGCGAATAGAAAGCGGTTGCCGGCGAACTATTCGCTCTTTCCTCAGGTCTTGCGTTTCTTCTGGCGGTAGACGTCGACCACGACCGCGGCGACGATGATCATGCCCTTTACGATCTCCTGGTAATAGGCGTCAACGCGCAGGAACGTGAAGCCGGACGTCATCACCCCGAGGATGATGGTCCCGATCACCGTGCCGGTGATGCGGCCGACGCCGCCGGCAAGCGAGGTGCCGCCGATGACGGCCGCGGCGATCGCGTCGAGCTCGTACATGACGCCCATTCCGGCCTGGGCGGTCTGCGCGCGCGCCGCCGTGACGACGCCGGCAAGACCGGCCAGCATGCCGGCGATCGCATAGACCTTCACGAGGTGCGCCTCGACATTGATGCCCGATACGCGCGCAGCCTGGACATTCGCGCCGATGGCATAGGTGAACTTGCCGTAGCGTGTGTAGCGCAGCGCGATATGGAAGATCAGCGCGACGACGAGAAAGACGACGACGGGCCAGATTCCGGTGCCGATGAAGGTGAACTGGTCGCTGAGGCCGGAGACCGGCTGGCCCTTGGTGTACCATTTCGAGATGCCGCGCGCCGACACCATCATGCCGAGGGTCGCGATGAAGGGCGGGATCTTCGTGCGGGCTATCAGCTGTCCGTTAACGACCCCGGCGATCAGGCCTATTGCGATACCGACGCCGATCGGCACGATGAAGGGCATGTCGGTCAGCGAGGGATAGAGCGCGCGCGGCCAGGTGGAGGCCTGCGCGAAGCTCGCCGAGATCATCGCCGTCATGCCGACGACCGAACCGGACGAAAGATCGATCCCGCCGGTGATGATCACCTGCGTCACGCCGACGGCGATGATGCCGATGACGGAGACCTGAAGGATCATGATCGTCAGGCGCTGCGGGTTCATGAGGAAGCTTTGGCCGACGAATATCCAGCCGAGGATCTCGTAGATCAGCGCTATCCCGATCAGGACGAGAAAGATGTTGAGTTCCGGCGGAAGCCGGCGCGCCGTCTTCTGTGCGGCCGCCTGGGCCTGCGCCACGGAATGCGAGCTCATGTTTACCTCCCTTCGGCTTTTTTCAAGCCGGTCATGCCTGCGGCCACCCGGTCATTGGGCGGCAAGTTCCATGACCTTGATCTGCGTTGCCTCGTCGCGGTCGAGGAACCCGGTGACGCGCCCCTCGTGCATCACCATGATCCGGTCGCTCATGCCGAGCACTTCCGGCATTTCCGACGAGATCATGATGACGGCCACGCCGTCGCGGGCAAGCTCCGTCACGAAGCGGTGGATTTCGGCCTTCGCGCCGACGTCGATGCCGCGTGTCGGCTCGTCGAGGATGAGGATGCGCGGGTTCGTGAGCAGCCAGCGGCCGATCAGCACCTTCTGCTGGTTGCCGCCGGAAAGGTTCTCGATCCTTTCGCCGAGTGTCGGCGTCTTGACGCGCAGCTTGCGCGCCATGTCCTCGCAAACCGCCCCGACCTCTCGCTCGCGCACGAAGCCGCCCTTGACGAACTTGTCCTGCAGCACGGCGATCTGCATGTTTTCCAGAACGTCGAGGACGAGCAGGCAGCCGGTATCCTTGCGGTCCTCCGTCAGGAAGGCCATGCGGTTGCGGATCGCGGTGTTCGGGCTGTCGATGGAAACCGGCTTGCCGTTGATCTCGATCGTGCCGGAACTTGCCGGCGTCACGCCGAAGATCGTCTCCGCGACATTCGAGCGTCCCGAGCCGACCAGCCCCGCGATGCCGAGTATCTCTCCGGCCCGCACGTCGAAGGAAACGTTGTGAAAGACGCCCTTCAGCGTAAGGTTTCTGACCGAGAGGACGACATCCCCGATCGGGACCTCTTCCTTTGGAAACATCTGCGTGATCTCGCGTCCGACCATCATCCGTATGATGTCGTCGCGCGTCACGTCGGTCGACGCGTGGGTGCCGATATATTTGCCGTCGCGGAAGACCGAGAACTCGTCGGCGATCTCGAACAGCTCGTTCATCTTGTGGGTGATGTAGACGATGCCGATGCCCTGGCTGCGCAGGTCGCGGATGATCCCGAAGAGATGGGCGACCTCGCGCTCGGTCAGCGCCGAGGTCGGCTCGTCCATGATGAGGATGTCGGATTCGTAGGAGACCGCCTTGGCGATCTCGACCATCTGACGATTGGCGACGGAAAGGTCGCGCACCTGCGTTTCGGGGTCGATCGCGATATTCAGGCGGCGGAAAAGATCGGCCGTCATCCGGTGCATCTCGCCGTGATCGACGAAGCCGAAACGGTTCTTCGGCTCGCGGCGGATCCAGATGTTTTCCGCAACCGTCATGAACGGCATCAGGTTCAATTCCTGATGGATCATCGCGATCCCGTTTTCCAGCGCATCCAGAGGAGATTCGAGCCGTATGTCGACGCCTTTCAGCTTCACCTCTCCGCGATCGGGCATGTAGATGCCGGCGAGGATCTTCATCAGCGTGGACTTGCCCGCGCCGTTTTCGCCCATCAGCGCATGCA
Organism: Shinella sp.; assembly: GCA_033795365.1. Classification (GTDB taxonomy): domain Bacteria; phylum Pseudomonadota; class Alphaproteobacteria; order Rhizobiales; family Rhizobiaceae; genus JARYGU01. The sequence continues at coordinate 213,141 of JARYGU010000007.1, forward strand.
CGGTGCCCCGCTTCAGGCGGAACTGAACGTCGTCGAGCGCGACGACTCCGGGGAATTCCTTGCGGATGCCTTCGGCAGCCAGGAGATATTCCGCATTCGGTATTGCGCCGCTGGCACGCACTGCCGCCATTGTCGTCGGGCTGACCATCGCCTCGCTCTCCCGCGGATAGCTTACAGACAGGGAGGACGCGCGCGAACGCGCGCCCGTCGATATCGGTTCTCGTATGCCGGGACCGGGCTGGTCCTCAGTTCTTGGCCTGGTATTCGGCCATGTTTTCCGGCGTCACGAGCTGGAAGGGGATGTAGACCTTCTTCTCGATCTGCTCGCCCTTGGCGAGTTTGAGGGCTGCATCCAGCGCGCCCTTGCCCTGTCCGGCCGCGTCCTGGAACACTGTTACGTCGAGGTCGCCGGCCGCCATGGCGGAGAGGGCGTCCTGGGTAGCGTCGACGCCGGCGACGACGACATCCTTCATGTCCCTGCCGGCCGCCTTGAGCGCCTGGATGGCGCCGATCGCCATTTCGTCATTGTTGGAGATGACGGCGTCGAACTCGATGCCGCTTGACAGCCAGTTGGTGACGAGGTCGGAGCCTTGCGTGCGCTGCCAGTTGGCGGTCTGCTCCTCGACGATCTCGATACCCTTGCATTCGTCGGTCGCCACGACGTCGTGCACGGCCTTGGTGCGCATGCGGGCGCCCTGGTTGGAGAGTTCGCCCATCATGATCACGGCCTTGCCCTTGCCGCCGAGAAGCCTGCAGACCTCCTGCGTCTCCAGCGTGCCGGCGACGATTTCCTCGGAGGCCACGAAAGCCTGCTTGTCGGGAAGGCTGTCGACGTTCACCGGCTCGCGGTTGACATAGACGAGCGCAATGCCTGCGTCGGCCGCGATCTTCGACATGGCGGTGGTGGCGTCGGTATCGACCGGATTGACGATGATGGCATCGACGCCCGCAGCGATGAAGTTCTGGATCTGGCTCTGCTGCTTGGCGACGTCGTTCTGCGCGTCCTCGATCTGCAATTCGACACCTTCCAGGGTCTTGGCGTAGTCGGACATGCCGTTGCGCAGGACGGTCAGGAAGTTGTCGTCGAACAGCGCCATCGAAACGCCGACCGTCTCCGCATGGGCAGCCGTCGCCATCATGGTCGCGAGGGCCGTGCCTAGAATAAGCTTTCTCATTTCTTTCTCCTCCTGAAACGGTGTCCGGTGGCACCCGAGCTGCCCGGATATCCGGCCTTGGCGGCCAGTCGGCCTTCGCTCCTCCCCGGATGCAACAGGCCAAAACAGAATAAACAGACCGTGAATTTCATATATCGGAATGTTTATTCCATTTTCCTGCCGCGACGTCAAGTCTATTCCGGTGCGGAAAAAAGGAGAGTTGGGCGATTTGGGAGGAGCGGGAGCGGCTGCAACCGAATGCATTTGCCGGCTCGCCGCTTGGGTTTCGCGCGCTGAAGCGATATCGCGTTCGAGGAAGCAGGCGGCTGCGATAACCGGTTTCTTCCTGCATCAAAACGCCCTATGAAGGCACGGTGCGAGAACGGAGCCAGCATTCCATGAAATTCATCGACCCCGACCATCCCTTTTACCGGCCGCTCTGGATCCGGTTGCTGCTGGTCGGCTTTTGTTCGGCATGGACCGCCTTCGAATTCTACAATGGCGAGCAGATGTGGGGCACGATCTTCCTGGTCGTCGCAGCTTACGCGTTCGCCCAGCTTCTTTTGTTCTACAAACCCTCCGACAAGCCTCCGGAAACTCCGAAGAAGCCGAGCGAGTGACGCGGGCCGGCCGGGACCAGGCCGCTATAATCCGATGGCCTTTTCCACATTGATCCGCCGGATCGTCTCATCGATCAGCATGTTGGCGATCGTCATGCGGATCGTGGCGTTGGGGCGCATGTCCGGATGCACCCGGTCGGGATGGTTCTCCCGGGCGAAGGCGCGACGCCGGTCGGCGAGCTGCTCGAGCGTTTCCTTGCCGCTGAGCCCGAGATCGGCGGCGATCTCCGCCGGATCGGTGCGGAGCAGATGGACGGGTGGTCGATAGGCTTGCGGGGCGGCCTCCGGCGGAGGGGGCGGCGCCTCTTCGTAGAGGTCGAGATAGGCGGCAGTCGCTTGCCGGCCCGACGCGAAGGTTTCGCCCGAGCCATAGCCCGCAAAACCTGAAGTGAGGCCGCGAACATCCTCACGAGATAAATTGGCCTGTGTCTCCGGAACGTCGTCTTCGGCTTCAGGCGCCTCGGCCTTCAGCCGCTCCAGAACCGATTCGAAAACCGACCGGCCGAACATCGCTCTTCTCCCACGATCGTTTAATCCTGCACCAGCGTGCGGCTGCGCTGCAGAATCAGATCATAGAGCAGTTTGGCGCTCGGCGGCAGCGCCCGTCCGGCGACCGAAATCAGGCTGTAGGGCTTTATGTCGATCTCGAAATCCGTCTTCAGGATCGCGATCTCGCCGGCGCGCGCGCCGTTCTCGGCGATGAAGACCGCCATGTCGCGCGCGATCGGCGCGATCGAATTCGAGCCGCAGACGATCGCGGCCGTCAAAAGCAGCGAAGAGGTGTTGACGACCGTCGTCGGCAGCGCCACGCCTGCGGTCAGGAAAAGCTCCTCCATCCGCCGGCGCAGAAGCGTGCCCGGCGGCTGGAACACCCAGTCGTATCCGGGCAGGTCGGCAAGGCTTACGGACGGTTTCTCCATCAGGGGATGCCCCTTGCGGACGATCAGGCAAGCCCTTTCGATGCCGATTTCCTGCACGTCGAAGAGGCGCGGGTTCAGGTCGTCGGGCACCCGCGCGATGATGAAGTCCTGCTGGGCTGCCAGAAGCTCGCGCGCAAGCACGTTGCTGGTCTCGACCCTGACATTCACCTCTATCCCCGGATAGGCGGCGCTGACCTGCTGGATCGCGGGAACGGCGAGGCTGATCGCCGGCGCGGTAACGGAGCCCAGATAGACCGAACCGCCGGCGCCGGTCTTCAGGGCGGAAATCTCGCGATCGACCTCGCGCAGCTCTAGCAGGATCGTGCGCGCGCGCCTCGCGAAAGCGCGCCCGAATGCGGTAAGGGCAACCCCGCGCGACACGCGTTCGCAAAGCGGCGCCTTCAATATGGTTTCCATCTCGCTCAGCATGCGCGAGGCGGCGGGCTGCGACATGTTCAGCGCCTCCGCTGCAGCGCTGATCTGCTTATGATCGGCAATGGCGACGATCATCCTCAGGTGATTGAGCTTCAGACCGGAGCGCAGGAGAGGAAGGCCGATATGGCTGGAATCGATCTCCCCGGAGAGCGGGCCGTCTTCTATGTCCTCAAGACGCATGCGGAGGAGTCCCCTTTCGCTCGTCAAAAATCATACCATTATCTTATGTTATATCGATAATGGTATGGAATTAGAAGTTTATTGTATTTGACAGTTATGGCAATTCGTACGAGTTTGCAGACCATGTGCGCTCGTGCCCAAGGAGTGTGAGGCCGGGAGGGGTAATCATCCTTTTCCTTGTTTGGAGACCGTCGTCTACGACAGCGGGCTGCGAAGCACTGATCATGGTTCGGCCCGCAAAAGACGGGCCGGGCCGCCATTAGGGAGAGAACTGTCAATGAAAATGATAACCTCGCTTCTCGCCGCTGCCGCCATCGGCGTGGCGTCGCTGGCAATGCCTGCTTTGGCCCAGGACAAGGGTCTGGTCGGCGTCGCCATGCCGACAAAGTCGTCCGCCCGCTGGATCGCCGACGGCGACAACATGGTCGAACAGCTCAAGGCTGCCGGCTATGACGCCGATCTGCAATATGCCGAAGACGACATTCCCAACCAGCTCTCGCAGATCGAGAACATGGTCACCAAGGGCGTGAAGGTCCTCGTCATCGCGGCGATCGACGGCACCACGCTTTCCGACGTGCTGCAGCAGGCACATGACGCCGGCATCAAGGTCATCGCCTATGACCGCCTGATCCGCGATTCCGGCAACGTCGACTACTACGCCACCTTCGACAACTTCCAGGTCGGCGTCCTCCAGGCGACTTCGCTTGTCGACGGTCTCGGCCTGAAGGAGGGCAAGGGCCCGTTCAACATCGAGCTTTTCGGCGGTTCGCCCGACGACAATAATGCCTTCTTCTTCTATGACGGCGCGATGTCGGTTCTCCAGCCCTATATCGACAGCGGCAAGCTCGTCGTGAAGTCCGGCCAGACCGGCATGGACACGGTCGGCACGCTTCGCTGGGACGGCGCGGTCGCTCAGGCCCGCATGGATAACCTGCTTTCCGCCTATTACACCGACGCGCGCGTCGACGCGGTGCTTTCGCCCTATGACGGCCTCTCGATCGGCATCCTGTCGTCGCTGAAGGGCGTGGGCTACGGCACGGCGGAAATGCCGATGCCGCTCGTTTCCGGCCAGGACGCCGAAGTTCCGTCGGTCAAGTCGATCCTTGCCGGCGAACAGTATTCGACGATCTTCAAGGATACGCGCGAACTCGCCAAGGTCACCGTCGGCATGGTCAACGCGCTGATGGAAGGCAAGGAGCCGGAAATCAACGACACCAAGACCTATGACAACGGCGTCAAGGTCGTGCCGTCCTACCTCCTGAAGCCGGTTGCGGTCGACAAGAACAACTGGAAGCCGATCCTGGTCGACAGCGGCTACTACAAGGAATCCGACATCCAGTAAGGCAATCAGTCAGGCCGGGGCCCGTTTGGCACATCTGTGCGAAGCGGGCCTTGCCTCTTTCTCTGAGAGCTCGGTTCCGTCAAAGTATCTGGCCGGCTCTGGAAGATTTTGTAATGAACGACATCATTCTCGAAATGCGCAATATCACCAAGCGGTTCCCGGGCGTGAAAGCGCTCGACAATGTGAACCTCAGGGTGAAGCAGGGCGAAATCCATGCGCTGGTCGGCGAGAACGGCGCGGGGAAATCCACCCTGATGAAGGTGCTTTCCGGCGTCTACCCGGCCGGCAGCTACGAGGGCGACATCATCTATCAGGATGAGGTTCGCCAATTCCGCGACATCCGCGACAGCGAGCATCTCGGCATCATCATCATCCACCAGGAACTGGCGCTCGTCCCGCTGCTCTCCATTGCGGAGAACATCTTTCTCGGCAACGAGATAGCGGCAACCGGGGTCATCGACTGGCGCGAGACCTTCGCCCGCACGCGGGAGCTCTTGAAGAAGGTCGGGCTCAACGAGTCGCCCTCGACCCTCGTGACCGATATCGGCGTGGGCAAGCAGCAGCTCGTCGAAATCGCCAAGGCGCTTTCCAAGCGCGTGAAGCTCCTGATCCTCGACGAGCCGACCGCCTCGCTCAACGAGAGCGACAGCAATGCGCTCCTTGAACTGCTGATGGAGTTCCGCCGCCAGGGCATGACGTCCATCATCATCTCGCACAAGCTGAACGAGATCTCCAAAGTTGCCGACCAGATCACCGTGCTTCGCGACGGAACGACCGTCGAGACGATGGACTGCCACGCGGAGGCGATCAGCGAGGACCGGATCATCCGCAACATGGTGGGCAGGCCGCTCGCCGACCGCTATCCCGCCCGTTCCGTGCCGATAGGCGAGACGATCTTCGAGGTCCGCAACTGGAACGCCTTCCACCAGCAGCATCGTGACCGGCAGGTCCTGCACGACGTCAACATCTCGATCCGCCGTGGCGAAGTGGTGGGCATCGCCGGCCTCATGGGGGCGGGGCGCACCGAGTTCGCCATGAGCGTCTTCGGCAGGTCCTATGGCCACAAGATCTCGGGCGAAGTGCTGATCCACGGAAAGCCGGTCGATGTCAGCACGGTGCGCCGGGCGATCGACCAGGGTTTGGCCTATGTCACGGAGGACCGCAAGCATCTCGGCCTCGTGCTCGGCAACAACATCATGCACAACACCACCCTTGCCAATCTGAAGGGTATCTCCAACGGAAGCGTCATCGACGACATCGTCGAGCTCAAGGTCGCGAACGACTATCGCAGAAAGCTGAACGTCCGCTCCTCCAGCGTCTTCCAGGAAACGGTCAATCTTTCCGGCGGCAACCAGCAGAAGGTCGTCCTGTCGAAATGGCTTTTCTCCAATCCGGAAGTGCTGATCCTCGACGAGCCGACGCGCGGCATCGATGTCGGCGCCAAATACGAAATCTACACGATCATCAACCAGCTGGCCGCCGAAGGCAAAGCCGTGCTGATGATCTCGTCCGAAATGCCTGAGCTGCTCGGCACCTGCGACCGCATCTACGTCATGAACGAAGGCCGCATGGTGGCCGAGATGCCCGCAGCCGAGGCGAGCCAGGAATCGATCATGCGCGCTATCATGCGCTCAGGGGAGAAGAAGCAATGAGTGCGATGAACGAATCCGCGCCCTCCACCAACACCACCGCGTCCGTCGCAAGCTATATCCGCAACAATATCCGGGAATACGGGATGCTGATCGCGCTCGTCGCGATCATGGTGTTTTTCCAGTTCTACACCGGCGGCATCCTGTTCCGCGCCGTCAACCTCACCAACCTGGTGCTGCAGAACTCCTTCATCGTCATCATGGCGCTCGGCATGCTGCTCGTCATCGTGGCCGGGCATATCGATCTGTCCGTCGGATCGATCGTGGGCTTCATCGGGGCGGTCGCGGCCGTCCTGACGGTGCAATGGGGCGTGAACGTCTTCCTGGTGGTCCTCATCTGTCTGGCGCTCGGCGGGTTGATCGGCGCCGCCCAGGGCTATTGGATCGCCTATCACCGGATACCGTCCTTCATCGTGACACTCGCCGGCATGCTGGTCTTCCGCGGCCTCACGCTCTATGTGCTCGGCGGGCGCAATGTCGGGCCGTTCCCGACCGAGTTCCAGCGTCTGTCGACCGGGTTCCTGCCGGATTTCTTTACCATGCCGGAGGCGCTCGCCAATATCGGCATCGTGCACTCCACCTCGATCGTGCTGACCGTTCTCATTCCGGTCGTGCTGATCTATCTGAGCTGGCGTGCGCGCATGGTCAATCTGAAGCATGGTGTGGAGGTCGAGCCCTTCGCCTTCTTCTTCGCGCAGAACCTGATCGTCACGGCGGTCATCCTGTTCCTCGGCTATCAGCTCTCCTCCTACAAGGGCCTGCCGAACGTGCTGATCGTCATGCTGGTGCTGGTCGCGGCCTATACCTTCATCACGTCGCGCACCACGATCGGCCGGCGCATCTATGCGCTCGGCGGCAACGAGAAGGCGACGAAGCTCTCCGGCATCAATACCGAGCGGCTGAGCTTCTATGCCTTCGTCAACATGGGCGTCCTTGCCGGTCTTGCCGGCATGATTGTTGCGGCGCGTCTCAATTCGTCCACGCCGAAGGCCGGCGTCGGGTTCGAGCTGGACGTGATCGCGGCCTGCTTCATCGGCGGCGCATCGGCCTCGGGCGGCGTCGGCAAGATCACCGGCGCGGTGATCGGCGCCTTCATCATGGGCGTGATGAACAACGGCATGTCGATCATCGGTCTCGGCATCGACTTCCAGCAGATGGTGAAGGGTCTGGTGCTGCTCGCAGCCGTGTTCTTCGACGTCTACAACAAGAACAAGGGTTGATAGAGGCGGCCTCGATATAGGCCGGCCGGCAGGCGGTGACCGGTAAGGGTCTTCCGCCTTCGTCGGACCGGCCAATACCGGCTGCCTGCGGAAAGGAACGGAATATGCTGATCTCGCAGATTGGAAACGCGGACGGAACCATCACTGTGGTCGTGCGCGAGGACGGCAAACAAGGGCGCGTGGTCGTGGGCGCCGCAAGCGTTCATGCGCTTGCCATGGAAGCGGCCGACAGTGGCCGCAGTCTGAATGCGGTGATCGATGCGCACGGCCTTGGCGATGCGGTCGATCTCGATGCGGCTTATGCCGAGGGCCGGCTGCTCTCGCCGATCACCCATCCCGATCCGGCGCATCTGCACCTGACCGGAACCGGGCTTACCCATCTCGGCTCCGCCGCCACCCGTGACGCCATGCACAAGAAGACCGCCGAGGCGGCGGTCGAGACGCTGACCGATTCGATGAAGATGTTCCGCATGGGGCTTGAGGGCGGAAAGCCGAAGCCCGGCGAGAAGGGCGTGCAGCCGGAATGGTTCTACAAGGGCAACGGCACCCAGGCCGTGGCACCGGGTTCTCCGCTCGTCTCGCCGTCCTTCGCCGAAGACGGCGGCGAGGAGCCCGAGATGGCCGGCATCTATGTGATCGCGAGCAGCGGCAAGCCTTTCCGCATCGGTTTCGCCGTCGCAAACGAATTCTCCGACCATGTGACGGAGAGGGTCAACTATCTCTGGCTCGCGCATTCGAAGCTGCGCCAGGCAAGCTTCGGTCCGGAGATCCGCATCGGCGCCGCGCCGGAGGATGTGCGCGGCGTCTCGCGGATCGTACGCGGCGGCGCGGTGCTCTGGGAAAAGCCGTTCCTTTCGGGCGAGGCGAACATGTCCCACACCTTCGCCAATCTTGAATACCATCATTTCAAATACGGCCTCTTCCGCGCGCCCGGCGACGTGCATGTGCACATGTTCGGAACGGCGACGCTTTCGTTCGGCGACGGCGTGCGCACCGAGGAGGGCGACGTGTTCGAGATTTCGGCGAACGGATTCGGCCTGCCGCTGCGCAATCCCCTGTCGGTGGCGCAGGAAGAGACGATCGAGATCGGCCAGTTGTGACGGCGTAAATTCAAGGCCGACCGCGTTGTCGCGGCGGCTCATCGAGGACTACCAATCATGAAGAAAAAAGCTGAGTGGCCGCGCAGGTTGCGTTCCTACGACTGGTTCGGAGGCACGGGCAAGAACGCCATCATGCACCGCTCCTGGATGAAGAACCAGGGCTTGCCGGCCGATACGTTCGACGGCCGCCCGATCATCGGCATCTGTAATACCTGGTCGGAGTTGACGCCCTGCAACGCGCATTTGCGCGATCTCGCCGAGCGGGTGAAGCGCGGTGTCTACGAGGCGGGTGGCTTCCCGGTCGAGTTCCCGGTCTTCTCCGTCGGCGAAAGCACGCTCAGGCCCACTGCGATGATGTTCCGCAACCTCGCGGCGATGGACGTCGAAGAGGCGATCCGCGGCAATCCGGTCGATGGCGTCGTGCTGCTCGGCGGCTGCGACAAGACCACGCCGTCGCTGCTGATGGGCGCCGCTTCGGTCGACATCCCCGTCATCCTCGTTTCCGGCGGCCCGATGCTGAACGGCAAGTGGCGCGGCAAGGATGTCGGCTCCGGCACGGCGATCTGGCAGTTCTCCGAAATGGTGAAATCCGGCGAGATGTCGCTGGATGAATTCATGGATGCCGAACAGGGCATGGCCCGCTCGGCGGGAAGCTGCATGACCATGGGCACGGCGTCCACCATGGCGTCGATGGCCGAAGCACTCGGCATGACGCTGCCGGGCAATGCCGCGATCCCCGCCGTCGATGCGCGCCGCCGCGTGATCTCGCAGCTTTCCGGCCGCCGCATCGTCGACATGGTCAAGGAAGACCTGAAGCCTTCCGATATCCTCACCAAGGAAGCCTTCGAAAACGCCATCCGCGTCAACGGTGCGGTCGGCGGTTCGACCAACGCCGTGCTGCATCTCCTGGCGCTTGCCGGACGCATCGGCGTCGATCTCTCCCTCGACGACTGGGACCGCCTCGGCCGCGAGGTTCCGACGATCGTCAACCTGCAGCCCTCCGGCAAGTACCTCATGGAAGAGTTCTACTATGCGGGTGGCCTGCCGGTGGTCATCAAGGCCGTCGGCGAGATGGGCCTGCTTCACAAGGATGCGGTCACCGTCACCGGCGATACGATCTGGAACGGCGTCAAGGATGTGGTCAACTACAACGAAGACGTCATCGTGCCGCGCGAAAAGGCGCTGACGCAATCGGGCGGCATCGCGGTGCTGCGTGGCAACCTTGCGCCGAAGGGGGCGGTGCTGAAGCCGTCCGCCGCTTCGCCGCATCTGATGCATCACACCGGCCGCGCCGTCGTCTTCGAAAGCATCGAGGACTATCACGCCCGCATCAACCGCGACGATCTCGATATCGACGAGACCTGCATCATGGTGCTGAAATATTGCGGGCCGAAGGGTTATCCCGGCATGGCCGAGGTCGGCAATATGGGCCTGCCGCCCAAGGTGCTGAAAAAGGGCATCACCGACATGATCCGCATCTCGGACGCGCGCATGTCCGGCACGGCCTACGGTACCGTCATATTGCACACCGCACCGGAAGCGGCTGACGGAGGTCCGCTGGCGCTCGTTCAGAACGGCGACATGATCGAAGTCAACGTTCCGGCCCGCACGATCGAACTGAAGATTTCCGACGAGGAGCTTGCAAGGCGCCGGGCGGCCTGGGTCAACCCGGTCAAGCCGCTTGCGGGCGGTTATGGCGGCCTCTACGTCAATACGGTGATGCAGGCCGATACGGGTGCCGATCTCGACTTCCTGGTCGGCCCGCGCGGATCGGAAATCCCGATGAATCGCGACAGCCATTGATCCCGTGGCGGCGGAAGGCGGTCCTGCCGTCTGCCGCCACCCCTCCATTTTGCGCTGGCGATGCTGCTAAATGGAACACCTTTTTGAACTTTAGTGATCCGCTAAAGAATTGATTTCCCTTGTCCCGCGCTTTGCCGCGTGCGGCGGAACGTTCGCCTCCCTTTAAAATTGTCGTTCCATAGCCGGCTCATCCGGAGCCGGACGTGGAAAGGGAGGTTCTCATGTCGAACTTGGGAAGCAATGTCTCTCATGCCGGATTGTCCACCGTTCTGCTTGCCGTCGCCGTTCTTGCGGTTCCGACCGGGCTTCAGGCGGAAAGCCGGAGCGGTGCCTCGCTCGGCGGAGCGCGAGGGGTTGGCGTCGGCGTTTCGCTGGGCTCTCAGGGGCTTGGCGTCGGCGCCACGGTCGGCGGCCGCAACGGGGTCAATGCCGGGCTCGGCGCTTCCGCCGGAGGACGTGACGGCGGTGTCAATGCGGGCTTGGGTGCATCCGTCGGCGGCCGCAATGGCGTCAATGCCGGCGCGGGAGCATCGATCGGTGGCCGCAGCGGCGTCAATGCCGGAGTCGGAGCGTCCGTTGGCGGCAGCGGTGGCGTCACCGCCGGTGTGGGCGCGTCCGTTGGCGGAAGAAGCGGAATAGGTCTCGGCGTCGGCATCGGTATCGGAGGCGGCACCGGCGGCGGTGGCGGTGGCGGCCCTGGCAATGGCGGCGGTGATCCCGGCAATGGCGGAGGCGATCCGGGCAACGGCGGCGGCAACAATCCCGGCGCGAACAATCCCGGCACCGATCCGGGTATCCGCGGCGCCGTCGCCGGACTTTCGGGCGGCGACAAGCAGAGGCTGCTGAAACGCTGCCGCGATGTTTCGGCAACCGGCGGTTACGACACCGATCTGGCAAAGCTCTGCCAACTGCTGCAGACCGCGTCCCGGTGAAGCCGGTTTGCGGAGGTTCTCTATGGAGGAAGCCGTCTCGGCCTTCGGTCGGGGCGGCTTCCTTTTTCGCGGGTCGTCCAGGTGCCTCGGTTGGAAACCCGATCGCGAACGCTGATTCTTACTATCAGGAAAATTGCTTTGACGATCACTCCGGCCAAGCCTAACGCTCGCCCGTTTCCATACGTCTCCGAGGCCTCCATGACACTCGACCGGCTGGCTCCGGCCCTTTTCGTCCTGCTTTGGTCCACCGGATGGGTCGCCGCCAAATTCGGCGGGATCGTCTCCGAACCCTTGACCTTCCTCAGCATAAGATACGGCGTCGCGACCCTGCTTTTCGCCGGCCTCTGCGTCGTCTCGAATGTCGCCTGGCCGCGCGATTCGCGGATGATCGCGCATGCGATCGTATCGGGAGCGTTCCTGCACGGCTTTTATCTTGCCGCGGTGTGGTGGGCGATCGGGCAGGGCGTACCGGCCGCGCTTTCCAGCATCATCGCCGCATTGCAGCCGCTGATGACGGCGCTGGTGGCGCCCTATTTCATCGGCGAGCGGCTGACGCGGATGCAGAAGGCAGGGCTCTGTCTCGGTTTTTTCGGCGTCGCCATCGCCGTACTGCCGAAATTCTTTGCAGCCGGTTCGGCGGAGATCGCCGGCTTCGCTCTCGTCGTGAACATGCTCGGCATGGCTTCGGTTACCTACGGGACGATCTATCAGAAGCAACACCTGCATACCGGCGACATCCGCGCCATCGCGACCCTGCAATATGTGGGTGCCTTCATCGTCACTCTGCCGCTCGCCTATTGCCTGGAGACGATGGATGTCGAAATCGGCCTCGGCCTCATCGCACTGCTGCTCTGGTCGGTGGTCGGTATTTCGATGGGTGCAGTCCTGCTCCTGCTCTATCTGCTGCGCCGCGGGCAGGTCTCGCGCGCAGCTTCCCTCATCTATCTCGTGCCGCCGCTTGCGGCCCTTCAGGCGGCACTCGTCTTCGGTGAAAGCCTCACCGTTCCGATGATCGTCGGAACCGTCATCGTCGTGATCGGCGTCTACCTGACGAATCGCAAGGAGCAGGCGACCGCGCCGGCGGAGTGATGGCTGCCGCATGCGACGGGATAGCGTCTGGATTGTCCCATCAAACAGAACGCCCTCTCTTCCACGGAGGAAAAGAGGGCGCTTGACGCTTTCAAGTAAATAGGTCCCGGGAGGGACAGGTATCAGGCCTGTTCGCGGCGCTGGCCGTTCGGGCGGCGCGACTGGTCGCGATTGCCGCCGTTGCCCTGGTTCTGGCCGCCGCCATTGGAGTGATTGCGGTTGCGCCAGTCGCCGTGTTTCTGGGCGGGGCGGCCGGAATGTCGCTTGGCGGCGTGGGCGCCGTCCTGCGATGCGCCTGCGCCTTCCGGCCTGCGGTCCTGCTTGGCCTGCGGGCGGTCCGAAAAGCCGCGGTCGACGATGCCGCCCGATGCCGAACGCTGTTCGCGCGGCTGGCGATCGTCGCGGCGCTGTCCGCCATTGCCCCGGTTCTGGCCTTGGCGCTGTCCGCCGTTGCCGCGGCCCTTGCGGGATTTGCCACCCGCTCCGGGCATGTCGGCGGGAGCCACGCCGCTTGCAACGGAAATGCCGATGCCCATCAGGCGTTCGATGTCGCGCAGCAGCCGGATTTCGTCCGGTGCGCAGAAGGCGATCGCGATGCCGTCGCGACCGGCGCGGGCCGTGCGGCCGATGCGGTGCACATAGGCGTCCGGCACTTCCGGCAGGTCGTAGTTGTAGACATGCGTGACGCCGGGGATGTCGATGCCGCGGGCTGCGACGTCGGTCGCCACCAGAACGCGAATCTCGCCGTCGCGGAAGGCTTTCAGCGCACGTTCGCGCTGGCCCTGGCTCTTGTTGCCGTGGATCGACGCCGCCTTGAAGCCGACGTGGTCGAGATGCTTCATCAGCTTCTCGGCGCCGTGCTTGGTGCGTGAGAAGACGAGGGAGAGGCCGGTCGGGTTGTCGGTCAGCGACTGCTTGAGGATCTGCGTCTTCTGATCCTTGCCGGGCACGAAGTGGACGAACTGCTCTACCTTGTCGGCGGCCTTGCCCGGAGGGGTCACTTCGACCTTCAGCGGGTTGGTGAGGTATTCGGACGCAAGCTCTGCGATCAGCTTCGGCATGGTTGCGGAGAAGAGAAGGGTCTGCCGGTTCTTCGGCACCATCTTGGAGATCTTGCGCAGGTCGTGGATGAAGCCGAGGTCGAGCATCTGGTCGGCTTCGTCGAGGACGAGATAGCGCGCCTGCGTCAGCGACACGGCCTTGCGGGCGACGAGGTCGAGCAGGCGGCCCGGCGTCGCGACGAGGATGTCGGTGCCGCGTTCCAGCATCTGCGACTGCTTGTTGATCGAGGCACCGCCCACGACGATCGTCACCTTGAGGGGCGACTTGCGGACAAAATCCTTGAGGTTGGCGGCGATCTGGTTCACCAGTTCGCGGGTCGGAGCGAGAATGAGCGCGCGGATGTTGCGCGGGTCGGGACGCTTGCCGTCGGCAAGCAGCTTTTCGATCATCGGAAGGCCGAAGGCGGCCGTCTTGCCGGTGCCGGTCTGGGCAAGACCGACGAGGTCATTGCCGGCAAGCACGAGCGGGATGGCCTCCGCCTGGATCGGCGTCGGCTTGTCGAACCCGAGCGTTGCGAGGGTATCGAGAATGTTCTTCGACAGACCGAGGTCGTGGAAAGTTTTCAAGTCAATATGCCTTTCGGGGCGCCAAACGCATACGCCGGAACAGCACCATGCCGCTCCGGTTTCGTCTGGCGTCAAGAACCCCGCGTGATTTGGGAACTTGTGGGTTGATTAACTCGTCTGCGCAGTTACCCGCCGCGGATCGGCAGGCCAGTTCTTTGCGCTGATCCTTCTTCTGCGAACGATGGGAAAATATCGCAGGGCTCGCTCACGCGGCGGCCGGAAGGTGACGCTGACAGTCATGTCGTTGTTTCCCCGCGGAAAGTCAAGGAAATAGTTTTCGCAGGTGCGAAAATGCTGCGGCGCCCGCGGATCATCCGGTCGGTTTATCCATTGCCGAATGCTTGCCGATATCTACGGAACCATAGTCTTTTCGGCCGCGTTCATTCCTAGACCCCGATCGACGCGGGTCGAACATGAACAGCCAAGCTTCGGGAGTAGAAGATGAACGCCACGACATGGATTCTTGCCGCCGACGGTAACCAGGCTCGCCTGCTGAAGGGGGTGAATTTCCTGAAGGACGGCCAGCAAGTCGCAGAACAGGAGATCTTCCGCAGCGAGACGAAGCGGGCCCAGGACATCATGGCGGACAAGCCCGGGCGCAGCCATTCCTCGGTCGGGCAGGGGCGCTCGGCGATGGAATACAGCAGCGATCCGGTGCGGGAGGAACAGCAGAAGTTCACGTCCGACGTCGCAAGCCGGATCGACGATTATGCCGAGGAGAATGCATTCGACAGGCTGGTCATCTGCGCCGCGCCGCACACGCTCGGAGACCTGCGCTCCATGCTTTCGGCGAAAAGCCGGGAGAAGACGACGGCGGAGATCGACAAGAACTTCGCCAACCTGCCGACCGACAAGCTGATTTCCTCGGTGCGTTCGATCATGTTCGAATAGCCGTAAGTCGGGGCTGACATTGCCGGGCCGCCGCCGGATCCGGCAATATTTCGTTAACCATCTGTTCAATCGGGTATGATAGCTCCTGGACAGAAGTTGTTGATACCGTTCGGGAACGCCCGGTTGGCCGAAAAACAGGACGAATTGCTGCTTGCGGCCTGCGACCGGATCCGCGAGCTCGCATATCCGGCTTACGCGAAGAGCAGCGAGATGCGCTATCTCGCGGTCAATGCTGCCTATGCCCGGCTTTTCGACATGGAGCCGGAGGATATGGTCGGTACATGGAGCGAGGCGCGCGAGGGCTGCGACCAGGGCCGCGGCGAGCACGAGCGCCGGTGCCTGATCTTCGGGACCGTCGAAAAGGTGTCCTATTCCTGTCCTGCGGATAAAGCGGGCTTCGTGATCACCATGGAGCGTCAGAGGCTCTCCGACGACATCGTCATGCTGGTCGGCACCTTCACGCCGGCAGACGATGTCCAAACCGAGGGCATGAGCCCGGCCTCCGCGGGCAGGGATGAGGCGCTGCATCAGTCCGAAGAGCAGCTGAAGCAACGCCTGGAGGAAGTCGCCCTCTATCGCGCGCTTCTCGATGAGCTGCCGGTCGCCAGCTTCATGCGGGACGATCGCCAGCGCCTGCTTTTCGCCAACCGGGCCTATCTGCAATTGACGGGGCAAAATGTCGAGGACCTTCTCGGCAGGACGCCCCTTGAGACCGAACGGGAACACGGGCCTGTCTTCCATCGGTGGAACCAGCATGTCCTGGATACCGGCGAGCTGGCCGAAAGCGAAATCGAATACCGGCGCCCGGACGGTGTCGTCGTGCCGACGATCTCCCGGCTTCACCGCGTCACCACGATCGATGCGCATCGCTATCTGATCGGCTCGGTGACCGATACCACGGCGTTGAAGAAGCGCGAAGAGGACCTGCAGCAGCTCTTGGTCCGGGCCGAAACGGCCGACAGGGCGAAGTCGGATTTCCTCGCCAATATGAGCCATGAGATCCGCACGCCCATGAACGGCGTGCTCGGCATGGCCGAGCTCCTTGCGAAGACCGGGCTCGATACGCGCCAGAAGACGTTCGTCGACATCATCGCGAAATCGGCGAATGCGCTCCTGACGATCATCAACGACATACTGGATTTCTCCAGGATCGATGCCGGGCAGGTGGTCCTTCGCAATGCGCCCTTCAATCCGGCGGAAGCGATCGAGGATGTCGCGACGCTGCTTTCCGCCCGAGCGGCGGAAAAGGACATCGAGCTGATCATACGCGGCACGGCCGACATGCCGGCAACCGTCGTGGGGGATGCCGGCCGCTTCCGCCAGATCGTCACGAATCTCGTCGGCAATGCCGTGAAATTCACCGATCATGGCCATGTGCTGATCGATATGAGCGCGAAGCCGGCGGATAGCGCGACCGCCACGGTCCTGACGATACGGGTCCAGGATACGGGTGCCGGAATCCCGACGGACAAGATCCCGTTCGTCTTCGAGAAATTCTCGCAGGTCGATTCCTCCTCCACCCGGCGCCACGAAGGGACAGGGCTCGGGCTCGCGATCACCGAAGGGCTCGTGCATCTCTTCGGCGGCACTCTGGAAGTCGAAAGCGAGATGGGCACGGGGTCGGCCTTCACCGTCAATCTGCCTGTGACCGTCGTGCCTGCCGTTTCGCAGACGCATCCGGTTCCGGCGAACCTGCGCGGCGCCCGCGTCCTCGTCGTCGACGAGCATCCGCTTTCCCGCCGCTCCATGTGCGACCTGCTCGCGCAGTGGGCTTTCGATGTGGCGGGCGTCGCCTCCGGCGAGGAGGCATCTGCCATGCTTGCTGCCGCCAAAGAGGCCGGGCTTGCGGTCGACGTCGTGATCTTCGATTATCAGCCGGGAAGGCCCGGAGGTGCTTCGGCCGCCGATACCATCCGCCGTTATTCCGAGTTCGATCCCGTCGCAACGGTCGTCCTGACTCCTATGAACCTGTCTCCGGAGGATCCGGTGTTTTCCTCGCCGCGGGTACAGGCGCATCTGATGAAGCCGGTGCGCGCCGGGCTCCTGCGGGAAACCCTGTGCGAGATCCTGCGCTCGGCGCGGGGCAACCGTTCTCTTGGCGCCGCAAGCGGCAGGGTTCTGCCGCTGAAGCCGGACGCGTCTGCCGGCCAAACGACGCCGGAGCTCGAGGCCGGGTCCGGCGCGGTCGATATCCTCGTGGCCGAGGACAACGAGGTCAATCAGATCCTCTTCACCCAGCTTCTGCAGGCAACGGGGCTGAACTTCCGCATCGTCGCCAATGGCCGGGAGGCGGTTGCCGCCTATCGCGATCGCCGGCCGGGAATGATCCTCATGGACCTGTCGATGCCGGTCATGGACGGGCATCAGGCGACGCGCGCCATCCGCGAGATCGAGCAGGAGGCCGACTGCCGGGTCCCGATCGTCGCCGTAACGGCCCATGTCCTTGATGGCGGCCGGGAGGAATGTTTCGCGGCCGGCATGGACGACTACCTGGCAAAGCCGATCAGCATCGAAAAGCTGGAGGAAAAAATCCATCGCTGGCTGGGGCCGGCTGGGATAGCGTCGGCGAAGGCGGCAACGATCTCCTGACTACTCCGGGCGGAAGCCGCAAAGCATTTCCCGCTTGCCGGCAAAGCCCTCGCGCCGCTCCACCACGAAGCCGGCGGCGATGAGGTTGCGCCTCACGAAACCGGCCGCGGCATAGGTCGAAAAGCGCCCGTTCGGCGCGGTATGGTCATAAACCTGCCTCATCAGCTCTTCGGACCACATGTCGGGATTGCGGGATGGCGCGAAGCCGTCGAGATACCATGCGTCGAAAACGATGCCGCATCCGCGGAGGCGTTCGAGCGCTGCGCCGCGGACGACCGTCAGCTTCACCCGCCCCCCGAAATTCAGGGTCAGATCGCGTTCCGGCGTCTCCTCCGGCCAGCGCGAAACGAGAGCGAGGCGCTCGCGTTCGATTTCCGGCCAGCGGGAGAGGGCGCGTTCGATCTCGTACCGCGCCATTGGGAAACGCTCGAAGGAAACGAAGTGCAGGTTTGCGCCTGCGGGTGCCGTCTCGCTCCATCGGCGCCAGGTCTCGCAGAAATTGAGGCCGGTGCCGAAACCGAGCTCGCCGATGGTGAAATTCTCCGCATTTTCCCAGCGTCCGGGAAGACCGTTGCCGTCAAGGAAGACGTGGCCGCACTCCAGCCGGCCATCGCTCCGGCAGTAAAAGTGGTCGCCAAATTCCCGGGAATAGGGCATATCGCCCTCGTGCCAGTCGAGGGTTTGGCCGCTGCTGGCGGTTTCATCGGGATCGTGTCCGGTCATGGGAAAAGCCGATAGTCGTCTGAAAGCCACCGGTCAACCGGCCGTGGACGTGCTCGTCGTCGGCGGCGGCATCATGGGGCTTTGGGCCGCGCTGATGGCCGGCCGTGAAGGGCTTTCGGTTCTCGTTCTGGAGCGCGGCAGGATCGGAGCCGGCGCGAGCGGCGGCGTGCTGGGCGCGCTGATGCCGCATCTGCCGGACCGCTGGAATGCCAAGAAGCAATTCCAGTTCGATGCTCTGGTCTCGCTCGAAGCGGAGGTCGCCGGGCTCGAGGCGCGGACCGGCCTGTCGGCCGGCTACCGGCGTTGCGGCAGGGTCATCCCGCTTGCAAAACCGCATCTGCGGCAGATTGCGCTCGGCCATGGCCGCGACGCGGAGACATCCTGGCGGGGCGAATTCGCCTTTACGGTCGGGGATGAGCCGGTGGCGCCCGGTTGGCCGGCCACCAGTTCCATGGCCTGCGGCCTCGTTTTCGAGGGGCTTGCTGCGCGCGTATCGCCGCGTGGACTGTTGGCCGTGTTGCGCGCCGCGCTGGACGGCATGGCGAATGTCGCGCTGCGGGAAGGCGCGGAAGCGACTGCGATCGACCCTGTGGCGGGGGCCGTCCGCCTGGTGGGCGGTGAGCGTATTGCGTTCGGGCACGCTATCCTCAGCGCCGGCGTTTCAAGCTTCGGCTTCATGGACAGCCTTTGCTCGCCGCTTGCGCGCGCTGCGGGGAGCGCCGTGAAAGGGCAGGCGGCACTTCTCGAGGCCGATATCGATCCGGCCTTTCCGATCGTCTTTTCGGACGGTCTCTATGTGGTGGCGCATGAAGGCGGGAAGGTCGCGGTCGGAAGCACGAGCGAAAACACCTTTGCCGATCCCCTTTCAACCGACCACCGGCTGGATGACGTGATTTCGCAGGCGCGGCTGATGGTGCCCGCCATCGCACAGGCGAAGGTCGTCGAGCGCTGGGCAGGGCTGCGTCCGAAGGCGATCGGCCGGGATCCGATGATCGGCCTGCATCCCGATTTCCGGCGTCTCAGCCTCATGACCGGCGGCTTCAAGATCAGCTTCGGGGTGGCGCACGAGTTGGCGCGTGCGGTGATTGAAGAAATGAAAGCCGGCACGCCCTCCAGCGTACCGGCTTCCTTCAGCGTCGAGGCCCATCTGCGGGAGGCTCGCCGGGCCTGATCGCGAAGGCGGCGGGGCTCCTACATCCAGTAGGGCGGAACACCGTAATAGTCGTTGATGGCCTGACCGGTGCGGCGGTTCCATTCATATTCGGCGTCGCTTTCGTAATGGGGAGCGTTCTCCACCTGCTCCTTGGTGACGTCGACGCGGTAGCCGCCGAGGCTTTCGTCGTAGTTCAGCTTGCCCCACGGCAGCGGATAGTGATCACCGCCGATGCCGAGAAAGCCGCCGAAGCTGAGGACGGCATAGGAAACCTGGCCGCTGCGCTTGTCGATGATCAGGCGTTCGACCGAGCCGATATGCTTTCCGTCCGAACCGTAGACGCTCGTGCCTTCGACCTTGTCGCTGGCAATCAGATCCCGCGTCTCGGTAATGGTGGCGTCCTGCATGGTCATGGATGCTCTCCTTCTCTGTTTGGAGGAGGAAAACGCCCGCCCGGAAATATTGTTCCGGGCTCCGGAAAAGTGCGGGGGCAGATCGGGGCTCACCAAAACGTCAACCGGCCGCGAGCGGCGCTTCGTCAATCTGTCACGCAAATCACTTACCTCTCCGGCCACCAGACGTTCGCCCGTGCCGATCTTCAAGAAGCGGCACCCTGAAATCTCCGGGAGGACCGCATGCGTTACGCCATCTATTTCACGCCGCCGCCGCATCACGCGCTGTCGCATGCGGCTGCCGCCTGGCTGGGGCGCAATGCCTTTTCGGGCGAGCTCGTGGACGCTCCGGCGGTGCTCGGTCTCACGCTTCAGGAGATCGCCTATTATACGGCGCTGCCGCGACGTTACGGATTTCACGCAAACCTCAAGGCGCCCTTCCGGCTTGCAACCGGCAAGACGGAGGCCATGCTGCTCAAGGAGCTGATGCTGTTTTCCGGGGCGATGGAGCCGTTTCGTCTGCCGCCGCTCGACGTTGTGCGGCTCAGCAACGGCTACAGACTTGCGCCGGCCGGACCGGACGAGTTTCTGGACCGCCTTGCGGCATCGGTCGTCCAGGGCTTCGATCATTTTCGCGCCCCTTTGACGGAGGCGGAGATCGAGCGCCGGGACCCCGACAGCCTCACGGCGGCGCAGTTCGCAAATCTTCATCGCTGGGGTTACCCCTATGTGATGGACGAGTTCCGTTTCCACATGATGCTGACGGGCGCAATCAATTCGGTGGACGGTCCGCGCATCGAGCGGGCGCTTCGCGATCATTTCGGCCCCGTTCTTTCGGTGCCGCTCGACATTTCCAGCATCGCCCTCTTCGCCGAGGAGGAAAACGGTTCGCCCTTTCGGGTGCATTCGCTTCATCCGGTGGGGCGGGTCGATCAGCGGCGCATCGCCTGAGGCCCGACGATCTCGCACAGGCACTTTTCGTCTCGACATTCCGGTCCCCGGTGCTACCGTTCGGGCGGAATGAAGAGGTGATTTGATGCCAGAAAAGAACTATCCGCGCGACCTCGTCGGCTATGGGCGCACGCCGCCGCAGGTGCGGTGGCCGGGCAATGCGCGCATCGCGGTGCAGTTCGTCGTGAATTACGAGGAGGGAGGCGAAAGCTGCATCCTCGACGGCGATCCGGCTTCGGAATGCCTGTTGTCGGAGATCGTCGGGGCCCAGCCCTGGCCCGGCCAGCGCAACCTCAACATGGAATCGATCTATGAATACGGTTCGCGCGCCGGTTTCTGGCGGCTGTGGCGGCTCTTCACCGGCCGCGACGTACCGGTGACGGTCTATGGCGTGACGTTGGCCATGGCGCGCAATCCGGAAGCGGTCGCGGCGATGAAGGAGGCGGGCTGGGAGATCGCGAGCCACGGCTATCGCTGGCTGGAGTACAAGGATTTTCCGGAAGAGGAGGAGCGCCGGCACATCCGCGAGGCCGTGCGCCTGCATACCGAACTGACCGGCTCGCACCCGCTCGGCATGTATCAGGGCAAGCCCTCCGCCAATACGCTCAGCCTCGTCATGGAAGAGGGCGGCTTCGTCTATTCCTCCGACTCCTATGCCGACGATCTTCCCTATTGGGTCAAGGGCCTCGATTCGCAGCCCTTCCTGATCATTCCCTATACGCTCGAGACGAACGACATGCGCTTTGCAACGGCCCAGGGCTTCAATTCCGGCGACCAGTTCTTCAGCTATCTCAAGGATGCCTTCGATGTCCTTTATCGCGAGGGCAGGGAGGGAAGCCCGAAGATGCTGAATGTGGGGCTGCATTGCCGGCTCGTGGGCCGGCCGGGCCGCGCGGCGGCACTTGCCCGCTTCGTCGATTACGTACTCGATCACGAGAAGGTCTGGATCCCGCGCCGCATCGACATCGCCCGCCACTGGCACGAGCACCACAAGCCGGCGGCGGGTGCCCTATGATCACGCGGGAGGATTTCGTCGCCCGCTTCGGCGGGGTCTTCGAACATTCGCCTTTCATCGCCGAGCGCGCCTACGACGCCGGCACGATCCGCGAACCGCTGACGGCGCAAGGGCTGCATGAGGCGCTCTGCGCGCAGTTTCGCGCCGCGAACGCGGCGGAGAAGCTGCGCGTGCTGCGCTCTCACCCCGATCTTGCGGGCAAGCTCGCGATCGCCGGCAAGCTTACCGAGGACAGCCGCAAGGAGCAGGCGGGCGCCGGTCTCGATCGGCTCACGCCCGAGGAGCATGCACGGTTCACGGAGCTGAACACCGCCTATCTGGAGAAATTCGGCTTCCCCTTCATCGTGGCCGTCAAGGGTCTCGACAAAGGAGATATCCTCGCCGCATTCGAGCGGCGGATTGACAACAGCCCCGAACAGGAATTTGAAGCGGCCCTGACGCAGGTGGAGCGGATCGCGCTCCTGCGGCTCGACGCAATGCTTCCCGGAGATGGACATGAGTGACCTTACCGCTGCCGCGCTTCCCGATTTTGCGAAGGGCGCGGTCAATCTCGCCTCGGCAAGGCTCGGCGCGAAGGGGCTTTTCGCTACGGACGAGTTCTTTGCGCCGCTGTCGCGCATGCTCGCAGACACGCCGGCGCTCTGGCAGGAGGGCGTCTATGACGAGAACGGCAAGTGGATGGACGGCTGGGAGAGCCGGCGCAAACGCGTTCCCGGACATGACCATGCCGTCATCCGTCTCGCCATGCCCGGGCGCATCCTCGGTTTCGACGTCGATACCAGCTATTTCACCGGCAACTATCCGCCGCACTGCTCGATCGAGGCGTGCCGCTTCGACGAAGGCGATCCGGACGACGCCGCGCGATGGACGGAAATCCTGCCGAAATCGCCGCTCGGTCCCGGTGCGCATCATTATTTCGAGCTTGAGAGCGCCCTGAAGGAGAAGATCTGGACGCATCTGCGCCTGCATATCTACCCCGACGGCGGCATTGCGCGCCTGCGGGTCTTCGGGAATGCCCATTTCGACTGGGAGAAGGTGGGGCCGGCGGATGAAGTCGACCTCGCCTATATCTTCAACGGCGCCAAGTCGGTCGCCTGGTCCAATGCGCATTACGGCGTGCCCGACCAGATGCTGGCGCCCGGACGCGGGGTCAACATGGGCGACGGCTGGGAGACGGCGCGCCGTCGCGGGCCGGGTCACGACTGGGCGATCATCCGGCTCGGCCATGGCGGGCGCATTTCGCGCGTCGTGGTGGACACGGCTCACTTCAAGGGCAATTATCCGGACACATGCGAACTGCTCGGCGCCTGGCTGCCGGGGCACCCGGACCATTTCAGCGAAGAGGAGATCGCGGCTTCGGCAGACTGGAAACCGATCCTTTCGCGGCAGAAGCTGCAGATGGATCATATCCACGAATTCTCCGGCGAAGCGGTCGGCGACATCGGGCCGGTGACGCATGTGCGCTTCGCCATGCACCCGGATGGCGGCGTCAGCCGGTTGCGGCTCTTCGGAACCAAGGCATGACGGGCGAAAGGCTCGCCGTCAGGCCGCTGACGAAGGATGCCTTCGCCCCCTTCGGCACGGTGATCGAGGCGGATCCAGAGACGATGCGGCTCATCAACGGCGGAGCGACCGAACGGTATCATGCGCTGGCGCAGCCGGAGGCGGCGGGAGAGGGCGCAAGCGTCGTCATCAGCATCTTCCGCAGCAGCCCCCGGCAGTTTCCCTATTCGGTCGGCATGATGGAGCGCCACCCTTTCGGCAGCCAGAGCTTCTCGCCGATCGACGGGCGGCCGTGGCTGGTGATCGTATCCGAGGATGAGGCCGGCAGGCCGGCACGGCCGCAGGTGTTCCTGGCAAGCGGTCGCCAGGGGGTCAACTACCGGCGCAATGTATGGCATCATCCGTTGATGGCTCTCGGCAAGGTCAGCGATTTCATTGTAGTCGATCGCCAGGGACCGGGGATCAATCTCGAAGAGCATTTTTTCGAACGTCCGTTCATCATCGACGATCCGGAGGTGTGACATGACGAAGCCTGGACGCCTCACGACCCATGTCCTCGATACTGCCCGCGGCCAGCCGGCGGACGGCCTGAAGATCGACCTCTACTGGATCGAGAACGGCGAGCGGCAGTGGATCACCACGGTCGAGACCAACAGCGACGGCAGGGTGGACGGGGCTCTCGCCGAAGGTACCGGGATGATGGCGGGGCTCTACGAGCTCGTCTTCCACGCCGGCGACTATCTGCGGCGGAGCGGAGCCGAGCTTCCGGACCCGCCCTTTCTCGACGTGATCCCGCTGCGTTTCGGCATCGCGGATCCTGCCAGCCACTACCATGTGCCACTGCTGCTTTCGCCCTACGGCTATTCGACCTACCGGGGAAGCTGATCAATCCGGCACCACCACCAGCTTGCCGACGAAATTCTTGGCCATGAAATCCGTCTGCGCCCGGTGGAACTCGGAAAGCGGGTAGACGCCGCCGACGAGGGGGCGGATTTTCTTTTCCTCGATATAGCCCACCAGCCGGCAGAAATCGGCGCGGCTGCCCTGGCTGGAGCCGTGGAGTTCGAGCTGCTTCAGATACATCGTCCTGAGGTCGAGCTGGACGACAGGCCCGCCGATGGCGCCGGCCGTGGTGTAGCGGCCTTCCGGGCGCAGGATCTTCAGAAGGTCGTTGAAGAGCGGGCCTGCAACGAGATCGGCCACCACGTCGATCGGCCGGCCGCCGGCGGCACTGTCGACGGCGACGACGAAATCGCCCTTGCCGCGCGTCACGACGGCCTCGGCGCCGATATCGAGCATGGCTTGCTCCTTGCCGGGTGCGGTGACGGCGATCGGGATCGCGCCGCGCGCGCGGGCGAGCTGGACGATCGCGGAGCCGACCCCGCCGGACGCCCCGGTGACGAGGACGCGTTCGCCGGCGGCAAGCCGCGCCCGCTCCAGCATGCGCTCGCCGGTGAGGTATGCGCAGCAGAAGGTGGCAAGCTCGATGTCGCTGAGATCGGTCGCGACGACATGGGCGTTTTCGGCGGGCAGCGCCATATATTCCGCATAGCCGCCGTCGCGGCCATGGCCCATGTAGTCGATGTCGGCGAGGCTGTCGTCCTCGCGATTGTAGATCGAGAAATCGACCATGACGCGCTCGCCGATGCGGGCGGCATCGACGCCCGGCCCGACCGCGACCACATGCCCGACCGTGTCTGTGCCCTGGATGCGCGGAAAGGTGAGCGTATTGCCCTGGCGGCGCCAGGTGGAGACCGCGGCCGGATCGTCCTCGGTGCCGTAGGCGCCCTCGCGCACCCAGACGTCGGTATTGTTCATTCCGCAGGCAGTGACCCGGATCAGGACCTCGCCTTCGGCAGGCGAGGGGACCGCCACGTTGCGGCTGTAGACGAGCTTGTCGAGCCCGCCATGCCCCACCAGTTGCACCGCCGCCATCGTTTTCGGAATGATGCCCATCGTCGCTCCCTTTCTCTTCTTTCAATCGCGGCTCTGCCGCTCGCCTTCGGAAGGCGATGCTGGCATTTTCGGGAAGAGAGAATAACCGTTGCCGGGCGCCTGGGGAGAAAGATGGGCTAAATTTGCCGCGGCTGACGGAGAGACTGTCTGCCAGACCGCGGCCGGGTCAAAGCGCCGACTTCATCGGCTGGCCGGCGACATAGGTCTCGCGGATCGCCCGGTCGTCGCCCATCGTCTGCAGCAGGAAGAGCTCGTCCGTGAGCGAGCGCACGACCTCCATCTTCAGCGCCATGGCGGGGGTCGCGGCGGCATCGAGCACGACGAAATCCGCATCGGTGCCCGGTTCCAGCGTGCCGATCCGGTCATGGAGCGACAGGGCTTCGGCGTTGCCGAGGGTCATATGGTAGAAGCTTTCGAGAGGATTGAGACGTTCGCCGAGTAACTGCTGGATCTTGTAGGCCTCGTCCATCGTCTTCAGCATGGAATAGCTGGTGCCGCCGCCGACATCGGTCGCAACCGCGATCCTGACCGGCTTGTCGCGCCGGGACAGCGCCTTCAGCGGAAAGAGGCCGGAGCCGAGGAAGAGGTTGGAGGTCGGGCAGTGGACGGCGACGGCGCCCGCCTCGCTCATCACGTTCGCCTCGCGCTCGGAGAGATGGATGCAATGGCCGAAGAGGCTCTTTGGGCCGAGAAGCCCGTAGCGGGCATATACGTCGGTATAGTCGACGGCGTCGGGATAGAGCTGCGACGTGAAGCTGATCTCGTCGTGGTTTTCCGACAGATGGGTCTGGATGTGCAGGCCGGGAAATTCGTGGGCAAGGGCTGCCGCCATCTCCATCTGCGCCGGCGTCGAGGTGATCGCGAAGCGCGGCGTGATCGCCACATGGTTGCGGCCCTTGCCGTGCCATTCCGCGATCACCGCGCGGGTCTCGTCGTAGCCCATCTCGGGCGTGTCGAGCAGGCCCTGCGGCGCGTTGCGGTCCATCATCACCTTGCCGCCGATCATGCACATGCCGCGGGCCAGCGCCTCGGCGAAATAGGCGTCGGCGGATGTCTTGTGCACGGAGCAGTAGGCGGCGGCGGTCGTCGTGCCGTGGCGGATCATTTCGTCGTAGAAGTGGCGGGCGATGCGCGCGGCATGCGCGGTCTCCACGAAGCGGCATTCCTCGGGGAAGGTATAGGTGTTCAGCCATTCGAGGAGGTTTGCGGCGTAGGAGCCGATCACCTGCATCTGCGGGAAATGCACATGCGTGTCGATGAAGCCCGGCACGACGAGGTGGGGGCGGTGGTCGATCTCCTGCGTGCCGGCGGGGGCCATGACGGACACTTCGCTATAAGGGCCGCTCGCGGCGATGCGGCCGCCTTCGACGACGAGTGCGCCATCTTCCTCGTATCGGTAGCTCGAACGGTCGTCGAGGCTTTCCGGCCGGCTGAGGAAGCTCAAGAGGCGTCCACGGACGAGAATCTGCGTCATTGCGTGGCTTCTCCCGACGCTGCGTTTTCGTACCAGGCCGTCAGCAGCCTGCGCTCCCCGGCGGTCATGCCGGTGAGGTTGCCGGGCGGCATGGCATGGCTGCGGCCCGCCTGGATATAGATTTCGCGGGCATGCGCCGCAATCGCCGCGTCGCTTTCGAAGACGATATCCTTCGGCGCGGCATGCAGGCCCTCCCATACCGGCTCGGCGGCGTGGCACATGGAGCAGCGGCTGGAGACGACGTCCCGGACTGCCGGAAAATGCGCACTCTCGGCAAATCTGCGGAAAACGGCGGGCGCTGCGGCGCTGTCGGCCTCGCCGGTCAGCACCTTCGGCGCGGTCGAAAGCCACATGACGAGGATGAAGAGGATGGCGGTCGCGAGCCATGTCCAGGTCGGACGGCCCTTGCGGGCATGTGTCGTGTTGAACCAGTGGCGGATCGTGACGCCCATCAGGAAGACGAGCGCCGCGATGATCCAGTTGAACGCCGTCGCGAAGGCGAGCGGATAATGGTTCGACAGCATGAAGAAGATGACGGGCAGCGTCAGGTAGTTGTTGTGCAGCGAGCGCTGCTTGGCCTGCGCGCCGAGCTTCGGATCGGGTGTGCGCCCGGCGATCAGGTCGGCGACGACGATCTTCTGGTTGGGGATGATGATGAAGAAGACGTTGGCCGACATGATCGTCGCGGTGAAGGCGCCGAGATGCAGGAAGGCGGCGCGCCCGGTGAAGACCTGGGTATAGCCCCAGGCCATTGCCACCAGCACGACATAGAGCAGCGCCATCAGGCCCCAGGTGCTTTTGCCGACCGGCGACTTGCAGAGGAGGTCGTAGAGGATCCAGCCGAGCGCCAGCGAGGCGAGCGAGATGAGGATCGCGGTGGTCGCGGAAATGTCGAGCACCTGCCGGTCGACCAGGAAGAGCTCCGCGCCGCCGTAATAGACGATGCAGAGCATGGCGAAGCCGGAAAGCCAGGTGGCGTAGCTTTCCCATTTGAACCAGGTCAGGTGCTCCGGCATCGCCGCCGGCGCCACCAGGTATTTCTGGATATGGTAGAAGCCGCCGCCATGCACCTGCCACTCCTCGCCATAGGCGCCGGCGGGCAGGTGGTCGCGCCTGACCAGGCCGAGGTCGAGCGCGATGAAATAGAAGGAGGAGCCGATCCAGGCGATGGCGGTGATGACGTGCAGCCAGCGCGCCGCGAAGGAAAGCCATTCCCAGACGATGGCATATTCATACATGCATGATCCCCATTTCTTCCTCCCCGTGTGAATCACATTGCGAAAAATTTGCGGGCGAGGGAAGGGGCGGGCGTCGATCCTTTCTCCGGGCATGGCAAAGCGCCCGTATGGCGTCCACCGGGTTGATGACATCCGTTCATTCCGGAGAACCGCGCGAGAGCGTCGCCTCTGGAA
>JARYGU010000080.1:0-788 GCA_033795365.1 Shinella sp.
TCGGAGCCGCCGCAGGAAAGCTTCATTCCGATCTCCTTCAAGGAAAACTGGTCTGTCGTTCGTCAGATCGATGAAGCCAACGGCGTCACCTACGAGTGCAAATAAGCACGTTTGACCAATAGGCGCCGGGTCGTATTCGCGACCCGGCGCTTACTCATGTGTGAAGGCGGGGAACGATCATGCTCAGGATTACGGGGCTCACGAAAACCTACAAAACAGGTGACAAGGCGCTGAACGGGATTAACTTGCAGATTCCTGCCGGCCAGGTCGTGGGGCTGATCGGTCCCTCAGGCGCCGGTAAGTCAAGCCTCATCCGCTGCGTGAACCGTCTTATCGAACCAACGGCCGGCAAAATCTTTCTTGGCGAACGCGATGTTACCGCGTTGTCGCGGTCTGATCTCAGGGTCGCTCGCCGTCGTATTGGCATGATCTTCCAGGAATATGCTCTGGTTGAGCGGCTGACCGTGATGGAAAACGTGCTCTCCGGTCGGCTCGGCTATGTGCCCTTCTGGCGCAGCTTTTTACGTCGCTACCCCGCCGACTACGTACAGAACGCATTTGCGCTTCTGGATCGCGTTGGTTTGACGGCTCACGCCGACAAGCGCGCCGATGCTCTTTCAGGCGGTCAGCGTCAGCGCGTCGGGATTGCACGAGCGTTGGAGCAAGACCCCGAGCTGCTTCTTGTCGATGAGCCGACAGCTTCGCTTGACCCCAAGACCTCACGGCAGATCATGCGGCTGATCGTCGAGATTTGCCGGGAGCGCAATTTGCCGGCCGTCATCAACATA
>JARYGU010000081.1:0-779 GCA_033795365.1 Shinella sp.
CGTTCTGATCGAATCGCGCGGGATTCCTGTTTATGCGGTTTCGTGATTCACTTCGGTTGGAGGTGATTTGCGATGACGAAGGCATATTCCCTTGATCTGCGTGAACGGATAGCCCGGTTCGTTGATGGTGGTCGGTCGCGACATGCGGCGGCAGCGCATTTCGGCGTTTCGGTTTCCTTCGTGGTGAAGCTGATGACTGCCTGGCGGGCAACCGGCAGCCTTGCGCCGAAGCCGGGCGGCGGCTGGCGCTACTCCAAGCTTGATCCGCATCGCGATTTCCTGATGCGCCGGGTGCGCGAGAAGGACGACATCACCATGCCCGAGCTTGCCGCCGAACTGGCCGAGCGCGGCACGGTAGTCGCGCCCTCCTCGATCTCGCGCTGGCTGATCCGGAACGGTTATCGCTTCAAAAAAAACGCTGCTGGCCAGCGAACAGGATCGGCCAGACATCGCAAAGGCGCGCGACGAATGGGTGGCGAAGCGCCAGCCGAGGATGCGGCGCGAGCCACACAGGCTCGTCTTCCTCGATGAAACCGGCACAACGACAAAGATGACCCGTCTGCGTGGCCGCTGTCTCAAGGGTCAGCGTCTGCGCTCCAAGGCTCCGTTCGGACACTGGAAGACACAGACCTTCATCGCAGGGCTCCGGTGTTATGGGCTGACCGCTCCCTTCGTCGTCGACCGGCCGATGAACCGGCGCATCTTCGAGACCTATGTCGAGACCCAACTCGCCCCGACGCTGTCGCCGGGTGATGTCGTCATCCTCGACAATCTCGCCG
>JARYGU010000082.1:0-778 GCA_033795365.1 Shinella sp.
CAGGCGAGGTTGACCGAGGCGAACGCCTCATTGACCTCGTAGAGATCGATGTCGTCGATCGACAGCCCTGCGCGTTCGAGCGCGCGCCGTGTCGCGCGGATCGGCTCATCCAGCATGATGATCGGATCGCCGGCGGTGACGGTCAGATTGACGATGCGGGCAAGCGGCGTCAGGCCGTGGGTCTTGAGCGCGGCCTCGCTGACGACGAGCACGGCGGCGGACCCGTCGCAGATCTGGCTGGAATTGGCGGCGGTGACGACGCCGCCCTCCTGCAGCGTCCTGACCGAACCGATCGCTTCGAGCGACGCGTCGCGGCGCACGCCTTCATCGTGGATATGCAGCACTTCCTCGCCATCGGGGCCGGTGATCCTGATCGGCACGATCTCATCCTCGAACGCGCCTGCGTCGATCGCGGCGACCGCGCGCCGGTGGCTTTCGAGCGCGAAGCGATCGAGCGCATCGCGGTCGAATCCATATTTGTCGGCCATCAGCTGCGCGCCGGTGAACTGGCTGAACTCGGCGACGCCGAACCGCTCACGGATACGATCCGCGAAGGGCGTGCCCATGCCGGCGTCGGCGGCGAGCTTCGTTGCCGAAAACATGGGGACCCGGGTCATGCTCTCGACGCCGGCGGCGAGCACCACGTCCTGCGTGCCCGACATGACCGCCTGTGCCGCGAACTGGAGCGCCTGCTGCGACGATCCGCACTGACGGTCGATGGTGACCGCAGGCACCGTCTCGGGCAGGCGCGACGCCAGCACGGCGTGGCGGCCGACGT
>JARYGU010000083.1:0-772 GCA_033795365.1 Shinella sp.
CGGCCGAGCTGGACGCGATGCGCAAGGGCGCGCTGCCGTCGGGCTGGGAGACGGGCCTGCCGAGCTTCGACCCGGATCCCAAGGGCGTCGCCTCGCGCGATTCCGCCGGCAAAGTGCTGAATGCGCTCGCCGGCAACGTGCCCTGGCTGGTGGGCGGATCGGCCGACCTGTCGCCATCCACCAAGACCGACCTAAAGAAATTCGGCTCGTTCCAGGCGGACAATCCTGGCGGGCGCACGATGCACTTCGGCGTGCGCGAGCATGCGATGGGCGCGATCGCCAACGGAATGGCGCTGTCCTACATCAAGCCCTTTGCCGCCACCTTCCTCGTCTTCGCCGACTATATGCGAGCGCCGGTCCGGCTTGCGGCGATCATGGAGCTGCCCGTCACCTTTGTCTTTACGCACGATTCGATCGGGGTCGGCGAGGACGGCCCGACCCACCAGCCGATCGAGCATCTGGCGACACTGCGCGCGATGCCCGGGCTCGACACCATCCGCCCGGGAGATGCGAACGAGGCGGCCGAGGCGTGGAAACTTGCCGTCCGCCAGACCCGTCGGCCGAGCGCGCTGATCCTCTCGCGCCAAGCGCTGCCGACCCTCGACCGGAGCCGCTATGCCGCCGCCGCCGGGGTCGCGAGGGGCGCGTACATCCTTGCCGGCGCCGATGATCCGGAGCTCATCCTGATCGGCACCGGGAGCGAGCTGAGCCTTGTGGTCGGCGCCTATGAGAAGCTGGCAGCGGAGGGCGTACGGGCACGCGTCGTGTCGAT
>JARYGU010000084.1:0-742 GCA_033795365.1 Shinella sp.
GAGGTCGATGATGTGTTCATGCGGTCGTCTCCGGTGGCATGCCGGCGCTGTGGCCGGCGGGGCGTGCCTTGGCGGCTGGAGACGAACGCGCATGCGCGGCGATGGCCGCGGTGCGAACAAAAGAAAGCCCCCGGTGCGGGGGCTGCGAGGGCTGCGCGGCGGTTGCCGCTTCAGGCGGGAGGCACCACGGCCAAGGACAGGTGCGTGGCGGTGGCGGACAGCACGAGATCGTCCGCCGAGTGCATGAGGCGCGTGAACAGGCCGTCCTTCGGGTCGAAATACTCCGCAAAATCGTCGCCGCCCAGCTCGCGGCCGGCGAGGTGCCACCAGTCATCGAACGGGTCGGTGTCCGGGTTGCAGCCGACCGCGTAGGCGAGCAGTTGCTGGCGTCCATCCGGGCGACGCTCCCCACGCTCGGCGAGGAAGTACACGCCCTGGTCCTTGACCAGGACGATGCGGCACTGATTGGCGATGGCTTCGGTCAGCACGGGGCGCAGGTCGGCGCCTTTGAATCGCAGTGACATGGATGAAATCTCCTGTGTGAAAAAAGAGAAAGGCCCTCCACCCGATGGGATGAAGGGCCTGTAGGGCACGCGGCCGGAATGGCTGGAACGCCGTGGCGGGTGCCTCGTGTCAGCCGAGGGGCGTCATGCCGGGACGGCTTGGCGCTTACGGGCCGCCTTCGCGTCGAGGATGCTCACGTCGATCTGGCGCCAGCGCCCGTCGTCGATGAGCCGCTCCA
>JARYGU010000085.1:0-728 GCA_033795365.1 Shinella sp.
TCGCCAAGGAAGTTGATGTAGTCGTGGCCGTCGACGTCCTCGATGCGGCAGCCTTGACCACGCCTGATCGTGAGCGGAAACGGCGCGTGGAAGAGCACGCTGCGGGTGTTGCCGCCGGGCATGACGTCCGTCGCGCTCTTGTGGAGTATGTGGCTCTTGGGGTTCCACTCGACATAACGCGCGCGCGCATCCTCCAAGGCCGACGTGATGGAGATGTTGCGGGTCGTTCGGAGTGTGGTCATGGGCTGCAGTCCTTCGTCATGGCTAGAGCGCCGATCCAGGCGACCACCCCGTCTTTTTCATGATCAATCCCAGGGCCGATATAGTGACGACGCTGGTCGCGATCAGCAGCGTGGCAATGGCAGTGATCGTCGGGTTAACCTGAAGCGTCAGTTCGTTGAACATGCGCTTGGGAATGGTCTCGTTCGCGCCGGCAATGAAGATCGTCAGAATCACCTCATCAAAGCTGATCACGAAGGCAAAAAGCCAGGCTGCCGCCAGACTGGGAACCAGATTGGGCAGGAGGATCGAGACGAACATCCGGCTCCACGAAGATCCCAGCGACATTGCGACCTGCTCGATCCGGACATCAAATGTCCGGATGGCCACGGACATGATCAGTACAACGTAAGGCACGGAAAGAACCGTGTGCGCGAGAACCAGACCCACGCGCGTTCCCAGAATGCCGATCTGGGCAAAGACCATATAGAGTGCCAGGGCAAGGATGA
>JARYGU010000086.1:0-722 GCA_033795365.1 Shinella sp.
CACGATGGCCTTGCCGCCGGCGTCATTGCGGAACGCATGGGTGTTTCGCCCACGAATGTCTCGTTCCACCTCAAGGAACTGGAACGGTCAGGCCTGATTATGCAGAGGCGGGAGTCGCGGTCGATCATCTACAGTGCGAGCTACGAAGCCCTGGCAGACCTAGTCAATTTCCTGATGGACGATTGCTGCTCCGGACATCCGGCCATTCGAGAGAATGTCGAGCGGTCCGGAGCGTGCTGTTCTACTGACACAACATCCCCCGAGGGCTCCGTCGTTGCATAAGAACCGCGTACCTGCGGGGATCGTCTCCGCTCTCGGCCTCACACAGATCATCGGTTACGGAACTCTCTACTACAGCTTCAGCATCCTCGCGCCGGGCATGGCCGCGGATCTCGGTCTTACGCTGGCTGAGGTGTTCGGAGTGTTTTCCGCGTCCCTGTTCATAGGCGGCCTTTCCGCCACCTATGTCGGTCGGCAGATGGACAGGATCGGCGCCGCAACCGTCATGACGATCGGCTCCGTGCTTGCCGCTCTGACATTGGCGCTCTGCGCATGGTCGCCATCCATCGCCATCTTTGCCGTCGCCATCATCCTGCTCGAGATATCGTCCGGAATGGTGCAGTACCAAGCTGCGTTCGCGGCACTGGTCGAGAGCGATCCGCGATCTGCATCCCGCAGCATCACCTATTTGACCCTGATCGGCGGCTTCGCGTCGACGATCT
>JARYGU010000087.1:0-720 GCA_033795365.1 Shinella sp.
GTTCGACTCTCCGACGGGAGCGAACTGGCCTGCGATGCAATTGTATTGGGTATCGGTTTGGTGCCGAACGACGAGCTGGCTCAACAGGCGGGCCTGGCCTGCGAGGCAGGTGTGCTTGTCGATTCGCGCTGCCAAACGTCAGATCCAGATATTCTCGCCGCCGGTGACGTCGCGGTAACGCCCAATACCTGGGCTGGACGCCGGCTTCGGCTGGAGTCTTGGCAAAACGCGCAAGAGCAGGGTATGGCCGCCGCACGCTCCGCCCTGGGCTTGGCGGTGGACTATCAGCCCTTGCCGTGGTTCTGGTCCGATCAGTACGACATGAACCTGCAGATCTACGGCATGCCCTTGCCTGCTCACCAGGTGGTACGGCGCGCCGATCCGGATGCCGGCAGCTTCGCGTTGTTTTATCTGGACGGGAACATCATCCAGGCAGCAATCGGCGTGAACGCGGCACGCGACCTGCGCTTCGCGCGCAGGCTGATTGAGCAACGCAAGCCCGTGGACCGGGCATGCCTGGCTGACCCGAACACGCCAATGTCCAAAGTTTGACCAGTCCGGGAAGTTACTTAAAAAAAAATGAAGGAGACAAACATCATGCGTCAAATAGACGTTCGCCAACTCGCGGACGATTCCCGCTTCAACCGCTTCCACGGACTAGTTTTGTTCTGGTGCGCGCTTATCATCATTTTCGACGGCTACGATCTGGCAGTTGTCGGC
>JARYGU010000088.1:0-704 GCA_033795365.1 Shinella sp.
TCTATGTCGGCCGCTCGGAGGTCGAAGAGTATTTCCGCAGCTATGAGGGCGTTCTTCAGGGCGTAACGCTTTCCCTGGTCGATCAGAATGTCCGTTTTCTGGGCGAAGGCCTGTTTATCGCGCAGGGCTTCGGCAACATCGTCAATCACCATCTCGACGGCACGATCGTGCACAACAGGGTCCGCACCTCCTTCGTCGTGGTGGAAACGGAAGGCGGATGGCTGATTGCACTGCATCACTTTTCGAGTTTGATGCCGTCTGGAAATGGGATGTCGCGATCGGCAAGCGTTAAGCTGAACAATCAATGATTGCTCGCTAGGTGTTTAGTCCCGGGAATTGACGGATTGGATCGAGGTTGAATTTTTTCGAGTCTGAAGTCCATTGTTTGCAGATGAATTCGTATGGCGTGAGGCCTTCGAGGGTCTTCAAGCGGCGGCCGAAATTGTAGGCGGCGAGAAAGTCGGTGAGATGCTGGGTGAGTTGGTCGTGGCTGTCGCGATGATAGTGTTTGACGGGGGCTTCCTTGATTGTCCGGTTTATTCTCTCGACCTGACCGTTAGTCCAAGGGTGATGGGTATGGTCAGTCGGTGTTCGATGCCATGTGTTCGGCATGTGCGGTCGAACATATGCATGCGCAGCCGTGCCGTGGGTCCATTGTGGCGACGGGCAGATCGCAAAAATGGATGCCGTTGTCCGTCAGGACG
>JARYGU010000089.1:0-698 GCA_033795365.1 Shinella sp.
GGTGCGCCCGGAGATTCTTCTGGAAGCAAGGGAACTCGTGACGGCAAACCTGTCGCCTCTCTCCTTCACCGTGCGCGCGGGTGAGGTCTTGGGCATCACGGGGCCGGTCGGCGGCGGCATGGAGGATGTTGCGCGCGCACTGGGCGGTGTCGTCCGCCACACGGGCACGGCCAGCCTGCACGGCAACGTCATTGACGTCAGCACACCGATTGCCGCGCGCCGTTCGGGCGTTGCCCTCATTCCCGAGGATCGCCGCAAGCAGGCGCTCTTTCCGGCGCTTTCGGTCGCCGAGAACATCTGCCTTCCGGTGCTGAACACGCTGGAGCGGTTTTTGACCGTCCGCCCCGGCGCGATGAAGAAATATGCCGACGACGTGATGGACCAGCTCGCCGTGCGCCCGCGCAATGCCGCAAGCCAGGTTCGCTTCTTTTCCGGCGGCAACCAGCAGAAACTGGTTATCGGTAAATGGATGAGCGCGGGCGCATCGCTCTACATCATCGTCGAGCCGACGAACGGCGTGGATGTCGGAGCGATCAAGGAGATCTACGACATCATCCTGCAGCTTGCACAGGATGGCGCGGCGGTGTTGCTTGTGTCGTCGTCATTGCGCGAGACGCTGGCACTGGCCGATCGCGTGATGGTCATTCACGACGGCAACCGCGTCGCGGAAGCCCCGAAGACCAGTTGGACCTACGATG
>JARYGU010000008.1:0-148010 GCA_033795365.1 Shinella sp.
AGAAGAGGGAGACATCCGGCAGGCCGGCCATATGCGACAGCCCTGGCGGCAAGGGAGAGGAGACGGAATCGAAGGCTGCCGGAGGGGGCAGCCTGCGGGCTCGCCCGCCAGCCTCTCACGGTTTCGGCAGGGATTTGTCGTTTCGGCAGGCGGAGAGAGGGCGGATCTTTCCCGAATAGACCCTGGTGATCCGCTCGTCCTTCGCATTCGTATCCACGACCATACAGGCGCAGCCGTAGCCGTAGCCGGCACCGGGGACGTTGGTTTCGACGAATTGACTGCTGTCGAACTCGGGCGTCTTTTCCGCGCCGATCGCATCCGGACCGAGCGCCTGCGCCTGCGAGGTGATGCTCCAGGTCGCATCCTTGTCCGTAAGCCAGAGATTGCCCGGCGTCGGCATCTGGTACCAGCCGCATCTGTTTTCGGCGGCCTTGCCGACGATTGGCGAAAGCCCGCAGATGAGGGCAGCCAAGACGAGAAGACGCAATGAATTCACCATGGATCAAGGCTCTTCGCAAATGCCGTTGTCATAACAGTCCAGGAACTATGAAGCTAATCATACATGAATTATAAGAACATCATAGAAGATGCAAATAACCCAAGCAAAAACATATCGAAGCGTGGAGAGGCGGACGTGAAACATCAAAGAATTCGACAACTATGTTTCAGCGCGGTGCTGGTCGCGTTCTCCGGCGCGCCGGTGTTCGGGCAGGAGAAGCCGGTAAACCAGGCGATCGACGAGAGCCTGGGAGACCACACCAAATATGAAGCGGCAATCGAGGCCTTGCAGAAAGCCGTGGCCGCGCATGACAAGGCAGGCGTTGCGGCCCTCGTCAGCTATCCGATCAACGTGAAAGTCAACGGCAAGGAAACCAGCATCAAATCCGCGAAGGCCTTCGTCGAACACTACGACGGCATCATGACCGCGGGCATAACAAAGGCCGTGACCGCCCAGAAATACGAAGACCTGATGGTAAACTATCAGGGGGTGATGTTCGGGAGCGGACAGGTCTGGCTGAACGGCATCTGCCATGACAATGCCTGCAAGAATTTCGATGTCAAAGTGATCACCATTCAGGAAGGGGCCCGCGAGTGACAACGAAAGCGACTTCGATCTGGCGCAAAAGCCTGCCCACATATGCCGTGATCTGCACCTCATTCGCCCTGTCGGCGTGCCAGACGCCGGAGGAGCAGCGTACCCAGGATCTGCAGGACGACAGACGCAATTGCGAAGCCGCAGGTTTCGCTCCGGGTAGCAATGCAATGGCGAACTGCATGGATACCGCCGCCGCCGCGCGCTCCGCCGACAAGGATCGTCAGGCGATGGCCGATCGCCAGCGCCAGACAGAGCAGGCGCAGCGGGATGCCGATTGGGATCGACAGGTCCAGCAGACACGCGATCAGACCAGAGCCGATGCAGATGCGTGGAGAAGCGGAACCGGACCCTACGCCAATCAGAGCTTTGGGACATCCGGCGGCAATTCGGACACGACGATGCCGAGCGCTGCGGGGATAGACGGCATGGAATGCACGGGCACCGGCGACGACGCGGTTTGCAACGCGCGGTAAAGGGAGCGGCCTGCGGGCCGGGGCACAAGTCTGCGGAAACTCGCCCTCCCTTCCATCACGCACCGGCTCCAGCATGCCGCCCGCGCTGGCGCGAAAGCGGGCTTCCCGTAAACCCCTTGGTTTCATTGAGCCATAGCATTCGCCTCGCCTCTCCTGCCCTATATTCCGCATGGTTTTCCCTCGGGAGAGATGCGATGCGAGACGGAGCAGGCGGCGAGTATGTGCTGAAGATGGTGAAGGCCGACGGCCGGGACGCGAAAGCGCGGGCGGCGGCGGCCCTCTACCGTTACAATGTGGAAAAAACCGGGATCGACGACCGGACGCCGATCGGGGCCGAGATTTGCGACCTCTCCGGACGGTGCGTCGGCGGCCTTTGGGGCAGGACGGAACTCGGGCTATTGTTTCTCGACATGTTTTTCCTGCCGGAGCGTCTGCGCGGGAGGGCGCTCGGCGGGCGGCTTCTGGAAGCCGTCGAGACGGAAGCGAAGAGACGGGGCTGCAGGCGTGCGGTCGTGGAGACGAGCAGTTTCCAGGCCCCCGGCTTTTACCTGCATCACGGCTATGAGGAGTTCGGCAGGGTCGAGTTTACCTGCAAGGGACATGCCCGCGTCTTCCTGCGCAAGGACCTGGCGGAGGACGCATAGCCGCAATCCGCCTTCCGGCGCGCCATGGCTTCACGAACGGGTTTGACATCGCCAATATATCCATTATTCTGGATTAATGGAAACAAAAGAAGCCATAGCCGCCTTCGCCGCGCTTGCGCAACCGACGAGACTCGAGACCTTCCGCCTCCTGGTGAAGCACGAGCCGGACGGCGTGCCGGCCGGGGAGCTGGCTCGCCATCTCGGCGTGCCGCAGAACACCATGTCGACCCATCTGGCCGCGCTTTCGCGCGCAGGCCTGATCAAAAGCGAACGCCGCAGCAGATCCATCATCTACCGCGCGGAACTCGACTGCTTCCGGGAGCTGACGCTGTTCATGGTCCAGGACTGCTGCGGAGGCAACGACGAGCTGCGCGCGCCCTTGATCGCCGATCTCCTGCAATGCTGCCCTCCCTTCCCTGAAAGGCCATAAGGATGGACGTCACCATCTACCACAATCCCGATTGCGGCACGTCCCGCAACACGCTGGCGATGATCCGCAATGCCGGGATCGAGCCGACCGTCATCGACTATCTGAAGACGCCGCCGGACCGCCCGACGCTTAAGGCGATGATCTTAGCGGCCGGGCTCACGGTGCGCCAGGCGCTGCGCGAGAAGGGAACGCCCTATGGCGAACTCGGCCTTGGCGATCCGGCATTGCCGGACGAGCGGCTCCTCGACGCGATGATGGAGCAGCCGATCCTGATCAACCGGCCCTTCGTGGTCACGCCGATGGGCACGCGCCTCTGCCGCCCTTCCGAAATCGTCCTCGACATCCTGCCCGACACGCACGAAGGGGCTTTCGCCAAGGAGGACGGCGAGAGGGTCCTCGACGAGAAGGGGCGGCGCATTGTCTGAATTTCCCGCCGCCAGCCCCGAGCATTTCCGCATGCCCGACCGCGACCGGCTCCGGCCGCCGCTGTCGGCGCACAAGCCGCGCATCCTCATCCTCTACGGCTCGCTGCGCAAGGTTTCCTACAGCCGGCTGCTGGCGCAGGAGGCGCAGCGCCTGCTGGAGCATTTCGGCTGCGAGGTCCGCATGTTCGATCCGGCGGGCCTGCCGCTGCCGGACGAGGCGCCGGCGAGCCATCCGAAGGTTCAGGAGCTGCGCGCTCTTTCGGAGTGGTCGGAAGGACAGGTCTGGGTCAGCCCCGAGCGCCACGGCGCGATGACCGGGATCATGAAGGCGCAGATCGACTGGATACCGCTGTCGATCGGCTCGGTGCGCCCGACGCAGGGAAAGACGCTCGCCGTCATGGAGGTTTCCGGCGGCTCGCAGTCCTTCAATGCGGTCAACCAGATGCGCCTCCTCGGACGCTGGATGCGGATGATCACCATCCCCAACCAGTCGTCGGTTGCCAAGGCCTTCCAGGAATTCGACGCCGACGGGCGCATGAAGCCGTCGTCCTTCTACGATCGCGTCGTGGACGTCTGCGAGGAGCTGGTGAAGTTCACGCTGCTGACGCGCGATGCCTCGTCCTACCTGACCGACCGCTACAGCGAGCGCAAGGAAAACGCGGCCGATCTCGAAAAGCGCGTGGCGCTCAAATCCATATGAACCGGGACAGGCTGCCTCTCGGGGCCGTGGCCGGCCTCGGGGTGACCCAGATCATCGGATACGGCACCCTCTACTACAGCTTCAGCATTCTCGCGCCCGACATGGCGCGCGACTTCGCATTGCCGGTGGAGCTGATATTCGCGGCGCTTTCCGCAGCACTCCTGGCCGGCGGGCTGACGGCGCCGTGGCTCGGGCGCTGGATCGACCGGTTCGGCGCCGGCCGCGTCATGACGGCGGGATCGCTGGCGGCGGCGCTGGCCCTCGCCGGATGCGCCCTTTCCCCCGACAGGACGACCTTCATCCTGTCCCTCGTGATCATCGAGGTGGCGGCGAACCTCGTGCAGTACGGCGCGGCCTTCGCCCTGCTCGTCCAGATAAGCCCCGGCACCGCGCAGAGAAGCATCACCCATCTCACCCTCATCGCCGGCTTCGCCTCGACGATCTTCTGGCCGGTCACCAGCGCCTTGCATGCGCAGCTTTCCTGGCAGGAGGTCTACCTCGTCTTTGCCGGGCTGAACCTCCTCCTGTGCCTGCCGATCCATGCCTGGCTGCTTCGGCTGGCGGAGAGGCCGCGCCGGAACGGCGAAAGCGCGGGGGTGCCGGCGGCGGTGGAGGGGTGGCTTGCGCCTAAGGCCCGCCGGACCGGGTTCGTCCTGATGGTCACGGGCTTCTCGCTGCAGTCCCTCGTCGGCTCCGCAATCCTCGTCCACATGGTGCCGCTGCTCTCGGGGCTCGGGCTCGGAGCGACGGCGGCGCTCATCGGAACGCTGTTCGGACCGTCGCAGGTCGCGAGCCGCCTTGCCAACATGCTGTTCGGAAGGGATCTTTCGCCCCTGAGGCTCGCGGCGATCTCCGGACTGCTGATGGCGGCCTCGGCCGTCGTGCTCGTCGCCAGTGCTCCCTCGATCACCGGCGCCATGATATTCGCCGTCCTGTTCGGCTTCGGCAACGGCCTCTTCAGCATCACCGCGGGCACGCTTCCGCTGTCGCTCTTCGGCAGCGCAGGATACGGGCGCCTGCAGGGAAAGGTCATGTCGGCCCGCCTGATCGTCTCGGCGACCGCCCCGTTCGCCTTCGCGCTCGCGATGCGCCTGGCCGGAACCGGCTGGTCGCTGGCCGCCATAGCGCTCCTCGGCACCGCAGCCGTCCTGGCCTTCCACCGGATTTCCCGGCTGGAGGAGCGGAAGGAGAAATCATAGAGAGTAGCCGTTGATTTTTCTGCAGGAGCACGGATAAATGCTCATAAGCTCATCGATACTTGCACAACAAATTTTATTTTCGAAAGATTTATGAGCAATGACGCCAAAAATCTCCACTGATGACGTGGTTAATATGGCACTTGAGGATATTTTCCCTGGACACATTAAGCCAGACGAGAATAATCATATTACAAAGGGCCAACAATACAAAGCACCAGATCACTCCATATTGAATGGAGGAATCCTAATAGAAAGAAAATCTAGAAACGCCGAAGATAATTCTCAATTCTATTATAAACTTTCCAAGATTGCAGAATCACAAGGCATGCCGTTTTACGGTTTTGGAAAACTAAACCTCGCTCACGTGATTCAAAATCTTCCTGATCCGGAAGATGCAACGAAAAGAATGACGGACTTTATGATGCGCCAGATCATGAAACGATTGGGAGATGCGCGAAAGAAGTTCGAAGCACATGCTCAGCACGTCCCCGGCGATCCATTGCGAGTGGTTATTGTCTCGGACAATACGAACATCAAAAGCTCTACAGCGCCCGAGACATACTATTTTGCGCGAAAAATGGGAGCGTTCGATCCAGATTCGGACGAGACCGGGCTTATTGATGCAATATTGCTAATCAAAAATCCCGGCTGTGTATTGGACGAGGAAAACAGCTACTGGTTTAAGTGCATATATAAAAAACGCTTATCGGCAGAGAAAAGAGATTTATTTAGCCGATTAGCAGGTGCACTTCACCACCGCATCGCCCACTACGGCCCCTATTTTCATACAGCAAGATCATTCAAAAATTGCTCGATGCAGATGCTAGTTGTTTAAATTCTAAAAGCAGCCTTAGCACTTACAATCGCGCGCCCACTTAGATGAGACAGATTGTTTAGGAGTATTTTCCACCAAAGAGTGTATTCACTTCTTCATTCATACATGATTCCAATTATTGCTGCTGTACCCCCTGTCGGAGGCGATGCGCAGGCTGTAGAAACCGGGGCACCGCATAGCGATCCTCGATTCCCTCCCCCGGCGGCGCAATGAGCCAGATCCGTCCTCTCATCCCCCTTCTCGTGACCGCGGGCATCCTGATCGGCGGCAATGGGCTGCAGGGGACATTCATTTCGCTGAGAGCCGCGCAGGAAGGGTTCTCGACCTCGCTGATCGGCGTCATCGGCGCGGGTTACAGCATCGGCTTTGCGATCGGCTGCATCTATGTGACGCGGGTGCTGCGGGCGATCGGGCACATCCGCACCTTCTCCGCGATGGCGGCGATCGCGTCGGCCTCGGCGATCGCCATGGTGCTGGTGATCGATCCCTGGTTCTGGTTCCTGATGCGGCTCGTTTCGGGTATCTGCTTTGCGAGCCTGTTTGCGACCGTCGAAAGCTGGCTCAATGCGAGCGTGACCAATTCGAACCGCGCGCGCACGCTTTCGGTCTACCGCCTCGTCGACCTCGGCTCCGTCACCGCCGCGCAATACATGATCCCCGGCGTCGGCATCGGCGGGTTCCAGCTCTTCGCCATCGTCTCCATGGCCCTGACACTCTCGCTGGTGCCGATCTCGCTTGCCGACCGGTCCAAGCCGGTGGCGCCGGAGGCGATCCGCTTCGACGTGAAGAAGCTCTGGAACATCTCGCCGCTCGCCACCATCGGCTGCATCGTCGTGGGGCTCACCAATGCGTCCTTCCGCAATCTGGGACCGATCTATGCCGACGAGATCGGCCTTTCGGTGACGGCGATCGCGAGCTTCATGAGCGCCGGCATCATCGGCGGCGTGGTGCTGCAATATCCGCTCGGCATCTATTCCGACCGGCTCGACCGGCGGCTCGTCATCCTGCTTGCGACGCTCGGCTCGACGCTCGCCGCCCTCTTCCTCGCCATCTTCGCCGGCAGCGACGAATGGCTGAACCTCGTCGGCATCTTCGTCTTCGGCGCCTTCGCCATGCCGCTCTATTCGCTCTGCTCGGCGCATGCCAACGACCATGCCGGCGAAGGCGAGCATGCGCTGGTTTCCGCCGGCATGCTGTTCTTCTGGTCGATCGGAGCGATCATCGGGCCGCTCTTCGCCTCGGTGATGCTCGACATCTTCGGGGCGCAGGCGCTCTTCATCTACACCGCCGCTATCCTCGTCGCCTTCATGATCTATACCGCGATGCGGATGACGGCGCGTCCGGCCGTGCCGGCGGAGGAGCGGCACAACCGCTTCCGCAGCCTGCTCAGGACCTCCGCCTTCTTCAACAAGCTCGCCAACGGCGAGAAGGACAGGCGGCGCTGAGGCGCTGCGGCAAGATGGCGGGTGCGGGCGGGATTGCTGAGCTTTCAATTCAGGTTTAAGGCTTGCCGCGACGATCATCCCGGAGACATGCCCTTGCCGCCGATCAGCCGCCGCAGCCTCATCAAGGGCTCCGCGCTTGCCGCCGCTTCCTATGCGGCCGGGCTCGGCATTTCGCTCGGCCGCAGCGCATTTGCCGCGCCGCCGCTCGATCTCACGGCCTATGCCGGCGAGGCGATGCTCATCGAAGGCAGGACGACCAGGGGCGCCATGTCCTACCGGCTCGGCGGGAGCGGCGACGAAGGGCCCGCCCTTGCGCCGCCGGTGATCCGGATGCGCAAGGGCGAGCCCTTTGCCGCCCGCCTCCTCAACCGCCTCGACGAGCCGACGACCGTTCACTGGCACGGCCTGCGCGTGCCGAACGCCATGGACGGCGTGCCGGAAATGACGCAGCCCTATGTCTATCCGGGCGAGAGCTTCGACTACGCCTTCACGCCGCCGGACGCAGGCACCTTCTGGTACCACCCGCATTGCAACACGCTGACCCAGATGGGGCACGGCCTGACGGGGGTCATCGTGGTCGAGAACCCGGACGATCCGGTCTTCGACGCCGAAGTGGTGCTCAACATGCGCGACTGGCGGCTCGGCGGCGATGGGCAGTTCATCGCGCAGTTCCGGCCGCGCGATGCCGGCAAGGGCGGGACCTTCGGTACGGTCCGCACCGCGAACTGGCGCGAGGCGCCCATCCACGACGCGCCCTCCGGCGGGCTGGTGCGACTGAGGCTCGCGGCGACGGACGTGACGCGCATCTACACGCTCGGGCTCGAGGGGGCCGAAGCCATGGTGGTCGCGCTCGACGGAAACCCCGTGGAAGCCCCCTTCCCGCTGGAGCGCTACGACCTCGGCCCCGGCCAGCGCATGGATCTCGTGGTACGGATGCCCGATGCGGAGGGAGCAAGCGCCGCGCTCGGCAATTACCGCGGCAGCAAGCCCTGGACGATCGCGACGCTGAGGGCGACAGGCGCCAGCCTCAAGCGCGACCTGCGCGAGGTGAAGGCGCTGCAGGCGAACCCGGTCGCGGAGGCGGATCTCGGCGCGGCGGAGGTCATCCCGATGGACTTCACCGCGACGGCGGAACATGCGCCGAGCCCCAGCCTCTGCGGCTCGATCGGCTATACCTTCTGGGCGATCAACCGCGTCGCCTGGCAGGGCGACACGCCGGACCCGGTGGCGCCGCTTGCGGAGCTGAAGCTCGGCCGGAGCTATATCTTCCGTCTTTCCAACCGCACGCCGCATGCGCATCCGATCCACTTGCACGGGATGAGCTTCCGCATCCTCAATTCCAGCAAGCGGCCGGTGATCCGGCAGGTGACCGACACGGTGCTGCTGCTTCCCGACGAGACGGCGGAGGTGGCGCTCGTCGCCGACAATCCGGGCGACTGGATGCTCCACTGCCATATCATCGAGCATCAGAAGAGCGGCATGTCGAGCTATGTACGGGTCGTATAAGCCGATCAGCCAAGCTCGTTCCTTGCCGTTTTCGCAAGTTTTCGATTGTGGCGAAATCGTGGAGCGTTTAAACCTGACAGATCGAAGTCAGTAAAAATCCCGCCAGAGTAAATTATGGACATCATCCAGACGACCGCGGCGCTCGCCGATGCCTGCCAGGTTCTCGCCCGCTCCGACTATCTGACGATCGATACGGAATTCCTGCGCGAGACGACCTTCTGGCCGGAACTGTGCCTGATCCAGATGGCAGGTCCGGATATCGCGGTGATAGTCGACCCGCTGGCGCCCGGCATCGATCTTGCCCCCTTCTTCGCGCTGATGGCGGACACCTCGGTCATCAAGGTTTTCC
The DNA here is from genome assembly GCA_033795365.1 of Shinella sp. Classification (GTDB taxonomy): domain Bacteria; phylum Pseudomonadota; class Alphaproteobacteria; order Rhizobiales; family Rhizobiaceae; genus JARYGU01. The sequence continues at coordinate 9,103 of JARYGU010000008.1, forward strand.
ATGCGGCGCGCCAGGACATCGAGATCATCTTCCATCTCGGCGAGCTCATTCCGCATCCGATCTTCGACACGCAGGTCGCCGCCATGGTCTGCGGCTTCGGCGACAGCGTCTCCTACGACCAGCTCGTGCAGCGGACCAAGGGCGTGCAGATCGACAAATCCTCGCGCTTCACCGACTGGAGCCGGCGGCCGCTGACCGACAAGCAGCTCGAATATGCGCTGGCCGACGTCACGCATCTGCGCGACGTCTATCTCTCGCTGAAGGAAAAGCTGGAGGCCGAGGGGCGTTCGCTCTGGCTGACGGAGGAGATGTCCGTCCTCGAATCGCGCGAGACCTACGACATCCATCCGGACGACGCATGGAAGCGGTTGAAGATGCGGGTGAAGAAGCCGCTGGAATTCGCCGTGCTGCAGAAGGTCGCCGCCTGGCGCGAGCGCGAGGCGCGCGGACGCAACGTGCCGCGCTCGCGCATCCTCAAGGACGACACGGTCTACGAGATCGCCCAGCAGCAGCCCGCCAACAGCGAAGCGCTCGGGCGGCTGAGGACGATCCCCAAGGGCTGGGAGCGCTCGTCGTCGGGTGCGGCCCTCCTGGAGGCGATCAACGAGGCGCTGACGATCCCGAAGGCCGATCTGCCGCGCCTGCCCCGCCAGCCGCAGGTACCGGAAGGGGCGGCTGCCGCCACCGAACTGCTCAAGGTGCTCCTCAAGCTCGTCTCCGAAAAGGAGGGCGTCGCCGCCAAGATCATCGCCAACAGCGACGACATCGAACGCATCGCCGCCGAGGGCGAGAAGGCGGACGTCGCCGCGCTCCACGGCTGGCGGCGCGAACTCTTCGGCAATACGGCGCTGAACCTCATCAACGGCAAGGTGGGCCTTCGCTTCGTCGGCCGCAGGATCGAGGCGTTCGAGCTATAGGGTCAGGTGTGGAGCCTCGCACCTTTCGTGATCTTGTCGACGAGCTTCCTGTCGGCGTGAAGCGCGATGCCGACGATCCTCGCGTCGTCGGGGCCGAAGCGGGAGAAGACCTCGCGGTTTGCGGCATCGTGGCCGGTCGCGAACATCTCCTCGATATAGGCGGAGGTGCGGACCTCGCGCTCCAGCGCCCGGCGGTGGATGGTGCGCAGCGTCCCGGCATCCGCCGACAGCACGATGACGGGCTGGACGCTCAGCGCGTTGTAGACATTGCCGGCCGCATCACGATAGGGTTCGCCGATGAGCTTCGGTTTCTCACCGACGATACCGCCGGACAGGAACGCGGTGACGTTCAGCTTCTGCCAGGTCTGAAGATCATCGCGCAGGACGATGGCGAATTTGGTTTCGAACATGCAGCAAAACTCCGATGAAGGCGCGGCCGCGCGGGCCACGGCAAACGCGATAGCCGGATCGCGGCCGGAGAATCTTGAACGTTCCTGCGAGGCGCCGGATGCGGACCGGATCGTCGTCGCGCCCGCTTGCGGCGGCATCGAGCGCATCGAGGCCTCCTTCCACGGCAACGGCTTCACGCCGCACCGCCACGATACCTACGCGATCGGGATCACGCTGTCGGGCATCCAGACCTTCCGCTACCGCGGCGCCAGCCGCTACAGCATGCCGGGCAACATCATCGTGCTGCATCCCGACGAGCTGCATGACGGCGGCGCGGGAACGGAGGAAGGCCTGCGCTACCGGATGATGTATGTGCCTCCGGAACGGCTGGTGCCGGCGATGGCCGGGCGCAACCGCGGCCTGCCCTTCTTATCCGCGCCGGTGGTGGACGACGCGGCGATGGCCGCAAGCCTGCGCGAAGCGATTGGCGATCTCGGCAGCGAGATCGGCGAGCTGGCGCTCGACGACATACTGGGACAGCTCGCCGACGGGCTGATGCGCCATGCCGGCGCCGGATCGCCTGCCGTCGCCAAACCTGCGCGCGCCGCCGTGCTGCGGGCGAGCGACTATCTCAGGGAAAATCTTGCGCGGCAGGTGAGCTCCGCGGAACTGGAAGAGGTCGCCGGCCTCGACCGCTTCGCGCTGGCGCGCCAGTTCCGCGCGGTGCTCGGCACCAGCCCGCACCGCTATCTGGTGATGCGGCGGCTCGACCGGGCGCGCGCGATGATCGCGCTCGGGACGGGCCTGGCGGATGCGGCCTATGCGGCGGGCTTTGCCGACCAGGCGCATTTTTCCCGGCACTTCAAGAAGGTGCACGGCATGACGCCCGGCCGCTGGGCCGCGCTTGCCGGCCGCGGGCGGGCGGACGCCGCCGCCTGACGGCAGTTATCCACAGGAACCGCGCCGCCGCGCCACGGCTTCACATGCCCGTCATGGAACCATCAAGCCCCTGTCATCGGCGGCGGCTAGAGCGGGATGCGATCGAGATGAATCGGCACTCCGCTTTATCTCTTTGTTTTGCCGCATGATCCCGAAAAGTCTGCAACTTTTCGGGATCATGCTCTAGCCGGAAGTCTCCCGACTTCCAACCGAGGGTGAACCCGATGACGAGATCTCTCCTTGCCTCCGTGGCCCTGTCCCTTCTGATGAGCGCGCAGGCGCTCGCCGAAGAAAAGGCGTTTCCGGCGACGCTGAAGGCGCATGCGATCCTTCCCGCCGACACGATCATCAAGGCGCCGCAGGATGCCGCCGACTATCTCAAGACCTCCGGCAAGTTCTCCACCGCCGACCGCAAGCGCGCCGAAGGACTCGGCAGCGTTCCCGGCAAGGACGGCGTTCGCCCGACCGGCCTTTCGCTTCCCTTCGACGGCCAGCCGATGCAGGGCTTTTCCGGCATCAAGACCATGCCCGACGGCACCTTCTGGAGCCTTTCGGACAACGGCTTCGGCAACAAGCTGAACTCCACCGACGCGATGCTGATGATCCACAATATCCGCTTCGACTGGGAGAACGGCACGGTCGAGGCGCTCAAGACCGTGTTCCTCTCCGACCCCGACCGCAAGGCGCCCTTCCCGATCGTGATGGAAGGGTCCGCGACGCGCTATCTGACGGGCGGCGATTTCGACGTGGAATCGATCCAGCCGGTCGAGGACGGTTTCTGGATCGGCGAGGAATTCGGCCCCTATCTCCTGAAATTCGACCGCGACGGCAGGCTGACGGACGTCATCGCCACCGAAGCCGACGGCAAGACGGTTCTCTCGCCCGACAATCCGACGCTTGCCGTGCCCGCCGACCCTTCGAAGAAGATGCCCGTCTTCAACCTGAAACGCTCCGGTGGCTATGAGGGGCTCGCGATGTCGAAGGACGGGACGAAGCTCTACGGCCTGCTCGAAGGGCCGCTCTGGACCGACCCTGAAACCGTCGAGCAGGCGGAAGGCCGCCCGGCGCTGCGCATCCTCGAGCTCGACGTCGCTTCCAAGGCATGGACCGGGCGCTCCTGGCTCTACCCTCTCGCCGAGGGCGGCGAGGCGATCGGCGACTTCAACATGCTGGACGAGACGACGGCACTGGTGATCGAGCGCGACAACGGCGCCGGCACCGCCGACAAGGCCTGCGCCGATCCGAAGGACCCGAAGCCCGACTGCTTCGCGCAGGCCTCCAGGGTCAAGCGCATCTACAAGATCGCCTTTTCCGACGAGAACGCCGGCAAGGCCGTGCGCAAGATCGGCTATATCGACCTTCTGACGATCGCCGATCCCGACAACAGGAAGCGCCAGGGCGGCGGCGACGGCTTCTACGACATGCCCTTCGTCACCATCGAGAACGTCGACCGCGTGGACGAGACGCATATCGTCGTCGGCAACGACAACAACCTGCCCTTCTCCGCCGGCCGTGCGCTGGACAAGGCCGACGACAACGAGTTCGTGCTTCTGGAAGTGGGCGATTTCCTGAAGGCTGAGTGACGGATCAGGCGGAGCGGCGAAAGCCGCTCCACCTCAAATCTGCACAATAGCCATTGCCGGATCTCCCGGTTTACGCAGCTCGGGACAGAAAATCGCTACGCACTCTCTCTGGAACTGCTCTCTACCGTTGTGGCGAATGATGTTTCGTGCTCCAGTTCGCAAGCGACCTCGATCGTAACAACCTCTCCCGGCAGCGGGGTAAGACCGGTCCGGATGCCTTCGGCTTGCCACCACATGGAGTCCCGCGGCATGCGAGCACGGCGAAGCGGCTCCAGTTCGGTAAAGATGAACCGGCGTCTATAGGCGCTCGGGCTTTCAGCCAGATAAAAAGGCTTCATCCTTTCCGGTCCCAGGAACCAGGGTGCTTTCAAGAAACGTATAGGATTTTCCACCCATTCAGGGGCCAGGCCGAGCCGCCACCTGCGGCATAGATGCTCCGCGATGGCGCCAATCAGGGCATCAAAGCGTTCGTTCCCGGTCAGCGCAGGCTCATCGACAAGCCGCTCTCGCCTTCCATGGCTGGACGGATCAAGATAGAAACCGTCCAGAAAGCCGGCGAGGTGATACCGAAACTCGCTGCCCGCTTCAAGGTGGGAGCGGACGGCCGCGGCCAGCGTTCCAGGTCGGGTGCGTTCGGTTTGCGGCATTGTATTCATCCACCAGACTCTTGATCTTCGCACGCATGCGCGCCGAAATGGTGGGAAGAACGATTCCCGGAATATTAGGATAGCACTGGCTCATAAGGTCAACAATCTTCTCATAGGTGTCGATCCCGGTAAGCTTCATCAACGCCACCGCGTCCCTCGCATCGGTCAGGTTCTTTCCGTCGTCTTCGGCCCGATTGGCCAGGATTTTCATCGCGAGAAGATATTCCGGCGTCGGAGTGAATATTCGCAGTCCGAGCGCCGATCCATTCCTCGGGTAATCCCGGAACTGCAAGAGATGAGGCGCAGGATTCCCCCTCGGCGGGGCGAACTGCTTGGCCGCCTGATTGAGCCATTCGTCCGGAAGCCCCTTACGCCGCGTAACCGCATCTACGATCTTTGCCGCCCGATCCTGATGATTGAGATAGACTGCATCCACATCATCAGAGGCAGCGCGTATGTCGAATGCCAAAACAAGACAGGATCCACCATAGACGGGCCATGTCCAATATGATTCCCTGTTGTGACGCGAGCTCGCCGATCGCATCGAAGACATCTTCGATCCTCTGCTTGTCCAACTTTCCATCGGCCGCCATGACATCCTCCGGATTTGTCGAACATCCAAGATCACCAGCATCATCGCGTCAAACAGAGGATCCTGCACATCAAGAATCCGGACGGCCTAGCAGCCTATTCCGGCCTTGAGCCCGATATCTATTCCTCGAAGCGGAAGGCGAGTTTCTTGCCGGTGAGTTTGGCGAGCTGCTGGAGGCGGCCGTCGAGCCTTTCGCCGGCGAATTCGCAGAGTTCGGGCGGGACGACGAATTCAAGGTCGCAGTCGGGGGATCTCGACGTTCTGAAGGCGAGTTTCGGGACGACGCCGGGCATGGAGGCGGAGAAGAGATAGACGATGCGCAGGAGCCCGCCGAGAAGCTTGGCCAGCTCGCGCAGCCGCGGCGTGGCGATGGTGGCAAGCGGGCCGGAGGCCTCGTCGTCGCCGAGCCCTTCGAAGCGGTGATAGTTGGCAAGCGCGATATAGGCGCGGCCGGGATGGGAAATGCCGGTAAAGGTGCCGTGCGCGATGATGTTGAGCGCCTGCAGGCCGCGATAGTCCGGATGCGCGCGCCAGCTGATATCGGCAAGCAGGCAGGCGGCCTGTCGGTATCGGCTCTCCTCCTCCGTCTCCACCACGTCGAAAAGCGGCACCATGCGCCCGGTCCATTCGGCAAGCTCGCGGGCGTGTTCCGGCGACCGGGCGCGCAGGATCGCAAGCTCCGCGGCCGCGGCGAGAAGCGGATCGCGCGCCTTTTCCTTCTCTGACAGAAGCGAATAAAGATAGCCTTCGCGCACGCCCTGGCCGGAAAAGGAGATCTTCGACGGCTTCATCAGCGCGATCGCCTCCTGCATGGCGACGGCGCCGAAGGGAAGCAGGTTGCGCCGGCTCTTGGATATGGCCGAATAGGCGGGGTCCTTCGGATCCTTCGCGGCGACGATGCCCGTCAGGAAATCCATCGCCTCGGCGAAATCGATCTCGTAGCCCTGCATCATGTGCAGCGGATAATGCCGCATCTCCATATGCAGCTTGGCGATGGCGCGCCAGGTGCCGCCGATCGCGTAGAAGGTCCGGCCCTGCGCGGCTTTCAGGACTCCGGCCCGGCGCAGGAGCTTGCGGGCGACGAGGCGTGCCTGCTCCGGCGAGCCGCCGGAGGCTTCCGAAAGCCGGATGCCGCCGAGCGGCAGCGTTATGCCCTTGCCGATCGTCCCGCCCGAAACGTCCACCAGCTCCAGCGAACCGCCGCCGAGATCGCCGACGACGCCATCGGGATCATGAAAGCCGCTGACGATGCCGAGGGCGGAGAAATAGGCCTCCTCCTCGCCGGAGAGCACGCGGACCTTGCGATCGAGGATCATCTCCGCCTTGTGGATGAAGTCGGGGCCGTTGGCCGCTTCGCGCGCGGCCGCGGTCGCGAGCACATACATGGTGGAGGCGCGCGCCTGCGCCGACAGGGCCTTGAAACGATGAAGGGCGGCGAGCGCACGTGCGACGCTCTCCTCGTCCATCACGCCGGTCCTGGCGAGCCCCTTTCCGAGGCCGCACATGACCTTTTCGTTGAAAAGAACGGCCGGGGAGCGGCTGAGGCCTTCATAGACGACCAGTCGAATCGAGTTCGATCCGATATCCACGACAGACACCGGGGCTATTCCAGGCAGGCGCCCCTGGGCTTCTGATTCAACCATGCATGTCCAGTTTTACTTCTTCCGGCGACTCTTCCAGCCCTCGATAGCCTTCGGGGTGCTGGACTTCAAGGCCCCACCGCGGCCGGAAAGGCTCGGATTGGTCATAAAATAGACCTGCGCGTTGAATGGCTCGGCGCCTTCCGGCATCTCCATGCGGCAGGACGTGCCGTCCTGGAGGATCTCGTAACTCTGCTGGTTGTCGATGAGATTGCCGAGCATGATCTGCGAGAGAACCTGCTCGTGCACGGTCTTGTTCGTCAGCGGCACGAGCGTTTCGACCCGGCGGTCCAGATTGCGCGGCATCATGTCGGCCGAGCCGATATAGACGAGCGCCTTGTCGGAGGGGAGCCCGTAACCGTTGCCGAAGCAGAAGATGCGCGAATGCTCGAGGAAGCGGCCGACGATCGATTTCACCCGGATATTTTCCGACAGGCCCGGCACCTGCGGGCGCAGGCAGCATATGCCGCGCACGACGAGATCGATTTCCACGCCGGCCTGGCTGGCGCGATAGAGCGCATCGATGATCTCCGGATCGACCAGCGAGTTCATCTTCATCCAGATCGCCGCCGGAGCGCCCTTCTTCGAGTGGGCGATTTCCTCTTCGATATGCTTGAGGATTCGCGGGCGCATCGTATGGGGCGAGACGGCGATCTTCATCCCTGCCTCGGGCTCGCCGTAACCGGTGATGAAGTTGAAGATGTTCGCCATGTCGTGGGCGATCATCGGATTGCAGGTGAAGAAGGACAGGTCCGTATAGATCTTCGCGGTGATCGGGTGGTAGTTGCCGGTGCCGAGGTGGCAATAACTCCTGAGCCTGCCATCCTCGCGGCGGACCACCAGCGACATCTTGGCATGGGTCTTGAGCTCGATGAAGCCGAACACAACCTGCACGCCGGCGCGCTCCAGGTCGCGCGCCCAGCGGATGTTCGCCTCCTCGTCGAAGCGTGCCTTGAGCTCGACCAGCGCCGTCACCGACTTGCCGGCCTCCGCGGCATCGACCAGCGCGCGAACGATCGGGCTGTCGTTGGAGGTGCGGTAGAGCGTCTGCTTTATCGCCACCACGTCAGGATCGCGCGCAGCCTGGAGAAGAAACTGGACCACCACGTCGAAGCTCTCGTAAGGATGATGGACCACCATGTCCTTTTCGCGGATGGCGGCGAAGCAGTCTCCGGCGTGTTCGCGGACGCGTTCGGGAAATCGCGCGTTATAGGGCTCGAACCGCAGGTCGTCGCGCGGAGCCTTGGTGATCTCCGACAGCGTGTTGAGCGCAAGCAGCCCCGGAAGAACGGCGACGCGGTTGTCCGGCACGCCGAGTTCCTGCACCACGAAGCGGCGCAGCGATTCCGGCATTTCCGAATCCGTCTCGATGCGGATGACCGATCCGCGGCGACGGCGCTTCAGCGCGGTCTCGAAGAAGCGCACGAGGTCCTCGGCTTCTTCCTCCACCTCGATATCGCTGTCGCGAATGATGCGGAAGGTGCCCGATCCCTTCACCACATAGCCCGGGAACAGCTTGTCGATGAAAAGGCCCACCGCATCTTCCAGCGTGATGTAACGGATGGCGCCATTGGCATCCGGCAGGCGGATGAAGCGGTCGAGCGCCACCGGCAGGCGAAGCAGCGCCGTCATCGGCTCGCGGCCATGGACGCTGTCGAGCTGGAGGCCGATCGAGAAGCCGAGGTTCGGAATGAACGGGAACGGATGCGCCGGGTCGATGGAGAGCGGCGTCAGAACGGGAAAGATCGACTGCTGGAACTCCTGCGAGAGCCAGACCCGGTCATCCGCCGACAGCGCCGAAGGGCGCACGATGAGGATATCTTCCTTGGCGAGATATTGCTGCAGGACAGCGAGCGAGGCCTGCTGCTCCATCTGGAGATTGTCGATCTCTTTCAGGATGTCGTCAAGTTGCTCGGCCGAGGTCTTGCCGTCGGGGCTCTTGATGACGATGCCCTGGCGCACCTGCCCTTCGAGGCCGGCGACGCGGACCATGAAGAACTCGTCCAGGTTGGCCGCGGAGATCGACAGGAAACGGACGCGCTCCAGAAGCGGATGGGCGGTGTTCAGCGTTTCCTCGAGGACCCGGCGATTGAACTGCAGCCAGGAGAATTCACGGTTGATGAAGCGCTCCGGGCTGTTCATCAGATCGACGACGTCGACCGGACCGCCGCTCTCCGGAGCTTCCGCAGCCGTCATGTCCGAAGATACTGTATCCATTTTGAATTCCGCCCATATTCGCGCTTACCCGCAGGTACCTTAATTTGACGACGGAACTGTGACAGTCAATCCTCTTCGTCGGGCGTGACCATGGCGCCGAGCACTTCCTGGGCGAGAGCGCGGGTGATGCGGCTGCCCCTTGCGAGCGCCAGCCGGTCGAGCCGGTCGACCAGCGTCTGCGCGGCATCGAGGGAGCGTTCCATGCGCTGGACCATATAGGCCACCAGCCTGTCTTCGACGAAAAGCTGGCGGTCGGCAAAGAGCTTGACGATCACCTGCGAGAGCAGCTCGTCGTCCGGCTCGCCGATCTCGACGACGGTCGCGGCCTTCAGCCTGGAGCGCAGGTCGGCAAGCTCGACCGGCCAGGACATCGGCCAGAGCCGCGTCGTCATGAGAAGAAAGGTGCCGTTTTCGCGGACATTGTTGATGACGTGGAAAAGGGTACGGTCGTCGAAAGGCGCGCGGTCGGCATCCTCGAAAAGGACGGGGCCTGCGGCGGCGGCCGCTTCGGCGCCCTCGCCGGGAAGCGGGCGGATGGGCACGGCGCCGCTGCGCTCCCGCCAGATCGCGGCCAGATGCGACTTTCCCGAGCCGACGGGGCCGGCAAGGACGACCACCGGCGACGGCCAGGCCGGCCAGGCATCAACGATGGAGACGGCAGCGCTCAGGGGATCGGAAATGAGAAGATCCTCGCGCCCCGTCGCCGGGTCGTGCTTGAAGGCCAGCGGCAACTGTTCCACGGCTCTGCGTTCTCTCATCAATCTACTCTGAAACCGAAATCTTCTTCGGCGGCTTCTTCGTTTCGCCTTCAACCGCCGCCGGACTGCTTTTGCCATGATAGAGGTCGCTGTCAAGATAACGACCGAGCGCGAAGCGGACGATGACGCCGAGGGCGGCGGCCGCGGGAACCGCGACGAGCAGGCCGACGAAGCCGAAAAGCGCGCCGAAGGCGAAAAGAGCGAACATCAGCCAAACCGGGTGGAGCCCGATACGCGAGCCCATCAGCTTCGGCTGCAGGATATTGCCCTCGACGAACTGGCCGGCGAAGAAGATGAGGGCGATCAGGCCGATCGAGAAGTAATCCGGCCAGAACTGGACGAGGGCGACGCCGACGGAAAGCACCAGGCCGACCATGGAACCGACATAGGGAATGAAGCTGATCATGCCGGCGAAAAGGCCGATCAGCAGCCCGAAATTGAGCCCGGCGAAGGACAGCGAGATGCCATAGAACAGGCCGAGGATGATGCAGATCGAGCCCTGCCCGCGCACGAAGCCGGCGATCGCGTCGTCCATCTCCCTTGCGATCTGGCGGACGCTGGCGACATGGTCGCGCGGGATCCAGCTATCGACCTTGGAGATCATCCGGTCCCAGTCGAGCAGCAGATAGAAGGCGACGACGGGCGTGACGATGAAAAGCGATGCGATGTCGACCAGCGCCAGCCCGGAATTCCAGATCTGCTTGAAGATCGTGCCCATGAAGCCGGCGCCCTCCGCAAGCACGGCGGAGAAGTTCTCCTTTATCGTGCCGAGCTGGCTTTCGATCCAGTCCGGGAGGAGATCCGGGTTGAAGCTGGTGACGAGGGTCTGGAGCTGGGTGATATAGCCCGGCAGGTTCTCGAAAAAATCGGAGGCCTGGTTCACCAGGAGCGGGATGATGATCATCAGCGACAGCGCGAAGAGGACGACGAAGCCGATGAGGATCACCACCGTCGCCATCGTGCGGCTGAGCCCGCGCCTCTCCAGCCAGTCGGCGACCGGATCGAGAAAATAGGCGAGCGCCATGCCGGCGATGAAGGGCAGAAGGATGGAGCTGAAGACCAGGAGGAACAGCACGAAGAGGGCGAAGGCGATCAGGTAGAAGATCGCCTGCCGCTTCAGCCCTGCTCCGCTTACCTGGCTCTTATTCATCCGCATCTTCCCGCCCGGAACCTTCGCCGCGACCGCGCCGCGCCGGGTCCCTGTCTCGCACTTTTCACAGGAGGAGATAGGACGCGGCGCGCAGCACGGTCAAGGCCGCCCGCGCCAAGCATGAGCCTGGACCGGCAAAACGGTGAAAAAACGACGCGTTTGTCGGGCATTGCGCTTGCACTCGCGGCCCCTTCGTGCCAATCGGGCGCGAGAGGCCGGACGCTTTTCCGGCGCGTGCGGATGCCGGAAACCAGCGGAGACCTGCAATGAGCCAGTCAGGAAAGAACGGTCTGACCTACAGCGATGCGGGCGTGGACATCGACGCCGGCAACCTGCTGGTCGAAAAGATCAAGCCGGCGGTGCGCTCCACCAGGCGGCCCGGCGCAGACGGAGAGATCGGCGGCTTCGGCGGGCTCTTCGACCTGAAGGCGGCGGGTTTCACCGATCCGGTGCTGGTGGCGGCCAATGACGGCGTCGGCACCAAGCTCAAGATCGCCATCGACGCCGACAGGCACGACACGGTCGGCATCGACCTCGTCGCCATGTGCGTCAACGACCTCGTGGTGCAGGGCGCAGAGCCGCTCTTCTTCCTCGACTATTTCGCGACCGGCAAGCTCGACCCCGACCAGGGCGCGGCGATCGTCGGCGGGATCGCGGCCGGCTGCCGTGAGGCCGGATGCGCGCTGATCGGCGGCGAGACCGCCGAAATGCCGGGCATGTATTCCGACGGCGACTACGATCTTGCGGGCTTCGCGGTCGGGGCGGCCGAGCGCGGGCAGCTCCTGCCTTCCGGCGACATCGCGGAAGGCGACCTGATCCTCGGCCTCGCCTCCTCCGGCGTCCACTCCAACGGTTATTCGCTGGTGCGCAAGATCGTGGCGCTTTCCGGCCTTGCCTGGGGCGCGCCCGCCCCGTTTGCCGCCGGCAAGAGCCTCGGCGAGGCGCTGATGACGCCGACGCGCATCTATGTGAAGCCGCTCCTGAAGGCGATCCGCGGGACGGGCGCGATCAAGGCGCTCGCCCACATCACCGGCGGCGGCTTTCCGGAAAACATTCCGCGCGTGCTGCCCAAGCACCTTGCCGCCGAGATCGACCTCGGCGCGGTCAACCCGCCGGCCGTCTTCTCCTGGCTCGCCACGACCGGCGGCGTCGAGGCCCGCGAGATGCTGCGCACCTTCAACTGCGGCGTCGGCATGATCGCCGTCGTCTCGGCCGAGAATGCCGAGAAGGTCGCCGACTTGCTGCGCGGCGAAGGCGAAACGGTGTTCACGCTCGGCCGCATGGTCGCGCGCGAGGACGGGACTGCCGGCACCATCTACAAGGGCACGCTCGCCCTATGAGCACGACGTCCACGGGCCGCAAGCGCTTCGTCGCCTTCATCTCCGGCGGCGGATCGAACATGCTGGCGCTGGCGAAGGCGGCGGCCGAGCCGGATTTTCCCGCCGAGATCGTCGGCGTCATATCCGACAGACCGGAAGCCGGCGGGCTTGCGAAGGCCGAAGCGCTCGGCATTCCGACCTTCTCCTTCCGGCGCAAGGACTATGAGAGCAAGGAAGCGCACGAAGCGGCGATCTTCGCGGCGCTCGACGGGCTTTCGCCGGACATCATCTGCCTTGCCGGCTACATGCGGCTGCTTTCGGCCGCCTTCATCGAGCGCTACGAGGGCCGCATCCTCAATATCCACCCTTCCCTCCTACCGCTCTTTCCCGGCCTTCACACGCATCAGCGGGCGATCGACGCGGGCATGAAGATCGCCGGCTGCACCGTGCATTTCGTGACGCTCGGCATGGACGAGGGCCCGATCGTCGGCCAGGCCGCCGTCCCGGTTCTTGCCGGGGACACCGCGGAGACGCTCGCCGCCCGGATCCTGACGGTCGAGCACAGGCTCTATCCCATGTCGCTCAGGCTGGTGGCGGAAGGCCGGGCGCGGATGGAGGATGGAAGGGTTGTCGGCGAAGGCGTTCCTTCCACGGAAGAAAGCAGCCTGATTTCTGCGTGAGCGATGCGCATTGACCCGCTTTTGCGGTCTGTTATCCTCGTTGGCAGCAACGGAGCGCGGCGATGACGATTACCGTTGGTGATGCCGATCTTATTGAACTGCTTGCAAAGGTCGAGGCCGGCGAGGAGGTCATTCTCGCGCGTGAGAACGAGCCCGCAGCGAAAATCAGCCGGATAGCCGAAGCCAGCGATCGCAGGCGGGCGATCAAGCAAATCCTCGCCTTTCGCGCGACCATGCCGCATGTGACCAAACACGAAATTGCTGAATGGAAAAAAACCGGTAGACGCTGATGCCCGGCTTTGTCGTCGATGCGTCGATCGTCTGCGGCTGGGTCCTGCCAGACGAACAGGCGTCGATTGCGGATTCTGCGCTACGGCTCCTGCAAACGCACGACGCTTTCGCACCGGACCTGCTTTGGCACGAAGTCCGCAATGTGCTCATGATGGCGCGGCGGCGCAAAAGGATCGGCTTCGAGGCCGTTGCTAAGGCATGACCAGACTTCGGCGGCTAAGCCTTGTGACGATACCGTCGGACGATCGTGCGGTTTTGGAATTGTCCGAACGTCACGATTTGACAGCCTATGATGCCGCCTATCTCGCCCCCGCGATCGAAAGGGATTGTGCGCTTACGACTCACGACAAGGAGCTGACCACAGCCGCAATCCGTGAAAACGCGTCGCTGGTCTCCGGATAATTTGCAAAAGAAGCCGGGTCAGTTCCTCAAAAACGCCATCAGGTCCTCCGTCAGCTGCTCCTTGTTCGAGGCGAACAGGCCGTGCGGCGCGCCGTCATATTCGATGAGCTCGGCGTCCGCAATGCCGGCGGCAGCGGCGCGGCCGGCCGCGTCGATCGGGACGGTCTGATCGTTCGTGCCGTGGATGACGAGCGTCGGCACCTTGAAATGCGGCAGGTCCGGGCGAAAATCCGTGGTCGCGAAGGCGTTTGCGCAGGCGAGCGTCGGCTTCAGCCCCGCCATCATCGCCTGATCGACCGACCATTCCACGACTTCGTCGCTGACGGAGCCTGTGAAGACCCCGACACCGTAGAAGCTCTTGAAGAAGCCCGCGAAGAAATAGGCGCGGTCCTCTTTCATGCCCTTTTCCATCGCGTCGAAAGTCGATTGCGGCACGCCGTCGGGATTGTCCGGCGCCTGAAGCATGCAAGGGACGACGGAGGCGCTCAGCGCCGCCTTCGAAACGCTCCTGCCGCCGTGGCGCGACATATAGCGGGCAACCTCGCCGCCGCCCATGGAGAAGCCGAAAAGTGCTGCGTCCTCCGCGCCCGTCGCCTGCATGACGTCGGCAAGATCGTCGGCCAAGGTGTCGTAGTCGTATCCTTCCCAGGGCTGGTCGGAACGCCCGAAACCGCGGCGGTCATAGGAAATCGCACGAAAGCCCGCATCGGCGGCGACCATGGCGAAATCGTCCCAGCTGTCGGACGAAAGCGGCCATCCATGCAGGAGAACCACCGGCGGGCCGCTGCCCCAGTCCTTGGCATAGAGTTCGGTGCCGTCGCGTGTCCTGATCTTCGTCATCGGGAGGTCCTCTCTTCTGCATAGGCCTCCCGAACATGCGGGTTGTGCAGTTGTTCCTGCCCGGTGGGACGGGGCCGATTTTGCGGGGATTTCGAACCAACTCGACAGGCGACACCTCTCGTCATATGTTGTGTACGCGATTACGTACGAGGAAACCGACATGCCCGCGAAACCCCGACGGACTTTCCAGCAATTGCCTTCGATCGAAATCGAGGCGGTATCGGAGCGCCTGGGCATCTCGAAGCGGGAGCTCGCCGAAACCGCCGGGCTTTCCGTCAATACGCTTCAGCGGAAGGAGCGCCCCCGGGCGCCGGCCGTCGCAGCGCGCATCGGCGAGATGGCGGAAATCATCCATCGGGTGAGCGATTGGGCCGGCAGCGAACGGCAAGCGCTTGCCTGGTACCGCGCGGAGCCGCTTCCGGCCTTCGGCGGCAGGACCGCGGAAAGCATCGTGAAAAGCGGCAAGGCTTCGGCGTTGCGCGACTATCTCGACCATCTGGCTCTCGGCGGCTTCGCTTGAGGTTCCAGGGCATCTGTTATCGCGCCCATGATCCGCGCTGGGCCATGAGCCCGTTGTCCGGCGACGGCGCCGCCATCCGCGGCGCCCGCTTCAACCCGAAGGGCGTGCCCGCACTTTACCTTTCGACCTCGATCGAGGGGGCAATCGTCGAAGCAAGCCAGGGATTCGGCCACAAAATCCATCCGCTGACGATCTGTTCCTACGAGGTGGACTGCGATGGCGTCGCAGATTGACGGACGAAGGATCGAGAATGGACCTGAACATCACTTTGGAGACGATGGGAGCGGCCTGGGCGAGCGCGCTGGCCGACGGGAAGCGACCGGTTTCCTGGAATATCCACACCGAACTGCACGGAACATATTGCGGCATTCTCGCTCCCTCCTTCGCTCACCGGGCGGGATCGGACATCGTCAATCTCGTTCTTTGGACATGGGGTGGACAACCGCCCCGGAAGGTGGAGGTCATCGACCCTACCGGACGCCTGCCGAAGAACCGGAAATCATGGGAATAGCGGTTATCGCGAAATCGCCGACCGGTTGAGCGCCGCCCATTGCAGGAGCATGATGGTCTTGGCGTCGAAGATGCCGCCGGTTTCGACCATCGTCAGGGCGTCGGCGAGCGGGACTTCCAGCACCTCGATATCCTCGTGCTCTTCCGCAAGCCCGCCGCCGCCGTCGACGCGATCGGCAAGGTCTATGGGTGCGAAGAAGAAATGCACGAGTTCGGTGATGGCGCCCGGCGACATGAAGGCCTTGAACAGGAATTTCACGTCGCGCACGCGATAGCCGGTCTCCTCTATCGCCTCGCGGCGGATCGCCTCCTCCGGATGCTCGCCGTCGAGAAGGCCGGCCGGCGCCTCGATCATCCAGGCGGGAAAGCCCTCCAGATGGGCCGGCAGGCGGAACTGCCGGACCAGCACGACCATGTCGCGTAGGGGATCGTAGAGAAGGATGCAGGCCGCCGCCGTGCGATGATAGACCTCGCGCCTCAGGCGATGGCGTTCGCCGTTGCGGTCGGCATAATCGAGCTCGTAGCTCGAAAGCCGGGTCCATCCGTCCGAGAGCGTCCGTTCGGCGACGATCGTCATACGGGCGTCCGGCTTGGTCATGCCGCGTCCCTGCGCAGCCAGACGCGGTTGTCGTGAAGTGCTGCGCCGCCATAGGGCGCGACCGGATCGGCTCCGGTCAGCACGTTGATCCCCTCGCCGTCGAGATGCGCGTCGTTCGGCCAGAGGCCCTCGGCGATCAGCACGCCTTCCTTGGCCATATCCGTCACCTTCGCATGAAGCCGGATCTCGCCGCGCGGGTTGCCGAGGCGGACGATATCGCCCTCGGCGATGCCGCTTTCGGCAGCGTCCGCCGGATGGATCATCACCTCCGGCCTGCCCTCCCGCTCGCGCGAGCCCTTCGTTTCGGAGAAGGTGGAGTTGAGGAAGGTGCGGGCCGGCGACGTCGCAAGACGGAACGGGTGCTGGTCATCCGGCGTCTCGATGACGTCCACCTGATCCGGAAAGGCCGGCAGCGTGCCGTGCGGCCCGAGCGCGCCGATCGACTTCGGCGGCCTGTTGGGCGCCGGCGTTCCCGTCCAGTCCGGGCGGAAGCGAAACTTTCCATCGGGAAAGCCGAAGCCCTTGAGGAAATGCGAGGTCTCGAAATCCGGCTGGCAGTCGATCCACTTCTCTTCCACGATGCCGTCGAAGTCGACATCGTAGGCGGAAAGCATATGGGTGATGTGCTCGCGCTCGGTCAGGCCGAAGCCCGGACGATCGGCGACGCCGAGACGCTTGGCCAGCTCCTCGATGACGAAGAGATTGGTGCGGACGGTCGGCGGCGGCTCGACGAGCTTCGGGCCGACGAGGATGTGCTGGTGCCCGCCGCCGCGATAGAGATCGTCATGCTCGACGAACATGGTGGCGGGAATGACGATATCGGCGAGCCTGGCCGTATCGGTCATGAACTGCTCGTGGACGGCGACGAAAAGGTCGTCGCGCAGGAAGCCCCGCTTCACCAGCCGCTGTTCGGGAGCGATATTGGCGGGGTTGGTGTTCTGGATCAGCATCGCCGTCACCGGCCCGCGATGGCGCAGCGCTTCGGCATCGCCGGTCAGCACGCGGCCGATCTGCGACTGGTCGAGCTCGCGGATGTCGGGATCGACCATCGTCAGGCCCATCAGCTCGCCTTTCCTCAACCGGAAGATGCCGGAATTGCTGTGGAAAGCGCCGCCGCCCTCATGCTGCCATGACCCGAGCACGGTCGCGACCGAAAGCGCGGCATGCATGGAGGCAGCACCGTTGCGGCTGCGGGTGAAGCCATAGCCGAGACGGAAGAAGGACTTCTTCGTTGTGCCGACCAGCCGGGCGAAATCCTCGATCTCCGCGACGGAAAGGCCGGTGATCGCCGCCGCCCATTCCGGACCGCGCGTGGCAAGATGGGCTTCCAGGCCGGCCGGGTCGTCGGCGTATCTTTCCATATAGGCGCGGTCGGCATGGCCGTCGCGGAAGGCGACGTGCATGACGGCGCAGGCGAGCGCCGCATCGGTGCCGGGGCGCAGCTTCAGCGCGATGTCGGCCTGCTTCATCGTCGGGTTGTCGTAGACGTCGATGACGACGATCTTCGCGCCGCGCTCCTTGCGGGCCTTGACGGCATGGGTCATGACGTTGACCTGCGTCGAGACGGCATTGGTGCCCCAGATGACGACGCAGTCGGATTTCGCCATTTCGCGCGGGTCCACGCCTGCGAGCCGCCCTGCCCCCATGACGAAGCCGGTCCAGGCGGGGTTGGTGCAGATCGAATCGAAGAAGCCGGAATATTTCTTGGCGTGACGCAGGCGGTCGATGGAATCGCGCTGCACCTGGCCCATCGTTCCGGCATAATAATAGGGCCAGACCGCCTCCGTGCCATGCGCCTGCTCCGCCTTGACGAAGGCGTCGGCGATCTCGTCGAGCGCGTCGTCCCAGGAGACCGCGCTCCAGTCGCCCGCCCCCTTGGCGCCCTTGCGGCGCAGCGGCTTCATCAGGCGGGCCGGATGGTAGAGCCGCTCGGCATAGCGCGCCACCTTGGCGCAGATGACGCCGGCGGTGTAGCTGTTGTCGGCGCTGCCGCGAACCTTGCCGATGCGCCCGTCCGCGCCGATCTCGATGTCGAGCGCACAGGCGGAGGGACAGTCATGCGGACAGACCGAATGGCCGACGGCGGGTTTTGCGAGATTGGGGGTCGCGATGTTCATCGCTTTTCTATATTGCAGGCGGTCAGCGGCAAAAAGGCAAATCTTTCCGCCATCTCGACATTTCATAGGTTCCATAACGGCAGGCGAATGAATTACCGGCACATCTATCACGCGGGCAACTTCGCCGACGTGCTGAAGCACGCGGTCCTTGCGCGGCTCGTGACCTACATGCAGGGCAAGGACAAGGCCTTCCGCGTGCTCGACACCCATGCCGGGATCGGGCTCTACGATCTTTCCGGCGAAGAGGCGCAGAAGACAGGCGAATGGCGCGACGGCATCGGCCGGCTGCTTTCGGCGAAGCTTCCGCCGGAGATCGCTTCGCTGCTGGCGCCCTATCTCGACGCGGTGAAAGCGCTGAACCCGGAACTCGAGACTCGCGGGCTCACCTTCTATCCCGGTTCGCCGAAGCTCGCGCGCATGCTCTTCCGCCCGCAGGACCGGCTCTCCGCCATGGAGCTGCATCCGGACGACTACGAGACGCTGCACCGGCTCTTCGAAGGCGATTTCCAGAGCCGGATCACCGAGCTCGACGGATGGCTGGCGCTCGGCGCGCATCTGCCGCCGAAGGAAAAGCGCGGCATCGTCCTCGTCGATCCACCCTTCGAGGAAGCGGGCGAGTTCGAGCGGATGACCGACGGGCTCGCGAAGGCCTGGCGGCGCTTTCCGGGCGGGACCTACTGCCTCTGGTATCCGCTGAAGAAGGGCGCGCTGGTCACCGAATTCCACAGGGCGCTGAAGGCGCTGGAGATCCCGAAGATCCTCTGCGCGGAACTTGCGGTCAGGAGCGACCGGGACACCACCGGGCTTGCCGGCTCGGGCCTCGTCATCGTCAATCCGCCCTTTACGCTGAAAGCGGAGCTCGACCGGCTGCTGCCCTTCCTCAAGGAAACGCTGGCGCAGGACAGGTTCGCCTCCGCCCGCAGCTTCTGGATCGCCGGCGAGAAGAAGCCCTCTTGACCGTAGCCGGTTTCGGGCAGCAATCTGGCGGTCCAGCCTCTTTGTTTTTCGCAATTCCGGATGCAAAACCGCTGCGCACCTTTTGCCGGGATTGCTTTCGAATTGCTTGGGAGTCGACGATGAAACGCGTTCTTGCCGCAGCTGTTGCCGTGCCACTTCTGGCGGCCTTGCTTGCCGGGCCTGCGCAGGCATCCGGAAGCGACAGCGCCTGCGGCGATCCCGCCGTGCTCGGCTTCATCACCTCCCGCTTCGAATACCGGGCCGCGCAATATCTCGGGCAGGACGTGTCGATCTTCGAAATCCGCAAGATGGCGCCCAGCCGCTTCGAGCCGTTCACGCGGTATATCTCCTCGGTGGAACGGCAATATTGCCATGCCAGGGTGACGCTGACCGACGGGCGCGAGCGGCCGATGTGGTATGTGATCGAGCGGCCCTGGGGCTTTGCCGGCGTCGGGCGCAACATCGAATTCTGCATCGGCGGTCTCGATCCGTGGCATGTCTACGGCGCGCGCTGCAGCTCGCTGCGCTGAGCGGGACGGCGACAGGTGAAACGAAGCATGGCGGAAAGACTTGCCTCAGCGGGAGCGCGTCTCGCACTCGCCGCACTGGTTGCGGCCACGCTTGCGGGATGCGGCGAACAGTCCTCCCGTGAGCCGGCCAAGGCGCCGGCGGAGACATCCGAAGCCGAAAGCAAGCCGCCAGTCGCCGCCCTGCCCGAAGGCAAAGGCTTCGATTTCTACGTGCTTTCCCTTTCCTGGTCGCCGACATGGTGCGCAGAGAACGACGCGGCGGGCCGCACCGAGCAATGCCGGCGCGGCAACCGCCACGGCTTCATCGTGCACGGTCTCTGGCCGCAATATGACCGCGGCTATCCCGACTTCTGCCCGTCGCGCCAGCCGGACCGGGTTCCCGAAGCGCTGGGGCGCAGCGTCATGGACATCATTCCCTCGATGGGACTGATCGGCCACCAATGGCGCAAGCACGGAACCTGCTCCGGCCTCTCGCAGAAGGACTATTTCGCGGTGACCCGCGCCGCGCGCGACAGAATCGTCCTGCCCGAAGCACTCGAAGACGCGCAGACCACGCAGCGCACGAGCCCCGAGGACATCGAGAAGTCGCTGATTGCCGCCAATCCGGGGCTGACGCAAGAAGGCCTGGCCGTCACCTGCCGCGATGGGCGGCTGGAGGAGGTCCGCATCTGCCTGACGCGCGATCTTTCGTTCCGGGAATGCCCCGAGGTCGACCGGGACGCCTGCCGGGCAGACAGCATCACCCGGCCGCCTATCCGATAGTTTTTTTCACACGAGGACCAAGAATGAAGCTGTTCTACTCCAACGTATCCCCCTACTCCACCAAGGCGCGCATGGCAGCCCACTATGCCGGCCTCGACGCCGAGCATGTGGTGACCGACACCAATGCCGAACCGGCCGATCTTCTGGCGGCCAATCCGCTGGGCAAGATCCCGACGCTGGTGACGGACGACGGCAGGGCTATCTTCGACAGCCGCGCCATCATGCACTATATCGACCGGGAGAAAGGCCATCTGCTCTATCCGCGCAATGCGGCAAAACGCACCGAAGTCGAGGTGCTGGAGGCGGCGGCGGACGGCGTCTGCGACAGCCTGCTCTCGATCGTCTACGAAAAGCGCTTCCGCCCGCCGGAGATAGTCCACCAGCCCTGGATCGACAAGCAATGGGCGAAGGTCGAGCGGACGCTCGATCATCTGGAGGCCAACATGCCGAGGCTCGGGAAGAAGCCGCATGCCGGCCATTTCGCGCTTGCCGCGATGCTGCGCTATATCGAGCTGCGCTTTGCCGGACAGTGGCAGCGCCGGCGCCCAAAGCTTGCGAAGTTCCTGACGCGCTTCGAAGCGGTTTTCCCGGATTATGCGAAGTTCAAGGACTGAGCCTTTTCGGCGGGTTCCCGAATCAAAAATGGCCGGGTTCGCACCCGGCCATTTTTCGTTCGATCGTTTTCGACCGATCAGAACTTCACGCCGAGACCGACGCGGACGCTGTGGTCTTCAAGGCCCGAGCGGACGTTGCCGGAGTCGAGGTTGAAGTCCTTGCCCTTGTAGTCGGTGTAGCGGTATTCGACGCGAGCCGTGATGTTGTTGGTCACGAAGGTTTCCGCGCCGACGCCGGCGGTCCAGCCGATCAGCGTGTTCTTGTCGCTGGAAGAGCCGTCCTCGAGTTTCTGGCTGGTGGCTGCGACACCGGCCGTGCCGTAGAGCAGAACCGGGTTCAGGTCGATACCGACGCGAGCGCGGACCGAGCCGTTGACGCCCTGCTTGGCTTCGCGGATGGAGTTGCTGGAGTCGATGCCCGAGTAGTTCAGGTCGGCTTCACCACCGTAGACGAGCTGGCCGTTCTGCATGTTGTAGCCGCCGTAGATGCCGCCGCCGAAGCCGTTGGCCTTCTCGCCGCCCTGGGCGCCGAGTTCGCCACGCTGCCAGGTCGCCGTACCACCGGCATAGGCGCCTGCCCAGTTCGGAGCAGCCGGCTCGGAATATTCAGCGGCCGGAGCCTGCGGAACCTCGTCGACGACGTCGGCAGCCTGAGCAGCCTGGAAGGCGGCAACGGACATAGCGGAAGCCATGAGAGTGGTAAGAAGTGTACGCATAATAGTCTCCTTTCAGAACGACGCCGATAGCCAGATTGGCACCTGCCGGAACGTCGCTTAATTCGGTTTAATCCCGCCCGGTTGAGCTTAAGTTGAATAAACATTGAGGATTTCCAAGAGCCAAAATGTGAAAAAAATGCGGCACAGGCGTGTCATAAAAACGATGTTGCTTATCGACAACAGTCACTTTATTAACCATAAAATCAGAATGCCAACAAATATACTTAAATACTCCCGAAATATTCATTCGAAGCTGTTTTTGTTAATTTTTCTGAAAACATTTGCGATGGGCGGTTTAAGCACCGCGGCTGTTCACTATATCTTCGGCTGATTAATCAAAAGGAATCAGGCAGGCGGGAATTTCATTGAAGAAGCCATTGAAAACGGCACTCGTTACAGGCGGCGCGAGGCGGATCGGGAAGGCGATCGTCGAAGATCTCGCAAGCCACGGATTCGCGGTCGCGATCCATGCGAACGAATCGATTAGGGAGGCCGAAGCGCTGGCCGCGTCGCTGCGCGAACGCGGAGCGAACGCCGTCGCGCTCGCATGCGATCTCTCAAACGCCGATGCGGCCGGCAGGCTGATCGGCGATGCCGCGGCCGCGCTCGGTCCCCTCGGCCTCGTCGTCAACAACGCCTCGCTCTTCAAGCCGGATAGCGTCACCGAGTTTTCCGACGATCCCTGGGACCGGCATTTCGACGTGCATGTCAGGGCGCCGTCCATCCTGGTGCGCGATTTCGCGCGCCGGCTCCCGACGGAAAACTGCGGCCTCGTCGTCAATATCGTCGACCAGCGCGTCTGGAACCCGACGCCGCGCTATTATTCCTATACGCTTTCGAAGGCGGCGCTGTGGATGGCGACCCGCACCATGGCGCAGGCTCTTGCCCCTTCGATCCGCGTCAATGCCGTCGGCCCAGGGCCGACACTGCCGAACGAGCGGCAGAACGACGAGGCCTTCCAGGCGCAGACGGACGGGCTTATCCTGAGGAGCGGGCCGAAGCTCGACGAGTTCGGCCGCACGATCCGGTTCCTGTTCGAGACGCCCTCGATCACCGGTCAGATGATCGCGCTCGACGGCGGGCAGCATCTTGCCTGGGAAACGCCGGACGTGGCGGAGGTCGCGGAATGAACGGACGGCCGGTGCAGGACGGCGGTGTCCTGTATGACGAAACGGACAAGGAAGAAGAGGACGACCTGCCGGAGGCGGCGGTCGAAGCCGGCCCCGCGCCCAGCATCGACTGGAACGAGAACGTCGACGTGCCCTCCGGGCTCAGCGGCGCGGAGCTTATCCAGGCGCTGGTGAAACGGCTGCCGAACAGCCCCGGCGTCTACCGCATGTTCAACGAGGCCGGCGACGTGCTCTATGTCGGCAAGGCGCGCAGCCTGAAGAAGCGGGTGACGAACTACGCGCAGGGGCGCGGCCATTCCAACCGCATCACGCGGATGATCCGCGAGACGACGAACATGGAGTTCGTCACCACGCGCACGGAAACCGAGGCGCTGCTGCTGGAGGCGAACCTGATCAAGCGGCTGCGGCCGCGCTTCAACGTGCTTTTGCGCGACGACAAGTCGTTTCCCTATATCCTGGTGACAGCGGACACGCGCGCACCGGCGATCTTCAAGCATCGCGGCGCGCGAAGCCGCAAGGGCGACTATTTCGGCCCCTTCGCCTCGGCGGGTGCGGTCGGGCGCACGATCAACTCGCTGCAGCGGGCCTTCCTGCTGCGCACCTGCACCGACAGCGTCTTCGAAAGCCGAACGCGTCCCTGCCTGCTTTATCAGATCAAGCGCTGTTCCGGCCCCTGCACGGGGGAGATCAGCGACGAAGGCTATGCCGAGCTGGTGCGCGAGGCGAAGGATTTCCTCTCCGGCAGGAGCCAGAACGTCAAGGCGCAGATCGCCGGCGCGATGAACGAGGCCGCCGAAGAGCTCGACTTCGAGCGCGCCGCCGTCTATCGCGACCGCCTCGCCGCGCTCTCTCATGTCCAGAGCCATCAGGGGATCAACCCGGCAGGCGTCGAGGAGGCGGACGTCTTCGCGATCCACCACGAGGGCGGCATCTCCTGCATCCAGGTCTTTTTCTTCCGCACCGGGCAGAACTGGGGCAACCGCGCCTATTTCCCGAAGGCCGATCCGCAGCTTCCGGCTTCCGAGGTGCTCGGCGCCTTCCTTGCGCAGTTCTACGACGACAAGCCCTGTCCGCGGCAGATCCTGCTTTCGGAGAGCATCGAGGAGATCGACCTCCTGGCGCAGGCGCTCAGCGAGAAGTCCGGCTATAAGGTCTCCATCCTCGTGCCGCAGCGCGGCGAGAAGAAGGACCTGACCGACCATGTGGCGGCGAACGCGCGCGAGGCGCATGGCCGCAAGCTTGCGGAGACCGCCTCGCAGTCGCGCCTGCTCGAGGGCTTCGCCAAGACCTTCGACCTTCCCTATGTGCCGCGCCGCATCGAGATCTACGACAACTCGCACATCATGGGCACCAACGCGGTCGGCGGCATGGTGGTGGCCGGGCCGGAGGGCTTCGTCAAAGGCCAGTACCGCAAGTTCAACATCAAATCGACGGAGATTACCCCCGGCGACGACTTCGGCATGATGCGCGAGGTGATGACGCGGCGCTTCTCGCGGCTGATCAAGGAGGAAGGGCTGCCGGACCGCTCGGCGGACGCCGACAGCGGGGAAGCGGCGGACCGCCCCTTTCCCGCATGGCCCGACGTGATCCTGATCGACGGCGGTCAGGGACAGATGACGGCGGTGCGTGCCATTCTCGATGAGCTCGGCATCACCGACCATCTGATTGCGATCGGCGTCGCCAAGGGCGCGGACCGCGAGGCGGGGCGCGAGCGCTTCTTCATGGCCGGCAAGCCTGACTTCTCGCTGCCGCCGCGCGATCCCGTGCTCTATTTCATCCAGCGGCTGCGCGACGAGGCCCACCGTTTCGCGATCGGCTCGCACCGGGCACGCCGGAAGAAGGAGATGGTCAAGAGCCCGCTCGACGAGATCGCCGGCGTCGGCCCGACACGAAAGCGCGCGCTCCTGCAGCATTTCGGCACGGCGAAGGCGGTTTCGCGCGCGGCGATCAACGATCTGATGGCGGTCGACGGCATCTCCGAAAGCGTCGCCCGTCTCGTCTACAACCATTTCCACGAGGATGCGGCCTGACGAGCGTGGCTCTTGTCACAATTCGCCATGAAATGCCGGAAACAACAGTTGACGGACACCGCGCAAAGCCCTCATCTAGCAAAAACTCGCAGAGACCAAGAAATCATGGCGTCACCCGCTTACAGCATCCCGAATCTCCTCACCTATGCCAGAATCCTCGCAGTTCCGCTGATCGTCCTGTGCTTTTTCGTCGAAGGCAGGCTGCAATCCTCCGATTTCGCGCGCTGGTCGGCGCTGGCGCTTTTCGCGATCGCCTCGATCACCGACTTCTTCGACGGCTACCTCGCCCGCATCTGGAAGCAGACCTCGAATATCGGCCGCATGCTGGACCCGATCGCCGACAAGCTGCTCGTCGCGTCGGTACTGCTGCTGATGGCCGCCGACGGGACGATCGCCGGGTGGACGATCTGGGCCGCGATCATCATTCTCTGCCGTGAGATCCTCGTCTCGGGCCTGCGCGAATATCTGGCCGAGCTCAAGGTCAGCGTTCCGGTGACGCGGATCGCGAAGTGGAAGACGACGATCCAGATGGTCGCCATCGCCTTCCTTCTGGCCGGGCCGGCAGGCGAAAAGATCCTGCCTTACACGACGGAAGCCGGGATCGTGCTGTTGTGGATCGCGGCGCTCATCACCATGTATACCGGATACGACTATTTCCGTGCGGGACTGAAGCATATCGTGGATGATCTATGACGAAGCTCGTCTATTTCGCCTGGGTTCGCGAACGTATCGGCAAGCCCGAAGAAGAGCTCGACCTGCCGGCCTCCGTGGTCACGGCAGGCGACCTGCTTGCCTATCTGAAGACACTCGGCGAAGAGTACGAGACGGCGCTGGAACATGACAACGTGATCCGCGTGGCGATCAACCAGGAGCATGTCGACCACCGCGAACCGATCGCCGGCGCACGCGAGATCGCGCTTTTCCCGCCGATGACCGGAGGCTGAGCGATGGCCGCCGAGGATGACGTTCCGGTCATCGTACGCGTAGAGGCCGAGGATTTCGATGCGAAAGCGGAGACCGAGCGCCTCGTCGCGGGCCGCAAAGGCATCGGCGCAGTCGTCAGCTTCACCGGCCTCTGCCGCGACGAGGGCGGAACGCTCGCGGCCCTCGAACTCGAACACTATCCCGGCATGGCGGAAGCGGAGATCACCCGCATCTGCCGCGAGGCCGTCACACGGTTCTCGCTTTCGGGGATCAGCGCCATCCACCGGGTCGGGCGGATCGCGCCGGGCGGAAACATCGTCCTCGTCATCGCAGCCGCTCCCCACCGCCACGCCGCCTTCGACGGCGCGTCCTTCGTCATGGACTATCTCAAGACCTCGGCGCCCTTCTGGAAAAAGGAGCACCGCGCGGACGGCTCTGCGGGCGGCTGGGTCGAAGCCAAGGACACAGACGACCGCGCCCGGGAGAAGTGGCGGAAGTAGCGGCCGGATCTTCCGCACCGCGCCAATCCGCAAGATATAAAAACCGGAGCCTTGCGGCCCCGGTTTCAAGATTCATTTCAAATATCTGCGGCAAAAGCCTCAGAAACAGCTTCAGCCGACGATCTCGGTGTCGGAGAACCAGTACCTGATTTCCTGGGCAGCGGTTTCCGGGGCGTCGGAGCCATGGACCGAGTTCTCGCCGATGGAGAGAGCATGGGTCTTGCGGATCGTGCCTTCGTCGGCATTGGCGGGATTGGTCGCGCCCATGACTTCGCGGTTCTTCAGGATGGCGTTCTCGCCTTCCAGAACCTGAACGACGGTCGGGCCGGAGGTCATGGTGTCGACCAGTTCGCCGAAGAAGGGGCGTTCCTTGTGCACGGCGTAGAAGCCTTCGGCTTCGCGGCGGCTCATCCAGACGCGCTTGGACGCAACGACGCGCAGGCCGGCATCTTCGAGCATCTTGGTGATTGCGCCGGTGAGGTTGCGCTTCGTCGCATCCGGCTTGATCATCGAGAAGGTGCGTTCAATCGCCATATGTTCGGTTCCCTTGGTTCTGGGTGAAAAGTGGCGGTTCAATAGCCGCCAATTCCGTGCAAAACAAGGGGGGACGCGGCGATTGCGCTCTGGCGGCGCGATCTTTCACGCCGCCGTCACACTGCGCCCGAGTCCGCCGTGGAGATCGAGGCAGCGCTCGAACCAGAGCGCGGCCGGATCGTCCGGCTCAAGCACCTTCACCGGCGAAACGATACGCAGCCATTGCAGCGCGCCGAACACGATGTAGTCGGAAAAGAGCGGGCTCTCACCGCCGATGAAGGGCTGCGACTGCAGCATGTGGCGCAGGGGCTGGAGCTTGCCGGCGAAGGCGGCGGCATCCTCCCTGCCCTCCTGCGCGGCCGCCTCGAGGCTCTTTCCGAGCCGGGCCTCGCGGCTCTCGCGGAAATAGGCCTGATCCTGCGGCGCCAGCATGGCATGGATGTCGAGGATGGCTATGCGGGTGACCATCGGATGAAGCGTCGTCTGCGACCAGGCTTCGACGAAACGCGCCGTCGCCCTGCCGCCCTCGCCGCCGAAGAGCGAGCGGCGATCCGGATAGGTTTCCTCGAGATGCAGCGCGATGGCGAAGCTGTCGCTGACGAGCCTCTCCCCGTCCCTGAGCAGCGGCACGATCTTCGTGCAGCCGTTCTCCAGCTTGGGTATCATGGTGAAGCCGACGGTCTCAATATCGTGGTCGAGGCCCTTGTGAGCGAGCGACATCATCGTCTTCCAGACATGCGGAGAAAAAGGTCTTTGCCGATCCGCGCCGCTCAATGCATAAAGTTTCCGGTCCATCGTCTCGTCCTGTTCCGTTGCCGCACTATTGGAGCCGACCGGGCCGGCGGCGACAAATCAGATAATTTCATGGATTGCATAAGAGCGGCTTTGAGAAGGCTGCGCTATGATGCGGCAAATCGAACGGGGGCCAGGAATGATCGAACAGTTCCGGATGTTTGCATCCTACAACCAGTGGGCCAACCGTGCCGTCTACGATGCGGCCGAAACGCTGAGCGAGGAGGAGTATCGCTGCGACCGGGGTGCCTTCTTCGGCTCGCTGCACGGCACGCTCAACCATCTTCTTTCGGCCGACCGCATCTGGCTGAGGCGCTTCACCGGCTGGGGCGACGCGCCTTTCGCCCTCAACGTCATCCTGTATGATGATCTCGCCAGCCTTCGAGCCGCACGGGAGGCGGAGGACCGCCGCATCATCGACTTTGTGGACGGCCTCGACGGCGAAAAGCTCGCCCAGCCGTTTTCCTACACGCCGATCACCAATCCCGTGGAGATCCGCCACGCGCTGGGGGCCGCCCTCACGCACGTCTTCAATCACCAGACCCACCACCGCGGTCAGTGCCACACGATCCTGACGAGCCTCGGCAAACCGAGCCTGACGCTCGACCTTATCTATTTCCTGCGGACGGAAGGGCAGAGGTGGCTTTGAAGGACGGCACGAGACAACCATCAGCCGCTGCCTCGCCCCTTGCCTTGCCGCCCCGACGCGCCCTATAGACGCGAGCATGATTGCGATTTCCGGCCTTTCCGCCCGCATTGCCGGGCGTCTCCTTCTCGACAACGCTTCCGTGACGCTTCCAGCGGGCACGAAGGCAGGCCTCGTCGGGCGCAACGGCGCTGGAAAGTCGACGCTGTTCCGTATCGTCACCGGCGAGCTGACGCCGGAGGCCGGCTCCGTCTCCATTCCGAAGAACGCGCGCATCGGACAGGTGGCGCAGGAAGCCCCCGGCACCGACGAGCCGCTGATCGAGATCGTACTTGCCGCCGACAAGGAGCGGGCCTCACTCCTCAAGGAGGCCGAGACGGCAACCGACCCGCACCGGATCGCCGACATCCAGACGCGGCTTGCCGATATCGGCGCGCATGCGGCGGAAGCCCGTGCGGCGAGCATCCTTGCCGGTCTCGGCTTCGACCACGAGGCGCAGCGCCGCCCGGCAAAAAGCTTTTCCGGCGGCTGGCGCATGCGCGTCGCGCTCGCCGCCGTCCTCTTCTCCGAGCCGGACCTGCTGCTCCTCGACGAGCCGACCAACTATCTCGACCTCGAAGGCACGATGTGGCTGGAGGATTACGTCCGCCGCTATCCCTACACGGTCATCATCATCAGCCACGACCGCGACCTCCTGAACAACGCCGTCAACGCAATCGTGCATCTCGACCAGAAGAAGCTCACCTTCTATCGCGGCGGCTACGACCAATTCGAGCGGCAGAAGGCGGAGGCCGACGAGCTGCAGATGAAGGCGAAGGCCAAGAACGAGGCGGCGCGCAAGCATCTGCAGAGCTTCATCGACCGCTTCAAGGCGAAGGCCTCCAAGGCCAAGCAGGCGCAGAGCCGCGTGAAGGCGCTGGAGCGCATGGGAACGGTCGCCGCCGTGATCGAGGATCACGTGCAGCCGATCACCTTTCCGGAGCCGGAAAAGCAGCCGGCCTCCCCCATCGTTGTCGTGGAGGGCGGCGCGGTCGGCTACGAACCCGGCAGGCCGATCCTGAGGAACATCAATCTTCGCATCGACAACGACGACCGCATCGCGCTCCTCGGCGCGAACGGCAACGGCAAATCGACCTTCGCCAAGTTCATTTCGGGCCGGCTTTCCGCCGAGAGCGGCGCGGTGAGGATCGCACCCAACCTGAAGATCGGCTTCTTCGCGCAGCATCAGCTCGACGACCTGATCCCCGGCCAGTCGCCCGTCGAGCATGTGCGCCGGCTGATGCCCGATGCACCGGAGGCGAAGGTGCGCGCCCGCGTCGCGCAGATGGGGCTGGCGACCGAGAAGATGGCGACCGCTGCCAAAGACCTTTCCGGCGGCGAGAAGGCGCGGCTCCTGATGGGGCTTGCCGCCTTCCATGCGCCGAACCTCATGATCCTCGACGAGCCGACGAACCATCTCGACATCGACAGCCGCCGCGCGCTGATCGAGGCGCTGAACGACTACCAGGGCGCGGTGATCCTGATTTCGCATGACCGTCACCTGATCGAGGCGACCGTCGACCGGCTATGGCTCGTCGCCGACGGCACGGTGACGAGCTTTGACGGCGACATGGAG
The DNA here is from genome assembly GCA_033795365.1 of Shinella sp. Taxonomy (GTDB): domain Bacteria; phylum Pseudomonadota; class Alphaproteobacteria; order Rhizobiales; family Rhizobiaceae; genus JARYGU01. The sequence continues at coordinate 38,963 of JARYGU010000008.1, forward strand.
GAATATCGCGACCTCATCGTCGCTTCCGGAAAGAAGAAGGACGACAGGGAAAAGGCAGGCAGCGCACAGGAGCAGGCCTCCAAGGCCGACCAGCGCAAGGCCAACGCCGACAAGCGCGCCACGCTGGCGCCGCTCAGGAAAAAGATCAGCGAAATCGAATCCCTGACGGCAAAACTGGAGAAACTGATTCAGGCGCTTGATTTAGAACTTGCGGATCCGGAGCTTTACGAAAGATCTCCGGCCAAGGCCGCGCAGAAGGCCAAGGACCGCGCCGACGCCGCGCAGAAGCTTGCGCAGGCGGAAGAGACATGGCTGGAGCTTTCGGGGCAATACGAAGAGGCGATGGCGGGCTGACGAACCTGCCGGCAAAACCTTTTCGTCTCATACCAAAGTCGTATTTGCCCGCCTGGCTGCGAGCCGGTTCCCGCGCTTGAAACGCCCCCATCGGCATGGTTAGCTCCTTCCCGGAGCAAGAGTGTTCCTTGTGCGTTCAGATGAACGCTCGGCGCTCTTGGGGATGACGAAGAGCGGGAGATACCCGCCCGCTCGCCTTTGGGAGGAACATCGATGGATCGTCGTTTATTCTTGAAACGGGCCGGTTTTGGCGGTGCGGGGGTGGTCGCCGCCTCGACGCTTGCGGCACCGGCAATCGCGCAGACCTATCCCAAGGTCAACTGGCGGCTCGCTTCCTCCTTTCCCAAGTCGCTCGACACGATCTATGGCGGCGCGGAGACATTGTCGCAGCGTCTTTCGGAAGCGACCGACGGCAATTTCCAGATCCAGGTCTTCGCCGCCGGCGAACTCGTTCCCGGCCTGCAGGCGGCCGATGCGACAGCCGCAGGCACCATCGAGGCCTGTCATACGGTCGCCTATTACTATGTCGGCAAGGACCCGGCCTGGGCTCTGGGAGCCGCCGTCCCCTTCGCGCTCAATGCGCGCGGCCACAATGCCTGGCAGTATCACGGCGGCGGCATCGACATGTTCAACGAATTTCTCGGCAAGCAGGGGCTGGTCGGCTTTCCTTGCGGCAATACCGGCGTGCAGATGGGCGGCTGGTTCCGCAAGGAGATCAGGACCGTCGCCGACCTTTCCGGGCTGAAGATGCGCGTCGGCGGCTTTGCCGGAACCGTGCTGCAGAAGCTCGGCGTCGTGCCGCAGCAGCTTGCCGGCGGCGACATCTATCCGGCGCTCGAAAAAGGCACGATCGATGCCGCCGAATGGGTCGGGCCTTATGACGACGAGAAGCTCGGCTTCTACAAGGTCGCGCCCTACTATTACTATCCCGGCTGGTGGGAGGGCGGACCGACGGTGCATGCGATGTTCAACACCGCCGCCTACGAGGCGCTGCCGCCGATCTACAAATCGCTGCTGCGCACCGCCTGCCAGGCGACCGACGCGGACATGCTGCAGAAATACGACTATGTGAACCCGGCCGCGATCAAGCGCCTCGTCGCTGCCGGCGCGAAGCTCAGCCCGTTCAGCCAGGAGATCCTTGCCGCCTGCTTCGACGCGGCGAACGGCATCTATGCCGAACTCGACAAGACCAATGCGCCGTTCAAGACGATGTGGGACTCGATCAAGGCCTTCCGCGCCGAATATTACCTCAACGCACAGATCGCCGAATACAACTATGACACCTTCATGATGATCCAGCAGCGCAGCGACAAGCTCTAGGGTCGAAGCCGCTCGCATCCTTGGTTGCGGGCGGCTTCGTGATTTCCGGCCTTCACAGTCGACCTGTCAATCGTCCGTTTCGTGGTATGGTCGCTGCGCAGACGGTTTAACGGGAGGATCCTATGGCGAGCGAAAGCCAACCGGTCGTGTTGGGGCCCGGCGACGGCCGGCGCTACGATATGGGAGCCATTCAGGCGGTCTTCAAAGCGGATGCCTCGGAGACCCAAAGCAGGTTTTCGATCTCGGAATGGTGGCTGGAGGCCCGGCACGAGGGTCCCGGAGCCCACAAGCACGACGAAAACGAAGAGATCTTCTACGTGCTGGAAGGCACCGCCAGCATCCTCATCGGCGACACGTGGCATCAGATGCCGAAGGGTTCGCTCTGCGTCATCCCGCGGGGAACGATGCACGACTTTCGCAACGAGAGCCACTCCCGGACCGGGTTGCTCAACGTCTTCGTGCCTGGCCCGTTCGAGGAGATGATGCCGATGATCGTCGACTGGTACCGCGACAACCCCGCCAGACGGCTCGATTGAAACAAGGCCACGCGGGCGGCATTCGCATCAGTCGAACGAGGGCGGCTGGCTGAGGTCATTGGCCGGCGGCTTCTGCTGCCGGTCACCGGCGTCGCCGTCCTGTTCGGCAGGTGCCTGGTCCAGAGGACTGCCCGGCGGGAGCTGCAGGCCTCCCGGCAGACCCGTCGCGCCGCCGTCCTGACCGCCGAAGCCCGGAACCTCGATCCGGATCGTTGCGGGATCGACGCCGGTGCCGGAGCCCTTGTAGTGCATCACCATCTGCGGGAAGAGGATCGTGAGCCCGACCATGACGATCTGGATGCAGACGAAAGGCACGGCGCCCCAATAGATCTGCCCGGTCGTGACCGGCGCGATCGTCCTGCCGGTTACCCGGTCGAGATAGGGCACGCGGGCGGCGACGGAGCGGAGATAGAACAGCGCGAAGCCGAAGGGCGGATGCATGAAGCTCGTCTGCATGTTGATGCCGAGCAGCACCCCGAACCAGATGAGATCGATGCCGAGCCTGTCGGCCGCGGGCGCCAGCAGCGGCACGATGATGAAGGCGAGCTCGAAGAAATCGAGGAAGAAGGCCAGGAAGAAGACCAGCACGTTGACCGCTATCAGGAAGCCCGTCTCGCCGCCCGGCATCGCCACCAGCAGATGCTCTACCCAGAGATGCCCGTTGACGCCGTAGAAGGTCAGCGAGAAGACGCGAGCACCAAGCAGGATGAAGATGACGAAGGAGGAGAGCCGCGTGGTCGAGGCGAGCGCGGAGCGGACCACCTCCATCGTCAGCCGCCCCTTGGCCGCCGCCATGACGAGCGCACCGACCGCGCCCATCGCGCCGCCTTCCGTCGGCGTGGCGATGCCGAGGAAGATCGTGCCGAGCACGAGGAAGATCAGCGCCAATGGCGGGATCAGCACGATGATGACCTGCTGGGCGAGCTTCGACATCATGCCGATCTTCATGCCCCTGTCGAGAAGCGCGACGACATAGATGAAGGCGACGCCGCAGGTGGCGCCGAGGATGTCGGCATTCGCGCCTTGCGTCGGCGACAGAAAGACATGGGCGGCATAGGCGAAGGCCGCAGCGAGGAGGAGAGCGACCAGGAGCGACGTCACGCCCGCGCCGAGCGAACGCGCCTCAAGCGGCAGCGCCGGCATGGAATCGCGGCGCAGGAAAGTCATCAGCAGGATATATCCCATATAGAGCCCGGTCAGGACGAGACCGGGAATGAGCGCGCCGGCATACATGTCGCCGACGGAGCGTCCGAGCTGGTCGGCGAGCACGATGAGCACAAGCGACGGCGGGATGATCTGGGCGAGCGTGCCGGACGCGGCGATGACGCCCGAGGCGACACGGCGGTCGTAGCCGTAGCGCAGCATGATCGGCAGCGAGATCAGCCCCATGGCGATGACCGAGGCGGCGACGACGCCGGTAGTGGCGGCCAGCAGCGCGCCGACGAAGATCACCGCATAGGCAAGGCCGCCCCGGACCGGGCCGAAGAGCTGGCCGATCGTATCGAGAAGATCCTCCGCCATGCCGGAGCGTTCCAGCACGATGCCCATGAAGGTGAAGAACGGGATCGCAAGCAGCGTGTCGTTCGACATCACCCCCCAGAACCGCTCCGGCAGGGCATTAAGCAGCGGCCACGAGAGATTGATCGTTTCCGACAAGGGGGCAAGTTCCACGCCGATGACGAAGAAGAGGAGTCCATTGGCAGCAAGCGCGAAGGCGACCGGATATCCGAGCAGGAGGAACACGATCAGCGACACGAACATGATCGGCGCGAGGTTCTCGGCGATGAATTCGATCATTTGCGCGTCTCCGGGGCGACGGCGTCGTCCAGAGGCGCATGTGTCGGGACATAGGGCGCGGGGTCTTCGATGTCGCCGCGCATGACGGCGATCTTCTTGATGATCTCGGAGACACCCTGGAGGGCGAGCAGGACGAAACCGGCAAGCAGGACCGCCTTGGCCGGCCAGAGGATCAGCCCGCCGGCGCTGGAGGAAAACTCGCCGGAGACATAGGACAGCCGGACATAGGGAATGAAGAAATAGACCATCAGCAGCACGAAGGGCATCAGGAACAGGCAATGGCCGAGAAGATCGATCCAGTGCTGCACGCGCCGGGAGAACAGGCCGTAGACGATATCGATGCGGATGTGCTCGTTCTGGCGCAGCGTATAGGCTGCCGCCAGCATGAAGGCGGCGCCGAAGAGATACCACTGCGCCTCGAGCCAGGCATTGGACGAGATGTTGAACACCTTGCGGATGACGGCGTTTGCGGCACTGACCAGCACCGCAAGCAGGATCAGCCAGCCGACCGACCTGCCTATCGCCGCCGTCAGATTGTCGACGAACCGGCTCACGCCGATGAAGATCCTCATGTCGTTCCTCCCCGCATGGCATCGTTGTTTTTTATTGGCCAAGCATGAGCAAGAGTGCCGATTTCAGGCCCCGTTTCAAGTCCGCGCGCGGCTTTTCCCCGGCCGGCATTCGCTAAACGAAAGGCGAATACCGAATGGTAGACAACGGCAAGCCCGCCCTTGCCGCCCGGCGGCATTCTGCTAAAACATCGCGCGAATAATCATACTAATCGAGCGAAACCCCATGTCCCCGATCCATCTCGCAATCGTCGGCGTCGGCAAGATCGTCCGCGACCAGCATCTTCCCTCCATCGCGAAGAACCCCGACTTCAAGCTTATCGCGGCTGCAAGCCGCCATGGCACGGTCGACGGCATCGACAACTTCAAGTCGATAGACGAAATGCTCGCAGCCGTGCCTGCGGTCGAGGCGGTTTCGCTCTGCATGCCGCCGCAGTTCCGCTACGAGGCCGCGCAGAAGGCGCTTTCGGCCGGCAAGCACGTCTTCCTGGAAAAGCCGCCGGGCGCGACGCTGAGCGAGGTCGCCGACCTGGAGGCGCTCGCCGCCGCGAAGGGGCTTTCGCTCTTCGCGAGCTGGCATTCGCGCTATGCGCCTGCGGTCGAAGCAGCGAAATCCTTTCTCGCCGGCACGTCGATCCGTTCGATGAAGGTGATCTGGAAGGAGGACGTGCGCCACTGGCATCCGAACCAGGAATGGATCTGGCAGGCCGGCGGCCTTGGCGTCTTCGACCCCGGCATCAACGCGCTTTCGATCGTGACCCACATCCTGCCGCGCCCGGTCTTCATCACCGCGGCGACGTTGGAATTCCCTGAAAACCGCGACGCGCCGATTGCGGCCGCGATCAGCTTCACGGATGCGCAAGGCCTCGACCTCTCGGCCGAATTCGACTGGCGCCAGACCGGCAAGCAGAGCTGGGACATCGCTGCAGAGACGGATGGGGGCGAGATGGTGCTTTCGGAAGGCGGCGCGAAGCTTTCGGTGGACGGCAAGCTCGTGCACGAGGAGCCGGAGCAGGAATATCCGACGCTCTACCGCCGCTTCGCCGAGATCATCCGCGCGGGCAAATCCGACGTCGACCTCGCCCCGCTGCGTCACGTCGCAGACGCCTTCATGCTGGGGCGGCGGAAATTCGTGGAAGCGTTCTACGATTGAGCGTGCGAAGCGCGGGGCTGTCCGTATCCGCCTGTCTTCAGCTGAAATCGCCCCTCATTCGCCTGCCCGGCACCCTCTCCCCGTTTTGACGGGGAGAGGGTTAGGGTGAGGGGCCGATTTTCCGGGCGGACGGAAGCGTCACGCCTTCTTCACCCAGCGTCCGTCGTTGTTCTGCTGCCAGTAGGTGAGCTGGTGTCCTTCGCCCTTCAGCCGCTTCCAGTTTTCGCGGGCGGCTTCGAGTTCCGCCTGGTCGTAGCCGTCGAACATGAAGATCACCCGTTCATAGGCATCCAGCGGCGGCGGCAGGGCGCCGTCGACCAGAAAGCGCACCGTCGCGCCGTTGCCGTTTTCCGGGGCCGTGGTGAGGAGCACCGGCTGATCGGCCTGGTGGTCCTGCTCGTCGGTGCCGTGGGGAAGGAAGCTCTCCTCCCGCCAGGTCCAAAGATGCGTGTCGAGCGCATCGCGGCGCTCCGCAGTCCCCGTCTGCACAACGACGCGCCAGCCCCGTTCGAGGCTCTTGTCGAGAAGCGGAGGAAGCGCGTCCTCCAGCTTCGATTCCGTCAGATGGTAGAACAGGATCTCGCTCACGGGCGCGCTCACGCCTCGTAATTTGCGCGCACCAGCTCGTCGAGCAGGCGGACGCCGAAGCCCGAGCCCCAGGACTGGTTGATCTCGTCGGCCGGAGAGCCCATGGCCGTGCCGGCGATGTCGAGATGGGCCCAGGGCGTGTCCTTGACGAAACGCTGGAGGAACTGTGCGGCGGTGATCGAGCCCGCATAGCGCCCGCCGGTGTTCTTCATGTCGGCGAACTTGCTGTCGATCATCTTGTCGTATTCCTTGCCGAGCGGCATGCGCCAAAGCCGCTCGTTGGTGGCAAGGCCCGCCGCCGTCAGGCGCGCGGCAAGCGTGTCGTCGTTGGAGAAGAGGCCGGCATGATGGCTGCCGAGCGCCACCATGATCGCGCCGGTCAGGGTCGCAAGATTGATCATGAACTGCGGCTTGAAGCGCTCGTTGCAGTACCAGAGTGCGTCGCACAGAACGAGTCGGCCTTCCGCATCGGTGTTGATCACCTCGATCGTCTGGCCGGACATGGAAGCGACGATGTCGCCCGGACGCTGGGCGTTACCGTCCGGCATGTTCTCGACGAGGCCGAGGATGCCGACAACGTTGGCGGCGGCCTTGCGCGCGGCGAGCACATGCATGAGGCCGATGACGGCGGCCGCGCCGCCCATGTCGCCCTTCATGTCCTCCATGCCGGCAGCGGGCTTGATCGAGATGCCGCCGGTGTCGAAGACGACGCCCTTGCCGATGAAGGCGACAGGACGGTCCTTCGGCTTGCCACCCTTCCACTGCATGACGGCAAGCCGCGGCGGACGGGCCGAGCCCTGCGCGACGCCGAGAAGCGCCCGCATTCCCAGCCGCTTCATCTCGCGTTCGGTGAGGATCTCCACCTCGACGCCGAGCTTTTCCAGCTCCTTAGCCTTTTCGGCGAACTCGACAGGACCGAGGACATTGGCCGGCTCGTTGACGAGATTGCGCGCGAGGATGACGCCCTCGGCCACCGCCTCGGACGTCGCCATCGCCTTCTTGGCCGTGGCGGCGACGGCGGTGACGATCGAGACCTTGACGGGCTTCTTGCCCTCCTTGCCTTCGTCGTCGTCGTTCTTCTTCGTCTTGTAGGCGTCGAAGCTGTAGGAGCCGAGCATCATGCCGAGCGCGAAATCGGCGGCATTGCCGGCAGACGCGTTCACGCCCGGTGCGTCGAGGAAGATCGTGACCTTTTCGGCGCCCCGCGCCCTTGCGGCGGCCGCTCCGCCCGCCTTCAGCCAGTCATGCGGCGTGAACTTCGCGGGATCGCCGAGGCCGAGCACGATGATCCGGTCGACCGGTGCGCCATGCGGCGCGACGATATCCAGCGCGGAAAGCGCCTTGCCCGTGAATTTCCCGACTTTCGCCGCCCGGGAAATCACGCCCTGGGGATCGGCCTCCCCTGCCCCCGACGCCTCGCGATCGGACGCCTGCAACAGGATGGCAAGGCCGCCGGAAAGACGCACAGACTTTACAAAGCTTATTTCGAATTTCGAGGACATTCCGCGGACGCTCCTGCATTGGAAACCGGCATTTTCGTTCATTCCTTGTCGGTTTTTGGACGCTTGGCAAGATGCGAGCGTTTGTTTAGAGACGATTAACCATGGCTGTTTGCCATAAATTTTCCATCAGACTCCAGACTCCTGACTATGGCGTCGGCCCGGAGAAAGCTTATATGCGCAGACATGGTGTTGCGGGGCCCATATCGGGATTCGGCCATGACGACAGCAGGACCCCTGCGGAGCGCTCATGCTCCCGGCCAGGATCTGCGGACCAGGAACGGACATGAAACTGATTGAACGCTATATCCTGAGGCGGACGTCGCTCATGTTCTTTGCCACGCTGCTGCCGCTTCTCGGCATCGTCTGGACGACGCAGGCGCTCAACAGCATCAACCTGGTCACCGACAGCGGCCAATCCATCGCCGCCTTCGTGAAGCTCGCAACCCTGATCATCCCCTCCGTCGTTCCGATCATCCTGCCGTTCGCCTTCGTCATCGGCGTTGCGCAGACGCTGACGGTGATGAACAACGATTCGGAGCTGACCGTGCTCAGCTCGGCCGGCAGCTCGCGCATGACGATCATCCGTCCCGTGATGATCCTCGGGGTCCTGCTGAGCTTCCTCTCCTTTGCGGTCGACAACTTCGTCGAGCCCCATTCGCGCACCGCCGTGCGCCAGATGATCGCGACCGCCAACGCGGACCTGCTTTCCTCGGTCGTCCAGGAAAACACCTTCCGCAAGGTTTCCGACGGACTTTACGTGCAGGTCGCCGAGCGGCGGAGCGGCGGCGTGCTGCACGGCATCTTCGTCGCCGACTCGCGCGATCCGCGTTTCGAGCTGATCTATTATGCGCGCGAAGGCGCGATCGATGAAAAGACCTCCGCGCTCGTCATGAAGGACGGCGAGGTTCACCGGAAGGTGCCGGACGGCAATGTCTCGGTCATCAAGTTCGATTCCTACGCCTTCGATCTGGCCGACCTGACGGAAAGCGTCGGGCAGGCGACGATCCGCGCGAAGGATCGCGACCTCGGCTTCCTGATGAACCCGGATCCGGAGGATCCGCAGGTAAAGAGAAATCCCGGAGCCTTCCAGGCCGAGTTCCACCGCAGGATGACGGAATGGGTGCTGCCGGCGCTCTTCGGCCTCATAGCGCTCGTCGTCAGCGGCGATGCGCGCTCTCACCGCGAGGCGCGCGTCCATCCGCTGGTGACATCCCTGCTCCTGGCCCTCTTCATCCGGTGGGCGATCTTCTATACGGGGAACGGTGCGGAGGATTCGGTCTATTTCATTCCCTTCATGTATCTGATACCGCTCGTGACCTTCGTGATGTGCCTTCGCTACCTCAGCCGCAACAAGAGCCTGGATATCCCGATGACCGTCGGCGAGCGGCTTACCGAGTTTCGCGACGTCCTGAAGGCGCGGCTTCTCGGCCGGGCGGGACAAGCGGCTTCCGGAGGCGGGCAATGATACCGACGCTCGGCTTCTATTTCTTCAGGCGCTATGTCGTCACGACCTTCTGGTTCCTGACCGGCATCTTCGCGCTGATCTTCATCATCGACTTCAGCGAGACCGCGAGCCGGATGGAATCGCTCCCGCGCTACACCGTATGGGGCGGGCTCTTCATGACGGCGCTGCGCATTCCACAGATCCTGATGCAGACCGTGCCCTTCGTCGCGCTCTTTGCGGGAATGGCGGCGCTGATTTCGCTGAACAGGCGCTACGAGCTGGTGGTGACCCGTGCTGCGGGGATTTCGGTGTGGCAGTTCCTGCGGCCCTTCGTGATCGGCGCCTTTCTCTTCGGCGTACTCGCCGTCACCGCGATCAATCCAATCGCCGCCTGGGGCGCCAAGGAAGCCGAAGCGCTGAAGGCGGAATGGGGCGCGCAGAGCTCGTCGAGCACGCGTGCCGTGCCGTGGCTGCGCCAGATCTACCAGAACGACGACGCGATCATCGGCGCGAAGGCGGTGATGGACGACGGCACCCGGCTCATCAATGTCACCGTCATCCATTTCGACACCGAAGGCCGAATCGGTCTTCGTCAGGATGCCGAATCGGCGACCTTGGAAGATGGTTACTGGCAGCTTAACAACGTGCTCGAAACGCAGCCGGGCGAACTGCCACGCCGCCTCCCCTCGGTACAACTGCGTACCAACCTGAAACAGGAGTTCGTGCAGGAAAGCCTCGAAAAGCCTGAATCCATTCCGTTTTTCAGCCTTGGAAGGAAGATCGAGGCGGCAAAATCCTTCGGTTTCCCGACATATGCGATGGAAACGCAGTTGCATACGATGCTGGCGCTGCCGCTGCTCCTGGTTGCCATGACCCTGATCGCCGCAAGCGTCTCTCTAAAATTTAGCCGGTTTAACCAATCGCGAGCAGTGATTCTGGGTGGAATCCTTTCCGGCTTCATGCTTTATGTCGTCACCGTGCTCGTGAGAGCATTCGGTAGCAGCGGTGTAGTACCTCCGTTCGTTGCGGCCTGGTTGCCAGTCGTCGTAGCGATGTCCCTCGGTGCAACGATCCTGCTTCACCAGGAGGACGGCTAAGTGGCGGCAGGAGCCCGCGAACGGAAAAGATGGCTCAGGACCGCCCTGCTTGCAGGTGTGGCCGTTTGCGCACTCGCGTCCGGCGCTGCGCTTCCCGCGCAGGCCCAGACGCCGGATATCAGCACGCTCGAGCCGAGGATCGCCGAAGATGCCAAGCTCATCCTGGCGGCGAACGAGCTCGTCTATAACAACGACACCGAAAAGGTCATTGCCCGCGGTGCCGTGCAGATCAATTACGGCGGCTATCAGCTCGTCGCGCGCCAGGTCGAATACAACCAGCAGACCGGCCGCCTGACGGCGAACGGCGATGTCGAGCTCATCGAGCCCACCGGCAACAAGATCTATGCGCAGACGCTCGACGTGACCGACGATTTCGCCGAGGGCTTCGTCAATGCGCTCCGGGTCGAGACGACCGATCTGACCAAGATTGCCGCGACGAGCGGCGAGCGCGTCAACGACGAGGAGATGATCCTCAACAATGCGGTCTATACCGCATGCACGCCCTGCGCGACCAATCCGAACCACCGCTCGCTCTGGCAGATCAAGGCCGAGCGCGTCGTGCAGAACGGGCGTACCCACACGGTCCGCCTCGAGCGCGCCCGCTTCGAGATGTTCGGCAGGCCGATCGCCTACATCCCGGTCCTCGAAGTTCCCGACCATACGGTGAAAAGGAAGTCCGGCTTCCTCTTCCCGCGCTTCAACTTCACGCAGAAGCTCGGTCTCGGCGTCGGCGTCCCCTATTATTTCGCCCTCGCACCGGACATGGACGCGACCATCACCGGCACCGGCTATACCCGCCAGGGCTTCCTGCTGGAGGCGGAATTCCGCAAGCGCTTCCACAACGGCCTCGTCACGCTGAGGGCCGCCGGCATCGACCAGATGCGGCCGGAGGCCTTTACCGAGGGAACGAGCGACTACGGCGAGAACGTCCGCGGCATGATCGCCTCCGAAGGCATCTTCAAGATCAATCCGCGCTGGGCTTTCGGCTGGGACGTGATGGTCCAGAGCGACAACAATTTCGCGCGCACCTACGATCTCGCCGAACTCGACGACCGGATCCATGCGAACCAAGTCTATCTGTCCGGACTCGGCAACCGCAACTATTTCGACGCGCGCGCCTTCTATTTCGACGTTCAGGATGCCGATCCGACCAGCGACCTGGAAGACCAGCAGGCGATCGCGCAGACGCTCGACTACGACTACATCGCCCCCCAGCCGCTCTTCGGCGGCGAACTCAGCGTTACGACGAACCTGACGAACGTCCAGCGCACCAGCAGCGACTTCTATTCGATCGACGGATCGGACCGTTTCCGCGGCCTCAGGGGCGGCATGACGCGGCTGACCAGCGAGATCGAGTGGAAGAGGCAACTGGTGGTGCCGGGCGGCCTGGTGCTGACCCCGCTTCTGGCGGCGCGCGGCGACATCTACCGCCTCGACATGAATGCGCCGGGCGCAAGCTATCTCGGCGACTATACCGGACGGGACGATCCGACCCGGTCCATGCTGACGGCAGGTCTCGAGGTGCGGTATCCGATCGTCGCCACGACCGCGTCCAGCACCCATCTCTTCGAACCGATCGCGCAGATCTATGCGCGCCCGGACGAGGATCTGGCAGGCGGTCTGCCGAACGAGGACGCGCAGAGCTTCGTCTTCGACGCGACCTCGCTTTTCGAACGCGACAAGTTCTCCGGTTTCGACCGGGTCGAAGGCGGCACCCGCGCCAATGTCGGCCTGCGCTATACCGGCAGCTTCGACAACGGCGTGACCATGCGCGGCATTGTCGGGCAGTCGTTCCATCTGGCCGGCCTGAACTCCTTCGAAACGCCCGATCTCGTCAATGCGGGGGCGAACTCCGGGCTTGAGACGGACAGTTCGGACTATGTCGGCATGGCCGGCTTCGAGCTGCCGAACGGCTTTTCCTTCACCGCGGGCGCGCGCCTCGACGAGAAGGACCTCTCGATGCAGCGGACGGACGCCACCGTCGGCTTCCGCAACAACAGGCTGCAGACACAGCTTACCTATACCCGCATCGCCTCGCAGCCGGACTATGGCCTGCCCTACGACAACGACGAAATCCAGAGCGCGACCGCGCTGCGCTTCCGCGACTACTGGTCCGTCTTCGGCTCGGTAACCTACGATATCAACAACAGCGTCGTATCGCGAAACGGGATCGGCCTGTCCTATGACGACCGGGATACGATCTTCTCGATCGTCTATCAGGAAGAGCGGGACAGGTCCTCGTCGGTCGCCAACGACTGGTCGATCGGCGCACGCCTGACCTTCCGCACGCTCGGAGATATCAATATCGGCGACACGGAGCTGAACGGTTTCGAGTGAGGCCGGTTGCAAACAGGTCAAAGGCTGCACTTGTCATCGTTTGGCCGCATGTATTATGCACATCCTGAAATATTCCCCGTTCTGTCGCTTTCGGGCGGCAAAGGCGCGCCAAATGCGCGGGAGGGGCTCGGGATACGGAAAGGGATTGGCATGAAGGGCAGAAATTCGATGATGCGCGCCATGTTTCTTGGCGCCGCGATTGTCGCGGCAACCACGGTTGCGTTACCCGCGGCTCCCGTCCGCGCGGCAAGCGGAATTGCAGCGGTCGTCAACGGCACGGCGATCACCACCGGCGATGTCGATCGTCGCGCTGCCTTTCTGAGATTGCAGCGCACATCAGGCAATCTGCGGCAGCTTGCCCGCGAGCAGCTCATCGACGAGGTTCTCAAACGCAGCGAAATCCTGCGCGTGCGGGCTTCGGTGAGCACGACGGATGTCGATGCCGCCTATGCGCGCTTCGCCGCCTCGAACAAGATGACGACCGAACAAATGGGCCAGATCCTCGATCGCGCAGGCGTCGGGGTCGATCACTTCAAGCAGTTCATCGCCGTCCAGATGAGTTGGCCGCGCGTGGTCAACGCCCGGTTCGGCGCCGGCAAGGACAGCAAGGATCTCGTGACCCGCATGCAGGAACGCGGTGGGGAGAAGCCGAGCACGACCGAATATTTCCTCCAGCAGGTCATCTTCGTCGTTCCGGCGGCACGCCGCAACGCGATCCTCGGCAAGCGCCAGCAGGAGGCCGAAGCGTCCCGCTCGAAATATCCGGGATGCGACCAGGCCAAGGTTTTCGCGGCGACGATGCGCGACGTTTCCATCCGCAATCTCGGCCGCGTGCTCGCGCCGCAGCTTCCCGACGATTGGAAGCCGCTGGTCGAAAAGGCCGATGGCCTGACCACCGGAACGCGCGTCACCGACCGCGGCGTCGAATATCTCGGCATCTGCAAGAAGCGCGAGGTCAACGACGACGTCGCAGCCGAGGTCGTCTTCCGCGCCGAAGACCTCGGCAAGCAGGGCGGCGAGAACGAGGCGGACGCCAACAGCAAGAAATATGTCGAGGAACTTCGCCAGAAGGCGCAGATAAGTACGCGCTGACATTTTCCTCCAGCATCGCGGCCCGGACCGGCTTCGGTTCCATGGCCGGGCCGAGACCTCCGCATGGCAAAGACAGGCAGCCTACCGCTCGCTCTCACGATGGGTGATCCCGCCGGGATCGGCCCGGACATCACGCTTGCGCTCTGGGCGGCCCGCGGACAGGCCGCGCTGCCGCCGTTGCTCTATATCGGCGATGCATCCGTTCTGGCGGAGCGGGCAGGAAAGCTCGGCATCGCGGCCGAATTCGAGGAAGCCACGGCGGAAAATGCGGCCCTCGTCATGGCCGAGGGCCGCCTTCCCGTGCTGAGCGTGCCGCTTTCGCGCCCAGCGGCCGCCGGAACGCCTGACCCGGCCAATGCGGCGGCGATAACGGGCGCGATCGAAGCGGCGGTGGAGCTTGCGATCGGCGGCCGGACCTCGGCGGTCGTCACCAATCCGATCGCGAAATCCGTGCTTTACGAAGCCGGCTTCTCCTTTCCGGGCCATACCGAATTCCTTGCCGATCTCGCCGAACGGGCGACGGGCGAACCCGCCCTGCCGGTCATGCTGCTCGCCGGCCCGAAGCTCAGGACCGTACCGGTGACGATCCACATTCCGCTGAAGGATGTGCCGGCAGCACTGACGGAAGAACTCGTCTACCGGACGGCGCTCGTCACGGCCGCGGACCTGAGGAACCGCTTCGGCATCGCGGCACCGAGACTGGCGGTGGCCGGGCTCAATCCGCATGCCGGCGAAGGCGGGGCGCTCGGGCTCGAGGACGACGCGATCGTCCGCCCTGCGGTCGAGAGGCTTCGCGCCGCAGGCATCGACGCCTTCGGACCGCTTCCCGCCGATACGATGTTCCACGAGGCGGCGCGCGCCGCCTATGACGTCGCGATCTGCATGTATCACGACCAGGCGCTGATCCCCGCCAAGGCGCTCGGTTTCGACGATTCCGTCAATGCCACGCTCGGGCTTCCCTTCATCCGTACCTCTCCGGACCACGGCACGGCCTTTCCGCTCGCCGGATCCGGCAAGGCGAAGCCCGACAGCCTGCTTGCCGCGATCCGGCTTGCGGCGGAACTCGCGCGCAACCAGGCAGCGGGCACATAATGGCCGCTCTCGACGGACTGCCGCCGCTGCGCGAGGTTATCCAGCGCCACGGGCTCGACGCCCGCAAGGCGCTCGGCCAGAATTTCCTTCTCGATCTCAACCTGACACAGAAGATCGCCCGCACCGCCGGGTTGTTGGAGGGCTGCACCGTCATCGAGGTCGGCCCCGGCCCGGGCGGACTGACGCGGGCGATCCTGGCGCTCGGCGCGCGCAAGGTGATCGCGATCGAGCGCGACCCGCGCTGCCTGCCGGCCCTTGCCGAGATCGCCGACCATTATCCCGGAAAACTGACCGTCATCGAAGGCGATGCCCTGAAGACGGACTTCGAAGCGCTCGCGGGCGGCGAGCCTGTGCGCATCATCGCCAACCTGCCCTACAATGTCGGCACGCAGCTCTTGGTCAACTGGCTGCTGCCGCGAAGCTGGCCGCCGTTCTGGCAATCGATGACGCTGATGTTCCAGCGCGAGGTGGGGCTTCGCATCGTGGCGGATGCCGACGACGACCATTACGGCCGGCTCGGCGTGCTCGCGGGCTGGCGAACGAAGGCGCGCATGGCCTTTGACGTACCGCCGCAGGCCTTCACGCCGCCCCCGAAAGTAACCTCGTCCGTGGTGCATCTGGAGCCCGTCGAAAACCCGCTGCCCTGCAAGGCGGATGCGCTGGAACGGGTGACCCAGGCCGCCTTCGGCCAGCGTCGCAAGATGCTGCGCCAGAGCCTCAAATCCCTCGGCGGGGAAAGGCTCCTGGCAAAGGCGGGCATCGATCCGCAGCGCCGCGCGGAGACGCTCTCAGTGGAAGAATTCGTGGCGTTGGCCAACGAGCTTCAGGGCCAATCGCCCTCTCTTTGATGCTGGAGCATCGCCCGCATTTTTGAGCGGCATGCAGGCATTCACCCGTCACCGGGCGTATTTGCCGACGCCCCTATCAGCCGACAGCCTGGAGACTTGCGAAGGCTTCGGCGATCCGCAGCGGCGCCTTGGGGCGCGTGTACATCCGCTCGGTATATGCTTTGAGATTTGGACAGCCGTCGATCAGCCCAACTTCATCGCCCCAATCCAGAACATAGGCGATGATGCAATCCGCGATGGTCATGTTGTCGCCGACTATGAATTCACGCCCGTCCATGTGCCGCTCGAGTACTGCCGCCATCGCCGCAAATTCTTCTTCGGCGAGCGCAATATCTTCCGGCAGACGCTTGTCTTCGGAATAGAGGAAGGTGTGCTTGGCTATCCGCCACAGCGGCTGTTCAAGCTCGGTGACCGCAAACAGGGACCAGCGATATGCCTGCGCCCGCTCCGTCAGATCGACGGGCATGAGGCCCTTGGCACCATACTTCTCCGCCAGATACATGACGATCGCGGCCGATTCCGTCAGTACAAGATCATCGTCAATCAGCACCGGAATTTTTCCGGCGGGATTGAGGCGCAGGAAGTCGGGATGACTGGTTTCACCGGCCATGACGTTGACGGGTACGAACTCGAATTCCGCATCGAGCTCTTGAAGAGCCCAAAGAACGCGAAGCGAGCGCGTCGGACCAAAACCATACAGTTTCATCATCTTGGTTCTCCCAGTTTCAAACAGACGGCGGCGTCACGAGGTTACAAAGACATGGGGTCGCAGAAGCAGACAGCCGGCGTCGCGTTCAAAGGACGCTGGAGGAAGCCGCAAGCCGACAGAAGACCGCAAAAATATCGGCAACGCTTTTGTCATACCGAAGAGAAACGAGCGGTATTGCATCGACATCAATAAGCCATAGTCCGGGCGATTTTTCCTCGTCTCCACCGACCGCCGGGAACAGACCATGCAAGCGTCTTCGCAAACCGCATTCAACCAGAAGAAGCGGATCGCCACCCTCTGGCTTCTCGCCATCGCATTCCTTCTGACGATCGTCTTCTCCCGGCCGCTCTGGGGCGACGGGACCGAAATTCACGAAACGGTGGAGGTTGCGGGCCTGGTTCTGGTCTTCTTCGCGATGCTCGGCCGGCTCTGGAGCATTCTCTATATCGGCGCGCACAAGAACAGGAGCCTCGTCACGGCGGGCCCCTATTCGATGACGCGCAATCCGCTCTATTTCTTCTCGCTGGTCGGCATCGCGGGCATCGGGCTGATGTTCGGCTCGGCGCTGCTGACGGCCGCCCTGACGCTCTCCTGCTACGCCGTCTTCCGTTACACGGCGATGCGGGAGGCCGCCTATCTCGCAAGCCTCTTCGGGGAGGCCTATGACAGATATGCCGCCTCGACGCCGCTTCTCCTGCCCAATCCGCGGCTCTACAGCGGCCCCGCCGAGGTCACCTTCTCGCAGGCCGCGCTGACGACGACCTTCTTCGACTGCCTTTTCCTCATCGCCTTGTTTCCGCTCATCGAAGGCGTGGAAATGCTTCAGGCGGGCGGTTACCTGACCGCGCTGATCGCGATCCCCTGAGAAGTCACAGCACCGGCTTTTCCGTCAGAAGGCCGGTCACGAACTCGAAAAGGCCCGGCCTGCGGTCGCGGCGCAGGCGTTCGGCCTCCACGATCGACTTCAGCGAGGTGAAGGCCCGGTCGAGATCGTCATTGACGACGACATAGTCGTATTCCCGCCAATGCTCGATTTCGGAGCGCGAATTGGCGAGCCGCGTGGCGATGACCTCTTCCGTATCCTCGGCGCGCCGGTGCAGACGCGATTGCAGCTCGGTCATGGTCGGCGGCAGGATGAAGATCGAAACCACGTCGGCCGGCATCTTCTCCTGAAGCTGCTGGGCGCCCTGCCAATCGATATCGAACAGCATGTCCCGGCCGGCGGCCATCGCCACCTCAACCGCCTCTCGCGGCGTGCCGTAGAAATTGCCGTGGACTTCCGCCCATTCCAGCAGCGCATCCGAATCGCGCAGCCGCTCGAATTCGCGCACCGAGACGAAGTGATAATGGACGCCCTCGATCTCGCTCGGCCGGCGCTGGCGGGTCGTCACGCTGACGGAGAGGCTGAGGTTCTTGTCGACATCGAGCAGGTTGCGCGCGATGGTCGATTTTCCCGCACCGGACGGTGAGGAGATGACCAGCATCAACCCGCGGCGCTGGATGTTGATCTGCTTGGGCTGGTTCGGCTGGCTCATTCTTCACTCCAGATTCTGGATCTGCTCGCGGAACTGATCGATCACGACCTTCAGCTCTATGCCGGCGGCGGTGATGCCGGGGGCATTCGACTTCGAACAGATGGTATTCGATTCCCTGTTGAATTCCTGTGCAAGGAAATCGAGCTTGCGCCCGACCGGGCCGCCGGCGGCGATCAGCTCGCGCGCCGCCCGGATATGCGCGGTCAGACGATCGATCTCCTCGCGGACATCCGCCCGCGTCGCAAGCAAGGCCGCCTCCTGATGCAGCCGGTCGCGGTCGAGCGCGGGGCCGGCCTGCATCAGCGCCGAGACCTGGGCCGACAGCTTCTCGGCGATGGCCGGCAGCGTGCGCGACGGATCATTCTCGACCGCGGCCACCAGCTCTTCCATGCGGGCGACATGCGCCAACAGCAGCTCCTTCAGCGCCTCCCCCTCGCGGGCGCGCATGGCGCGAAGACTTTCGACCGCCGACTGCAAACCGGCCGCGATTTCCCCATCACGGCTTTCCCGTTCCTCCGGGCTTTCCTCCGCCTCTCGGAAATCGACGACCCCGCGCAGGGAAAGCAGGGTATCGAGCTTCGGCGGCGCCGGATCGATGACATCTGCAAGCTGCTCGCGAAGCGCCAGCACGGCGGCGAGCGCATCGCGGTTGACCACCGCTTCCATCTGTGCCTCGCTGGTGCTCACCGTCAGGCCGATCTGCATGTTGCCGCGCGAGAAGCTGCGGGCCGCGAGCTCACGCACATCCGGCTCCAGGCGCTCATAACCCTGCGGCAGGCGGATGCGAAGGTCGAGCCCCTTGCCGTTGACAGAGCGCAGCTCCCAGACCCAGCGGGTGCGTCCGCTCGTTCCTTCGCTGCGTGCAAAGCCCGTCATGGATTGCAGGCTCATGGCATCCTCCTTGAGAAGCACCGCGGATCTGCGATTCCGCGGTCGCTTGGTGCTGCGATCCTTGCGTCCTCTCCTTGCGGAAGGCACGCGCAAAACGCAGAATCAGATGTACAACGATGGGGCACCGTTCCCGGGAATGGAACGGTGCAAATGAAAGGCGGCGGCGCGATCCACACGAAAGCCGCCGATTTCGGGACCTGACGGACGCGGACGGGGCAGCGAGCCCGCCGCGGTGCAAGGCGAGGACGGTCCGTGCTACCGGCGACGCGCGCGGACCGACGCCAAGTCTTACTACTGCGTGCCGCTCTCGCTCGCTTCCTTTGCCGCTTCGGCGGCCTTTTCAGCCTCGATCCTGCGCCAGCGCCGGACATTGGCGTTGTGGTCGTCCAGGGTCTCGGCGAAAGCATGGCCGCCGGTGCCGTCGGCGACGAAGTAGAGGTCGGAGGTGCGCGAAGGATTGGCGACGGCTTCGAGCGCCGCCCGTCCCGGATTTGCGATCGGCGTCGGCGGCAGACCCTTGATGACATAGGTGTTGTAGGGCGTCTGCTTCTCGAGGTCCGACTGGAAGATCGGGCGGTCCGCCGGCTTTCCGTCGCCGCCGAAGATGCCGTAGATGATCGTCGGGTCGGACTGAAGGCGCATGCCGCGCTCCAACCGGTTGAGGAAGACGGACGCCACCCGCGGGCGCTCGTCCGCCCGTCCGGTTTCCTTCTCGACGATCGAGGCGAGCGTCACGAACTCTTCCCGCGTGGCGACCGGCAGATCGTCGTCGCGCCTCTCCCATATCTGGTCGATCAGCGCCTTCTGCGCGGAAAGCATCTGCTGCACGATGTCCGCACGCTTCGTTCCGCGCGAGAATTTGTAGGTATCGGTCATCAGCGAGCCTTCCGGCGGCATTTCGGCAGGCAGGTCGCCTTCGAGCACCGGATCTTCCGCAAGGCGGCGCCAGATCTGCTTGACCGTCAGCCCCTCCGGGATCGAAACGCTGTAGAGGATCGACTTGCCGGATTTCAGCAGTTCCATGATGTCGTGCATGGAGGCGGCGGCCTTGATTTCGTACTCGCCGGCCTTCAGCGTCTCGCCTTCGAGGTAGATGCGCGAGAGCAGGCGGAAAACGCGGCTGTCGGTGATCGCGCCGCTGCGCTCCAGATTGGCGGCGATCTCGTTCAGGCCGGCGCCGCTGCGGACGATGAAATTGGTATTGGCCTCCAGAGGACCCTGCTCCTCATAGCTCTTGAGCCCGTAATAGAAGATGCCGGCGGCCGCGATCGTCACCAGGACGACCACCGTCATGAGGAAATTGAGAAAGATGACGATCTGGCTGCGGGCCTTGCGAGAACGGCGCGGCGGATGCGGCACCTTTTCCGGGCGCAGCGCTTCATTGGCGGATTTCGGAATGATCGGGCCCTTGCTCGCGCCGTCGCCGCGGCCGAAGGTCGTTTCACCGGAATCGTTCATGTCGCTCAAGGGCAATCCCCTCCTACTGGCATTGCATGTTCTCATCAAAGCAATGCGGCAAAAACAGGATCGGGGCCAGCCCAGTCGAGGCCCCGACTATTTTATGGGTTTTTGGCCCGTCTGCCGCATGGCGGCAGACAAGGCATCATCTCACGCGTAGCGGCGCAGGACCAGCGATGCGTTGGTTCCGCCGAAACCGAAGGAATTGGACAGCGCGACATTGATCTCGCGCTTGCGCGCTTCGTGCGGAACGAGATCGATGGCGGTTTCCACGTCGGGATTGTCGAGATTGATCGTCGGAGGCGCGACATTGTCGCGAATCGCGAGCGCCGTGAAGATCGCCTCGACGGCACCGGCCGCCCCGAGCAGATGACCGATCGCCGACTTCGTGGAGGACATGGCGATGCGCGAGGCGTTGTTGCCGACCAGCCGCTCGACGGCGCCGAGCTCGATCGTGTCGGCCATGGTGGAGGTGCCATGCGCATTGATGTAGTCGAGCTCTCCGGCGGATATGCCGGCGCGCTTCAGCGCCATGCTCATACAGCGGAAAGCGCCATCCCCATCCTCGGACGGGGCTGTGATGTGATAGGCGTCGCCGGAAAGGCCGTAGCCGACCACTTCGGCATAGATCTTGGCACCGCGCGCCTCGGCGTGCTCCAGCTCTTCGAGGATCACGACACCGGCCCCCTCGCCCATGACGAAACCGTCGCGGTCGCGGTCATAGGGGCGCGAAGCGCGCGTCGGATCGTCGTTGCGGGCCGTGGACAACGCCTTGCAGGCGGCAAACCCGGCGAGCGCGATGCGGCTGATGGGAGATTCCGTGCCGCCGGCAACCATCACGTCGGCATCGCCGAGCGCAATCAGGCGGCTCGCGTCGCCGATGGCATGCGCCCCGGTCGAACAGGCGGTCACGACCGAATGGTTCGGCCCGCGCAATTTGTGGCGGATCGAGACCTGCCCGGAGGCGAGATTGATAAGACGGCCGGGGATGAAAAACGGAGAAACGCGCCGCGGACCCTTGTCGCGCAGCGTATAGCCGGCCTCGACAATGCCTTCCAGGCCGCCGATGCCGGAACCGATCAGGACGCCGGTCGCGATCTGGTCCTCGTCGGTTTCGGGATGCCAGCCGGCATCGTCCAGCGCCATATCGGCAGCAGCCATCGCATAGATGATGAAGGGATCGACCTTGCGCTGTTCCTTCGGCTCCATCCACTGATCGACATTAAAGGTGCCATCGGAACCGTCACCGGTCGGGATCATGCAGGCAACTTGCGCGGGAAGGTCGTCGACCTCGAATTCGGTCACCTTCCGGGCGCCGCTCTGACCGGCCAGAAGCCGGGACCAGGTCACTTCGGTGCCACAGCCCAAAGGAGATACCATGCCGGTACCGGTGATAACGACACGCCTCATTGTCCGTGATCCACCCTGCTTTGTTTTATGATGCCTCCAAGAGACAATACTGGTTCCCGAACGGGAACGCGGCGGGCCGCCTGAGCGACCCGCCAAGGTCGAGCCTTGAAATCAGGCCTGAGCCTTTTCAATGAACTTGACGGCGTCGCCGACCGTCAGGATCGAGTCTGCGGCATCGTCCGGGATTTCGACGCCGAATTCTTCTTCGAAGGCCATGACCAGTTCGACCGTGTCGAGCGAGTCCGCGCCAAGATCATCGATGAAGCTTGCGCCTTCGCTGACCTTTTCGGCGTCAACGCCCAGATGATCAATGACAATTTTCTTTACGCGTTCTGCGATATCGCTCATGTCGGATTCCTCGACCTTTGTTTTATCAGCGATGCCTTCGCGGCATCGGTCACTCGAACTATGCCTGACACGCCGAGGCATATCAGGCAATCCCTTCAACCCGGATACGGCCATGGAGACGCTTTCTGCATCCCCTCATAACCTTCACATCCCCAGGTCGACTGCGGACAGTCATGGCCCGATTAACACGGTTTATGCCTGCCGCAAAGTCCGAAAATCGCCGGGCGCGCGGCGGTCAACATGCTATTTCCGCCGAGCACCCGAAGGTTTCGGATGCGCTCAGATCATCGCCATGCCGCCATTCACATGCAGCGTCTGCCCGGTCATGTAGGCAGCCTCGCTCGAGGCGAGATAAGCGACGGTCGAGGCGACCTCGGCTCCGGAGCCCATGCGCTTCATCGGGATCGCTCCCATGATGGTCTCCTTCTGCTTATCGTTCAGCTTGCCTGTCATGGCCGATTCGATGAAGCCCGGCGCCACGCAGTTGACCGTGACGTTGCGGGTGGCGATCTCCTGCGCCAGCGACTTGGTGAAGCCGATCATGCCGGCCTTCGAGGCGCAGTAGTTCGCCTGTCCCGGATTGCCGGTGACGCCGACGATAGAGGTAATGTTGATGATGCGGCCGTAGCGGCGGCGCATCATCGGATGGGTGAGCTCCCGCGTGAGCCGGAAGACGGAGGTGAGATTGACCTCGAGAACCGAATCCCAGTCCTCGTCGCTCATGCGCACGAAAAGACCGTCGCGGGTGATGCCGGCATTGTTGACGAGGATGTCGACGCCGGCGAGTTCGGCTTCGGCCTTCTCGCCGAGCGCCTTTACCTCGGCGCGATCCGAAAGGTTCGCCGGAAAGACATGCACGCGCTCGCCGAGGGAGGAGGCAAGCTCTTCGAGCTTCTCGACGCGCGTGCCGTGCAGGCCGACGATGGCGCCCTGGGCGTGAAGGATGCGGGCGATCTCCTCGCCGATGCCGCCGGACGCGCCGGTCACCAAGGCCTTTCGGCCGGAAAGATCAAACATGGTCCTGTTCCTGCTTTCTTGATTATAGGTCCGTGCGACAGCGGGAACGCGCTTCCACGCTCCCTTGCATAGTCTATATCTGCAATGCCTGCTTCAAACGGCAAGCTCCGACAGCACCGCTTCGATGTCGGCGGGGGTATTCACGGCAATGCCGTTCAGCGATTTGTCGATGCGGCGCGCAAGCCCCGTCAGCACCTTTCCGGAGCCGAGTTCGTAAAGGGTCGTCACATTGTTGGCGGCGAACCACTCCGCCGTCTCGCGCCAGCGGACCTGCCCGGTCACCTGCTCCACGAGCAGGCGGGCGATTTCGGCCGGATCACTGACCGGCGCGGCGCGCACATTGGCGACAAGCGGGACCGCGGGCGCCTTCATCTCCACGCCTGCAAGCGCCTCGCGCATCGCCTCGGCAGCCGGCGCCATCAGGGCGGAATGAAAGGGTGCGGAAACCGGCAGCATCAGCGCCCGCTTGGCGCCCTTCTCGGTCGCAAGGCGAGCCGCGACCTCGACCGCCGGCTTGGAACCGGAAATCACCAGCTGCCCGCCGCCATTGTCGTTGGCGATCTGGCAGGTTCCGCCGCGCGATGCCTCCTTGCATAAAGCCTCGACATCGGCGTGCTCCAGCCCGATGATCGCCGCCATCGCGCCCTCCCCGACGGGGACGGCCGATTGCATGGCATTGCCGCGGATGCGCAGGAGGCGAGCCGTATCGGCAAGGGTGAAGGTACCGGCCGCGCAGAGCGCCGAATATTCGCCGAGCGAGTGACCGGCGACAAAGGAAACGGTGTCCTTGAGCGAAAGCCCCCGCGCCTCGAGCACGCGGATCAGCGCCATGGAAACGGCCATAAGCGCCGGCTGGGCGTTGGCTGTCAGCGTCAGCTCGTCTTCGGGGCCAGCGAACATGAGCGTAGACAGTTTCTGGCTCAGGGCGTCGTCGACCTCTGCGAAAACGGCGGCGGCCTCTGGGAAGGCTTCGGCCAGTTCCTTGCCCATGCCGACCGTCTGGCTGCCCTGGCCGGGGAAGGTGAATGCAACGCTCATGGGTGTTTCTCCCGTCACTGTTTTTCCCTCCATTCACATTATGAACCGCGGAGTCAAGGCTTTGGCCTTTACCGGGAAGCCGGTTTGCCAAGCATTTCACAGGCTGCACGGGGTCTCCGCCGCTTGCACTTCGTCATAACCTGACTACATTCGCGCCGTTCCCACCAAAAAGGTCTTTTCCCTCCATGAAATATAATTTGCTCGGCAGGACCGGCATCAAGGTCTCCGAAATCTGTCTCGGCACGATGACCTGGGGCTCCCAGAACAGCGAGGCGGAAGCGCACCAGCAGCTCGATTACGCATTCGACCGCGGCGTCAACTTCATCGACACCGCCGAACTCTATCCGACCACGCCTGCAGGTCCCGAAACGTTCGGGGACACGGAAAGGCTCATCGGCTCCTGGCTTGCCGGCCGGGGCGACCGCGAGCGGATCGTGCTCGCGTCCAAGGTCGCCGGACCGGGCCGGTCCTACATCCGCGACGGCGCGCCGATGAAGCGCGAGACGATCACCGCCGCGCTGGACGAAAGCCTGAAGCGCCTGCGCACCGACTATATCGACCTCTATCAGGTCCACTGGCCGAACCGCGGCAGCTACCATTTCCGCCAGTCCTGGACCTTCGACGCCACGCTGCAGGACAGGGAGACGGCACGCAACGATCTCATCGAGACGCTGGAGACGCTCGGCTCGCTGAAGCAGGCCGGCAAGATCCGCGAAGTGGGTCTCTCCAACGAGACCGCCTGGGGCACGCTGCAGTATCTGCGGTTTTCCGAAGAGAGGGGCCTGCCCCGCGTCGCCTCGCTGCAGAACGAATACAGCCTGCTCTGCCGCTATTTCGATCTCGATCTTGCAGAACTCTCGCATCATGAGGATGTCGGGCTGCTCGCCTATTCGCCGCTTGCCGCAGGTCTCCTGACCGGCAAATATCTCGGCGGGGCACGGCCCGAGGGCTCGCGCCTGACGAAGAATGGCGATCTCGGCGGCCGCTATCAGCCGCATCAGGAGCCGGCTGTCGCCGCCTATGTCGCGCTCGCCCGCGACCACGGCTTCGATCCGGCACAGATGGCGCTCGCCTTCTGCCTCACCCGCCCCTTCATGACCTCGGTCATCATCGGCGCAACCACGATGGAGCAGTTGAAGACGGCGGTCGATGCGGCGGATGTCAGGCTGCCCCCCGCCGTCATGGACGGTATCGCCAGGATCTACCGGAGCTATCCGCTGCCGATCTGACGGATCGGTCCTGATGGCGATTGATGCCATCAGGATCGATGTCATTCTGCGTCATCATGAAAGCCGAACCGATCGTAGACAGTCTCCTCGACCGGTTTCCAGCCGGCATAGACGATTTCAGGAGACAAGCATGACGAAGAAGATCATCGTGGGGGCACGCCGCGCGATGCGGCGAAACGGGTATCCAACCCCTGGCACGCTGCGGAAAGCGGAAAAGCGTTACGAACGGCTGCGCCATCTGCATCGGCATCCGGCGCCCAGCATCAGGGCTCTTGTGCGAGACCTCGGCCGCGACTTTCGGCGGGTTCGCAAAGACGTCACGCTGCTGTCCGCCATCGGGCTGATCGAGAAGGAAGACGGGGAACTGCGCGCCGACTATACGGAAATCCGGGCGTCGATCCTGCTCGACGCGCCGGCCGCCTGACCGGGCTCGCAGAATAAAAGCACCGCCCGCCCTTGCTTTCCGGCGGAAAATCCGTATAAGCGCGCTGTTCAAAACACCCGGTCATATCGGCTGGTGGCTGAACGGAGGGCCGGTTTCGCTTGCGAAGCCGCTCGGGGCCAAGGGCTCCAGCCTCCCGTGTCTCCGCTCTCGACCGTCTGGATGAAACGCTTTTCTTGCCCGGCCCCAAGGGGTCTTGAGATTTGTCGTTGAGGCTTGGCGCCGGTTACCGGGTGATGGATCAAACGCAAGAAAGGCAAAGCCACAATGGCTCTTTACGAACATGTATTCCTTGCACGGCAGGACGTGTCCGCCCAGCAGGTCGAAGCCCTCGTCGAGCAGTACAAGGGCGTTCTCGAAGCGAACGGCGGCAAGGTCGGTCGCGTCGAGCACTGGGGTCTGAAGTCCCTCACCTACCGCATCAAGAAGAACCGCAAGGCTCACTACGCGCTGATGGACATCGACGCTCCGGCAGCCGCCATCCACGAGATGGAGCGCCAGATGCGCATCAACGAAGACATCCTTCGTTACATGACCATCGCCGTCGACGCCCATGAAGAAGGCCCGTCCGCGATGATGCAGAAGCGCGATCGCGATGACCGTCCGCGCCGTGACGGCGACGACCGTGGCCCGCGCCGCGACTTCGGCGATCGCGGCCCGCGCCGCGACTTCGGCGACCGTCCGCCGCGCCGCGACGGCGACCGCCCCCCGCGCGAAGACCGCGCGTAATCGAAGCTGAAGGAGACTAAGACAATGGCTGATATTTCTTCCGCTCCGGCACGCCGCCCGTTCCATCGCCGCCGCAAGACCTGCCCGTTCTCCGGCGCGAACGCACCGAAGATCGACTACAAGGACGTACGCCTGCTGTCGCGCTACATTTCCGAGCGCGGCAAGATCGTTCCGTCCCGCATCACGGCCGTTTCCCAGAAGAAGCAGCGCGAACTCGCCAAGGCGATCAAGCGCGCCCGTTTCCTCGGCCTGCTGCCCTACGTCGTAGCGTAAGGCGAATGACGCTGCGGCTTGACTCAACGGTCAGGCCGCCGCAGATGACTTGAAGGGAAGGCGTCCGCGCCTTCCTTTTTCCCTTCCGCGATGGGCGCGGATCGGATCACCGGCATCGCGCTGGCTGCCATCGGCAGCGAGGCGAAACCGAAACCCCATGTTGGGGAGCATTTCGGAATCTTCCGGAACTCCTCTAACTGTCGGATGACAGGACAGCGACCGTTGAAGAACCTGAATTTCACGTCGATTGCGATCGGCATCGTCGCCGGAATCACCGCCGCTCTGCTTTCGCTGAGCGCGAACACGCAGTCGTCGCTTGCGATCGTGCTTTACGGCGCCTCGGCCTTGCCGATCCTGATTGCGGGTCTCGGCTGGGGCAATGCAAGCGCGCTGATCGCCGTCGTCGCCGCGGGGGCCACAGGGTCGCTGCTCGTCTCCTCGCATTTCGCGCTGCTGATCGTCATCATCACGCTGATCCCGGCGGGATGGCTCAGCAACCTCGCCAATCTCGCGCGTCCCGCAGCCGAGCTGGGCGGTCCCGACGACACGCTCGCCTGGTATCCACTCTCCAACATCCTCACCCAGCTTGCCGTCATGGTGACGCTCGGCATGATCGCCGTCGGCCTCATCGTCGGCTACAACAGCGCCATGGCCGAGGGGCTCGTGGACATGGTGATCGAAGCCCTGAAGACGCAGGAACCGCTCTACCAGCCCGATCCCGCCGCCGTCGCCCAGATCAAGAGCGTCTTCTCGCTCGCCCTGCCGATGGTGCAGGGCGCGCTTTGGGTCTTCGTGTTGTTTGCGGCCTACTACATCGCCTCCTTCATCGTGCGCGCCTCGGGCAAGGGCCTTCGCCCGCGCGAAGACATGCCGATGGCGCTGCGCATGCACCGCAATTCGATCTTCATCTTTCTCGCCGGCCTCGTGCTGGTCTTCGTCGGCGGCGTTCCGGCGATCATCGGGGCGCTGATCTGCGGCACCTTCGGCGCCGGCTTCGTACTTTCCGGCTTCGCCGTGCTGCATTTCAGGACACGCGGAAAAGCCTGGCGGCTTCCGGCGCTGTGGCTTGCCTATGTTTCGGTGCTGCTCTTCACGCTGCCGATCTTCGTCATTCTCGTTCTCGGACTCACGGACATGCGGCGCACCATAGCGCTGACCCCCGTCGGCCCGAACAATACCAAATCCGATACCAACGACACCTGAACACAAGAAAGGAAACCGAAATGCAAGTCATTCTTCTCGAACGCATCGCCAAGCTCGGCCAGATGGGCGAAACCGTCAAGGTTCGCGACGGCTTTGCCCGCAACTACCTGCTGCCGCTCGGCAAGGCGCTGCGTGCCAACGAAGCCAACAAAAAGCGCTTCGAAGCGGAGCGCGCAACGCTCGAAGCCCGCAATCTCGAGCGTAAGTCGGAAGCCCAGAAGGTCGCCGAGCAGCTCGACGGCAAGTCCTTCATCGTCGTCCGCTCCGCCGGCGAGACCGGCCAGCTCTACGGTTCGGTCGCAGCCCGCGACATCATCGAGACGCTTGCCGCCGAAGGCTTCAACATCGGCCGCAACCAGGTCGAGCTCAATACCCCGATCAAGTCGATCGGCCTGCACAAGGTCACCCTGCACCTGCATGCGGAAGTCGAAATCGCGATCGAGCTCAATGTCGCCCGTTCGGCCGACGAAGCCGAGCGGCAGGCCAAGGGCGAAAGCCTGACTTCGGCAGACGCCATCTACGGCGTCGACGAGGATGCGCTGAAGCCGGAAGACTTCTTCGATCCGGAAGCCGAACGCGAAGAAGAGGAAGAAGCCTGATCCCAGGTCAGGACAAGGCGGCCTTCACCGGCCGCCCAAAAAATGCCATTTTATTGAAAAGTCCGGGTTGAAATCCGGACTTTTTTGTTATTTGTTTTAGTCGTTACACTGGATTGGCGGTCGGGCCGCTTCCCAGGCCGGTTTCCGACCCAGACCCGTTCCGCCGCTAATGCGTGACGGAGTAAACAGATGAAATTCCTTCTTAGATCAACGATTTCCCGTCTCATGCAGCAGGGAAATCTGACCATCACATTTCCCGACGGCACTACCAATCGCTTTGGCGACGGCACCGGCACGCCGGTTCATGTCCGCCTCAACACACGCCGGGCGCAATGGGGGCTCGTCATGGACCCCGCCTTCTATCTCGGCCATTATTACGGCACCGGGGACATCGACCTCGTGGAAGGAGACATGTACGACCTCCTCAAGGCGGTCTTCACCGGCAACCCCGATTTCAAATATTACAACGGACGCTGGAACCGCCTGCTGGAACGCCTGCGCTATCTCTTCCGCTGGCTCCGCGAGAGCAACGGCATCCGCCGCTCGCGCAACAATGTCCAGCACCATTACGACCTGACCGGCGAACTCTACGACCTGTTCCTCGACAAGGACCGGCAATATTCCTGCGCCTATTTCGAGACGCCGGACCAAAGCCTCGACGACGCGCAGCTCGCCAAGAAGCGCCACATCGCCGCCAAGCTCAGGATGGAGCGCCCCGGTCTCTCGGTGCTCGACATCGGCAGCGGCTGGGGTGGAATGGCACTCTACCTGGCCCGCAATCTCGGCGCGCGGGTGACCGGCGTCACGCTCTCCGACGAGCAGTTCGCCATCTCCAAATCGCGGGCGGAGGCGGAGGGCCTGGCAGGCGAAGTGCGCTTTCTGCTGGAGGACTACCGCAACGCTCCGGACACCTATGACCGGATCGTTTCCGTCGGCATGTTCGAGCATGTCGGGCGGCCGAACTATCTCACCTTCTTCCGCAAGTCCGCTTCGCTGCTGAAGCGAGACGGCGTGATGCTGCTGCACACGATCGGACGCACGGACGAGCCGACCTCCAACAATCCGTTCATCGAGAAGTACATCTTCCCCGGCGGATACATTCCCGCGCTTTCGGAAATCATGAAGGCCGTGGAGAAATCCGGGCTCGGCATCACCGACATCGAGATCCTGCGCCTGCACTATGCGGAGACGCTGCGCCATTGGCGCGACCGCTTCATGGCCCGGCGCGACCAGGCGAAGGCGCTTTACGACGAGAAGTTCTGCCGCATCTGGGAGTTCTATCTCGCCGCCTCCGAAAGCGCCTTCCGCTGGCAGAACCTCGTGATCTTCCAGCTCCAGCTTGCGCATGACCAGACGGCGCTTCCGCTGACGCGCGACTATATCGGCCATGCCGAGGGGTGTCTCAAATCGCATGAAGCGGACAGCAAGGCCGGCAAGAAGGGCGCCCGCCAGTTTCCGCAGGAAGCTTCGCTATAAACCTCTACCGGGCCGGCAGGGCAATCGCATATGGTTGGTTTGCCGGCTCGTTCCCTCTTCTCCCCCGCGGGGAGGCTGCGCTGTCAACCGCAAATCCGTCTCCCCTTCCGTTTTGCGAGCGAATCTCGTCTACTGTGGACTCCATGCCCGACCGGGGCTGTGGAAAAGTCTAACAACGTGACTAACTCCGCCCCGCGTTCCCGAAGGAGCGGGCGGCGGTAGAGATAGGCCTTGA
Organism: Shinella sp.; assembly: GCA_033795365.1. Lineage (GTDB taxonomy): Bacteria > Pseudomonadota > Alphaproteobacteria > Rhizobiales > Rhizobiaceae > JARYGU01. The sequence continues at coordinate 69,284 of JARYGU010000008.1, forward strand.
CCGGACGAGTGCGAAGATCGAAACCAGCGAGCTTCGGCCGCTCAGCCCCGCCGGCAGATTCGCCTCCGGCAGGATCGGGCATGGTATGCGGCAGGGACGGGAGACAATCGAGATCATGAACGACGCCGTGCGAAAGCTTGTTACTCCGGGACGTGACGAAGGCGGGCTCCATCATCGCGAAGCGCCGAACAACCTGGAAGCCGAACAGGCGCTGCTGGGCGCCATCCTGGTCAACAACGATGCCTACTACCGCGTCTCCGACTTCCTGAAGCCGATCCATTTCCACGAGCCGCTGCACCGGAAGATCTTCGAGGTCACCGGCGACATCATCCGCATGGGCAAGATCGCCCATACCGTGACGGTGAAGACCTTCCTGCCCGACGGCAAGGTCGGCGACATGACGATCCCGCAATATCTCGCCCGGCTCGCCTCCGAAGCCGTAACGATCATCAATGCCGAGGATTACGGGCGGGCGATCTACGATCTGGCCCTGCGCCGCTCGCTGATCACGATCGGCGAGGACATGGTCAACATCGCCTATGACGCGCCGCTCGACATGCCGCCGCAAAGCCAGATCGAGGATGCGGAGCGCCGCCTTTTCGAGCTTGCCGAGACCGGGCGCTACGACGGCGGTTTCCAGTCCTTCAACGATGCGGTGGCGCAGGCGATCGACATGGCGGGAGCCGCCTTCGAGCGCGACGGAAACCTTTCGGGCATCTCCACAGGCATCCATTCGCTCGATGCGAAGATGGGCGGCCTGCAGCGCTCCGACCTTATCGTCCTTGCCGGCCGCCCGGGCATGGGCAAGACCTCGCTTGCCACCAACATCGCCTGGAACATCGCGCATGCCTATGAGGCCGAGGTGCAGGCGGACGGCTCCTTCAAGCCGAAGAACGGCGGCGTCGTCGGCTTCTATTCGCTCGAAATGTCGTCGGAGCAGCTGGCGACGCGCGTCATGTCCGAGCAGACGGAGGTCTCCTCCTCCAAGATCCGGCGCGGCGACATTTCCGAGGCCGACTTCGAGAAGCTCGTCGGCTTTTCCCAGGAAATGCAGAAGGTGCCGCTCTATATCGACCAGACCGGCGGCATCTCGATCGCCCAACTCGCCGCGCGCGCCCGGCGGCTGAAGCGCCAGCGCGGGCTCGACGTACTCGTCGTCGACTACGTCCAGCTGATGACCGGCTCGAAGAAGTCCGGCGAAAACCGCGTCCAGGAAATCACCGAGATCACCACGGGCCTGAAGGCGCTCGGCAAGGAGCTCAACGTTCCGATCATCGCGCTTTCCCAGCTCTCGCGTGCGGTGGAAAGCCGCGAGGACAAGCGCCCGCAACTTTCGGACCTGCGCGAATCGGGCTCGATCGAACAGGACGCCGACGTCGTGCTCTTCGTTTTCCGCGAGGAATATTATGTGAAGAACATGGAGCCGCGCGACGAGTTCGACCCGAAATACGAAGAATGGAAGATGAAGTTCGAGGCGGTGAAGGGCACGGCGGACGTGATCATCGCCAAGCAGCGCCACGGGCCGACCGGCACGGTGAAGCTTGCCTTCCAGTCGGAATTCACCCGCTTCACCGATCTGGCCGATCCCTCCTTTACGCAGTACGAGCATTAAGAAGGCAGCTGGCGAAACATGAGTCGAATGAACGGCTTGGCCGGCCCACCGGAACTGCCGCGTTAAGTTCCGATCACAGGCCCACCTCCCGCAGCAGCGCAACGGTCGCGACCCCGATGACGACGGAGACGAGCATCGGCAGGCGTAGGGCGGCGAGCGCCGTCGCCGCGCAGGCGAGCGTTTCGGCAACGCCCGTCGCAAGCGCCGTTGGCGCCACGACCGCCATCAGGACGGCGGGCGGGATCGACTCGATCGCCTTGCGCCGCCGCCCGTCGAGGGAGACATGCCGGATCAGCACCAACCCGCCGACACGGGTCAGGACGGTGGCAACCGCCATTGCGAGAATGGTCAGGAAAGTCTGGAGGTCGAGCGTCATGCGGGAACCTCATTTTCGGACCCGCCGGCGAAGGTGGCCGCAGCCAGTCCCGCAACGGCGCCGGCGGCTATGTACCAGACGCCCGGCACGAAATGATGGACCAGGACCGCCGCGAAGCCGCTCGCAAGAAGCACCGCGCCGGTTTCCCGCCCTTTCCAGAAACCCATCACCAACACGATGAAGACGGCGGGAAAGGCGAAATCGAGACCGGTCGCGACCGGGTCGCCGAGAAAGGCGCCGAGCGTCGCGCCGGCAAGCGTCGATGCGACCCAGGCAAGATAGAACGGTAAGGCAAGGCCGGCGAACCAGGCCGGCGTCAGCCTCGCCGACCCGGCGCGAAATTCCGCCATGGCCCAAATCTCGTCCGCAAGAAACAGCATGGAGAGATATTTCATTGGCCCGGAGGAGAAGGCATCCATCTTCGTCCCGATCGAGGCGCTCATAAGGATATGGCGCATATTGACCAGGAGCGCTGCAAAACCGGCGGCGACCCAGGATGCCGGATGCGTCCAGATGTCCATCGCGACGAACTGCGAACCGCCGGCAAAGACCAGCGCGCTCATCAGCATCGCCTCCAATGGCGACAGCCCTTTGGTCGCGGCTATGGCGCCAAAGACGAGACCGATCGGCACGACGGCCACGATGAGGGGCAAGATCGCCCGCATTCCCCCGAAAAAGTCATTCCGATGATCCGAAATCACGCCACAAGCCTCCTTGAAGGCCCGAGCTTTTAGAGCCGCGGCATGGGTGGGGTCTTGAACGAAAGTGATCAGCGGGCGCGATACTGGCCGGGCGTCAAGCCGGTTCGCGCCTTGAAATGGCGGGTGAAATGCGCCTGGTCCGCGAAACCGCATTCCGCCGCCACTTCCGCCGGCGGGCGTCCCGCCTGCAGGAGCTTGCGCGCCTGCCGGATACGCCTGTCGGTGAGGAAGGCATGCGGCGTTATGTGAAACTCCCGACGAAAGGCACGGATGAGATGGGCGCGGCTGAGGTCCGCGACCTTCGCCAACTCCTCAAGACCGATATCGGACATGTAGTTTTCCGAAAGATAATCACGGGCGCGCCGGACTGCCGTGCGCTCGCTCTTATCGACGGGCACGACGATCGTGCCGCCATGGCGCTGGAACATGCCGGCAAGCACGCGGAACATGCCTTCGTCGGATTCGAGCGCGCCCGCCCTTTCCTCCAGCGCCCGATGCGCCTCATGAAAGGCGCCGGCGAGCTCGGAATCATGCAGAAGCTGCACGGAAAACGACGGCGTTCCATGGAACGCGCGGCCGGTGACATCTTCGAGAATGTTCTGGAAGAGCGCTGTATCCGGATAGATCATCCGGTATCGGTATCCGCCCTCCACCGGTGCCCCATCATGAATCTCGCCTGGATTGATCAGGTACAGGTCGCCGGGGCCGGAGCTCTCGCGCGCTCCTCTTATCGTCGCGATCTGGCTGCCGCTTTCTATGGCGCCGATGCTGAAGGTATCGTGGGCATGCGGCACGAACTCATGGGTGACGAAGGTCGCGCTCAGGCATTCCATGCCGCCGAACCGGCCTTCCCGCCAGAAGCGGGTCGATTCGGCGCCGGCGAGGGGCATCACCTCCGTCGCCTGTCTTTGCGAAACATTGTGCATGACCGGACTATATCAGCATGTCCCGCATATTATTGAACAAAAGTGACCGGCGGGAACGTGCGCTAGCCGCCGATCGCCCCGATTCTGCATGCGCGCGCGAGAACGGCCAGCGCATCGCGTCCGCGTTCGGCCTGCGCCTCGTCCATCAGGGGAATGTCGAGACGGTCGCGGCAGTTGTCCTCGCCCGTCCGCGCCTCCTTGCGCAGTGCCTGTCCCTCGTCGGCAAGGGAAAGCCGGCTGGCGCACTGGAGCCCCTCGCCCGTGAGCACGATCTGAACCGCGTCCGGGTCGTCGATCGCGACAGGATTTCTCTCCGCGATCAGATCGTCCACCGATGCGTAGGCGACGGCGGCGCTTATCCTGGAGAGATCGGTGATCGTGACGACGAGCCGGGCCCAGCGGCCGGGAAACTGGAATACCGAAAAGGTTCTGGCGCGACAGGGATTGCCGCTCACCTCCAGCCTGGAAACGAGCCTTGGCGCCTTGGGATTTGCGATGCGCGACCGGTAGATATCGGCGTCGCCATCACGCTCGGCGGCCTGCCCATCGGGAGAAAGACCGAGCAGGACGGCATAGGCATCCCGCAATTCGCGCGGTGCTTCCTCCCCGCCGTCCTGCGCCACCGCTGAAGCGGAAGACAGGACGAGTGAAAGCACCACCGCCCACAAAGCCCTGATCTTTGGCGATTGCATACCGTACTCCGTGTGAGGTCGCATGCTATAGCATGCGTCTCGGCCCGATCAATCGTACAGATACACGCCTCCGCCTGCGCAGGAGGAGGCGGATCGTATTGCCGCAGGCTTCGGCAAGCTGTATCTCAAGGATATGAGCACGCTACGCACCGAATCCCACTCCACGCTGCCGATCGCCGGCGAGGATCACGCCCGCCTGACCATCGATCTCGGTGCACTCGCCGCAAACTGGAAGACGATGGCCCGGCGCTCCGGATCGGCGCGAACCGCGGCCGTTCTCAAGGCGGATGCCTATGGGATCGGCCTGGAACCGGCCGCCCGCACCTTCCATGCCGCAGGCGCGCGCGATTTCTTCGTCGCCAGCCCGGCGGAAGGCGCCGCCCTTCGCCCTCTCCTGCCCGACGCGCGGATCTTCGTTCTGTCCGGCATGTGGGCGGGCTCGGAACGGCTGTTCTTCGACAACGATCTCGTGCCGGTCATCGGTTCGGAAGAGCAGCTTGCCGTCTTCATGACGGCGATAGCGGACAAGGGGGACCACCCCTGCGCACTGCAGGTCGATACCGGCATGAACAGGCTCGGGCTCACGGTCGCCCAGGCGGTGGCGCTCGCGGACGATCCGGCGCGCCCGGCGAGCTTTTCGCCGGTGCTGATCATGAGCCATCTCGCCTGCGCCGACGACCCTTCGAACACGCTGAACCGGAAGCAGCTGGAGCGCTTCCGCACCGCCGTCGCTGCTTTCGACGGCATCGAGGCGAGCCTTGCCAATTCTGCCGGCATCTTCCTCGGCGAGGACTATCACTTCGACCTGACGCGGCCCGGCATCTCGCTCTATGGCGGCGCGGCGGTCAACAATGTCGCCAATCCCATGCGTCCCGTCGTCACCGCCGAGGCGCGCATCCTGCAGGTGCGCGAGGCAAACGTCGGCGAAAGCGTCAGCTACGGCGCGGCGGCGGTGCTTGCACGCGACACCCGGATCGCCGTCGTGGCCATCGGCTATGCGGACGGCTACCTGCGCAGCCTTTCCGGCGCGGGCGTGCCCCTGCGCAAGAGCGATCCCGACGGGGCGCGCGGCTTTCTCCATGGCCGCGAGGTGCCGGTCATCGGGCGCATCACCATGGACATCTCGCTTTTCGACGTGAGCGGACTTCCCGAAGGCAAAGTGCGGGCGGGCGATTTCATCGAGCTTTTCGGCCCGAACATACCGATCGACCGGGTTGCGCGCGCCAGCGGCACCATCGACTACGAACTCCTGACGAGCCTCGGCCCGCGCTACCGCCGCAACTATGTGGAGCCGAAACGGTAGGAACAGTTCCTACCGTATGCTATAGTGAGGCCGAAACCGGAGCATCTATCATGGCAAACACCAAGAAGTCCTTCGTCATCGGCGAACATTTCGAGAGCTTCATCGACAAGCAGGTCGAATCCGGCCGGTTCAACAATGCGAGCGAGGTCGTGCGGGCGGGCTTGCGGCTCCTGGAACGCGACGAAACCAAGCTTGCGGAACTGAAGCGGCTGATCCAGGAAGGCGAAGACGATATCGCCGCAGGACGGGTCTATACCTATTCCTCAGCGGAGGAATTGCTCGACGATATAAAAGGGCGAAGCGGGAGATCCGATAATGAAAAAACGCCAGCTCGTTCTTTCCGCGCTGGCGAGAGCTGATCTTCGCTACATCCACGCTTATATCTCCGAACACAATCCGGCGGCCGCGGACAAATTTGTCCTGGACCTTTATAGGAAGATGCACGAGTTAGCCGAACTCGGACTATCGGGTGTTTCCCGGAACTGGCTGAAGCCCGGCCTCAGAGCTCTTTCCTATCGTGATAGATCGGTTTATTTCCGCGTGACCGACTCCCACATCCACGTCGTCCGCATCCTGCACGGCCGGCAGGATGCCTCTCCGGATGATTTCCCCGAAAGCGAGACCTGATGGCGAAAGCCCGTACCCAATTCGTCTGCCAGAACTGCGGCACCGTCCATTCCCGCTGGGCCGGGAAATGCGAGGGATGCGGCGAGTGGAACACCATCGTCGAGGAAGACCCGATGGGCGGAATCGGCGGCGGACCGGGCAAGACGCCGAAGAAGGGCCGTGCGGTCGCGCTCACCTCGCTTTCCGGCGAGATCGAGCAGGCGCCGCGCATCGAGACCGGCATTTCCGAGCTCGACCGGGTGACCGGCGGCGGCTTCGTGCGCGGCTCGGCGGTGCTTGTCGGCGGCGATCCCGGCATCGGCAAGTCGACGGTGCTGATGCAGGCGGCGGCAGCCCTTTCGCGGCGCGGCCAGCGGGTGATCTATGTCTCGGGCGAAGAGGCGGTGGCGCAGATCAGGCTGCGCGCCCAGCGGCTGGGCGCTGCGGAGACGGATGTTCTCCTCGCCGCCGAAACCAATGTCGAAGACATCCTTGCCACACTCGGCGAAGGCAAGCGGCCGGACCTCGCCATCATCGATTCGATCCAGACGCTCTGGAGCGACGTCGCCGAATCGGCGCCGGGCACCGTCACCCAGGTGAGAACCGGCGCACAGGCGATGATCCGCTTCGCCAAGCAGACCGGAGCGGCGATCGTGCTCGTCGGCCATGTCACCAAGGACGGCCAGATCGCCGGCCCCCGCGTGGTCGAGCACATGGTCGACGCCGTGCTCTATTTCGAGGGCGACCGCGGCCACCACTACCGCATCCTGCGCACCGTCAAGAACCGCTTCGGCCCGACCGACGAGATCGGCGTCTTCGAGATGTCGGACAAGGGGCTTCGCGAGGTCAGCAACCCGTCCGAACTCTTCCTCGGCGAGCGCAACGCCAAATCGCCGGGCGCCGCGGTCTTTGCCGGCATGGAGGGCACGCGGCCGGTGCTGGTCGAAGTGCAGGCGCTGGTGGCGCCGACCTCGCTCGGCACGCCGCGGCGCGCCGTCGTCGGCTGGGATTCGGCACGCCTTTCGATGATCCTCGCCGTGCTAGAGGCCCATTGCGGCGTGCGGCTCGGCCAGCACGACGTTTATCTCAATATCGCAGGCGGTTACCGCATTTCGGAACCCGCCGCCGACCTTGCGGTCGCCTCCGCTCTGGTTTCGTCGCTCGCCGGGCTTGCCCTTCCCGCCGATTGCGTCTATTTCGGCGAAGTCAGCCTGTCCGGAGCCGTCCGGCCGGTTGCGCACACCGCCCAGCGCCTCAAGGAGGCGGAAAAGCTGGGCTTCTCGCAGGCCGTGCTGCCCGCCGGCTCCGCGGAGCTGCCGAAAGGCGGCGGCGGACGGTGGGCCGAGATCGAGAGCCTGCCGGATCTGGTGGCGCGCATCGCCGGCTCGCGAGGCGCCTTGAAGCAGGCCGACGAAGAAGGCTGATTTGGGGGGCCTCCAAGCTGCCGCAGAAAAGGCAAACCTTTGTGGAAAGCGCCTTTGCCGATGAACCGATTTGAGACGCCGGTCGCGCGATCCGTTATGGTGGCCGCGCAATTCGCATCCGGGTCAGAAGACATTCCGGGTTTGGAGTAGGACGAAAATGCCCATCACGATTCTCGACGGTATAGTCATCGGCGTCGCGCTGTTTTCCGCCGTTCTGGCGATGGTGCGCGGGTTCTCGCGCGAGGTCTTGTCGGTGGCAAGCTGGGTGGGCGCTGCCGCGGCGGCCTATTTCCTCTACCCTCTCCTGCTTCCCTATGCACGCGAATACACCACCAGCGATACGGTGGCGATGATCGGTTCGGCGGGCGTGATCTTCCTTGTCGCGCTGATCATCATATCCTTCATCACCATGCGGATCGCCGATTTCATCATCGACAGCCGGATCGGCGCGCTCGACCGGACGCTGGGCTTCCTGTTCGGCGCGGCGCGCGGCATCCTCCTCGTGGTGGTCGCCATGCTGTTCTTCAACTGGCTCGTCGCACCGCAGCAGCAGCCGGTCTGGGTGACCGGGGCGAAATCCAAGCCGCTGCTCGACAATCTCGGCGGAAAGCTCGTGGCCCTGCTGCCGGAAGATGCGGATGCGACCATACTCGACCGCCTGCGCGGGCGCCCCTCCGCGGGCGAGACCGGAAGCGAGGGCACGTCGACGGAGCCGGCACCGGACGGAACGACGGGCGGTACCGGGCAGGAGCCAGACGACGAAGCGCCCGCCACGAGCGGCTGACGGGATCGGGCGCCCGCTTGCCGTTTCGGCAGACGGATTTCCCGATTTCCGGTAAAATGGAAAAATAACCACTGACGGCTTCGGTCCTCGGTGGTAAAGGCTTTAGGCCATGCACATATAGGCGTGATCAAACGTGGAGACCGGACCCGGATCCGCCGGCAGCAAGGGAGATGGAGGGACGAGAGCCTTCCGAGCTTCGAAGCGCCGCGGCGGCAATGCAATTTTCCGGCACGTGGCGTTCGAAGACTTGAGAACCTTGCATCCATACGACCCAGGCAGAGGCTTGCTGCAATGAATGATCTTTCATCCTCCGTCCGCCATTCCAACGATGACCTGGACGGCGACACGCTGCATGAGGAATGCGGCGTTTTCGGCATTCTCGGCCATCCGGATGCGGCAACGCTGACGGCACTCGGACTTCACGCCCTGCAGCACAGAGGCCAGGAGGCGGCAGGCATCGTCACCTTCGACGGCAAACAGTTCCACACCGAAAAGCGCATGGGCCTCGTCGGCGACCACTACACCGATCCGGCCACGCTCGCGAAGCTGCCGGGCTTCATCTCCATCGGCCACACGCGCTATTCGACGACCGGCGAGGTCGCGCTGCGTAACGTCCAGCCCCTCTTCGCCGAACTCGAGGTCGGCGGCATCGCCGTCGCCCACAACGGCAACTTCACCAACGGCCTGACGCTTCGCCGCAAGCTGATTGCCGACGGCGCGATCTGTCAGTCGACGTCGGATACGGAAGTCGTCCTCCACCTCATCGCCCGCTCAAAGCAGGCGTCTTCCTCGGACCGCTTCATCGACGCCATCCGGCAGATGGAAGGCGGCTATTCCATGCTGGCGATGACCCGCACCAAGCTGATCGCCGCCCGCGACCCGATCGGCATCCGGCCGCTGGTCATGGGCGAGCTCGACGGCAAGCCGATCTTCTGTTCGGAAACCTGCGCCCTCGACATCATCGGCGCCAAATATATCCGCGACGTCGAGAACGGCGAGGTCGTCATCTGCGAGATCCAGCCCGACGGCTCGATTTCCATCGACGCGCGCAAGCCCGAGGCTCCGCAGCCGGAACGGCTCTGCCTGTTCGAATATGTCTATTTCGCACGGCCGGATTCGGTCGTCGGCGGACGCAGCGTCTACGTGTCGCGCAAGAACATGGGCACCAATCTCGCCAAGGAGGCGCCTGTCGAGGCGGATGTCGTCGTACCGGTGCCGGACGGCGGCACGCCGGCTGCGCTCGGCTATGCCCAGGAAAGCGGAATCCCGTTCGAATACGGCATCATTCGCAACCATTATGTCGGCCGCACCTTCATCGAGCCGACGCAGCAGATCCGCGCCTTCGGCGTCAAGCTCAAGCATTCCGCCAACCGCGCGATGATCGCCGGAAAGCGCGTCATCCTCGTCGACGATTCGATCGTGCGCGGCACGACCTCGGTCAAGATCGTGCAGATGATCCGCGATGCCGGCGCGCGCGAAGTGCATATCCGCGTCGCCAGCCCGATGATCTTCTGGCCCGACTTCTACGGTATCGACACGCCGGACAAGGACAAGCTGCTCGCCAACCAGTATGCCGACGTCGATGCGATGGCGCGCCATATCGGGGCGGATTCGCTGCAGTTCCTGTCGATCGACGGCCTCTATCGCGCCGTCGGCGGCGAAGACCGCAACAACCTGTCGCCGCAGTTCACCGACCACTATTTCACCGGCGATTATCCAACGCGGTTGCTCGACCAGGAAAGCGCGAATAACGTGCGCAAACTCTCGGTCCTGGCCAGCAACGGATAAAGCAAGAAGACATGACAGTTGATCTCAAAGGCCGCCTTGCGCTGGTCACCGGCGCCTCGCGCGGCATCGGCTATTTCACCGCACTCGAACTGGCGAAGGCCGGCGCGCATGTGATCGCCTGCGCCCGCACCGTCGGCGGACTCGAGGAACTGGACGACGCGATAAAGGCGGTCGGCGGCACGGCGACCCTGGTGCCTTTCGATCTTGCGGACATGGCCGCGATCGACAAGCTCGGCGGTTCGATCTTCGAACGCTGGGGCAAGCTCGACATCCTCGTCGCCAATGCCGGCATTCTCGGCGTCATCGCCCCGATCGGCCATGTGGAAGCCAAGGTGTTCGAAAAGGTGATGACGATCAACGTCGTCGCCACATGGCGGCTGATCCGCTCGGTCGAGCCGCTGCTTCTGCGCTCCGACGCCGGGCGCGCGCTGATCCTCTCGTCGGGCGCTTCCTACAAATGCAAGCCCTTCTGGGGGCCCTACTCCGCCTCCAAGGCTGCCGTCGAGGCACTTGCCCGCACATGGGCCGGAGAGACCCAGCGCACGCCGCTGCGCATCATGTCCATCGATCCCGGCGCTACCCGCACCGCCATGCGGGCCCAGGCCATGCCGGGCGAAGACCCGGAAACGCTGCCGCATCCCTCCGAAGTGGCGCAGGCCATGATGCCGCTCCTTTCGCCGGACATGACGGAGACCGGAAAGCTCTTCCTGGTGCGTGAAAGGAAGATAGCCGACTACCGCATGCCGGAGTGACGGCGAAACGGCAGCCTGGCACGGCGTCCCCTTTCCTGCATGGCGCGCGTCAACAGTGCGAGCCCTTTCCGCAGGCGAGCGAAATGTTCTCGCCGACGGCCGCCAGGACGCCGAGCGCCGATTCGATCTGGCGCTCGTCAATGCTGCTCATCAGTTCGGCACGCAGGTCACGGGCGAGCCGGTTGACCTCCGCCGCCATCGTCCTTCCATGTGCCGTCAGCACCACCTGATTGGCCCGGCGGTCACCCTTCATCACGCGGCGTTCGACGAAATCCTGCTTCTGCATGCCGTCAAGCAGCCGGACCAAGGTCGGCGTTTCGATGTCGAGCTCTTCGGCAAGATCGCGCTGATTGAGAACGTCCCTGCGGCTCAGCAGCAGGAGAACGCGGGCACGCGAAAGCGTGAGGCCGCGCTCCTTCACGCGTGCGTCGAACAGCGTCCTGAGCTTGCGGTTAACGCGGGAAATTTCATCGATGAAGTGGTCGCGGGGTGACGTCGTCACAAGCGTAATCCGATAATAACTAGCATCCTAACTATTATCCCGCTAGATAACACGCGGTAGCCGGAATTTCAACGCGGCGCGTTCGATTGCGACCGCCGCGGCGATGCGCATCAACAGGATCGTACAGTGTGGAGGCGGGCGGCTCAGTGCCCGTCGGTCAACCCGTCGTCGTCGCTGTCGGCCGGGGGCGCCGTCCACTGGCCGTATTTCTTCTGCCAGGCGCGCGCGCCGAAAGGAAGCGTGGCGAGATAGACCAGCGCCGTCAGGGCCATCGTCTCCCAGGTGAAGCTCATCAGCGTCGCCGCATAGAAGACCACGAAGAGCATGGCCGGCAGCACGAGATCGCGGCGGATGCGGCTTCCGGCCGTCTTGCCGGACCAGACCGGCAACCGGCTCACCAGCAGGAAACCGATCAGCACCGTATACGCGGACGACACGAGGGCAAAAGTAGGACCGGGCGCGATCCCGAGGAAGCCCAGGTAGACCGGCAGCAGCACGAGGATGGCGCCTGCAGGCGCGGGCACGCCCACGAAATATTCCGACTGCCAGGAGGCCTTGGTTTCCCGTTCGGCCATGACATTGAAGCGGGCGAGCCGCAGGCCGGCGGCGATCGCATAGATCAGCGCGGCGATCCATCCGACGGAGCGCGCCTGATCGAGCACGAACACATAGAGCACCAGCGCCGGGGCGACACCGAAATTGACGATATCGGCAAGCGAATCCATCTGGCCGCCGAATTTCGACGTCGCCTTCAGGAGCCGCGCGATACGGCCGTCGATGCCGTCGAGGAAAGCGGCAAGCAGCACCATGCCGACTGCAAGCTCGTAACGATTCTCGAAAGCGAGCCTGATACCCGTCAGGCCGGCGCAGATCGCAAGGACGGTGATCACGTTGGGAATGATCACGCGCAGCGGTATCTCACGCAGGCGCGGACCGCGGGCCTCGTCGTTCGAGCCGGTCTGCTGCTCTTGAGGGGGGACGGAATTGTCCATGGCGCCTTTCACTCTACATTTCCAAGCGGAAGCCGGAGGGCTGCCTTAGGGGCAAGATATGCCGCAAACGGGAACATTCAATGCGAAGCGGAACCGCCGAGAGGCCGGCTTCAGCCACGGCGGCTGACGGTCGGCCCCTTCGGCGAGCCAAACTCGGCGAGCACCGTCTCCCCGGCGATCGCGGTCTGGCCTACGCTCACGCGGGGGGTGGCACCCGCCGGCAGGAATACGTCGAGCCGCGAACCGAAACGGATCAAGCCGAAGCGCTCGCCCGCCTCCAGCGTGTCGTTCAGCGACGTCCAGCAGACGATCCGGCGCGCCACAAGGCCGGCGATCTGCACAACGCCGATCGGCCCATGTGCCGTCTCGATGACCACGCCATTGCGCTCGTTCTCCTGACTTGCCTTGTCGAGTTCCGCATTGAGGAAGCGGCCCGCCCGATAGGCGAGCCAGATGACCCGGCCGCGCATCGGCGCACGGTTCACATGGCAGTTGAAGACATTCATGAAGACCGAAATGCGCAGCATGGGATCGGAGCCGAGCTCCAGCTCCACCGGCGGCGTCACGGTCGCGATCGAGGAGACACGTCCGTCCGCCGGACTGATGACAAGATCGTCGTCCTGCGGCGTCATCCGCTCGGGATCGCGGAAGAAATAGGCGCACCAGGCCGTCAGGACAAAGCCGATCCACATCAGCGGCTCCCAGAGGAGGCCGAGGATCAGCGAAACGACGAAGAAGATGCCAACGAACTTCCAACCCTCGCGATGGATTGGGACCAGCGTGTTTCGCACCGTACCGATCAAGCTCATTAAACGACATCTCCCTGACAGCTTTTTTCGCCTTGGACCTAGCGTGAAATGAGGAGTTAGCCAATAGGCAGTAGCCAATAGCTGACGGGAACTGTCCTCAATATACGGAGAAAAAGCCAACTCCCTACTGGCTACTGCCTATTGGCTAACCGCTCAATTCGCCGGCGCCTTGCGCACGATCACGCCCATGTCGTCCGCCTCGCGCACCTTTTCGAGCTGCTCTTCCGCCTGGACGGCTTCGCGCTGGCGGTTCCACATGGAGGCGTAGAGGCCGTCGCGGCTGAGCAGCTCGCCATGCGTGCCCCGCTCTGCGATGCCTCCATCCTTCAGCACGATGATCTCGTCGGCAGAGATGACCGTGGAAAGCCGGTGGGCGATGACGAGCGTGGTGCGGTTCTTCGAAACCATATCGAGCGCCGCCTGGATTTCCTGCTCCGTGCGGGTGTCGAGCGCGGAGGTCGCCTCGTCCAGGATCAGGATCGGCGGGCTTTTGAGGATCGTGCGGGCGATCGCCACGCGCTGCTTTTCACCGCCCGACAGCTTCAGCCCGCGCTCGCCCACCATGGACTTGAAGCCTTCCGGCAGATGCCGGATGAAGCCGCTGATCTGCGCGATGTCGGCCGCCGCCCTCACCTCCTCGTCACTCGCCGAAAGCCGCCCGTAGCGGATGTTGTAGGCGATCGTGTCGTTGAAGAGCACGGTGTCCTGCGGAACCATGCCGATGGCGTGGCGCAGCGACTTCTGCGTGACGTCGCGCACGTCCTGTCCATCGATGGTGACCGATCCCGACTGAACGTCGTAGAAGCGGTAGAGAAGCCGCGAAAGCGTCGATTTTCCAGCGCCGGACGGGCCGACCACCGCAACGGTCTTGCCGGCCGGCACCTCGAAGGAGATGCCCTTCACGATCGGCCGCGCCGGATCATAGGCGAAGTGGACGTCCTTGAAGGCGATCGCGCCGCTGCGGATTTCCAGTTCCTTCGCGTCGGGCGCGTCGGTCACTTCCGCCTCGACCTCGAGAAGGTCGAACATCTGCTCGATATCGGTGAGACCCTGCCGGATTTCGCGGTAGACGAAGCCGATGAAATTCAGCGGAATGGCAAGCTGGATCAGCATGGCATTGACGAAAACGAAGTCGCCGATCGTCTGCTCGCCGCGCTGGACGGCAAGCGCCGACATCACCATCATCACCGCCGTTCCGGCGCCGAAGATCAGCGCCTGGCCGAAGTTCAGCCAGCCGAGCGAGGTCCAGACCTGGGTGGCCGACCTCTCGTAGCGCTCCATAGACTGGTCGAAGCGCTTCGCCTCCATCTCCTCATTGCCGAAATATTTGACCGTCTCGAAATTGAGGAGGGAATCGATCGCCTTGGTGTTGGCCTCCGTGTCGCTGTCGTTCATCGAGCGGCGGATGGAGATGCGCCAGTCGCTCGCGCGGACCGTGAACCAGATGTAGAGCCAGACCGTGACGGCCGTGACCGCCAGATAGCTGAAGCCGTAGCCCCACCAGAAGATCACCGCCGTCAGCAGGAACTCGACGATCGTCGGGACGCTGTTGAGGATGGTGAAGCGGACGATCGTCTCGATGCCTTTCGTGCCGCGCTCGATGACGCGCGAAAGCCCGCCGGTGCGTCGCTCCAGATGGAAGCGCAGCGACAGGCGGTGCAGGTGCACGAAGGTGCGGTAGGCGAGTTGGCGGACGGCATGCTGGCCTACGCTCGCAAACAGCGCATCACGAAGCTGGTTGAGACCCGCCTGCAGGATGCGCGCGACATTGTAGGCGAGGACCAGCATGACCGCGCCGAGCAGGAATTCCGGCAGGAGATCGGGCGCATCCAGCCCGCCGTTCAACGCATCCGTCGCCCATTTGAAGCAGTACGGGACGAGGAGCAGCACGAGCTTGGAGACGAGCAGGAAAACCGTCGCCCAGACGACGCGCGCCTTGAGGTCGGCGCGGTCGGACGGCCACATATAGGGCCACAGATTGACGATCGTGTGAAAGGGATTGCGGGTATCGGCCGATACCGTCTTGTTTGCCTTGCCTGCCAAGCCTGCCTCCGCCGCCGGGTTCAAATTCCGGCTTCAGGAACCATGAAAAATGCGGCGCCCGATGAGGCGCCGCGTTCCGGGTGGAGATAAGCCCTGAATGCCGCCGATGCAATGGAGCGGCGGGAAATTCCCGCCTCAGCCGCCGCGCACATGCTGACGGTGAAGCTTCTCGGCCTCCTCGTCCGGCTGCCCGGTCTGGTCCGGCACGCCGAAGACCTGGCCGGGCAGGATGATGTCCGGATTTTTGATCTGCTCCTCGTTGGCCAGATAGATCGTGGTGTAACGAACGCCGCGGCCGTAGATCCGGCGCGAGATCTGCCACAGCGTATCTCCGCGGCGGATGATGACGGAGCTCTTGCTTTCCTTCAGCGGAGCCTGCTCCACGGTTTGCGGCGCGTCGCCGGTCTGCGCCGCTGCGGTCTCGCCGGCGGCCGGCGCGCCGGTGGATGGCCGTGCCTCGCCAGCGGACGGGCCTGCGGTGTCTTCTGAAGAGACCGGGCCGGCATCATCAGCCGCCGCCTCGCCGCCCGCCGGAGCCCCGGCATCGGCGGAAGCGGCTTCGCTCGCGACCGGGCTTTCCTTTATTGCGGCGAGAGCGCGGGCATAGGTTTCCCGGTCGGCCGCTTCCGGCACCTGGGCAAGCTGGTCGAGCGCACCCTTCGCCCAGGCCTTGAGCGAATCGAGGCTTGCGAGAATATCAGCGCTCGAAACCGTTCCCGGTACGAGCGCGGAGATTTCCTTGAGGGCGGCCTCGAAAGCGACGCGGGCCGTGCGGATTTCCATCGCGCTTGCAGTGGCGTCCGGGGAAACCAGAGACAGCAATTGCTGCTGCAGGTCGCCCGCCCGCCGGGCAAAGAGATCGATCGTTTCCGAGGAGGCCGCAGCGGCGCCGATGCCCGAACCGGCCTGGAGCCCCGGTTCGACCGCCGCCTGAACCGACTTCTCGATCGCATCGACGGACGCTCCGACGCTCGGAACGTCCTGCGGCAGCGCCTTCAGCCTGGCCAGCGCTTCTGCCGCGGCAGCCGAAGCCTTCGCCGCCATTTCGTTTGCCGCGACGCCCGCTCTCGGCGAGGGAACGAATTCCGCAAGCGATTCCAGCGCGATCTCGGTCGCGGAACGGGCGGCCGCCAGTTGCTCGACCGTCGGGAGGCTGCCATTGGCATAGAGATTCTTCAGCAAGGTTACGGCTTTGTCCGCTTCGTTGCGAAGCTTGTCGAGCCCCCCGTCGCCGACGGCGTTCGGCACCGTTGCCGGGGTGTCGGCCGGCTTTTCGTCTTCCTGAGCCACGACGGCGACCTGGTCGCCTTCCGGCCGGTCGAACGGTACGGATGCCCTGACCGCGACCTTCGTTCCGTCGTCGCTCATGATGTCGGCGCGGATGGTATGCCTGCCGACCGGCAGGTCGATCTTGCCGTCGACGACATAGCGGCCCGCCGCATCGGCCCGCGCCTGACCGACAAGCGTGTCGCCGGCATAGATGCGAACCAGGGCGCCGGGACGCGCGCTGCCTGCGACGAACATGCGGTCGCCCTCGATCTCGACGGCCGACACGCGGACCTGCGGCTGGTCGCCGGTGGCATCGGATGCGCCGGCTGCCGGCTGCGCGGGTTGCGCAGCGCCATTGCCGGGCGCGGCGTCCGATCCGGTCTCTTCCGGCTTCGCATCCAGCGCGGCCGTGTCCTGCTGGGCTGCGGGGGCGTTCGTGCCGGCAGCGTCGCCGGTCGCCGGCGCCTTGTCCGCCGGCTCTTCGGCTTCGGTGGAGGCATCATGCCGGGCAGTCTTCGGCACGCTGATCAGACGGCTCGCCTCCCCGGGCTTTGAGACCATCGCCAGCAATTCCCCGCCGGTCTTCGAAGGTACGGAGACGGTCGCCACCTCCTCCGAGCTCTTCACGGCGCCGCCTTCCCCCGTCGTCTTGAGCGACAGCTCGTAGTCGCCCGCCGCCAGGGGCTTGTCGAGGACGGCGGCAAAATCGCCGGAGGGGCCGACATCGGCATCGGCGATGACGGTCTCGCCGTTCATGATGCTGAGCTTGGTGTTCGGCTGGGCGCGTCCCGCGATGACGGTCGATCCGTTCGGCTCGACGCGCAGCACGTCGAAGGCGGGCGTCACCCAGTCCTCGGGATCGCTCTTCGCCGCATCGCCTGCCGCCCGTTCGTTGCCGGGCTGCGCGTCTCCGGAAAGGGAGGAACCGGCTTCGCCTTCAGCGGCTTCGTTCGCGGAGGGAGCGGCAGGCGTTTCGCCCGCAGCCGGTGCGTTCGCCGTTTCCTGCGGAGCACCGGCCGCCGGCTCGCTTTTCGCAGCCGTTTGCGGTGCGGCCTGCGGCGCCGTTTCTGTCCCGGCGGACGTCGCCTTCTTGTCGAGGTCGATATTGGGCAACACGAAGAAAACCATCAGCAAGGTTGCCGCCACCAGAACGATCAAAGCCACCAGGCCGGTCTTGTTCCTCATTACCAAACTCTCTTTCGTTTTTCCCGGCTTCCCGGCGTTCCCTCCCGAAATTGCTATCGATTCCCACAGTCTCGCACAAGGCGCAGCCGGGCTTCGAAGCCTCCCAAGGCAAGGTTTTCCGTCATTTTCCTTGACGTCGCTCGCTCGCGAATGTCTGAATCGGGCCATGAGCGAACAAACCCTCCCGATTCGATCCGTCTGCGTTTATTGCGGCTCCCAGCCGGGACGCGACGCCTCCTATATGGCCGCCGGCCGCGCACTCGGCAAATCGATCGCCGAAAACCATCTCCGCCTCGTCTATGGCGGCGGCACCAAGGGCATCATGGGCGCCGTCGCGAGCGGCGTGCTTTCCCACGGCGGCCGCGTTACCGGCATCATACCGCAATTCCTGATCGATATGGAGGCCACCCGCCATTCGCTCGGCCAGCTCAGCGAACTGATCGTCACACCGGACATGCACGAGCGCAAGCACAAGATGTTCGAGCGGGCCGACGCATTCGTGACGCTGCCCGGCGGCATCGGCACGCTGGAAGAGATCGTGGAGATCATGACCTGGGCCCAGCTCGGCCGTCACCGCAAGCCGATCGTTTTCGCCAATATCGGCGGTTTCTGGGATCCGATGCTGACGCTGATCCGCCACATGGGCGACGAAGGCTTCATCCACACGGCCCATCTGGTGCAGCCGCTCGTCATCGACGAACCTGAAGAGATCGTTCCGGCGCTCCTTGCCCACTGGGCGAGCGACGTCGATCGGGAAGGCGAAAGCAACATCATCGAGAAGCTTTAGGTAGCTATCACGCGCGAGTTCAAAGCGTTGCTCGCGTTTCTTCGTGCAGCGCGTCAGCCGAGATCTGTCTATTCCGCAGATTTGAGCGCCACGCGGCTTGCGCGCGCCGTTCTCAGCATCGAAGCCGAATAGACGATGAGCGCGATCCAGATCAGGATGAAGGCAACGAGTTGCGACGTGCCGAACGGCTCCTTGAAGATGAAGACGGCGATGACGAAGATCATCGTCGGTGCGATATACTGCATGATGCCGATGGTGGAGAGGCGGAGCAGCTTGGCGCCGTTGGCGTAGATCATCAACGGCACCGCGGTGACGACGCCGCAGGCGAGAAGCCAGGCGACGTCGGCAGGTCCCGTATCGCCGAAATGCCCCTGCCCGGTCGCTTCCAGCCAGACGATATAGCCGAGCGCCGGCACGCTGAGGAGCAGCACTTCGAGGAAGAAGCCCTGGTTCGGGCCGACCGGCAGCGTCTTGCGGAAGAAGGCATAGAAGCCCCAGGAGAAGCAGAGGCTGAGCGACACCCACGGCAGGCCGCCGGCATCGAAGGCGAGAATGGCGACGGCGCAGGCCGCAAGCGCGATCGCGACGATCTGCGTCGGCGCAAGCCGCTCCTTGAGGAGAACCGCGCCGAGGAAGATCGAGAACAGCGGATTGATGTAATATCCCAGAGCGGTCTCGATCGCCCGGTCCGCGGCGATCGCCCAGACATAAATGCCCCAGTTGAAGGTGATGAAAATCGCAGTGACCATGGCCATGCCGAGCATGCGCGGAGAGCGCAAGGCGGCCTTCACATCCGCGGTGCGTCCGAGCCAGACGAGCACGAGACCGGCCAGCGGCACAGACCAGACGATACGATGGGCGACGACCTCGAAAGCGGGAATATGCGCGACTGCCTTCATGAAGAACGGCAGGACGCCCCAGAGCAGATAGGCGGCGAGCGCAAAGGCGAAACCGCGCGCGCTGTCGCCATCCTGCGCTTCAGGAGCAATCTTGGCATCGGCCATGGCGTTTCATCCCGTCGATTTATCAATTTTCGGCCGGTCTAGCGCAACGCCGCCGAATGCACCAATTCATTTCGGTGAAGGGAACATGAAGCAGACCTGAAAGATCAGCGTCCGAGACCGATCATAGATACATCGGTGAGCGAGAAACCGGCATCGCTCGTGAGAATCGGCACTCGGCGGCTCTTCGCTACGGCGTAGTGAAAGCAGTCGGCCAGATTGAGTGCGCGGTTTCGTTCCGCATCGGGATACCGGTGACGCCCGTATCGGTCGAATGCTTGCAACGCGACATGCTTGTCCTGCTCGCTTACCGGCAGAACTTCGATCTCCGCCGCGTCGATAAATGCCTGCACCCATGCTTCCGCGTCTTCCATTTGCATTTTCTTCTTGCGGAACAGTCCGGCTGTTGCCTCCCAGGTGGCAAGAACGGAGGTAACGAGAGGGCCTTGCGCACGCCCACGATCCATGGCTTGCGTATAGACCTTCGCATTCGCCTCCTCGGTCAGGATCGCAATGATGACCGAAGCATCGATGAACATCAGTCTTCGCCGTTGATCTCGTCGAAAAAGGCCTTGTCCGCCACCAATCCGGTGTCCGGATAGGCGGCGACGCGCTCGCGCAACGGCTTCAGCCGGTCCCAAAGCGGCACCGTCTCAACGGAGCGGCGCAATTCGTTTTCCAGTGCAAGCTTCACTGCAGCCGTCTTGTTGATGTGTTTGCGCTTTGCCAGCTTCTCAGCCAGCGCGTTGACCTCTTCGCTACGAATATTGAGCGGCATGGTGATCTCCGTGTGTAGACAATATATCGCATTGTCTACACATCGATGCAAGTCCGCCGCTACTCCGCCGCCACGCGTCCCGCCTCACCGCGGTTCTTGAGCAGCTTGTAGATGATGCTGTCCATCAGAGCCTGGAACGACGCGTCGATGATGTTTTCCGACACGCCGACCGTCCACCAGCGCACGCCGCTCGAATCGATCGATTCGATAAGGACGCGGGTGACCGCCTCGGTGCCGCCGTTGAGGATGCGCACCTTGAAGTCGGCGAGCACCAGATCGTCGATCTCGTGCTGGTATTTGCCGAAATCCTTGCGCAGCGCCAGGTCGAGCGCATTGACGGGGCCGTCACCCTCGGCCACCGACATCAGCGTCTGCCCGTCGATCACGATCTTCACCACCGCTTCGGAAACGATCTTGATGCGCCCGTGGGAATCGAACCGGCGTTCGACCATCACGCGGAAACCGTCGATCGCGAAGAATTCCGGAATGGTGCCGAGCGTGCGCCGGGCGAGCAGCTCGAAGCTCGCATCCGCGCCTTCATAGGCATAGCCGGACGCCTCGCGCTCCTTGACGATCTCGATCAGCCGGTCGAGCCGCGGATCGTTTTTCAAGACGTCGATGCCGCGCCGCTTCAGCGCATTGATGAAGTTTGCCTTGCCGCCCTGGTCGGAAACCATGACCTTGCGGAAATTGCCGACGCTTTCCGGCACGACATGTTCGTAGGTGCGCGGGTCCTTCAGCAGGGCCGAGGCATGGATGCCCGCCTTGGTGGCGAAGGCCGAGGCGCCGACATAGGGCGCCTGGTGGTCCGGGGAGCGGTTCAGCAATTCGTCGAAGGCATGGGAAAGAACGGTCAGGCCTTCCAGCCGCTCCCTGTCGATCGCGGTTTCGAAGCGGCGTGCATAGGTTTCCTTCAAGGCCAGCGTCGGGATCAGGGTGACGAGATTGGCATTGCCGCAGCGCTCGCCGATGCCGTTCAGCGTGCCCTGGATCTGGCGCACGCCGGCCTCGACGGCGGCAAGCGAATTGGCAACCGCTTGGCCCGTGTCGTTATGCGCATGGATGCCGAGATTGGCGCCGGGCACGCCGGCGGCGACGACGGCCGAAACGATGTCGCGGATCTCCGGCGGCTGAGTGCCGCCATTGGTGTCGCAGAGCACGACCCAGCGGGCGCCGGCTTCGAAGGCCGTCTTCGCACAGGCAAGCGCATAGTCCGGATTGGCCTTGTAGCCGTCGAAGAAATGCTCGCAGTCGACCATCGCTTCCTTGCCGGCGGCCGCAACAGCCGCGACCGAGGCGCTGATCGATTCGAGGTTCTCCTCGTTTGTGCAGCCGAGCGCCACGCGCACGTGGTAATCCCAGCTTTTCGCCACGAGACAGACCGCATCGCTCTTCGCCTCGATCAGCGCCGCAAGACCCGGATCGTTGGAGGCGGAAATGCCGGCCCGCTTGGTCATGCCGAAGGCGACGAACTTTGCATGGCCGGTGCGCTTCCTGGTGAAGAAAGCCGTATCCGTGGGGTTTGCGCCCGGATAGCCGCCTTCGACATAGTCCAGGCCGAACTCGTCCAGCATGCCGGCAATGGCGATCTTGTCCTCGATGGAAAAATCGATGCCGGGCGTCTGCTGGCCGTCGCGAAGCGTGGTGTCGAAAAGGTAGATACGATCTTTCTGCATCTGTTCCCTCCTTGGGAACCTATTGAACACTTCAAATCTGCCCCTCATCCGGCTGCCGCCACCTTCTCCCCGCAGGCGGGGAGAAGGGATATGCCGCGCCGGTTTCCCAAACCCGAACCTTGCGTTCGGCAGGTCTCCTCTCCCCGCCTGCGGGGAGAAGGTTAGGGTGAGGGGCAGTCTCTCAGATCTTCCCCGCAAACTTGTCCGTCGCGTAGATCAGCCGGTCGAGGATGCCGGGTTCGGAATAGGCGTGGCCTGCCCCTTCGACCAGGTAGAACTCCGCATCCGGCCAGGCCTTGTGAAGCTGCCAGGCATATTTCGCCGGGCACGGCATGTCGTAGCGCCCATGCACGATGACGCCCGGAATGCCTGCCAGCCTACTGGCGTCGCGCAGGATCTGCCCCTCCTCCAGCCAGCCGGCATTGACGAAGAAATGGTTCTCGATGCGGGCGAAAGCGTGGGCGTATTCGTCCTCCTCGAAGGGTGTGCTCGTCTCGGGTTCCGGCAGCAGCGTGATCGTCTCGCCCTCCCAGATGCTCCAGGCTTTCGCAGCCGCGACGCGCGTCGCCTTGTCGTCGCTCGTCAGCCGCCGGTGATAGGCCAGCATCATCTCGTGGCGCTCCTCCGGCGGAATGGGCGCCACGAAGCGTTCCCACTTGTCGGGGAACATTTCCGAGACGCCGAACTGATAATACCAGTCGAGCTCGGCCTTCGTCAGGGTGTAGATGCCGCGCACCACGAGTTCGGAGACCCGCCTGGGATGCTTCTCGGCATAGGCAAGCGCCAGCGTCGAACCCCAGGAGCCGCCGAAGACCAGCCATTTTTCCGCGCCCGCCATCTCACGCAGGCGTTCGATGTCGTCCGCCAGATGCCAGGTGGTGTTGGCATCGAGCTCGGCATGCGGGGTCGACTTGCCGCAGCCGCGCTGATCGAAGAGCGTGACGTCGTAGAGTGCGGGATCGAACAGGCGGCGATGCTTCGGCGAGATCGTGCCGCCCGGCCCGCCATGCAGGAAGACGGCCGGCTTTGCGCCCGGCGTTCCGGCGCGTTCCCAATAGATGCTGTGTCCGTCGCCGACGTCGAGATGGCCGGAGGCATAGGGCTCTATCTCCGGATAAAGCGTGCGCAACGTTCCGCTCATAGTTTCAGTCCCTGCGCCGGCCAGTCGGCCGTGTCGTGATCGGGATGCTGGAAGGAGATGATCGCCTCCTGCTGGCTGTAATAATCGGGATCGTCATGGATGGGTTGGTCGAAGATCGTCTCGACCCAGGGCAACCGCGAAGCATAGTTCACCTGGATCTGCGGCGCGAGATCCGAACGATCGTCGAAGGCGCCGATGGCGATCTCCACGCCGCCCGGATGGCGATAGGTCAGCGGCGTGCCGCAATCGGCGCAGAAGCCACGGTCGATATTGATCGAGGACTGGAAATAGCTCGGCGCGCCGCGGGTCCATTCCAGCCCGTCCGAAGGCGCCGTCACCAAAGCGGAGAAGAAGCCGCCGAACTGCTTCTGGCACATGCGGCAATGGCAGATGGAGGGGCGCCCGAGTTTGCCCTTGATGCGGAAGCGGACGGCGCCGCACTGGCAGCCGCCGCTGCGGGTGGTGGTTTCGGTCATGATCAATCCTCCGGAGGCCAATGATCGGTGTCGTAATCGGGATGCTGGCGGTTCGATTCGAGGACCGCGATATGGCGCGCGCGATCCGCCTCGCCGCCGGCGCTGGTCTCGCTTTCCGGCAGATCGGCCAGATGCGAGAACCACGGCACGCGCGCCTCGACGCCGGATTGGGTCAGCGGCCGCACGTCGTCCGGATCGTCCAGAGAGCCCAGCACGATATTGATGAAGTCCTCGCCCGGCATGTCATAGAAGAGCGGCGTGCCGCAATCGCGGCAGAAGCCCCGGCGCACCAGATGCGACGAGCGGAACCACGACGGCTCGCCGCGCGTGACGCTGAAGCTCGCCCTCACCGCATTGGCGAGCGGCATGAAATAGTTGCCCGCCGCCTTCTGGCACATGCGGCAGTGACAGAGATGCGCATCGCCGAGCGTGCCTTCGACGCGGTAGCGCACCGCGCCGCATTGGCACCCGCCGGTATAGATGCGCCAGATGCTGCTCATCGCCCGCCCTTTTCCGGCCATTCCGCCGTGTCGCGGTCGGGATGCTGGTAGGAGACGACGTCGAGCACAAAGGGCGCGGCTTCGGCATCCTCCTCGGTGCGGTGGCCGGGCAGCGCGTGCAGCCGGTCGACGAAGTCGATCTTGCCCTCGATGCCGAACTGCACCGTGGGCGGCAGTCGCTCCGGCTCGTCGAAGGCGCCGGCTGCGATCGCGATCCCGTCCGGCGCCTCATAGGTCAGCGGCGTGCCGCATTCGGCGCAAAAGCCGCGAAGCGCGAAATTCGAGGAGCGGAACTTCTTCGGTCCGCCGCGCGTCCAGACAAGCTCGGCGCCGCGCGTGGACACCAGCGGCGCGTAATAGGCGCCGAACGCCTTCTGGCACATGCGGCAATGGCAGATGGAGGAATCGGTGAGCTCGCCGCGAACCCGGAAGCGCACGGCCCCGCACTGGCATCCGCCGGCATAGGTGGGAATGGTCATGGGATTGGCTCCATCCAGTTCTCGACCTTCAGGCCTTCGATGCAGGAGAATTCGCGAGTATTGGCGGTGACCAGCGTCAGATCGAGGGAAAGCGCATGCGCTGCTATGAAGAGGTCGGTGTAACCGATGGGCTGGCCGATCTTCTCCAGAGCGTCGCGTGCCACCGCATAACTCCAGGAGGACGCTTCCTCGTAAGGAACGATCGCAATTCGCTCCAGCACATTCTCCACACGGTCCGTAAGGCGTTGCGAGCCCTTCTTCCTCAATCCATAGCGAAGTTCGGAAGCAACGATTGCGCTGGTGCAGAGATCCGCTTCGCCAATCTCCTTCGCCCGCATAGCAAGCGTGCCGTCGGGATTGCGGATCATTTCCGAAATCACGTTCGTATCGAGCATGTAGCGGAAATCCGTCACAGGTCGATGTCCTCGGGCGGGGGCTGCTTCTCATCAAGTTCGGGGAAGTCCTCGTCCCACGGCTCGATCGTCGCCAACCATTCGAAGAGACCCGTCCTGCTGCGTTTCGGCTCGATGATGAGACGATCGCCCTCCTTGCGCATGACCGCCTCGTTGCCAGGGAGCTCGAACTCCACGGGAATGCGGACAGCCTGGTTGCGGCCGTTGCGAAAAAGCTTCACGTCCCGTTCCTGCAAAGGCTGCGGCACTTCCTTCGGCCTCACATTCATAGCGCCCTCCACGAGCTACGGCATATGCCCAAGCATATGCCTTCGGATGCGGCAATACAACATCACCGCCTGACCTCCCACGTCGTCACGCGTTCACCGGTCTCGGGGTCCCTGCCGTCCTTGAGCTGAATGCCTTTCGACAGCAGATCGTCGCGGATCCTGTCGGCTTCGGCGAAGTTTTTCCCGCGGATGAACGCGAGGCGTTCGGCGATTCGGACTTCAATGCCTCTCGCATCGACCTCCACCGACATATCAAATCCCAGGAATTCAAGGGCAGCCTTGAGCTGCGCCGATGCGTTCAGTCTTTGCTCTGCAAGAACTGGATCGCCATCGATTTCCGCGAAAGGGGCCTCGGTGCCGCCGAGGTCCTGGTCGAATGAAGCCTTGGCCAGTTCCGACAGCGAGAAAAAGGCGCCGGAGGTCGACAAGTCATCCGCAAGGGCCTCGATGAAATCGTGCGGCAATCCGAGCTCATATCGAGCCAGGTCCGCAGCACGCTTCCACCTGCGCAGGGTATTCTCCGCCTCCTCCAGCCGCTTCACCGAAAAATCGATCGGCTCGCGGTAGTGCGTCATCAGCATCGCGAGGCGCAGCACTTCGCCCGGCCATTTGCGGCCGCCGAATTTCTCCGTGTGCAGCAGATCGTGGATGGTGACGAAGTTGCCTTCCGACTTCGACATCTTGCGGCCTTCGACCTGCACGAAGCCGTTGTGCATCCACACATTCGCCATGACATGCGTGCCGTGGGCGCAGCGCGACTGCGCGATCTCGTTCTCGTGGTGCGGAAAAATGAGATCGAGCCCGCCGCCGTGGATGTCGAAGACCTCGCCGAGATAGGCGGCGGACATGGCCGAGCATTCGATATGCCAGCCGGGCCGCCCCCTACCCCACGGAGAATTCCAGCCCGGCTCGTCGGGCGAGGAAAGCTTCCACAATACGAAGTCGCCGGGGTTCTTCTTGTGCCGGTCGACGGCGACGCGGGCGCCGGCCTGCTGCTCGTCGAGATTGCGCTTGGAAAGCTGGCCGTAATCGGCCATCGAGCCGGTGTCGAACAGCACCTCGCCATTGGCTTCATAGGCATGGCCGCGTTCGATCAGACGCCCGATCAGCGTGATCATGTCGGTGCGGCCGTCGGCGCGCGGCTCGACGAACTCGGTCGCGCGCGGCTCATGCGTCGGCGGCAGGCAGCCGAGCTTGGCCACGTCGGCATGGAACTGATCCGCCGTCTTCTCGGTCACGCGGCGGATCGCCTCGTTCAGCGTCAGCCGCCCAGCCTCGATCTCCAGGCCGAAATCGCGCAGCGCCCGCGCGTTGATCTTGTCGTCGACGTCGGTGATGTTGCGGACATAGGTGACATGATCCTCGCCATAGAGATGGCGCAGCAGCCGATAGAGCACGTCGAAGACGATAACCGGGCGCGCATTGCCGATGTGAGCGAAATCGTAGACGGTCGGCCCGCAGACATACATGCGCACATCGCCGGGATCGATCGGAGCGAACGGCTCCTTGACCCGCGTCAGCGTGTTGTAAAGCGTCGGGACCGGTCTGTCGGCCATGAAGAATCTCCCAAAGGCAAGCGCCCGACCTGGCCGGGTCGTTTGTCATCCGGGACTTTTCAGGAGACGAAAACGGCCAGGCCAGCGGAAAGCTAGCGAATAATGCTCCGGCGAATGCAGAGTACCGTTTTCATGGCCGCTTTATCGCGCCGGAACGCGCCGCGGTCAAGGGAGGGAAAGGTGTCGCGAAGACACAGCGGACAAATATTTCCGCACCGCCGCATCTCGCATTCGCCGCCGCCTAGATTTCGTCCATTTTACCCTTATGAGCGACCTTGACGCGGGGAGCGTCGGGGCGGAATTCCAGCAGAATTGTCGACAGGCTTGCGAAATCCTTCCGGTTTCGGCTCGTGCTTCCTGCCGCCGGCGTTCCCGCCCGAGAATAAAAGTTACCACTCAAGGAGGAAGACATGAGTTCCGCGAAGAAGACAGAAACGACCCGAGCGCCCGCGCCCGACCTCGTCAGCCAGTATCGCCCGCTCGGATTGAAGGCCGTGCTCGCCGCGGCCCTGCAGATCAAGCGCAGCCGCCCGCTTGCCAAGCCTGCCAAGGTCGTCGCCTGAGCGTCTTCGGAGGTGTGCATCGTTGCTTTCCTCACGAAGGAAGATGAAGTATCTTTGTAAACGCCGGTAATACTTCTTGATCGCCTTTTCAGGAAATTGCGGCAAATCGCCAAATACTCATCGAACTTTCGGCAGATTTTAACCAAATCTTGCTCCTATATTTCTTTGCTCTCGTCAGCGGCAACGCTGCGATGATCGAAGATGCTCCGCAAGGAGGAAGGAGAACAGCATGTTGAGTGAGAACGGGCGCCGCCGGTCCTGGAAGATGGCGGACAGCAACGAAGAACTCGAGGAACGCTACAAGCCGCTCGGCCTCAGGGCCGTGCTTGCAGCCGCCACGCAACGCAAACCCGAAAAGGCCGAAAGCGAACGGCGCGAAATCCCGCCGGTGCTGCAGCCGCTTTACGACTGACCTTTTGACCGTCCTGCACGTCCGGAAGGACCGCAGCGACATTTTGAATGCGCCATCCCTCTTCAGGATCGATTCCGATGCAGGGGGAGGCTTAGAAAAGCGAAAGCTGATCGGCGGCGGAGGTTTCGGGCTTTGCCTTTTCCGGCAGGGCCGCCACCTCGACCGGCGCCTGGATCTCGGGACCTGTGTTCCTGACCTTGTTGACGAGGTCGGACACGGCGATCGCTTCGAAGAAATCCTCTTCGGCGGGCTGCAAGAGATCGGCGATTTCGCGCGGCTCCTGCGTCTTGCAGTCGAGCCAGCGGGAAAAGTCCTCCGGACGAATGACGACCGGCATGCGGTCGTGGATCTGCGAGATCGCTCCGCTGGCGCGTGTCGTCAGGATCGCGCCGGTATCCACCTCGGACCCGTCGGCCGACGACCAGGTTTCCATCAATCCCGCGAACGCCACGATCTCTCCGCTCTTTCGCGGGCGGATCCAGTAGGCCTGCGCCTTTTCTGCGCTCTCCTTCGACGGCCGGCGCCATTCGTAGAAGCCGGAAGCGGGCACGAGGATGCGGCGGTGGCGCATCGCTGCGCGAAACGAGGCCTTGCCGATCGCCGTCTCGGCGCGGGCATTGATGAGCAGCGGGAAATCGCGCGGGTCCTTGACCCAGGCCGGCGTCAGCCCCCAGCGCACCAGCAGCGCCCGGCGCTCCGGCAGGTTGCTTCCGCGCATACGGCGCTCGCCGTCGATGACGACCAGGATCGGCTGGGTGGGGGCGATATTGTAGCGTGCGGGAAACTCCTCCAGATCCATGAGCCCGAGGAATTCCCGCGCAAGGTCGGTCTTGGCCGTCAATGCAAATCGTCCGCACATGGCCTTGTCCTCGCACTTTGCCTATAAGAGGTCAATCGCCAGCGCCAACCGGATTCGCCCATGCCGTCCAATGTCCATCCCGCCTCTTCCGCCATACTGGAGCGAGGCGGCCGCTATCTGCTGGTCCGCCGGAGCAATCCGCCGGCGGCCGACATGTATGCCTTTCCCGGCGGCCGTGGCGAAGCGGGCGAGACGCCGGCGCAAACCGCGCTTCGCGAATTGGCGGAGGAAACGGGCATCTTCGCCGCCAATCCCCGGCTTTACGCCACCTACGACCTTCCCGGCGAGACAAAGGAAGGGCGCGGCGCGGTGCATTTCTTCCTCTCTGTCTTCAAGGTCGAGGCCGACGCGTCCGCAGTGGCGGTCGCCGCTGACGATGCGGCCGATATCGGCTGGTACACCGCCGCCGAGATCATCGATCTGCCGGTGCCGGAAAGCGTGCGCGACTGCATCGCCCGCCTGGAGGCGGACAGGGCCGGCGGATCGTCGGCGCCCTTTCACCGCACGGGGTTGCGCTGAATGCCCGGATTTTCGCTCGCTTGCCGTCTTGCAGTCTCTTGCGCCCTCGCCTGGCTTCTTGCGGCCGCCGTCGCGTCGGCTCAGCAGCCGGCGCAAGGCCAGCCCGCCGCCCCTCCGGCGGGGACGGAAAAAACCGCCCCCTATGACGAGCGGCTGGAGCGACTTTCCGAAATCCTCGGAGCGGTGCACTACCTGCGCAACCTCTGCATCGGAAAGGGCGAGGATGCCTGGCGCAACAATATGCAGCAGCTTCTCGATCTTGAGGCGCGCAACGAATCGGGACGCAAGGAGCGACTCACTGCGGCATTCAACCGCGGATACCGCTCTTTCGCTTCGGTCTATACGTCGTGCACCCCGCCAGCCGTGGTCGCTGAGGAGCGTTACCGTAACGAAGGAGCAACACTTGCCTCGGAAATCACGGCCCGCTTCGGAAATTAGGGAATTATTTACCTCTTTTCACGGGACCCCGTGTCGTTTTGGGAAAAGGCTGTTAAGCTTGTTAACAGTGTAGTAAGAACTGAATGCCCCGCATGGAAGGTATGATGGAACCTAGCCTCAACGATATCGATGACATGATCGTCCACGAGAAGATGCAGGCGGCCCTGGAATACCAGAACGAAGCATGGGCGGACGGCATGGCGGACGGCATCGAGCCGGAAATCATCGCCGATGCGGCTATCGTGCTCGCCATGCGCGAGACCATCCGCATCCACGGGGAAGACGGCGCCGAAGCTCTTCTCAATTCACTGCGCGAACGCATGCTTGCAGGCGAGTTCTCCCCCGAGCGCATCCTGCAATAGGCTGGAAAGTCAGGCCATGCAGACGGCACTCAACCGGAACCGGCTGGTTCGCAGCATTGCCATCATATTTGCTGTCCTGCTTGCGAGCTCCGGCGCGGTTTTCAATCCCGGCGCCGCTTTCGCGCTGAGCGAGCTCAGGCAGATCCCGGGCCAGACCGCAAGCGACGATACCGCCGGCGAAAGCCCCGCCGAGGAAGAGAGCGAAGATCCGCTTCAGCTTCCGATGCCCGATCCGCTGGTCCGGAAGGACGAGCCGGTGACGGAAAACTCCAATACCGGTTCGGACAACGGTACAGGCACGGCGACGGCCGCGGAAATTTCCTTCGACATCTCGAAAGCGCCGGAACCCGTGCGGCGGATGCGCGAACTGATCGTCGAGGCGGCGGCATCGGGCGACATAGAGCGGTTGCGCCCCCTGCTCGGCAAGGGAATGACCCAGACCCAGGTGAGCCTCGTCGAGACGACGGAAGGACCGGTCGAAACGCTGAAGGGGCTTTCCGGCGATTCGGAGGGGATGGAGATCCTCGCAATCCTCCTCGACATCCTTTCCACCGGCTATGCCCGTATCGATGCCGGTACACCGGAGGAGATGTATGTCTGGCCCTATTTTACGGAAAAGGCGCTCGATTCGCTTTCGCCGCCCGAAAAGGTGGAACTGCTCCGGCTGGTCACGGCAGGCGACTTCGCCGACATGCAGGAGTTCGGCAGCTACAATTTCTACCGCATCGGCATCACGCCGGACGGGCAATGGAAATTCTTCATCGCCGGCGACTGACACGTTTCAGGCAGCTGGCGGACGAGCCCCCGAAACAGCCGGCTGTTCCTGCATCCCAGCCGATCGCAGCGCGCAAGCAGGCTTGCGAAGAGGCTCCGGGCATTCTACCTCATGCTATAAATGACTTTTCGTCCTGAAACCCGCGCCAACGTTGGACAGATACCATGCCATCCGTCACCCTATCCGATCGCGCCTTCCTCACCGTTTCCGGCAAGGATGCGGAGGATTTCCTGCAGGCGCTGATCACTACGGACCTGCCCTCGCTTCCGGAAAGCGAGACGCGGCCCGGTGCGCTTCTGACGCCTCAGGGCAAGATCCTCTTCTATTTCCAGATCAGCCGCGACGGCGCCGGCGGTTTCCTGATCGAGACGGAAGAAAGCCAGCGCGACGCGCTCGCCAAGCGCCTCACCATGTACAAGCTGCGTGCGGCAGTCGACATCGCAATGCGCTCTGAGACGCAGACCGCCGTCGCCTGGGGCGAAGACGCCGAAAGGCTCGAGGGTGCCGCGCGCGACCTGCGCTTCGTCAAGGCCGGCACCGCGCTCCACCGCCGGCCGGGCGAAGGCGGTAGCGATCCGGCGGCCGCCTATGACGCATTGCGCATCGCCAGCGCCGTTCTGGAATCGGGCGCCGATTTCGCTCTCTCGGACGTCTTTCCCCATGACGTTCTCCTCGACCTTTCCGGGGGCCTTTCCTTCCGCAAGGGCTGCTATGTCGGCCAGGAGGTAGTGTCGCGCATGCAGCATCGCGGCACGGCACGCCGCCGGCCGGCGATCGTCAACGGCGATGCGGCGCTGCCGGCTTGCGGAACGGAAATCGTCGCGGGCGGCAAGCCGGTCGGCACGCTCGGCACGGCGGTCGGCGCAAGCGGGCTTGCGATCCTGCGCCTGGACCGGGCCGCCGAGGCTATTCGAGGCGGCACACCGATGACCGCAGGCGACGTAACGGTCACGATCGCCCTGCCGGAATGGACCGGCCTCGCCTTCCCGGAGGACAGCGGAGAGGTTTCGGCCTGATGGGCGCTGTGATGAGCCCGAAGTCCGAGGCGCGCGCCTGGCAGCGCATGCTTTCCGGCCGCAGGCTCGATCTCCTCAATCCCTCGCCGCTGGACGTGGAGCTCTCCGACATCGCGCATGGCCTTGCGCGCGTGGCGCGCTGGAACGGTCAGACCGGCGGCGATCATGCCTTTTCCGTCGCCCAGCACTCGCTGATCGTCGAGACGATCTTCCGCAGGCTCAACCGCTGCTCGCCGGACGAATGCCTGATGGCACTCCTGCACGATGCGCCGGAATATGTGATCGGCGACATGATCTCGCCTTTCAAGGCCGTGGTCGGCGGGGGATACAAGGCCGTGGAAAAGCGGCTGGAAAGCGCGGTGCACCTGCGCTTCGGGCTGCCTCCCGCCACGCCGCGCCTGCTCAAGGACAGGATCAAGAAGGCAGACCAGATCGCCGCCTTCTTCGAGGCGACCGAACTCGCCGGCTTCACCCGCGCCGAGGCGACGAAATTCTTCGGTTCGCCGCGCGGCATCACGCTGGAGATGATCGCGATCGAGCCGATGCCGGCGACGGAGGCCGAGCGGCGGTTCACCGCCCGTTTCGTGGAGATCGAGGCGCAGCGCGCAGCCGCCCCGGCAGGGGGCTGATCCATGGGCACCATCGTCGTTTCGCCGCTGCCGAAGATCGCCGAAATGGCGGTGCGCCACCATTGCCGCGAAATGGTAAGCCTCATCGCGCCTAAGCAGGATTTCCACCGTCCCGCGGTGATCGACGGTACGCGCCACCTCATCGTGGGCGTCAACGACATCGCCTTTGCCGGCACCGGCGATCTGGTGGCACCGCAGGAAACGCATGTGGAGGCGATCATCGCCTTTGCCCGCGGCTGGGACCGCAATGCGCCCCTCCTCATCCATTGCATGATGGGGGTGTCGCGCTCCCCGGCGGCCGCGCTCGTCGCAGCTCTTGCCGTAGAGCCGGACCAGGACGAAGACGCCCTGGCGGCGAGGCTTCGTGCCGCCTCGCCGCAGGCGACGCCGAATGCCAGGCTGGTGGCGATCGGCGACAGCCTGCTTTCGCGCGGAGGCCGGCTTGCCGCTGCCGTCAAGCGCATCGGCCGCGGCGCCGATTACGTCGGGGATTGCCCTTTCGTCCTTTCGGCACGTGCGCAGCGGAGCCCGGGATGACCCCGCGCCCGCCGGTCGAGATCGGCCTCAACGCGGCAGTGGTCGCCGTCGGCAATCGCCAGCCGCGTATCCTGGTGGTCGCCGGCAACGGGACCGAAGAACGGGATGCGCTTCCCTTCGGCCCCTTCGATCCGCAGCAGCACCGTACGTTCGAAACGAGCCTTCGCGCGAGCGTCGAAGCCCAGACGGCCCTCAAGCTCGGCTATATCGAGCAGCTCTATACCTTCGGAGACAGGGGCCGCCAAAAACTTCCCGACGAGGCCGGAACCCACATGGTCTCCGTCGGCTATCTGGCGCTAACCCGCACCGACGAGGAAGCCAATGAGAAGCTTGCCGAGGCCGGCGCCCGGTGGCGCGACTGGTATGCCTATCTTCCCTGGGAGGACTGGCGGCAAGGCCGACCGGCCGTCATCGACCAGCAGATCATTCCGGCACTCGCCGCCTGGGCCCGTGAACCCGTTTCCGAGGAGCGCGCCGGAGCGCTGCCGTCCCGCCGCAGCCGGCTGAGGCTCGCCTTCGGGCTGGATGATTTCCCCTGGGACGAGGAGCGCGTGCTGGAGCGCTACGAGCTCATCTACGAGGCGGGGCTTGCCGCGGAAGCGGTAACCGACGGCTGGGCGGGCCCCGGCAAGCCGTCGCCTGGCGTCGCCATGCGCCACGATCACCGCCGGATCGTCGCGACCGCCATCGCGCGGCTGCGCGGCAAGATCAAGTATCGCCCGGTCATCTTCGAGCTGATGGCCCCGGAGTTCACGCTGACGGAGCTTCAGGCGACCGTGGAAGCGATTTCCGGGCGCCACCTGCACAAGCAGAATTTCCGCCGGCTCGTGGAAGGCGCGGAACTGGTCGAGGCGACCGGCTGCTCGACATCGGCGACCGGCGGGCGCCCTGCGGCTCTCTTCCGCTTCCGCCACCAGATCCTGGACGAGCGGCCCGCGCCCGGCCTCAAGGTCGGAGGGCGATGAGCGAGCCTCGGAGGCGGCAGAATTTCAAGGCGAGACGTCGAGAATGGCCTTTGCGAAATCCGCCGGCGCCTCCTGCGGAAAATTGTGTCCCACGCCCGCAACGATCCGGCGCTCGTAGGCGGCGGTGAAATGCGGCGCGTCGACGTCCTCGTCGCCCGGAGGATCGACACCGTCGTCCGCGCCCTGCAGAACGATCGCAGGCACGGCGATGTCGGGCTGCTCGGCAAGCCTCGCCTCGATCGCCGACAGCGCAGGGTCGCCCGGCGCCAGCCCGTAGCGATGCCGGTAGGAATGAATGACGATCCCGACGAAATCCGGATTGTCGAAGGCGGCGGCGGACCGTTCGAAAGTCTCACCGTCGAAGTGCCAGGTCGGCGACCACAGCCGCCAGATCAGCCGGCAAAGGTCGCGCCGGTTGGCTTCGAGCCCGGCACGGCCCCGTTGCGAGTGGAAATAGTATTGGTACCAGTAGCGGTGCTCCTCCTCCGGCGGGGCGGGGATGCCGGCTTTGGCGATGTTCTGGATGTTGTAGCCGGTTCCGCAGCTCACCAGCCCGCGCACGCGCTCCGGCCGGAGCGCAGCGACGATGCAGGCAGCCCGCCCGCCCCAGTCGTAACCGCCGAGGACGGCCTGGGGGATCGCCAGCGCATCCATCAGCGCCAGAAGGTCATATCCGAGGGCGGCCTGCTCGCCGGAACGGGGCGTCTCGCCCGAGAGGAAGCGCGTCGGACCGAAGCCGCGCAGAAAGGGAACGATGCAGCGCCGTCCCGCCTCGGCCAGCCGGTCCGCCACCTCGTCATAGGCGTGCACGTCATAGGGAAAGCCATGCAGCAGAACGACCGGCGGCCCGCCGGCCGGACCGGTTTCATGGTAGGCGATATCCAGAGTTCCGGCCTCGACGGTTTTCATCCGCATCCCCTCGCTGCTGCGCCGGCACACGAGCCCGCTCCCGCCGACACTCGCTTTCCGTCATGGTCGACTCTACCATAGCTCGTTGCGCTTATGAATCGAATGCAAATTTGGAGGCAACAGTGCCGCTTAACAGATTGGTTATATATGCCCATGACGTCGAGGAGACGGCACGGTTCTACCAGAAGCACTTCGGCTTCAAGGCAATCAGCGCGCCCGGCGACAGGATTGTCGAGCTGGTCGCACAGGACGGCGGCGCAAATATAATGCTCCATAAGGCCGCGAAAGGGCAGCGCAGCGGCCAGTCGGTTGTCAAGCTTGTATTCGACGCCGAGGATGTCGAGGCGTTTTGCATAAGATGTGCCGAGAACGGCCTCAAATTTGGCACCGTGCATAAAGCGGATGGCTATCTGTTCGCCAATGCCAAAGACCCTTGTCAAAACCCGATTTCGGTTTCCAGCAGAGCCTTCAGGAACCGCGGCTAAGATGTTCATACCAGTTGGAATGACAATCGTTTCCCGAATGAGGTCTCGCCAATGAGAGAATCGAAATTCAAAGTCGGCTTCCGTGAGGGCACGCTCTACGATCATCGCCGGCGCAGTTGGTCGGACGATGGACCGCGCCCGATTCAATGGTCGGCCTGGTACCCGGCTCAAGACACGGCCATCGAAAAGCCGTTTCATATGCCGCCGGCGTCCCCGCTCTTCATCATGGGTTCGGTCGCGAAAGACACACACCTGAACGACGATGAGGAATGCTATCCGGTCGTCCTGCTATCGCATGGCACGGGCGGAACGGCGTCAAGCCTTGGCTGGCTGGCCCAACGCATGGCGGCAGGCGGCTTCGTGGTGATCGGAGTCGACCACCATGGAAACACGGCCCTCGAGCCCTACCGGGCGGAAGGCTTCCTGTGTTGGCGGGAAAGGCCCCGCGACCTGTCCGTTGCCTTGGACATGCTTCATCGGGAGGGGCCTTTTGCAGGTCGGCTGGACCTGGACTGTGTAGCGTCCGCCGGCTTCTCTCTCGGAGGCTACACGGTCCTGTCCATGGCGGGAGCCATCACCGACATGGCCCTGTTCCGGGAATGGGCCCGCGGCCTGGCTTTCGGCAACGGGCCGCGAGAGTTCCCCGACCTTGCAGAACATATCGAGCCTCTCCTTCGGGACAGCTCCGTCTTCCGGGATTCGTGGAGCCGCCAATCCGCCTCCAATCTCGATGAGCGCGTGAAATTGGTGGTCGCGCTCGCACCTGCTCCCCCGGTCAGGGCCTTCACCATAGACAGCCTCCGCGCCATCGAAATGCCGGTCACCATCATGGTCGGCAACGCGGATTCGGAAGCTCCCGCCGACATTTGCGCGGTGTGGCTGCACGAGAACCTGCCTCGCAGCTCTCTCGACCTGCTCGGCCGGAATGTCGGACACTACACGCTGTTGTGCGAAGGGACCGACAAGGGGAAAGCACTGGAGCCGGAGATTTGCAGCGACCTGCCTGGCGTCGAGCGCAGCGATGTCCACGAAAGGGCTGCCCGAATAGCGCTTTCCGCATTGAAGACGTTGCGAAATCCGGAAAGCATGCCCCGGCAGCGGGTTTGAAATCAGGAGTTTACGGCCGTACCGCCATGACCGCGCGATTACTGAATCACCGCGCAGGCAAGCCTGTCGCCGGCGCCGCCTGAGGGGCCGGTGCGGTAATCGTCCGAGCCGGCATGAATGACCAGCGCGCGGCCGCGGATGCCGCGCTCCTTGTCGTCGAGGCGGACGAAGGAGTTGAAGATCTGGGCACGCAGCACGCCGTCGTCGCCGACATACTGGTTCGGCATGTCTCCGGCATGCGGCCCGTTCGCGGCCAGGAATCCATGTTCCCTGTCGTCCGGATTGAAATGGCCGCCGGCCGATTCGTGGCCGGTCGTCGGGTCGCAGGCGCCCATCTCATGGATGTGCACGGCCACCCATTTGCGCACCGGCATGCCGGAAATCTCGATCTCGAAGAGCACGCCGTCCTTGGCGGCATTCAACGTCGCCCGCCCTGCCGAAGTGCCCGAGCGGCCCAGGAACTCGGCCGTTGCCGTCTGTGAGCTGGTCTGCTGCTGCGCCAGAGCCGGCGCAGCAACCGCTGCAAATGCACCGACGGTCGCGGCGGCGAAGAAGATCGTCCTGAGCATGGGTCATCCTTCCAGTCTTGGGGAGTGGCTGAATGCCCAACGCATCGAATGCGCCGCCGGTTCCGAAAAAGCCGCCGGCTATTTCAGAACCACGTCCAGCCCGATGTCGAGCGTGGGTGCGGCCATGGTGATCTTCGAGGTCGAGATGTAGTCGACGCCGGTTTCGGCGATCGCCCGCACCGTCTGAATGTTGACGTTGCCGGAGGCCTCGAGCTTCACCCGGCGCGGGTCGGCGCCGTAAGTCTCGTCGCCGAGGCCGGCGGCATCCCGGTTGATCTCGACGGCGCGCCGCAGGAGCTCCGGCCCCATATTGTCGAGAAGCACGACATCCGGCTCAGCCTCCAGCGCCTCCTCCAGCTCTTCCAGCGTGGTCACCTCGACCTCGACCTTGACGAGATGGCCGGCAAAGGCGCGCGCGGCCCTGACGGCGCCGCCGACGCCGCCGGAAACGGCGATGTGGTTGTCCTTGATCAGGATCGCATCGTCGAGCCCGTAGCGGTGGGACGAGCCGCCGCCCATGCGAACGGCATATTTTTCCAGAGCCCTCAGCCCCGGCATCGTCTTGCGCGTGCAGCATATTTTCGCGCGGGTATGGGCAATCGCGCCGGCAAACTTGGCGGTATAGGTCGCGACGCCCGAGAGGTGCATGAGGAAATTCAGCGCCACGCGCTCCGCCGAGAGCACCGCACGCGCCGGACCGGCAACGCGGGCCAGCACCGTGCCCTGCGACACGCGATCGCCGTCCGCGACGAAAGCCTCGAAGCGGACCTGCGGATCCATCAGCCGGAAGGCAGCGCGCGCGAGCTCGATGCCGGCGACGACGCCGTCCTCGCGCGAATTCAGCTCCGCTGCCGCCGCCATGTCGGAGGAGATCGTCGCCTGGCTGGTGATGTCGCCGGCGCGCCCGAGATCCTCCATGAGCGCCGCGCGCGCATGGTCCTCGATCATCAACGGCGAAAGGACGGGAAGATAAGCGGCGGTGGTCATGGTTTCTTTTCCCTTTCGGCAGGGTCAGGCTGGGTCGCGTCTATCAGACGGCGGATCGGCTCCATGCGTTCATGCAGAACGCGCAGGACAAGGACATCGGCGCCGGCGTGTTGAAAATAGACGAGGTGGGAGGCTGCATGGCGCTTTGCCGCGGCTCGGGAAAGATGAAAGGAGCGGACGGCCGGACGCAGCTCGTCACGGGCACGCGACAGTATGTGCGCCGGATTTTCCGCCGGCATGTCGAACGCACGTTCGATCAGAGCCGCATATCGTCTTGCCTGATCGACGCCGAACGCCGTCACCGTGTAGCGGGCGATTTCCGCAAGGTCCCGTTCGGCCTCCCTGGTCAGCCGCCACACCATCAGTTTCCGTCGATGGCGTCGGCGAAGATATCCTTTACGGAGCGCTCCGAGAATTCGCCTCGCTCCGCCTGCGCGATACCGGTATCGATCGCGCGCCGGAGCTGAGCCAGCTTCGCGGCTTCGCTCTCGCGATCATGGCGCATGATCCTCAGCGCTTCGCGGACCACCTCACTCGCGGAAACATAGGCTCCGCTCGCCACTGCTTCCTCGACGAAATCGGCAAATTCGGGCGTCAGATTCACGTTCAGCGTCGGCATGGGGCATCCTTTCCGAAACGCGATTCTATACAGGCAGCATCGATTGTCAATTTTTGCCAACCCATCAAGCCGCTGCCGTTTCCGCCAGTTCCGCGACCACGCGGTCAGCTTCGGCAAGCGTGATGAAGGTGCGGTGTTTCCAATCGGGGCGCTGCTCCGGGAAGTCGGAGCGGAAGTGGCCGCCGCGGCTTTCCTCGCGCAGGAGCGCGCCGACCGCGATCAGCTTTGCGGTGGTGACGATGTTGTGGAAGCGCATTCGGCTGTTCTCGCGCTCCAACGCCGCGATCTCGCGGATCGCCTTCACCAGCCCCTCGCGCTCGCGGATGACGCCAACATGGTCGCTCATCAGCCGGCGCAGCGCCTTCAGCGCCGGGCTGTCCTCGATCGTCACCAGGTCGTCGCTTTCGCCGGCATTGCGGCCCCAGTCGGTGATCTTCGGTTCGGGCAGGAAACCCTTGATGTTCTCGGCGATGCGGGCGGCGAAGACGACCGCCTCCAGAAGCGAGTTCGAGGCCAGCCGGTTGGCGCCGTGCACGCCGGTCGATGTCACCTCGCCCGCGGCCCAGAGCCCGTCGATCGAGGTGCGGCCCTCCGCGTCGGTCAGAACGCCGCCCATGTGGTAATGCACCGCCGGCACGACGGGGATCGGCTGCGTGACCGGATCGATGCCGGCCGCGATGCAGGAGGCATAGACGGTCGGGAAGGCTTCAGGGAAATGGCCGCCCACCGCCTTGGTGCAATCGAGGAAGGCGCCGCGCCCGGCCTGAACTTCGGCGAAGACGCCGCGCGAGACGATGTCGCGCG
Organism: Shinella sp.; assembly: GCA_033795365.1. Taxonomy (GTDB): domain Bacteria; phylum Pseudomonadota; class Alphaproteobacteria; order Rhizobiales; family Rhizobiaceae; genus JARYGU01. Next base: position 108,679 of record JARYGU010000008.1, read on the forward strand.
GCGCAAGCTCGCCGTTCTTGTGGATGTCGAGCATGAAGCGGTGTCCGGCGGAATTGACAAGATGCGCGCCGTCGCCGCGCAAGGCTTCAGTGGCAAGCGGGGCCGGATCGCGGCCGATGTCGATCGCGGTCGGGTGGAACTGCACGAATTCCGGATCGGCAAGGATCGCGCCGGCGCGTGCCGCCATCCCGACGCCCTGGCCGCAGGCCTGCCAGGGATTGGTCGTCACGGCATAGAGATGGCCGACCCCGCCCGAGCAGAGTACCACGGCGCGCGCCGGGAAATGCACGCGGTTCTTCGACTGGCCGGCGTCCGGACGCGCCACCACGCCGGAAACGAAGCGGCCTTCGCGAACCAGCTCCTCGACCACATAGCCTTCCAGCACCCGGATCGAGGGCGTGTTGCGCACGGCGGCGATCAGCGCCTCCATGATCGCCCTGCCCGCCATGTCGCCCTTGACGCGCACGATGCGGCGTTCGGAATGGGCGGCCTCGCGCGAAAGCATCAGCTTGCCTTCGAGATCGCGATCGAAGGGGACGCCATATTCGAGCAGGTCGTGAATGCGCGCCGGCCCCTCGGAGACCATGAAGCGCGCCATCTTCTGGTCGACGATGCCGGCGCCCGCTTCCAGCGTGTCGGCTACATGCTTTTCGAAAGTGTCGCCGGGGCTCATGGCGGCAGCGATCCCTCCCTGCGCCCAGGCCGATGACGCGCCCTGCCCGATCGGCGCGGCGGCAAGGATGGTGACGGGCCGGGGCGCGAGCTTCAACGCGCAGAAGAGGCCCGCAAGCCCGCCGCCGACGATCACGATATCGTCGATGCCATTCCAGGACTGGGGACGGAAACTGTCAATGGGCATGTCCTACTCCTCCGACGCGCACCAGACCGATCTGTCCCTTGCGGACAGGGCAACCGCATATGGCCGGCACGAGGATCCGGCCCATAACGGGAAGATCGCGCGTCGCATTGCTTTGCCCTGATCGAAGTTCAAGGTCTCCATGGCATTCCTCCGCGCGCTGCCTCCCAGCAGACAACGTCCCTACTGCTTCAAATTCACCATCCGCTCGACGGCGAGGCGGGCGCGGCCGGCGATCGCCGGGTCGACCAGCACCTCCTCCGTCATGTTCACCAGGCTGTCGAGGATCTTCGGCAGCGTGATGCGCTTCATATGCGGACAGAGGTTGCACGGCTTGACGAAATCAACATCCGGAACTTCCGCCTGAATGTTGGAGGCCATGGAGCATTCGGTGACGAGCAGGACCTTGTTCGGCCGCTTGTCCTTGACATAGTTGATCATGCCTGAGGTGGAGCCGGCGAAATCGCAGACGGCGATGACGTCCGGATGGCATTCGGGGTGGCCGATGATCTCGATGCCGGGATGGGCTTCCTTGTAGGCGAGCAGTTCCTTGGCGGTGAAGCGCTCGTGGACCTCGCAATGGCCCTTCCAGGTGAGGATCTTCTTGTTGGTCTGGCGGGCGACGTTCATCGCCAGATATTCGTCGGGGATGCAGAGCACGGTGTCGCTCTCCAGGCTCTCGATCACGGAAAGCACGTTGGAGGAGGTGCAGCAGATGTCCGTCTCCGCCTTCACGTCGGCAGACGTGTTGACATAGGTGACGACGGGAACGCCGGGGTAACGCTGTTTCAGGAGCCTGACATCCGCGCCGGTGATCGATTCCGACAGAGAGCAGCCGGCCTTGGCATCCGGAATCAGCACGGTCTTTTCCGGGTTGAGCAGCTTGGAGGTCTCGGCCATGAAGTGCACGCCGCACTGGACGATGATCTCGGCATCCACCTTCGTCGCATCGCGGGCGAGTTGCAGGGAATCGCCGACGATGTCGGCGACGCAGTGGAAGATCTCCGGCGTCTGATAGTTGTGCGCGAGGATGACGGCCCCGCGCTCCTTCTTCAGCCGGTTGATGGCGTGAACATAGGGCGCGTAGACCGGCCATTCGAAGGCGGGGATGAACTGCTTGACGCGTTCGTAGAGGTGTTCGGTCTCGCGGGCGATCTCGGGCGTGAACGCAAGGTCCGGCATCTCCAGGACGCCGAAGCGCTCGGCGGCGGTCAGCGGACGGGCCGTATCGAGTGTATCGAAGACGGGATTGGACGAACGCGCCAGAGTGGACATGACAACCTCCCTTTCCGCTGCTTCCGCGGCAAAGGCTATTTTGCTCAATTTGAGCATAATAGCCTCAAAACAAAACCGGCAGTGCCGGTACGGCTGATTTAGAAACTTTTGTGACAGTTTGCAAGAAGTGCCGCCCGAAATTCATCGGGCGACACGGTTCGCAATTCAGGCCATGGCGGGGCGCTGAACCCCCTTCTCCTCGATCGGCCAGTGGACGATCGCCGCGAAGATGCCGAGCGCTACGCCGAGCCACCAGACCGGATCGTAGCTGCCGAAGTGGTCGTAAAGATAACCGCCCATCCAGACGCCGAGGAAGGAGCCGATCTGGTGCGACAGGAAGACGACGCCGCCGAGAAGCCCCAGATGCCGGGTGCCGAACATGATGGCGACGAGCGCATTCGTCGGCGGCACGGTGGAGAGCCACAGAAGCCCCATGACGATCGCGAAGACGACGACGGAGGTCGGTGTCTGCGGCAGGAGAAGGAAGGCCGTGACGGCAACGGAACGGGCGACATAGATCAACGCCAGGAAATAGGGTTTCGAGTAGCGCTGGCCGATGACGCCGGCGGCAAGCGAGCCGATGATGTTGAAGAAGCCGATCAGCGCCAGAGCGATCACCGCATAGCGCGCATCGATACCGATGTCGCCGATATAGGCCGGGAAATGCGCGGTGATGAAAGCGACCTGATAGCCGCAGACGAAGAAACCGGAGACGAGAAGGAGATAGCTCCTGTGGCCGAGCGCTTCTCTCAGCGCCTCGCCGACCGACTGCTTGTACTGCGATTGCGCTTGCGTGCCGGAGGAGGCGTTGCCGCGCAGCGGAATGGCGAAGAGCGGAACGAGCAGCATCATCAGGCCGAGATAGACAAGGCTGTCCGACCAGCCGTAAGCCGAGATCAGGCCCTGCGAAAGGGGTGCGAAGAGGAACATGCCGGCCGAGCCCGCCGCCGTGCCGATTCCGAAAGCCATGGAACGCTGCTCGGGCGTCACGTTGCGGGCGAAGGCCGAGAGGACGACGCCGAAGGAACCGGCAGCCACGCCGAGCCCGACCAGAACGCCGCCGCCGATATGCAGCCACAGCGGCGAGGAGCCGAAGGACATCAGGAACAAGCCTGAAGAATAAAGAATGCCCGAGATCGCCAGCACCCGCCAGGTGCCGAACTTGTCGGCAAGCGCACCGAAGAAGGGCTGGCCTATGCCCCAGAAAAGGTTCTGAAACGCCATGGCGAGGCCGAAGGTCGAGCGGTCCCAGCCGGTATCCTGCAGCATCGGGAGCTGAAAGAAGCCCATGGCCGAGCGCGGGCCGAAGGTCAGCATCGCGATGATCGAACCGGATGCGATGATGAGCCAGGGCATGCCGGAGCGGACGGCGGGGGACGAAACAACGGACATGAGCGCCTCCAATGAGATTGCGGCGACTTTATCTCCCTGCCTTTTATCAGAAAAACGAATTAAATTGACGGGCCGTTCACGGCAATTGATCGTTGATCCGGTCAGGGAACCGATACCGAAGGTCCGCGAAGCCGTTCCTCGTTCCGGCGCCCGGATGCGGGATCGGCCAGCAGGCCCGAGACGAGCGTATTGAAGGAAGCGACCGCCTTTCGCGTGACGGCCTCCTTGTCCTGCGCATTGGCGATCCAGAGTGCTGCATGCAGCGTGGCGCCGTTGATCAGCCTTGCCGTCGCCTCGGTATCGACCGAACGGATCGTCCCCTCGTCGATCAGCTTCCCGATACTGCGGCTCATCGTGGTGATGCAGGCGCTCTGATTCGGCCATTTCGAAGGATCGCCGAGCACGGCCGGTCCGTCGAGCAGCATGATGCGCTGGATCTCCGGCTCGAGGGCCATCTCGATATAGGCTGTGCATTCGTCGACGAATCCGCGCCAGGTGTTTTCGGCGCTGCTTGAAATCGCGCAGAGCCGGTCGGACATCTCCGCGTCGATTTCCATGATGACCGCCTGCAGCAGACCCTTCTTGTCTCCGAAATGGTGATAGAGCGCGCCGCGCGTCAGCCCCGCCGCAGCGGTGAAGTCGTCCATAGACGCTTCCGCATATCCTTGCGTCGCAAAAGCATGGCGGGCCGCAGCCAGCAGCTTGGCGCGGGTTTCGGCGATCATCTCCTTGCGCGGCTTGTGGGCCATTCACGTTTCCTTGTTCACATACGTCGCGTATATTAATTGACATACGCGACGTATGTAATTACCTAAATCACATACGCCCCGTATGTAGGTGGCGCTCCAGATTAAACCAAGGAGTTCGTCATGCCCAATCCCTATCGCGAGATTTTCCGTGCGCCGGGCACGAAAGGCTTTTCCGCTGCCGGCTTCGTCGCGCGCCTACCGCTGCCCATGACCACGATCGGCATCGTCGCGATGCTGTCGCAGACCCATGGCGCCTATTGGCTGGCAGGCGCCGTTTCGGCGACCTTCGCGCTGGCCAATGCGCTGATCGCGCCGCAGGTTTCCCGACTGGTGGACCGTTTCGGCCAATCGAAAGTGCTGATACCGGCCACTATCGTCACGTTCGCAGCACTGCTGGGACTAATCGCGGCTGCCCATTTCCGCGCTCCCGACTGGACGCTTTTCCTCTTCGCCGTCGTTTCCGGTCTAATGCCCAGCATGATGGCGATCGTGCGTGCGCGCTGGACGGAGATCTATCGCGACCGGCCGGAGCTGCACACCGCCTTCGCCTTCGAATCGGTGCTGGACGAGCTCGTCTATATCTGCGGCCCGCTCGTGGCGATCAGCCTCAGCGTGGCGTTCTTCCCGGAAGCCGGGCTCATGGCGTCTGCGGCCTTCCTTGCGCTCGGCACCGCCGCATTCGTCGTCCAGAAATCCACCGAACCGAAGATCGATCCGTTGCGCGCAGCCGGTGGAGCCCCGGTCATGCGCTCGGCATCCATGTGGCTGGTCGTCGCGGTCTTTGCCGGCATGGGCATGATCTTCGGCACGGCCGAAGTGGCCGCCGTCGCCTTTGCCGAAGAACAGGGCAACAAGGCTGCCGCAAGCTACATCCTGGCCGCCTATGCCGCCGGCTCCTTCATCGTCGGCCTCGCCTTCGGCGCGATCCGGTTCAAGACGCCGCTTGCCAGACGCCTGCTTTTCGTGAGCTTCATCGCCGCCGTCACCACCATCCCGATGCCCTTCGTCGGAAATCTCTGGGCGCTGACGCTGGTGGTCTTCCTGGCGGGCGCCGCGATCTCGCCGACCTTCATCACCGGCATGAGCCTGATCGAGCGTCTCGTTCCCGCCGCACAGCTGACGGAGGGCATCACCTATGCGATGACCGGCGTCGGCATCGGCTTTGCCTTCGGCTCGTCCGGATCAGGCTGGATCATCGACAATTTCGGCGCCTCCAACGGCTTCTGGGTCGCCGTCGCTGGCGGAAGCATCGCGCTCCTCACCATGCTTGCCGGCTACGGCCGTCTCGCCAACCGGGACAGGGAGCCGGCACTGGCATGCGCGGCGGCATAGAAGCAGCAGGTAAACGACGAGGCATGGAGGGCGGGCAAAAGCCCCCCTCTGTGACCGATCCGACTAAAAGACCTTCAACATCGCAGAAATCATCCGCGCCGCTTCATCGGCCAGCGTTCCGTCCTGGTACCGGCCACGCGCGCCTCGTCGCCGAGGCGGACCGTTCCCTCCCCGCGCGGCACCGCGTTCCAGCCGAAGAGCACGCCCGCAACGCGCCGGTCCGCGGACATGCGCTTTTCGGCGAGCCCCTGAATCGGGTTTCCGCCGATGCGCTCGCCGGTCGTCTGGTCCTGCGTCGTCATGATGCAGCGCGCGCAGGGCTTGACGAAATCGAAGATGACACCGCCGACCTCTATCGCTTCCCACAAATCTTCCGCCCACGGGTCGTCGCAGTCGAGAAGGATATTGGTGCGGAAACGCTCCATGCCGACCGGCTCCTGCCCCTTTTCGGCAAGCGTGCGGTTGAGATCGGCGAGCGAGCCGGTCGTGGTGACGAGCACCTGATAACCGTCGGCAAAGGACATCGGCGTATCCGGTCCGGCCCATTCCGGATTGGCGAAACGTCGCGCCGCGCCATCCATATGAACGATCATGACCGCCCGGCCGAACCACTCCGAGACCGCCGCATTCGCCGCATCGTCGGCGACAGCGGCGTTGACGGAGCTGTCCCAGACGGCCACGTCGATGCGCCGGCCGGGATCGAAGGCCGCCTCAACCGACTTTCCCTCCATCGAAAGCCGGAGACCGTCGCCCTTCGCATGCGCCTCGACGCGGGCCAGAGCCTGAAGTTCGCGCTGGGTGACGAAGCGGCCGTCCGGCTCGACGATCATGAAGCGCCGGTCGCCTTCGAAACCGTCGGGCCTCACATCGGCGACCTCCAGACCGACCGCCCTGCCGCTCTTCAACGGATAGATGTTCAGAGCCTTCACCTTCACATGGCACCTCTTCTCACATTCGGATTCAACGACCTGCCGAACCGATTCAAGCGGGTCGCACAAAAGCATGTTTTTCTTCGGATTTCACCTGGGGTGGCGGGAAGATCTCCGCAGGCGTTCCTGTCCGATCTCAAGGCTTAGGCCTTGTCGGGCGAAAGCGTGTTCGTCCGGCTTCGCGCCGGGCTGAGGAGGTATGCGCGCAAACGGCTGCGCCGCCACAATCCGACAAGACGCCTGCGGCTTGGAGCCTCGATCAGCTCGTGGCTGAGCCATGCGGCGAGAAGGGCCATGGCGAGCGACAGCACGGCGAGAACGGGTTCGGGAAGAAGCCCGGAAAAGGTCTGCCGCGTCAGGAACATCACCGGCACATGGAAGAGATAGAGAGAGAAACTGACCGTACCCAGGAAGCGCAACGGCGCGGAGGCGAATATCCTGGAAGCAACGGGATGCTCCTGTGCGACCAACGCCACGATCACCGCCGATGCGAAGGCGCTCGGCAATCCCCAGAATTCCGGACTGAAGGCCGGAAATACATGCCGGTAAGAGAAGAAGATCACGAGCAGGACAAGCGTCAGGATGCCGGAAAAAAGCGAAGGGGACCGCTCCTTCGCGACCGAGTGAAACCAGCCTGCCGCGACGCCGAACAGAAAATACGGAAGCTTTGAAAGAAGCAGGATCCCCGGGCCCGGCATTTCCCAGAGGCCGTCGAGAGCGACGACGCTCACAAGCAGCACGCCGATTGCGCGATAACGCTGCGGCTGGGCAAGGAAAAGCCAGATCACCGGAAACAGGACGTAGAACTGGATTTCCGGCGGAACGGACCAGAAGACGCCACTCGAACCGAGCAGCAGGACGTGACGGACGAAATCCAACATTCCCTCTATCGGCTGGATATAATCCAGCCCCGGCGCCACGGACACCAGCACGACCAGAAGCACGGCCGCGAGATAGACCGGATAAATCCGGGCGAAGCGGCTGACGATGAAATCGAGGATGCTTTCCTGCGTCGGAGGCCGCGCTCCGTAGAGATAGGCCATGAGAAAGCCGCTGAGCGCGAAGAAGAGGCCCACGGCCTCGCTCCCCATCACCGGAAGATCGAATGCGGCGATCGTCGGAAACACCAGCCCGAGATGTGCCGCGACCACGACCGCCGCGGCGATGCCGCGCAGCCCGTCGAGGCTCGATATGTGCGTCGGCCCGTTCATATGTCGATCCCGCTCCTGCCCTGTCGCGGGCGGCGGAATTATCCTCGGCAGCTCTTTACGCCCGGTTAAGATGCAACCGGAGGACGTTCGCTTTCCGGCGGACGGGCCGTCGGACGCCTGCCCGAAAGGATCTTCTGGTAGAAGAGCCCGATGCCGATCAGCACCGCGCCGAGTCCGATGAAGGAGAGCGCCCGCAGGATGCCTTCGAGGTTGGACATGTCGATCAGGAACACCTTGATGACGGCGATCAGCACCAGAGCGGCCGAAGCGAGCCGGATGCTCTTCGCATCGAACCGCGAACCGAGCGCCAGGAGCAGCACGCCGCAGACGAGCCAGACGACCGAATAGGTATAAGTCTCCCCCTGCAGGAAGCCCTTCCAGTCGGCGATGCTTTCGCCATGCCAGTAGCGGCGCACGCAAAGCGTCACCCAGGCGAAGCCGAGGGCGGCCGCCGTCAGCGCCAGGGCGATCACATAGGGCATCGGCCGCCTGCCGCGCGCATAGAAGGCAAGGCCGGCATAGGCGAGCCCTGGCAAAAGGTAGCCGATGAGCAGCAGGTTGAAAAAGGGGATAGAACCCGTCAGCTCGCCGGTGAGATAGGGATTGAGCGCGACGAAATGGGCAATCAGGATCGATAGCATGGAGATCACCCCGACGGCCATGGAACCGTAGCGGAAGATCGGGCTCGGCGACTTGAGATCGAGCGTCATCATCACGCCCGAGGCACCGATCGTCAGAAGCGTGTAGATCGACTGCTCGCCGAGCGTCGGCACCGAGCTGTCGAGCACGCCGCCGTTCATCGCGTGGCGAACGAGGATCGCCGCGGTCAAAAGCACGAAGAGGCTGGCGAGAGCCTGCAGGAGATTGCGCACCCGCTCGCCCGGCCATGCGCGCAGCTCCCATGCGGCAAGCGCCAGCAGCAATGACGGGATGCCGTAACCGGCCAGAAGCTGGTTGAAAACGGGCGTGCGCGAGAGCGCGGCGGGACCGACGATCGTCGGGTCCCAGGCGATGCGCGCGGCGACGACGATCGCAGCTGCGACCATCATCCAGGGCAGCGCCGGCCATTGCCTGATCCGCGTGGCGCCGACGGCGAGCGCGCCGAGGAGGGCGACGAGCAACGTCGTCGCAAGCCCGTCGGTCAGCGCGAAAAGCGACAGGAAGAGGAAGGCGAAGGCGCCCGATACCAGCGCCGCCTGGACGACGGCGTCATATGCGGGGCGATCGGGGCGGCGATCGGTCGCCTCCGCGCCGGCAAGAAGCGCAAGCCCCGCGGCTACCGCGAAGAAGCCGTGCTTCGGATCGAAGGAGAGATTGCCGAAGACGGCAAGGCTGATCGCCGTCATCGCGAGCGGCACCGCCGTCATCAGGACGCTCCAGATGGCGGCGAAACGCGGCTCGCGCGCGCGTTGCAGCGCCACCGCCGCTCCGCCGACGGCCATCAGGCCTGCGGCGAGCGACAGCACGAGATTGATGGGCGCAAAAGCCGCCGGAGACAGCGGCGCGGCGTTGTCGAAGGTTGCAGCCGGCCCGCCGAGCGACGGCGGCGCAGCCATGTCGATGATCGAATGGAGCGTGGCGCCGCTCGGCAGGGCGGCGAGGATCGCTGTCCCGAGAAGGGCTCCGGCACCGGCAAGGACCGCCGGATAGGCCGCCCAGCCGCGCGACGCGCCGAGGATGGCAAGCCCGACAACCAGAATGGCGAAACCCGGCGCGGCGCTTGCGGGATCGGGCGCCATGGAGGCAAGCAGCAGCGCGGGGAAAAGTGCGGCAAGCGCGGCGGTGAGCGACACGGCCATCGCCGGCGGCGCAAGCAGGCGCTCCCAGCCGCTTTCCGTCGCCCGGGCCTTAATCGTGCCCTCCCCGGCAGCCTCCATCGCGAGCCCGCCCGGCCAGACAAGGCCAACGCCGGCAAGCATGACGAGAAGCGCCAGGACCGGCGGCAGCGTTTGCGCACCCGTCACTTCGGCTAGATAGAGCACGGCCCACAGGCAGAGGCCGAGATTGGCGAGCGCCGGCACGACCCGCCAGCGGCGAAACCGCGAGGCGGCAAGCGTGGCAAGCCATGTCACCGCGAGGAAGCCGAACAGGTTCCAGGCCCGCGTCTCGCCGGTCGCAACCAGCAGCGGCGTGGTCATGGAGGCAAGCAGGCCGAGGCCGGCAAGCGCCTGTCCGTGCAGAAGCGACAGCCCGATCGTCGCGAAGGCGATGGCCGCGAGAAGGACAAAGGCCGTCAGCGACCCGAAATAGTCATAGAAGGCATAGGAGACGAAGGAGACGGCAAACAGCGTGACCGCTCCGGCCGCCGTCAGGATGCCCGGGATCATGGCATTGCGGTATTCGTTGGCGATCAGCGGCTGGGCGCGCCGGCGCACCATCTCGCCCGCCGCGATCAGCACCAGACCGAAGACGGCTGCGAGCGACAGCCGCACGGCCGGGCTGATGAGGCCGCTCTCGATCGAATATTTGACCATGAAGACGCCGCCGAGCGCCAGCGCGATGCCCCCGACCCAGACCGCCCAGCGCGCGCCGATACGGCTTTCAAAGCTTTCGCGCGCTGCCGCAGGCATTTCGGACGTCTCGCCGGAGGTGCTTGGCGCAACGGTCGCTTCGGCGGCAGCCGCATCGCCGCGGGCGGCAAGCGAACCCTCGAGCGCACCTTCGTCAACGGGCGCGGCCGCATCTTCCGGAGCCCTCGCCCAGGGACTTGCGAAACCCTCTTCCGCATCTCCGGCGCCTGCCGGCGCTGCTGTAGCGTCCGCCGCCGCCGCATCGCCGGAGAGGACCGCGGGTCCGCCGCGCAGGACCTCGATCTCGCGCTTCAGCGCGGCGATCTCGTCGGAAAGCCGCGCCGTGTTCCTGCGTGTCATGTTGATCGCGATCAGCGCCAGCGCGAAGCCGGCAAGAACCAGGATATCCACCTTTACGACTCTCCCTCGATGCATCCGCGTCGCAGGCCGACTTTAGGCATGTTTTACACTGACGTAAAATGGGGGACGGAAAGGAGCGTCAGAGGCTGTGAACAATGCTCGTCGTCGTGCTCGGGCGGCGGGATCGAGCGAGGTCTATCGGCGCGCCGACAAGCGCTGACGCTCACGCTTCGATTTCAGGGCGCCGTGTGAAACGCTCGCACGTTTCGCAATGGTTATCGCATCAGGTTTGCGATCGGGAAGATTGCGCAGGTTTCCGTTCCGTGCGCCAGCAGCTTGCCGTTGCCGTCGCGCAGCCAGGCTTCCGAGGTGGCGATCGTCCTGCCGCGATGGACGATCCTTCCTTCGCACAGGACCTCGCCCATGCCGGGCAGGACCGGGCGCACGAGGTTCACCTTGAATTCGATCGTCGTATAGGCCTCGCCCGGCTTCGTCACAGAAAACACCGCACAGCCGAGCGCGGAATCCATCACCGTCGCCGCCCAGCCGCCATGCACGGTGCCGAGCGGGTTCAGGTGTTCCTCCGTCGGGAAACCGGCGAAGACGACCCTTCCCTCCTCGACCTCCTTGAGGCTGAAGCGCAGCGTCCGCGCCATCGGCGGTGCCGGCAACTCTCCCGAGAGCATGTCCTTCATCACCTTGAGCCCGCCGTCGCGGGCGACCACGTCGAGCGACAGCGTGCCCACGCCGGAGACGCTGAGGCCGGGGTAAAGCTCGATATTCATGCGGACAGTTCTCCAGGAGGTCGCGGGGAAGCGGCAAGCGCCTTCAGCGCCGCCTGAACGAAGCCTTCGCGCGCGCTCGCAAGCTCCAGGCCGCGCGGTTCGCAGACATGCCGGTTGAGAAAAAAGGCCGTCAGCCGGAAGGCGTCGGCGAGTGCCGCGCAATCGGCCGCGTGGCGCCCTTCCTCGCCGAGGAAAAGCGGCAGCGCCAGCATCTTGTCCGCCCAGGGCTCGCCGGCCCCGCGGCTGACGGCGCGGCCGGACTTCGGCGAGACATAGACGAGCTCGGAACGGCTGCCGGTAGCGGCGCATTCCGTGAGATCCAGGCCGAAGCCGAGATCGTTGAGGACGGCGAGCTCGAAGCGTACGAAAAGCTCGCCGGCATCGGCGGGATCGCCGAGATTTTCCAGGATGACATCGAGCATCTCGAAGAGGTGCGGATGCGGGTCGCGCTCCGGCAGGAAGCGCAGGAGGGCTGCCATCGCCTGCACGCCGTAGACCGCCGTCGCCGTCTCCATCAGCCGGCCGGCCCGCAGATGAAGCGGCTCGATCCTGAATTCCCCGAGATGCTCGTCGAGCCTTGCCCGCCAGGTCACCTCGACGGAGTTGCCGGGCTGGAGCACCGGCTGCATCGTCCGCGACCGCCCGCCGCGCACCAGCCCCATATGCCGGCCGCGCCCACGCGTCATCACCTCGGCGATGACCGACGTCTCGCCATGGCGTCTCACTCCCAGAACGATCGCCTCGTCGCTCCACTGCATGGCCAAGCCTTACACCCGCGCCGGATGACGGATCAAGCGCGGCCTTTGGCGAAACGCGATGTGGCCTTTGCGCTACACGAAGGCGACGTCGCAATTTCGGCGCCTTTTCGCCTTTTCCCGGCCTAATTCCGCCCTAGAACGGGACCTGCGGCGACCGCCGCTTCGTTCCACGACAAGAAACAGGTTTCGTCGATTATGTGTGTGTCCCTTCGCGCCGCCGGTCCGGTGCGGCTCCTTGCCCTGATCGCTCTTTCCATGACGCTGGCCGGCTGCATGTCCGTCACCGAATCCGTCAAGAAGGGGCCGGACCCGATGCATGTCGCGATGTACGGCCCGCATCCGGAGGAGCGCTTCCCACTTCCTAGCATGGACATCAGCAAGGTCGATCCGCGATATTTCCGCCAGCAGGTCGCCTATTCCACGCCCGAGCCACCCGGCACGATCGTCGTCGATACGCAGAACCGCTTTCTCTATCTCGTGCAGGAAGGCGGCATGGCGATGCGCTACGGCATCGGCGTCGGCAAGGCGGGGCTGGAATTCGAGGGCGCGGCGCGCATCGCCCGCAAGGCGGAATGGCCGCGCTGGACGCCGACGCCGAGCATGATCGCGCGCGAACCGGAGCGCAACGCGCAATGGGCCGGCGGCATGGAGCCGGGGCTCACCAATCCGCTCGGCCCGCGCGCGCTCTATCTCTACCAGGGCGACCGCGACACGCTCTTCCGCATCCACGGAACATCCGAGCCGTGGTCGATCGGCAAGGCCGTGTCGAGCGGCTGCATCCGGCTGTTCAACCAGGACATCATCGATCTCTACGGCCGGGTCCCGGTCGGCACCCGCGTCGTCGTCCTGCAACAGCAGCAGCCGGAAAGCCTGACGGAGGAGACGCCGGTCGCCTCGACGGACGGCGGCAACAGCGCCTATATCCCGCCGGCTGCGATCTGACGCCGGGCGCCGGGCCTACCAGGCGCCGGGCTCGCGCACCATATGGACGATGCCGGCCGGGTTCATGATCCAGCCGCCGCGGAAACCCGCGCCCAGATCCTCGATCGGGTCGCAGCGCACGACGCCGTTTGCTTCCAGATGCTTCAGCGCGCCGGCGTGGTCCGGCGTGAAAAGCTCCAGCCAAACCTCCGCCTGGCTGTATTGCGGCGCCTCGTCGATCCAGAGCCGGTTCGGCCCGAGGACGAAGCCCCTGGCCGGCGTTTTTTCGTCGAACGGCTCCAGCCCCACCACATCGCGATAGAAGGCGAGCGTCGCCTCATATTGGTGGGAGGGCACCTTCATGGCGATGTTGATGCCGCCGCCGATCTCGGCTTTTCCGTTTCGGGCAGACATATCGGTTCTCCTATAGGAACGATTCCTGCTCGGATGCGACCACGCCCTTGAGTTCGCTCGGATAGTAGCCGTGGCGAAGGTTGATGCCGTATTCGAGATAGGCCTTCATGCAGGCGAGCATCTGCGACCAGCCCTCGCAGTTCATGTAGGAGCTTTTCTGGCCGCGGGCGTTCTCGCGCCAGCCGGTTTCGCCGATCGTCACCATCGTGCCGCCGTCGTCCAGGGGCACGAAGCGCATCTCGACGCGCGTCCTGTAGGCCTCCTCCCCCTCGTCGACCGCCGCATCCCAGCGGAAGACGATGCGTGAATTCTCCTCCACCTCGTCGACGATGACCGGCGCCATGCCCCACCAGGTGACGGTGGTGCCGGCGACCAGCGGCGCACTCGCACCGCCGATCGTCGTGAAATAGCCGCTCAGCTTCTCAGGATTGACGACAGCATCGAACACCTCGGCCACCGGCCTGTCGATGCGCCCGTTCACGCGAAATTCCAGGGTCATGGCTTCCTCCTGTCGCTTGCCTGAAAACAGGATATGTTATAAAAACATAACATGTCAAGCGAATCAGACGACGACGCGATTTTCAAGGCGCTGGCGAACGCAAAACGCCGCCAGCTGCTCGACGCGATCAAGGACGCTCCGCAGACGACGGGCGCGCTGTGCGAGCAGTTTGCGGAAATGGACCGCTGCACGGTGATGCAGCATCTGAAGGTGCTGGAGGAAGCCGACCTCGTCATTGTGCGCCGCGAGGGCCGCGAGCGCTGGAATCACCTCAACGCCCTGCCGATCCAGCAGATCCACAATCGCTGGATCAGCCAGTATGCCGGTCATGCAATGAGCGTGCTCGATGCGCTGAAGGGGGAGACGGGCAGGTAGCGCAGAAGGCGCAGCATTTCCTCTCCCTGGCGGGGGAGAGGATACAAAACCGAAGGTTTAGCCGAAGGGCATTGCCCTGCAGGCTAAACTTCAGGCTTTGTTGGCGAGGGAGACACAACGAATGCGAAAAACCCCTCATCTGCAAAATCCAGCACTTAGCTAAAGCTAAGATGCTGATTTACTTCTTCTTCCCCAAGCGAGAAGACAAGGCCGCCTTATTTCCGCTTCATCGCCTCGGCGAGTGCGGCGCCGAATGCGCCCTGCGAGGGGGTCTGCGGCTTCTGTTGCGGCTGGCGGAAATTGGCGTTGCGGGGCGCATCCTTTCCGCGCGGCTCGCGGGAATCCTGGCCGGCGGAACCGTCCTTGCGCATGGTGAGCCCGATGCGCTTGCGTGCGACATCGACCTCGGTGACGCGCACCTTCACGACGTCGCCCGCCTTCACGATCTCGTGGGGGTCCTTCACGAAACGGTCGGCGAGCTGCGAGACGTGCACGAGCCCGTCCTGGTGCACGCCGATATCGACGAAGGCTCCGAAGGCCGCGACATTCGTCACCGTTCCTTCGAGCTGCATGCCGGGTTTCAGGTCCTTGATATCGTCAATGCCCTCCGCGAAGGTGGCAGTCCGGAATTCCGGGCGTGGGTCGCGGCCGGGCTTCTCCAGCTCGGCGAGGATGTCCCTGACGGTCGGCAGGCCGAAGCGCTCGTCCACGAACAGCTTGGGATCGAGCTTCTTCAGCGCCGCGCTGTCGCCCATGAGGGAGCGCACGTCCCTGCCGCAGGCAGCGACGATCCTCTTGGCGACGCCGTAGGCTTCCGGATGCACGGAGGACGCGTCGAGCGGCTCCTTGCCGTTCGGGATGCGCAGGAAGCCGGCGCACTGCTCGAAGGTACGCGCGCCGAGACGCGCCACCTTCAGGAGCTCCTTGCGACTTTCGAACGGCCCGTTGGCGTCGCGATGCGCCACGATCGCTTCCGCCGAGGATTTTCCGAGACCCGAGACACGGGCGAGCAGCGGCGCGGAAGCCGTGTTGAGATCGACGCCGACGGCGTTCACCGCATCCTCGACAACCGCGTCCAGCGAACGGCTGAGCTTGCCCTGGTCGACATCGTGCTGGTACTGCCCGACCCCGATCGATTTCGGCTCGATCTTGACGAGCTCGGCAAGCGGGTCCTGCAGGCGCCGGGCGATCGAAACGGCGCCGCGCAGCGACACGTCGAGGCCCGGGAATTCGGCAGCGGCAGTCTCGGAAGCCGAATAGACCGAGGCGCCCGCCTCGGAGACGATCACCTTCGTCGGCTTCGGGCCCGGAAGGCTCGCCAGCATGTCGGCAACGAGCTTCTCCGTCTCGCGGCTGCCGGTGCCGTTGCCGATGGCGATCAGCTCGACCTTGTGCTTGCGGATAAGGCTTGCAAGCTCGGCCTGTGTGCCGCGGATGTCGTTCTTCGGCGGAAAGGGATAGACGGTCGTCGTCTCCAGGAGCTTGCCGGTCTCGTCGGTGACGGCGACCTTGACGCCGGTGCGGATGCCGGGATCGAGGCCCATGGTGGCGCGCGAACCCGCGGGGGCAGCCAGCAGCAGATCCTTGAGGTTGCGGGCGAAGACGCGGATCGCCTCCTCTTCCGAACGC
This sequence comes from Shinella sp., assembly GCA_033795365.1. Taxonomy (GTDB): domain Bacteria; phylum Pseudomonadota; class Alphaproteobacteria; order Rhizobiales; family Rhizobiaceae; genus JARYGU01. Next base: position 124,674 of record JARYGU010000008.1, read on the forward strand.
TCGCGCATCTCGCGCATCAGGTCGAGCGAGAGCGACATGGAGAGCTTCACCCGCCAGGTCCAGCCGATCACCTCGGAAAGCCAGCGGTCGCCCGGCTTGCTGCCGAGCGCATAGAAGGAGGCGATGATCCGCTCGACGGGCTTGACCGGCTCTGTGCTCTCCTGATCCACGACGATGTCGACGGACAGCACCTCCTCGTTCCAGCCGCGCAGCATGGCGAGCGCGCGGTGGCTCGGCACGCCGGACCAGCGCTCTGTGTGGTCGAAATAATCGGAAAACTTCGCCCCTGTCTCCTGCTTGCCCTCGACGACACGAGAGCGCAGATAGGCATTCTCCTTCATATATTCGCGAAGGCGTTTCAGGAGATCGGCATTTTCCGCGATCTGCTCGGCGACGATGTCGCGTGCGCCTTCGAGTGCCGTCTTGACGTCCGGCACCTCGGGAGAAAGGAAGGCCTGCGCGACCTCCGCCGGCACGAGCGCACGGTCGGCGAGGATCTGTTCGGCCAGCGGGCCGAGGCCTCGCTCGCGGGCGATCTCCGCCTTGGTGCGGCGCTTGGGCTTGAAGGGCAGGTAGATGTCCTCGAGCTCGGCCTTGGTCGCGACCGCAGCGATCTTCGCGGAAAGCTCGTCGGTGAGCTTGCCCTGCCCGCCTATCGACTCCAGGATGGCGGCGCGGCGGGCTTCGAGCTCGCGCAGATAGGTCAGCCGCTCGGACAATGTGCGAAGCTGCGTGTCATCGAGGCCGCCTGTCACCTCCTTGCGGTAGCGGGCGATGAAGGGCACGGTGGCGCCCTCGTCGAGAAGCGAGACTGCGGAGGAGACCTGCGCGGCCGTCGCTTTGATCTCGGCGGCGATCAGGTTCGCGATCTTCATCGGGGTGGCGGCCATGTCAGTCTCCATATGCGTCTCGGGCGGGCGGCGACCATAGTGCGCCGGAGGATGCCCGCCAAGCGGCAACATCGACTTTTGGAAGCGCGGTTCCACAAGATATCGGGCGCGAACCGCGCCGAAAACGCATGGCGGAACCGGCTATGCCATTCGGGGGACGTAACAATTCCTCAATGCTTGCAGCCTATTCTTGTCCGATGTAACGCGAACGGGGCTATGGCGGCATGCGTATTTCACTCGCATCGGTGACGTTATCGCTGACGGCGGCCCTCGCCCCCTGCACCGCGGCCGCCCAGACGCTCAACCTTTTGATCTGGGAATCCTATATCGAGGAAGGCATTCTCGACGACTGGGCCGAGAGAACCGGCGTCCGGGTTCATCAATCCTATTACGACAGCGGCGACGCGCGCGACGAGATCCTCGGCAACCCCGACAGCAATGTCGATCTCGTCGTCATCGGCGAAAACGGCGCCAGGCTCTACGGCAATCGCGGCGTCCTCGTTCCCCTCGACGCCGGCAACGTCGCTTCCCTGAAGGACTATCCGGCCGACTGGACCGGGCGCTGCGGCGGCTATGGCGTGCCCTATCTCTCCGGCACGATGGGGATACTCTACCGCTCCGACAAGGTGACGGTTGCGCCGACCTCCTGGGCGGACCTGATGACGCCGGACCCTGCCCTCAAGGGCCATATCGCCATGTATGAGGACCACAACGAGGCCTTCGTGGCGCCGCTCGTCTTTCTCGGCAAGTCGATCAACGCAAACGACAACGATACGCTGAAAGAGGCCTACGAGCTTCTGAAGACGCAGGCCCCCTACGTGCTGACCTACGATTACGTCATCACCTCCATCCAGAACGCCGGCTACGGCCAGGACATCTACATGGCGCTCGGCTATAGCGGCGACCAGCATGTCCTCAACGACAAGGTTTCCAAACCGGGGCTCTGGCGCTATACGGTGCCCAAGGAGGGGACGCTTTCGTGGCTCGACTGCATGTCGGTCAACGCGCGCTCGCCCAACAAGGACCTCGCCCTTCAACTTCTAGACTTCATCGGCAGTGCGGAAAACGCAGCGCGCAACGCGATATCCCTCAACATGCCGACAGCCAATTCGGCGGCGCTGGAGATGGTTCCGGCAGAGATGCGCAATGATCCGGAAATCTATCCTGCGCCCGAGATCCTGGCGAGAAGCCAGTTCCAGGAGGAGCTGACGGTTCAGTCGGTCCAGGCGCGCAGGCGCATCATAAGCAGTCTGGCCCAATTCCGTGACCCTCGGTAAACGCGCGTTCTTCCTCATATTTCCCGTCATTCTCGCAGGCTATGTCCTGGCAGCGGCCCTGATCTACTACATCCAGAGCTCGTCCGTTCTCGGGCTGGAACGGGCGCGGCTCTGGCAGCAGATGGGCTTGCTCAGCGCCGTCTTCCAGAACGAGGTCACGCAGAACAAGAGCCTCATCTACTCGCTGATGGAAGGCAATGCGGTGCGCCTCTTCATCAACGAACCGGATGCGAGCTTTCGCAGCAATGCACTCGGCATCCGCCTGCAGGAAAGCATCACCATCCTTTCCGAAGACGCGCGCAAGTTCGTTTCCGTCGCCATCATCCGTCCGCCGAGAACGGTGGACTATTACTACGAGAACAGCGACGATCCTTTCGCCGAGATCAGCGCCGCGCAGATCGAGCACGCGCAATCGGTCATCCAGAGCCCGAAGATCCTGTCGTGGTCCTATCTTCAGCCGGAAGGGATGGATCCGTTGATCGTCCACTCCGATTTCATGGACCCCCTCACCTTCAGCAGGCCGGTTTCGAGCACCAAGAACCGTTCCATCCTCATTCAGACGGCCGTCCGACCCGCCCCCTTCATCGAAATGAAGAAGGCGCTGGAAACGGAATATTCGGCGACGCTGGAAATCTCCTCCACGCCGCTTCTGCCGGCGAGCGCTTTTTCCGCGACGGCGAAGCTCGGCCCGGCCCTCTTTGCGCGCCTGACGCCCGAGCCGAACTTCATCGGGACCAAACTCGGCCTTCTCAAGCTCCTCCTGGCGATCGGGGTGCTCGCGCTCAGCCTCTTCACCATCGCGCTCGTCCTCATCCTGGTGCGCCGCTACATCACCAATCCGGTCGCCCGGCTCGACCGCCAGTTGACCGAAGTGATGAGCGGGGAACGCCCGGAGATAGCGGAATCGCGCGAGGCCGGCGAGATCGGCCGCCTTTCGGCCAACATGAAACGCCTCCACGACGCTTCGCTGCGCTCCTTCGATCTCGTCCAGACCGCCTCCTGGACCGACACGCTGACCGGGATCAGCAACCGGGAGCATTTCAACATCCGCTCGACGCAGCTTCTCGAAGATGCCAGGACCTTCGGCACCGGCTGTACGCTGCTCTTCATCGACGTCGACAATTTCAAGTTCGTCAACGACAAGCACGGGCACAAGGTGGGCGACGAACTCCTGAAGACGCTCGCCACCAGGGTGAAGGCCATCGTCGCCGACGTGCTGGCGCGGCGCAATCTGGCTGAAGGCCTGTTTGCCCGGCTCTCCGGCGACGAATTCGCCATCATGGTCCGCTCGCAGCCTGGCGACGGGACGATCAAGGAAATCTCCGGCGCCATCCTCGACCTCTTCGCGGACGGCTTCGAGGTGCTCGGCAATTCCTATCCGGTCACCGCCAGCATCGGCATCGCGGTCAGCCCGGAGGACGCGCAGACGCTGCCCGAGCTGATCGCCAATGCGGACGCGGCCATGTATCAGGCAAAATCCCAGGGAAAGAACGGTTCGGCCCGCTATTCCCGCTCGCTGCACGAGAAGCGCAACCGCAAGCGGATGATCGAGGAAGAGCTGCACATGCTGGATCCGGACGAGGAATTCCACCTCGTCTACATGCCGATCGTCGACGGGCGCGGCAAGGTGACCGGCTGCGAGGCGCTGCTGCGATGGACGTCGCCGGTGCTCGGCACCGTCACGCCCGACGAGTTCATCCCGATCGCCGAGACGACCGGCCTTTTCAGCAAGATCGACTGGTGGGTGATCGACCGGGCGATGGCCGAATACGAGCAGTTGAAGAAGCTGTTCGGACCGGACACGATCCTGTGCATCAACATCTCGTCGGCAGAGCTCTACACGAAATCGATCAGCGATCATTTCTGCGAATGCCTGGAGCGGCACGCCCTGGACGCACGCACGATCGAGATCGAGCTCACCGAAACCTTCGCCGTCAAGCTCAGCGATCAGTCGAAGCGCAATATCGATATCCTGCGCGCGAAGGGCTTCCGCATCTCGATCGACGATTTCGGGGCGGGTTACACATCCGTGCAGCAGATCATCGATTATCCCGCCGAGACGATCAAGCTCGACCGGGCGCTGGTCGAGAGCCTGACGAAATCGGCAGCGCTTCCGACGCTGAGGGCGCTGATCGCTCTCTGCCACGCGCAGGACATGTCGGTGGTCGCCGAGGGCGTCGACAGCACGGAAAAGCTCAGCCTGCTCGCCGCGGCGGGCTGCGACCTTTACCAAGGATATCTCATCAGCAAGCCGCAGACCATCGAAGACATCGGCATCTGGGCGATGCAGCGCCTCATCGACCAGGCCCGCGAAGCGGCGAAACCCGCCCGCAAGGAAGAGGGCCGCGACAGTCGCCGCAGCGCGTGAAAGCATCGAACCGTTGACGACATCGACTGTTTCGGGCCAACACGAACCAATTCCCCGTTGCGACGTTGCGGACAGTAGACGTCGCGGCTAATCCCGATCCGCGACAATATTGCGGTCTAGCAGTCGCAATACATGTCAGAGCGGCCACACATGCCCCGGAAGATATTCGTCTTCGGAACCCTGAAGAGAGGTTTTGCCCTGCATGAGCAGGGCCTTTCAGGTGCGGCATTCCTCGGGCTCTACAGGACCCGGGAATCCTATCCGATGCTCATCGCCGGCCCATGGTTCGCGCCGATGATGTTCGACGAACCCGGCACGGGATTTCGCGTCACCGGCGAAGTCTATGAAGTCGATGACGATGCGCTGGCTAAGCTGGACCGCCTGGAATCCGCCGGCAAACCTGGAAACCTGCGGGTAGCGATAGACGTCGAGCCTCTAGAGGGCGGGCCGGTGCTTTCGGCATTCGCCTACATGAAAACGCGCCGGCTGGCGCAGCCGGTTCACTCCGGTTACCTCCGGACATACGACGATTCTCGTTTTATCCCGTTCGACCGCAGGAGGTAGCGATACCCGCGAAAGAGACTGGAGAGCGTGAGACGGCATCGCATCTCGTTCCCGCCGTGAAACTCCGCTAAGCGTAGCGGCATTCGAAAGAAAGCCGATTCGGAGGGCGTTTTGAGGGGATTTCCGTTTTTCATTGCCGGCGTCGCGCTCCTGATCTGGTCGTTCAACAGCTCGCTGATCGCGCCGCCGCCGGCGGGGAAGACGAAGCTCATCGCGCATCGCGGCGCGCATCAGGTCCATGATACGGCAGGCGTCGACGCGCAGACCTGCACCGCGGAGCGGATCGAGCCGCCGGTCCATCCCTATCTCGAAAACACGATAGAAGGCATGAGGGCGGCATTCGATGCGGGCGCCGATATCGTCGAGCTGGATGTGCACCTGACGCCCGACGGCAAGTTCGCCGTCTTCCACGACTGGACGCTCGACTGCCGGACGAACGGCAAGGGGGTGACGGAGGAAACGCCGATGGCGGTGCTGAAGACGCTCGACATCGGCTACGGCTACACCGCCGACGGCGGCAAGACCTTTCCGTTCCGGGGCAAGGGGATCGGCCTGATGCCGACGCTGGACGAGGTGTTTGCGGCCCTGCCCTCCGGAAAATTCCTGATCAACTTCAAGAGCAGGCGCGAAGAGGAAGGCGCGGCCCTGGCCGGAATGCTGAACGAGCGGCCCGAATGGCGCGAGACGGTCTTCGGCGTCTATGGCGGCGGCGAGCCGACCGACAGGGCGATCGCCGACGTGGCCGGACTGCGCGGCTACACGGCGGCTTCGGCCAAGTCCTGCCTGCTCAGCTATCTCGGAACCGGGTGGATCGGCCATGTGCCGGAAGCCTGCCGCAACACGCTGGTGCCGGTGCCGGAAAACTATGCCTGGCTGCTCTGGGGCTGGCCGAACCGCTTCATGACGCGCATGCATGAGGCCGGGAGCGAGGTGATCCTGCTCGGGCCCTATGGAAGCGAAGGCTGGACCTCCGGCATCGACACGCCGAACCAACTCGCCGGCATACCCGACCGCTTTGCCGGACATGTCTGGACGAACCGCATCCTGACCATGGCGCCAGCCGTAAAGGAGCGGCAGCCTTAAGAGTCCGTTTGGCGGAAGGGCTGCTCTCGGGGAAATTCCAGCGGAGGGCGCGGGGGCGGACGCTCAAGGCAGGAGCGTTCGCCCTTGCAGGCGGGCAAAGTCCGCGAACGCCTTGAGCTTCAGCGGCGTAAGATGCCGGCTGGGATAATATATGTGGAAGGGATCGAAGGCTGGGCAGTATCGCTCCAGAACCTTCACCAGAGAACCGTTTTGCAGGTGGCGCGCAGCAAGGCGTTCGGTTGTAAACGCCAGGCCGACGCCCTGCGCCGCTGCCTCGACGACAAGCATCATCGTGTTGGCCGACAGGCGCGGATCGGGCGTAAAGACGACGTCGCGGCCGTCCTCGACCAGCTCCCATACCGCGACTGCGCGCGTCGAGGCAAAGCGGTAGGCGATGCAGCGGTGTCCTGCGAGGTCGGCCGGCCGTTCCGGCGCACCGTGTTCGGCGAGATAAGCTGGGCTGGCGAGAACGGCGGTGCGCAACGGACCGCCGATCCGCACCGCGATCATGTCCTTCTCCAGCAGCTCGCCGATACGCACGCCGGCATCGAAGCCTTCCGAGGCGATATCGACGAAGCCGTCGTTGAAGACGAGATCGAGTTTCACGTCGGGATAGGCTTGAAGAAACGGCCCCATCATTGGTTCGATCAGGAGCGGGCCGGCGATCCAAGGCAGGCTGAGACGCAGCGTTCCCGTCGCGCGGTCACTCGCGTCTGCAAGTGCGGCCCCGGCCGCCCGGATCTCTTCCGCCGCGGGACGTACCCGCTCGAGATAGGCCGCCCCCGCCTCGGTCAGGCCGACGCTTCGGGTGGTACGATTCAAGAGCCTCAGGCCGAGCCGCTCCTCCAGTCCCTTTACCGCTTCGCTAAGCGAGGGCGGCGTGACGCCGAGTTCGGCAGCCGCACGGGTGAAGCTCTTCGCCTCAGCGACTTTCAGGAAGGCGATGATGCCGCTGAGCTGATCGAGTCGCATTATAAGGTTTTTCCGAACAAGCTTGTAGAACATAGACGATTTTTCATGGCAATGAAACAGACCAAAGTCTCCTTGACGCAAAACGGCGTCCCCCAAACCCGACAAAGGAGACGAGCAATGACCAGCACCCTTCTTCGCCCCACCCGCCGCGCATTCCTCATGCAGTCGATCGCCGCGGCATCCGCCGCAACGTTCGGCATTGCCGGATATCCGACGCCCGCGCTTTCATCCGATGCGGCGGAAGCCTCGCCGCAAAAGGTCCGCTTTGCCGCAGGAGACAGCTTCGTCGTCGCCCATCTCTATCTGCCTGCCGACTACCGGCCGAACGGGCGCTATCCGGCCGTTGTCGTGGGCGGTTCGCTCACTGCGGTCAAGGAGATGATGGGCGGCATCTACGCAGCCGAAATGGCCAGACGGGGCTATCTCGCGCTCGCCATCGACTACCGCCATTATGGAGAAAGCGGCGGTGACGCCCGGCAGTACGAGGATCCGGAAGCGAAGGCGGAGGATATGGTCGCGGCCGTCACCTGGCTCGCATCGCGCGAGGACGTGCGCCCAGGCGGCATCGGCCTCCTCGGCATCTGCACCTCCGGCGGCACCGTGCTCTACGCCGCGGCGCGCGACGGCCGGGTGGCCGCAGTGGCCTCAGTCGCCGGCCATCTGGCCGAGCCGTCGATCACGCCCTTGCTCTATGGCGGCACGGAAGGGGTTGAGCAGCGCCGCGCCGCCGGCCGCGCAGCACGCGCCGACTATGAGCGCACCGGCAGAAACGCACTGATCCTTGCCTACCACAATACCGACCGGAGCGCCTCGCATGTCGGTCCGATGGAATATTATATGGACCGTACGAGGGGCGGAGGCGTTGCCGAATGGACGAACGCCTTCGCGGTGATGTCCTGGGAGCCGTGGCTGGATTTCGACCCGATCCGCGAAGCGGCCAAGGTCACGGCACCGGCGCTGATCGTTCATTCCGACGGCTGCGCACTGCCCGACCAGGCACGCAAGGCCTACGATCTCATGAAAGGTCCGAAGACGCTTCACTGGACGGACGGCAACCATTTCGACTTCTATGACGGAGCGAAAGTGCCCGAAGCGGCGGACGCCGTCACCAGGCATTTCCGCTCGAATCTTTCCTGACCGATGCTCGCCGCAGGCAACTTCAAAGCGTCTTCCATCGCGGGCGGGGCCGGATAGCAGCCTCGCCCGGAGCCCATTTGCGGTTGCAGACTTCCATCGTCAGAACTCTTCCTGCGTATGTTCGCGCCTGCCTTCGGCGATCAGCTCGAAAAGCCGCCAGGCATTGATCGGCAGCAATGTCACCTCCATCAGGATCAGCGGCCAGCTTCCGATCATCGCCCCGTAGAGGACGAAGCTCACGCAGCTCAGGAGTGCGGCGATGCGCAGCCGCATCATCCCCTTCATGGAATAGGTCAGGACGGTGAAAAGACTTCCCATGAAGCCGAGCGTTTCGACCCAGAAGGACATCTCATTCGCCCCGCGCCAGTGCGGCCGCCTGCTCCAGCCCGATCTTGCGGACCAGCGGATCGGCATGCCGGTGGGCAAGGCGCCACTCCGGCCCGTGCCGGCGATAGACCTGGGTGACCCGCAGCGACCAGTCCTGCATGGGAAGACCGCCGACTTCGCCATATTGCCGCTCTATCATCACCAGGACGATCATGTCTTCGGAGGCATAGGATTGCTGGACCTCCAGTCTTCCGCCGCCATTGCGGAAATAGCGGGCGAGTTCGACCAGACGCTCGGGACTGTCGTCGAAGCCATGGCTGGCCGCGCCGCCGAACGGCTGCATCAAGGTGAAGTCGTCGGCGAGCCGGATGAGCGCCGCCCATCTGGTCATGTTGCCGGCCATGAAGGCCGCTGCCTGTTCCTCGGTGCGCCTGACGATCTCCGCAAGCGCCGTTTCCGCTTTGGCGAAAGCGGATTCGACACTTGCCGCGAACGGCGCGGCCAGGGTCAGTGTCATGGCTGCCCGCCGAGAAATCGTCTTCTTCCTGCGAGGGTGCGTTCCGGTGCCGGATATCGGCTTGCGCCTGGGCGTCTCGTTGAACATCGGAAATCCTTTGCTGATGGTTGGGATCGTCGTCGGCAATATCCGACGCGGTATCCGTCTCACTTCCATCATCATGAATCCAATGATATGATTTCAGCGATATGCTGAATGAAATCGACCTTTCCAGAATCAATCTCAACCTGCTGGTGCTCTTCGAGGCCGTGATGGAGGAGCGTCATGTCGGCCGGTCGGCTCAGCGGCTGAACCTCTCGCCCTCGGCCATAAGCCATGGCCTCGGTCGGCTGCGCATTCTTTTGGGCGATCCGCTGTTCCTGAAGACGCCGAAAGGCGTGGTGCCGACTGGCCGCGCCGAGGAGTTGGCGGCACCGATCAGGGATATCCTGGCGCGCATCCGCGGCGTGATCGCCACGGCGGAGCCGTTCGATCCGGCCACCTCGAAACGGCGCTTCACCGTCGGCGCGCCCGATGGCGTATCCGCGGTGTTCCTGCCGCCCCTGCTCGGTTCCCTGGCCGAAACGGCGCCCGGCATCGCCATCAGCATCCGCCAGTTGCTGCCGAGACAAGGCGAGCCGTCGCCGGATCTTGCCTGGCGCGACGCGCTCGCCGAACTGGAGGCGCGCGCGATGGACGTCGCCGTCATCCCGCATGGCGAGTTTCCGGTCCGCTTCGCGCATCACCTGCTTTACGAGGAGGATTTCGTCGTCGCGGCGCGCAACGGCCATCCCTTCCTCGCCGACGCCACCCTGCCGAACTACTGCGCCATGCAGCATCTCGTCGTCACCCATACGGGCGATCCGCATGGCTTCGTCGACAATGTGCTGGCCGGCCACGGCCTCACGCGGCGCGTCGCGCTGACGGTTCCGAACTTCATGTTCGCGCTTGCGGTGCTGGCAGAAAGCGACCTGATTTCGGCATTGCCGCGCCGCTTCGTCGACATGCACGCCGCCCGGTTCGGCGTCGTCGGCATCGATCCGCCCGTGCCGCTCGGCCATTTCGGGATACGAATCGTCACGCCGCAGGTCGCCATGCGTGACGCAGGCCTTGCCTGGCTCGTCGGCCTGCTCCGGCAGGCGGGGTCCAGGGCGGCCAAGCTCATTTGACTTTAAGTCAGCGCGGGAATTCCAGCCCCATCTCGCGGAAGCGCTCCGGGTCGTCGCCCCAGTTCTCGCGCACCTTCACGAAGAGGAAGAGGTGCACCGGCTGCTCGAGGATTTCGGAGAGCTCCTTGCGCGACGCCATGGAGATTGCCTTGATCGCCTCGCCGTTCTTGCCGAGAGCGATCTTCTTCTGGCTGTCGCGTTCGACATAGATCACCTGTTCGATGCGCACGGAGCCGTCCTTGCGCTCCTCCCACTTCTCGGTCTCGACATGGGAAGAATAGGGAAGCTCCTGGTGTAGGCGCAGGAACAGCTTCTCGCGGGTAATCTCGGCGGCGAGCTGGCGCATCGGCAGGTCGGAGATCTGGTCTTCGGGATAGTACCAGGGGCCTTCCGGCAGCGCCTTGGCCAGATAGTCCATCACGTCGTCGCATCCCGAGCCGGTGAGCGCCGAGATCATGAAGGTCCGCTCGAAGGTCACATATTCGTTGGCCGCCTGGGCGAGCTTCAGGAGATCCTCGCGCGAGACCTGGTCGATCTTGTTCAGCACCAGGATCTTCGGCTGGTGGACTTCCTTCAATCCCTCCAGGATGGTTTCCGCATCGCCCTTCAGCCCGCGCTCGCTGTCGATCAGGAGCATGATGAAATCGGCGTCCTTCGCCCCGCCCCAGGCGGTCGTCACCATCGCGCGATCAAGGCGCCGGCGCGGCTTGAAGATGCCGGGCGTGTCCATGAAGACGATCTGCGCGTTGTCGTGGATGGCGATGCCGCGCACGATCGCGCGCGTCGTCTGCACCTTGTGGCTGACGATCGACACCTTGGCGCCGACAAGCCGGTTGACCAGCGTCGACTTGCCCGCATTGGTGGCGCCGATCAGGGCCACGAAGCCGGAACGGGTGTTGGCGCCGCTCTCGGCAGCCGTTGTTTTCTCTTCTTCCATCTTTTCCGTCAATCTGCCGGCACAGGCGCATCGGCAGCGATGCGCCCATTTCTTCCGGCTCCAATCATATCCGGCCGAAGAGGATCGGCAAACCGATCTTCACGGCGTTTCGGGCGGGCTTTGCCAGACCCCTTCCCGCTCCAGTATCCTTGCGGCCGCCACCTGTTCGGCGGCGCGCTTGGAACGCTCTATTCCCGTCTCCGGCGCAATGCCGGCGATCGTCACCGTTACGGTGAAGCGCGGGTCATGGTCCGGGCCAGAGCGGTCGTCGACCTTGTAGACCGGCGTGGTTGCGAATTTCGCATGGGCCCATTCCTGCAATTCCGTCTTGGCGTCGCGCCTTGCCGCATCGGCATGGGCCGCCCGTCCCTGCCACTGGCGAAGCACGAAACCGCGGGCGGCCTCCAGCCCGCCATCGAGATAGATCGCGGCAATCAGCGCCTCCACCACGTCGGCGCGCACGTTCATCATCGGCTTTCCGGTGAGCTTCTTGACATCGGAACCGGTGCGGATGAACTGATGCAGACCGAGATCGTCGGCGATCCTGGCGCAGGTTTCCGCGCTCACGAGCTGGTTGAGGCGGACGGAAAGCTCCCCCTCGCTCGCATCGCGGAAGGTGCTGAAGAGGAGTTCCGCGATGCAGAGACCGAGGACGCGATCGCCAAGGAACTCCAGGCGCTCATAGTTGCTGCCCTTGCCCGGCCGTGCGCTCGCATGGGTCAGCGCGCGGTCGAGGCGATCCTTGTCCGTAAAGGCATATCCGATCGCGGCCTCGAGGCGTCCGCGATTCTCGTCGTTCAGCGGCCTTGCCGTCCTCATTCAACGACCTTGAACAGCCGATCCCAGCGAAGGTTCATCGGCCATTTCCAGATCTCGCGGAATGCCGTGTCGTTGCCGAGCGAGAAGAAGATGAGACTTGCGCGGCCGATGAGGTTTTCCGCAGGCACGAAGCCGACGTCGAAGCGGCTGTCGGCGGAGTTGTCGCGGTTGTCGCCCATCATGAAATAATGGCCTTCAGGCACGATGAACTCGCGGGTGTTGTCGCCGATGGTGCCGACGCGGGTGTCGAGCGTATCGTAGGTCACGCCGTTGTCCATGGTTTCGCGGAAGACCGGCACGTTTTCGCCGGTGTCGTATTTGTCGTCGGAACGGAAATAGCCGTCCGGCGCGCGCGGGACGGGCACGTCGTTGACGTAGAGCACGCTGTCGCGCACCTGGATGCGGTCGCCCGGCAGGCCGACGAGGCGCTTGATGTAATCGATATCGGGATTGGGCGGAAAGCGGAAGACGACGATGTCGCCGCGCTCCGGTTCACTCGCGAAGATGCGGCCGGAGAACAGGTTCGGCGAGAACGGCAGCGAATATTTCGAATAGCCGTAGGAGAACTTGTTGACGAAGAGATAGTCGCCCACGAGCAGCGTCGGCATCATCGATCCCGAAGGGATCGTGAAGGGCTGGAACAGGACGGTGCGGATCACGACGGCAAGAAGAAGAGCCTGAATGATGACCTTAACATTTTCCCACAGGCCGCTATGGGCCTTCTCAGTCTTCTCTGCCACGCCGGGTCTGTCCTTTTCTGCAAACATGACGCTCTCTCTATCGCAAGTTCAGCCGAAATGAAATCACACGGCGGCAATTGTTGCATGCACCGGCCGCAACGCTTCGACCGGTACCCGGCGGCAGTTCGTCACACCGCCGCCCCTTCCGCCACCGCCTCTATGATCACAAAGGCCTGCGCCAGGGGGAAATCGTCAGTGATCGTCAAATGGATGCGCGGCTCATGGCCGGCGGGCACGAGGCTCAGCAACCTCTCCAGCGCGCCGCCGGTAAGCCGCATCGTCGGCTTGCCGCCCGGCAGGTTGACGACGCCCATGTCCTTCCAGAAGACGCCCTGCGCAAGGCCGGTGCCGAGCGCCTTGGAACAGGCCTCCTTGGCGGCGAAACGCTTAGCGTAGGAGGCAGCGCGGTTCTTGCGGCCGTCCGACTTCGCCTGTTCGATTTCGGTGAAACAGCGCACTATGAAGCGCTCCCCGAAGCGTTCCAGCGATTTTTCCACCCGCCGGATGTCGATCAGGTCGCTGCCGATGCCGATGATCATGAAACCCGGTCTCCATTGGGGAAGGTGGCCGCGGATACATCGGCGGCCAGCGTGCCTTGCCCGTCGTGATGGCGCATCCTTATCCGCAGGCGCCTGCGCTCCTGGAAGAGCCGGACGCCGAACAGGGTGAGCCCGTAGGCGAGCGCCGCCGAGGCCCCTCCCAGAACGCCCGCGCCGACCAGCATCGGCTTCAGCACCGGCTGCCACAATTCGGCGAACTGCAGGTGCTCGAGCAGGTGGAAGAGCTCGGCCGCGGAGCTGTGGCCGCTGGCCGGGGCGCCGAGGACGGCCGCGCCCGTTTCGAACGTCGCGGCACAAATCAGCGGAAAGGTGAGCGGATTGGCAAATGCCGTCGCCAGTGCCGCGGCGATCACATTGCCGGCGAGCACATAGGCGAGCGCAACGGCAAGGAGGATATGGAAGCCGAAGAAGGGCGTGAAGGCCGACAGCGTTCCCGCTGCGACGCCGACGGCGATCGCATGCGGCGAGGCCGAAAGGCGCATGATGCGCCTGCCAAGATATCTGACGGGGCGCGTCAGGCCCTTGCGCGGCCAAAGTAATGCGCCAATCCTGTCACGCCAGGTCGGGGGCTTTCGACGTCTGAACACCATGGTCCAGACATAGCCGATCCGTTGATGGCATTTCAATGGCGCAAGTTTGCACGTCTTGCATAGCAGGAAGCCCAAATCAGGCGGGCCGGAATCGGGTGGCGCATATCACGGCTGCGCCACGAACCGTTTTACGATCAGTACTGCTTGCGGAAAAGGCCGCGGTCGATCTGACGCTGGCGGTATTCCAGGTCGATGCGGTCGATCGAGCCATTCAGATACGCGGTCTCGCGCTCTTCGATCGAAAGGCCACGAAGGCCGCGGGTGATCTTCTTGAGTTGCTTGAACATTGGTGAACCTCTTACGGTTGACCTCCCGACACAGAAGATAGGTGCAAAGGATCGGTATCACCAGCGATACTATCTGAAACCAGCCATGCAGACTGCGCATATCGAAGGTCAAAAATTGGGCAGTTCCACCGTAATCGTGCCCCTGTGACGTCAAGGCGCCTCAAATCTGCATATGCGTGGCCAAAGGAGCACATTTGCACGGGGGCCGAGGAGGAGCAGCGCGGCCACCTCACCTCTCCGTCTCTGTTTTGCTCGAATGCCGGAAAACCGAGCGTGGCTCCCTCAGTCAGTCGTCAGACGAAAACCCGCTCGACGGTCGAAACGCTCTGCAGTTCCTTCAACTGGCTAACAAGCTGGTTGAGCTGGCGCAGGTCCCAGACCTCCAGGTCGATATGAACTTCGGTGAAATCGGCAGCAACGCGCGTCATGGACATCGAGCGGATATTCACGTCGCTGGTGGCGATCGTCTGCGTGACCTCGGCGAGCGTTCCGGGCTCGTTCAGCGCGTTGATCATGATGCGCGCCATGAAGCGGGTGTTGTTCGCCTCGTCCAGATCCCAGCGCACGTCGATCCAGCGTTCCGGCTCGTCATCGAACTTCTGCAGCGCAGGCGACTGGATGGGATAGATGGTGATCCCCTTGTCCTTTTCCATGATGCCGATGATGCGGTCTCCCGGCACCGCGCCGCCCTCGGAGAAATGCACCTCCGCATTGCCGGAGAGGCCGCGGATCGGAAGGGCCTCCGGACCCGCCTCTCCATCCATGGCTTCGAGTGCGGCCTTCGACTTGCCGGGCAGCTTGAAGACCATGCCGGCGGCGCTGCGCATATTGAACCAGCCCTCGTCCGAGCTCGGCTTAACGGTGACGCGCTCGTCCTGATAATCGGGAAAGACCGCCCGAAGCACATCCAGCGAGGAGAGTTCGCCACGCCCGACGGCGGCGATCGCATCCTCGACCTCCCTCTGGCCGAGCCGGTGAAGGACCGGCTTCAGCGCATCGCGGGAAAAGGATTTTCCGGCGCGATCGAAAGTGCGTTCGAGAATGCGGTAGCCGAGGCCGGAATACTGCTTGCGCACGGCGGCGCGGGTCGCACGGCGGATCGCGGCGCGGGCCTTGCCGGTGACGACGACCTCCTCCCACGCAGGCGGCGGGACCTGGATGCCCGAGCGGATGATCTCGACCTCGTCGCCATTGTTGAGCCGGGTCACCAGCGGCATGATGCGGCCGTTGATCTTGGCGCCGACGCAGGTGTCCCCGACATTCGTGTGGACGGCATAGGCGAAATCGATCGGGGTCGCGCCGCGCGGAAGCGTGATGAGCTGCCCCTTCGGCGTGAAGCAGAAGACCTGGTCCTGGAAGAGCTCGAGCTTGGTATGCTCCAGAAACTCTTCCGGATTGTCGCCTTCCGCCAGCGACTCGATCGTCCGGCGCAGCAGCGAGTAGGCGTTGGAGCGCGGCGACTGCTTCTCATCGGACGGAGCCGGCTCCTTGTCCTTGTAGAGCGAATGGGCGGCAATGCCGTATTCGGCGATCTCGTGCATGCGCCGGGAGCGGATCTGCAGCTCGATGCGCTGGCGGGAGGGTCCGACGATGGTGGTGTGGATCGACTGGTAATCGTTCTGCTTCGGGGTGGAGATATAGTCCTTGAAGCGGCCGGGCACGACGCGCCAGCGCGTATGCACGATGCCGAGCGCACGATAGCAGGAGGGAATGTCGTCCACGATGATGCGGAAGGCATAGACGTCGGAGAGCTGCTCGAAGGAAAGCGACTTCGACTGCATCTTGCGGAAGACGGAATAGGGTTTCTTCTGGCGTCCCCGGACCTTCGCGCCCGTCAGCCCGTTTGCGACCAGAAGCTCGCGCAGTTCCTCCTCGATCTTGCGGATCAGCCCTTCGTTGCGCTCCGAAAGCTCGCGCAGCTTGCGCGTCACCGCCTCGTAGGCTTCGGGATTGATGTGGCGGAAGGCGAGATCCTCGAGCTCCTCGCGCATGTCCTGCATGCCCATGCGGCCGGCAAGCGGCGCATAGATATCCATCGTCTCTTCCGAGATGCGGGCGCGCTTTTCCTCCGACATGTGGTCGAGGGTACGCATATTGTGCAGCCGGTCGGCGAGCTTGACGAGGAGGACGCGCACGTCGTCGGAGATCGCCAGCAGGAGCTTGCGCAGGTTTTCCGCCTGCTTCGCCTTTTTGGTGACTAGGTCGAGCTTCTTGATCTTGGTGAGCCCCTCGACCAGGGCGCCTATGTCCTCGCCGAAGAGATCGTCGATCTCCGCCCTCGTCGCCGTCGTATCCTCGATCGTATCGTGCAGCAATGCGACGGCGATGGTCGACTCGTCCAGCCGCATATCCGTCAATATCGCCGCGACTTCCAGCGGATGCGAAATGTAGGGATCGCCGCTCGCCCGCTTCTGCTGCCCATGCTTTTGCATCGCGTAGACATAGGCCTTGTTCAGCAAGGCCTCGTTGGCATCGGGCTTGTACTTCTGAACCCGTTCGACGAGTTCATATTGGCGCATCATCTAGAGGGGGCTCCGGGACAAAGAAAAAGTGCGCCCCGATCATAGGAAGGGCGCACCGCTTTTTAAAGATGATGTCCGGTCCGTAAGGGATCGAAATCAGTAATCGTCGCTCTTTTCCGGCGGAACGAGCCCTTCGATGCCGGCGAGAAGCTCTTCTTCCGACATGCGGTCGAAGGTGACGGCTTCCGGCTGGTCATCGTCGGCGTCCTCGACGGCGGAGAAGCCGGGCGTCTCGGCGGCCACCAGGCTTGCCGGATCGGGCTCGGGCTCGTCGATCTCGACATGCTTCTGCAGCGAATGGATGAGGTCTTCCTTGAGGTCGTCCGGCGAGAGCGTCTCGTCGGCGATCTCGCGCAGCGCCACGACGGGGTTCTTGTCGTTGTCGCGGTCCACGGTGATGGCTGCACCCTGCGAGATGAGGCGCGCACGGTGGCTTGCAAGGAGAACCAGCTCGAAGCGGTTGTCTACCTTGTCAATACAATCTTCAACGGTGACACGGGCCATTGCCTGTCCTTTTGTAATCGAGAATTTCAGGAGTTTGCATGCCCGATACAATCAATGGAAGGCAAATTCAAGTTTTTCCTTCCAAAAGCGGCATGTTTCGCAACCCCGCTCAGCAGCAGACTGAAGCGTATCGCTTGCGGAACAATTCCGCCCGACAAGTATTATTTCAGCCATGTCGAGCTGCGGCAGGCAGGTTTCGCACCCTTGCATGCGAACAGAATTGTCTTTCCGGGAGGATCGGGAGGCCTCCGGCCCTTCATGATTTCAGAC
Source organism: Shinella sp. (assembly GCA_033795365.1). Lineage (GTDB taxonomy): Bacteria > Pseudomonadota > Alphaproteobacteria > Rhizobiales > Rhizobiaceae > JARYGU01. The sequence goes on from JARYGU010000008.1 coordinate 142,186, forward strand.
AAAAGCCATCACCTTGGCCCTTCGCAGTAGCCGGCTCCCGCAATCGAACAGAAATAAAGGACGATTTCAACTTAGGTTTGCTTGGAATGGGAATGAAACTGCCCTAAATGGCAATATATGAAGAGTTATTAATGTAATGGGATATTTACGCTCCGGCATTGCAGACCGGCTTGACGGCAGTCGCGGATTTTAGATGGCCTATTGATGATAAGGATAAGCGGAAATGTTTGACTCGCGCGAAAAAATTGCCCTGTTCATTGACGGCGCCAATCTTTATGCTGCCTCGCGGACACTCGGTTTCGATATCGACTACCGGAAGTTACTGAAAGCGTTCCATAAACGCGGCTATCTGCTTCGCGCTTACTACTATACGGCGCTTATCGAGGACCAGGAATATTCTTCGATCCGCCCGCTGATCGACTGGCTCGACTACAACGGCTACAAGGTGGTGACGAAGCCCGCGAAGGAATTCACCGACTCGCTCGGCCGCCGCAAGATCAAGGGCAATATGGACATCGAGCTGGCGATCGATGCCATGGAACAGTCGGAAACCGTCGATCATCTCGTGATCTTCTCCGGCGACGGGGATTTCACGACGCTGGTGGAGGCGCTTCAACGCAAGGGCCGCAAGGTCTCGGTGGTATCGACGATGTCCACCCAGCCGCCGATGATCGCGGACGACCTGCGCCGGCAGGCGGACTACTTCATCGATCTCCTCTCGCTGAAGGCGGAGATCGGCAGGGATCCCTCCGAGCGCACGCCGCGCGCGAGCGAACCGTCCGGCGAAGACTTGCCCGTCGAAAGCTGACATAGCCTCACCGATCACGCCCACAACGCAGCACTTTTACTCAATTGCCGCTCGGCGAAGTCAATATTCCTAAACCCGGTGGTGGTAGCAGCCTCGGGAAAGAATACGGGCTTGGATCATGACGATCGTATCGGGTATCTCAAACAGCGGCTATATGCCGGGCATTCGGCCGTATGCCGCGCCGGACAGCCGGCCGGCCGCACCGTCCACGACGGCTTCCGCGCCGATTCCGGCTGCAATTGCGGACCTCGCACCAGAATCGACCGATGCGATCGAAAGCATTGCCGGCTTTCTTTACGCGCCCGGCGGACGGCCGGAAGGCGCCTACCTCCCTGCCGCGTCAGTCTCATCCGCCGAGAGCAGCGCCGCCGTCACCCGCGATCCGCCGGCAACGCTCGCGATGGAGAGCACGCAGCTTACCGCTCTCCTCGCCTCGCTGATGACGCGACCAAAATCGTCGGAAGAGACCCGCACCCTTTCCGCGCCCGCGGAAAAGACGGATGCGACGCAGCCTCCGGCCGCCCAGGTCGATCCCGTCATCGTCCGGCTCTACCAGCAATTCTGAAAGGCGCGACTGACGGAGCCAAGGCTCGTTCATAACGGGGAACGGGTCAGCCCCGCTCCTTCAGAATCCGGCTTTTCTGCCGGTTCCAGTCGCGCTCTTTCGCGGTTTCGCGCTTGTCGTGCAGCTTTTTGCCCTTGGCAAGCGCCAGTTCCAGCTTCGCGCGACCGCGATCGTTGAAATAGATCTTCAGCGGCACGAGCGTCATGCCCTCGCGATTGACCGCCGCCTGGAGGCGATTCATCTCACGCTTGGAAAGCAGCAGCTTACGGCGGCGGCGGGTCTCGTGATTGAAGCGGTTCGCCTGCAGATATTCCGGCAGGTAGGAATTGATGAGCCAGATCTCCCCGCCCTCGTCCGTCGCATAGGATTCGGCGATATTGGCCTTGCCTTCGCGCAACGACTTGACCTCCGTGCCGGTCAGAACCAGCCCGGCCTCGTAGGTGTCCACGATCTCGTAGTTGAAGCGGGCCTTGCGGTTTTCCGCCACGACCTTCTTCACCGTCGTCGGTTTGGCTTTGAGCGCCATCTTACCTTCTCAGTTCATCAGCCCGGCATGACGAAGCGCGGCATCGATTGCCGCTTCGGTCGCGGGCTCCAGTGTCGACAGCAGCGGCGAACGCACGACACGGTTCATGCGGCCCAGCCGGTTCAGCCCGTATTTGGCGCCGCACAGGCCCGGCTCCAGGAAGATCGCCTTGTGCAGCGGCATCAGCTTGTCCTGATATTCCAGCGCCTTGGCATAGTCGCCCGCAAGGGTCGCCTTCTGGAATTCGGCGCACAGGCGTGGGGCGACATTCGCGGTCACCGAAATGCAGCCGACCCCGCCATGCGCGTTGAAGCCGAGCGCGGTCGCGTCCTCGCCGGAAAGCTGGACGAATTCCCTGCCACAGGCGATGCGCTGCTCCGAAACGCGCTCGATCTTGCCGGTCGCGTCCTTCACGCCGATGATCGACGGGTGCGCCTTGTGGAGGGCAGCCATGGTCTCCACGCTCATATCCACCACCGAGCGGCCGGGAATGTTGTAGATGATGATCGGCAGCTTCACGCTTTGGGCAATTGCGGAATAATGCGCAAACAGCCCCTTCTGCGTCGGCTTGTTGTAATAGGGCGTGACGACGAGGATCGCATCCGCGCCGGCCTTCTCGGCATGCTGCGCAAGCTCGACGGCTTCGCGGGTATTGTTGGAGCCGGCACCGGCGATCACCGGAACGCGGCGCGCAGCCGCCTCGATGCAGAGTTCCACCACCCGTTTGTGCTCGGCGTGCGAAAGCGTCGGCGATTCACCGGTCGTGCCGACCGGCACGAGACCGTGGCTTCCCTCGGCGATCTGCCATTCGACATGGGTCACGAAGGTTTCTTCGTCGACGCTGCCGGCATCGGTGAAAGGGGTGACGAGAGCGGGAATGGATCCCTTGAACATCGAGAACTCCTGAGACCAGAGCCGCCATCCGGCACCCATGCTTTGGCCGTATTCCATGGTTAAAAACTGCCGCACCATAATCATGTGGAGACCGGGCGGCAAGCGGCGCCCCGCGTGAATCTGGTCGTTCGGAGAGGGCATGAAGGGGACAAAGACCGAGCTTTTCCATCCATGCTGCAAGAGGCGGGTTCCAGGTGTGAGCCGGGGTCTCGGGTGCGACGATTTCGTCCGGCATTCGAGTGTTCCGGGTAAGATTTCGTTAAGACAATGAACGGCTAATGATGTGAAGGACAGGAGGGCATGGAGCCTCCGTGAATTGCCGGGACGCATGATGGTCAAAGGGACTTCTTTCAGGTTCAAAGCTCTGCTTGCCGCCAGCACTTTCGCGCTTGCCGCCGCCTCGCCTTCGCTGGCGGAGACGGTTCCGTTGCCGCGCGTGAAGCCGCTCGGCTTTGCGGCCGACATGCCCTCGAAGGAAACGACCGGCGCGATCCCGAGGCCTGAGCAGGGCGGGCCCTTCAATGCACAGCTGAAGACCGGGCTCGACGCGCTGTCGAACAAGGATGCGGCGGCAGCGCTGCGCATCCGCAACAGCATGCCGAAGGATACGCTCGACCGTCATATCCTGACATGGGCTATCGCGGTTTCCGGCCAGCGCGGCGTTCCCTCCTATGAGATCGCCATGGCGCAGCGCGAACTCAAGGGATGGCCGGGATTGTCATCCCTCAGGGCCCATTCCGAGAGAGCGCTTGCACGCGAAAAGCCGGCTGCGGCCGACGTGATCGCCGCTTTCGGCACGACGCGCCCGGAAACGCCCGAAGGCGCAATCGCGCTTGCGCGTGCGCTCGTCGCAACCGGCGACGGCGCCGCGGCGGCAAAGCTGCTGCGCTCCTACTGGCGCACGGAAGCGCTATCGAGCGAGTTGGAGGACCAGGTTCTCGGCGAGTTTGCCGCGCTGCTGACGAGCACGGATCACAAGGCGCGCATGGAAATGCTGCTCTATCGCGGGCGCGCGACGCAGGCGCAGCGTTTCGGCGATCTCGGCAAGGCGCAGTCGCTTTATCGGGCATGGGCTGCGGTCGTCCGGCGGGCGAAGAATGCCGGCCAGCTTGTGAAAGCAGTCGATCCGAGCTGGCGCGACGATCCGGCCTATCTCTATCTCCAGATAGAATTGCTGCGCCGTTCGGAGGATTACCGCGAGGCGGCAAAGCTGCTCGCGCGCATGCCGAAGGACAAGAATTCCCTGGTGGATCCGGGCCAGTGGTGGATCGAACAGCGGATCGTGAGCCGCGGCCTTGCCGATCTCGGCGACTACAAGTCCGCCTATCGCATTGTGGCCGGCCATTCCGCGAGCGAGCCGGCCGACGTGGTCGACGCCGAATTCCATGCCGGATGGTACGCGCTTCGCGGACTGAAGGACCCCGCGACCGCGTCGCGGCACTTCCAGCGCATCCTGCAGGCATCGAACCGTCCGCTTTCCGTTTCGCGGGCCTGGTACTGGATGGGGCGGGCCGCCGAAGCGGGCGGGCCTGGAAATGCCGCCGAATATTTCGCCAAGGCGGCCAATTTTTCCGGCACGTTCTACGGCCAGCTCGCCGCCGCGCGCATCGGCCGCAAGACGCTGAACGTCGCCTACCCTTCGCCGAACAGCGAGGAACGGGCACGGTTTTCCGCGCGCGAGGCCGTGCGGGCGCTCGATCGGCTGGAGGCGGCCGGGCACGGCTGGCGCGGGGAAGCGATCTACCGGGCGCTCGCCAACGAGCTGCAAAGCCCCGGCGAACTGGCGATCCTGGCCGCGAAGGCGGAAAAGAGCGGCAGCCATCAGCTTTCCCTGCAGGTCGGCAAGATCGCCTTCGGGCGCGGGATCGACGTGGCGGCACTCGCCTTTCCGATCGGCGTCATCCCCGCAGGCGCGAATATCGAAGGCTCGGGCAAGGCGCTCGCCTATGCGATTGCGCGCCAGGAGAGCGCCTTCAACCCCGCGGCCGTGTCGCCGGCGAATGCGCGCGGGCTCCTGCAACTGCTGCCCGGCACGGCCCAGGGCGTTGCGAAACGATACGGGCTTGCCTATTCCGCCGAACGGCTGACGAGCGACGCCGCCTATAATGCAACGCTCGGCGCACATTATCTCGGCGAGCAGATCAACGATTTCCACGGCTCCTACATCCTGACCTTCATCGCCTACAATGCCGGTCCACGGCGCGTGCCGCAATGGATCGCGCGTTATGGCGACCCTCGCGGCAAGCCGATCGACGAGGTCGTCGACTGGATAGAACGCATCCCCTTCCCCGAGACGCGGGGCTATGTGCAGCGGGTCATGGAAAACTATCAGGTCTACAAGACCCGCCTCGGCCAGAAGGCCGATATCGTACAGGATCTCAGAACGGGCCGCTGAGCGTCCGCAGATTTCCGGCCGGCATGCGCCGGCTTGGCCACCGCGGTTTGCATATCCGCGCCTGCCGGACAGCCCCTGCCCTTCGCATCATCGGCCATCGCGGCCATGACGCAACGCCCGGCTGCCTTGACCGGCGCAACCTCACCCATGTGCGGGTCGGCCGCGGTTTCTCCATTTCAAAACAATCTTATTCGCTGCTTTCGGTCCCGGAATCAGCCTCGGCACGGGAGTAACGGCCACAAAAACGGAAAAAGCCCGGCTTGCGGCCGGGCTTTCCCAACTGATCAAGAGATCAGATTAGAACGTGCGCTGGAAGCGAACCATGCCGCCCCAACCGCTGCCGCCGCTGGCAAGACGATCCGTGTCGCCTTCGTCGTAGTAGACGACTTCCGGCTGGATCACGAAGCCCGGAACAACGGTGAACTGCGCGTTCAGGACGACTGCGAGTTCGTCGGCGTCGTCGAACGAGACCTGACCGTTGACGGTGATGGTGTCGGTGATCGGAGCAGATGCACCGAGCCAGACAGCCCAGTCGCCGTTCCAGTTAGCATAAACGTTGCGACGGTCGCCGTCGGTGTTCCAGCCACCCATGACGAAGGCGGAGAAGCCGCCGAAGGATGCATCGAGGCGAGCCTTG
>JARYGU010000008.1:148110-165997 GCA_033795365.1 Shinella sp.
GACGGTCGCCGTCGGTGTTCCAGCCACCCATGACGAAGGCGGAGAAGCCGCCGAAGGATGCATCGAGGCGAGCCTTGAACGCACCTTCTTCAACTGCCGCATCGTAACCGCCGACGACGCGGATGCCGAATGCGCCGGTGGTGTAGCCGAGACCGCCGACGACGTTCGGGATGTAGTCACGATCAGAACGCGAGCTGAAGGACTGGTCCTGCGTGTCTTCGAGCGAGATTACGCCGGTGAAGCCGGTGCCGGAGTCGTAGTTGTACTGGATGACGTTGGTGTCGTAGACACCGCCCGGGATCACGTCGTCATGGATGACGTTTCCGGCGTAACCGACGAAGGTGTAGAAGGCGGTTTCGGTCTTACCGACGCGGAAGCCGGCGAGATCGATATAGGCAAAGTTCAGCGAAACGCTGGAGCCGTCGCCGGTGAAGAAGCCATCGCTATCGTACTGGTTGCCGTAGTGGAAGCGAACTTCCGTAAAGGTCTTCAGGGCACCGAGTTCGGTGTCGGAAGCGGTTTCAACATTCAGCGTGAAACGGGTGTAGGTGTTCCACTCGTCGCCGCCGCCGAAGCCGATACCGTTTGCGCTGTTCGTGTCAGCGCCGTCGATGTCGCCGCCGCCGATGTCAACGCGAACATAACCGCCGATCTTGAGGCAGGTTTCGGTGCCGGGGATGTAGAAGTAGCCGGTGCCGAAGGCGTCGCAGACGCGGACATATTCCATCGGCTCGGGCTCAGCGGCGACGATGGCATCGGCTGCCTGCGCGCCGGATACTGCTGCGAGAGCAGCAGCGGAGCCGAGAAGAAGGCTCTTGATGTTCATTTCTGACCTCCAGTCAAAAGTTTCTAACGGGTATGGGTTTTTTGCTGAAGGACAGCGTTCCCTGCCCCATCCCCAAGTTCAGGAAGCGGACGATCAACCGCCCCTGCTTCCGAAATTGAAAATACAAGACGCGGGTTGTCACGCAATCATCATCTGGCCGACGTATGGGGTTTGAATCACCCTTCGACCCGGCGTGTTGCCCAAAGGACACAAATTTGTGACCAAGAAACCTGATTGTTTACCGAGTATTAATAAAATGCCTTAGGTTTCCACCAGTTAGCGGTCGTCTATGCGCAAACAAAAACGGCCGAAGACTGGCGAGAACCCGGTCCGGCTTCAATTTCTCAACCGTAAGAAGAAGATAAACGGCAGAACAACCGCGAAAGATGCAGGTCGCATCGCCCGAACATGCTCGCCCCTACCGAATCAAGAGCGAATCGAAAGAACCCGGGAAAATCCCGGGTTCTCCGATAACGGATCGTTCAGCCGATCAGAACGAACGCTGGAAGCGAACCATGCCGCCCCAAGAATCGTCGCCGTCGCCGACGCGGTTCGTATCGCCTTCCTTATAGTAAGCGATTTCCGGCTGGATCAGGAAGCCAGGAACAACGTTGAACTGAGCGTTCAGGACGACTGCGAGTTCTTCGGCGTCGTCGAACGAGACCTGACCGTTGAGGCTGATGGTCTCGGTGATCGGAGCGGATGCACCGAGCCAGACGGCCCAGTCGCCGAACCAGTTGGCATATACGTTCTGACGGTCGCCGTCGGTGTTCCAGCCACCCATGACGAAGGCGGAGAAGCCGCCGAAGGATGCATCGAGGCGAGCCTTGATCGCACCTTCTTCGATTGCCGCATCGTAACCGCCGACGACGCGGATGCCGAATGCGCCGGTGGTGTAGCCGAGACCGCCGACGACGTTCGGAACGTAGTCACGGTCAGAACGCGAGCTGAAGGACTGGTCCTGCGTGTCTTCGAGCGAGATCACGCCGGTGAAGCCGGTGCCGGAGTCGTAGTTGTACTGGATGACGTTGGCGTCGTAGACACCGCCCGGGATCACGTCGTCATGGATGACGTTTCCGGCGTAACCGACGAAGGTGTAGAAGGCGGTTTCGGTCTTACCGACGCGGAAGCCGGCGAGATCGATATAGGCGAACTTCAGGGAGGAGTCGTCCGCAGAACCGTCGTTTGCATGGAAGCGAACTTCGGTGAAGGTCTTCAGGGCGCCGAGTTCGGTGTCCGTCGCGGTTTCGAGGTTAAGCGTGAAACGGGTGTAGGTGTTCCACTCGTCGCCGCCGTTGTAGCCGAAGTAGTCGGACCCGCCGTTGGCGCTGTTGCTGTCGTCGCCGAGCAGGTCGCCGCCGCCTACATCCATACGAACGTAGCCGCCGATCTTGAGGCAGGTTTCGGTCCCCGGGATATAGAAGTAGCCGGTGCCGAAGGCGTCGCAGACGCGGACATATTCCATCGGCTCGGGCTCAGCGGCGACGATGGCATCGGCTGCCTGCGCGCCGGATACTGCTGCGAGGGCAGCAGCGGAGCCGAGAAGAAGGCTCTTGATGTTCATTTTTGACCTCCAGTCAAAAGTTTCGTTATTCCGTCGAAAGGCGATCAATGCCTGTTTCCCCTCCGACTGCGGCAAGGCCGTCCCGATCGCTCGGCCGACTTGCTGAAGGCGAAATTACAGCCCACCCCCCTCTTCGCAACGAACAACTGACCGAAACGAACCCTCCGTCACCTCATCGTTTTTTTTCTGTTGCAGAAAAAACACTAATAAGTCGCACTATTCCATTCTAAAAATCCATCATACACGTAATTTATCCTTTTAAATCAGTTAATTACTATGTTTTCTAACTTAACTGTAGGTTACATTTTTGTGCTTGAATTTCCTTTATGTTTCTCAAGAAGCCAGATCCTTCAAGACACATTTTGGGAACTAATGGAAAGATTTTTGGCGGCCATCTGCCGCCAACTGCTGAGCCTGCGGGATTTCACGCGCCGGAGAAGCGAGCCCGCGAGAGAGCCGAAAAAGAAAAAGCCCGGCACGATGGCCGGGCTCCCTCGATAGGTCCGCAGCGGACCGGACGAATCAGAACGAACGCTGGAAGCGAACGATACCGCCCCACTGGCTCTGGTCGCCGGGCAGGTCGAAGTTGTCGGTGTAAACGAGTTCGGGCGTGACCACGAAACCGGGAACGACGGTGAGGGCAACGTTGATGTTGGCCGCAAAGTCTTCGGCTTCGGTATAGGCGATCTGCGTGTTGATCTTGGCCTTCTCGGCAACGGGAACCGTGAAACCGCCCCAGACGGCCCAATCGCCGAACCAGGTCGCATAGGCATTCCGACGATCGCCGTCGGTGTTCCAGCCAGCCATGACGAAGGCTTCGAACGAGCCGAAGGATGCATCCAAGCGTCCCTTGATCGCGGCTTCTTCGACTGCGGAGTCGTAACCGGCGACGATGCGCGCCTCGAAGGAATCGGTTTCATAGCCGAGACCGCCGACGACGTTCGGAACATAGTCGCGGTCTTCCTTCGGGCTGTAGGAAAGGCTCGGCGTATCTTCCAAGCTGATCAGGGCGGTGAAGCCGGTACCGGAATCATAGTTGTACTGGATGACGTTGGCCGTATCCGTGCCCCAGTCGATCCAGTCGTCGATCAGGACGTTGCCGGCATTGCCGGTGAAGGTGATGAAGCCCGACTCCGTTTGACCGACGCGGAAGCCGGCCAGATCGATATAGGCGTGGCGAAGCTCGATATCCGTACCGTTGTTGCGGTAGTTGATACGGGTTTCGGTGAAGGTCTTGAGGGCGCCCAGTTCCGTGTCGGAAGCAGTGCTGGTGCGCAGCACGAAGCGCGAACGCGTATCCCACTCGTCCCCTTCGTCGTCATCATTGGTATCCAGGCCGAGGTTTTCGCCGCCACGAACGTCGAAGCGGACATAGCCGCCGATCTTGAGGCAGGTCTCGGTGCCGGGGATATAGAAGTAGCCGGTGCCGAAGGCGTCGCAGACGCGGACATATTCCACCGGCTCCGGCTCGGCGGCGACGATGGCGTCGGCGGCATGCGCGCCGGAAACTGCCACGCACGCGGCAGCGGAGCCGATGAGAAGGCTCTTGATATTCATTGGGAAGCTCCATTCGAAATGTTTCACCCGGGGCCCCCTCCGCCGAAGCGATGCTCCAGCGGAAATCCCGGTGGCCGGACCGAAGCAGTTTCCCGCCCGATCAAGCGAGGCGGAACCTATGGAGACGGCATAAGCGACACAACCGGGAAGGCGAATTGTGACAGAAATGTGCGCAGCCCGGGGCCGCTACTGTTGCAGGGAAAACACGATTTCCGCGAGTATGAAGCTTTTGTGACAAAGAGTTGAAGTTGTTACGGAAATATGACGATAGCCAAGGTAGGCCTTCATTCGAATCACAATTATAGATTGCCCCTTCCGCATCCGCCTGATGATGGAAGACGCAGTCACCTGCATTCTTTTTCGAGTTCGACAACGAGCAGAAAGGTTGCGTCGATTTCGAGCAGTACGATCAAGCGCGGTGAGCCGAAGTATCCGACCGAACGCCGTCCTTTCCGGCCTCAGGGTGCTCCTTGAGAACATCAATTCCGGCGAGAGGAAAACCAAAGTGGAAATTGCCGATTCCGGAAAAATGTTCGCGTCTGTTCCCGTCACTTGCCGTCATATCGCAAAACTCGGATTATCGCTTATCCGAAGAAAAAGGCCTTGCAATCTCGGGGCTTGATGAGTAGTCAGACCGGAACGGAGAGGTGGCCGAGTGGTCGAAGGCGCTCCCCTGCTAAGGGAGTATACCGGAAACGGTATCGAGGGTTCGAATCCCTTCTTCTCCGCCATATCCTTCACCCCACATTTCCTGTGCAGCCGATTCGCAACGCCTACGGCGGCGCGAACGAAAGCGGAGTTCCGGTAATCGCGATGGCGGCAAGAGATCGATATTCACGCAAGCTCGAATGCTCCAAGTGCCATCACACCGGCTTTGCGGAGGTCTCCGAGGACGACGACCCGCGCCGGAGGAATCCCGGCTTCGTCATCGACGCCATGCCCGCCGGCTTTTCCACCGAGCGGCCGTCGAGCGATCCGGCGAAGCACATGATTCGCTGCCGCTGCGGCAGCGTGTTCCCCTTCAAGCAGAAGACCGTCTATGCGCCCGGCGGCGAAGCCTATCGCTGAGCGCGATCCCTTCACTCGGCGATGCTGATCCAGCGGCCTTCGCGGAACGACCGCGCCATGGCGTGCACGGTCTTCTCGATCCTCAGCCCGTCCTCGAAGCCGATGGCACGGAAGGCCTCGCCGGAAATCGCCGCGATCAGCTCGCGGCACTCGATGATCTTGAGGTCGTTGAAGCCGAGACCATGGCCCGGCGCCGGGACGAAGCGGTCGTAAGGCCTGTGGTGCGGCGCCGTGAGCACGGTGGCGAAGCCCTGCTCGCTCGCCCGGCCGTCGGTACGGTATAGCTGGAACTCGTTCATCCGCTCCTGGTCGAAGAGGATGGATCCCCTGGAACCGTAGATCTGCAGGGCGATCCTGCCCTTGCGGCCCCAGGCGGAGCGATTCGCCATCAGCACGGCCGAAATTCCGCCCGGCAGCTTCATCAGCACGCTGGCGATGTCGTGATTTTCGACCGAGCGCCGTCCGCCGCTGCTTGAAGGCCGATCCGGGTAGGGTTTTGCAAGCTCGGCGATCACCGCTTCCACATGGCCGAAGAGGCTCCAGAGGATCGACAGCGGGTGCACGGCGAAATCGTCAAGCGCACCATAGCCAGAGGATGCCTCGCTTTTCCAGTAGAAGGGCGCTTCCGCATCCGCCATGAAATCCTCGTCCATTTCTATGCGGACATGATTCACGGTGCCGATGACGCCCTCCTCCAGCAGCCTGCCGATATGGCGCACCGCCGGATTCTGGATATAGTTGTAGCCCATGACGGCCGTCCTGCCGGAGCTTTTCGCGGCCGCCAGCATACGCTCGGCATCGGCAAATGCCGGCGCCATCGGCTTTTCGCACCAGACATGCTTGCCGGCCTCCAGCGCCGCCACCGCCATCTCCGCATGGAACTGGTTGGGCGTCGTGACGGAAATCACGTCGACATCCGGATCGGCGAGAAGATCGCGCCAGTCGGCCGTCGCCCTGGCAAAGCCGAATTCGCGCGCCCGCACGCCGGCAAGCTCGGCATCGGCCTCCGCCAAATGGACAAGACGCGGGCGTTCGACATCGCCGAAAACGGCGCTGACATTGTTCCAGGCGAGCGCATGGCACTTGCCCATGTAACCCGTGCCGATCAATCCAACGCCGAGGGCCTTCATCGTTTCTCCTCCATCCGATATACCGGCTAACGCCGTCCCCTCATGCTTAGCGGGAAATTTTTGGAATGAAAACATTCTTTTTTCGCCATATGGAATATTTATTTCATTTATAGCATGATGCCGGCACGAAAGGACGATCATCAGGATGAGCAATACCGAGCCGGCAGCAACGAAGGTCCCGCGCGATTTCGAGAGCCTGCGCAGCGTCATCATCGAGCGGAAGGCCGCCATGCCGAAGCGGCTGGCACAGGTCGCCGCCTATGCGCTTTCCAACCCGGACGAAATGGCTTTCGGCACGGCGGCGAGCATAGCGGTGGCGGCCGAGGTCCAGCCGTCGACGCTGGTCCGCCTTGCCCATCACCTCGGCTATGAGGGCTTTTCCGACTTCCAGAACGTCTTTCGCGAGCGGCTGCGGGACCGCAATCTCTCCTATGAGGAGCGGCTTCTCTCTCTGGAACAGGGGACGACGGCCAATGGCGACACGGAGCTGCTTTCCGGTTTCCTCGCGGCGGCCAGCCAGTCGATCGCGAAGCTCGCCAGCACGATCGACGGAGAGACCTTTTCGAAATCGGTGGAACTGCTTGCGAAGGCGGAGACGATCTATCTCGTCGCCAAGCGGCGCTCCTATCCGCTGACGGCGCATATCGCCTATGCCTTCGGCAAGCTCGGCATCCGCCACCAGATCATCGCCTCGCCCAACGGCATCGATCCGGAGATGGCGCAGTTCGCGACCGGGAAGGATGCGGTGATCGCCGCGAGCTTCTCGCCCTATGCGGCCGACAGCCTGGCCCAGGCGCAGGACCTCTCCGCCCGCGGCGTGCCGATCGTCGCCATCACCGATTCGGTATTCTCGCCACTTGCGGCCTGCGCCACCCACTGGTTCGAAGTGTCCGAGGCAGACTACGGAGGCTTCCGTTCGCTCTCGGCTTCCATGGCGCTTGCCATGGCGCTGCCGGTGGCGATTGCGGAGAAAAGACGCAGTTTCGGGCGCGCGGGACGGAAAAAAGCCGCCAACGGCCAAAATGGAACAAATATTCCGAATTGACAAAATAATGGAACTGATGTTTCATTTACGGCAAAGTTCGCCGTGAAGCCGCGCGGGCTCCTGAGAACGGGAGGAAGACATGCCGAACACCGACCTTGGCCGCGGTCCGGACTATCCGGCAACCGGGAAGACGCTGGACGTCGTCACGATCGGCCGCTCATCCGTCGATCTCTATGGCCAGCAGCTCGGCACGCGGCTGGAGGACACCGCCTCCTTCGCCAAATCCGTCGGCGGTTGCCCGGCCAACATCGCGATCGGCACGGCGCGCCTCGGCTTGAAGTCCGCGCTGATCACCCGCGTCGGCGACGAGCAGATGGGCCGCTTCATCCGCGAGCAATCGGCCCGCGAAGGCGTGGAAACCGCTGGGATCGTCACCGACAAGGAGCGGCTGACTGCGCTCGTTCTGCTGGCGATCGAGGCCGAGGGCGTCTCGCCGATGATCTTCGTTCGCACCGACTGCGCCGACATGGCGCTCTCGGAGGACGACATAGACGAAGCCTTCATCCGCTCCTCCCGCGCCGTCCTCGTCTCCGGCACGCATTTCTCCAAACCGAACACCGAGGCCGCGCAACGCAAGGCGATCCGCATCGCCAAGGAAAACGGCGGCAAGGTGATCTTCGACATCGACTATCGGCCGAACCTCTGGGGCCTTGCCGGCCATGCCGAAGGATTCGAGCGCTATGTGAAATCCGAGCATGTCTCGGGGATCATGAAATCGGTGCTGCCGGACTGCGACCTGATCGTCGGAACCGAAGAGGAGATCATGATCGCGTCGGGCGCCGACGACGTGCTTTCCTCGCTGAAGGCGATCCGCGCCGTCTCGCCCGCGACCATCGTACTGAAGCGCGGCGCCATGGGATGCATCGTCTATGACGGCCCGATCAGCAACGATCTCGAGGACGGCATCGTCGGAAAGGGTTTTCCGATCGAGATATATAATGTGCTCGGCGCGGGCGACGCATTCATGTCGGGCTTCCTGCGCGGCTGGCTGAAGGGCGAGGATCATGCGACGTCGGCCACGTGGGCCAATGCCTGCGGCGCCTTCGCCGTCTCGCGCCTTCTCTGCTCGCCGGAATACCCGACCTGGGAAGAACTGCAGTTCTTCCTCGAAAAGGGCAGCCGGCACAAGGCGCTGCGCAAGGACGAGGCAATCAACCACGTTCACTGGGCGACGACCCGCAAGGGCGACATTCCGCTCCTGATGGCGCTTGCCTGCGATCACCGCATGCAGCTCGTCGACCTTGCCGACGAGATCGGGGTTCCGCACGAGCGGATTTCCGCCTTCAAACGGCTGACGGTGGAGGCGGCCGCCCGTGTCGCCGGGGGACGGCCGGGCTACGGCATGCTGATCGACGAACGCTTCGGGCGCGACGCCTTCTTCGACGCGGCGAAGAAGAACTTTTCCTGGCTGGGCCGGCCGGTGGAGCTTCCGGGCTCCAAGCCGTTGCGCTTCGAATTCAGCCAGGACATCGGCTCGCAGCTCGTGGAATGGCCGCTCGATCATTGCATAAAGTGCCTGTGCTTCTATCATCCGGAGGATCCGCCGGCTTTGAAGGCGCAACAGCAGGAGAAGCTGCGCGCGCTTTTCGAGGCGGCGCGCCGCGTCGGACGCGAACTCCTGATCGAGATCATCGCCGGCAAGAACGCTCCGCTGACGGACGGCACGGTTTCAACGGCGCTTGGCGAGCTTTATGATCTCGGCATCAAGCCGGACTGGTGGAAGCTGGAGCCGCAGGCTTCGCCCGAGGCATGGCGCAATATCGAGACGGTGATCGGCAAGCATGATCCCTATTGCCGCGGCATCGTACTTCTCGGATTGGAGGCGCCGACGGAGGAACTGGTAAAAGCCTTCGAGGCGACGAAGGTCGCGCCCTCGGTCAAGGGTTTTGCTGTCGGGCGTACGATCTTCGTCGATGCGGCGCGCGGCTGGCTTTCCGGCCGGATCGACGACGAGACGGCGATCGCCGACATGGCGGCGCGCTTCGGCGCGCTGACGGATGCCTGGCGGAAGACGCGCGGATTATAAGGAAGGACTTCGGGAGGTAACGATGGCAAGAACGATCCGGCTGACGATGGCGCAGGCCATCGCGCATTTTCTGAAAAACCAGATGACCATCGTCGAAGGACGCAAGGTGCCGATCTTCGCCGGCGTCTGGGCGATCTTCGGCCATGGCAATGTCGCCGGCATGGGCGAGGCGCTCTATCAGGTGCGCGAAGAGCTTGCGACCTTACGCGCCCACAACGAGCAGGGCATGGCCCATGCGGCGGTCGCCTTCGCCAAGGCGAGCTTCCGCCAGCGTTTCATGGCCTGCACGACCTCGATCGGACCCGGCGCGCTCAACATGGTGACAGCGGCGGGCGTGGCCCATGTCAACCGTTTGCCCGTTCTCTTCCTTCCGGGCGACGTCTTCGCCAATCGTATTCCTGATCCGGTGCTGCAGCAGATCGAGGATTTCGGCGACGGCACCGCCTCGGTCAACGACGCCTTCCGCCCGGTTTCGCGCTATTTCGACCGCATCACCCGGCCGGAGCAGATCATCCCGGCGCTGAAGCGGGCCATGCAGGTTTTGACCGACCCGGTCGACTGCGGGCCGGTGACGCTGTCACTCTGCCAGGATGTGCAGGCGGAGGCCTACGACTATCCCGAAAGCCTGTTTGCGGAGCGCGTGTGGACGCAGCGCCGCCCGCGCCCCGATACGGACGAGTTTGCCGCCGCGATCGCCGCCATCCGGCATGCGGAAAGGCCGCTGATCATCGCCGGCGGCGGTGTGCTCTATTCGCAGGCGACCGCCGAGCTCAAGGCCTTCGCCGGCATGCATGGCGTTCCGGTCGCCGTGACCCAGGCCGGAAAGTCCGCCATTCCCGACGACCATCCGCTGTGCATGGGCTCCGTTGGCGTCACCGGAACTTCGGCGGCGAATGCCTTTGCCGAGGAGGCCGACCTCATCCTTGCGGTCGGCACGCGCCTGCAGGACTTCACGACCGGCTCCTGGGCGCTCTTCAAGAACGAGCGGGCCAGGATGATCGGCCTCAACACCGCGGCCTTCGATGCCGGAAAACACGACAGCCTGCCGCTCGTCGCCGACGCGCGTGAGGGGCTGACGCTGCTTTCCGAAGCGCTCGGCGGCTGGAAGGCCCCCGCCTTCGTCGAGGCGGCAGCAAAGGCCCGCAAGGCCGAGTGGATGGCGGCGGCGAACCGCGCGACGGCGGCAAGCAATGCCGACCTTCCTTCCGACGCGCAGGTGATCGGCGCGGTCCAGCGCTCGATCGGCGGCGAGAACTCCATTCTCGTCTGCGCCGCCGGCGGGCTTCCGGGCGAGCTGCACAAGCTCTGGCAGGCCGGAAAGCCCGGCAGCTACCATATGGAATACGGTTTTTCCTGCATGGGTTACGAGATCGCCGGCGGGCTCGGCGTCAAGATGGCGCAGCCGGAGGCGGATGTCGTCGTGATGGTCGGCGACGGTTCCTACATGATGCTGAATTCCGAGCTTTCGACCTCCGTCATGCTCGGGCAGAAGCTCACCGTCGTCGTGCTCGACAATCGCGGCTACGGCTGCATCAACCGCCTGCAGATGGGCACCGGCGGCGCCAACTTCAACAATCTTTTGAAGGACGCTCGGATCGAAGCGATGCCCGACATCGATTTTCGCGCGCATGCCGAAGCGATGGGCGCCGTCGCCGTCAAGGTCTCCTCCATCGCCGACCTCGAAACGGCGATCGAACAGAGCAAAGGCAACGACCGCACCTCCGTCATCGTCATCGACACCGATCCGCTGATCACCACCGACGCCGGCGGCCACTGGTGGGACGTCGCGGTGCCGGAGGTCAGCCCGCGCAAAGAAGTGCTGGCCGCGAGGGAGAAATATGAAGCGGCGCGGAAGCTGCAGCGCTGAGAGGCTCCCCTTCTCCCCGGCGGGGGAGAGGAAACAATCAGCAGGCGCAGAGACAATGATTTTTGAACGCATGGACTTCCGTATTCTATTGGAGACGACGACACATGATCCGCTACGGCACCAATCCGATTGCCTGGACGAATGACGACGACCGGACGATCGGCGCGCATCTGACGCTGGAGGACTGCCTTTCCGACGCCGAAAGGATCGGTTTCGACGGCATCGAGAAGGGTCACAAGATGCCGACCGATGCCGAGGAGTTGCGCCGGGTGCTCTCGGCCCACCATCTCGTCTTCGTCTCCGGGTGGCACTCGCTGAACCTGCTCGACCACGACGTGGAAGCCGAGAAAAAGGCGATCCAGCCGCATCTCGATCTCCTGAAGGCGCATGGCTGCAAGGTCTGCATCGTCTGCGAGACATCCAATGCCATCCACGGCGCCGACGACACCGCACTGACGGACAAGCCGAACCTTTCGCAGGACGGCTGGAAGACATTCGGCGCGGATGTCGAGGCGATCGCGCAATACTGCGCCGACCAGGGCATCGATCTCGTCTACCACCATCATATGGGAACCGTCGTGCAGACCGGCGCGGAGATCGACCGGCTGATGGAGAATACCGGACCGGCGACGAAGCTCCTGCTCGACACCGGCCACGCCTGGTTCGGCGGTTCCGATCCCGCCGAGGTGGCGCGGAAATACATGGACCGCGTCCGCCACATCCATGCCAAGAACGTGCGGCCGGAAATCCGCAGACAGGTCGAGAGCGAAAAACTCTCCTTCCTCGAAGGCGTGCGCCGCGGCGTCTTCACCGTGCCGGGCGATCCGGAAGGCGGCGTCGAGTTCCTCCCGGTCCTGAAAATCGCCGCCGAGCACGGCTATGACGGCTGGCTGGTGATCGAGGCCGAGCAGGATTCGGCCGTGCGCAACCCGTTCGAATACCAGTCGATGGGGCTGAAGGCGCTGAAGGGTTTTGCAAGCGAAGCGGGGCTGGACAAAGGCTGAGAAACTTCAGGGTGGACAAGCGCCCCTCATCCGCCTGCAGGCCCTTCTCCCCGCAGGCGGGGAGAAGGGGTTATATCGCAGCCTCTCGCCAATTTCGGCGGCTGTTGGGGCGCGTCCCCTCTCCCGGCTTGCGGGTCAGGGTGAGGGGCAAAGGATACAGGTCAAACAAGGAGGACCACCATGCCGAAACTGCTCGTCAAGCCGAACGGCGTCCATGGCCGCGTCACCCATGTGACGCCGGAAAATGCCGGCTGGACCTATGTCGGCTTCGACCTTCACAAGATGAAAGCGGGCGAAATCGTCTCCGCCGAGACGGGAAGCCGCGAGGTCTGCCTCGTCTGGATTTCCGGAAAGGGCAAGGCGACGGCCAGCGGCAAGGATTTCGGCGTGCTCGGCGAGCGCATGAGTGTTTTCGAAGGCGAGCCGCATGCCCTGTACGTGCCGGCCGATGCGAACTGGTCGGTGACCGCCGAGACCGATCTGGAGCTTGCGGTCTGCTCGGCGCCGGGGGGCGGCGACTATCAGGCGCGCGCCATTCCGCCGGGAACCCATCCGCAGATCGTGCGCGGCAAGGGCTCGAATGTCCGCCATGTCACTAACATCATGCCCGAGGACGACGGTGCCGCCCACTCGCTGCTGGTGGTCGAGGTGATCACGCCCAACGGCAACACCTCCTCCTATCCCTCGCACAAGCACGACCGCGACGACCTGCCGAACGAAAGCCTGCTGGAGGAGACCTACTATCATCGCCTGAACCCGCCGCAGGGCTTCGCCTTCCAGCGGGTCTATACCGACGACCGCTCGCTCGACGAGGCGATGGCGGTGGAGGACGGCGACGTGACGCTGGTGCCGAAGGGCTACCACCCCTGCGCCACCATTCACGGCTACGACCTCTACTACCTCAACGTGATGGCCGGACCGAAGAGGGTCTGGAAATTCCACAACGCGAAGGAGCACGAGTGGCTGCTGGCGCAGTGATGCGTCCGGCCGGCCTCGTTTTTCAGCGGCGGTGCAGAAGACCCCAGCCCCTGGCGATCTCCAGCGTCGAGGAAAAGCCTGCCTCCAGCATGAAGGGTTCCTTGCGCAGGGCATAGCCGCCGCCTTCGCCGCGCTCGACGGGCGTGCCGTGGCCGAGCCCGGCAATCTCGTGATACTCCATGAGCACCCTGCCGTCCGCATCGCGCCAGCGGCGGGTCCTGCGGCCTTTCGTGCGGCTCTCGGCGTAGCCCAGCGGATCGAGCCCGTAGACGTCCGCCCATTGCCTCAGAATCGCGGCCGCGTTTGAGATCGACACCGTCTCGTCGGCTGTGCCGTGCCAGACCGAGACGAGCGGACCCGGTGCGATGTCCGGGGAAGCCTTGCGGACGAGATCGCCCCACTCCGTCGCCGTATGGGCGGGTGCCTGCGCCATCGCCTCGAAGGCATGCGTCGCGTCGCGGGCAGCGCCGAAGGGCAGGCCGGCGATGATCGCGCCGCCGGCGAAGAGAGCGGGATAATTGGCAAGGAGCGCCGAGGTCATGGCGCCGCCCGCCGAAAGGCCGGTGACATAGATGCGCTCCGGGTCGCTTGCCGCCTGCCCGCTCAGATGCGCGATCATCTGGCGGATCGACATCAGCTCGCCGCGGCCGCGCGTCACCTCGCTCGGGCGGAACCAGTTGAAACAGCGGCGTGGATTGTTCGTCTCCTTCTGCTCGGCATAGAGCACGGCGAAGCCGCGCTCGTCGGCAAGCGCCGTCCAGCCGGCCGCCCGGTCATAGCTTTCCGCCGTCTGGCGGCATCCGTGGAGCACGACGACGAGCGGCGCGCCGGCTGCAAGCCCCTCCGGGATATGCGCGAGCATGCGCAGATTGCCGGGATTGGGCCCGAAGTCCGCAATCTCCACGAGCGGGGGAATGGTCGTGGGCTTCCTTCGCGTGCGCGGCTTCGGCCCGGGCATGCGCGCGAACGGCCAGAAGAGCTCGCTCAGACGCTCCTGACTAGCCAGAAGACGTTCCATCGATCTTCTGAAACGGTCCCGCATCTTAAATTCTCCTGGCTGATACATAAGTTATTTGTGCACTGCAGCATGACATATTCAAGGCTTGGCCATGAAATAAAGCCGGATTCGCACGGTATCGTGCGCGTCTTCATTCGCCCGGCGCATGACCGCATTCGCAAATAGGCGAAGGGCATAGCCGCTGTTTTCGCCGCCGGCCTTTCGGCCGTGAGCGTCCTGATGTAGCAATTTCCCCACCGAAACCGCGACAGGACCGAAACGATGAGCAATCACCACGCCGCCACGCCGGAACAGGCCCGCGCCAGGATGGCTGCCTTCACCTGGGACGATCCTTTCCTGCTGGAGGAGCAGCTTTCCGAGGAAGAGCGGATGATCCGCGACACCGCGCGCGCTTACTGCCAGGACAAGCTCGCCCCCCGCGTGATCGAGGCGAACCGGCACGAGATCTTTCACCGCGAGATCATGACAGAGATGGGCGAACTCGGCCTGCTCGGCCCGACGATCCCGGAGGAATTCGGCGGCGTTGGCGCCAACTACGTTTCCTACGGGCTCGTCGCCCGCGAGGTGGAGCGCGTCGATTCAGGCTATCGCTCGGCGATGTCGGTGCAATCCTCGCTCGTCATGCACCCGATCTTCGCCTACGGCACGGACGGACAGCGGGCAAAATACTTGCCGAAGCTCGCCTCCGGCGAATGGGTCGGCTGTTTCGGCCTGACGGAGCCGGACCATGGCTCCGACCCCTCCTCCATGGTGACGCGGGCAAAGAAGGTCGACGGCGGCTATCTCGTCTCCGGCGCCAAGAACTGGATCACCAATTCGCCGATCGCCGACGTGGCGGTCGTCTGGGCGAAATCAGACGCGCATGACGGCAAGATCAAGGGTTTCATTCTCGACCGCGGGATGAAGGGTCTCGAAACGCCGAAGATCGAGGGCAAGTTCTCGCTGCGCGCCTCGGTGACGGGCATGATCATGATGCAGGACGTCTTCGTTCCCGACGAGAACCTTCTGCCGGAAGTCTCCGGCCTTGCCGGTCCCTTCGGCTGCCTCAACCGCGCCCGCTACGGCATCGCCTGGGGCGCGATGGGGGCTGCGGAATTCTGCTGGCATGCGGCGCGGCAATATACGCTCGACCGCAAGCAGTTCGGCAGGCCGCTTGCCGCCACGCAGCTCATCCAGAAGAAGCTCGCCGACATGGAGACGGAGATCGCGCTCGGGCTGCAGGGCGCGCTGCGCCTCGGCCGCCTCTTCGACGAACACCGTGCGCCAGCCGAGCTGATTTCGCTGATGAAGCGCAACAACTGCGGCAAGGCGCTCGACATCGCCCGCGTCTCGCGCGACATGCATGGCGGCAACGGCGTTTCCGACGAATACGGCGTCATCCGCCACGTGATGAACCTCGAGGCGGTCAACACCTACGAAGGCACGCACGACGTCCATGCGCTCATCCTCGGGCGGGCGCAGACCGGGCTGCAGGCCTTCCAGTAAACCGTTTCGCGAGATCCGGACGGCCGTTTGCTAAAAGGCGGGCAGCCGCTTTCATCTTCCGTCAATCCCGATTCGATACGGTGGTCTAAGCAATGGCTCTGGAGGAGTGCCATGGTACTGGACGGCTACCACGATCAACTGAAGCTGAAGCACCCGAAGCGCAGCTTCGTCAAGCATCGCATCGAGCGGCCGGGCCGCATCATTCCGGTCGGGCGCCATCTCAGCGCGTCGACCTATTTCAACTGCCTGATCCTCAGCATTTCCTCGGCCGGCGCCGTGCTCAGCGTCAACAAGGCGATCGAGCTGCCGGAAAACTTCTATCTGGAGATACTCGGCGTGCGCGACGAGATCGGCTGCACCGAGTTCAAGCGCGACGGCGAGGAAGTGGTCGTCCGCTTCAACATGTTCCTCGATCCCGACTTCCTCGGCATGGTGGTGAAGCGGCAGGCCACCTCGGCGGAAAGATAGAGAAACGTCCCTTCCGTTAAGAGCAGGGCTCCTAAATTTTTAGACATTTGCTTTAATGATTTAAAAATCTTCCCTGAGACATTAATGGCCTGTCCGGGTTGGCATGATGCCATGACGAGGAGAGCGACATGTCGGAAAATGCTGCGCCGTCGAGTGCCGGCCTTTACGAGCGCCGTTGGGAACGCTTCAAGCTCAACCGCCAGGGAATGCTGTGGACGGTCGGCCTCGATCTCGCCTTCCCGAAGGTGCGGCCTTGCCAGCTCCTCGAAATCTCGCTGGGCGGCGCAAGCTTTTCGGTCAACACGACGATCGGACTTCCGCTGCACTATTATCTTTCCGTCGTCGGCGTCGCCAGCCGCGTCGGCTGCGCCGAGGTCCATCGTGCCGATCACCGCATCTCCGTCCAATTCATCAAGGAGATCGACGAGGAACTGCTGCATGCGATCGTGCGCAGCGACTATTTCACCGGCGGCATCAGCGGCAGGAAGAAAGAGCCACAGCCGCTTCCCTATATGAAAGGCGTCGAGCGCCAGCCCCTAGGCGGCATCAGAGCTTGATTTACATCGCAAAATTTTGGGATAGGTTGCCGGACGGCCTCCGAATCCGCCTGATCCTGTGAGGAGAGCGGCGCGCGGAGGCTTTTGTCCTCATGATTCCAGGTTCGCTGCCCGATGTCCGCCTTTTCCCGCTTCACCCCACTCGTCGTCAGTCTTCCCTCGACCGTTCCCTTCGTCGGCCCCGAAGCGATCGAGCGCCAGCGCGGGCTGAAGGTCGAGGCGCGCATCGGCGCCAATGAAAGCGGGTTCGGCCCGGCGCCTTCCGTTCTCGAGGCGATCCGGGAGCAGGCCGGCGAGACCTGGATGTACAACGATCCGGAAAATTTTGCGCTGAAGGAGGCGCTTGCCATCCATCATGGGGTGGCGCGCGACAATATCGCCGTCGGCGGCGGCATCGACGGGCTGCTTGGCGAGGTCGTGCGCATGATCGTCGAACCCGGCGCGCCGGTGGTCACCTCCTTCGGCGGCTATCCGACCTTCAACTATCATGTGAACGGCTTCGGCGGCCGGCTCGTCACCGTGCCCTACATCAACGACCGCGAGGACATGCAAGGGCTTCTGGAGGCGGCCCGGCGCGAAGATGCGCCGCTCGTCTACTTCGCCAATCCCGACAATCCCATGGGAAGCTGGTGGGATGCGGCAAGCATCGTTTCCTTCGCGAAGGCATTGCCGGAGACCAGCCTGCTCATCCTGGACGAAGCCTATTGCGAAACCGCTCCGGCAGGCGCCACACCGGACATCCACGCGCTCATCGGACTTCCGAACGTGCTGAGAATGCGCACCTTCTCCAAGGCCTACGGACTTGCCGGCGCACGCATCGGCTATGCGATCGGCACGCTCGGCAATGCGCAGGCCTTCGACAAGATCCGCAACCATTTCGGCATGGCGCGAATCTCGACAGTCGCGGCACTCGCGGCGCTGAAGGACCAGGCCTATCTTGCCGAGGTGACCGGCAGGATCGCGGCTGCGCGCGAGCGGATCGCCGGGATCGCGCGGGCCAATGGCTTGCTCCCCCTGCCCTCCGCCACCAATTTCGTCGCCATCGATTGCGGCCGCGACGGCGCCCATGCCCGTGCGATCGTCGACGGACTGATGGAACACGGCGTCTTCGTCCGCATGCCGGGTGTGGCCCCCCTCAACCGCTGCATCCGCATAAGCGTCGGGCCGGAAGAAGACATGGCGCGGCTGGAACGGGCGCTGCCTGGGGTTTTGGGAGCAATAGCGAATAGCGAATAGCGAATAGCGAATAGCGAATAGCGAATAGCGAATAGCGAATAGCGAATAGCGAATAGCG
>JARYGU010000008.1:166097-234585 GCA_033795365.1 Shinella sp.
AATAGCGAATAGCGAATAGCGAATAGCGAATAGCGAATAGCGAATAGCGAATAGCGAATAGCGAATAGCGAATAGCGAATAGGCTAGTTGGAAATTTGCGTGTCGCAAGCGGGTCTTCTTATTTTTCCGCCATTGCGCCGGTTTCAAATCTACTATTCGCTATTCGCTATTCGCCACTCGCTATTCGCTCATTCCCCTCAATGCATCGTCATCCATTCGCGTGCGGCGCGCAGCGCCAGTGCGAGGTCGGTCTTGGACATCGTCGCGGCGAGATCGGCGCGCAGCTCGGCGGCGCGGTCGCATCCCTTGATTGCGGCGATGTTCAGCCATTTGTGGGCGGCGACCAGATCGACGTCGCATCCGCGACCGGTCGCATACATCAAACCCATATCGCAGAAGGTCTCGGCGCGGGTCTTGCCGCCCGTCATGGCGGCCATTTCACTGCTGTGTATGTCGAAGCGTGCCATTTTACCTGTCCCTGTCTTACGTTCTTCTTGTAACGCCCTGTTTTCTTTCCCTTTCGGGCTCTTCGGGGGCCCGCCGTCTTATGCGGCTTGGGTCACCCCTCGGAGTTTGTCGGCCGGTTGTTTTTCCGTGCTCGTCTTATGGCTTCACTATGCCAGGGGGCTTTCAACATGCGCTTAAAATGCATGATTAATGTGAGACAAACAAAGTTCAAACGCTTGGTAAATTTGGGTTTTTGTTAAACATCGCAGCCACTGGGAATGGAGCGGTTCGCGTAAAATTTCACCGATTGTTCAGATCCCGATTTCAACCCTTCGCTAACCACGAAAAACGGTCCGGTCGTTGGGGGCGTCCGCAAAAGCGGCTTGCAGGCCCCTCGTTTCCAACAGGGAAATCCGCAGCGGATCTGCGATCGGCTGTTTACCTTTACGTGCGCGTCATATATTTTCCGGACCATGCCGCTTGAGGAGCGGCGGGAGAAACTGTCGGATTGAGGACCGGCGCGCCGGTCGTTCGGAGGAGAGACGATGATCCGGAAATGGTTGACGGCCGCTGCGATAACGCTGGCGGCTTCGGGAAGCGCCCTTGCGGCCGAGCCGATCGAAGGCAACTGGAGAACCGCGAGCGGCGAAACCGCGGCAATCGCGAAATGCGGCGGCAGCTTCTGCATCACGCTCAAGACCGGCAAACACGCCGGCAAGCGCATCGGCAGGCTCGACGGATCGGGCGCGGACTATTCCGGGACGATCACCGATCCGGCGGACGACAAGACCTATAGCGGCTCGGGCTCGGTCAGCGGCAGTTCGCTTCGGATGAAGGGCTGCGTGCTGAAGGTGCTGTGCAAGTCGCAGACCTGGTCCAGGCTTTAGGGACCCTAAAAAATCCGCATCTCAAGCCAACCAACCGGCAGTTTTCTGCCGGTTATTTTATTCATACTCGCGGAATGACCGCAGAAGGCGGACCTGCAGGCCAGCGGGGCAATCAAGGCACAAATTTGAAACCTGAACGCCAGATGAACGGCACTCTCAGGGGCCGTTCAGTCGCGATGTGGGAAAAGCTCATCATCGACACGAACCTCAGGGAACAGACCGATGGAAATTTTGGCACGCCGTCTCACGATCATCACCGTATTGATGGCTCTCTTCGCGATTGCGCTGACCGCCGCCGTGAACACCGATGCCCGCCGCCACAAGCAGATGAAGATGGGCGAGATGACCGCCTGCGCCGGCACGCCCGCCTGCCGCACCACACTCTGACGACCCGAAGGAAACCGCCCATGACCGCCGCCCTCTTCCAGACAGCCGGCATCGCGCTGCGCATCCTCGCCCTCTCGGCGACGCTTGTCGCGCCCATCGGCGCCCTGGCACTGAAGGCGGATGATCTCGGCATCGGCAAGCAGGGCGCCGGGCTGGTCCTCTTCGTCACGCTTCAGCGCCAGGCGATGAGCTGATCCGGCCTTTCCCGCCGCCCGTTCCATGCTAAACCGGAGGAAAGCATTCTTCCGGAGTCTCGATGAAAGCTGTTCTCGTCTATTGCGCCGCCGCCCTTGCGGAGATCGCGGGATGCTTCGCCTTCTGGGCCTGGCTGCGGCTCGACAAATCCGCCCTGTGGCTCCTGCCCGGAATGGTCTCGCTGGCGCTTTTCGCCTGGCTGCTCACGTTGATCGAAAGCGATGCCGCCGGCCGCGCCTATGCCGCCTATGGAGGCGTCTATATCGCCGCCTCGCTTCTCTGGCTCTGGTTTGCCGAGGGAATGCGCCCCGACCGCTGGGACCTCACCGGCGCGGCGATCGCGCTTGCCGGAGCCGTGGTCATCCTCGCCGCACCGCGCTGAGGCCATATGATGACCACTGGCGGCTCGCCGCGCCTTCAATCTTGTCGTTTGCTTGTAAAAGACAAAATTCTATAATGATTCATGAGCAAACGAATCTTCTCCACCACGCCGCTTTCATTCGCAACGCCCGCCCCTTTTGAAGCGCAGTCCTTCGACGATCCCGCGGCAGCGGTCGATGCGCTCCAGACGCTCTACGACCGCAACACCGCCTTCCTTACCGACGCTTTCGTCTCGCTCGGCAAGGCCGGCGCGCCGCAGAAGCGCTTCCGCGCCTGCTATCCGCAGGTCAGTGTCGAGACGACGAGCTTCGGCTATGTGGATTCCCGCCTTTCCTACGGCTATGTCTCCTCGCCCGGCGTCTATACGACGACTGTCACCCGGCCGAAACTCTTCCGCCACTACCTCAAGGAACAGCTCGGGCACCTGATGCGCAATCACGGCGTGAAGGTCATCGTCTCGGAATCGACGACGCCGATCCCGCTGCATTTCGCCTTCGGGGAAGGCGCCTATGTCGAGGCCGAAGTGGCGGAGAACATCGACCTGCCGCTGCGCGACCTCTTCGATGCGCCGGATCTCACCAATACCGACGACGAGATCGCCAACGGCTCCTACGAGCCCGGCCCCGGCGAGCCGCATCCGCTCGCGCCCTTCACCGCGCAGCGCATCGACTATTCGCTTGCCCGCCTCAGCCACTACACCGCGACGAGCGCCGAGCACTTCCAGAATTTCGTTCTCTTCACCAACTACCAGTTCTATGTCGACGAGTTCTGCGAATGGGCGCGCCAGCAGATGGCCGAGGGCGGCAACGGCTACACAGCATTCGTCGAGCCCGGCAACATCGTCACCCACGCGGGCTCGGACGAACCGAGCTCCGACCTCACCATCGCGCGGCTGCCGCAGATGCCCGCCTACCATATCAAGAAGAAGGGCCATGGCGGCATCACCATGGTCAATATCGGCGTCGGCCCCTCCAACGCCAAGACGATCACCGACCATATCGCCGTGCTGCGCCCGCATGCCTGGCTGATGCTCGGCCATTGTGCGGGCCTCAGGAACAGCCAGACCCTCGGCGACTATGTTCTGGCGCATGCCTATGTCCGCGAGGACCACGTTCTGGACGACGATCTGCCTGTATGGGTACCGATCCCGGCGCTTGCCGAAGTGCAGGTCGCGCTCGAAGGGGCGGTCGCCGAGGTGACCGGCTTCGAAGGCTACGACCTGAAGCGCATCATGCGCACCGGCACCGTCGCCACCATCGACAACCGCAACTGGGAGCTTCGCGACCAGCGGGGGCCGGTCAAGCGGCTGTCGCAGTCGCGCGCCATCGCGCTCGACATGGAATCGGCGACGATCGCCGCCAACGGCTTCCGCTTCCGCGTGCCCTACGGCACGCTTCTCTGCGTCTCCGACAAGCCGCTGCACGGCGAGCTGAAGCTTCCCGGCATGGCGACCGCCTTCTACCGCCGGCAGGTCAACCAGCACCTGCGCATTGGCATCCGCGCACTCGAAAGGCTCGCCGGAATGCCGACGGAAAAGCTGCATTCCCGCAAGCTCAGAAGCTTCTTCGAGACGGCGTTCCAGTAGGGTTAGGGAGCCGCTTCGTCACCGGCTACACGGTATCCTTCGCAAGCCGGCGCTTGATCGCGGCGAGGACCAGCGACATACCCGCGCCGAGGAAGGCCGAGACGATGATAAGCAGATGCATGCTGACGGCCGCCTTGCCGAGAAGGTCCATCGCGGCCTTGTCGACAGGAGCGCCGAGTGCGACGGCGCCGGCGACGATGCCGGCGGGATAGGTGCCGACGCCTCCCGGCGCATGGAAGGGCAGCACGGACGAAAGCTCGCCCCCCAGCGCACCGCCGAAGCAGGCGCTGAGCGGGACGATCCCCATCACCGCGAGCCCCCAGGCGAAAACGACGACCTTGACGCCCCAGTTCAGGAACGTCACCGCCCAGGCACGGATGAAATCACCCTGCCCCGCCGGAAGGCCCGCCTCCAGCTCCTCGACGATCTTGAGCGGCTTGCCTGCGAGCCGCCGCCCGGCAAAGGAAAAGAGCGGCCCCTTGATCTGGAAGCAGAGAAGCGGCGCGACGAGGAAGGCGAGCCAAAGCAGCCATTCGCCGCCGGTCGAATGCCCGCCGCGCAGCACCAGCCCGACGCCGGCTGCGGCAAGCAGCGCATGCAGATCGAGAAGCCGCATTACGAGCAGGGCCGAGGTCCCCTTGAGAAGCGGCACGCCGAATTCGGAGCGCATGAGCAGGGGAAAGCTCGTTTCCCCGCTCCTGAAGGGCAGCATTATGTTCAGGAGATTATGGAGCTGCGCCAGATGGAAAAGCTCGATGAAGCGGCCGGAGGTCTCGCGCGGGAAATAGGAATAGAGCCGGTAACCGCGCACGAAATAGGTCGAGACGAAGAGCAGGAGCGCCAGCAGGACCGGCCCGAGCCCGACCGCTTCCCACGTTGAAAAAACGGTGGACCAGCCCCAGAAATACTCCACGAATCCGGCATAGAGGACGACGCAGGAGACCGTCAGTAAGGCCATACGGTGACGGGTCCAGGCCGAAGCCGGCTGCTTTTTTTCTATTTCTTCCATGAAGGGGCCAAAAAACCGGGGCTGTTGCGCTCGCAATGGGCTTCGTATAACAAACGGCAGCTCAAAAACCAGTGTTTTCCGGAGTCCTCCCTTGCAACATGTCGACCTTGCGGCCGAGCCGCAGACTACGCAGCATTACGACGTAGAACTTTCGCTGCTCGTGCCGGTCATGAACGAGGAGGAGAGCCTCAACCCGATGATCGACCGGATCATCAAGGCGATGAAAGGCTACGACAAGACCTGGGAACTGGTGCTGGTCGACGACGGCAGCACCGACCGCACGCTCTCGATCGCGCGCAGCTATCTCGGGCGCGAAGGCCTGGACCTCAGGGTCATCGAATTCCAGCGCAATTTCGGCAAGGCCGCAGCCTACCAGGCCGGCTTCGACGCGGCGCGCGGCAAGTATATCGCGACGCTCGACGGCGACCTGCAGAACGACCCCTATGACGTCCCCGGCATGGTGGCGGAACTCGAGGCGCGCGATCTCGACCTTCTCGCCGGCTGGCGCAAGGCGCGGCAGGATGCGCTGGTCCTGCGCAAGATTCCCTCCTGGTGTGCCAATTACCTCATCGGCAAGGTCACCGGCGTCCACATCCACGACAATGGCTGCGGGCTCAAGCTCTACCGCTCCTCGATCATCAAGCAGGTGAAGATCCTCGGCGGCATGCACCGCTTCATCCCGGCCTGGGTGGCGAGCGTGGTGCCGAGTTCGCGGATCGGCGAGATGGTGGTGACGCACCATCCGCGCCAGTTCGGCGAATCGAAATACGGCATATCGCGCACGATCCGCGTGTTCCTCGACCTTCTCTCGGTGCTCTTCTTCATGCGCTTCAAGGCGCGGCCGGGGCACTTCTTCGGCACGATCGGTCTTCTCCTCGGCGTCGTGAGCTCGCTTATCCTGCTCTATCTCTTCTACGTGAAGTTCGGGCTTGGCGAGGACATCGGCACGCGGCCGTTGCTTCTCGTCGGGGTAATGCTGTTCCTCTCCTCGGTGCAGATGATCACGACCGGCATCCTCGCGGAACTCGTGACGCGCAGCATCGGCGGCACGAACGGTCCGAGCTATATCGTGAGGGCGACGTTCCAGAACGAAGCCTGAGCCATGAAAGCGGTCCTCGGCGTTCTCGCCTGCTATTTCCTGCTGAACGTGCTGCTGCGTGTCGAGCTGCCGCATGTCCTGGAGCTGGACGAGGCCGAGCAGGTCTTCTTCTCGCAGTGGCTGCAGCTCGGCTACAGCTCGCAGCCGCCGCTCTACAACTGGATGCAGAAGGCCGTCTTTTTCCTGACCGGCCCTTCGCTTCTCGGCCTCAGCATCTTGAAGAACGGGCTTCTGTTCCTCTGCTACGTCTTCTATGCGCTTGCCGCGCGCACAGCGCTTGAGGACAGGCGGCTGCAGATCGTCGCGGTGCTCGGCCTGCTGACGCTGCCGCAGGTGTCCTTCATGGCGCAGCAGGATCTCGCGCACACCGTCGGCCTGCTGGCGGCGACCTCGCTTTTCCTCTACGCCTTCTTCCGCATCGTGCGCAGCGCCGATCCGGCCGCCTATGTCCTGCTCGGAGCGGCAACCGGCCTGGGCTTCCTCACCAAATATAATTTCGTGCTGCTGCCGCTTGCCGCTCTCGTCTCCATCCTGCCGGAGAAGGATCTGCGGGCGCGGCTTTTCGACTGGCGGATTGTTGCGACCGCCGCCATCGCGGCGGCGATCGTGCTGCCCCATGCGCTCTGGTTCCTGGGGCACCTCGACGTCGCAACCGCCGAGACGCTCGGCAAAATGACCGACGGCGAGGCGCAGGGACGCATCGCGCGGACCTTAACCGGCCTCGGCTCGCTCGCCGTGGCGATCGTCGCCTTCTCGGCGCTGGCCATGGTGATCTTCGCCGCGATCTTCCGCGGGGAAACGGTCCGCGTACTGACGGCCGGAAACCGGCTGACGCGCATCGTGGAGCGGATGCTGCTCGTCATCCTCCTCGCGCTCGTCGTCGTGATCGTCGCGACCGGCACGGTCAAGATCCGGGAACGCTGGCTCGATCCGTTCCTGCTCGTACTGCCGCTCTATCTCTGCCTGAAGATCGAGGCGGCCGGCGCGGCGGACCGCATCCTGCGCAAGGGTCTTCTGGCGATCCCCGCCGTCGTCCTCCTCCTGGTCCCGGCGATCCTCTATCTGCGCGTCGCGGCCACACCGCTGATCGGCGACTACACCAAGATCAACACGCCGTCCGACCTCTTCGCCGAGACCGTCACGAGAGACGTGAAGCCCGGCCTCGTCGTGACCGACGACCGGCTGCTTGCGGGCAGTATCCGCCTTCATCTCCCGGACGTTCCCGTTCTGACGGAAGACCAGCCCGGTTACGAGCTTCCCTTCACCACCACCGCCGACAGGCCGATCCTGCTTGCCTGGTCGGCGGACGAGGAGGACGGCGAGGACATTCCGCAGGGGCTTTCCGAATTCGCGGCCGGGATCGGCATCACACATGCCGCCACCGCCGCGCAGATGCTCGAGCTGCCGTTCCATTACGCCATGGACCCGCAGCCCTACCGCTTCGGCTATGCATGGGTCTATCCGCCGTCACCGGCCGGCGCACCTGACGAGTGATGCGAGGGAAAGGTTTCCTGACGTGATCGAGACGCTGAGGCGGAATCCTGCCTTTCTCTACCTGCTCATCCTTTCCTATTTCGCCCTGCAGGTGATCTTCCGCCTGAGCCTTCCGCCGTCCCTCGAACTCGACGAAGGCCAGCAACTCTTTCTCGCCCAGTGGCTCTCTGTCGGCTATGACAGCCAGCCGCCGTTCTACAACTGGCTGCAATACGGCTCGGTGCAGCTCTTCGGAAACTCCGTCGCGGCGCTCTCCCTGCTGAAGAACGCCATGCTGTTCCTGTGCTATCTCTTCTACGGGATGACGGCGAGCCTTCTCCTGCGCAACCGCGACCTCGCCATCATCGCCACGCTCGGGCTGATCACCATCCCGCAGATCAGCTATGAGGCCCAGCGCGACCTGACCCACACAGTGGCGGTCGTCTTCGCGGCCTGCCTTTTCCTCTACGCCTTCGTGCGCACGCTGAAGACGCCTTCGTTCTCCGGCTATCTCCTCACCGGCGTCGCGATCGGGATCGGCATGATCTCGAAATACAATTTCGCGTTGCTTCCCGCCGCTGCTCTCGTCGCCATCCTGCCGGAGGAGAATTTCCGCCGTCGCCTCTTCGACCCGCGCATCATGGTGACTGCGGCGGCAGCCGCCGTCATCATGGCGCCGCACGCATTCTGGTTCTTGCAGAACACCGGGCTGGCGACGGAGCGGACGCTCGGAAAGATGACGGAAGGGGAAAATGGCGGACTGTTCTCGCAGGTCGCCGATGGGCTGTTCTCGCTATCGGCCGCGACAGCCGGTTTCTCGGCGCTGACCGTCGTTCTGTTCATGGCCATATTCGGCAGGAAATTCCTTCCGGCGCTGCGGGCGCAGAACGAGTGGACGCGGCTCATCGAGCGGATGCTGCTTGCGATCCTGATCGCCATCGTCGGCATGATCCTGTTTGCCGGAACGGACTACATCAAGGACCGCTGGCTCGCGCCTTTCTTCGTGATCCTGCCGCTCTATCTCTGCCTGAAGGTCGAGACCGCGGAGATCGACATCGCGGGCAGCCTTCGGCGCGGCCTGTGGGTGGCGGGCGTGCTCGCCGTCGCCGTAACCGCGGTGCTTTATCTGCGCGTGCCGCTCGCCGCCTGGACGGGCGACTACCAGAAGGTCAATATTCCCTTCGGCCCGGCGATCGAGAAAATCCTCGCCGAAGAACCTCATCGGCCGGCCGTCATCGTCGCCGACCGCCAGCCGCTGGCCGGCAATATCCGCCTCCACGTTCCTGACATCCCGGTGCTCGTTCCGGGCTATGAACAGCTCGAAACCCACGCCTGGGACGCGGACAATCCGGTCCTGCTCGTCTGGCGGCGGGACGGCAGGGAAAACCCGCAGCGCGTGAAGGTTCTCGACGACTGGCTGAAAAGCCACCCTGCCTATGCGTCCCTGCCCCTGGTCGTGAAGGATGTCGGCGCGCCCTACCACTACGGCCGGGACGGCGACCTCTATCACTTCGGCTATGCCTGGATCTATCCGCCGGACGAAGACGTCGGGCCTTAGCGCAAATCCCTTATATCACAAGGCCATCGCATATTGCTGGCTTGCCGGACTTCTCCCCTCCTCCCCGGCGGGGAGGGGGGAGAAGAGGGAGTGCGCCGGACTGGCCATACGCAATGCCTTACCTGGGATCGATAAGGACTATGCGCAAATTCTAAAGTGTTGCTGCGTTCATTGCGCTGTCAGCATCTTCCAGGCGTGATCGAGCCCCTTGCGGGTGATGTCGATCATCTGGTCTACCTCCGCATGGGTGATGACGAGCGGCGGCGAGGCGAGCATGCGGTCGCCGGTCGCGCGCAGCACCAGCCCGTTTTCGAGGCAATGGTTGCGCACGGCGATGCCCGCCGCATCCTTGTCCTCGAAGCGCCGGCGCGTCGCCTTGTCCTCGGCAAGCTGCACGGCGCCCATCAGGCCTACGGAGACCACCTCGCCGACCAGGGGATGGTCCTCCAGCGACTTCCAGCCGGCGGCGAAATAGGGACCGATATCGTCATGCACACGCTCGACCAGCTTCTCGTCCTCGATGATGCGCAGGTTCTCAAGTGCTGCGGCGGCGCAGACCGGATGGCCCGAATAGGTGAAGCCGTGGTTGAAGTCACCCACCTCCTCGACCAGCACGTCGCCGACCCTGTCGCTGACCATGACGCCGCCGATCGGCAGGTAGCCGGAGGACAGGCCCTTGGCGATCGGGGCGAGGTCAGGCTCGACGCCGAAATGCTGATGGCCGAACCAGTGGCCGGTGCGGCCGAAGCCGCAGATCACCTCGTCGGAGACGAGCAAGATGTTGCGCGCCTTGCAGATGCGGGCGATCTCCGGCCAGTAGGTTTGCGGCGGGACGATCACCCCGCCCGCGCCCTGGATCGGCTCGGCGACGAAAGCCGCGACATTCTCCTCGCCGAGCTCGTCGATCTTCTCCTCCAGCTCGCGGGCGGCCTTCAGGCCGAACTCGTTCTGGGACAGGTCGCCGCCCTCGCCGTACCAGTAGGGCTGGCCGATGTGGTGGATACCGGCGATCGGCAGATCGCCCTGCTCGTGCATCCATTTCATGCCGCCGAGCGAGGCGCCTGCGACGGTCGAGCCGTGATAGCCGTTTCGCCGCGCGATCACGGCCTTCTTGGTCGGCTTGCCGAGCGCGGCCCAATAGACGCGCGCCATGCGGAACCAGGTATCGTTCGCCTCCGACCCGGAGCCGGTGAAGAAGACGCGGTTGATGTTCGGGCCGGCGTGGGAGACGATCTTCTGCGCCAGCAGCACGGCGGGCGGCGTCGTGGTGCCGAAGAAGGTGTTGTAATAGGGCAGCTCGTTCATCTGGCGGACGACTGCGTCTGCGATCTCGCGGCGGCCATAGCCGATATTGACGCACCAGAGGCCGGCGAAGCCGTCGAGATAGCGCTTTCCGTGATTGTCGAAGATGTGGCTGCCCTCGCCCCGCTCGATGATGCGCGTGCCGGCGGCGTTCAGCTTCTTCATGTCCGAGAAGGGATGCAGGTGATGGGCGGCATCGAGAGCGCCGAGGTTGGACGGGACGGCGGAAGATATGGATGACATGGAAGCACCTTTGCGCGGAAACATTTCGGGACCGGATGCGGGAATCCGGCGACTCTTCCGGGCCTGATTGAACGGCAGGACAGAATGCGATACGAAAAATGCCCATGTAACAGTCGTTTGGCAAGAGATCGGCCGTCGAATCCGGCTCCTGTCCGAGCATCCGCAACCCGCCCGAGACGTAGCCAACATGATCCATGAAGAACCGGCAGCCGGCAGCGAGCCCGCCAACGCGCCGCCCCGCATCGAAATCCTGCTCGTCGGCATGAACGGCGACCTGCGCGGCAAGCAGATACCGCTCGAAGGCGAGAAGAAGGTCTGGGACGGCTCCGTGCGCCTGCCCTCCTCCACCCAGTCGCTCGACATCTGGGGCGACGACAACGACGACATCACCGGGCTTTCGCTCTCCGTCGGCGATCCGGACGGGGTCTGCGTTCCCGACAGGCGCTCGCTCGCTCCCATGCCCTGGGCTCCGCCCGGATCGAAGCAGGTGCTCGCGACCATGCACGAGATGGACGGCACGCCGAGCTTCATGGATCCCCGCGCAATCCTCGCCGGCCTGCTCAAGCGTTTCGACGAGCGCGGGCTGAAGCCGGTGGTGGCGACGGAGCTAGAATTCTACGTCGTGCAGGACGACTGGCGCGAGACGGGAAGGCCCCGCCCGCCCGAGCGGCTGATGTACCGCGACCAGCCAAACGGCTTCCAGCTCTACGACATGAGCGCCGTCAATGCGCTCGACGGATATCTCCAGACCGTGCGCGCTTGGGCGAAGGCCCAGGACCTGCCGGCGGACGCGACGACGGCGGAGTTCGGCCCCGGCCAGTTCGAGATCAATCTCCTGCACCGGCCGGACGCGCTGGCGGCGGCGGACGACTGCATCTACCTGAAGCGCATCGCCGAGCAGGCGGCGCGCCGGCACGGCCTCAAATCCACCTGCATGGCCAAGCCCTATGCCGAACATGCGGGCTCGGGGCTGCATGTGCATGCGAGCATCGTGGACAGGGACGGCAACAATATCCTGGACGCGAGAGGCGGCGATCCGGCGAAGCTGAAATCAGTGACCGCCGGCATGCTGAACACGATGCGCGACGCGCAGCTCGTCTTCGCGCCCTTCGCCAATTCCTACCGGCGCTTCCAGCCGGGCTCGTTTGCGCCCGTCGACCTTACCTGGGGCTTCGGCCATCGCGGCACCGCGATCCGCATCCCGGACAAGGACGGCCCCGCGGCCCGCGTCGAGCACCGCGTCGCCGGAGCGGACGTCAATCCTTACCTGCTGCTGACGGCGATCCTCGGCGGCATTCTCAAAGGGCTGGACGAGGAGCTCGATCCCGGCCCGGCGACCGAGCCCGGCGGCGAGCCGGTCGAAGCCAAACGGCTGACCCACGACTTCCTGACGGCGGTCGAGGAATTTTCCGCCTCGCCTTTCATCGCCGATGTCTTCGGGCCGCGTTACCAGAAGCTCTACGGCGACACCAAGCGCAAGGAGGCGATCACCTACCTGCGCACCGTTTCGGACTTCGACTACCAGACCTATCTGCCGCGGATTTAGAGCAATTCCAGGAAAAGTGGGGATCGGTTTTCCGTCCGGAATTGCGTCAAAATAAATAGACAGAGCATTTCCGTGACTAACGGAAATGCTCCAGGATCAGGCGGCCGCGGGCTCCGCCCGAGCCTGGTCGGCGACCTTCGGCATGATGACCTTGAGCTCGCCGGGGTGGAGGCGGATCGCGACGTCGCGGCCCATCGGCAGGAGCTCGCCGTCGATGACGCAGTTGATCGCCCTGTCGATTTTCGGGAAACGGAGATCGACGGCGCTGCCGGTCATCTCGGTCACGTCCGCGTTCTCGCGCAACTTGCCGCGCAGGATGTCGTAGGCGAGCTTCGCCACGCCGGCGGGCTTCAGCGGCTGGGTCGTGTAGAAGCCGAGATGCCCGCCCGTCACGTCGTCCGCATAGAGCAGCGCCACATCGCCGAAGCGGTTGTTCGAGACGTTGATCGCCGAAACCTTCCTGTACTCCCGCATGCCGTCCACGTCGAACTCGACCTCGAATTCCGGCGGATCGAAGATGACGCCGATCGCCGCCCGCACATTGGCGCGCATCTTTCCCAGCCGCGAGCGATAGGTCATGCTGTTGCGCAGCCGCACCATGCGGGCATGAAGCCCGGCGGAGAACTGATGCACGAAAGCACGGCCGTTGGCGCTTCCGATATCGGCCTCGGCGACATCCCCTTCGGCAAGCGCATCCAGCGCCTGCCAGATGTCGAGCGGTATCTTCAATGTGCGGGCGAAGAGGTTCATGGTGCCGGCCGGCACGATGCCGAGCGGCATGCCGCTCTTCCAGGCAAAGCCTGCGGCTGCGGAAATCGTGCCGTCGCCGCCGCCTGCAAGCATGGCGTCGAGATCATTCCTGCCCGCGCATCGCTGAAGGGCGCTCTCGACATCGCTGCCTTCGACGATGTCGCAGTCGAGATGATGGCCGGCTTGCGCAAAGACAGCCTCGGCGTGGCGGGCATAAGCCTCCATATCGGTGGTTCGGAAAGTCCCGCCGTCCTTGTTGAAAATCGCCTGGATTCTCATTTGCCGTTCTCCAAGGGCCGTGCCCGGTACAGCATCTCCATGCTGTTTCAGATTAGATAGTCGCGAAAGCGGCAAAAAACAGTCGCAACGCCGGTTGGGTGCGCGCCTGCGAAGAAATTCTTTCGCAGCGCAAAATTAGACATGCGCTTTCGGCGGCGCTCTGATATAAATCGCCACGGTCGCCGGTTCGTTCCGTCGGCTGTTCCTTTCTATCTTTCCGCCAGGCCGTCCGGCCGGAATGTCCCGCATCTCAGCCAGGAGGAGTGGCTGTCCTGCCTGCGTCCGCCCAGGTCGCCCGAGCGATTCCAATTGCGCAGAGCTGATCCGTGTCCGAAATGACGTTTGCAAACCCGCCTGCCCTCTCCTCCGGGCAGCCCGCCCTCTCTCCTCTCAGCGTTTCGCTGATCATCCTTGCGCTCGCGGTCGGAAGCTTCGGCATCGGCACCGGCGAGTTCGCCATCATGGGGCTCCTGCCGGACGTCGCGAAGTCCTTCGGCGTCACCACGGCGCAAGCCGGGCACGTCATCAGCGCCTATGCGCTGGGCGTCGTCGTCGGAGCGCCGGTGCTTGCGGTCTTCGGCGCCCGTTTTCGCCGCCGCGACCTGCTTCTCGGGCTGATGGCCGTCTTTGCCGCCGGCAATATCGCCAGCGCCATAGCGCCGACCTTCGAGAGCTTCATTCTGATGCGGTTCCTGACCGGGCTGCCGCACGGCGCCTATTTCGGCGTCGCAGCCCTCGTCGCCGCCTCGATGGTGCCGATGAACCGGCGCACGCAGGCGGTCGGCAAGGTGATGCTCGGCCTCACGCTCGCGACCCTCATCGGCACGCCGCTTGCCGCCTTCTTCGGGCAGTTGCTCGACTGGCAGTACATGTTCGCCGCCGTCGGCGTCACCGGCATCCTGACCGTCTTGCTCATCGGCGTCTTCCTGCCGCGCGACAGGGCGCAGGCAGGCGGCAATGCGCTGACCGAGCTCGGCGCGCTCAGGCGCAAGCAGGTGTGGCTGACGCTCGGCATCGCTGCAACCGGCTTCTGCGGCATGTTCGCGGTCTTCAGCTACATCTCGCCGATTGTCACCGAGGTCGCAGGCCTGCCGGTTTCGATGGTGCCGGTCGCCATGGCGGTGTTCGGCGCCGGGATGATCGTTGGCAACATCTTCGGCGCGAAGCTTGCCGACATATCGCTGATGCGCACGATCGGCTGGTCGCTGTTCGCCTATTTCGTGGTTCTCGTCGCGCTTTCGCTGACGGCGCATATTCCGGCGATGCTACTCCTCTGCTGCTTTCTCATCGGCTGCAGCTTCGTCGTCGGCCCGGCACTGCAGACGCGCCTGATGGACGTTGCCGGCAATGCCCAGACGCTTGCCGCAGCGCTCAACCATTCGGCCTTCAACGTCGCCAACGCGCTCGGCGCCTTCCTCGGCGGGCTCGCCATCAGCCATGGCTACGGCTACGGCTCGATGGGTTTCGTCGGCGCTATCATGGCGGTGGGCGGCATCGCGGTCTTCACGGTTTCGCTTACCCTGCAACGCATCGACGACCGGGCCGGCCTCGCACCGGGCTGTCCTGCGGAATAGCGCTACGCTGCGGCGTTCGTCGCGTCTTCCTCGAACGGCCGGATGACATTCCGGCCGTTTTCGCAGATCACGTTCTCCTTGCCCCATTCGGCGAGCGCCAGGATGATCGGCTCGAGGCTGCGGCCTGCGGCCGTCAGGTCGTATTCGACGCGCGGCGGCACCACCGGATAGACGGTACGCGCGATGATGCCCGCCTCCTCCAGCTCGCGAAGCTGCTTCGTCAGCATGCGCTGCGTGACGCTCGGCAGTTTCCGCCGCAACTCGTTGAAGCGCAGCGTGCCCTCCAGAAGATGATAGAGGATGACGCCCTTCCATTTGCCGTCGAGAAAGGAAAGCGTCGATTCGACCGGGCAGCCGGGGAAATTGCTGGTGAGCTTGGCACGGGGGCGCGACATGACGGTATCCTTTTGTGCACTATATACATAAATTGTGCATTCTTGCGCATCCCGACGATAATCCGCATCTAGCTCCCGTACAACCCGAAAGGAGCACACCATGCGCGCAGTCGCCTACAAGCTTCCCCAACCCATCGCGGCGGAAACGTCGCTCGTCGATGTCGATCTGCCGGTTCCGGAGCCGAAGGGACACGATCTCCTGGTCGAGATCAGGGCGGTTTCGGTCAATCCGGTCGATACCAAGGTCCGTGCGAACGTCGCTCCCGATTCCGATCAGCTCAAGGTGCTCGGCTGGGACGCCGCCGGCGTCGTCAAGCTGGTCGGCGAGGAAGTCACGCTGTTCAAGCCCGGCGACGAGGTGTTCTACGCCGGCGTCATCAACCGGCCGGGCACCAATGCCGAGTTCCATCTGGTCGACGAGCGCATCGTCGGGCGAAAGCCGGAAACGCTGGATTTCGCCGCTGCCGCCGCCCTGCCGCTGACGGCGATCACCGCCTGGGAGGCGCTGTTCGACCGGCTGCGGGTCAACGACGCCGTTCCCGGCGCGGCCAATGCCATCCTCATCATCGGCGGCGCCGGAGGCGTCAGCTCCATCGCCATCCAGCTCGCCAGGACGCTGACCGACCTCACCGTGATCGCCACCGCGTCGCGGCCGGAATCGGCCGATTGGGTGCGCGGCCTCGGCGCCCACCACGTCGTCAACCACTCCGAACCGCTTGCCCCGCAAGTCGCGGCGCTCGGTATCGGCGCCCCCGCCTTCGTGTTTTCGACCACCAATACGGACAGCCACCTGTCTTCGATCGTCGAGCTCATCGCACCGCAGGGCCGCTTCGCGCTGATCGACGATCCGAAGGTGCTCGACATCATGCCGTTCAAGCGCAAGGCGATCTCGGTTCACTGGGAGCTGATGTTCACCCGGCCCCTCTTCGCCACGCCCGACATGATCGAGCAGCACAAGCTCCTGAACGAGATTTCCCGTCTCGTGGACGAAGGAACGATCCGCACAACGCTCGCCGAAACGATCGGTCCGATCAACGCCGCCAATCTCAAGAAGGCGCATGCGATGGTCGAAAGCGGACGAACCAAGGGAAAGCTGGTTCTGGAAGGCTTCTGATATCCGGCGTCCGGAGCTTTGCCAGCGTCGAATCGACGCGCGGCGGCGCGACGTCTAGCTTCGCGCAACCGGGACCTGCGAGAAACCGGGGCGCATACAACCTCGGTTTCCCGGAGCCTCTCATGTCATCCTTCATCGAAGCCATCCTTTCTTCCCGCTGGTTCGGAACTTTCGCCCGGATCGTGCTGACCTTCATGTTCTGGGCGAGCGGCCTTGCCAAGCTGATCGACTTCAACGGCGGCGTCGCCGAAATGGCGCATTTCGGGCTCGAGCCGGCGCCGGTCTTCAACATCATCACGATCATCACACAGCTCGGCGCCTCGGCGCTCATCATCGCCAATCGCTGGACCTGGATCGGCGCCGGCGCGCTCGCAGTCTTCACCGCGCTGACCATTCCGATCTCGCACGCCTTCTGGACCATGGAGGAACCGATCAGGACGATCGAATTCTACGTCGTCATGGAGCACATCACCGTCATCGGCGCGCTCATGGTTGTCGCGTGGAAAACGGCGCCCGCCAGGGCTTCCGCCTGACGCTCTTCCGAGGCCTGATCGAACGGATAAGCCGCGCATGAACGGCAAACGCCCGCAACCGGAGTTGCGGGCGTTTTCATGCGGGAAAGACGGAAGCCGCGGGGCGCTTATCCGTGAATGACCTCGCGGTGGCGCTGCAGGCGCTTGCCGTAGGCCTGGCTGACGCGGTCGAAGATGATG
Source organism: Shinella sp. (assembly GCA_033795365.1). GTDB lineage: Bacteria > Pseudomonadota > Alphaproteobacteria > Rhizobiales > Rhizobiaceae > JARYGU01. The sequence continues at coordinate 183,035 of JARYGU010000008.1, forward strand.
GCGATGCCGACGATGGCGAGGCCGTTGAAGATGCCGAGCGTGAAATACTGGTTGGCGATCGCCTTCAGCACCGGCTGGCCGAGGCCCTGCACGCCGATCATCGAGGCGATGACCACCATGGCGAGCGCCATCATGATCGTCTGGTTGATGCCCGCCATGATGGTGGGCAGCGCCAGCGGCATCTGCACGTTCTTCAGCTTCTGCCAGCTTGACGAGCCGAAGGCGTCGGCGGCTTCCAGCACGTCCTTGTCGACCAGCCGGATGCCGAGATTGGTAAGCCTTATCATCGGCGGGATCGCATAGATGACGACGGCGATCAGCCCCGGCACCTTGCCGATGCCGAGCAGCATGACGACCGGAATAAGATAGACGAAACTCGGCATCGTCTGCATGACGTCGAGGATCGGATTGATGGCGTTCTGCAGCCGGTCGGAGCGCGACATGGCGATGCCGATGGGAATGCCGACCGCGATCGACAGGACAGTACAGACGAAGATCATCGAGATCGTCTTCATCGTGTCGTCCCACATGTCGAAATAGCCGATGAGCAGGAGCGTGACGACGCTGCCGGCAACGATCTTCCAGTTGCGGCTGGCGAACCAGGCGATGAGCGCGATCAGGATCAGGATGATCGGCCACGGCGTGCGCGTCATGAAACGCTCGGAGTGGATGAGGAAGAACTGCAGCGGCTGGAAGAAATCCTCGATCGAGCCGCCGTAGGCCCGCGTGAAAGCCCTGAAGCCCTCGTCGATCGCCTTCTTCAGATCGCGCAGCATTCCGCTATCCATATGCGGAAACCGTGTTAGCCATTCCATTGCGTTCCCCTTTTCTTTTAACTGCCCCTCGAACCGGGGCGGACGGCACAAAACCAAATGGCGGCACGAACCGAGCCGCGCCGCCATTCTTCGGTTGCTGCCGGATCAGAGCGCGGCTTTGATCTTCTCTGCGGCTTCCGGGGAAACCCACTTGATCCACAGGTCTTCGTTTTCCTCGAGGAAGTGTTGCGCGCCGTCGTCGCCGCTCGCCTGGTTGTCGGTCATCCAGGCCATCAGCTTGTTGACGGTATCGTTGCTCCAGGAGCGCTTGTTGAGATAGTCCATGACCTCGGCACCGGCGCGCTCGGCGAAGGGCTTGGTGACGAGCGTCTGGACCGTGTCCTTCGGCCAGTCGTTCGGCTTCGGATCGGGGCAATCGGCAACCGTGTTGCAGCGCTTCCATTCGGCGGCGTCGTAGGGGACGCCGTGTTCCAGCTTCACCATCTCGTATTTGCCGAGAAGCGCGGTCGGAGCCCAGTAGTAGCCGGCCCAGCCCTGCTTCTGCTCGTAGGCCTTGGCGATGGAGCCGTCGAGACCGGCCGCCGAGCCGGTGTCTACCAGCGTGAAGTTCGCCTTTTCGGCCTCATAGGCCCTGTAGAGCTGCGTCGTGGCGAGCGTGCCGCCCCAGCCCTGCGGACCGTTGTGGATCGCGCCCTTGCTGGAATCCTCCGGATCGGGGAAGAGCTCGGGATGCTTCAGAACGTCCTGGATGGTTTTGATCTCGGGATTGGCGTCGGCGATGTATTTGGGGATCCACCAGCCCTGCACCGCACCGTCGGAGAGCGCCACAGCCGCACCGACGAGCTTGCCTTCCTCCAGGCCGCGGGTGACCACGTCCGGCAGCAGGTCGACCCAGCCTTCCGGCGCAAGGTCGGGCTGGCCCTTTTCGACCATCGAGGTGATGGTCGGCACGGTGTCGCCGACGATGATTTCGGCGTTGCAGCCATAGCCTTCGTTCAGGATGAACTTGTCGAGGCTCGCCAGAACCTCGGCGCTCTGCCAGTTCATGCTGGCGATCGTGACGTCGCCGCACTCCGCAGACGCTGCAGAGCCCATGGCGAAAAAGCCGACGGCCAGACATGTCGATGCAAGAAGATGTTTCATGTACGTTCCCTTTTGACCCGGCGGTGTTATTGCGCCCACATTATCCCGGCCGCACCGCCGCAGCCGGCCCTGTGATCGTTGGTGGATCGTATCATAACAGCCCGTTCCGGTCCGTCATCTCCCGCGATGCCACTTTGTCGAGTTTTGCAGGTGCGGGTTCGAATGCCGCTCCGATTGCGTCCGCAATTGCTCTCGTTGCGTCATCGGCACATCAATCCGCGGCCAGGGTCAAAACTCCAGTCGTGCAGGCGCCGTCACGCCGGCCGGAACCGCCAATGTCATGGTACAATTCAGGATTTCAAAGATTGCGAAAGGCGTGGAAGGCGCGGATGCCGCCCGCGTCAGGCTGCCTGTATCACGACGACGCGATCGCCGACCTTGACCCGGTCGTAGAGATCGATGACATCGTGATTGAGCATGCGGATGCAGCCGCTCGACATCGCGTGGCCGATCGATTGCGGCTGGTTGGTGCCGTGGATGCGGAACATCGTATCGTTGCCGCCGCGATAGAGATAGATCGCCCGGGCGCCGAGGGGGTTGTTGAGGCCGCCTTCCAGACCGCCGGCATAGCGCCGGTTGCGCGGATCGCGGCGGATCATGTTCTGGGTCGGCGTCCAGCTCGGCCATTCGGCCTTGCGCCCGATATAGGCGCTGCCTGCAAGCGCCAGCCCGGCGCGGCCGACGCCCACGCCGTAACGCATCGCACGCCCCTCGCCCAGCACGTAGAAAAGACGGCGGGCGGGCGTATCGACAACGACCGTTCCGGGCGCATAATCCGTCTCGTAGGCGACTTCCTGGCGGCGCAGCTCCGGTTTGATCTTTTCCAGCGGAATGGCTGCAAGCGGGAATTTCTCGTCGGGCTGGGCGGCATAATTGAGCCGGTGATTGGGGCCGCTCGTCGCGCAGCCGGCAAGCATCGCAGTCATGCCCAAAAGCAGGCCACGGCGGGAAATCGTCATGAAAATATGTCCTTGATCCGGTCGCTTAATGACAGGCAAATTAAGGAAATTATGGTTAATGCCCGGTAAACGCGACGTGACGGGAAGATGGCTGTTCGCGGTGAGGCTTCGCGCTATTATCCCGGCTGGTAAAACGCTGAAGACCACCTGAGGAACATACGCATGAACGCCGAGGCCGGACGACGCGACTGGAACGTGAGCCCCCTGCCGCTCAACCACCGCTCCTTTTCCTGGGCGACCGGCACATTCGAAACGGCGCGGCGCCCCTACACCGCGTCGGTGGAGGGGGTCATAGCGGTGGCGAACCACACGCTGATGGTCACGCTCAAGGGCGGTGCACGGCGGCACGAATTCGTGACGACCGGCGGCACGCGCTATGCGGGTAGCGACAGGGCAGGCACCGCCTCCTTCCTGCCGGCGGGCTGCGAACGGCGCCTCAACCTGCAGGACGTCGCCTGGGAGTGGGCATCGATCGCCCTGCCCCCGTCCGTTGCCGATCTCGGCGGCGTCGGCGCCTTCGGCGGCAATGCCGACCCGTTTCTCTTCGGCATGCTCATGGAACTGGAGCGCCTGTTCAGCGCGGACGGTGCGCTCGACCCCTCCTATTGCGAGACGATGACGCTCGCGCTCGTCAGCTATCTGAGGCAGCGCTACGTCCGCGTGCCGGAGCCGGTGGGACCGTCCCTGCGCCTGACCGCCAGGGATATCAGGCGCGTGGACGACTTCATCGAATCCCGTCTCGCCAGCGGCCTGCGCATTGCGGATCTGGCGGCGCTGGTCGGCTGTTCAGAGGGGCACTTCCATCGCGCCTTCCGCGCAACGACCGGCAGCACGCCGCTGCAACGCATCAACCAGGCGCGCGTCTCGCGGGCGCGCCTGCTCCTTTCCGACCGGACGGCCTCGATCGTCGACATCGCCGCCGCCGTCGGCTTTGCCAATCCCAGCCATTTTGCCCGCGTCTTCCGTGAATTCATCGGGGTCAACCCGGACGACTATCGGCGCAAGGCGGGCCTCGGTCCGCAAACGGCCGATTGAAGATCAGGATCGTGGCTGCATGCGAGGAACGAGCGCGCGGCTGCGCGCAAGAGGCCGTAAGACACCGGCATGACGATCGCCCGACCGCCGGGCTTCATCGCGTCCAAGGAGTTCCTCATGGCATTCGACACGATCAGCAGACGCTCCCTTCTCAAGACGGCCGGCCTTGCGGGCGGCGCACTCGCGACGACGCTCCTGCTGCCCCGATACGCAGCGCACGGCCAGAACGCTGCAGCACCCGCTCAGGGCGCACCCATCCTGCGCACCATTCCGAAAACCGGCGAGACCGTTCCGGCCGTCGGCCTCGGTACTTTCGAGACCTTCGACATCCTGCCCGGTGAGCCGCGCGACCATGTGCGCGAGGTGATCCGGCGCTTCCACGCAGCCGGCGGACGGGTGATCGATACCTCGCCGCTCTACGGCATGTCGGAGGTCAGCGTCGGCGACTTCGCGACAGAGCTCGGCATCGCCGACGACCTCTTCATCACCAACAAGACCTGGACGACCGGCGAATATCTCTCCGACAACAGCCATTCGCACGCGCAGTTCTTCCGCTCGATGGAAAGGCTCTGGCGCAATACCATGGACGTCCAGCAGGTGCATAGCCTGGAGAACCACGACCAGGTGCTGCACCTCCTGCGGCAATGGAAGGCGGAAGGACGCGTTCGCTATATCGGCGCGACACAGTGGAGCGCGGAATATTACGACACGATGGAGCGGCTGGTGCGCGGCGGCAACCTCGATTTCGTGCAGATCGCCTATACGATCTTCTCCCGCCAGGCCGAGGAGCGGCTGCTGCCGGCATGCGCCGATAACGGCGTCGCCGTGCAGATCAACATACCGTTCGAGAAGGCCCGCCTCTTAACCTGCGTGAAGGACCAGCCGCTTCCCGATTTCGCCGCGGAATTCGGCGCCGCCACCTGGGCGCAGTTCTTCCTCAAGTTCATCCTCTCCCATCCGGCGGTCACCGTCGTCATCCCCGCGACGAGCAGCCCGGAGCATGCGAGCGACAATATGGGCGCGCTCTACGGCGACCTGCCGGACGAGGCGATGCGCCAGCGCATGATACGGCACATGGAAGGCATTCCCGCTTTCGAGGCGACGCTTCGCCAGCCGCCCTATCCCGGAAAATCCTATGGCGGAGTGGTCAAATGGCCGTTCACATGACCTCGTTCTGGCGAAAGTGCTTTCTTGCAGCGGGCATGCTTCTGGTGCTTGCAGCCGCGCCCGCCGGTGCACAGCCACCGGCGACGGTCGCGCTGCCGGGCTTCGGCATCGACCGCACCGAGGTGAGCATCGGCCAGTTCCGCGCCTTCGCCGAAGCCGCCGGGCTCGTCACGGAGGCGGAGAAGGCGGGTGGCGGCTTCGAGTGGGGTTCCGGCTGGGAGCGCCGGACCGGCTGGACCGTCTACGCGCCTTTCGGCAGCCGGAGCGAGAGCGAGACCGAGCCGGCCGTCCATGTGAGCTGGGCCGAAGCCGCCGCCTATTGCGCCTGGAAGGAGGGTCGGCTGCCGACGGCCGACGAGTGGCGCACCGCCGCATACCGGGAAAGCCGAGAAAAGGGCGAAGACGGGTTTTCCGCCGGCACGACCTATCCCTATCCGGTCGGCGATGCACCGGCCGGCATGAACACGCGCGAAGAGGACGCATGGCCGCGGCTTGCTCCGGTCGGCACGACCCGGCGAGGCGTCAACGGGCTCCATGACATGGGCGGCAATGCCTGGGAGTGGCTGGCGGACCGAAGGGACGGCGAAGCGCTGACGGCGGGCGGTTCCTGGTGGTACGGCGCCGAGGAGACCACGGCATCCGCAATGCAATGGAAACCGGCGGATTTCTACGCCGTCTATGTCGGCTTCCGCTGCGTCTACGACCGGCAGTGAGAGGCTTCATTGCGTGACGCGGCAAACATCCGAGGGATCAGCGTCCCGAAGCATTTCGCGACGCGGTTCGGCGCCGAGCAGGATAGCGCAGACATGCCGCGATGCGAGCGCCGGCGAAGCCGCCCCCGCCATTACATATTCTGATAGACCGGCCCTTCGCCGCCTTGGGGCGGCACCCAGTTGATGTTCTGGTTGGGATCCTTGATGTCGCAGGTCTTGCAGTGGACGCAGTTCTGCGCGTTGATGACGAAGACGTCGAGATCGTCCTTCTTCACCCATTCGTAGACGCCCGCCGGACAGTAGCGCGTCGAAGGGCCGGCATAGACGTCGAGCTCGGACGACTTCTGCAGGCCGGCATCCTTGAGCTGCAGGTGGATCGGCTGGTCCTCCTCGTGATTGGTGTTCGACAGGAACACCGAGGAGAGCCGGTCGAAGGTCAAGACGCCGTCCGGCTTCGGATAGTCGATCTTCTTGTGCTTTTCGGCCGGCTCCAGCGACTGCGCGTCCGTCTTGCCGTGCTTCAGCGTGCCGAGGAAGGAAAAGCCGAAGAGCTGGTTGGTCCACATGTCGAACCCGCCGACCGCCACGCCGAGCGCCGTGCCGAACCTCGACCACAGCGGCTTGACGTTCCTGACCTTTCTCAGGTCCGAGCCGATGGCGCTGTCGCGCCAGCCGTTCTCGATCTCGACCGGCTCGTCGTTTGCCCGGCCCGCCGCGATCGCATCGGCGAGCTTCTCGGCCGCCAGGATGCCGGACAGCACCGCATTGTGGCTGCCCTTGATGCGCGGCAGGTTGATAAAGCCGGCCGAGCAGCCGATCAGCGCGCCGCCGGGGAAGGAAAGCTTCGGCACCGACTGATATCCGCCCTCGGTGATGGCGCGTGCGCCATAGGAAAGCCGCTTGCCGCCCTCGAAGGTGCCGCGGACGGCCGGATGCGTCTTGAAGCGCTGGAATTCCTCGAAAGGCGCGAGATAGGGGTTCTTGTAGTTGAGATGCACGACGAAGCCGACGGCGACGAGATTGTCCTCGAGGTGATAGAGGAACGAACCGCCGCCCGTCTTGAGCCCGAGCGGCCAGCCGAAGGAATGCTGCACGAGGCCCTGCTTGTGGTTTTCGGGCTTCACCTCCCAAAGCTCCTTTAGCCCAATGCCGAATTTCTGGGGCTCGCGGCCTTCGCCGAGCTTGAATTTCCGGATCAGCTGCTTGGCGAGCGAGCCGCGCACGCCTTCGCCGATCAGCGTATATTTGCCGAGAAGCGCCATGCCGCGGGTGTAGTTCGGCCCCGGTTCGCCGTCGTGGCCGATACCCATGTCGCCGGTGGCCACCCCGATCACCGCGCCCTCGTCGTTGTAGAGCACCTCGGTCGCCGCGAAACCCGGATAGATCTCGACGCCGAGCTCTTCCGCCTTGCCGGCGAGCCAGCGACAGACATTGCCGAGCGAGACGATGTAATTGCCGTGATTGTTCATCAGCGGCGGCATGAAGAGGTTCGGCAGGCGGAGCGAGCCCGCGGGGCCGAGAAGCAGGAACTGGTCGTCGGTCACCGCCGTCTTGAAGGGATGGCCCTCCTCCTCGCGCCAGCCGGGCAGCAGCCGGTCGATGCCGATCGGATCGACCACCGCGCCCGACAGGATATGCGCCCCGACCTCCGAGCCCTTTTCCAGAACCACCACCGAAAGCTCCGGATCGACCTGCTTCAGCCGGATGGCCGCGGCGAGACCCGCCGGGCCAGCGCCAACGATCACCACGTCGAATTCCATGCTCTCGCGTTCGGGTAGTTCCATTTGATCGACCATTCTCGTCTCCAGCCCTGCCGATCTCCGGTCAGAATACGGCAAAAGGTCCCAAAAGTGCGGCCTGTCATTGCAAATGCGGCAAGCCTTGTCGAGCAGTTCTGCGACAGGCGATCTCCGCTTTTGCGCATGACCTCATGCATTACGGCGAATTTTATTTACTTATACGTAAACGTCAATGGTTTCGATTTCCGCTCTGCGGCTTGATTCCCGCAATGCGGGAGACTACCCATGTCTGCCAGAGGACCACCCATGACCCGCACCATCCAATCGCAGATTATCGATTCGCTATCGGCTCACTTCGACGAAATCGGCAGAAAGCTTTTCGTAATCGGAACGGATAGCTTGGCGAACCGCCATCCCGGCGAGCATCCCGGCAATTTCGGCGCCGGCGTGATGGCGTTTCCCGAAAACGGCGAGGACGTCGCGCAGATCGTCCGCTGGTGCGGCCGCAACGGTGTCGGCATCGTGCCGCAGGGCGGGCGCACCGGCCTCGTCGGCGGTTCCGTCAGCCGGCCCGGAGAGCTCATCCTTTCCAGCGAACGCCTCGACCGCATAGAAAGCATCGATCCCGCCTCGCGCACCGCGACCGTCCAGGCCGGCGTGACGCTGGAGGCGCTGCAGGCGGCAGCGCTCGCCCACGGCCTGACGCCCGGCATAGACCTTGCCTCGCGCGGCAGCGCGACGATCGGCGGCATGGTCTCGACGAATGCGGGCGGCATCCTCGCCTTTCGCAGCGGCGTGATGCGCCATCAGGTGCTCGGCCTCGAAGCGGTGCTGCCCGATGGCAGCATCTTCTCCGATCTCACCCGTGTCGTGAAGACGAGTGCCGGCCCCGATGTGAAACACCTGCTGATCGGCGCCGAGGGAGCCTACGGCTTCGTGACGCGTGCGGTAGTGAAGCTGGAGGCTCTGCGTACCGCCCGCGCAACCGCGCTGGTCGGCGTGCGCGACGCCGCCTCCGCGCTGACCGTTGCCGGCTATTTCCAAGGGCTTGCGACGGTCGGTCTCGAAGGCGCCGAGCTGATGTGGCGGGATTTCCTCCTCGACAGCGCCGCCGCGCATGGCGTCGATCTCGGCTTTGCCGGAGAAGACACGCGGGCCGCCCTCCTCATCGACATTTCCGCCGAGAGCGCCGATGCAGCCACCGCGGCGCTCGAAGAGGGCCTCGGAGCCCTCTGGGAAAGTGCCGGGCTGACCGACGGTGTCGTGGCGCAGTCGCTCGACCAGTCGCGTAGGTTCTGGATGCTCCGGGAAGCCTCCGACTTCATCTATCGCCTGCACCCGGCGGCTCCCTCCTTCGACGTCTCCCTGCCGCCCGCCGAACTCGACCGCTACGTCGAAGGGCTGAGAGAGCGCCTGCGCGGGGTCGATCCGGCCTTCGGCGCCTATGTCTACGGCCATATCGCCGACGGAAACCTGCACGTTTCCGTCACCCATGCGGGCAAGGTGGACGAGGCGCTGCTGCTGCTCATAGAGGAGGCCGTCTATTCCGGCATCACCGGTCTCGGCGGCAGCTTCTCCGCCGAACACGGGATTGGCCTGGAAAAACGGCATGCCTATCTCAGCCACGGCAACGAGGCACGCCGCCTTCTGGCGCAGTCGATCAAGGCATGCCTCGACCCGGCCGGCCTCTTCAACCGCGGCAAGGTGCCGTACCGGAACGACTAACGAAAGGAGAAACCCATGGATCTCGGCATCGAGGGAAAACGCGCGCTCGTGCTTGCCTCCTCGCGCGGGCTCGGCCTTGCGATCGCCACGGCGTTGGCGCGCGAGGGCGCGAACGTGCTGATCTCGGGACGAAGCGAAGAGGAGCTTGCGGAGAACTGCCGCAGGATCAATGCCGAGGGCAACGGCCGCGCCGACTGGACGCGCGCCGATCTCACGGAACCGGATGTCGTCGAACGGCTCTTCGCCGCGGCGGGCGAAAAGCACGGCGGGCTCGACATTCTCGTCAACAATTCCGGCGGTCCGAAGCCGGGAAGCACGCAAGACATGACCGTGGAGACGCTGGAAAGCTATTTCCAGTCGATGGTGCTGCGGCTGATCGCGCTTACCAACCGCTTCCTGCCCGGCATGAAGCAGCAGCGCTGGGGCCGTATCCTGACCGTCGCCTCTTCCGGGGTGATCGAGCCGATCCCGGGCCTTGCGCTTTCCAACACGCTGCGTCCGGCGCTTGCGGGCTGGTCGAAGACGCTGGCAAGCGAGGTTGCCCAATATGGCATCACCTCGAACATGCTGCTGCCCGGCAGCATCATGACCGACCGGCTCGCCAGCCTCGACAAGGCGGCCGCCGAACGAAGCGGCCGGTCCGTCGAGGAGGTGAAGGCCGAGTCCGAAGAGGCGATCCCCGCCCGCCGCTACGGCCGGGTCGAGGAGTTCGCGGCGACCGCCGCCTTTCTCTGCAGCGCGCCGGCGAGCTACGTCACCGGCAGCATGATTCGCTGCGACGGCGGTGCCGCGCGGTCCGTATAAGGGTAAGGCCTGCCGTTTTCGTCGCGCCCGCAGCAACGCAGGAGACGGCGGGCGATGCGCCTTGCGCGAGCCCGCCCCTGTCCTGTATTCCTTTTCCCATGATCTCCGCCAAAGACCTCACCGCCGCCGAGCTGGCCGCGCTTCTGCATTTCCATGCGGATGCGGGGGTCGAATGGCTTCTGGAGGAAGAAGCGGTCGACCGTATCGCGGAGTTCGAAGCCATGCGCGCCGCGCAGGGCGCGAGGCCGCGACCGTCGCACCAGGCGTCGGAGGATGGCGGGGCATCGATCGAAAGTCCCATTCGCCGCGAGCCCGTGCCCCGGCAGGCGGGCGGAAGCGCTCCGGCCCCTCGCCCCGTGCGGCCGGTCGCCCCCACCGGTGCCATTCCCGACGGACAGGCCGTTGCCGAGGCGCAATTCGCCGCCGCATCCGCGCGCTCGCTGGAGGAGCTCAAGGTGGCGATGGAGGCCTTCAACGGCTGCAATCTCAAGACCAGCGCCCGCTGCCTCGTCTTTGCCGAGGGCAATCCGCGTCCGCAGGTCATGGTGGTGGGCGCGATGCCGAATGCCGACGACGACCGCGACGGCTTGCCCTTTTCCGGCCGGCAGGGCGCGATGCTCGAGCGCATGCTTGCCGGCATCGGCCTCGACCGCGCCGATCTTCTGCTCTCCAACATCATTCCCTGGCGCCCGCCGGGCAACCGCGTGCCCTCGGCGCGCGAAACCGATATCTGCCGGCCCTTCATCGAGCGGCAGATCGCGCTGGCGGAACCGAATCATCTGCTGGTCCTCGGCAATTTCGCCGCGCGCTTCTTCTTCGGCGGCAATGAAACGATCCATCAACTGCGCGGAGTGTGGCGCGAAATCCACATAGAGGGGCGGCAATTGCGCGCCTTTGCCACCCTGCACCCCCAGGATCTCGCCTCCGCGCCGATCAGCAAGCGGCTCGCCTGGCAGGACCTGCTCGCCTTCCGTGCAGGAATGCGGAACTGAACGCACGCCTCTTCTTTTATCTATACTATTGATTTTAAAGCGATATATTCTAAAACACCAGCAGTGAGGCGGTGTTTTGTCCATCGAATCGTCGCGACACTGCCTCAATTATGAACAGCTTGTTGCAACCGTTATGCGAATTGCGCATATCAGCCCGCCGATATGTCGCATTGCAAAAATCATGGTGCGACGCAATATGGATACACGGGAGGACAGGTTTTCAAGGATTAGGACAATGACCGCCCGTTTTCGGCCCATCCATTCGAGCTTCGAAACGCTCCGCCATTCCGGACTTCGTCCGACGCATGGCTTCGGCGGATGGCGCGCACCGGCCAACGAGCAGATGACCGCCAGCGGCTACGCCCGGATCAATCGTCCGGCGCAGATCTATTCGGACTTCGTCCAGCGCTGAGCCCTTTGTCGAACCCGCACCTTTGAAGGTGCCGGGAAGACAGAGCCTTGAAGAACGTCAGGAAGACAAGATGGTAAAGCTTCGCAAACTCTTCTCCGATCTTCACGATATCCGCACCGCCGTCGCCGCGTCGCGCGAATATTCGCAGCTCGCGTCGCTTCCGCGCGACGCCGCCGAGCGCCGCGAACCCTTGAAGGCATTCCTGCCGAACTGAGCTGCGGCACCCCACATCGGATTATGCGAGGGCGCGGTTTCGCGCCCTTTTCCGTTTGTCCGGGTTCATCCCTGCGGCGTGATATGCTTGCGGGCAGCCTTGCGGCGAATGCCGAGCTGGCGCTCGCGGAAAATGATGAAGATGCCGGCCGAAATCACGATCGCCGTCCCAACGAGCATCGTCAGCGTCGGGATATCGTCGAAGAGAACATAGCCGATGACGATGCCGAGCGCGATCGACGTATATTCGAAGGGCGCGATGGTGGAGACGTCGGCATGGCGATAGCTCTCCGTCAGCAGAATCTGCGCGATACCGCCGCAAAAGCCGGCAAGTGCCAGGAAGATGAGCGCCCGCATAGACAGGTCGCTCCAGCCGAAGGGCAGCGTGGCCAGCGAATAGACCGAGGCGGACAGGGAGAAATAGAGCACGATCGTGTGCGTCTTCTCCGTCTGCACCAGCTTCCGGACAAGGATCATCGCGACGGCGCCAAGCGTAGCCGAGGCGAGCACCGCCACCGCTCCCAGGGCACTCGCCGGTGCGATGCCCTCTCCATCGAAGAGCGTCAGCCGCGGCCAGGTGATGATCACGACGCCCGCAAGCCCGACAAGAACCGCCGACCAGCGGTAGACGCCGACCATCTCCTTCAGGAAAACCGCCGCGATCATCACCGCTATCAGCGGCATGGCATAGCCGATCGCGATCGCTTCGGGCAGCGGCAGATGGACGAGACCGTAGAAGCCGAAGCTCATTGCGAGGATCCCGACGAAACCCCGCGCCAGATGGCCGGGAATATTCCCGGTGCGGAAGGCATCGACGAGTTCCCCCCGCACCGCCAGGTAGAGCATGATCGGCACCATGGCGAAGGCGGAGCGGTAGAAGGTGATCTGGCCGGTGGAGATGTCGCTGCCCGCAGCCTTGATCAGCGTCGACATGCCGACGAAGACGACGACGGAGGAAACCTTGAGGAGAATTCCCTTCATCGGGTCGAACTGCTGGGACTGCATGCGTGGCACTCTTCAATCGCCGCCGCCGCGAGGCGGACGGGAGTTCGGATCTGAACGGAACCGATCCGTCATAACCGGATCGGCGCCGAGTCGCGACGGCTGAATTGCCCGGACACGAATCGGCCAACCGCCACGGAGAAAAAAGGCCTGCCCGCCTCTATGCTGCGTTCAATACGGCCCAGATCTTCTGCGGCGTCGCCGGCATGTCGATATGGGTTACGCCGCGCGCCCGGTGGAGCGCGTCGACGACGGCGTTCATGACCGCCGGACAGGCGCCGATCGTGGCGGCCTCTCCCGCGCCCTTAATGCCGAGCGCATTGGTGGTCGAAGGCACGTTGCGCGTCTCGAACTTGAAGAAGGGAAGCCCGTCAGCGCGCGGCATGCCGTAGTCCATGAAACTCGCCGTCAGAAGCTGGCCGTCCTGCGAATAAACCGCCTCCTCGTTCAGACACTGGCCGATGCCCTGCACGATGCCCCCATGGACCTGGCCGAGCAGCAGGACCGGGTTCACGGTCAGCCCGAAATCGTCCACCACCTGGTAGTTGACGATCTCGACCATGCCCGTCTCGGGATCGATCTCGACCTCGACCACATGGGTGCCGTTCGGATAGGTGGCCTCGTCCTGGACGATATCGGAAATGGAGATCAGATCGTTCTCGGATTTCGCTGCGCGGGCGATGCCGGCGAAGGAGAGCGCCTGGTCTGTGCCGACGACGCGCGCCTCGCCCGCGACGAGCTCGATGTCCTCGGCGGCCGCTTCCAGCTCGTCGCCGGCGATCCGCTTCATCTTTTCCGCCAGGCCTTCGCTGGCCGATGCCACGGAGACGCCGCCGAGCGGGATCGAGCGCGAACCGCCCGTGCCGCCGCCGCTCGCGAGTTCGGCGGTATCGCCCTGGCGCACGATGATCCGGTCGAAATCGATGCCGATCTTGTCGGCGACGAACTGACTGTAGGCAGTGGCGTGGCCCTGCCCGTTCGTCTGCGTGCCGATGAAGAGCGTGATCGTTCCGTCCTCGTTGAGCTTCAGCTTCGCCGGCTCGGAGCCCGCAAAGGCGCAGGCCTCGACATAGGTGGACATGCCGATGCCGCGGATTTTACCATGGGCGCCGGCCTTCCTTGCCCGGTCTTCGAAGCCCTCCCAGTCGGCAAGCGCCATGGCTTGCGTCATGTGCCCGTCGAATTCGCCGACGTCATAGAGGCGTCCGCCCTGGGTGCGGTAGGGGAACTGCCCGGGACGGATGAAGTTGATGCGGCGGAACTGCGCCGGTGAAAGGCCGAGTTCGCGCGCCGTGATATCGACCAGGCGTTCGACCACATAGGCCGCCTCCGGCCGCCCGGCGCCGCGATAGGCGTCGACCGGCGTGGTGTGGGTGTAGAAGGCGCGGATATGCATGTCGAGCGCCGGGATGTCATAGACGCCCGTCGCCATGATCGCCGCCATGGTGGGGATCATCGGGCCGTATTGCGAGAGATATGCGCCCATATTGGCATCCATGCGGATGCGCATGGCGGTGATGCGGTGGTCGGCATCGGTGGCGAAGGCAGCCGTGACGACGCTGTCGCGGCCGTGGCTGTCGGCCAGGAAATGCTCGCCGCGCCCGCTGACCCATTTCACCGGTCGTGCGAGGCGGCGCGCCGCCTCCAGCACCAGCGGATATTCTCGATAGTTGAAGCTCTTGGTGCCGAAACCGCCGCCGACATCGGGCGTTATCACGCGCAGCCTCTCGGGCTCGATCCGCAGCACATGATTGGCCAGCGAATTGCGCAGCCCATGCACGCCCTGCGAGCCGCAGGTGAGCGTGAAGCTCCCGGTCTCGGCATCCCATTCCCCCAGCGCCGCCCGGGTCTCCATATAGTTCGCAACGAGACGGTTGTTGACGAGCGTGATCTCGCTGACGTGGCTCGCCTTCTCGAAGGCGGCGGCGACGGTCGCGGGATCGCCCGTCTGGTGCTCATAGACGAGATTGCTGCCCGCATCCGGCCAGACCAGCGGAGCGCCATCCTCGCCGGCCGTCGAAAGCTGGACCAGCGCCTCCTCCATCTCCCAGTCGATCTCCAGGAATTCGGCCGCGTCTTCGGCCTCTGCCAGCGTGTCCGCGACGATGAAGGCGACGGCGTCGCCGACATGGCGCACGCGCCCGCGACAGAGCACAGGGGTATTGCGGACATCGTGCTGCGTGCCGTCCGGCTGGGTCGCCCGCGCAAGGCAGGGCACGTCGCCGAGATGGGCGACGTCCTCGGCTGTCATGACCAGCCGCACGCCGGGCGCGGCTTTCGCCGCTTCCGTCGACCTGATCTCGAACGTGGCGGAAGCATAGGGCGAACGCACCACGAAGCCGTGCAATTCCCCCGGCCGCACGATATCGCTCGTATAGGCCCCCTCGCCCTTCAGCAGCGGGAGGTCCTCTTTTCTCAGCGCGGAAGCGCCCACTCCGAATTTCGGTGCAGTCGTGTTCATGCCGGTCCTGTCCTGAAGTTCGATCGCCTGATGTGGAGAAAACGTGAAGAAGGAGTAGAGTTTAAGCGACGACGGGGAAAAGTCGATCCTTCCCGCCGTCAAAAAATGCCCCATCTCAAATCAGAAATCCGTGGACGGGTTGCAATCGGAAATGAGATGTTAAACCTAAAGGCATATGACGTGCCGGGACCAGGGAACACGCCATTCCTTCACGCCGGTGGATTGCCCGGAAATGTACGGGCGGAATGGTAAAGAGCAGGACATACCATGCGAACAGAGGACGGCCGGATCATCCATCTGGCAGATTACCGCCAGACAGACTTCGTTCTCGAACGCGTCGACCTGACTTTCGAACTCGATCCCACGGCCACGAAATGCACCTCGCGCATGCTTTTCCACCGCCGCGAGGGCGCACCGGGCGATGCGCCCCTGGTGCTTGACGGCGACGAGCTTGCGATGACCGGCCTGCTCTTCGACGGCATGCCGATGGAGGCCGCCCTCTTCACCGAGGAAAACGACCAGCTCACGATCCGCGATCTGCCGGAAACGGGCTCCTTCGAGATCACCGTCGACACGGTGATCAACCCGGAGGCCAACACGACGCTCATGGGGCTCTACCGCACCGGCAACGTTTACTGCACGCAGTGCGAGGCGGAAGGCTTCCGCCGCATCACCTATTTCTACGACCGGCCGGACGTGCTCTGCGTCTATACGGTCAACGTCATCGCGGACAAGGAAAGCTGCCCGCTGCTTCTTTCCAACGGAAATTTCCTCGGCGGCGCCGGCTACGGCGAAGGCAAGCATTTCGCCGCCTGGTTCGACCCGCATCCGAAGCCCTCCTACCTCTTTGCGCTGGTGGCCGGCGATCTCGGCGTGGTCGAGGATACGTTCACCACGATGTCCGGGCGCGAGGTAGCGCTGAAGATCTATGTCGAGCACGGCAAGGAGCCGCGCGCGGCCTATGCCATGGACGCGCTGAAGCGCTCGATGAGATGGGACGAGGAGGTCTTCGGACGCGAATACGACCTCGACATCTTCATGATCGTCGCCGTCTCCGACTTCAACATGGGGGCGATGGAGAACAAGGGCCTCAACATCTTCAACGACAAGTATGTGCTGGCCGATCCGGAGACCGCGACCGACGCGGACTACGCCAATATCGAGGCGATCATCGCGCATGAATATTTCCACAACTGGACCGGCAACCGCATCACCTGCCGCGACTGGTTCCAGCTCTGCCTGAAGGAAGGGCTGACAGTCTATCGCGACCACGAGTTCTCCGCCGACCAGCGCTCGCGCGCCGTCAAGCGCATCGCCGAGGTGCGGCACCTGAAGTCGGAGCAGTTCCCGGAGGACGCCGGACCGCTGGCCCATCCGGTACGGCCGACGAAATACCGCGAGATCAACAACTTCTACACGACGACCGTCTACGAAAAGGGCTCCGAGGTCACCCGCATGATCGCGACCATTCTCGGCCGCGACCTCTTCAAGAAGGGGATGGATCTCTATTTCGAGCGTCACGACGGCGACGCGGCGACGATCGAGGACTTCGTCAAATGCTTCGAGGATGCGAGCGGGCGCGATCTCACCCAGTTCTCGCTCTGGTATCATCAGGCCGGCACGCCGCTCGTCACCGTTTCCACCGGCTACGACCAGGGCAGCCGCGTCTTCACGCTGTCGCTCGAGCAGATGGTGCCGCCCACACCCGGTCAGGCAGCCAAGGAGCCGATGCATATTCCGCTCCGCTTCGGCCTGCTGCTTGCGGACGGAACGGAAGCCGCGCCCTTGGCGACCGATGGTGCCGAGGTTAAGGGGGACGTCCTGCATCTGACCGCGCGCAAACAGAACGTGACCTTCTCCGGCATCGCATCCCGCCCGGTTCTGTCCCTCAATCGCGGATTCTCCGCTCCGGTCAACCTGCATTTCGAGCAGGCGCCGGCCGATCTGGCGCAGATCGCGCGCCACGACGGCGATCTCTTCGCCCGTTGGCAGGCTCTGAATGACCTCGCCATGCCGGGCTTGGCCGAAGCATCGCGCAGTGCCCGCGAAGGCAAGGAGATCAGCGCGCCGCCGCTGCTTGGCGAGGCGCTCACCGCGATTGCCGGCGACGAGACGCTGGAGCCGGCCTTCCGCGCCCAGGCGCTGGCGCTTCCGAGCGAGGCGGATATCGCGCGCGAACTCGGCAGCGACAATGACCCGGACGCAATCCGGCGCGGGCGCGAGGCGATCCTGGCCCATGTCGCGGCAGACGGAGCTGCCGTCTTCACGGGGCTTTTCGAACGGCACCGGACGTCCGGTGCCTTCGCTCCGGATGCGGCGAGCGCCGGCCATCGCGCATTGCGCAATGCCGCGCTCGGCTTTCTCGCCATTTCCGACGGCACGCCCGCCCGCGCCGCGAAAGCCTTCGCCGATGCGGACAACATGACCGATCTCAGCATGGCGCTCACCGTCCTTTCGCACCGCTTCCCCGATGCGCCCGAGACCATCGGAGCGCTCGAGGCTTTCCGCGCCCGCTTCGCCGAAAACGCGCTCGTCATCGACAAATGGTTCGCCATCCAGTCGACCATTCCGGGCGACGGCGCTCTCGATCGCGTCAGGAAGCTGATGGAGAGCCCCCATTACAACCCGTCCAACCCGAACCGGGTGCGGGCGCTGATCGGCACCTTCGCCTTCTCCAATCCGACCGGCTTCAACCGGGCGGACGGGGAAAGCTACCGTTTCCTCGCCGGGCAGATCCTTGCGATCGATCCGAAAAACCCGCAGCTCGCCGCGCGCATCCTCACCTCGATGCGCTCCTGGCGCTCGCTGGAGGAAGGGCGCGCCGACCATGCGCGCAACGCGCTCCGCTCGATCGCCGCGGCCAAAAAGCTCTCACCGGACGTTTCCGATATCGTTGAACGCATGCTGAACGGCTAAAGTAGGATACCTTCAAGGGGCCAGAAATTTTCCGACCAGCGACCGGCAGTAATCCGGCGAGGGATCTCGGTCGCCGAAAAGGATATGATAGACGATCGGGGCCACGACCCGATCGACGGCTTCATCGAGATCGAACGGCACCTCGCCGCGGGCCAGCGCACGCTCCCGCAGCGTTTCCAGGTGATGGTAGGTATATTGGCAGCACTGCGCGGCAGCGCCTCCGGCCAGACTGCCGACGATATCGAGAAGCATCGCCCGCCCGACCCTGGAGGACATCTCCTCGGCATATTGCACGATGAAGGCCTCGAGATCCGACGCCATGGCGCCGGTATCCTCCGGATCGGCGATCGGCCGCATGCGGGAGACCGCCACATCCGCCAGAAGCTCGGAAAGATCGCCCCAGCGGCGGTAGATCGTGGACGGGGTCACCCCCGCTTTTTCGGCGATCATCGGCACCGTGATCTCGCTGCGGTCCACGCTTTTCAGAAGCTCCTGGACGGTGCTGTGGACTTCGGCCTGGATGCGGGCGCTCCGCCCTCCCTGCCGCAACATTTCCCTTGGCATCTTTTCATTCTCCTTCCCGGCCCGGCCGGGAACATGAACACACCTTAATGCAAAGATATTGCGTTAGCGAACGATTGCAACTATATCCCGCTAACGCTAAAAAATTGCGTTAAGGTGAAAACCATGAGCGACACGTCTTCTCCCGCCAGCGGCAGATCCGCCTCACGCATGACCGTCTACAGCTTCATCGGAGCCGTTACGATCTCCGCCTGCAGCAGTGCGCCGACGCCGCTCTACCATCTTTACCAGGAGCTCTTCCGCCTCTCGCCGGCGATGATCACGCTGATCTTCGGCTCCTATGCCTTCTCGCTCCTTGCGGCCCTTCTGACGCTCGGCGGGCTGTCCGATTACATCGGCCGGCGGCCGCTCATCCTGCTTGCCCTGCTTCTCAATGCCGCCGCCCTGGTGATCTTCCTGCTGGCGGAATCAGGCGCCATGCTGATGGCGGCACGCATCGTTCAGGGTTTTGCGACCGGTATCGCCTTCCCCACCTTCGGCGCCGCGATTCTCGACACCGACAAGACGAGAGGACCGATCCTCAACAGCATCACTGCCTTTCTCGGCCTGATGATCGGCACGCTGACGGCCGGCACGCTCGTCGCCTTCGCGCCCGAGCCCACTCGTCTGATCTACGAGCTGCTGCTCGGCATAACCGCGGCCGGCATCCTTGCGCTCGCCCTCATGCCGGAAACCACATCCGGCCGTCCGGGGGCGATCGCTGCCATGAGGCCGCAGCTCAGCGTCCCGCGGCGGGCTCGCCCGACGCTCATCCGCGTCACGCCGGTCAATATCGCCGGCTGGTCGCTCGGCGGCTTCTACCTGTCG
Source organism: Shinella sp. (assembly GCA_033795365.1). GTDB lineage: Bacteria > Pseudomonadota > Alphaproteobacteria > Rhizobiales > Rhizobiaceae > JARYGU01. The sequence goes on from JARYGU010000008.1 coordinate 202,481, forward strand.
CTGATGCCGACGCTGGTCGCGGTTGCGACCGGCATCACCTCGCCCTTCGTCGGCGGCGCCGTCGTCGCGACCCTGATGCTGAGTGCCACCGCCTCGGTCTTCATCTTCCGCTCCTGGAGGGCACAGACGGTTCTCTTCACCGGCGCGAGCGTGCTGATGATCGGCGTCGCCATCACGCTTTTCGGCGTGTATCTGCAACAGGTCGGAGTGCTTTTCCTCGGGACGGCGGTCGCAGGGCTCGGCTTCGGATCGATTTTCGCCAATATCCTGCGCATCATGCTGCCGCTGGCCGAAGGTCATGAGCGCGCCGGCCTCTTCTCCGCCTTTCTGGTCGAAAGCTATCTCGCCTTCGCCATTCCGGCGATCGCCGCCGGGCTCGCGGCGCCGAAGCTCGGCCTTTCCGTGACCGCCTATGTCTACGGCATCGTCATCATCATCCTTGCGGCGGCCTCCATTCTGGCCACCCGAAGCAGGACAAGCGAATGCGCCGCCGTCTGCTGAACCGACGGCGGGACTACAATTTTCCAACCATTATAATTGGTTAAAAAACTTTTACCTTTTCCTCTGGACAAGGCGAATCACAATTGATTCATTATGGCAGATTCGGACGAGCGGCGTGTCGAATCACCAGAGGATACAAGGTTGAAGACTATGGCGGACGCGCGACGAGGAAGCGCTGCCGAGGGGCGGATTCGACTCAAAATTCCGGGAGTTGCGGCCTGGGAGAGAGAGTTGACGGGACAGGCGAGACTTTTCGCCAGACCTTCCGCGCGGCACCTGAGACAGGCAGAACCCGTTCTCAAACGGTCGATCCCGATCCTTATCGTGGCTTTTCTGATGGTGGTGGGCGTCGCCCATATGGTCGGCATCATGCTGGACCACGAGCGCCGGGAAGCCGGCGTGCACGAGGCGACTGCACTGACGGCGGCGGCGGTCGGCGCGATCTTTTCCGCCGGCAATTCGGATCTCGTCAAGAATGCCGACCGTGCAGCGGTCGAGAAGGTGCTTTCCGTCCATCTGCCGCAGGACAGGCTTCCGGCCGGCAGCTTCGTGCTCTTCTCGCGCGAGGGCGGGCAGGTCTTCGCCGCGTCGCTTGGCGGCGCGCGCTATGTCGGCACGGCGCTTGCGCGCTTCGCGCCGGAAATCGCCGCGATGCAGTATTTCGGCGATCTCGCGGGTGTCGTGCGCACGCATATCGGCGAGGCGGAATATTTCGTCTCGCTCGTCCAGATGCCGGAAAAGGCGGGTTTCATCCTGATCGCCAACCCGCTCGATCATCTGACGGTGCTCTGGCGCGACGAGGTGTCGCTGAACGTCACGCTTTTCGCCGGGATCTCGTCGATCCTGCTGGTGATCCTCTATGCCTATTACGTGCAGGCGAAGCGGGCGCGCGATGCGGATTCGATCTTCGCGGAATCAAACCTGCGCGTGGAGACGGCGCTGGCGCGGGGCCGCTGCGGGCTGTGGGATTTCGACCTTTCGGGCCGGCGCCTCTTCTGGTCGCGCTCGATGTACGACATGCTCGGCATGGCGCCGCGCGAAAGCGTGCTGTCCTTCGGCGACGCCGCGCGCCTCATGCATCCGGACGACGACAGCATCTATCAGGTGGCCCGCGCGGTCGCCAAGGGCGACGCCAAACAGGTGGACCAGGTCTTCCGCATGCGCCATGCCGAAGGCCACTATGTCTGGCTTCGCGCCCGCGCACAGCTCATCCGCATGGCGTCCGGCAGGATGCACATGATCGGCATCGCCATGGACGTCACCGAACAGCATCGGCTGGCCCAGCGCTATCAGGAGGCCGACCAGAGGCTGGCCGACGCGATCGAGTGCACGTCGGAGGCCTTCGTGCTGTGGGACAAAAACGACCGCCTGGTCACCTGCAACGGGCATTATCAGCAGGCATACGGCCTGCCGGACGAGGTGCTCGTGCCCGGCACGGAGCGGCTGATCGTGCATGCCGCAGCCGCCAAGCCCGTCATCGAACGGCGGATCGCCGACTCCTGCGGTTCCGGCGGGGCGCAGACCACCGAGGTGCAGCTCGCCGACCAGCGCTGGCTGCAGATCAACGAGCGGCGCACGCGCGACGGCGGTCTGGTGTCGGTCGGAACCGACATCACCATGATCAAGCGCCACCAGGTGCGGCTGCGCGATTCCGAGCGCCGGCTGATGGCGACGATCGGCGACCTTTCGGCATCCCAGGCGACGCTGGAGCGGCAGAAGGAGGAGCTTTCCATCGCCAATGCCAACTATCAGGCGGAGAAGGAACGTGCGGAAGCGGCCAACCGGGCAAAGTCGGAGTTCCTGGCGAACATGTCGCATGAACTGAGGACCCCGCTCAACGCGATCCTCGGTTTCTCGGAGATCCTGCAGAACCAGATGTTCGGTCCGCTCGGCTCGGAGAAGTATCACGAATACTGCCGCGACATCCACGAAAGCGGCAAGCATCTGCTGAACGTCATCAGCGACATCCTCGACATGTCGAAGATCGAGGCGGGCCATATGCGGGTGAGCTGCGAGACCATCGACCTCGCGCCGCTGATCGAAGAGACGCTGCGGCTCACATCCATCCAGGCCGGCAGGAAGAGCATCCGCGTCGAGCAACAGGTCGTGCAGCCGCTGCCGATGGTCGCCGACCGCCGTGCGATGAAGCAGATCCTGCTCAACCTGCTCTCCAATGCGATGAAGTTCACCAATGCCGGCGGCCAGGTCCGGGTTCGCGCGCGCAAGGTCTCCGGCGCAGTGACACTCACCATCGCCGACAGCGGGATCGGGATTCCGAAATCGGCTTTGGCGAAGATCGGCCAGCCCTTCGAGCAGGTGCAGAGCCAGTATGCCAAGAGCAAGGGCGGCTCCGGCCTCGGCCTTGCCATCTCGCGCTCGCTGACGCGCCTGCATGGCGGGCGGATGCGCATCTATTCGCAGGAAGGTTGCGGAACGATCATCTCCGTACGCATTCCCGAACAGGAACGCGTCGCCGAACGCCATCAGGCCGCAGCGAAGCAGGCCACAGGACGGGGATGATCGCGGACAGGGAAAGCCCGGCTCAGGCGTTCCGGATCGGGCGCCCCGCCCTGCCGACATAGATGGCGGCGGCCGCGGACATGGCCGCAAGCGCGAACCACGTGAAGGCATAGGCGAGATGGCTGTTGCGGAAGTGCACGACGGTCAGCCCGCCGACGGGAAAACCGCCGGGATTGGGCGTCGCATCGGCATCCACGAAGTAAGGCGCGACGTTTGCCAGCCCCCTTGCGGCGGCGATCGCCTCCACGTCGCGGGAATACCAGCGGCCGCCGGCGGGGTCGTTCGCTCGCAGGAAACCGCCGCCGGGCTCGCTCATCCGCAGGAGGCCGACGACGTTCACGGGACCTTCGGCCTGCCCTTGCATGCGCGCCGCCGGATCGCGGCGGTCGCCCGGAACGAAGCCGCGATTGACGAGGATGGCGCTGCCGTCCGCAAGCCGCAGCGGCGTCACCACCCAGAAGCCGGCCCCGAGCTCCGTCACCGCCTGAACGAGCGTTTCCCTGTCGTTGAGGAAGGTGCCGCGGGCGGCCACGCGGCGATATTCATGATCCGCCGCGTTGATCGCCGGCCATTCGGAAGCCGGCGGCGGCGTGACGGGATCGGCATGGATGCGGCTTTCCGTGCGCTCGATGAGATCGAGCTTCCAGAACAGCCGCTGCACCTGCCAGACCCCGAGCGCGACGAAAACGCCCGTCAGCAGCAGCATCGCGGCGGCAAAAACGACCCGGCCCTTTCGCCGGTCGCGCAAGGGTTCGGCTGGCGCGGAAGACCTCATGATCCGGGTCCTTGCTATAAAGCCGCGCGGCGAAACCGGCGCGCGCTTTTGCTGCGGTCAGGGCATGTTCCTCATCATCTCGGGGTGCATCGGCATCATGTTGGTGTTGAGGTGATGCATGACCCAGAGCGAACCTGCCAGCGTGATCGCGACCAGCACGAGCGTGAAGATCAGCGCCATCATCGTCCAGCCGCCCTCCGAGCGGGGGCTCATGTGCAGGAAGTAGATCATGTGGACGACGATCTGCACGACGCCGAGCACCATGATCAAAGCCGCGGTCAAGAGCCTGCTGTCGAACACGTCGCCCATCACCAGCCAGAAGGGGATGGCGGTGAGGACAACCGACAGGAAGAAGCCGATCAGATAGCCCTTCAACGTGCCGTGGCCGGCGCCGTGTCCGTGGCTGTGACCGTGATGGACATTTGCCGCATCTTCATGCGCGGGGGCTTGCGGGTGTGGTGTCATCCGAGGACTCCCATCAGATAGACGAAGGAGAAGACGCCGATCCACACGACGTCGAGGAAATGCCAGAACATCGAAAGGCACATGAGCCGGCGGCGGTTTTCCGCGATCAGCCCGTGCATCGACACCTGCACCATCAGCGTGATCAGCCAGATGATGCCGAATGTGACGTGCAGCCCGTGCGTTCCGACCAGGGTGAAGAAGGAGGAGAGGAAGGCGCTGCGCGTCGGACCGGCTCCCTCCTGGATCAGGTGGTAGAACTCGTAGAGCTCCAGCCCGAGGAACGCCGCTCCGAAGAGACCGGTGATCGCGAGCCAGATCAGCGTGGTGGCCTTTTTGTTCTTCTCCATCTCCAGCATGGCGAAGCCATAGGTGATGGAGGAGAAGAGCAGCATCGCCGTATTGATCGCCACCAGCGGCAGATCGAACAGGTCCGCCGGCGAAGGACCGGCGGCATAGTTGCGGCCGAGCACGCCGTGGGTCGCGAAAAGCACCGCGAAGATCAGGCAGTCGCTCATCAGGTAGAGCCAGAAGCCCAGCATGGTGCTGCCTTCCGGATGATGCTCTTCCGTCTTGTAGAATTCCGGCTTTTCGGCTTCGTTGATTGTCGTATCCGTCATGGTGTCAGGCCTGTTCCCCGAGCAGCTTGGAGCGCGCGTCCTCCGTTGCCGTCACCGTTTCGGCAGGGATGTAGAAGTCGCGCTTGTAGTTGAAGGTGTGGCCGATCGCGACGACGAGGATCGCGACGAGGGAGAGTGCGGCCAGCCACCACATGTACCAGACCATGCCGAAGGCGAAGGCAACGCTGATCGCCGCCAGGATGACGCCGGTGCCGGTGTTCTTCGGCATGTGGATCGGCTTGAAGCCGCCGAGCGGACGCTCGTAGCCGCGCCTCTTCATGTCGTACCAAGAGTCATGGTCGTGCACGACCGGCGTGAAGGCGAAGTTGTAGTCCGGCGGCGGCGACGATGTCGACCATTCGAGCGTCCGGCCGTCCCAGGGGTCGCCCGTCGTCTCGCGAAGCTGCTCGCGCCTCAGGAAGCTGACGATGAGCTGGACGATGAACGAGGCGATCCCGAGCGCGATGAGGAAGGCGCCGAAGGCTGCGATGATGAACCAGATCTGCAGCGAGGGATCCTCGAACTGGCTGACGCGGCGCGTGACGCCCATCAGGCCGAGCACGTAAAGCGGCATGAAGGCGAAGAAGAAGCCGATCTGCCAGAACCAGAAGCTCATCTTGCCCCAGAACGGATCGAGCTTGTAGCCGAAAGCCTTCGGCCACCAATAGACGACGCCCGCCATCAGGCCGAAGACCACGCCGCCGATGATGACGTTGTGGAAATGCGCGATCAGGAAGAGCGAGTTGTGGAGCACGAAGTCCGCCGGCGGCACGGCGAGAAGCACGCCGGTCATGCCGCCGATGACGAAGGTCACCATGAAGCCGATCGTCCAGTACATCGGCACCTCGTAACGGATGCGGCCGCGATACATGGTGAAGAGCCAGTTGAACATCTTCGCGCCCGTCGGGATCGAGATGATCATCGTGGTGATGCCGAAGAAGGCGTTGACCGACGCGCCCGAGCCCATCGTGAAGAAGTGGTGCAGCCAGACGATATAGGACAGGATCGTGATGACCACCGTCGCATAGACCATCGAGGCATAGCCGAAAAGGCGCTTGCCGGAGAAGGTGGCGACGACTTCGGAGAAGATGCCGAAGGCGGGCAGGATGAGGATGTAGACCTCCGGATGCCCCCAGATCCAGATGAGGTTCACATACATCATCGGATTGCCGCCGAGGTCGTTGGTGAAGAAGTTCGTGCCGACATAGCGGTCGAGGGTCAGCAGCGCCAGCGTCGCGGTCAGGACCGGGAAGGTCGCGACGATCAGGATGTTGGTGCAGAGCGACGTCCAGGTGAAGACCGGCATCTTCATCATCGTCATGCCCGGCGCGCGCATCTTCACGATGGTCGCGATGAGGTTGATGCCCGACAATGTCGTGCCGATGCCCGCTATCTGCAGGCCCCATATGTAATAGTCGACGCCGACGCCGGGACTGTAGTCCGCGCCGGAAAGCGGCGGATAGGCGAGCCAGCCAGTGCGCGCGAACTCCCCGACGAAAAGCGACAGCATGATGATGATCGCGCCGGCGGTCGTCATCCAGAAGGAGAAGTTGTTGAGGAACGGGAAGGAAACGTCGCGCGCGCCGATCTGCAGCGGCACCACGAAGTTCATCAGGCCGGTCACGAAGGGCATCGCCATGAAGAAGATCATGATGACGCCGTGCGCCGTGAAGATCTGGTCGTAGTGATGCGGGTTGAGATAGCCTTCGTTTCCGTTGAAGGCGATCGCCTGCTGGGCGCGCATCATCACCGCGTCGGCAAAGCCGCGCAGCAGCATCACGAGCGCCAGGATCACATACATGACGCCGATCTTCTTGTGGTCGACGGTAGTGAACCATTCCTTCCAGAGATAACCCCAGAGCCGGAAATAGGTGAGCGCCCCGACTATGGCGATGCCCCCCAGCGCCACGACGGCGAAGGTCGCGACGAGGATGGGCTCGTGATAGGGAATGGCGTCCAGCGAGAGACGTCCGAAAATGAATTCCATCAGGTTGGAATCTGCGAACATGGCGTAATCCAATGCTTCTGCTGCCGGCTTACGGCTGGGTATTGCTGTCGTTGTTGAGCTGATCCGGCGCCGGACCGCTGCCTTCGGAGCCGGGCATCGTGTGGCCCTCGTGCCCGCCGTGGTTCATATGATCCATGCCGCCGGCGTCAGGACCGCCTTCGATCGACGGCGCATCGACGCCTTCGGCAGGCTCGGGACTGCGGGCGGGATTGTCGGTCGCCGGGAAGGTGGCGGCAGGCTGGGCCTCCGTCGCGCGGCGATTGTCGTATTCGAGGCGCGCACGGTTTTCGTGGCTTTCCCGGCCGCCGCCGCCCATCATGTCGATGTGCATCATCTCGTTCATGCACATCTGCCCGGGCTTGGCGCACATGTTGAGAACCGCCGCGTAGAGACCGTTCTCGACGCTCGAATAGTAGCGGACGGGCTCGCGCGCGCTCGGCATCTCGAGCTTCAGATAAGCATCGCGGTTGAGAGCCGTACCGTTCTGGCGCACCCGCGCGATCCAGTCGTCGAAGCCCTGCCGGTCGAAGCCGTGGAACTTGAAGCGCATATGCGAGAAACCGTCGCCGCTGTAGTTGGCCGACAGCCCCTCATATTCGCCGGGCTTGTTGATGACGGCATGCAGCTTGGTCTCCATGCCGGGCATCGCATAGATCATGCCGGCGAGCGCAGGCACGTAGAAGGAATTCATCACCGACGACGCCGTGATCTTGAAATTGATCGGAACGTCGACGGGCGCTGCCATCTCGTTGACGGTAGCGATGCCGTATTCCGGATAGAAGAACAGCCATTTCCAGTCGAGCGCGACCACTTCGACGGTGAGCGGCTGCGTATCGGCCGGAATAGGCCTTTGCGCATCAATCCGGTCGAGCGGCCGGTAAGGATCGAGCTTGTGCGTGCTGATCCAGGTCACCGCGCCGAGCGCGATGATGATGGCGAGCGGCGCGGACCAGATGACCACTTCCAGGCGTGTGGAATGGTGCCATTCCGGATCGTATTTCGCGGCCGTGTTGGAGCCGCGGTAGCGCCAGGCGAAGAAGAGCGTGAGGCAAATGACCGGCACGATGATCAGCAGCATGAGTATCGTCGAGACGACGATCAGGTCGCGCTGCTGAACGGCAATGTCGCCGGAGGGCGACATGACAACCATGTTGCAACCGCTGAGGATAAGGGGGACGGTGAGGATACTGAGACGGGCGAGCTTGAACAACCGAGGCATCTTTCTCTTCGAAATTTGCGTTCTGTCTGCATGCGACTAAAGGAGTATCGCTGCTTTCCCTATGAGCTTTTTCGTCGCACTGCGGTAAAATGCTGCATTGCGAAGAGGAACCGACCGCATCCCGTCGCCGTTACGCCGGCACGGGCAAATTGCAAGAAAAAGCCTCCCCAATCCTAGCGGATGATTCAAGAAGAAGGAACCGCCCAACCGGCAACACCGTTAGTCGTTCCGTAATGAAGGGGTTTCGGAAGCGTTTCGGCGATATATTCTTGATAAAGGTGCGGATTTGGCCGACATTTCGATTTGGACGTGACTGTTTCGCAACCGGACGGCCACGCAACGGAGGATGAGATTTCATGAACACCGTCGCCAACCCTTCCTCGTCGTCGTTCGAACGCGACGCCCGCCGGATCCATGACGACAAGCCGATATCGCCGGGAAGCATCGCCATCGGCGTGATCATCGGTCGCATGTCGGAGTTCTTCGATTTCTTCGTCTACGGCCTTGCTTCGGTCCTCGTCTTTCCGCGACTCGTCTTCTCCTTCGTGGCCGACCCGGTCATGGCGACGCTCTATTCCTTCGCGGTGTTCTCGCTCGCCTTTCTGGCGCGTCCCGTCGGCTCGCTCGTCTTCATGTGGATCGACCGGACCTATGGCCGCGGTACGAAGCTGACGATCGCCCTCTTCCTTCTCGGCGGATCGACCGCGTCGATCGCCTTCCTGCCGGGATACGAGACGATCGGCCTCTGGTCCGTCGCGCTGCTGGCGCTCTTCCGCCTCGGTCAGGGTTTCGCGCTCGGCGGCGCATGGGACGGTCTTGCCTCGCTTCTGGCGTTGAACGCCCCGCAGAACCGCCGGGGCTGGTATGCGATGATCCCGCAGCTCGGCGCGCCGATCGGCTTCGCGCTCGCAAGCGTGCTCTTCGGTTATTTCGTCGCCAATCTGTCCGACGAGGACTTCTTGAGCTGGGGCTGGCGCTATCCGTTCTTCGTCGCCTTCGCGATCAACGTCGTGGCGCTCTTCGCCCGCCTTCGCATCGTCGCGACCAAGGAATTCGGCTCGCTGCTGGAAAGCCATGAGCTGGAGCCGCAGCCGGTCTTCCGCATGCTGCGCCTGCACGGACACGACGTCGTTCTCGGCGCCTTCGTGCCGCTCGCAAGCTTTGCCATGTTCCACCTGGTGACGATCTTCCCCTTGAGCTGGGTCACGCTGTACGGCGGACAGTCCCCGGCGCAATTCCTGTTCATCCAGATCGCCGGCGCCTTCGTCGGGGTCTGCGCGATCATCCTGTCCGGCCTTCTCGCGGACCGGGTCGGGCGCCGGCGCCAGCTGATGATCGGCGCGATCATCATCGCGATCTTCAGCTTCTCGGCGCCCTTCCTGCTGGATGCGGGCAGCACCGGCCAGGACGCCTTCATCATCATCGGCTTCGGTATCCTCGGCCTCTCCTTCGGCCAGGCTTCCGGCGCGGTGTCGTCCCGCTTCGGCCAGACCTACCGCTATACCGGAGCAGCGCTCACCTCCGACCTGTCCTGGCTCGTCGGAGCGGGCTTCGCGCCGCTGGTGGCCCTCGGTCTCGCCAGCAATTTCGGCATCATCTTCATCGGCGGCTACCTGATATCGGGCGCGATCTGCACGATCATCGCTCTCGCCCTCAGCAATGCGCTCGATCATCAGAGAGGCTGAAGGCCGCCCGGATGCCTTTGACCGGCAGCCGGTTCAGCCGGCCGCGTCGAGCATGGCCCTCAGGATCCGCCGCACCGCCTTCGAAAGCCTGCGCAGCTCCGCCTCCAGCGTCCTGATGTCCGGGCAGTCGCCGGCGCGGCAGACGAGATCGACGAGACCGGACGGGGCATCCTTCGGCTCGAAGCCGCCATCGATGCAAAGCCGGACGATCTGCGAAATCTCGGTATAGAGCGAAAGAGCGCGCTTCACCGTGTCGAGGTCGTTCGCATCCATGAGATGCGCCCCCAGCAGCGCCAGCGCCTCGCCGGTCGGCAATGTCCTTTCCGGCAGCGCCACGCCACTCGCCGGGGCGATCAGCGCCATGTACTGGGCGATGAATTCGATGTCGATCAGGCCGCCGGGGATGAGCTTCAGGTCCCAGATATTCTTCGGCGGCTTCTCCTTGTCGATCAGCTGGCGCATTTGCGAAACGTCGGCGGCGATCTTCCTCACGTCCCGCTTGCGCGACAGGGTCCTGGCGAAGATCGCCTCGGCCTCGGCGACCAGGCTTTCCTCGCCGCAGACGGCCCGCGCCCGGGTCAGCGCCATGTGTTCCCAGGTCCAGGCCTCCTCCTCCTGATATTTCGCGAAGGAGGTGATGCGGGTGGCGACCGGGCCCTTGTTGCCGGAAGGCCTCAGCCGCATGTCGACCTCGTAGAGCACCCCTTCCGCCGTCGGGGCGGAAAGCGCCGAAATCAGGCGTTGCGTCACGCGCGTGAAATAGCGCGTCGTATCGAGCGGCTTCGGCCCGGAGGATTCGAAAGCCTCGCTGTCATGGTCGTAGAGAAGGATGAGGTCGATATCCGATCCGGCCGTCAGCTCGAAGCTTCCGAGCTTGCCCATGCCGATGACGGCGACGCGCCCGCCCTTGAACGTTCCGTGCGCAGCTTCGATTTCCGTGAGCACCGCGTCGAGCGCTGCCTTGACGATCAGGTCCGCAAGGAAGGTGAAGGCGCGCGCCGCCTGGGCGCCGCCGATCGCGCCCGTCAGCAGGCGGATGCCGATGAGGAACCGCTGCTCGGCGGCGATGATGCGCAGCCGGTCGAGGACCTCCTCGTAATGCCGCGCGCCGGCGACAAACCCCTCGATCCGCTCCGACAGGTATTCGCGCGTCGGAAGCTCGGCAAGCAGCGTCGGATCGAGCATGCCGTCGAAGACATGCGGCTTGGCGGCGATGATGTCGGCAAGCCGCGGTGCGGAGGACATGATATTGACGATGAGGGAAAGCAGCGCCGGATTGTTGCCGAGCAGGGAGAAAAGCTGGATGCCCGCCGGAAGGCCGGAAATGAAATGATCGAAGCGCAGCAGCGCCTCGTCCGCCCGCTTGCTCTCGCCGAAGACCCGCAGGAGCTCCGGGGTAAGCTCCGTCAGGCGTTCGCGCGCCTCCACCGATTGGGTCGCCCGGTAACGGCCGTAATGCCAGGTGCGGATGGTGCGGGAGATGTCGGCCGGCCGCTCGAAGCCGAGCCTTCGCAGCGTCTCCAGCGTATCGGGATCGTCCTTCTGGCCGGTGAAGACCAGATTGCCGGTTTCGGTGGAAAGCTTCGCCTCCTGCTCGAAGAGCGCCGCATAGCGCCGCTCCACCGTCTTTAGGATCGAGACCAGCTTTTCGGAAAAGCCGGCCGTATCGGCAAACCCCATCATGAAGGCGATGCGCCTCAGCTCCGCCTCCGTCTCGGGCAGGAGATGCGTCTGCTCGTCGCGCACCATCTGGATGCGGTGCTCGACGTCGCGCAGGAACCAGTAGGCTTCGATCAGTTCGTCGCAGGTCTCGGTATCGATCCAGTTCGCCTTTTCGAGCGCATGCAGCATCGCCTCCGTCCCGCGCATCCGAAGCGCGGGTACACGGCCTCCGGCGATCAGCTGCTGGGTCTGCACGAAGAACTCGATCTCGCGGATGCCGCCGCGCCCGAGCTTGACGTTGTGTCCCTTCACGGCGATCTCGCCGTGGCCCTTGTGGACATGGATCTGCCGCTTGATCGAATGGATGTCGGCGATCGCCGCATAATCGAGATATTTGCGGAAGACGAAAGGCGTAAGCTCACGGAGGAACCCCTCGCCCGCCTTGAGATCGCCGGCGATCGCCTTCGCCTTGATGAAGGCGGCGCGCTCCCAGTTCTGCCCCCTGCCTTCGTAATAGAGCAGTGCCGCCTCGACGGGGATCGCGAGCGGCGTGGAACCGGGATCCGGCCGCAGCCTGAGGTCGGTTCGGAAAACATAGCCGTGGGCGGTGCGCTCCTGCATGATCCGGATCAGGCGCCGGATAAGGCGCGCGAAGGTGTCGGCAGCCTCCTCCGGCTCGATGGCGATACCTGCCGCAAGATCGAAGAAGACGACGAGGTCGATATCGGAGGAGTAATTGAGCTCGAAGGCGCCGAGCTTGCCCATTCCGAGAACGATCAGGCCCGAGCCCTCGCTCGGCCTGGCCGCATCCTTCAGCGTGAGCTTGCCGCTTTCATGGGCCGAAAGCAGGAGATGGTCGATCGCCGCCGAAACCGCGGCCTCCGCCAGTTCGCTGAGGAAATGCGTGGTCTGCCGGCCGTCGAAGAGCCGCGCGAGATCGGCGAGCGCGGTGAGGAACGCGACCTCGCGCTTGGCGAGGCGCAGGCGTGCCATGACGCCCGCCTCGCTGCCGTCGCCGTCATTGGCGGCCGGATTCCATGCCGATCGGGCGCGGGCGATCGCGTCCCATATCCCCGGCAGCAGCGGCTCCGTCAGAGCTCCGGCCAAAAGCGCAGGATCAATGCGCACGGTATCGCGCAGATAGGGCGAAAGCGAAAGGGCAGAAACGATGAAGTCCTTCGCCGGGCTTTCCGAAGCGACGAGCGCGGCGATCGCCGGATGATCCTTCGACCAGTCCTTCAGATCGGAAAGGACCGATTTCGCGTCCGTCTGGCTCATCGGCCGGATCGGGCAGGTTTCGAGATCGGCAAGCCGCGTCGTCTCGGTCAGGGTCATCGTTCCTCCTCGCCTTCAGCATCGGGTCAAGGCAGGCGACCCGGAGTGCCGATCCGGTTTATCAGCCGGAACGGGCGGGGAAAACCATTCTGACGTTCAGTCCGCGATTGTTTTGCCGCTCGGGATGGGTGGTCGACAGTTCGAGCCGGCCTCCATGCATCTCCATCACCGCCTCGACGAGCGACAGGCCGAGGCCCGTTCCCGGTTTCGAGCGGCTTTCGTCCAGCCGCACGAAGCGCTTGACGACTTCCTCCTGCTTTTCCTCCGGCACGCCCGGCCCGCCGTCGGCGACGGAAAGGACGACGGCGTCGGCCTCGCGCGATAGGCGCACCTTTATCTCGGGGTCCTTGCTGCCCTCGGCATATTTGATCGCATTGTCGAGGAGATTGCCGAGCGCCTGCCCGATCAGCTCGCGATTGCCGACGACCTCGATATCGGGCGCAATGTCGCTTGAAAGCGACAGGCGGCAGTCCTCGGCGACCGGCTCGTAGAGTTCCACGCTGTCGGCGGCGATCCCGTCGAGCGCAATCGCGCTCATTTCCGCCGCGGCTTGTCCGGCCTCGACGCGCGAGATCATCAGGAGCGCATTGAAGGTGCGGATGAGCTGGTCCGATTCGGCGATGATCTCCTCCAGCGCCATGCGATAGTCGCCCGCTTCCGTCTTCGCCGCCAGCGCCGCTTCCGCCTTGTTGCGCAGCCGCGTGAGCGGCGTCTTCAAGTCGTGGGCGATGTTGTCGGAAACCTGCTTCAGCCCCTCGTCGAGCTTCTCGATGCGTCCGAGCATCGTGTTCAGCGATTCGGAAAGCCGGTCGAACTCGTCGCCCGAACCGTTCGTCGGAAGGCGCTGGGAGAGATCGCCTTCCATGATGCGCTTGCTGGCGCCCGACATGCGGTCCATCCGCTTCAGGGCGTTGCGGCCGATGAGATACCAGATCGCCAGCGCCCCGATGCCCATGATGCCGAGCGCGACGACGAGGGCCTGGCGTACGAGATTGCGAAAATTCTCCGGCTCTCCGAGATCGCGTCCGACCAGCACGCGCAACCCGTTGGAGAGAACGAAGACCTCGGCCCGCGCCAGATGGCGTTCGCGCGTGTTTTCGTCCTGGAAGCGCTGGTAGCGGAAAGGCGTTGCCGTCCAGCCCTCGTTGTCGAGGACGCCCGGCTGGAGCGCCAGCACATTGCCGGCCAGCACCTCGCCCGCGGGGCTCGCGATGATGTAGAGGTTTGCTCCCGGCTGGCGGGCCCGGCGCTCGAGCGTCCTCAGGAGGCCGTTCATCCCGGCCCTTTCGAAGACGCGCTGGATCTGCGTCGCCTCGGTCGCGACGTCTTCGCGCATCCGCTGCTGCAGCAGGCCCTCGGACATCGAGGTGACGTAGAAGACGAGGAAAGCCGCGCAAGCGGCGAACAGCAAAAGGTAAAGCGCCGAAAGGCGCACCGCGGTCGTCCGGAAAAGCGCGCCGAGCCGGGTCAGCATGTCAGGCCGAGGCCTCGTCCTTGATCATGTAGCCGGCCCCGCGCACGGTGCGCAGCAGCGGCTGGTCGAAATCCTTCTCGATCTTCGAGCGCAGCCGCGACACATGGACGTCGATGACGTTCGTCTGCGGATCGAAATGGTAGTCCCAGACGTTTTCGAGCAGCATGGTGCGGGTCACGACCTGTCCGGCATTCTTCATCAGATATTCGAGAAGGCGGAATTCGCGGGGCTGCAGCAGGATTTCCCTGCCCTGCCGGCGCACCGTATGGGAAAGCCGGTCGAGTTCGAGATCGCCGACGCGGTAGACCATTTCCTGTTCGGGCGCGCCCTTGCGGCGGCCGAGCACCTCGACCCGCGCCAGGAGTTCGCTGAAGGCGTAGGGCTTCGGCAGATAGTCGTCGCCCCCGGCGCGAAGCCCGGTCACCCTGTCGTCGACCTGGCCGAGCGCAGACAGGATCAGCACCGGCGTATGGATGCCCTTCTGGCGCAGTTCCGAGATCAGCGACAGCCCGTCGCGACGCGGCAGCATGCGGTCGATCACCAGCACGTCGTAGCTGTTTTCCATTGCGAGGAAGAGGCCGCTGTCGCCGTCGCTGGCGTGATCGGGGACGATCCCCGCCTCCCGGAAAGCCTTGGAGAGATAGGCGGCCGCTTCGAGATCGTCTTCTACAATCAGTATTTTCATGATTCCGACCTTACAGCACGTTCATCCGGCGTTGAACATCGTCGTCTTCTCGTTCTCCGACAAGAAAAACGCCGCGAAACCTCTCGATTTCGCGGCGCCTTGTCATTGATCGGAGGCCGCGATCAGCCCTGTTCGATCGGCAGCGCGAGGAAGCGGCTGCCATTGCTCGTCTCGACCTGGAACAAAGCCTTCGAGCGGCCGTCCTTGCGGGCGGCTTCGATCACCTTCATGACGTCGTCGGCCGATTTTACGCCCTGGTTGTTGACGGAGGTGATCTTGTCGCCTTCCTTGAGGCCGCGATCGCTGGCGTCGGAGTCCGGGTCGACGGATGCGACGGTCACGCCTTTGCCGTCATCCGAGGGCACCACGCTGATGCCGAGATCGGCAAGGGATTCCTCCGTCGCCGGCTCGTCCGGGGTCACGGCGTCGCTGTTGGTGGAAGCCTGCTCGTCTTCGAGCTTGGCGATCGTCACCTTGACGGTCTCCGACTTGCCGCCGCGCCACAGCGTGAAGTCGACGGATGTGCCGGGCTTGATCACGGCCACGCGGCGCGCAAGGTCCTTCGGATCCTTGATCGTGTCGCCGTCGAGCGCGGTGATCACGTCGCCCTGCTTGATGCCGGCCTTCTCGCCCGGAGAACCCGCCTGCGGTTCGACGACCAGCGCGCCGCTCGCATCGGCAAGGCCGAGCGATTCGGCGATGTCCTTGGTGACCGGCTGGATCTGGACGCCGAGCCAGCCGCGCTGGACCGAGCCGTCCTTGATCAGGTCGTTGACCACATCCTTGGCGACGGTCGCGGGAATTGCGAATGCGATGCCGACATTGCCGCCGGAGGGCGAGAAGATCGCGGTGTTGATGCCGACGACCTCGCCGTTGAGGTTGAAGGTCGGACCGCCGGAGTTGCCGCGGTTCACGGCGGCGTCCACCTGGAGATAATCGTCATAGGGGCCGGAGCCGATATCGCGGCCGCGAGCCGAAACGATGCCGGCCGTCACCGTGCCGCCGAGCCCGAACGGGTTGCCGACCGCCACGACCCAGTCGCCGACGCGCACCTTGTTGTCGTCCGCGAAGCTGACATAGGTGAACTTGCGCTGATCCTTTTCCTCGACCTTCAGGACGGCCAGGTCGGTACGGCTATCCTTGCCGACGAGCTTGGCGTCGAGTTCCGTCCCGTCGTTCATGATGACGGTGAAGGCCGCGCCGTCGTTGACGACGTGATTGTTGGTGACGATGTAGCCGTCCTCGGAGATGAAGAAGCCGGACCCCTGGGAGGTCGGGCGCAGATGCCCCCTGCGGCCGCGGTCGTTTTCCCCGAAGCGGCGGTTCGGGCCTCGGTCGCCGCGCATGTCGGGACCGCCGAACTCACGGAAGAAACGCTTCAGCGGATGGTCGTCCGGAAGATCGTCGAAGCCACGGCCGTTGAAATTGAAGCTGAAGTTGCTGCCTTCCTCGGAAACCGGGTTCACGTTCGACTGAACGCGCACCGAGACCACGGCCGGCGAAACGGCCGACACGACGTCGGCGAAGCTCGCCACCTGGGGTGAATCGACCTTGACGGCCTCCGCGAAGGATTCCGTGACGCGCGCGGGAATACCGGTGGCGAGCATGACGGCCGCGAGGCCGGCAACCGTCGAGGTTTTCAGGACAGTCTTGAGGGAGGGACGAAATGCGTTGTTCTTGGACATCGTTTGACCTTTGCTCTTCTCTGGTGCCTCAACTGCAACCGATGAAGACAGAGATAGGTCAAAGCACATTACAGTGCACTGTCTGCGGGATGAAATTTTCGTAATGTTGGGCGGAGCGAATAGCGAATAGCAGGGGTGCAGTTGGGAGGAATTCTTGTAACGGCCCCGGTATCACTTCATCTCGCGATAACCCATCCCCTATTCGCTATTCGCTATTCGCTCCAGCTCCGCCTTTTCCTCCGCCGTCAGCGGCGTGCCCGTCGGCTTGCCGGAGCGGCGGCGTATGAAGACGAGCATTGCTGCGGCGCCGCCGAGAAAGAGCAGGATCGGCGCGCCCCAAAGCAGAAGCGTCTTCGTCTCGAAGCGCGGCTTCAAGAGCACGAATTCGCCATAGCGCGAGACCACATAGTCGATCACCGCCTCGTCGCTGTCGCCGTTCTGCAGGCGTTCGCGCACCAGAAGCCTGAGGTCGCGCGCCAGCTCGGCATTGGAATCGTCGATCGACTGGTTCTGGCACACCATGCAGCGAAGCTGCGCCGAAAGCGCGCGGGCACGGGCTTCCAGCGCCGGATCGGCGAGGATCTCGTCCGGGTTGACGGCGAAGGCCGGAACGGCGGAGACGAGAAAGGCTGCGATGAGCAGGAGACGGCGGATCATTCGGCCGGCTCCGGTCGCGCTTGGCCCGTTCGCCGCGCTTTCTGCGGCGCGCCGACCCGCAGCCGCCGGTCGAACAGCGAAACCGTGCCCCCGGCCATCATGACGAGAGCCCCCAGCCAGATGCAAAGGATCATCGGCTTCCACCAGACGCGCACGACGATGCCGCCGTCGGCCATCCCGTCCCCGAGCGAGACATAGAGCTGGCTCAGTCCGAAGGTGCGGATGCCGGCCTCGGTCGTCGGCATGCGGCGCGCGGTATAGAACCTTTTGGAGGACCAGATCTCCGTGACCGCTCTTCCGGCGCGCGATACGGTGAAGTGGCCGGACTCTTCGCTGTAGTTCGGTCCCTGCCCCTGGCGTATGCCGTCGAAGGTCAGCGTATAGCCGCCCGCCTCGACCTGCATGCCCGGCCTCATTTCCACCACATGCTCCGTCTCGAAGGCCGTCACCGCGACGATGCCGATCACCGTCACGCCGACGCCGAAATGGGCAAGCGCCGTGCCGAAGGCGGAACCCGGCAGCCCGATGAGGCGCCTGACGGCCACGTTCGAAGCCACCTTGCCGACGCCGGCGCGCAGACAGAGGTCGGTGACGGCGCCCGCCATCATGTAGAAGCCGATCGAGAGGCCGAAATAGGCGAGCAGCGGGCCGCCGCCATGGGCATATTGCACGATGCCGCCGATCACGAGCCCGGCGGCAACCGCCGCGAAAAGCCGCTGGCCGGCCCCCGCCAGGTCGCCGCGCTTCCAGGCGATGAGCGGGCCGAACGGAACCGCGAAGAGCAGCGGCACCATCAGGAGCCCGAAGGTGAGATTGAAGAAGGGTGCGCCGACCGAGATCTTCTCGCCGGTCACCGCCTCCAGCGCCAGCGGATAGAGCGTGCCGGTGAGGACCGTCGCCGCCGCCGTCGTCAGGATGAGGTTATTCAGCACGAGAGCACCCTCGCGCGAGATCGGCGCGAAGAGGCCGCCGGCCTTCAGGGTGCTCGCCCGGAAGGCGAAGAGCGCCAGCGCCCCGCCGATGAAGATCACGAGGATCGCCAGAATGAAGACACCGCGCGTCGGATCGGTCGCAAAGGCATGCACCGATGTGAGCACGCCGGAACGCACGAGGAAGGTGCCGAGCAGAGAAAGGGAAAAGGTCAGGATAGCGAGAAGCACGGTCCAGATCTTCAGCGCCTCGCGCTTTTCCATCACCAGCGCCGAATGCAGCAGCGCCGTGCCGGCGAGCCAGGGCATGAAGGAGGCGTTTTCCACCGGATCCCAGAACCACCAGCCGCCCCATCCGAGTTCGTAATAGGCCCAGTAGGAGCCCATGGCGATGCCCGCCGTCAGGAAGCTCCACGCGGTCAGCGCCCAGGGGCGCACCCAGCGCGCCCAGGCCGCGTCGATCCGCCCGTCGATCAAAGCCGCGATCGCGAAGGAGAAGCAGACCGAAAAGCCGACATAACCGAGATAGAGGAGCGGCGGATGGATCGCCAGCCCTATGTCCTGAAGGATGGGATTGAGGTCCTGGCCTTCGCCCGGCGCGGGGTCGAGCCTCAGGAAAGGGTTCGACGTCAGCAGGATGAAGAGCCCGAAGGCGGTGGTGATCCAGCCCTGGACTGCGAGCACGTTGGCGCGCAGCCTTTCCGGCAGGTTGGCGCCGAAAAGCGCGACCAGCGCGCTGAAGAAGGTGAGGACGAGCAGCCACAAAAGCATCGAGCCTTCGTGGTTCCCCCAAACGCCCGTGACCTTGTAGAGCATCGGCTTCAGCGAATGGGAGTTCTGCCAGACATTCCCCACCGAAAAATCCGAGACCACATAGGCGTAGGTGAGGATCGAGAACGAGAAGGCCGTCAGCGCGAAGCCGGCGAGTGCCGCGGGCTCCGCCACCGCCATCAGCGACGGGTCTTTGCGCAGCGTGCCCGCAAGCGGCAGGAGCGACTGGACGATGGCGGTGGCCAGCACCAGGATGAGCGCATAATGTCCGAGCTCGATGATCATCGGATCGTCTCCCCGCCCCCGAGCGTAACCCCTTGGGCCTGCAGCCGGTCGGCCACGTCCTTCGGCATATAGGTTTCGTCGTGCTTGGCAAGCACGGTGTCGGCGACGAAGACCGGGCTTCCGGGCTGGAATGTGCCTTCCGCCACGATGCCCTGGCCCTCGCGGAAGAGGTCGGGCAGGATGCCGGTATAGGTCACCGGAACCTCGCTGATCGTGTCCGTCACCGTAAACGCGACCGTGGAGCCCTCTCCACGCTTGACCGAACCCGTCTCCACGAGGCCGCCGAGCCTTATGCGCGTGCCCGGCGGCACGTTCGCTTTCGCAAGGTCGCCCGGTACGTAGAAATAGGCGATCGACTGGCTGAAGGCGAACATGACCAGCAGCACCGCCGCAAGCAGGAAAGCCACTCCGCCGCCGATCACCGCCAGACGTTTCTGCTTGCGTGTCATTGCGTGCTCGCCTCCGAGATCGAAAGTTCCCTGGCGAGCGCCAGAAGTTGCCTGCCGTTGTCGCTGGAGGCGGGGAAGGTCTTGAGCGCCGTTGCCAGCGCCTCTTGCGCCTTGGGCCGCTGGTCGAGCACGACATAGGAGCGGATGATCCGCATCCATCCCTCGAAATTGTCCGGATTTTCCCTCAACTTCGCGGCAAGGTTATCGACCATCCCGGCGATCATCTGCTGGCGGTCGCCGGCGTTCATCTCTTCCGCCGCCGCCATGTCGTTCGCCGTCGGATTGCCGGGCGCATCCGGCGAAAGTGCCGCGATGTGGCGTTCGACAAGCGGCAGCCAGGCCGCGCCTGCTGGAGATTCCTTCGCCAGCGTCTCGAAAGCCGCCTTCGCTTCCGCCGTCTTGCCCTCCTGCTCCAGTGCCAGCGCCAGGTAGAATTTCGCACGCGGATTGTCCGGCTCCAGGGCGAGCGACTGCTGAAGGTTCTGCTGCGCGTCCGAGGTCACGACGCCGTCTGCAAGCGCGATCAGCGTCTCGGCATAGCCGTCCAGCCTTGCCGATGTCGGCCCACCGGACCTTATCGCCTCGCGGAAGGCGTTGGCGGCGTCCTCGATCCGGCCGCCGCGGAAATAGATCGGCGCCAGAAGGTCCCAGCCCGCATGGTCGTCCGGATTCTGCGCAAGATGCGCCTCGGCCTTGGCGATCAGGATGTTGACGTCGTCGCCGGGATCGGCAAGGCGCGCCGCAAGCGGCTGGCCCGGAAGTCCCGGGCTGCCGGTCATGACGTAAAGACAGAGCCCCATGGCGGGCAGCAGGACGATCACGAAGGCCTGCGCGATGGCATTGCGGCCGCGTCCGGCGGCAGCGGAGCCTGGGGATTTCGCCTCTTCGGCCTTGGCCGCGATCAGCCGCCGCGCCACTTCCGCACGCGCGAGTTCCGCCTCTTCCGGCCGGATCAATCCGTTCGCCTCGTCACGCTTCAGCTCTTCCAGCTGGTCACGGTAGACCTCGGCATCGTGACTCGCCCCTCCCGCCGGCGCCTTCGGGCTGCGCAGCAGTGGCAGAAGCAGAACGGCTGCGACAGCAGCCGTGAGGAAAGCAACGGATACCCAGAAAAGCATGCGCGTCTAAATACTGGAACGGCATGACTTTTCCAATTCCAAAACCGCCACTGACGGAAATTTGAGGCGTTTCGCCGCAAGCCGTCCGGCGGGTTCGGTCAGCTCAGCGGCGTCCAGGTGCCGTCGTCGTTGCGGCAGGCGGCGCCCCGGCTCACGGTCTCGCGGCTGCCGGCCGTCACGGTATGGCTGTATTGGCGGCAATTCTGCGAACCGACCTGGTAGGGTGCGGCGGCGACCACCGAACCCTTGACGCCGCGCCCTTCCCAGACGACGGGCTGCCCGCCGGGAGCGGCTTCCAGGGCCCGGTATTCGGCCTCGAGCGCGCGCTGCCGGTCGGCGGAGGAAAGGGAAGCGGCGGTGTTGCGGCTGATGAGCCCGCCCTGCAGCGAGGAGATGTAGCGCCCGGCGCCTGCGGGCTCGGAACCGGAGGAGAAAAGCCCGCTCCCGGAGGTTTGCGGCTTGCTGCCCGAATTCGTCCCGCAGCCGGAAAGCACCGTCAGGACCAGAAACGGGAAAAAGGCATTGCGGAAATTCGTCTTCATCCGGCGGACCGTCTCGCTAGGCTTGTTTTTCGCTGTGCAACCAAAGACATCACAGGGGCTTTTCCTTTTTGCATTGTCCGCTCCCTCAGGCAACATCCTTTGTCACCGCCGGCAGCACGATGGTTGCGAGCAATCCGCCGGTCGAACCGCGCGACAGCCGGAACGTCCCCTGGTATTCGGAGGC
Source organism: Shinella sp. (assembly GCA_033795365.1). Taxonomy (GTDB): domain Bacteria; phylum Pseudomonadota; class Alphaproteobacteria; order Rhizobiales; family Rhizobiaceae; genus JARYGU01. Next base: position 224,047 of record JARYGU010000008.1, read on the forward strand.
GATCTCGCTGACGATCGAAAGGCCGAGCCCGGTTCCGGGCTTGCTCTCGTCCAGCCTCTTGCCGCGCTTCATCGCCTCGCGGATCTCGTCGGGATCGAGTCCCGGCCCGTCGTCCTCCACCTCGACGACCACCCAGTTGCGCCGCCCCGCATCGCTGCCGGCAGCGTCGGGAGAAGCCAGGCGCGCTCTTATCGCGATGGTGTCCTCCGCATAGCGCGCCGCGTTGTCGAGCAGGTTGCCCACGATCTCCTCGAGATCCTGCTGCTCCATCGCCAGCATCAGATCGGCCGGTTCCACCGTCAGGGGAAAATGCTTGTCGGGATTGAGGCGCCGCATCACGCGCACCAGCCGTTCGAGCGTCGGCAGCGCGTCGGTGCGCGCCAGCACGGATTCACGCTGCGCGGCGATGCGGGCGCGGTTGAGATAGGATTGCACCTGCCCCTGCATCGCCTCGGCCTGCGTCTTTACGAGCTCTCCATGCGGCGCTTCGAGGACGCGCGATTCGTTCAGAAGCACCGCGATCGGCGTCTTCAGCGAATGGGCGAGATTGCCCACCTGCATGCGCGCCCGCTCGATGATGCGCCGGTTGCTGTCGATCAGTGCGTTGACTTCGCTCGCCAGGGGCTGGATTTCCCTCGGGAAATCGCCGGCGAGCCTCTCGCTGTCTCCGGCGCGGATCTTTTCCAGCGCCTGACGGGCATGGTCCAGCGGCTTGAGGCCGATCAGGATCGCCACCGCGTTCAGCGAAAGACTGCCGACGCCGAAGCCCATCAGGGCGAGGAAGAGGCTGCGGGAGAAATCGTTGATGTCGTCTTCCAGCACGTTGCGATTGCCGACGACGCGGAAGCGCGCGGTGCGTCCCTCCTCGTCGAGCACCACCTCGGTCTCCACCACCTCGACGTCGTTGCCGAAGCTGTCGCGGGTGGTGTAGTAGCGCTCGTAGCGCGTATCGAAGGGAATGGCGTCCGTGCTCGGGATGGGAACGCTGCCGGAGCCGAGGGAGCTGGAGGAAAGCGGCTGCGTCTGGAAATTGTCGCCGATCGGCTCGACGATCCAGTACCAGCCGGTCTGGGGCTGCGAAAAGCGCAGGTCTCCGAGCTGGGGCGTGCCGGAAAGCGTGACGGTATCCTCGGCCGAGGCCGACACCGTGTTGATGACGTTGTAGAGCTGCGCGCGCAGGAGATCGCGAAAGCTTTTCTCCGCGCTCTGGCGGTAGAGCGTCGATATCACCACCGCGATGACCAGCAGCGCCACCACCGACCAGAGCGTGGCGAGAAGCAGCACGCGGAATGTAAGGGAGCGGGGGCTCTTGCCTTTATCTGCCATCGGAGGGGGCTTGCATGCGGTAGCCGAGACCGCGCACCGTCTCGATCAGATCGACGCCGATCTTCTTGCGCAGCCGTCCGACGAAGACTTCGATCGTGTTGGAATCGCGGTCGAAATCCTGATCGTACATATGCTCCACCAGTTCCGTGCGCGAAACCACCTGGCCCATATGGTGCATCAGGTAGGAAAGCAGCCGGTATTCGTGCGAAGTCAGCTTGAGCTGCACGCCGTTGACCATCGCCTTCGAGCCCTTCGTGTCGAGCCGCACCGGCCCGCAGACGATCTCCGAGCTGGCATGTCCGGCCGCCCGGCGGATCAGCGCGCGGATACGGGCGAGCACCTCCTCGACATGGAAGGGCTTTGCGACATAGTCGTCGGCTCCGGCGTCGATGCCGGCGACCTTGTCGCTCCAGCGGTCGCGTGCCGTCAGGATCAGGACCGGCATCGTCTTGCCGTCGCCCCGCCATTTCTCCAGCACCGTGATGCCGTCCATCTCCGGCAGGCCGATGTCGAGAATGATCGCATCATAGGGCTCGCCGTCGCCGAGATAGTGCCCTTCTTCCCCGTCGAAGGCCTGGTCGACGACATAGCCGGCCTCCTTCAGCGCATCGGCCAGTTGCCGGTTCAGGTTGACGTCGTCTTCGACTACCAGGATTCGCATATCGTATCTTGCCTTGCCCCATTCCCGCGAAGGCCCGCCGGGCGGGCCGTTCGCGGCCCTACATCGGCACCCGAACCGTCATCTTGCGCGGACGCGCATTGCCCTTGCCGGGCACCAGCACGGTGACGACGCAGACGCCGTTCTTCGGCTGCGCGGAAAGCAGCTCGCCCCCCGTCTCGGCAACGACCTGGCGGGCGGCGGCGCTGCAGTCATCGGCAACGAGCAGCACGTCCGGAACCCGATCCGTCGAAACGGGAGCGGACAGAGCCATGCCCGCTGCGACGGCGGTTATGATGAGTGGCGAAGCCATGTGCACACTTTCAATAGGCGGATCAACTTGACCCGAAGAATTACCCGATCCTCGCTGAATGGCAAATGAATGTGGGCTGTTTTTGCGCTTTGTACGAGCGGTGAGCGGCCGGTCGGTCCGGCCGGCCGAATGCCGTAGCATCCTGCTCCGCCTTGCGGTAGCCTTGCGCCGCCGCGTCCGGCGGGTTCACCGAAGGGTGCGCCGTGCGCCGATCCGTCCGACGATCGCGAGAATGCCGCCGAGAGCCGCCACCAAGGCGGCGATGTCGTCGGCGAGCCCGGCCTGCTCCGCGCCGCTGATTTCCACGCCCGCCAAATTCGCGCAGGAAGCGAAAACCGCCACCAGCGCACCCCATATCGTCCTTGACCGGTACCACGCCTTTCCGTCTTCCATCATCCCTCTCCTTTCAAGATCAGAGCGTTGCAAGTGCCTGTGCCGCGATGCCGAGCGGCACGAATGTTCCCTTCTGGCGGACGCGGAAACCGATCGACGTGCGGAGCTCGCCGAAATCGGCAAGCTCGTCGGCTGCCGCATAGTCGTATTGCGCCTCAACCGTCTCGACCGCGCGCATGACCGTCTCGCCGGACAGGATCTCCAGCCGGTAGCCTTCCGCCGCCTCGTCGAGCGGGATGTCGGCGGCAAGCCAGCCGTCCGCATTGATGCGGCCGCGCCGCACCCAGCGGAAACGGATATCCCCGCCTTCGAGCCGCCGCGCATCGAGATGGACAGGGGAGAGCGGCGTCAGCGCGCGAAGCCCTCCGGCAAAGCGCACGGGTCCGGCGAGCGCGCCGGCGACGCCGACCGGCTCGGCGATCCAGTTCGCCGCCCGTCCCGCCGCATCGCCGGCAAGGCCGAGCGGCCGGGCCGCCGCATCGAGCGCGACGACGGCCGCGCCCGCCGGATGTCCTGCCGCCATCGTATCCTCGCTGCCCGCCAGCCCGCGAAGAAGGCCCGTCAGGCGCCAGCGCCCGGCCGAAATCTCCTCGGCCTCGAGAAAGCTCAGGATTTCCCAGCCGCCGTCCGCGCCGGCGACCGCCAGGCGATTCGTCCCGTCCAGGACGGCCAGCCGGTCGACGGAAGAAAAGCCGCCGTAAAAGAGGTCCGCCACCAAGGCATTGGCCTGGTCGAAACGGCCTGACACGCCCGGCAAAAGCGGCTCGGCGAGCCGTCCCGTCCTTGCCGGCCTGTCGAGCCTCAGGCGGATCCGGTATCCCTCCGTTCCCGATGAGGAGGAAAGCACGATCGGCCGCCAGGGCCTTGCGTGGGCTGCGACGCGCGCGAAATCCTCCGCCGCTCCCGCCTCGAATGAGGGCAGGTCCATGAAATGGAGGTCGGGCATGAAAGCTTCAGCGGCCCCGCCGGAGGCAGGCAGCCGCTCCGCGCTTTCCGGCTGCGGTCCCGCCGCCTCGCCCCCGGCGAAACCGCGCGCCTCCACCTCCCTCACGTCGCCGTCGAGGATCCGCGTCACCAGGAAGCGGCCTTCCGGCCCGCCGGCGAGGCGCACCGCGTCTCCCGGCCCAAGCGCGATGTCGTTCGGCGGCAGGCGGAAGGATAGCCGCCTCTGCCCCATGCGATGATCCCTCAGCGCCGCTTCGCTCGCCGCGCTTGCCGCGCCCTCGTGCAGGACGCCCGGCAGGGACAGTCTCAGGACCCGGTCGTTCTCCGGCGCCATGCGTCTCGAACGTGCGCTCCGGCGCGCGTAATCGCCGGTGTCGGAGAAATGGTCGAGCACGGCTTCGCCCGCAAGTTCGCTGGCATGGCCGCGCGTTTCCTCGAAGGCCGCCTCCTCCGCCCGTTCCGCGAGCACCGCGATCTCGGCGGCAGGACGCGCCGCGCGCATGCGCGAGCGGAAGACGAGCGTTCCACCCTCCTCGACGGCGTCGACCTGCAGCGCCGCCATCAGCGGCTCCAGCAGGCTGCGCGCCGATCCCTGCTCGGCCTTGACGAAGCCGGAAAGGTCGCCGCCGACGCCGGAGACGTCGAAATCCCGAAAACCGTGATCCTTCAGGATCGCCGCGATCACGTCGGCCGCCGTTCCCGCGCCGAGCCGGCCGTTCAGCCAGTGCCCGCGCTGCCAGTTGCCGCCGTCGGACCAGAGCGCGCGGTTTTCGGGAAAGGCCGGATAGGGCCGCGCGTCCCAGGTCCAGAGAAAGATGTGGGCGGGATCGACCATGCCCGCCGGCGCGTCCCCGTCCTGCCACCAGCCGTGATGGGCGTCGAGGAAACGCCGCTGCATCGCGTCGGCGCGTCCGCCGCCGGAATGGTAGGGCAGCGCGTTCTCCGCGCTTTTCGGATCGACGAAGACGTTCGGCTGGTTCGCGCCCTTGTCGACCGCCGGGCATCCGAGCTCGGTGAACCAGATCGGCTTCGAGCGCGGCATCCAGGCCGTCGGCTCCTGCGCCTCTCCGGCCGCGCTGCGCTCGTAATGCCGGTTCGACCACCAGCCCTGAAGGTCCTTGTAGCGATAGACCCAGGGCTTGCCCGCAAGCCCGTCGGTGATCGGCGTCCGAAGCCTTGCCGCCCGGTCCGCCGCGCTCGCATAATACCAGTCGAAGCCCTCGCCGCCCGTCACCATGGCGCGCATCGCGTCGCGGTCCTCCGCATGGCCGAATCCGTCCGGATTGCCGTTCAGCGTGTCCGTATCGCGCCAGTCGGCGAGCGGCATGTAGTTGTCGATGCCGACGGCGTCGATTTCCGGCAGCGCCCAGAGCGGATCGAGGTTGAAATGCACCTCGCCGCTGCCGTCCGGCGGCTGGCGGCCGAAATATTCGCTCCAGTCCGCCGCATAGGTGAGCTTCGTCTCTGCCCCGAGGATGGCGCGCGCGTCCCGCGCGAGGTCGCAGAGCGCGGCGACGAAGGGAAACGCCCCGTTTTCGTCGCGCACGGAAGTCAGCCCGCGCATCTCCGAGCCGATGATGAAGCCGTCGACGCCGCCCGCCGCCTTCGCGAGCAGCGCATAGTGCAGCACCATGCGCCGGTATCCCTCCTCGCCGGAAGGTCCGGCGACGGACGTGCCGGAAATGTCGAAGTCGCCTTGCTGCGCGGCGCCGGCGAAGGCCTGGACCTGCATGCGCGCGAGCGCCGTCCCGTCCGCGCTTCCGGGCCGGCCTGCCGCCGGATGGCAGGTGATCCTGCCGCGCCAGGGATAGGCCGCCTGCCGGACGCCTCCATAGGGATCGGGCAATCCGTTGTCCGCCGGCACGTCCATCATGACGAAGGGGTAGAGGAAGACCTCCATCCCCCTCGCCTTCAGGTCGGCGATGGCCGCGACCACGCTGGCGTCGGAAGGCGTGCCGCCATAGGCGGGGCCGCCGCCGCTCGCGCTCACGCGGCGGGCCTGCCCGCGCGAAATCCCGCTCACTCTCCAGGGGCGGCTCTCGTCGCGGCGCGAGGAAACCTCCACGCCCGGCACGATGCGGCAGTGGCCGGCCCTCAGATCCGTCCCGAACCAGGAGACGACGAGGCCAACCCGTTTCAGGTTGGGGCAGAGCGCCTGCAGCTCGTCGATTGAGGCCTCCCAGTCGCTCGCCGCCGTCGCCGTGTTGCGGTTGATGTTGCGGCCCGATCCGTCGCCCGTCTTTTCCGTCACGCGCCGCGGATCGTAGCCGTGCTCGCTTGCTCCCGGAATGATCGTCACGGCCCTGATGCGGCTTTCGAGCGCGCCGACCGGACGCATCACCTCGAATTGCAGAACCGGGATGCGGTTGCCGAAACGGTCGAGCGGCAGCCGCTCGAACACCGCATAGGCAAGCCCGCGATAGGCCGGTGCGTTGCCGACCCCCTGCTTCGCCTCGATCAGCGGGTCCGCCGGCTGGTCCGCCTCGCCGCGATGCACCCGCATCTCGATCCCGGTCAGATCGAGCTCCCGCCCGTCCGCCCATACGCGCCTGACGCCGGCGATCGGCCCTTCGCATATGCCGACCGCGATATTGCCGAAATAGCTGAAGGTCTCGACGCGCGGCCCGGTCGCCTTGCCGCCGGAACGCTCCACCGTCACCTCCTCCTCGAAGCGCGTCGCCCAGATCAGCGTACCGCCGACGCGCGCCGTCCCGTAGACGCGGCTGATCGCCGTGCCCTCCTCGGCGCCCGGAATGCGCGCATCCTGCAGCCGCGCGCCTGTTATCGTCGTCATGCCGCTGATGATCGAGCGGTCGACCACCGAGCCTGCGAGCGCGCCCGCCGCCCGCCCGATGATCGCGCCGACGGGACCGAAGACGCCGCCGAGCGCAGCCCCGGCAGCCTGAAGAAGAAGTGTCGCCATGGTCAGAGACTTTCGGGAAAGCGGAAGACGGCGGCGGTCCGGCGCCGCCAGCCGGCAATAAGCGGGGATTCGACCACCGCCGCCTGCTCATAGGCATGAATGAAGCGGTCTGGCGCGCTCAGGATGCCGGCATGCTTGGCCGCGCACCCCGATCGCCAGCGGAAGACCAGCACGTCCCCCGGCCGCATCGTCTCCGTCGCAACCGGTTCGCCGAAATGCCGCGTTGCCGCCTCGATCAGCCGCTCCGCGCCGCCGCGCTCCGCCCAGTCCGGCTGATAGGCGCCGGGCCGCTCCGGCTCGGCGCCGTAGAGCTCGCGCCAGACGCCCCGGATCAGTCCGAGGCAGTCGCAGCCCACCCCCTTGCGGCTTGCCTGATGGCGATAGGGCGTCCCGATCCACTCCCGCGCGATCGCGACGACCTCCGGCCGCCCCTCATCTTCCTGCCCGGCCGCCGGCGAACCTCCGCGCTGCTCATTCCCGGGATCGAACCGGCCGGTCCCGTCACTCATAAAGCACCCGCCCGTCATGCACCGTATCGCGGTCCGCATAGCCATAAGTGAAATCGCTCCCGGGCATATGCGGAAAACCTTGGAAATTCAGACCGTTGCCGAATTTTTCCCGACAAGTTCCGAAACTCTTGTCGCAGCCAGCGACGATGGAGAACCGATCCCCCGCCTCCGCCATGAACGGCAAGGGCAGCCAGAGCGTCAGTTCCGTTTGCCCGCCGCTCGTCCGATGATCCTCGATGTCGGCCGTCAGCCCCTCGTGGATGCCGCTGGTAAAGGTCAGCACGCCGTAGCGGAAAAACCGCTCAGGAAACGTCTCCAGCCCCGAGACGCTCAGCCGCAGTTCGTCCGCCACCGTCGTCACGGCGCCTTCGGCGCGAAAGCCATGCGAAAGGTCGGCCCGGCATCGCCCGTCGCCGAGAACGGCGTCGCAGCGGTGCCCGTATATCCGCCCCTTCACCTGGTCGAGCGCATGCGTCAGCCGCCTGAGCTCGGCGCGGAAGGCTCCGCCCGCCCGCGTCACCTCGCCGATCTCGCCGGTGTTGAGCAGCATGTGCTCGCCGGGCGCCTGCCAGTTGACGAGGAACACCTCAACCTTCGCGCCGTCGTAGCGCCCCGCGGCAAGGTCCGTCTCGCGGACCGCCTCGGCGCTGAAGCCGCCCGTCACCTCGCCCGCTTCGGCCGAAAGCCCGGCCGCCGCCTCGGTGTCGCTGGCGCGAAAGCCGCTTGCTGCCTGGAACAAGCTATCGGCGAATTCTAGATCGCGGTCGTGCTCGGTGAAGCCTAGCACCGTCCCGTCGCGGCGCGTCACCCGCCAGGCATGGCATACGGTCGTGACGTCGCGTCTCAGATGGACCGCCAGCCCCTCCGGTATCCTTCTCATGGCATGATCTCCAGAAGCGGAATCGTCGGAATGCGCCCCGCTTCGAACTGGGCGAGGTCGATGTCGATCCGGTCCGTGTCGAAGCGCACCGGCACGTCGAACTCGTAGCCCGCCGTCACCGCCGCGCCGGCACCCGGTATCGCGCCGGCGGCGAAAGTCACCGTGCCGGTCGCATGATCGACCGTATAGTGCGCCGGCGGCGCTCGCTCGCCCGCGACCGCCACGATCACGGTGCCCGCCACCGGCTTTGCGATGCTGCGCACCGTCTCCCCGCCCGCATCGCCGTAGCGCTTGACGAGCTGAAACGCCCGGTTCGCACCGTCACCCGTGCCGATCCGCTGGTCGGAGGCGTCGATCGTCGCCCCCGGCCCGCAGGATTTGAAGTCCACCGGATCGCGGAAGCGGAATCCGTAAAACTGGCCGGCGCGCGCCTCGAAGAAGGAGAGCACCGCATAGAGATCGGCAAGCGAGCGTATGCCCGACCCGGCATCGTAGCGCCGCCTGGCGTCGCGCCAGCGCCGGTTGCGGTTCTCCCGGCCGTTGGAAAGGCCGACGATATCCGTCCGCCGCACCGGCCCGCCGCTCGTCCCGAGCGCCACCCGCAGCGGAAACCGCACCTCATGAAAACCGTTCGTCATCGCAAAACTCCCGTCGGACCGTCCGCCGATCCGCACCGTCCTGGCAAAGCTGCTCCGTTTCCTTCCGAAAGACCGCTCCACGCATCCCTTCTCCCCGCCCGCGGGGAGAAGGTGCCGGCAGGCGGATGAGGGATCTCCCATCCGAACGGCTCGCCCTCACAAACTCCGCTGCCCGCGCCCGACGGCGCGCGTCAGCATCGCCGCGATCTGCCCTTCCGAGCGGCGGAAGCTTGCGGCATCGGTGGCGTTGACGTTGAAGACCACCTGCGTGCCCGCGCCGCCGCCCGCCGCAACGCCCAGCGAGCCGTCCGGCCCGCGCTTCAGCGGCAGGATCGCCTCCGCCCCCGCCTCGCCCATCACGCCGAGCCCCGACCCCGTGCCGAAATAGGTCGGCGCGGAAACGACGCCGCCCTTGGCGAAGGGAGTGATGCCGCCGATCACGTTGGAAACGCCCGTCCCGATCAGCCCCTGCAGCGGCCTCAGCCCCGCGGAAAGCGCGATGTCGCTCATCCTCAGCGCCAGTCCCTTCAGGACGTCGTCGAGCCCCTTGCCGTCCGCCGTCGCCGAACGCAGCGCGCCCGTCAGCGCCGCGCCGAAGGAGCGCGAACGCGCCTCCAGGTCTTCGAACACGTCACGCAACGCGTTGGCATCCGCGATGGTCTCTTCATTCTCCGCCATCAATGCATCTCCCGCTTCCAAACCTGTCAAATGCCGCCCAGCCGGCCCACCGGGGAGAAGGTGGCGCGTAGCGCCGGATGAGGGGGACGCGGCATACGCCGAGTTTGCGGCAAGCCCCCCTCATCGCCTCGCATAGGCTCGGCACTTCTCCCCGCTGGGGAGAAGAGGAAACAAGCCGGTAGGCCAGCTCATATGCGATAGGCCCGCCCTCGCCCCCTATCCGTCCGGAAAAACCCGCATCAGCGCCTCGAGCCCGGCCCTGTCGGGCGTGAGCGGACGCGGTTTCAGCCCGCCGAGCGCGGCATGAAGCTCGCGCGGCGTCATCGCCCAGAACGTCTTCGGGTCAAGCCGCATCAGGCAGAGCCCGGCGTGAAGCGCGCCCTCCCAGGGGAAGGGCCGCGGCTGCGCCGTCATTCCGCCTGCTGCGGCTGCGTAGGGTTTTCCGCTTGCTCCCCTTGCGCAAACGTCGCCGACAGGAGCTCCGCCACGATGCGCGCAAAACCCGCGAGCCCGCCTTCGGCCGTCATGGTGCCGACCTCCTCGTCGGAGAAAAGGTTGCCGCCGCCGCGAAGTCCGGCGCCGACGATGCGGATCATGTCGTCCGCCTTCAGCCGGCCGGAGGAAAACCGGCCGGCAAGCCCCGCAAGGTCGTCGACCGCAAAGGCCGTTTCCAGCTCCGCCAGCGATGCGAGCGTCAGGCAAAGCACCCGCAGCTCGCCGTCGAGCATGGCCTCGATCTCGCCGCGCCGGCGGTTGGCCCGCGCGCCCATCAGAGCGCCCCGAAGGAAAGCGCGCCGGCCGATTCCAGCGACAGCTCGAACAGCACCTCGCCGTCGTGAGCGCCGGAATATTCGAGCGCGGCGATCTGAAACGGGCCGGCGACCGTGCCGAAATCCGGGATGACCACCTGCCAGCCGAGCACGGCGCCATTGAAGAAGGCCCCGCGCACCAGCGCGTCCGAGCCCTGGTCCTTGAAGATGCCGCTTCCCGAAAGCGACGCGCGCTGCACGCCGGCCCCGCCGAGGAGCTCGCGCCAGCGTCCGGCCGATTCCGCATCGGTCACGTCGACGAGCTCCGCATTGAAGGAAAGCCGCTTCGTCCTCAGCCCCGCGACCGTCACATAAGTCCCGCCGTCCTCCACCTTGAGGAGGAGATCCCTGCCCTTCTGCGCCACCATGGCCCACCCTTTCCAAGCAAACAAAGTCATGACCTCCACCAGAGGTGGAGGTTTGTAACGCTGCGCTTGAACCGCTAGAAGCGGTTTTGCTATATGTTA
>JARYGU010000090.1:0-681 GCA_033795365.1 Shinella sp.
GATCTCGCCAAAGCGGTTGTGGAAGGAGGGGGAAAGGATGGGAGTGTTGCTCGTCATGATCATGCGGCCTCTGAAACCGGCTTGCCGCCGGGGGCTTGGCTGCCCTTGTTGCCGTCACCAACCGGCGCGGCGATGGCGGTCAGCTGTCGTAGGATTTCGTCGCGGGGCCCGAACGCCTGCATCCGCCCGTCCTGTAGATGGAGGACATGGCCGATATGGGCGAGCGCCGACGGACGGTGCGCGATCAGAATGGCTATGCCGCCGCGCGCGCGGATGAACTTGATCGCGCGGGACAGGGCGGCGTCGCCCTCCGCATCGAGATTGGAGTTTGGCTCGTCGAGCAGGACCAAGAACGGATCGCCGTAAAGGGCGCGCGCCAGGGCTATCCGCTGCTGCTGGCCGCCGGACAGATTGCGCCCGTCCTGCCCGGCCTGCGTTTCATAGCCCTGCGGCAGGGCGACGATCATCTCATGCACGCCTGCCGCCTTCGCCGCCGCGATGACCTTTTCCGAACTGAGATCGGGATCGAAGCGCGCGATGTTCTGCGCCACGCTGCCCGACAGGAGTTCGACGGACTGGGGCAGGTAACCGATGGATTCGCCTAGCGTATCGGGCCGCCATTGATCGAGCGTCGCGCCGTCTAGGCGGATGGCCCCGCGCGCGGCGGGCCACAGGCCAAGT
>JARYGU010000091.1:0-680 GCA_033795365.1 Shinella sp.
TCGCCGTTGCCATCCATGAGGTTGATGAACTCATGGATGTTGTCGCCGAGCATCGACGCCAGGAACCCGTCACCGAACTTCTGCATCAGCTTCTGCGCGGTGACCTCTCCGATGGTCGGTATGCGCTTTAAGGCTTTGAGCACGGCCGAGGACTGGTCGCTGCCGGACAGACTGCGCGGGCGGATCAGTGTCCACAGGGGCGCGGCGCAGTGGCCGCACTTCCTGCGGCACTCCTCGGCTTGGAGCGCGATCGGGTTGACCGGCTCGCCGTCGAGGTCGGTGATGACCGTGCCGCAGTCCGGGCAGGCCGCCACGTCGCCGTGGCGGGTGCGCCGCGTGGTGAAGACAGGCTTCCAGTGAAAGCCCATCCGCATCCTGACGCGCCCCAGGACGAAGAACTCCTGGCCCGTGGGCTGCACGCCCAACTGCTCGCGCAGCTTGATGAGCTTGACGAGCGTATCCGGCCCGTTGAGTACCCACACCTTGGCACCGGCCACCGTCTCCTGGATCTCGCGCCGCCACTTGTAAACCAGGTGGGGCGGCGACAGCACCAGAGTGCGGCGATAGCCTTCGGCGTTGAGCACGGCGGCCGTGGCAATGCCGACGGTCGTCTTGCCGCAGCCCATCTCGCCATTGACGATCGCAGCACGTTCGCCACGGTCGATCAGCAGCTCGGCGGC
>JARYGU010000092.1:0-670 GCA_033795365.1 Shinella sp.
GCCGGAGGCCTGGCCATCATCTATCTCTTTCCACGCATCACCAAGGCCGTACCCTCGCCGCTGGTCGCGATCCTCGTGCTCTCCGCAGTCAGCATCGGGCTCGGCCTGCCGGTGAACACGGTTGGTGACATGGGCAAACTGCCGGAAGGCCTGCCGAGCCTGGCGCTGCCAAACGTGCCGCTCTCGATAGAGACGTTGCGGATCATCCTGCCCTACTCGCTGACCATGGCCGCCGTCGGCTTGCTGGAATCCCTGCTGACGGCGCAGATCGTCGATGACATGACCGACACGGATAGCGACAAGAAGCAGGAATGCGCCGGACAGGGTACTGCGAACATCGTCGCGGCGTTTTTCGGCGGGATGGGCGGCTGCGCCATGATCGGCCAATCGGTCATCAACGTGACTTCCGGTGGGCGCGGGCGCCTCTCAACCTTCGTGGCGGGCGCTTTCCTCCTGTTCCTGCTGGCCGTGCTGGGATCGTTCGTGGGACGCATACCCATGCCAGCGCTGGTCGCGGTGATGATCATGGTGTCGATCGGCACGTTCAGCTGGAATTCCATTCCCAATCTGCGCCATCATCCCGCGACATCCTCGATCGTGATGGTGACGACCGTCGTCGTGGTGGTCGCGACGCATGATCTCTCGCTCGGAGTGCTGGCGGGCGTATTGC
>JARYGU010000093.1:0-253 GCA_033795365.1 Shinella sp.
CAGACCGGCCAGCCTGCCATCGATGGCGGTGAATATGACGGTAGCGCCTTCGTTGCGCAGCTCTTCCGCCTTCGCGGTCATGGCGCTGACGTCGACACCCTCTTCCCCCATGATGCGGTGACTGCCGAGGATCAGCCGCTTTCCATCGACCGTCCCCGTCACTCCCTTGCCCACAGGGCTGTCGAAATCGATGGCATCTCCCAGGGCGATGCTACGCTCACCTGCCGCATTGACAATCGCGAGCGCCAGCGGA
>JARYGU010000093.1:263-668 GCA_033795365.1 Shinella sp.
GTTCGCTTGAGCGTTCGACCGTGGCGGCCAGCCGCAGCAGCTCGTCTTCGGAGATGCCTTCCGCTGGTGCAATGGCCGTGACCTTGGGCCGTCCCTCTGTCAGGGTTCCGGTCTTGTCGACCACGAGCGTGTCGACCTTTTCGAAGCGCTCCAGTGCCTCCGCGTTCTTGATCAGTACGCCGAGACTAGCTCCCCGACCGACACCGACCATGATCGACATAGGTGTCGCAAGCCCCAGGGCACAGGGGCAGGCAATGATAAGAACGGCGACGGCTGCCACCAGGCCGTGGGCGAAGCGAGGCTCAGGCCCATAGATCATCCAGGCGGCAAAGGCGACGAGCGCAACCACAATGACGACCGGAACGAACCATCCCGAGACCTCATCTGCGAGGCGCTGGATGGGTG
>JARYGU010000094.1:0-660 GCA_033795365.1 Shinella sp.
CCTTGGTGCGTTCGCGGGACAGGGTGCGGACAAGTCGGGACTCGTCATTGAAGTCGTCCCGGCCATAGTGAAGCTGCACACCGTCCCGGTGGCGGGACATTCCGACATAGGAGCCGTGGCGATCCATGCCGGGGGTTGCCAGCAAGTGCCCCCTGTCCACGGTCATGCCCTGCGCCTTGTGGATCGTAGCCGCATAGCCATGATCCACATGGGCATAGTCCTTGGTGTCGAACGACACGGAGCGCCCGTCATCGGTGCGGACGGTCATGCTCTGCTGGTTCACCTGTTCGATGGTGCCGAGCGTGCCGTTCTTGACCTCAAGGCTGCGCTCGTTCTTGAGGAACATCATGCGGTCGCCGGTCGCGAAGGCGCGGTTGCCGCGCTCGGTTTTCACGCGCGCATCGTCCCCGAGTTGGCCCGCATCGCGCATCCGGTCGCGGGCCGCCTCGTTGAGTTCGCGCACCTCGTCATTGGTATGGGTGAGGATGATCCGGGTTTGATCCGGCGCGGCGATGCGCTCGCGGTCCCACCGCTCGACAAGATCACCGCGCGCCTGCTCGCGCGTCTCGGCCGCGTGGACCATGCCGCGATCGGCATAGGCCCGGATCGCTTCGCCGGTCCTGCCGGTCGCAAGGTGGCGAGTCGCGTCGCGCTGCCATT
>JARYGU010000095.1:0-658 GCA_033795365.1 Shinella sp.
GACGACTACGAAATGGTCGTCTTCGACGGTGGCAACACAAGCGGCGACACGTGGAAACACGTGTTCTTTCCGCGTCAGCGCGAGCACTACTTCGTGTACCAAGCCTGATTCCTCCAGCCCCTTTCGAGGGGCTTTTTCTTGCCCGCAGCACAGGAAAACGGTTGTGGTGCGGTGCCGTTTCCTGCGGGCAGGCAGACCGCCCCAGGGCCATGCTTGCCCCATGTTCGTCGGCGTTGCCGGCACATGCCCAGGCAGTCGAGACCTTCGAGGCTGCAAGCGCGGGAAACCGTGCTGGTCGTTTCTTCCTACGGACCTACCGCGTCCATCCACGCCACCCACAAGGGACCTCTCCCTTGCGGGCGGGGAATCCCTTGTTTTTCCTCAAGGAGTTTCCCCATGGGCCCCGCAACGTGCGGTCGTTCAAGTACCGGGTGTTCGATGATCATCCGCTGTCCTCAACGCTGGGCTTTGCCATCGACCCGCAACCCTTCGACGGCGAGGTGGTCGCCGCGACCGACGATGCCATCGTCGTCAAGCTCAAGCCTTCCGAGTTCGCGGTGCTCGATCGCACGCTCGTGACCGAAGTGCCCGACGAGGGCGCCAAGGTGCAGGTCGAACCCTATGTCAGACGCCGCTTCGACGGTCAGCGGGCGGACAC
>JARYGU010000096.1:0-657 GCA_033795365.1 Shinella sp.
CGACCTCGCCTTTGCGCAGGACCTCGCCGAACAGGTCCTGGGGATACTGGCGCCAGTCCACCGATTCCGGATCGATGCCCAGCTGCGCCACGCGGATCGCGAAGAAGTTCTTTACCGGGCTGGCCTGGTCAGACACGGCCACGCGGCGTCCTTTCAAGTCGTTGACGCTTTTGATTGGCGAATCCGCCGCAGTCAGCAGGCGCATGCAGCCGCCATGCGTGCCCACGGCCAGCTTCACATCAAAGCCCTGTTCCAGCGGCTTCAGCCAGCGCAGCGCCATGCCGATGCCGCCATCGGCGTGGCCAGTGGCGATTGCCTCCAGCAGCTGATCGGTGGAACCGCTGAAGTTGATGCGTTCGACCTTCAGGTTGTATTTGTCGAAGAAGCCGCGCTCCAACGCCACGGACACGGGCGACTGGCAGACCGCGGTCTGGCTCCATGCGATCTTGAAAGTGCGCGGCGAGGCGTCGGCTGCCAGCACGCGCGAGCCCAGCATGCCCAGCGGCGCGGCAAGACCCGCAGCGCCTGCCGCGCGCAACAACGCGCGACGCGAAATTCCCCGCGTGGAGATGGCGCGGGAATGGACGTTCGTATTCATCAACCTTCCTTTTGAGCAGACTGTGAATGGCGATGATTGCCATGCGGCATCATCGGCCT
>JARYGU010000097.1:0-642 GCA_033795365.1 Shinella sp.
ACACGACGGGCATCGGCACCGAGGCGACGCGGGCCAACATCATCAGCGGGCTGATCGCCCGCGGCTACATCGTGAAGAAGGGACGCTCCATCCGCGCATCGGATGCGGCGCTCACGCTGATAGACGCCGTGCCCGCGGCGATTGCCGACCCCGGCACCACCGCCGTCTGGGAACAGGCGCTCGACATGATCGAAGCCGGTCAGCTCACGCTGGACGTGTTCATCGGCAAGCAGGCCGCATGGATTTCGCAATTGATCGCGCAGTACGGCAGCACGTCCCTGTCCATCAAGGTTCCCCAAGGGCTGGCGTGCCCGCAGTGCGGCGCACCCACGCGCCAGCGCAGCGGCAAGAGCGGCCCGTTCTGGTCATGCAGCCGCTACCCGGACTGCAAAGGCACACTGCCGGTCGAATCCGGCAGTGCCAAGCGCGGCGCCTCCCGCCCGCGCCGTAGCGGCCGCAAAGGCTCCTGACCGACCCGGTCCCCGTGAGCCGTGCCCGCCTGCGGCGGCGTGGCACGTGTCCCGCATGCCCTGCGGGACGCCCAGCGCGCAACGCCTTCTTGATCCGTGTGCGCGTCCCGCCCAGCCGTCCCAGGCCGCGGGACCTGAAGGTAGCTTCTCCGCGAGCCGCACCACGCGCGTT
>JARYGU010000098.1:0-636 GCA_033795365.1 Shinella sp.
ACGACGCGGCGGGCGAGGTCTGCCCGATCTGGCCGGGTCATCCTGTCACCGCCCATTGGGGGATCGAGGATCCAAGCCACGTCCAGGGTTCGCAGATCGAGCGGGAGCGCGCGTTCGTGACAGCGCTGCGCTATCTTGAGAACCGCATCAAGCTCTTCGCGGCGTTGCCCTTCGACAGGCTCGACGCCATGGCTTTGCGGGCCCGTGTCCGTGAGATCGGGCATGGCGAAGGCGCGAGCAGCCGTCGCGGGGACGCAGCCTGATGCCGGCCGATATCATAATCTACCACAATCCCGATTGCGGCACCTCCCGCAACACGCTGGCGATGATCCGCAATGCTGGAATCGAACCGCATGTGATCGACTATCTGAAGACTCCTCCGTCGCGGTCGATGCTTATGTGGCTGATCGAGCGCATGGGTATTACCACGCGCTCTTTGCTGCGCGAGAAGGGCACGCCTTTCGCTGAGTTGGGGCTCGATAACCCGTCGCTGAGTGATGGGCAGCTTGTCGATGCGATGATGGCGCATTCAATCTTGATCAACCGCCCGATCGTAGTGTCACCGCTCGGCGTCAAGCTCTGCCGCCCTTCCGAGGACGTGCTCGATCTGCTGCCGAGCGATCAGCGTGGCGCCTT
>JARYGU010000099.1:0-635 GCA_033795365.1 Shinella sp.
CGTCGCCATTGCCACGCGCACCGCTCCTGCCGGCGGCATATTCGGACGCCGCGGTGGCGATCTCTCTCGAATAGAAGCGGAAGAGCTTTTCGCCCTTGTTGATGTGATCGCCGGTCGTGACGTTGGCGACGTCGTCGACGAAAGAGTCCGTCCGCATCGAGATGAGGCTGACGAGACGTTCGTCCAAGGCGACGGTGCCCGGCACCTGAATTTTGCGACTGATGCTGGCCATCTCAGCGGTCGCTGTCTTCACGCCTGTGCGTTGCAGCTTGCCGAGCGACACCTTGACCGTCGAGGCGTCGCCCTGATCACCCTCGTAGACCGGAATGTAGTCCATTCCCATCGAATCTTTTTTCGGTACTTTGGAGGTATCGGGCAGGCCCATCGGGTTGCGGTAGTAGAGAATCTTGCGTTCGGTTGGTTTCCCACTGACTTCGGCAGCCTTGCTGGTGTTGATCGGCTTGGCAGCGGCCGCGCTGAAACTGACATCCTCGCTTTCCCTGACAGCGAGGAACGGCCGCCCGTCGTCGGTGGTCTTCGGTGCAGCGGAAAACTGCGGCAGGCCGTCGGGGTGACCGTAGTAGACGATCGTCCCGGTCGGCGTCTGGTTCGGGCTTATGGTGGCTGCGTTGGCG
>JARYGU010000009.1:0-214764 GCA_033795365.1 Shinella sp.
CTGCGCGCCACCTTCTCCCCGCGGGGGAGAAGAGGGAGACATCCGGCAGGCCGGCCATATGCGACAGCCCTGGCGGCGAGGGAGAGGAGACGGAATCGAAGGCTGCCGGAGGGCGTCAGCCTGCGGGCCAAACTCCGGATTTTATTGGTGAGGGGGTCGTTGGAGAAGGCACGGCGCAACGCCCCTCATCTGCAAAATCCAGCACTTAGCTGAAGCTAAGATGCTGATTTTGCTTCTTCTCCCTCAAGGGGAGAAGAGACGCCGCTCGTCTGGCGGGTAAGTGCCGCGTTGAAACGAAAAACCCCGGCGAAGTTTCCTCTTCGCCGGGGTCGTTTGTCCTGTCGGGACCAGTTGTCTGTGCTTGAGCGATCAGGCCGCGGTGAGGCTCTTGCGGACGTCGTCGTCCGTTAGGATGCCGCTTGCCCTGAGCAGGGCCGCGAAGCGGCCGTTGCGCTGGCTCAGCTCGTTGAAGCTTCCCATTTCCTCGATGCGTCCCTGGTCGAGGAACAGCACCAGGTCGGCCTCGCGGACGGTGGAGAGGCGGTGCGCGATGATGAAGGTCGTGCGGTTGCGGCGCAGATTATCGATCGCGACCTTCACGCGGGCCTCGGTTTCGACGTCGAGCGCGCTCGTCGCCTCGTCGAGGACCAGAATGGGCGCATCCTTGAGGATGGCGCGGGCAATCGCGATGCGCTGGCGCTCGCCGCCGGAGAGCCTGTTGCCGCGCTCGCCGACATGGGTGTCGTAGCCGTTCTGGCGCTGCTCGATGAAGTCGCCGGCGGCGGCGGCATGGGCGGCGTGGCGGATATCGTCCTCCGTCGCGCCGTCGCGGCCGAGCCGGATGTTGTCGAAGATTGAGCGGTTCAGCAGGCCGGCATCCTGGAAGACCGTGGCGATCTGGCGGCGCAGCGACTTGCGCGTGACCGTGGAGATGTCCACGCCGTCGACCAGGATCTGGCCGGACTGCGGCTCGTGAACGCGCTGCAGCAGGTTGACCAGGGTCGTCTTGCCGGCGCCGGTGGGGCCGACGATCGCAACCGTCTGGCCGGCCTCGGCGACGAAGGAGACGTCGCGAACGCCCTGCTTCGTGTTCGAGAAGTCGAAGTTGACGTTGCGGAATTCGACCTTGCCCTTGATCTCGCCGAGCTCGCCCATGTTCTCCGGCTCTTCCCGCTCGCCGACGGAGTCCTCCAGGTGGAAGAAGTCTTCCAGCTTGGCGCGGGCCTCGAAGATCTGCGTGGCGAAAGCCTTCATCTGGTCGAGGCGGCCGATCAGCAGGTTGGCGAAGCCGATGAAGGCGACCACCTCGCCCACACCCAGCTCTCCGCGCTGGACGAGAAGCGTGCCGATGACGAGGATGATCATCATCGAGATGGTGGACGCCATCCGGTTGAGCGCGCTGGCGAGCGCCCACCAGTCGAGAACGGGATACTGCGCGCTGATCAGGCGATCGGCGAACTGCTTCAACTGGCGGGTTTCGGCCTCGATCCGGTTGTAGCTGTGCAGCACGGAAACGTTGCTGATCGAGTCCGACACGTGAGAGAAGACGGTGTGGTAGTGCTGCTCCACGGAAGCCTGCCCGTCGCGGGTCTTGCTCATGACGACCTTGCCGATGACGACATAGAGGATGCCGAGCACGAGAAGCACGATCGAGAGACGGACGTCCATCGCAAAGGCGGTCGGGATGAGCAGAGTGAGCGCGATCGCGGTCGCAAGATGCTGCCGCATGAACTCGAGCCAGAGCCCGAAAAGGGTCTCGCAGGCGCGAAGCAGCGTATGCAGCGCGTTCGAAGTGCCGCGCTGGCTGTGCCAGGACAGCGGCATGGATATGATGCGCCCGAAGGCCTCGGTGATCAGGCTTGCCCGCCGGCCGTGAGCGAGCCGGTCGGCCTGGCGTGCGACCAGCACGAAGGCGATGGTGTTGAAGATTCCGAAACCGGCCCACATCAGCAGGTCGGGGGTCACGTCACCCTTCGAGGAGATTGCATCGATGATCCGGCCGAACAGGATCGGCTCCGCGATCGTTATGATCGCCAGAACGATGTTGGCGACAACAACCATCGATACAGGAAACTTGTAGACAGCAAGATACCGAAGTGCTCTCGCATAAACCTGAAACAATGACACGTTCTAACCCCTTGGGTACCACATTGCACTTTCGCGCAGCGGAAGTCTGCGCAACGGAAAAGCGCATCGCGATATGGAGCCTGGGAGACGCTCCCTCACCGGCGGACGCGCTTTTGCATCAAGTGTGGCGATCTTGCCGCAAGCGGCATGAACCAGACCTGAATGGGCCGTTCATCCTTGGCGCCGCCGTCCGAAGCGGCGCGCCGGCCGTGTGGAATCCCGGTGCGGCCGGTACCGGCACCGCCGCCCGGCTACACGTTCAAATTGACGTGCATTGCTCTAATGAGTTGATTTCGAGCGCCAGAATCTGCCAACTGAAAGTTTCGGGGCGTTCGGTTTGGCGGCCGGTGATTCTGCGGCCATTCCGAAACGATTTTCAGGCATTGCCGTCATAGAACGGCTGGGTTTCGGTTTTGAATCATGAAAATCAATTTACTTGTACAATTTCTCGCCTTGCTCGAAGAGTTGCGCAACCGTGACGAGGCGATTGCCGAGTTCGAGCGGCTCCTGAATATCTACGAGTTCGAATATTACGCTGTGCTGTGCAATCCGAAGCCGAGCGAAAACCTGATGAACAAGGTGCTTGCCGGCCGATGGCCGAGCGGGTGGCCGGAAATCTACATGCGCAAGAAGTATGTGGTCATCGATCCGACGGTGCGTTTCCTCGGATATGCCCAGGTCGGTTTCCGCTGGCGCGATACGGTTGCGGCCTTCCGGACGAGCCCGCATCACAAGCGCATGGAGCGGATGATGATCGATGCGCGCAGCAACGGGCTCAAGGACGGCTACGTCTTTCCGGTGCACGGCCGCAGGGGGCTGCTTGGCGCGTTGACGGTCGGCGGAAAGCCGGTGGAACTCCACACGGCCGAGATGGGTCTCTTCGACAGCATCGCCAAACGGCTGTTCTGGAAGCTGCTGAACGCATCGAAGCCTGCGGTCTTCAGCGAGCTCTCGGCCGACGCCAACGTCTACCTGACCCGCCGGGAGATGGAGGCGCTCAGCTATCTGGCCGACGGCATGACGTCCAACGAGATCGCCCGTGTCCTCAATATCTCCAACCACACCGTCGACTGGTACATGAACGGGATCCAGGAAAAGCTGAAGGCGAAGAACCGGCATCATGCCGTCGCGCTGTCGTTCCGGCTGGGCCTGATTTCCTGAACCGGAATTCTCCTTCTCGGGCGACTTGGAAATTGAACTTCTTTTTTCAAGTCGCTAATAATTTATTTCGCGGGTGCAGCATTGCCCGTGTCCAAGTCTTGAGGAGTCCGACTTGCCCATATCCAAGATCCTTGTCGCCAACCGTTCGGAAATTGCCATTCGCGTCTTTCGCGCGGCCAATGAACTCGGTTTGAAAACGGTCGCGATCTGGGCGGAGGAAGACAAACTGGCGCTCCACCGCTTCAAGGCGGACGAGAGCTACCAGGTCGGGCGCGGCCCGCACCTGCCGCGCGACCTCGGACCGATCGAGAGCTATCTTTCGATCGAAGAGGTCATCCGCGTCGCCAAGCTTTCAGGGGCCGACGCGATCCATCCGGGATACGGGCTTCTTTCGGAAAGCCCGGAATTCGCCGATGCATGTGCCGAGGCCGGCATCACCTTCATCGGCCCGAAGCCGCAGACCATGCGCCAGCTCGGCAACAAGGTGGCGGCGCGAAACCTTGCGATCTCGATCGGCGTACCTGTCGTTCCGGCCACCGAGCCGCTGCCGGACGACATGGCCGAAGTCGCCCGCATGGCCGAGGAGATCGGCTATCCGGTGATGCTGAAGGCCTCCTGGGGCGGCGGCGGGCGCGGCATGCGGGCGATCCGCGATCCGAAAGACCTCGCTCGCGAGGTGACGGAGGCAAAGCGCGAAGCCAAGGCCGCCTTCGGCAAGGACGAGGTCTATCTGGAGAAGCTGGTCGAGCGTGCCCGCCATGTCGAAAGCCAGATCCTCGGCGATACCCACGGCAATGTCGTGCATCTCTTCGAGCGCGACTGTTCCATTCAGCGCCGCAACCAGAAGGTCGTCGAGCGTGCTCCCGCGCCCTATCTGACGGAAGCGCAGCGGCAGGAACTTGCCGACTATTCGATCAGGATCGCCGAGGCGACGAACTATATCGGCGCCGGCACGGTCGAGTATCTGATGGATGCCGACACGGGCAAGTTCTACTTCATCGAGGTCAATCCGCGCATCCAGGTCGAGCATACGGTGACCGAGGTCGTCACCGGCATCGACATCGTGAAGGCGCAGATCCACATTCTCGACGGCCATGTCATCGGTACGCCGGAATCCGGCGTACCGGCGCAGGAGGATATCCGACTCAACGGGCATTCGCTCCAGTGCCGCATCACCACGGAAGATCCCGAGCAGAATTTCATCCCGGACTACGGCCGCATCACCGCTTACCGTTCGGCGTCGGGCTTCGGCATCCGCCTCGACGGCGGCACCTCCTATTCCGGCGCCGTCATTACGCGTTACTACGACCCGCTTCTGGTCAAGGTCACCGCCTGGGCGCCGACCTCCGACGAGGCGATCAGCCGGATGCACCGGGCGCTGCGCGAGTTCCGTATCCGTGGCGTGGCGACGAACCTCACCTTCCTCGAAGCGATCATCACGCACCAAAGCTTCCGCGACAACAGCTACACGACGCGCTTCATCGACACGACGCCGGAGCTTTTCCAGCAGGTGAAACGGCAGGACCGGGCCACCAAGCTTTTGACCTATCTGGCCGACGTGACGGTCAACGGGCATCCGGAGGCGAAGGGCCGGCCGGTACCCTCGGCGGACGCCGCCAAGCCGGTCGTCCCGCACATCGCGGCGGACATCGTGCCGGGTACCAAACAGAAGCTCGATGCGCTCGGGCCGAAAAAGTTCGCCGAATGGGTGCGGGGCGAGAAGCGCGTGCTCGTGACCGACACGACCATGCGCGACGGGCACCAGTCGCTTCTGGCGACCCGCGTGCGCACCTATGACATCGCCCGGATAGCCGGGACCTACGCGAAGGCGCTGCCCGATCTCTTCTCGCTCGAATGCTGGGGCGGCGCGACCTTCGACGTTTCCATGCGCTTCCTGACGGAAGATCCATGGGAGCGGCTGGCGCTCGTGCGCGAAGGCGCGCCGAACCTGCTGTTGCAGATGCTTTTGCGCGGCGCCAACGGCGTCGGCTACAAGAATTATCCGGACAATGTCGTGAAATACTTCGTTCGGCAGGCCGCCAAGGGCGGCATCGACGTCTTCCGGGTGTTCGATTGCCTGAACTGGGTCGAGAACATGCGCGTCTCCATGGATGCCGTGGCGGAAGAAAACAGGATCTGCGAAGCGGCGATCTGCTATACCGGCGACATCCTCAATTCGGCCCGCCCGAAATACGACCTGAAATATTACGCCGCGCTCGCTTGCGAGCTCGAAAAGGCCGGAGCGCATATGATCGCGCTCAAGGACATGGCCGGCCTTCTGAAGCCGGCCGCCGCGCGCGTGCTCTTCAAGGCGCTGCGCGAGGCGACCGACCTGCCGATCCACTTCCATACGCACGATACGTCGGGCATCGCCGCGGCAACCGTACTGGCGGCGGTCGAAGCGGGCGTCGATATCGTGGACGCGGCCATGGACGCGTTTTCCGGCAACACCTCCCAGCCCTGCCTCGGCTCGATCGCCGAGGCGCTGAAGGGATCGGAGCGTGATCCGGGCCTCGATCCGGAATGGATCCGCCGCATCTCCTTCTATTGGGAAGGGGTGCGCAACCAGTATGCCGCCTTCGAAAGCGACCTCAAGGGGCCGGCCTCGGAGGTCTACCTGCACGAGATGCCGGGCGGCCAGTTCACCAATCTCAAGGAGCAGGCCCGTTCGCTCGGCCTGGAGACGCGCTGGCACCAGGTTGCCCAGGCCTATGCCGACGCCAACCAGATGTTCGGCGACATCGTGAAGGTGACGCCTTCCTCGAAGGTGGTCGGAGACATGGCGCTGATGATGGTAAGCCAGGATCTGGCGGTCGCCGACGTCGAAAATCCGGCCAAGGACATCGCCTTCCCGGAATCGGTCGTCTCGATGCTCAAGGGCGATCTCGGCCAGCCGCCGGGAGGATGGCCGGAAGCGCTGCAGAAGAAGGCGCTGAAGGGCGAAGCGGCCTATACCGAGCGGCCCGGATCACTGCTGCCCGACGCAGATCTCGACGCCGAGCGCAAGGCGATCGAGGAGAAGCTGGAGCGTTCCGTCAGCGACTTCGAATTCGCCTCATACCTCATGTATCCCAAGGTCTTCACCGATTATGCGCTTGCCGTCGAGACCTACGGTCCCGTCAGCGTGCTCCCGACGCCGGCCTATTTCTATGGGCTTGCCGCCGGCGAGGAACTTCTGCCGGAGATCGAGAAGGGCAAGACCCTCGTCATCCTGCACCAGGCCAGGAGCGATGCCGACGAGCAGGCGATGGTCAAGGTCTTCTTCGAGCTCAACGGCCAGCCGCGCCTCATCAAGGTGCCGGACCGCAATCGCGCGGCGAGCAGCCTGGTGCGTCGCAAGGCGGAGGCGGGGAATTCCGCGCATCTGGGCGCACCGATGCCGGGTGTCGTCTCGACCGTCGCCGTCAGCGCAGGCCAATCCGTCAAGGCAGGTGACGTGCTCCTTTCCATCGAGGCGATGAAGATGGAGACGGCGCTGCACGCGGAAAGGGATGGCACGATCTCGGAGGTGCTGGTGCGGACCGGCGACCAGATCGACGCCAAGGACTTGCTCGTCGTCTACGAAGGCTGATGATCTACGGATGCGGCTCATCAAGAGCGCTGCCGGCAGGCGCCGGCGGCCTCGCGCCCACGCATGGCCCTT
The DNA here is from genome assembly GCA_033795365.1 of Shinella sp. Lineage (GTDB taxonomy): Bacteria > Pseudomonadota > Alphaproteobacteria > Rhizobiales > Rhizobiaceae > JARYGU01. The sequence continues at coordinate 6,932 of JARYGU010000009.1, forward strand.
GATCGGCGGTGACGGATGTGGGAATGAACGCCATTTCCACAGATGCGCAGCGATTCCATGAATTACGTCATCCGTACCGCCGACCCGAACGACATCGCAGCCTTCACCGAGATCTACCGGGAATCCGTGCTCAACGGCGTCGCCACCTACGAGATCGATCCGCCTTCCTTCGAGGAAATGCGAAACCGCTTCTCCACGATAACCGGGAACGGCTATCCCTATATCGTCGCGGTGGAACAGACGGGCCTCATTCTCGGCTATGCCTATGCGTCCGCCTTTCGCACGCGCCCAGCCTATCGATGGCTGGTCGAAGATTCGATCTATCTCGCACCGGATGCGCGCGGAAAAGGGGTGGGCAAGGCATTGCTGGCCGAACTCGTCAGGCGCTGCACGAATCTGGGCTTTCGCCAGATGGTCGCCGTCATAGGCGGCGCTCACCCCGCGTCGATCGCGGTTCACCGCGCTGCGGGCTTTCAGGACGGCGGGCTCATGAAGGCAACCGGATACAAGCATGGCCGGTGGCTCGATACGGTCATCATGCAGCTTGCGCTTGGAGAGGGATCGCAAACCGATCCCGACCTTGAGGCCTATCCGGCGACCATTCAGGCCTGAACAGCAGCAAACGGCGTCAGGTCTCGACGAGCTTCAGAACCTTGTCGAAGACCTTGAGCACCTGAGCAAGCTCGTGGCCGCGCTTCAGGATGGTGCCATGCGTGTTGACGACGCTGTAGGCGCCTTGCTTGGCGGCAAGCTTCGGGTTCTTCTCGATCCGGTAAAGCGGCATTTCGCCGGAACGCTTGAAGACGGAAAAGACCGCCTTGTCCTTCAGGTGGTCGATGGCATAGTCCCGCCATTCGCCCTCGCCAACCATGCGGCCATAGACCCAGAGGATGGCGTCCAACTCCCTGCGATGAAATGTGACTGGAAGCGGATCCTTGCTGTTGCGGTATTCACGCAGATCGACAATGGTGTTGCTTCCATGCGAACGGGCCTCTGCGCGAGGCAAATCCGGCTGATCAGTCATCGAATCTCCGCGTTTCGACTGTGACGGCAGGATGACAGTGTGCCTGACCTTAATCGAAATGCAAGCCGGTCAGATCAACCGGTGATCACGCAAAATTGCGCTCTGCCGCATTTCAGACAAAACCGCGCCCAAATTAAAGGCGAAAGTTCGCGTGTTGCCCTTGCGGCCGGCCCGCTTTACATGCGCTGGAAACCGGCCCGGCCACAAGAGCACGCGTCGAAGCTTAAGCCTGTATTCCGTTGCCGGAAGCTTCGTCAAGGTCCGGTTCGTCTGTCTTCGAACCCTCAAGCCCCAGCCCCTCGAAGCAGCCGGGCCGGACCGCTCTGCAGGCTCAAACTCCATTCCGAAGCCCCGGTGCTACCGCGTCGATCTTTTCTTGGACGGGATGAGAACCGTTGCTCCGAGAATGGCATCAGGCGTATCGGCAGTGCGCATCTTTTGCAGAAGGATTGCGCAGCCGCCGTTTTCCTTTTCCGTAAGCATCGTCGCCGGAAGAACCAGGTTCGCCTCTTTTCCTTCCCACATCCCGATCGTCTGGACGTCGGTGACCGCATGCCAATAGGTGACCTTTCGGCCGCTGTTCTCGCCGTTTTCTATCTTAACCGTCCGCTGCTGGTCGAAATAGGCCACGACGATATTCGCTTTGCCTTCACCGCTTCCGATGCGGATGCGGATCTCGTCGCCGTCCATCTTCGCATCGACCGGGACCGTCAGGCCCTTGTCTTCCTTGTCGAGTTCCGAGATCTTGGTTTTGATCCCGTCCAGTTTGGCGCCGTTAATATGCTCGCGTCCGTTCAGGACGGCCTGAGGCGTGTAGACGCTGTTGCGGCCGAACATTCGCGCATAGGCATATTGCCTGTCGGTATTGTCCTTCGAGGCCAGCGTATCGGTCCAGCCCAGATAGTTCCAGTAATCGACGTGATAGGCCAGTGCGACGACGTCTCCCTCGCGGGCAAGCGTCTCCAGAGCCTTGTCGGCAGGCGGACAGGAGAAGCAGCCTTGGCTGGTGAAGAGCTCGACCACGCCTTTCGCAGTTTTCTGTTCCTGTGCGCCGGCGCTGGAAATAGCAACACCCAGTGCAAAAACGGCCGCCATGCATCCTATTCTTGTCTTTTTCATAGCCCGTCCCGGTCGGCGATCGACGGCTTTTCGCGATCTTGTTTGCGCCCTCTTACGCGCTTGTACCTTCAACAGGAAGTCACGATGGAGTGAAACCAATAGCGCAACGAGGCCTCCCGGAAAAACAAAAAATGCCGGGCGAACCCGGCATTTTCTATTGCATTGCAACGTGCTCAGGCGGCGAGATCGCGCAGGACGGTCTGCAGGATGCCGCCATTGTTGACATAGGTGACCTCGTCCAGCGTATCGATGCGGCAGAGGATCGGAACCTCCTTCACCGTGCCGTCGCCATAGGTGATCCTGGCGACCTTCCGCTCGCGCGGCTTGATCTCGCCTTCCAGACCATCGATCGTCACGAGCTCGTCGCCCTTGAGCCCCAGACTCGCCCAGGTCGTACCCTCTTCGAAGACGAAGGGGATGACGCCCATGCCGACGAGGTTCGAACGGTGGATGCGCTCGAAGGACTGCGCGATCACGGCCTTGACGCCGAGCAGGTTCGTGCCCTTGGCCGCCCAGTCGCGCGAGGAGCCGTTGCCGTATTCGACGCCGGCGAAGATGACGAGCGGGACGCCTTCGGCCTTGTACTTCATGGCCGCGTCGTAGATCGACATTTCTTCCTTCGACGGATAGTGGATCGTGTAGCCGCCTTCCTTGCCGTTCGGGCCGAGCATGTGGTTGCGGATGCGGATATTGGCGAAGGTGCCGCGCATCATCACTTCATGATTGCCGCGGCGCGTGCCGTATTGATTGAAGTCGGCGACGCCGACGCCATGGTCGATGAGATAGGCACCGGCGGGCGAAGCCGCCTTGATCGAACCGGCCGGCGAGATGTGGTCGGTGGTGATCTTGTCGCCGAAGAGGCCGAGCACGCGCGCGCCCTTGATGTCCGAGATGCCGGCGCCGGTCTTGCCCATGCCGACGAAATAGGGCGGGTTCTGCACATAGGTCGACTGGTCGTCCCAGGCATAGGTCTGCCCAGCCGGTATCTGAACGGCCTGCCAGTTCTCGTCACCCTTGAAGACGTCGGCATATTTCGCGGCATAGAGCGCGCGGGTAACGTATTTCAGGATGAATTCCTGGATTTCCTGCGAGGAGGGCCAGATGTCCTTGAGGTAGACGGGATTGCCGTTCTGGTCCTCGCCGATCGGCTCCCCGGTGAGGTCCTTCTGGACCGAGCCTGCGAGCGCATAGGCGACGACGAGCGGCGGAGAGGCGAGATAGTTCGCCTGAACGTCCGGGGAGATGCGGCCCTCGAAGTTCCGGTTGCCGGAAAGGACGCCGGCGGCGATCAGGCCCTTGTCGTTGATCGTCTTGGAGATCGGCCCCGGCAACGGCCCGGAATTGCCGATGCAGGTCGTGCAGCCGAAGCCGACGAGATTGAAGCCGAGCTTGTCGAGAGCGGCCTGCAGGCCGGACTTTTCCAGATATTCCGCCACCACCTGCGATCCGGGAGCAAGCGAGGTCTTGACCCAGGGCTTCGTCTTCAGTCCCTTGGCGACGGCGTTGCGGGCCAGAAGGCCGGCGGCGATCAGCACGGACGGGTTGGAGGTGTTGGTGCAGGACGTGATGGCGGCGATCGCCACGTCGCCATGGCCGAGGTCGTAGTCCGTGCCTTCGACCGGGTAGCGGTTCGAAAGCTGGCCGGGCTTCTTGTAATCGTTCTCCATCGAGGCGGCGAAGCCCGAGGCGATGTTTTCCAGCGCGATGCGGCCCTCGGGCCGCTTCGGGCCGGCCATGGAGGGGACGACGTCGCCGAGGTCGAGCTCGAGCGTATCGGTGAAGACGAGGTCCGAACCGTCGCCGTCACGCCACATGCCTTGAGCCTTGGAATAGGCTTCGACCAGCGCGATGCGGCTCTCTTCGCGGCCGGACATGGTGAGATAGTTGATGGTTTCGCCGTCGACCGGGAAGAAGCCGCAGGTCGCGCCGTATTCCGGTCCCATGTTGCCGATCGTCGCGCGGTCGGCGAGCGTCATGTTGTCGAGGCCGTGGCCGAAGAATTCGACGAATTTGGAAACGACGCCTTTCTTGCGCAGCATCTGCACGACGGTGAGCACGAGGTCGGTCGCGGTGACGCCTTCCTTGAGCTTGCCGGTGAGCTTGAAGCCGATGACCTCCGGCAGGAGCATGGAGACGGGCTGGCCGAGCATGGCCGCTTCCGCCTCGATGCCGCCCACACCCCAGCCGAGAACGCCGAGGCCGTTGATCATGGTCGTGTGGCTGTCCGTGCCGACGCAGGTATCGGGATAGGCGATCGTCTCGCCGTTCTCTTCCTTCGTCCAGACGGTCTGGCCGAGATATTCGAGATTGACCTGGTGACAGATGCCGGTGCCGGGGGGGACGACGCGGAAGTTCTTAAAGGCCTGCTGGCCCCATTTCAGGAAGCGGTAGCGCTCGCCGTTGCGCTGGTATTCGAGCTCGACATTGCGGGCAAAGGCGGTCGGCGTGCCGAACTCGTCGACGATGACGGAGTGGTCGATGACGAGGTCCACCGGAACGAGCGGATTGATCTTTTCCGGATCGCCGCCGAGCGACACCATCGCGTCGCGCATGGCCGCAAGATCGACGACGGCGGGAACGCCGGTGAAATCCTGCATCAGCACGCGCGCCGGGCGATAGGCGATCTCGTTTTCGACGGTACCCTTGTTCGTCAGCCATTCGGCGACAGCAAGAATATGCTCCTTGGTGACGGAACGGCCGTCTTCGAAGCGAAGCAGGTTCTCCAGCAGCACCTTCATCGAGAAGGGGAGCCTGGATATGCCGGCAAGGCCGTTCGCTTCAGCCTTGGGCAGGCTGTAATACACATAGTCGACGTCGCCCACCGTCAGGGTCGAACGACATTTGAAACTGTCTAGGGAGTTGGACACTTTATACCCCGTTCCGTCTGATCGCCAAAAGCTGACGTACGAACGCCCGTGCGCGTTTAGCGCGATTGGGATGCGGGTGCGGCCATTTCCGCTGTCCGTACGCGGAATTCATTTCCGTGTTCGGCGCTAGGATGAAATTCACGCCGACCGCTGGCGTGTTGCGGGCGTTATAGATAATTTCCAAGAAACGATCCAGAGCGGCAACCCTCAAATCGAGACATTTTTTTGCACTGCGACGAACGTCGTAAAAGGGAAGTGAAAAGCCATGCGCCTCCTTGCCGGGGACCTGAGTGCCAAGCGGGGCGAAAGCCTGATTTTCCAAGGTATTTCCTTCGAAATAGAGTCCGGAAGCGCGCTGGTGGTCAAAGGGCCGAACGGGTCCGGGAAGTCGACCCTGCTGCGTGTCGTGGCCGGTCTTCTGCCGGCCTTCTCGGGCCGTGTGCGCGTCGAGGCTGCGCCCCTTCCCGTCGAGCGGGTGGGGGAGGCCTGCCACTATCTCGGCCACCGCAACGCGATGAAGCGCGAGCTGACAGTCGAGGAGAACCTGCACTTCTGGAAAGCCTTTCTCGGCGATTGGCCCGGCGGTGCCGGCATGGGCGTGCAGGAAGCGGCAGGCGCCGTCGGCCTCGGCGGAATTTCGCATCTGCCCTTCGGCTATCTTTCGGCAGGCCAGCAGCGCCGCATGGCAATGGCAAAGCTCCTGGTCGCCCGGCGGCCGATCTGGATACTCGACGAGCCGACTGCGGCATTGGATGCTTCCGCGGAAACGATGTTCGCCGGACTGGTGACGGATCATCTGGCAGGCGGCGGGCTGGTTCTGGCGGCGACGCACCAGCCACTCGGGCTCGAGGGCATTCGGGAGCTGAGCATGCCGGAATTTTCCGGCATTCCGGAGGAGGTATGGGCATGACGTCGGCTATGCCGCATTTTTCCGCGAAGCATCAGGGCATCTGTGCATGATCGCCCTCTTCCTCCGCGACCTGAAGCTTTCGGTGCGCGCCGGCGGCGGGGCGATGATCGGAGTCCTGTTCTTCATGACCGTGGTCGCGGTCATTCCCTTCGGCGTCGGGCCGGATCTCAACCTTCTCTCGCGCATCGGCCCGGCGATCCTGTGGATCGGGGCGTTGCTCGCTTCCCTCCTCGGCCTCGACCGGCTGTTCCAGGCAGAGCGCGAGGACGGATCGCTCGATCTTCTCCTGATGCAGGAGACGCCGCTGGTGCTGACGGTTCTGGTCAAGTGCCTGGCGCATTGGGTTGCGACAGGATTGCCGCTTGCGCTGGCGTCGCCGCTGCTTGCGCTTTTCATGAACATGGAGGCCGTGGCGATCGGCGCCACTCTCTTGACCCTGATCGTCGGCACGCCCGCGATCACCTTCATAGGCGCTGCCGGGGCTGCCGTTGCCGTGGCGCTGCCGCGCGGCGGCCTGCTGGTCTCCATCCTCGTGCTGCCGCTCGCCATTCCCGTGCTGATTTTCGGGGTCAGCGCCGTTTATGCGGCCGTTCAGGACCCCGCCCCGTTCCTGCCGCCTTTTCTTATTCTAATCGCGCTCAACCTGTTTTTCGCCGTCGTTGGACCGGTAGCGGCCGCTGCCGCATTGCGGTTCTCCTCGGACTGACGGAAATGTGATCCCCGCCGGTCAATTGCAGGCAGGCTTGCGAAACGGTAAAGAACCTTCATGAGCGAACAGAGCCTTGCGATCCGAAAATTCAGCGATCTCGCCAATCCCACCCGGTTCCTGGCGATTTCCGGCGCCGTTTGGCCCTGGCTGGCAGGGCTCTCGGCGGCACTGTTCGCGATCGGCCTCTATCTCGCCTTCACGACGGAAGGCGACTACCAGCAGGGGGAGACGGTGCGCATCATGTATGTGCATGTGCCCGCAGCCTGGCTTTCGATGATGTGCTATACGGTGATGGCGGCCTCCGCGCTCGGAACGCTTGTCTGGCGCCATCCGCTTGCCGATGTCTCGGCGAAAGCGGCCGCGCCGATCGGCGCCTGTTTCACGCTTCTTGCGCTCGTCACCGGCTCGCTCTGGGGCAAGCCGATGTGGGGCACCTGGTGGGTCTGGGACGCGCGCCTTACCTCGGTTTTCGTGCTTTTCCTGATGTATCTCGGCCTGATCGCGCTGAACCGGGCCATGGACGACCCGACGCGTGCCGCCAAGGTCAGCGCCGTGCTCATCCTGGTGGGGTTCGTCAATATCCCGATCATCAAGTTCTCCGTCGACTGGTGGAATACGCTGCACCAGCCGGCAAGCGTCGTTCGGCTCGACGGGCCGACGATCGATGCCGAATTCCTGCGCCCGCTTCTGGTCATGGCGGCCGCCTTCACGCTTCTCTTCTTCACGCTGCATGTGCTTGCCATGCAAAACGAGATCCTGCGCCGCCGCGTCGCATCCCTGCGCCGGCTGGCGGTTCGCAATGCGGAGCAGGGGGGAGCGCGGCCATGACCCACGTCTTCTATGTCGCCGCTTCCTATGCCGCTGCGGCGGGGGTAGTCGCAGCTCTCGTTCTCTGGGTCTGGCTGGACGGGCGGGGGCGGCGGCGCGAACTTGCCGTGCTGGACGCCGCCGGCATCCGCCGGCGTTCCGCATCCGGAGATGGCAAATGAGCCTGCCGACGGAGGAGAAAGCCGGACGGGGATCGCTTCTGCGCGTCCTCTTCGCAGCGCTTCCGCTGGTCATTTTCACGGCGCTGGCTGCGATCTTCTGGACCCAGCTCAGATCGGGGCGGGACGTTTCGGAAATACCCTCGGCGCTGATCGGCACCAAGGCGCCCTTCCGTGAACTCGAGCCGCTTGCGGGTGCATCCCGCAACGGCGAACCGGTCCCGGCCCTGACGGCGCAAGCGGTCGAAGGCAAGCTCACGCTCGTCAATTTCTGGGCATCCTGGTGCGTTCCATGCCGGCAGGAGCATCCCATCATCCTGTCGCTTTCGAGGGATCCGCGCCTTACCGTCGTCGGCGTGAACTACAAGGACGGCAACGAGAACGCGCTGCGCTTCCTCGGCGAGCTCGGCAATCCGTTCTCGGCGATCGGGCTCGATCCGAGCGGCAAGATGGCGATCGACTGGGGCGTCTACGGTATTCCCGAATCCTACCTCGTCGGACCCGACGGGACCATCCTCTACAAGAAGGTCGGCCCGTTCGACGAGAAGAGCTTGAGCGAAGGCATGCTCCCGGCGATCGAAAAGGCCGGCGCGTCCGGCAGCTGACCGGTCAAGTCTTTCCTTCCTGCTGCGGTTCGATCGAATGACGCATGACCAGCGGCATCTGGGCCAGCGTGAACAGGATGGTGATCGGCATGGTGCCCCAAACCTTGAAGGCGACCCAGAAGTCGGTCGAGAAGCCGCGCCAGACGACTTCGTTCAGGAGCGCCAAAAACAGAAAGAACACGCCCCAGCGGAGTGTGAGCTTGCGCCAGCCCTCATCCGTCAGCTTGAAGGCCGCGTGAAAGACATAGCCGAGGAGCGACTTGCCGAAGAGGAGGCCGCCGAGAAGGATGGCGCCGAACAGCGTGTTGACGATGGTCGGCTTCATCTTGATGAAGGTGTCGTTCTGCAGCCAGAGCGTCAGGGCGCCGAAAACGAAGACGACGATGCCGGAGATGAGCGGCATCATGGGAAGGGTGCGGGTGAGCACCCAGGATACGGCGAGCGCGATGGCGGTCGCCGCCATGAACAGCCCGGTGGCGATGAAGATCGGCCCGCCCATTTCCGCAAGCACGGGAAACTGCGCTGCCAGCCATTCGCCGCGCGAATTGGCGAAGAAGAAGACGACGAGCGGCCCGAGCTCCAGAACGAGCTTGAGAAAAGGGCTGATCGGCGGCTCCGCCTTGGCCGGCACCTGGAGCGATTCGTTGCTCATTCCTGTACTCCTGCGATCGCTTGCGCGAAATCCTTCGCCTCGAAGGGCTCGAGGTCTTCGATGCCCTCGCCGACGCCGATGAAATAGACGGGCAGCTTGTGCTTGGCTGCGATCGCGACGAGGATACCGCCGCGAGCCGTACCGTCCAATTTTGTCATGATCAGGCCGCTGACGCCCGCGACGTTGCGAAAAATCTCGACCTGGTTCATGGCGTTCTGGCCGGTGGTGGCATCGAGGGTCTGCAGCACCGTATGCGGCGCATCGGGATCGAGCTTGCCGAGCACGCGAACGATCTTCTCCAGTTCGGCCATCAGCTCGGCCTTGTTCTGCAGGCGGCCGGCCGTGTCGATGATCAGCACGTCGCTCTTCTTCAGCTTCGCCTGCTCATACGCTTCGTAGGCGAGGCCCGCCGCATCCGCGCCCAGCTTCGAGGCGACGATACCGGACCCCGTCCGCTCGGCCCATATCTTCAATTGCTCGATCGCCGCGGCGCGGAAGGTGTCGCCCGCGGCCATCATCACCTTCAGGCCGGCTGTCGAAAGCTTTGCAGCGAGCTTGCCGATCGTGGTCGTCTTGCCGGTTCCATTGACGCCGACCACGAGAATGACATGCGGCTTGTGCGAAAGGTCGAGCTCCAGAGGCTTTGCGACGGGGGCAAGCACCTTGGTGATCTCGCCCGCCATGATCCGGGATACGTCGCTGCCCGTGACGTCCTTGCCATAGCGTTCGGAGGCCAGCGTATCGGTGATCCTGAGGGCAGTTTCAACGCCGAGGTCGGCCTGGATAAGCAGGTCCTCGAGATCCTGCAGCGTCGCATCGTCCAGCTTGCGCTTGGTGAAGAGGCTCGCGATCTGCCCGGTGAGCTGCGAGGAGGTGCGCGAAAGACCTTCGCGCAGACGCTGGAACCAGGTGCGTCTGGGTGTCGCGGGTGGGGCGGGCTCCTCGCTGCGACTGCGGTCCACCGTGGAAAAGCCCTTGGGAAGCACCGGGCTCGCTGCCGGCTGATGATCCGCAGCGTCGATATCTTCGGAGGTCTGATCCTTCTCCGCGCCGCCGGGCATCTCCTCCTCAAGGGGGAAGACCGGATCGGGCGCGAGGTCGTGCTCGACCTCTACCGCCTCATCGGCGATTTCCGTATTCTCGTCGATGGCCGGCCGGGCTTTGCCTTCGTCTTCAGGGATAGGGCCGGCATCCTCCTCACGGTCTTCCTCATCGGCGGGCAGATGTCCGGAAGGGGTGAAAGAGGGTGTCTCAGATGCAATACCGGGAGAGGTTTCCGGCTCGTCCGCGGTCTCGTCGGCATCGGGTGCCGGTCCGCCGCCCGTTTCCACCTCCGGCTCGATCACCGGATCTTCCGTCACCGGCAAGGTGACGCGGTCATGCGGCAGCGGATAGATATCCGGCTCGGCCTGTGCAGGAGGATGCCCAGGGTCCGGGTTCGCAGCTTCCGCCTCTTCGAGCAATTCGTCGCGCTCGACGGACGGTGCTTCTGGCGGGTGCCCGGCCGGGATCGTGGTCTCATCGGCGCGCGGGGCTTCCGCCGGGTCCGCGCTCCGGTCGGCCTCCGGCACGGTATCCTTGCCGAAGGAGAAGATTTTCTTGATGAAACCGAGAGCCATGGGGTGAATTCCGCTACTACGCTGCGTGACGCATCGTCAGGTGCTTGCCATTGTGGCCGGTGATGGCGACGGAAACAAGCTCGCGCGGCCTGAGACCGGCTGCGTCGACGAGGGTGAAGTTTTCCGTATGCGCCAGGCCGTTGTTCTCGACAAGGATCGTCTGCCGGCTTCCCGCCATGGCATCGAGGTGCCGGAGGTGAAGCCTTCGCCCGACATCGCGAAGGCGGGCTGCGCGCTCCTTCACAAGCGTCCGGTCGAGCTGCGGCATGCGGGCCGCCGGCGTGCCCGAGCGGGGGCTGTAGGGAAAGACATGCAGATGCGCGATGCCGCACTCTTCGGCGAGGGTTTCCGCATTGGCGAACATTTCTTCCGTTTCCGTCGGAAAGCCGGCGATCATGTCGGCGCCGAAGCTGATGCCGGGCCTCAGATGGCGGACCTTGCGGCAAAAGTCGATCGCGTCGGCCCGAGAGTGCCGGCGCTTCATCCGCTTCAGGATCAGGTCGTCGCCGTGCTGCAGGGAAAGGTGAAGGTGCGGCATGAAGCGAGGCTCGTCGGCGACAAGATCCCAGAGATGGCGATCGGCCTCGATGCTGTCGATGGAGGAGAGGCGCAGGCGGCGGATCTCCGGCACCTGCCTCAGGAGCGTCTTTGCGAGCAATCCGAGGGTCGGACGGCCGGGCAGGTCGGCGCCGTAGCTGGTGGCGTCGACGCCGGTCAGCACGATCTCGCTATAGCCGCTTTCCGCGAGCCTGCGGGCCTGATCGACGACGGCCCCCATCGGGACGGAGCGGGAATTGCCGCGCCCATACGGAATGATGCAGAAGGTGCAGCGATGATCGCAGCCGTTCTGAACCTGGATGAAAGCGCGCACATGCCCGTCGATCAGGCGCACCATCTGCGGTGCGGTCTCCGTCACGCTCATGATGTCGTTGACGCGCAGCTTCTCCTGCGCCGAAACCCCGAAATCGGGAAGCGATCGATAGGAGGCCGATTTCAGCTTCTCCTCGTTTCCGAGAACGGCATCGACTTCCGTCATCTCCGCGAAGGTCTGCTTCTCGGTCTGGGCGGCGCAGCCGGTGACGATGATCCGGGCGTGGGGGTTCTCGCGGCGCGCCCGGCGGATCGCCTGCCGGGCCTGGCGCACCGCCTCCGCGGTGACGGCGCAGGTGTTGACGAGGATGGCGTTGTTCAGCCCCGCCTTCTCGGCTTCGGCCCGCATCACTTCGGATTCGTAGGTGTTAAGGCGGCAGCCGAAGGTTATGACGTCGACGCCGCTCAAACCGCTGCAGCTCCCGCCTCGTCCCGCCGCCATTGTCCGGTTGCGGGGTCGAGGCTTCCGGACCATTCCCATTCGGCCGGGCCGGTCATGACGACGTGATCGTCGTCGCGCCACTCGATCACGAGGGGCTGGCGGGACGGGCTTGAGGCGACGTCGATCGTCACCTTCCGGCCGCTACGGCCGGTGCGCGCGGCGGAAACGGCGGCGGCGCAGGCTGCGGACCCGCACGCGAGCGTCAGGCCCGCTCCGCGTTCCCAGGTGCGGGTGCGAAGCGACGAGGCCGAGGTCACCTGGGCCAGCGTGATATTGGCCCTTTCCGGGAAGATCGGGTGGTTTTCGAGGAGCGGACCGAAGCGGCCGAGATCGTAGGACATGACGTCCCGGTCGACCCAGAAGACCGCATGCGGATTGCCCATGGAGACGACCGAAGGCGAATGCAGCATCGGCTCGTCGATAGGGCCGATCTGCAGCTCGATGCGGCGGGTATCGTGGAATTCCTCGGCGAGCGGGATCTTGTCCCAGTCGAAGACCGGTCTGCCCATGTCGACCGAAATCGTGCCGTCGTCGTGCTCGACGGCATTCAGGATGCCGGCGACGGTCTGGAAGGTAAACGCCTTGCGCCCGGTTTCGGCGGCAAGCGCCTGCACGACGCATCGTGTTCCGTTGCCGCAAGCCTGCGCCTTCGAACCATCGGAATTGAGGATGTCGATGAAGGCGTCGGTTCCGGCCGCGTTCGGATCGTGGATCGCCATGATCTGGTCGAATTGCGTGGCGGGATCGGCGTTGAGCGCCACCGCCGCCGCCGGCGTCACCCGGTCTTCGCGTGCGCGCATGTCGACGACGAGGATCTTGTTTCCAAGCCCGTTCATCTTCGCAAATTGCACCATGCCGGCCATGTCGCTGCGTTCCTTGCCGGATCCACCCGGTGGGATCCTTCGTCATTCGGCCTGTATATGGCGGAAATACCCTCGAATTACCAGTGTCGGGACCGAGGAAAGGAGAAGGAAGACGCCTGCCCGCAGCATCGCGGAAGACCCGCAGCGGCCGGACCTCAAGCGCTGCCGGCGCGGCTCCCTGTTGATTCCCGCAACGAGCGGCGTTATTAAGCGCTCTCGTGGTGATTTGCCGGCCGGCTTGCAGCCACGTTAAACAAGTCGCTAAAGGGCCGCGAGAAGCACTCCTTCCGTGGACCGGCGCGATTTGGACGCCGCCGTTTCATGTGCTGAGAGTGTGAGATGCCCATCAAGATTCCCGATACGCTGCCCGCCTTCCAGGCCCTCGTGGACGAGGGCGTGCGGGTGATGACCGAAACGGTGGCGATCCGTCAGGATATCCGCCCGCTGCAAATCGGGCTGCTCAATCTCATGCCGAACAAGATCAAGACCGAGGTGCAGATGGCGCGTCTGGTCGGCGCCTCGCCGCTCCAGGTGGAGCTTTCGCTGGTAAGGCTCGGAGGACACAAGGCCAAGAACACCTCCGAAGATCACCTTCTTGCCTTCTACGACACGTGGGAGGAGGTCCGGCACCGCAAGTTCGACGGGTTCATCATCACCGGCGCGCCGGTCGAAACGCTCGACTACGAGGATGTGACCTATTGGGAGGAGATGAGAAAGATCCTCGACTGGACGACGACAAACGTGCATTCCACGCTGAATGTCTGCTGGGGCGCGATGGCGGCGATCTGGCATTTCCATCGCGTGCCGAAATACACGCTTCCGGAAAAAGCCTTCGGCGTCTACTGGCACCATAACCGCAAGCCTTCTTCCGTCTATCTGAACGGATTTTCCGACGATTTCCAGATTCCGGTTTCACGGTGGACGGAGGTGCGCAGCGAGGACATCCGAAAGTGCCCGGAACTCGAAGTCCTGATGGAATCCGACGAGACCGGCGTATGCCTCGTGCACGAGAAGGCGGGAAACCGCCTCTACATCTTCAACCACGTCGAATATGACTCGACATCGCTCGCGGACGAATATTTCCGAGACGTCAATGCCGGCGTTCCGATCAAGATGCCGAAGAACTACTTTCCGCATAACGATCCGTCGCTTTCCCCGCAGAACCGCTGGCGAAGCCATGCGCATCTGCTGTTCGGCAACTGGATCAACGAGATCTATCAGACGACGCCCTACGAATTGGAGAAGATCGGCACGCAAGGGTAGAGGTTTCCGCTCACGGCTCCTTCGGCGCGCCTGTGCGGGTGGCGGAAAAGGTGAATTTCCCGATTGCCCGCGGAAAGGATTTGCCGCAGGTTGCTCGCGTCGGGAAATTCGAGGGAGCATGCGCGTGAATGCAGGAAATGAAGTGTTCGGTCACCTGGAGACCGGCGAGCCGGTCTATCGTGCTGTGCTTAGGGGCGGCGGCCTGACGGCACATGTGCTGACATGGGGTGCGGTCATCCAGGACCTGCGGCTCGCGGGGCACCAGCCGCCGCTGGTGCTCGGTTTCGAGGAGTTCCCGCCCTATCTCGCGCATTCACCCTATTTCGGGGCGACCCCGGGCCGCAATGCCAACCGCATCGGTGGCGGCCGCTTCACGATCGACGGCAACGGCTATCAGCTCGAGTTGAACGAGAAGGGCGTCACCCATCTCCACGGGGGGAGCGACGGGCTTGCCAAGCGGAACTGGACGATCCTCGACCAGTCCGGTTCCCATGCCGTGCTGCGCATCGTCGATCCGGCCGGACGCGCCGGCTATCCCGGCAACTGCACCGTGACCTGCACCTATCGCCTTTCCGGCGAAGGGGTGCTTTCGGTGGTCTACGAGGCGACGGCGGATGCGGCGACGCCAGCCAATCTCTGCCAGCACAGCTATTTCAATCTCGACGGCGGCCCGGACGCGCTCGGACACGATATCATGATCGCGGCCGATCACTATCTGCCGACCGACGAGCGGCAGGTGCCGACGGGCGAGATACGATCCGTCGAAGGAACGGCTTTCGATCTGCGCGAAATGACCCCGATGCGCCGGCAGACGGAAGGCGACAGGATCAGCTACGACCACAATTTCTGCCTCGCCCCGGAAAGAAGGGCCAAGCACTCCGTCGCCCTCGTGCGCAGCATCAATTCGGGCGTGAGCATGGAGGTCCGCACCACGGAGCCGGGCGTGCAGTTCTATTCCGGCTTCAAGATGAACGTGCCGGTTGCGGGCCTGGAAGGCCGCAGCTACGGTCCTTATGCGGGCTTCTGCCTGGAAACGCAGATATGGCCCGATGCGATCAATCATGAGAATTTTCCGCAAGCCGTCCTGCGGCCGAGCGAGATCCTGCGCCAGGAAACGGACTACGTTTTCATGAAGAGCTGATACCGGTTCTGCACACAGACCATCGTAAGCAAGCAAGGATCGCATGACGACAATCCCGCCCCGGCCCGATGGTAGGGGCGAGCTATGAGGGAGGCAGAGCATGGCGAAGGCGAAAGTGGGATTTATCGGCCTCGGTTTCATGGGGCAGGGCATGGCCGCGAACATTCTCGCCAAAGGATGGCCGCTATGCGTCATGGCGCGCCGCAACCGTGCCCCTCTTGAAAAACTGGTGGCCGATGGGGCGAGCGAGGCCGTTTCGCCGCGGGACATGGCGGAGCGATGCGATATCGTGGTTCTCTGCGTTACCGGTTCGCCGGAGGTGCTCTCTATCATCGAAGGCCCGGACGGCATCGCTGCTGCCGGCCGGCCGGTCACGATCGTCGACTGCTCGACGTCCGATCCGTCGGTGACGGTGCGTCTTGCGACGGACCTCGCCGCCAGGGGCGTCACTCTGATCGATGCGCCGCTCGGCCGCACGCCTGCGGACGCGGCTGCCGGAACGCTGGACGTGATGGTCGGGGGCGCAGAGGAGGACGTCGCCCGCATTCGTCCCCTGCTGGAGTGTTTCGCCGGCCGCATCATCCATACCGGTCCGATCGGAAGCGGCCACACGATGAAGCTCCTCAACAATTTCCTGTCGATGGGCTATGCCGCGCTCTATTCGGAGGCGCTGATGCTGGGGCGCAAGGCGGGCCTGACGGCGGAGGTCTTCGACAGCGTCATCCGGGGCGGGCGCATGGATTGCGGTTTCTACCAGACCTTCTTCCGCTGGGTGCTGGAGCGCGATCCGAATGCGCACAAGTTCGCCATCCGCAACGGCTTCAAGGACATGAGCTATCTCGCGGCCTTCGCCAATGCCACAGGCGCCGCCAACCCGATGGGTGCTGCAGTACGCAACAGTTTCGCCCAGGCTGTTGGCGCCGGACACGGCGAGGACTTCGTGCCCATGCTTTCGGATTTCGTCGCCGAGGCAAACGGTATCAAGTGAACCGAAGCCGGAGCCTGGCCGTGGCGCTTCGGCGAAAATACTCGGATGTAGCAATAGGTTGATTGACGGCCTGCCGAGGCAACGCCGGGGTTCTATCTCTCGTCGCCAAAATATTTCTTTCTCATCCGCTCAAGGTCGCCTGCTTCCTGCAAAGCGAGAATTTCCAATGTCACGGCGTGGCTGAGAGCGTCCCCGTGGCGGAAGCCGAAACCGTATTTGTCGGGATGGAAAATGGCTCCGACGACCGACAAAGGCGCTGAGGCGTGCGTGTGGACATGGTATTCGAGCACCGGCGCATCGCCGACGATCGCCGCGACCTGGCCCGCCACGAGACCCTGGACCGCGCTGCCGATATCGTCATAGGGTTTCGTCGCAAGCCTTAGTTCGTTCGAATAGCTCTCCGCGACACTGCCGCCGAGCACGCCGACATCGCGGCCCGGAAGGTCGGCGAGCGAGTTGATCTGGTGCGTGAGCGTCAGCGCCGTCATGACGCTGGTTACAGACGAGGTGACGTAGGCGATCACGGCTACCCCGCAGACCATCCAGACGCCGCCGGAAATCCGCCCTAGCCAGCCCAATGCATTGGGGCGCGTGACCTTGCCGGAGGTCGCAACCGACATCACTTCGTAGAAGCTTTCTGCCAATCCTTCATGCCAGCTTCGGGGAAAGCCCTTGTCGAACCGGCGATAAAACAATGCCAGCACGAGTGTCGCTATCACAACGATAAAGGCGAGCCAGGCCACGGCGCGCAGGTGTCCTGCTCTTTCAAGCCCGCCGATGACCTGCCAGAAGCCGGCATCCTCGCTCTCCGCCACCATGATGCGCAAGCCGGCGTCGTACCAGGGTTGAGAAAAGGTGATGCGCTCGACGCGATCCTTGGTGATGGTGAGATTGGAGACGGCCGCAGTGACTTCGCCGCGTTCGGTTGCCGCGATCAGGGCCTCGAAGGTCGGATATTCGCGATAGGCATAGGTGAGACCGAGTGGCCTTGCCGTCGCTTCCCAGAGCTCGATCGCCATGCCGGAATAGTGCGCGCCGTCCTTGATGACGAAAGGCGGGCTCACATAGACGCCAACCGATAGCGGCTGTGATGGAGAGGCCTCGTTTTGCGCCTGCGACGGCTGGATGCACAGGCCCATAGCCATAATTGCAGACAAAATCATAAATATGCGGAAATTCCGTTTCATCAGCTCGCTCCGGATGCTGGTTCCCTCCCCGTTTCAAGTTTAAGTTTTTGGCTTTCGGCTTTGTCGAAGCCGGCAAAGAGGGCGAAGAGACCACAGGCGACTGCCGCGAAGACCGGCAGCCCATGCGGCGAAACCTCCATCGCCATCCCGCCGATCAGCGGGCCGGCAAGCGCGCCGAGCCCCCAGGCGATCGATAGAAGGGCGTAGACGCTGACCAGTTCGCCCCCCTTGTAACGATCCCCGAGAATGGCGATGGTCGTCGTGTAGATGCCGACGAAAGCGCCGCCCCAGACGAACAGAAGCGGATAGGCCAGCCAGGCGTGCGCCAGGCCGGCGGACCAGACGAGCGCGCCCGCAGCCGAGATCGCGGCAAGGATGACGACAAGGAGGCGACGGTTCATCCTGTCTCCCAACCAGCCGATGGGAAGCTGGAGCAGGATCGATCCGATGAGCAGTATCGTGAGCAGGAAGGTGGCGGACTGCTCCGGCCAGCCGAGCCCGATCGCATAGAGCGGAAGCAGGCTGAGGCCCGCCGATTCCAACGCCGCATTCAGGGCGGCGGCGGCGATCGCCACCGGCACGAGCCTTAGATAGCGGAAAGGGCTTTCCTCCGCCGCGCTTTCGGGTTGCACTTCATGTGGGCGCCCCACCTGGAGGACCACGCAGGCAACAAGCGTGAGCACCGCCCCGATGACGAAGGCAAGAGCTTCTTCACGTCCGACAAGCGTGAGGATTGCAGGCCCGAGTGCGGTGCCCGCCGACAGGGCGGTCACATAGATCGCGATCGTCTTGCCCCGCTTTGCTTCATTGGTGATCTGGTTCAACCATGCTTCCGAGACGACGAACAGGGTCTCGGAAGCGGCTCCCAATGCCGCTCTTAGCGGGAACCACAGCCAGAGAAACGGAGCGACCGGAAAGATCGCGAACAGCCCGCCGGCAACGAGCAGCGCACCCCTCGCGAGCCGACCGAAACCGAGACGCTTCAAAAGACCCGGAAGGGCCGGGGCGATCAGCAAAACGCCGATCGCATACATCGCGCTGTTCGCGCCGATCAGGGTTTCCGAATAGCCGGCGTCCGAAAGCTCGAGCGCGATCAGCGGCGCGCTGAGACCATAGGTCAGGCCGAAAGTGGCGGCCGCCAGGATCACGACCGCCCTTGTCCTCGCCAGCCCGGTCAACCTGTGGCCCTCTCGCTTTCGGCGCGCTCTTCTTCGTTAAAGAGTTCCTTCCGCGAGCGAAAAGCTTCGCTGATCCGCTTTCTCCAGCGTCGCTCGCTGTGTTCGACGACCTGGTTGAGCATTCGTGTGTAGTCGAGCACCAGGCCCGGAGTCCATGTCATCGCCTCAGCGCGGCCGCGCACGATCCGCATCAGCCAGAAATGCGGATCGCTGACGATGCGGAAGAGATCGCGCCACGGCCGGGCGGTATAGGCTGCGCCCTCGATTGCGGCATCAAGCGCCTGGATAACGGTGGTCGAGCAATTGCGCGCAGTGAGATTGTAGGTCTTGTCCTTGGAATAGGCTTCCCAGAACGCCCGCAACGCCTGCGGATTGAAACGGCGAAAAGTGATCTTCTGGTCCGGCATACACCAGGCAGCAGCTTCGACCTCGAGGGACTTGTTGAAGCGTCCAGGCACATCGTTCTCATGGCCGGCCGAAAGAAGCGCGCGGAAATCGTCGGGGCTGTGGTCGATATCGTTCGCCGGATAATGGCTGACATAGAGATCGGGCGGCATTTCCAGCGCCGAATGGCCTGTGGAGATGACACCTTTCTTGTCGACCGCCGCCACATAGCGGTCGATCAGCAATCGCCGTTGCGGATCTTTCACCGAGCCGATGGCAGTCCAGACATAAACGTTGAGGATCTTGTCGCCTTCGGCGGCAATCGCGCCATCTCTAACCACCGGATGCACTTTGCCGCCCTGCCAATTGCGCGCCGCGTAAAGCGGGAGCGACGTGATCGAGGCCCCTTCGGGCAGCCGTCGCAAGGGCAAGGCCATTCGCACAAGAGCATAGCCCGAGGTCAGAAGGAGAAGGGCGAAGCAGAAGGGGACGGTCAGCAGATGCGGGATCGGCCACGCAAAAAGGATCATTGCCGCCAAGCAGACCTCAATCAGCCCCGCCGCAATCCCGACCCGCCAGCGCGGGTTTCGCACGACATAGGCCGCGCCGATCCGGAATAATCCATCGATCAGGAACGCAACCCCGAAGACGATCGCCGCACCGATATTGTTGTCCCATGGAACGTTGAAGACGAGAAAGGCGGCAAACAGAAAGGCCGCGCCTCGCAGCGCATCGATCCAATGCCGGCGCAAGCCCAGCGATGCGGCCGCGATGATCTCAACGATCCCTTCGACCACAAGAAAGAGCGCAAGCGTATCCAGGACGACGGAGAGCGCTCCATCGCTGAGATCAAGCAGGATGAGGATGCCGAGAAACATCCAGACGACGCCGGCAACTATCAGAAGCCGCCACATGGGTTTCAGGGCCCGCGCGCCGAGAAGAAGGAAAAGGAGCCTTATCATGGCATGAACAGCTCGCTTCTCACTGCGTGAATCCGCGTGCGCTCATGCAGCCCTTGATGACGTCGGCCTGTTGCGCTTCATTGCGTGGAGCGCCGTCCCCGACGCAGTAGCCGGACGGGCTGCATCCGGCAACGACAGACAGGCCATCTGCCAAAACAGCGCTAGCAATAGCATTCTTCACGAAAGACCCCTTCTCGAAAAATATAGCCGCGGCGATCTCGATCCAAACGAAGATCAGTTCGCCGCAGGGATCACGCAGTCGTCATCCTGGTCGGCACCGGAATCCTTGCTGCAGCTAAGGTAAGCTTGAAAATTCTTCACACGATCGGCGGTGAGCCCCTGTAAGCAGATATTGAAATTCATCGGATTGATGCTGCCGCCAGCCGTCCTGATGGTTGAAAGGGTGCATTCCGCATCGCGGAAGGCGACCCATTTCTTCTGAGCGTCGACGAGCGCCTTTTTCGTGTCATCATCGTCCTTGAGCCGCGTTTCCATCTCCTTGTAGAGCTTGTTGAGCTCATCATCGACCGGCTTGAGATCGTTGATAGAGCATTCTGTCATCTCGTACTGACTTTGCGCCTTGTCGTAACAGGCGTCGTCAGCGTATGCACCGGCCAACGGCGCCGCAGATGCGGCCAGAACGATTGCGAAAAGCTTGTTCGAGAACTTCATATCTTTCCTCCGGATGAATCAAAGGTGGTAGGCCGCCGTTTGATGCAATGTCTATTCTCAACGGTCATCGGATCGGCGAGCGGACGAACGCCCTGACTTCGGAGCCGGTCCGCGTGTTGAGCTGCCAGAAACCCTCTTCATCCTGAAATATTGCTCCATGCCGGTTTTCTTGCGCTTGGAATGAATGCCGATGGTATTGAATTAACCGTCGATACGAGCGCGCCTCAGGGCGCTTGGCGTGGTGGATTTATGCTGCCGCATCGATGCGGTCATATGGCTGTGCGTGGCAAAGCCCGTGAGCTTGGCCACCATACCGAGCGGCAGGTCGGTTGCGATGGCCATTTGCTCTGCCATTTCGACCCGCGTCGCAAGCACGTACTGATGAGGTGGCTGGCCTGCCGTCTGGCGAAACGCCCGGAGGAAATGGCTTGGAGAAAGTTCTGCGACCTGGGCAAGCCGCTCGACCGAAAGCTCGTCAGCGACATGAGCCCGAATATAATCGCGCACATCCCGCCATGCCTTGACCGAAAGGCCGCCGCGGCGTGGATATCGCGGCTCTTCACGCAAGCTCGAATAGTTGCGCAGCAGGTAAGTGGAAAAAACGGTGATGAGGGAGTCGAAATAGAGGTCGTTGGCTGCTTCCCCTCTCTGGAACTCGTCCCTGACAAGGCTTGCCAGCAATAGCGCCTTCTCGTCCACGTGTCCTTCCTCGGGCGGCCGCAGCTCGAAATCCTGCGTTCCGAATTCCAGGTCCGCCAGCAGTGAGAGCTTGGTTGGAGCCATTGCGAACAGCAGGTTTTCCTTTGCTGTGTTCCAGCGGGCGAACAATTCCGCGTCAGCCGGTATGATTTCCACCGTTCCGACCGGTGCTTGAAACACGGATTTGCGATCGGAATTGAGCGCCACTTCCCGGTTCGGCTGCGGTGTCAGCAAAACAAGCGCCATGTGGCAAGGTGCACGGAAGGCGATCTCGTTCGGTCCGGTCCGCGTTCGCGTGGCCGCCCCACTTTCCGCTTCGAATTTCGGTCCCCATTCATCAGGGACGCTCTTGAGCAGGTTCCGCATCGTTCAGGCGCAAAATTCTCCGGACGCCTTGCCACCGTGCCCTCCGGTGGCAAGGCGTCCGGAGCCCTCAATCATCTGCCCCGGACTACCCCGCTCATAGTTTACCGATTGCTGTTAGATTTCAAGCGTAAGGCCATATTCCAGTAGAAATCTTGCCGCTTTCGCGACAATTTCAAGCGTATTTCTTAATCAAAGACGGACAGTTCAGATGGTCTTTCGCCCTATTTGTTTCAGATCAGGGGTGCTACGGCTGTCGAAAAACAATCATTTATCAAAAAATCGCCACAAAATTTGCAATCGGGCCTTCCCGTGCGTGTAAGACGAGAATTTATGTGGTCACTTTCTAAAAAAGCTTCGCCGAAGTTGCTTGAATACCGGGATTGCTGATCATGCATGCCGAGCGGATCCGCAAGATGTCCCGCGATGCAGATATGCGGCTTGCAATGAGAGGAACCGACACATGCTCAAACGACCAGTTGTCACAGTTGTAGCCTTATCCTTGTTGATGGCAGGCTGCCAGAGTTCAAATCCCAATCCGGACGTGCGTGCGCGCAACGCCGAATTCGGCTGCATGGCGGGCACCGTGGGAGGGGCGATCGTCGGCGGTCTCCTAGGCGGAGCCATTGGCGGTGGAACGGGCCGTCTCGTCGGTGCGGCGATCGGCATCGGTGGCGGTGGATATCTCGGCAACCGGCTGGCCTGCTCGTGAACGCGAAAGGAACATTATCATGAGAAAGACGATCATAGCAGCTTTCGCGGTAACGCTCGCCCTTTCGGGTGCCGCTTTTGCCCAAACCGCACCTTTACACGAGGGACATTTCAATCAGCTCGACGCGAGCAAGGACGGCAAGATCAGCAAGGCGGAATACCGGACCTTCATGGAACAGGCTTTCGACCAGGTCGATACCAATCGCGATGGTAGCCTCGGCGCAACCGAGACCGCGAAGGCATTGACGCCTGCGCAGTTCTCCCAGGTCGATGCCAACAAGGATGGTCAGGTTTCGCGGAAAGAATTCCTCGACCATGTGACGCTCGAGTTCGATCAAAATGACAAGGACAAGGACGGTCACCTGCAGAAATAGCGATGGCCTTGTTCTGGCCGGCCGGCGCGACCGCGCCGGCTGATTGCAACGATATTGACTTGGATCGTCGGCCTTCTCGATGAATTTCCGCTGCCGTCGCCAATGCTGCCGCCTCCATCAGAAGGCGGAGCGTTGATAACGGCCACTCAAATCTTCACAATGAAGACATACTTCTGCTGGGAGTCATGCCCGCCTGGCCTTGCGGTTGGCATAGCGGCGGTCGCGTTCGGCCTTTCGAGTCGCCTCATCTTCGATCACGCGTGCGATTCGGTTTTTTTCAACTGCCTCGCGCGCCTCGGTCTCGGCTCGGGCCGCAGCAGCCATCGCAGCTTGCCGCTCGGCTGCCTGCATCGTCAGCCGCTCGCTCTCCTCAAGCTTTAGCCTCTCGCGTTCGAGACGACGCTCTTCCCTGGCAGAGGCGATGGCCATGCGCTCTGCTTGCCTCGCCGACTTCACCGGCTCGGCGGCGGTCTTTGCCGCATGATAGGCATTCAAGAGAGCGGTCTTTGCGTTCGCGGCGGCGGTACGGCGATCGGAAAGCTCGTTGTTTCTGGCGTTCTTCAAATCTTTATCCTGGACATCACGTTGTTGTTTTGGCGCGTTTGGCGAGCAGAGAGGCCGTCGCTGCCGCCCGGTCCTGCAATTCCTTTGCAAGGCGTGCCTCACGAAGTCGCACGGTCTTTTCCTCGCGGGAGCGGACGAGGGAATCGAGTTCATCGACGGCGCTGTTGCGAGCGAAGAATTGCGATTGCGTCTGGCTGAAGGCAATCTCCGCCTGCTGGCGAGATTTGCTATATGTCTGTGTCATCGTTTTTTCCGGGTAGGAGGCCGCCGGATACGGCGGCAATAAAAAAGGCCAGGCAATCTGCCTGACCTTGGTTGGTATCATGCTTTCGACAGTGCCAGTACATCCGTGGTCACGGAAAGCAGATACCGGATGGCTTAGGCAGCCCGCAGATTGCAGGCCGACATCTTGCCAGACTTGTTGTCGCGCTCCAGTTCGAAGCCGATCTTCTGGCCTTCGACGAGTTCGCGCATTCCGGCGCGTTCGACGGCAGAGATGTGGACGAACGCATCGGTGCCGCCATCGTCAGGCTGAATGAAGCCGAAGCCCTTGGTGGAATTAAACCATTTAACTGTGCCAGTGGTCATGATGAACCCTTTCATAGCAGTATGAGGAACCAGAGCGCCGAAGCGCTGAGGATGATGATAGCGATTTTTGAAAGGAAAGTTCGTTCAAGGCGCGGTGCCAAACGCGCGGTAACCAAAGCTCAGCAAGCAAATATCGACAACCGGTATATAGGTTATCCCTTCCGGCTTGTCAACTTTTAGTTTTTCTCGGTTTTTCGCCTCATGATATGGTTGTGCTGGCGGCAGCCCGCTCGGTAAACGGCATCACCCTGCTTGACCTCGTTGGCCATTGGTTGACGATCTGTGATCGATTCGAAATGCTGCCTCCGCGCTTCCAGGGGTTTGTCTGACGGAAATCATCACGTTGTAACCTTTGCGGGCGTCAGGCAAGGCTATCGCTCGCAAGGAGCCGGGACCGCGGGCGGCATCGCAGGGGCCGCCGACATCAGCCTGATCCGCGCCTTCCTGATGGGCAGACTTTACCAAACGCTGTTGTTCATTCCCGCCGCAATGGCGTTCTTCGCGCTGATGGAGGTGCCTTGCGGAGGAATGAACAACAGCGGGATCCTCGCCCGTATGGCAGCGGCGGTACGCGTTGCGAGTCCGAGTGAAAATCACGATTATTTTGATAGTGGTGAAGTTTCCCTTACAGGCGCTGGTGCCGGTTGGTGATGTGCGCTTCCATCGGTCACGTCTCCACGCTCGTTGCGTAGACGGTCAACGCATTGATATTAAATAATTATATCTCCCATGATATAGATCAAATTTTCCAGTATTTGTCTCACTTTTTCGCATTGCGTCGGGCATCATTCAGGTTCTGGCGCAGAGGTCCATCCGCGGTGTGTTTTTCTTATAAATTTTAACTTTACAAATATTAATAAATTTGTGATGTAAACGGCGTTTCAAATTTTTACGGACCGAGCCAGTGTTGAACTCCCGTTTTGCCACCCGCCTTAATTCCTTTGCTTCCGATCCCCAAAGCGAATGGCCCGACCTCAAGGGTAGGCCGACTACTTTGCAAATGGCCGCCCGTGCGGCCAAGGTCGACGGGCTCACCGAGCTTGATCTCAACTATCCCGACCATGTCGACGGGAACCCGGCCGAGCTGGCGGCGAAGCTTCGCGATATGGGTCTGGCGCTCAACGGCCTCGCCATGCGTTACTATACGAACCCGGCCTTCAAGCTCGGCGCGTTCACGCATCCAGACGACTCCATACGCCGCGAGGCTATCGACCTGACGAAGAAGGGTATCGATGCGGCGCGGGAAGCCGGCTCCAATCTGATGACCATCTGGCTCGGCCAGGATGGTTTCGACTATGCGTTCCAGGCGGACTATGGCCGGATGTGGCAGCACGAAATCGAGGGCATCCGCGAAGTCTGCGAGCACGATCCGGACTGCCTGATCAGCATCGAGTACAAGCCGAACGAGCCGCGTTCCTACAGTCTGATGCCCGACTGCGCGACGACCCTGCTTGCCATCAAGGAAGCCGGCTGCCCTAATCTCGGCGTCACGCTCGATTTTGCCCATGTGCTCTATGCCGACGAGCAGCCGGCATATGCCGCCGCCATGATCGCGCGCCACAGCCGGCTTCTCGGCGTGCATCTCAACGACGGTTACGCCAAGCGCGACGACGGCCTGATGGTCGGTGCGGTCCATACGGTTCAGACAATCGAACTCCTGCGCCAGATCCGCCGCGACGGCTATGACGGCGCGATCTATTTCGACACCTTCCCCGATACGACCGGCCTCGACCCGGTCCATGAATGCGAGGTCAACATCAGGACGGTTCGGCGCATGCTGAACGTCGTCGATCGCCTCGAGCAGGACAATCGCCTTTCCAACGCGATTGACCGTCAGGACGCCGTTTCCGCCCAGGCCATTCTTCAGGACGTCATGCTCGGCGCCGGGGCGTAATCCGTGGCTCCTCCGGGGCCGCATTCTTCTTCACCACCGTTCGCAACACATTCGGGAGGAATCCGATGACGAGACTTTTGATAACAGCAGTTGCCGCAGGTTTGGCAGCCACGCTGTGGGCGACCGCAGGCTTTGCGCAGGACCTTGCACCCTTGAACTCGGATACGGAAAAGGACCGGATGGACTGGTCCGAGCTGGAAGCGAAGCTCGGCACATTCCCTACCTTGCCGGAAGGCACGAAGGCGGGTGGCGTTTCCAAGACGCTGACGAATGAATATTGGCGTTCGCTCGGCGAAGGCTATCAGAAGTTCGCCGACAAGGTGGGCGTGACGATCGCCTACCAGGCGGCGCAAAGCGAAGGCGACCAGCTCGGCCAGCTCACCATCGCGGAAGGTCTGGTCACGCAGGGCTTCAACGTGCTGCTCGTGTCGCCACAGACCGACGCCAACCTCCAGCCTGTGCTGGAACAGGCCAAACAGGCCAACGTGCCGGTGCTGAACGTCAACGACGCCGTCATTCCGCAGGCCGAACACTATGTCGGCAACGTTCAGCGCGACAACGGCGTGCGCGTCGCAAACTGGTTCGTCGAAAACCGCCCGGACGGCGGCAAGGTGGCGATCATCGAAGGTCAGGCCGGCGTCTACGCCGCGGTGCAGCGGACCGACGGTTTCAAGTCGGCGATTTCGGAAAGCGGCAAGTTCGAGGTCGTGGCGAGCGTCCCGGGCAACTGGGACCGTCAGCAGTCCTACGATGCCGCGACCAACATCCTGCAGCAGCACCCCGACCTGATCGGCTTCTACTGCAACAATGACGGCATGGCGCTTGGCGTGGTCGAGGCCGTCAAGGCCGCGGGCCTGCAGGACAAGGTCGCCGTGTTCGGCACGGACGGCATTTCCGACGCCTATGCCTCGATCAAGGCCGGCGAACTCACCGGCACGGTCGACAGCTTTCCGATCCTGACGGGCGAGGTCGCAATGGAGGTGGCGTTGCGTCTCGTCGCCGGCCAGACGCTGCCGCGCGTCGTCTCCACGCCGCAGGCGCTGATCACCAAGGACAACCTTGCCAAATATCAGGGCGAGGGCGTCGACGTCCGCGCCGTGCTGATGCAGGACGCGGTGGCTTCCAAGTGAGGCTGGCAGGACCGGCTCAAGAACGAGCCGGTCCACCCCACGAAGACGGGGAGGAGGAACTGGTATGGCAACGACTACGCGGCTGAATTTCGCAAGCATCACCAAGACGTTTCCCGGTGTAAAGGCGCTGTCGAACGTTTCCTTTGAGGTCATGCCGGGCGAGATCCACGCGCTGCTCGGTGAAAACGGTGCCGGGAAATCGACACTGCTCAAGATCCTGTCGGGCGTCCAGCGCGCCACGAGCGGCGAATTCTACGTGGATGGCGTTGTCGCCCATTTCCGGCGCCCGGAAAATGCGCGTGCTGCAGGCATCGCGATGATCCATCAGGAACTCCAGCAAGTGCCGAACCTGACGGTCGCGCAGAACATGTTCCTCGGCCATCCGCTGAAGCGGGCAGGCGGGCTACTGGTCGATCGTCGCGAGCAGGAACGGCGTGCGGCCGAAGCGCTGGCGATGATCGATCCGTCGATCGATCCGGCCCGGCCGATCCGCGAATTGAAGGTGGCGCAGCGCCAGATCGTCGAGATCGCTCGGGCGCTCCTGGACAATGCCAAGATCATCGCGATGGACGAGCCGACGTCCAGCCTGACGCCGGCGGAGTTCGAGAGCCTTGCCGGCATCGTCGAGAAGCTTGCCGCTTCCGGCGTCGCGGTCATCTATGTTTCTCACAAGATGGACGAGGTCTTCCGCATCTGCCATCGCGGTACCGTCATGCGTGACGGGCAGGTGGTCGGTAGCGCCGATCTCAGGGCGGTGCGGCAGGAGGACGTCATCGCCATGATGGTCGGCCGCGAGCTGATGCACGAGGAGCATCGCTCCCACGCAAAGGACGAGGTGCGCCTCGAAGTCCGCAGCCTTTCCGCCGCCAAGACCCATGTGCGCGATGTCTCCTTCGACGTGCGCCGGGGCGAGGTTCTCGGCATAGCCGGTCTTGTGGGCTCCGGGCGAACCGAGCTTCTGCGGTTGCTCGCGGGCGTCGATCCGATCGCCGAGGGCACTATCACGTTCGACGGCCGGGTGCTGAAGCTCGATAATCCGCGCTCGGCCATCGCCGCCGGAATCGGCCTCCTGCCGGAAGAACGCAAGCGCGAGGGCATCGTCCCGATCCGTCCGGTTTCCATCAACATGGCCTTGCCTTCGCTCGGCCGCTTCGCCACCGCCGGCATCGTGCGTCATTCGGCGATCCGCAAGCGTGCGAACGACCTGCTGAAGCGGGTCAATCTCCGGCCATTCCAGATCGACCGGCCCATCAAGCTGTTCAGCGGCGGCAACCAGCAGAAGGCCATCATCGCCCGCTGGCTTGCAGCCGGCTCGGAAGTCCTCCTCTTCGACGAGCCGACGCGCGGCATCGACGTCGGCGCCAAGTCGGAGATCTACCGCCTTATCGAGGAACTGGCCGCCGAAGGCCGCTCCATCGTCGTCGTCTCCTCCGAACTGCCGGAGGTCATGCGGGTCTCCGACCGTGTCGTGGTGATGCGCAACGGCCGGATCGCCGCCACGCTCGGCCGCGCCGACCTTTCGGAACGAAACCTCGTCACGCACGCCGTCGGCGACGCCGGCGAGACGGCAAAGAGCAAGCAGGAGCATCGTCATGTCTGATATCGGCTCGAGCGCCGCTACGCGTTCCTTCCGGCTGTTTTCTTCCTTCTCGGTTCGCGATGCCGGAACGCTGATCGGCCTCGCCCTCATCATGGCGGTCTTCGCGGTGCTGGTGCCGGGCTTCCTGTCCGAGCGCAACCTGATCAACATCCTCCAGCAGTCGAGCATCAATGCCTGCCTGGCGCTCGGCATGACGCTGGTCATCATCTCCGGCGGCATCGACCTCTCGGTCGGGCCGACGGCGGCGATCGCGGCTGTGATCAGCGCCACGCTGTTGGTTGCGGGCTACCCCGTGCCGCTGGCGATCCTGGCCGGTCTCGGCACCGGCGCACTGTGCGGTCTGCTGAATGGGGTGCTCGTTGCCCATGTCGGGCTCCAGCCTTTCATCGTAACGCTCGGTACGCTCAGCACATACCGCGCCATCGCGCTGATCTATACCGGCGGCAATCCCGTGCTCGGCATCCCGCAAGGCTTCCGTTCCATCTTCAACGGCTCGATCGCGGGCATTCCGAACTCAGTCGTCATCGTCGCGGCGGTCGCGGTCGCGGCCTGGATCCTGCTCAAGAAGACCGCCATCGGCGAATATCTGCTGGCTGTCGGCGGTAATGAAGAGGCAGCGTATGTCTCGGGCGTGCCGATCGCGCTGACCAAGGTGACGGCCTACGTCATCTCCGGTACGCTCGCGGCACTCGCCTCGCTCATCCTGATCGGCCGCCTTGGGGCCGCCGAACCGATCCTCGGCAACCTGTGGGAGCTCGATGCGATCGCGGCGGCGGCCATTGGCGGAGCCTCGCTGATGGGTGGCAAGGGCAGCATAGTCGGTACGGTCCTCGGTGCGATCATCCTCGGCGCGATGCGCAACGGTTTGACGTTGATGAACGTGCAGGCTTTCTATCAACTGCTCGCAACCGGGCTTATAATCCTTGTCGCGATGATGATCGATCGCATGACAAGGGGACGTGCATGAATCTGGAAAGCGACCTGAAAGCCGTGGGACCGCGCATCAGGATGATGATGCCGCACCTGACACCGCTGGAGGCGCGCGTGGTGGAGACGGTCTTCGCTCTCAGAACCTTCGATGACGACACGTCGCTGAAGGAGATCGCGAGCGAGGCCGGCGTATCGGAGGCCATGGTCGTCAAGATCGCCAAGAAGCTTGGCTTCGCCGGCTATCGCGAGTTCCGCAATGCGGTCGCCCAGTACAATCGCCTGCCAACGGCGGAAATGCACCAGGAACTCTCGCTGGAGGATACGTCCCAGGAGATCGTTCAGAAGGTGTTCCGCACGTCGATCCAGGCGCTTGAGGAAACGCTGTCCATCATGGACATCGAGGCTTTCGACCGGGCGGCCGACCTCATCTACGGCGCGCGCCAGCGGGATTTTTACGGCGTGGGCGGTTCGGCACAGATCGCCCGCGACGTTTCGCACAAGTTTCTGCGTATCGGCGTCCGTTCCAGCGTCTATGACGATTCGCACATGATGCTGATGTCGGCGGCGCTGCTCGGCACCGACGATGTCGCCATCGGCTTTTCCCACTCGGGCAATACCGTGGCCGTCATAGAGGCCATCCAGCTTGCCCGTCGCAACGGTGCGCGCACCATCGCGATCACCAACTACAACGCATCCCCGCTCGCGCAGCATGCGGATGTCGTTCTCTGCTCCACTGCCCAGGGCTCCCCCCTGATGGGCGAGAACGCCGCCGCGCGCATCGCGCAGCTCAATATTCTCGATGCCGTCTTCGTCGCCGTCGCCCAGCGCGACTACAAGGCCGCCGAGCGCGGCCTTGCCAAGACGATGGCGGCGGTGGCCTCCAAGCGCAAGGACAAGTTTTTATGACCGCCCTGTCTCCTGCCGTCGTCGTGTTCGGCAGCCTTCATTACGATATCATCGTGAAGGGGCCGCATCGCCCGCACAAGGGTGAGACGGTGACCGGCTCCGCCTGGTATCCGAAATGCGGCGGCAAGGGCGGGAACCAGGCGGTCTCGGCGGCGAAGCATGGGGCAGGCGCCGCGATGATCGGCGCCGTTGCAGGTGACGAATTCGGCCGGGCGCTCAAGGAAAACCTCGACGCCCATGGCGTCGACAGCCGCTTTGTCCGCATGGTGGAAGGCGCGGGCTCGGGTATGAGCGTTGCGATCTTCGACGCGGAAGGGGACTACGGAGCGGTGATCGTTTCCGGCGCCAATCTTGCTCTTTGCAAAGACGACGTCTCTGCCGCACGGGAACTGTTCGGAGGTTCCTGCGTGCTCGTGTTGCAAAACGAAGTGCCGGATGCCGCGAACGTGCTCGCTGCAACGGCGATGAAGAAGGCCGGCGGTACAGTCGTGCTCAACGCCGCGCCCGCCCGAACGCCAACGCCGGAGCTCGCCGCTCTCGTTGATGTCGTCGTCGTCAATGCGGTGGAGGCGGAGGCGCTGGCCGATGTGCCCGAGGTGAATTCCCTCGATACGGCATTGGCGGCCGCCCGCATTCTTGGCCGCCGTTATCCCGCCGCCGTCGTCACTGCGGGCGGCGATGGCGTGGCTTTCGTCGAGCATGGCGGCCACGAGGCGAAGATTCCTGCCATCAAGGTCAAGCTGGTCAGCACCCACGGCGCCGGTGACGAGTTCATCGGCGTGCTCGCGGCCGAGCTGGCGCGGGGCGCGAAGCTGGAACGGGCAGTGATCAGCGGCAACGAAGCCGCGGCACGTCTGGTGAGTTCGCCGCAGGCATAGCCGGCTGCAGAAATTCCAGTACCTGGATACCCCGGCTCGCCGGCATCATGCCGATGCGGCCGGCCTTGGCAAAAGGTGGTCGAATGTGGCTGCCCGGGCCGATCCGTAGGCTTTGGGCCCGTCGCGCAGGGTAAAATTTTGCGTCTCGACGGTTCGATCGATTTGCATGCCGGGTTCCTCGTTCAGCTTCGAACGTTTCTAAAAGATATAACTTGACTATGAAATTCATCAAATAATAAGTGCCCCGGCAATTCCACCGGAGATGAATTCCATATGCGCCTTTCAGGCAAATCGGCGATGTTCGCCCTCGGCCTCCTCGTGTCCGCCGTTTTTCCCGCCCTGGCGGATCCCGTCGTTGTGAAGGACGTGACGGGTCGCGACGTCGAAGTCAACGTGCCGGTCAAGCACGTTATCCTGGGCGAAGGGCGCCAGATCTACTTCCTCGCTGCGCTCGACAAGAAAAACCCGTTTGAGCACGTGGTCGGCTGGCGCGACGATCTGCCGAAGGCGGATCCGGAATCCTACGCCGCGTATCTCGCGAAATATCCGGATATCGCGAAGCTGCCGACTTTCGGCGGCATGAAGGACGGCACCTTCGATATCGAGCAGGCCGTGGCGCTGAAACCTGACGTCATCCTGATGAATATCGACGCCAAGACCGCGACGGAAGAGGCAGGCTATATCGAGAAACTGGCCAAGGTCGGCATTCCGCTCGTCTATGTCGACTTCCGCGAAAAACCGATGGAAAACACCGAGCCGAGCATGCGCATCATGGGCACGCTCATGGGCAAGGAGCAGGTGGCCGAAGACTTCATCACCTTCCGGGCTGATGCCATCAGACACGTCACCGACGTTCTGGAAAAGAACAACCCGGCCAAGCCCGTTGTCTTCATGGAGCGGGCGGGCGGCTATTCGGACGATTGCTGCATGTCCTTCGGCAACGAGAACTTCGGCAAGATGGTCGAGCTCGCCGGCGGCATCAACATGGCCAAGGAGATCATTCCGGGCACCTTCGGCGCGGTGAACCCCGAGCAGATCATCGCCTCCAATCCGGACCAGGTCATCATCACCGGCGGAATGTGGGAAGGCTATGTGCCGGGCGGCAACTGGGTCGGCGTCGGCTATGGCGCGGATCTCGCAGAGGCGCATCGCAAGCTGGAGAACCTGACGAAGCGGGCGGCCTTCACGGGCATCAAGGCCGTCAAGGACGGCAATGTCCACGCCATCTGGCATCAGTTCTACAACAATCCCTATCAGTTCGTCGCCATCCAGCAGATCGCCAAGTGGCTGCATCCGGATCTTTTCAAGGACCTCGACCCGGAAGACACCTTCAAGGAACTGCATGCCCGCTTCCTGCCGCTGGATTACAAGCCGGGATATTTCGTCTCCCTGAAAGACAAGTAGCCATGGCTTCCGTGGCAACCGACACGCAGGCAACGGGGCGCGATCAGTATCGCGCCCTTGCCTTTCGCCGCATTCTCATTCTCATCGCGCTTGCGGTCGCGCTTGCCCTGAGTATGGCCATCGACATGGCGCTCGGGCCGGCAAATTACAGCCTGTCGCAGGTCCTGTCCGCCCTGCTATCGCCGGAGATGGCCGGAGATCAGCTTCGCGTGGTCATCTGGGACATCCGCATGCCGATCGCGTTGATGGCGGTCACGGTCGGGGCATCGCTCTCCGTCGCAGGCGCCCAGATGCAGACGATCCTCTCCAATCCGCTCGCAAGCCCCTTCACGCTCGGCATCTCCGCTGCGGCAAGCTTTGGCGCGGCGCTGGGTCTGGTTGGCGGCGTCGCCATCTTCCCCGGCGCCGTGCAGTACATGGTGCCGGTCAACGCTTTCATCATGGCGATGGCGGCGGCCCTGTTCATCCATTTCGCCTCGACGCTGCGCGGCGTGACGGTCGAAACGATCGTGTTGCTCGGCATCGCGCTCGTCTTCACCTTCAACGCCGCCCTGTCGCTGCTCGAATATCTCGCCTCCGAGCAGGCGCTGGCGGCCGTGGTGTTCTGGACGATGGGCAGCCTCACCAAGGCGACCTGGGACAAGGTCTTCGTCACGGCGGCGATCCTCGTCCTCACCCTGCCGCTCTTCATGCGCAATGCGTGGGCGCTGACGGCGCTCAGACTTGGCGACGACAAGGCGGCAAGCATGGGGGTCAACGTCCGGCGCCTGCGTCTCCAGACCATGCTGATCGTCAGCCTGCTTGCGGCCATTCCCGTCTCCTTCGTCGGCACGATCGGCTTTGTCGGGCTGGTCGGCCCGCATATCGCGCGCATGGTGGTGGGAGAGGACCAGCGCTTCTTCCTGCCGGGGGCGGTGATCTGCGGCGCGCTGCTTCTCTCGGCGACATCCGTGGTGAGCAAGGTGCTGATCCCCGGCGCGATCCTGCCGATCGGCGTCATCACGGCCCTCGTCGGCGTGCCCTTCTTCTTCGTTCTCATCTTCTCGAACAGGAGGCGCGCGTGGTAGGCCTTGTGTTAAAAGATCTCGGCGCCGTTTACGGCCGCACCACGGTTCTGTCCAAGGTCGCGGTCGAACTCCTGACGGCCGGCACCACGACGGCCGTCATTGGCCCGAATGCCGCGGGAAAATCGACGCTGTTCAAGCGGATCGCGGGCCTGATATCCGGCCCCGGCACCGTCCAACTTTCGGACACGGCGCGCGGCGAGCGGGCGATCTGCTACATGCCGCAGGATACCGGCGCAAACGCGGTGCTGACCGTCTACGAATCCCTGCTTCTCTCGGCCAAGCAGGGCGGCGGCTGGCGGGTGAGCGACGACGAGCTCTTCGAGATCGATGCAGTCCTGAAGGCGCTGCGCATAGAGGATCTTGCCTTCCGCGGCCTCGATGCGCTTTCGGGCGGCCAACGACAGCTCGTCTCGCTCGGCCAGGCGCTGGTGCGCAAGCCGGAGGTGCTGCTGATGGACGAACCGACCTCGGCCCTCGATCTCCACCGCCAGATCGATGTTCTGGAATTCGTAGCGGACCTTGCAAGCCGCACCGGCATGATCGTGCTGATCGCGCTCCATGACCTCAATCACGCATTGCGCTATTGCACGAACACGATCGTCATCGCCAATGGCGAGATGGCTTCGAGCGGTGCGACAGCGAACGTCATCACGCCATCCATGCTGCGCGACATCTACCGTGTCGAGGCCCGGATCGAATCCTGTTCCCGCGGCCGGCCCATGGTGATCGTCGACGGCGCGCTTTGATCTCTCCAACGTCTCCTTTCGCAGAGGCGGAGATCCCCCGCCCACCGCTTCAACGTCGAAATCCATCGCACTGTCCTTGCTGCGCTGACGTAGCAGGCTGATTGGCCGGGCATGTCCCAAAACGGGTTGAGTTGTGATTGCAATCGATAAAGTTAGTAACAATAAGTTGAAGTCGGGGATACATGTCCGTTTTAGCCTAAGTTTATCGGCTTTTTAAAAGACGGCGATTTCTTTACATGTTGCACTTTCGCACGGGTCTCGGATGTGGGGTTGGTTGGCTGCAAGTGCGGCAGGCTGATAAAGCGGCGCAAGCTGGTGGCGTTCGTTGTTGTATCCTTCTGCTTCGTTTGCCCGGCAAGCCATCCCTTGGTATTCGAACCTGGCGGAGGGGCTATGGATGGGCTATCGGGTGTAGAGTTCTCGGCTAGAGAAACACACGGCTTCGGAGCGCTTGATAGTATCTCGGTAAGCAAGACAAGTGCGGGTTTGGGTTGGGCAGGGACCTATATGTCCGTGCAATCCGAGGTTCCGTATACGGCAAGCTTCAAAGCGGTTCCGAGCATTCTGATCGCCGTCGTCAACGGCGGTGCGATCCGGGCGAACGTCAGGGTGCGCGAAAACACCCGAAATGTGCAAGGTCCGCCCGGAGTCATCAGCATTCTGCCCGACAGGACGGCTTTCGGCATGGACTTGCGTTCGCGCATCAATACGACGCACCTCTATCTGCGCAGAGCTCTCCTGGACGACGTTGCCGGCGAGATTTATCCGGGCGATCCGGCCGGAGTTGAGCTCATCACGCGTCTGGCGATCTTCGACCCGGTGCTCGAGCAGCTTTGCTATGCGATTCGCGACGCTTTGGACGAGGATCCGGTTTCGTCCAGCCTCTATGTCGATCACATGGCCCGGGCAGTTGCGGCGCGGCTGATCAGGAAACACTCGTCTGCCGCCGGAAAACGGACGCAGGGTCCCTCGAACGAGGGATTGAGCGCGCGGCTTCTGGAGCGGACACGGGAAATCGTGGAGGCAAGGCTCGAAAGCCGCCTGACGACGACCGATATTGCCGCCGGCACCGGTATCGGGGCGGACCATTTCGGGCGTCTGTTCAAACAGGCGACCGGGATGACCCTCTATCAGTTTGTGATCCGCTGCAGGGTGGACCGCGCTGGTCGCATGCTCGCGGACACCACCAAGCCCATCATCCAGATCGCTTATGAATGCGGGTTTGCCGACCAGGTTCATCTAACCCGAGCGTTCGGCCGTATTGTCGGAAGGACGCCGGCAGCCTTCAGAAAAGAGCATCGGAAGTAATACTTTCTTCGGTCGTGGGGGGATTTTAAAAAGAAGCGATATCGTCGTCTTTATCCTAATCTTAACAGGAACTGACAAGACAATTTGCCAAATCACATGATTATGTTGCCTAACTCGCAATGTTTATCATGGTGATCATATTGAAGGATATTGATGACTTTTCAATTATTCGTGAGAATAATAATAGATGTGAACTTTTCACATCTTTATCGGCCTTACGCAAATTATACGAATCAAGAAAAATAAATTATCCCGAATTTTTCTTGCTTAACATCCGGCAAGTATGTCGGTCTTTACGAATACTCTCCGAGACTTTTCCATGTAATATACCAGTTATATCAGGGAATCCTGATATCGCCGCGAGTTTATACGGCTGCTCATTTCATTTGAGCTGTATTCAGCGCCGACTTCAACGGGAATTTAGGGATGCTGATGCCTGCGCATTTCGCGGGCGCCGCATGCTTTGGGGTAGCTAGATAGCGATTTACGTCGCGAAAGCGAAGCTGAGGAGAGGGTAATGGCAGTTACAGTTACGAACAAGCTGGACGGTTCGGTGCAAACGATGTCGTTCAACGACGTCACTCTTAGTGCGCCAAGCGTCGTCCAGATGTCTTTCGGCCCGAATGACGTGGCCGCCTACCGACGCGAGGGTCTTGATCTGGTCATCCGGCTGCACTCCGGGACTGTCATACGCGTGGAGAACTTCTACAGCGCCTCGCCGGATGGGGCGCAAAGCGAGCTTGTGCTGGAAGACGACCAGGGCACGCTCTGGCATGGCCAGCACAGCGAAGGCCTGGCCGATTTCCAGTTCGCGGAAATCCAGTCAGTGGACCAGCTGGTGGGCGGGGGAGCCGCCGGCGGCTTTTCGCCCGGACTTGCCGCGCTCGGGCTCCTGGGCGGTGCCGGTCTGATCGCCGCCGCAGCCTCAGGTGGCAGCGACGATGACGACAGTGATGCGGACGCCGATGCTGATGCCGACGCAGATGCGGATGCCGATGCCGATGCCGACGCGGATGCGGACGCGGACGCGGATGCGGATGCCGATGCGGACGCTGATGCCGATGCTGACGCTGATGCTGATGCAGACGCGGATGCAGATGCAGATGCCGATGCTGATGCGGATGCCGACGCCGATGCCGACGCCGATGCTGATGCAGATGCTGACGCGGATGCAGATGCAGATGCGGATGCCGATGCAGATGCGGATGCCGACGCCGATGCTGATGCGGATGCCGATGCTGACGCTGATGCCGACGCGGATGCCGATGCGGATGCCGATGCAGATGCCGATGCGGACGCTGATGCCGACGCGGACGCGGATGCCGATGCAGACGCCGACGCCGATGCGGACGCCGACGCCGATGCAGACGCCGACGCTGATGCAGACGCGGATGCAGATGCTGATGCTGACGCGGATGCAGATGCAGATGCAGATGCCGACGCCGACGCTGATGCCGACGCGGACGCCGACGCTGATGCCGACGCGGACGCCGACGCGGACGCCGACGCTGATGCAGACGCCGATGCCGACGCGGATGCAGATGCTGATGCCGACGCCGATGCTGATGCTGACGCGGATGCAGATGCCGATGCGGACGCTGATGCCGATGCAGACGCCGACGCCGATGCGGACGCCGACGCTGATGCAGACGCCGACGCTGATGCAGACGCGGATGCCGATGCAGATGCCGATGCTGACGCTGATGCAGATGCCGATGCTGATGCGGATGCCGATGCTGACGCTGATGCCGACGCGGACGCCGATGCAGATGCAGACGCCGACGCCGATGCGGACGCTGATGCTGATGCGGACGCCGATGCAGATGCTGATGCTGACGCGGATGCCGATGCTGATGCTGACGCGGATGCCGATGCTGATGCAGACGCGGATGCCGATGCTGATGCAGACGCGGATGCCGATGCAGACGCTGACGCCGATGCGGACGCCGACGCTGATGCAGACGCCGATGCCGACGCGGATGCAGATGCGGATGCCGATGCCGATGCCGACGCTGACGCAGATGCGGATGCAGACGCCGATATCGAAGCGTTCGACGACGTGGCAACTGCTCAGATCAACCTGCAGCCGGCAGTGACCACGAGTTCGGACTCGGATACCGCGACGCTTCTGCTCGATATCCTGGGGATCGTTCAGGATCTGACGGGTCAGGCTCCGGTTGTCGAATTCACGGTGGAGCCGGATCACACATGGGATGCGACCTTCAGCGCGACGCTTACCAGCGGCCTTGCGCTCATCGACAATATCCGGGTCGTCCTGCAGGTGCAGGATGCAAACGGGCAATGGGTGAACTATGCGGGCAGCGGTAGCAGCTCAGGGGTTCTCGATCTCATCGGAGTAACGGGACAAACCGCAAGTTTCGGCGTCGAAGACCTACCGCCGGGCGTATATCGCGCAGTCGCGACATCGACCTCCCTTGCAGGGTTGTTTCCGACGATCGTGCTGGATGCCAACTATACCGATACGGATTTTACCGAGATCGGCTCGATCGAAACGGTGGAAGCGTCCGGGAACGTCATCACGGATGTCAACGAAAACGGCCAGTCCGACACGGTCACGGCAACGACAGTCGTCGGGAGCGTCGACGGCCAGGCGGTCGGTCCAGGCGGCCTGACCGTTCAGGGCGACTACGGTTCTCTCACCATAAATCAGGACGGCAGCTATACCTACACACCCGGCGCGGATGCCGGCGGGATCGGGCGGGTCGATCAGTTCGAGTACACGCTTATCGATCCGGAAACGGGAAACCAGGCGACGGCAAATCTCTATATCGAGATCGACAGCGAAAGCGCCGACCTCGTTTGGGGTGAGACCGGGCAGGGCGCCAGCACCGGGCTCGCCGCAGGTGACAATGCTGCAACGGCAGGCGTGCTCTATGAGAATGTCGTCGTGGAGGTTCCGGCTGCCGAGCAGTTCGAGTTCAATACTGGTATCGGTATCTTAATTCCGGCCACCGGTTCGGGAAGCGGCACCTTTACCGTCGACGCCGACACAGTATCGGATATCACAGTCTATGCCAGCAGCAGCGAACTGTTGGGCTTGAGTGTATTTCCTTCGTTTACGATTTCGATCGTGAACCAGAACGGTACAACGGTAGGAACGATATCGGGGACGGCATTGGCGAACCTGCCGCTGGGAATCGGACCGGGCATTTCCTTGCCGGTCAACGATCTCCCTCCGGGGACCTACACGATCAACGTCTCAAGTACCAATACCTTGGGGCTTGGTTATGACACGGTCGTCCAGTTGGAGCAGACGGTCACCCATCTCACCGATTTCCAGGTAGACACGGTCACCGCCACCGAAGGGAACCTTCTCGACAACGATACGCTCGGATCGACCTATACGCGGCTGTTGATCAATGACGGCAGCGGATATGTCGAAGTCGGCAACGATCCGATCACGATCGCCGGTGACTACGGCACGCTGACGGTGGACAAGTTCGGCAACTACAACTACGAGCCGAGCACATCGTTGTCCTACTATACCGAGGACCAGGTCGATACCTTCTCCTATCAGCTTCGGCATCCGAACGGTGACACGGTGACCGCCGAACTCGCGGTGACGGTCGACGTATCGGATCCGGGTGCGGCCCTGTTCACGGCTTCGGTTGCAGACACGCAGGTGTATGACGATGTCGTCCCGCTTCCGGATTTCGAGGGAAGCTTTGCATCCGACGGTGAAGATGGTTCTGGCGGACCATCCGGGGGCGGTGACGCCGTTGCCCTGGAAGACATCCTCACCGACGGTGGCGAGGACGAGCCGCCGATCGGCCGCGATGATGACGGCGGGCCGGGAAGCACGGCAGGAACGCCGGAAGCAGTCGACGATCCGCTCGGCTACCTGCCGGCCGGCTCGGGCATCGATCCTGACGAAGCGCTGCAACAGCACGCGGTGCTGTAATCCGCGATAAGGCTGATCCGGGAGCTTCGGGCCGCAGTGCCCGTGGTTTCCGGGTCGGCCCG
Organism: Shinella sp.; assembly: GCA_033795365.1. GTDB lineage: Bacteria > Pseudomonadota > Alphaproteobacteria > Rhizobiales > Rhizobiaceae > JARYGU01. Next base: position 46,519 of record JARYGU010000009.1, read on the forward strand.
ATCTGACCCAGGAGATCGAGGCGGGAGCAGTGCATGCGGGGAAGATTGTTGCGGGGAAAACGTCTGCGAAAGCGAGATATGGCTGCGGTCCTGTTTGCATGCCTGCTTTTGTCGTCCTGTGCAACCGGAAGCGATTCGATACCTGTCCAAGCGGCCGTCATGCCGGCGGGCGAGAAAGCGTCCGGGGAGGCGAAGATGTCTTCGCTTGAGAAGGAAAAGGACGAAACGGTCACCTCGAGTATTCCCTCGACAGGAGGAAGGTCGCGGTTGACACTCAATGAGGCGGTCCGGCGTGCCGTTTCCTGGCATCCTTCCATCGATGAAGCGATCGGGCGGCTGAACCAGCGCAAGGAGGAAATCGCCGTGGCCCGCTCCGGTTATTACCCGAGGGTGCGCGGCGGCATCGATTCGGGCTACGACAGCGCCGGAGGAAGCGCCTGGCGACCGCGGCTGAACGTCTCGGCTTCGCAGATGATCTATGATTTCGGCAAGGTTTCGAGTTCCGTGGCGGCCGAGACCGCGGGTGCGGACATCAGCCGTGCGCAATTGTTACTGGCAGTCGACAGTCTGATCCGCGATACGGCCTATGCCGTGATCGAAGTGCAGCGCAATCGTGCCCTGCGCGACGTCGCCGCCGCGCAACTGGCCGGAGTCGAGGCCATCGCCAAGCTGGTGCGGCAACGCACCGACCGCGGCGCAAGCACAATGTCAGACGAGGTGCAGGCCGAGGCGCGGGTCGAGGCTGCGCAATCGACGGTTCTGGAGATCAATTCGCAGCTTGAGCGCTGGCAAGGCAATCTGGCAAGCCTGATCGGTGCGGGCGGCCCGGTGAGCCCGGTTGCCGAGGTGCCTGCCTGGCTGGCGAAGGCATGCGCAAACGGCGAGCCCGACTGGCCGTCCGTCCCCCAGATGATGCAGGCGGAAGCGGAGCGGAAAGAGGCCGTTGCGCTGCTCGACCAGAGCAAGGCACAGATATGGCCGACTCTATCGCTGGAAGCGGGTACGAGTTACGATCTCCGGCAGAATGCGGATATCCGCGATTCAGGCTCCCGGCCGGAATTCAATGTCGGGCTCAACCTGTCGGGAAATCTCTATGAGGGCGGTGCCGCCGGCGCAAGGCAGGCGGCCGCCGATTATGCGCTGCGGGCAGCGGACGCTGCCGGCAACGCGGTGCGTTTCGAGGTCGGCCGGGCGCTGCGGGAGGCAAGCAGCCAGACGGGCAGCCTGAACCAGCTTCTTTCCTCCCTCTCCTCGCGCAGCGAAATGATGATCCGGACACGGGATCTCTATCGTCATCAGTATATCGAGCTCGGCACGCGCACGCTGCTCGACCTTCTAAACGCCGAACAGGAGCTCCATGCGGCAGAGTTCGAGACCGTGAACACGGTTCACGACCTGCGCCGGCTGAATGTCGATTGCGTGTTCAATTCCGGTTCGGCGCGCAAATCCTTCGCCCTGGAAGAAGCGACGGTCCGCGGGGTGTCGTTGAAGCCATGATCATCGAAAGCCAGATGCCGGATTCCCGACAGACCCCGGCCGCTAATGAGGGCGAAGTCCGGCCCGAACGGTTTCAGGTGGAGCCGTGGCTGGATGCGTTGCGCCATGTCGCGCAGCACTATCGTTTGCCACTGTCCTCCCAGTCGGTCCGGCAGGCGGCGCAATGGGATCGAAGGGGCGGCGAGCAGGAAAAGATCCGCAATATCGCGCGCAACATGGGCCTGCGGATCAAATTCAGCCTGCCGGAATCGACGAGGCTCTCAAGCTGGCGCCTGCCCGTCATCCTGCAGATGAAGGACGGGCAGTTAGGCGTCGTCACCGCCCTTGGAACGGCGGACGACGCCACCGTGGTTTTCAGCGGTGACAGGGGGCTCGAAAGCCGGGTGCCGCTCACCGATCTCTTGCGCTGCGCCGACATGATCGTCATCCCGAGGCCTGCCCGGGCGACACCGGACGCACGCGTGGATACATATATCCGGCCGTTCGAGGCAAGCTGGTTCCGGCGTATCGTCCTGCGCGATTTGCGGCCATACGGGCATGTCATGCTCGCCTCGCTGATCGCCAATGTTCTCGGGCTGGCCGGCGTTCTCTTCTCCATGCAGGTCTACGACCGGGTGGTGCCGGCCGAGTCGTTCCATACCCTTTATGTCCTCTTCAGCGGTGTGGCATTGGCGCTCGTGTTCGATTTCGTCATGCGCCGGCTGCGGATGAACATCGTCGACCTGCTCGGAAAGCGGGCGGACATGCGTATGTCGGATCAGGTGTTCGGGCATGCCCTGCGCGTACGCAACCGTGCGCGCCCGGCGTCGACAGGCACCTTCATCGCCCAGCTTCGCGATCTGGAACAGGTGCGGGAGCTCCTCACCTCCACCACCGTAACCGCGCTTGCCGATCTTCCCTTCTTCCTGCTGTTCCTGCTCATCTTCTGGCATATCGGCGGCTTGCTCGTACTGGTCCCGCTTGCCGCGCTGGTGCTGCTGGTGGCGCCCGGCATCTTCGTCCAACGCCGTCTGCGGGCCCATGCGAACGAAGCGATGCGCGAATCGTCCCTGCGCAACGCGATGCTGGTGGAAGCCGTCCAGGGAATTGAGGACATCAAGACCCTGCAGGCCGAGGAGCGCTTCCTGCAGCAGTGGAACCATTTCAACGCCGTCGCCGGCGAAGCGCAACTAAAGCAGCGGGCGCTCACCAATTCGCTGAGCGTGTGGACGCACAACGTGCAGACCGCCGTTTATGCGGTGACGATCTTCGCCGGGGCCCCGATGGTGATCGCCGGCGACATCACGACGGGTACGCTTGTCGGCGCATCGATCCTCGGATCGCGCATGATGGCGCCGATGGCGCAGCTCACCCATGTTCTCAGCCGCCTGCAGCAGGCGAAGGTGGCGATGAAGAGCCTGAACGCGATCATGCAGATGCCGGTCGATCATCCGGAACAGGAAAGCCGAATCCACTGCCCGCGCATCGTTGGCCGCTACAGCCTGAAGTCTGCTCTATTCCGCTACGGCGACGACAGTTCGCCGCCGGCGCTTTCCGTGCGCGACCTGCAGATCCGCCCTGGCGAGAAGATCGCGGTCCTCGGAAAGAACGGCGCAGGCAAGTCGACGCTGCTGCAGGCTCTTTCCGGCCTTCTGGAGCCGAGCTCCGGCGAAGTGCTTCTGGACGACATGGCGCTTCATCAGACCGATCCCGCGGACGTGCGCCGGGATGTGAGCCTGCTGACGCAGAATGCCCGCCTGTTCTACGGCACGCTCCGCGACAACATCATGATGGGTGCGCCCCATGCCTCCCAGGAGGAGATCCTCGGCGTTTTGTCCATGGTCGGCGCCGGCGATTTCATCCGCAAGCTGCCGAAAGGCCTCGATCACGTCGTTCTCGAAGGCGGGCACGGCCTGTCGGGCGGACAGCGGCAGGCGATCCTGCTGGCGCGCCTGTTGATCCGCCAGCCCTCCGTGGTCCTGCTCGACGAGCCGACCGCGTCGATGGACGAAGCGACCGAGCGCCATTTCATCAAGCAATTCCTGTCCTGGGGCGACGACCGGACGATCATCATCGCGACCCATCGCATGCGCGTTCTCGAACTCGTCGGGCGCATCATCGTCGTCGAGAACGGCCAGATCGCGCTGGACGACGCCAAGGAGAGCGGACTGCGGACGCTGAGAGGACTCGCGAATGTCGGCAAGTCCTGACTAGATCGAGGTCACCAAAAAGCGGCAGGTCAACGGAGAGTGCAGTCATGGCGTTTTCGCGTGCCGGCGAAAGAGACGACCAGTCCTGGGTCTATGGAGAGGGAGACGAGGCACGCCTCGTGCGCTCAACTCGCGTGGTTGCGGCTCTCTTCCTCGTATTCGGGGTGATGCTGGCATGGGCTTATCTTGCGGAACTCGACGAGGTGTCGACCGGAGGAGGACGGGTCGTGCCCACGACGCGTGAGCAGGTCATCCAGTCGCTGGAAGGCGGGATATTGGCCGCCATACACGTCCGCCAGGACGATGTCGTGCAGCCGGGGCAGATACTGGCCCAGCTGGATCCGACGATCTCGGAATCGGACGTCGGAGAGAGCGCCGCCAAATATCGCGCCGCCTTGGCAAGCGGCGCGCGTCTGGAGGCCGAGGTCAATCAGACGGCATTGAAATTTCCCGAGGAGCTCGATCCCTATCCCGATCTCAAGGCCGCCGAGACGGAGCTTTACGATGCCCGCCGCCGCAGCCTGGAGGAATCGCTGCACTGGATCGGCGAATCGCTGAAGCTGGTGCGCGACGAACTGGCGATCAATCAGTCCCTGACCGATGTCGGAGCCGCCAGCAACATGGAGGTTCTGCGCCTGAAGAGACAGCTCGTCGAGCTCGAACTGAAACAGGTGGAGGTCAAATCGGAATATCTGGTGCGGGCCCGCGAGGAACTGGCCAAGGCGAATGCGGAGGTCGAGGCCATGTCGTCGGTCGTCAAGGGGCGGGCCGATGCGCTCTCGCGCCTGACGCTGCGTTCGCCGGTGCGCGGGATCGTCAAGAATATCGAGGTCTCGACGATCGGTGGCGTCATTCCGCCGAACGGGAAGCTCATGGAAATCGTACCACTCGACGACCAGCTTCTGATCGAGGCGCGCATCGCACCCCGCGACATCGCCTTCATCCACCCCGACCAGCGCGCGAGCGTGAAGATCACAGCCTATGACTACGCGATCTATGGCGGGCTGGAAGGCAAGGTGACGACGATTTCACCGGACACGATACAGGACGAGACCAAGCCGGAGGTATATTACTACCGCGTGTTCATCCAGACCGAGAGCGACGCGCTCGTGAACAAGGCGGGGAAGCGCTTTCCGATCGTGCCGGGCATGATCGCCACCGTGGATATCCACACCGGCAGCAAAACGGTCTTCGATTACCTGATCAAGCCCCTGAACCGCGCGCAGGAGGCTTTGCGGGAGCGGTAACGGAGAAGGAGCCTCGCGGATGTTTCGCCTGCTCAAATGGCTCCTGATCTTCATGTCGGTGCGGTTCGCGCCGGACGATGCGCTGGCGGACGACCTGCGACTCGGCCCTTTCGAGAAGCCTCAGCCGAAAGAGCTTTCAGTGCCGCGCGGCGCGATGCGTTTCGATGTTCGCGAAGCGCTGCACGGGTCGTTCAGTTCGCCGGAGCAATGCGCAAAAGTGCCGGACGGGCTCTGGGTCGAGGCGGACGGCGGCGGTGATTGCATCAGGTACTACGCGGCGGGGCTGGATGAAGACGGGGCTTCGAAGATCCTCGTTTATTTCAGCGGGGACGTCATCTTGCGCACGTCGGGCGGCATGCGGTTCATATCGGCCAGCTATGGCGAGCAGTCACCGGACGGCATTCTGGCGGACATGGCCCGCTGGTCCGGGCAGGCGGGATTGCCCGCAATCTACGTTGCCCGTCCGGGAACCTTCGGCTCTTCAGGCAGTCACGCCATGCGGCGGCATCCGCGCGAAGTCGCATTGCTGGACGGCGCGCTGGACCTGCTCAAGGATCGCTACGGAATTTCGAGCTTCATCCTTGCCGGACAATCGGGCGGCGGTCATATCGTAGCTTCCCTCCTGAACAGGCGCCGGGACGTAGCGGCTGCGGTCATCTCTTCCGGATTGGTTTCCGTCAGGCAGGTGACGGATTACTGGGACAGGCGGCGGAAGGTGCCCGACTGGTTTCTCTACGATGTCAAGGCATACTATGATCCGATCGGCGAGGTGGACCGCATCCGGAAAGATTCCCCGCCGCAAATATACGTCATCTCCGATCCGGAGGACCATGTCGTTCCGTTCGCCAGTCAGTTACGCTATGTAAGGCGGCTGCGCGCGGCAGGTTTCAGCCCGCAGCACGTCTATGCGCATGCGCCCGACGCGAACCGGCACGCGCTTGCACGCAATGCCCGGCTGGCGGCGGCCATGATCGCGCGCGGCATGGCAACGAAGGATATCAGGCGTGCGCTGGAGGAGATCGATCTCGAACAGATCGAATAGGCTCAAGCGCCGGCGGTCTCTTTATGCGGAGTATGGTACGCGGCCCATTTTCCCATCAGTTCCCGCACGGTCTCGTCCCGTGACGCCTTCGTCGGAGCGCCGAGCACGATGGCGATGCAACGCCGTCCGGACTGCAGCGCCGAGAATACGATATGGTTCCCCCGGCCTGCCAGGGTTCCGGTCTTGAGGCCGTCTGCTCCGGGAATTTCGCCGAGCAGGCGGTTCGTGTTCGCAAAGGTTCGGCCCCTCCAGGAGAAGCTTTGCTGTGCGCAGAGCACTGCTATCGCCGGGTGGCGGGTGTAGACGTGACGTGCCAGGGTGAGGACGTCGATAGCGGTTGTTTTCTGCTCGCTGCCGAGGCCGCTCGGCGAGGAGAAATACGTCTCGCACATTCCTATTTCTGCGGCCCGTCCGTTCAAGAGATCGGTGAAACGGGAGAGCGAGCCGCTGTGCCATTCGGCCAGCGCATTGGCCGCTTCGTTCGAGCTGACGACGGCGCAGGCCTTCATCAGGGTCTCGACGTCGATCCGTTCGCCGGCGGAAAAGCCCCACCAGCTATCCACATTCGCAGCCGAAGCGGAGATGGGGATCGATCCGCCGCGGCTTTTGCCGAGTGCCTGCAGGCGTTCCTCTATGAGGCAAAGGGTCAGTATCTTGGTTATGGAGGCCGGAGGGTGCAGCTCCGTCTCGCGCTCGGCAAAAACCACCCTTTCTTCTTTCACATCATAGAGAAGGGAACTTGTACCTGTCGGCCGCGGGGTGATCCGTAGCGGACCTTTTCCGTCGGTATCGGCCCGGCGTGTTGGAGCTTTCGCATGGTTGGTGGAACCATCGGCATTTTCCTTCATCCATGCCACCAGACGATGAATGCATGTGCTGTTCGATCCCTTGAACAGAACGACGTCTCCATCTGCCAGCTCGTTTTGCAGGATCGGCTTCATCTCGTCGGGCGAGCTTGCATAATATCCGCGCCGCGAGGCGGGAAGGAGGCTCCAGAAGCCGCTATAGAGACCGCCCGTGACATAGACGCGGTCGATCGGACTATCGGCCACCAGCGCGGCCAGTTCCCTGTGATAGGATTCCGCCTGTGGCCCGAGCTCTGCCATCTGGCCGAGGACGGCGATGCGCCGTGCCGTGCCGGCGGTCTGGCTCAAGCGGTGCAGCGCCGCCTTCATCGATCCCGGATTGGCATTGTAGGCGTCGTCGATGATGGTGAGCCGCCGGCCGTTCATCGTCAGCCGCAACTCTTCTCCGCGTCCGGGAAGCGCGGCGAACGTCTCGATATTGGCAAGCACCGGCTCGAGAGGATGGCCGAGTGCGGAAACGGCGGCCAGAACGGCGAGGCTGTTCAACGCCATGTGCATACCGGCCGCGCCTACTCGGTACCGGATTTCCCGCCCCATGACGCGGGCGGATACACGCTGTTCGTCCGCATCATAGTTCAGGAGCTGGAAATCGCAGTCCTGTGTCGTTCCGTAATGAACGACGCGCAGATTGCGGGCACGCGCCTCCTCATGCACCAACCGCCACTCCAGCATGTCGCGATTGAGGATCGCGACGGCTCCAGCGGACATGCCGCGGAAGATCGCGCTCTTGGTGCGGGCCACGTCCGAAATCGTGCTGTCCGGTCCGAGATGAGCCGGCAGGATATTGGTGAAGATCGCAACGTCCGGCCGTGCCATGCGCGCGCTCTGCCCCATGTGGCCGATTGCCAGCTCCAAAACCACATGCGGAATATCCCAGGCGAGCGATGCCAGGTTCCATGCGACGCCATGGGGCAGATTGGCGTTCTGCAAGCTCCTGCCGACCGGTCCGAAGGTGGAAAGCGCACCGGCGAGCATTGCGACTGCCGTCGTCTTGCCAGCACTGCCGGTGATCGCCAGAACCTTGCCGGTCATCCGCGCCCTGGCGCTTCGCCCCAGAGACAGGATCGCCTCATCGACATCCGGAACGGCCAGGATCGGAATGCCGGGGGGGCGGACCAGACCGGGTTCGGCAGTGATGATTGCCGCCGGGGGCGGCTGCATGTTCCAAATTCTCCTCACCGGCACGCCCCTGGTGCCGCCGCTCGCACGCGCTGCAACCAGATTGCCCGCCTGCATGGCTGGAGCGTGGATGCAAAGCCCGCTCGCGGACCAGCCGGCCGGTGGCGCCACCAGCCAGACGCCTTTCGTTGCCTCCTCTATCTGGGCCGGCAGCCACTTCGGGGTGGTCGAAAGATCGCTCTCCGCCTGCCGGGGCGCCGCTGCCTCTGCGGCACCGTTGCGTTCGCCCTCATGCGCGCCATTGGAGCGGGCGATCAGATATTTGCGATATGCGACGAAGCCCGACAGATAATGTTCCACGTCATCGATCCTGACCCGAAACGCGTGATGCCGGATGAAGAAAGAGCCGACGATACGCTCCGGCTTCTGGAAATACATCGCCATCTCAGGCCAGAAGTAACCGTTGAGCAGATGATGAGCCCGGAATTCCAGCGCCCGATAGAATTTCTCCAGATCGATCTCGGCCAGGAGGTGATGGAGCTCCGGCATTCTCTCGATGCGTTCCAGCATTTCGCGTGCCGCCGACATGAGTTCAAGGAGGGTCGGGAAGGTGGTGATCCGTTCGAGCACGAAGTCCAGGTAGCCGGCGACGTTCATGATGCCGAAGCGGAAATAACGTTCCTCCGGGCGATACCGGGTGAGCTCGTTCACGCAATATCCAAGCCAGTGGTCGTGATGTTTCCAATGGGAGTTGGCGATGAAATGTTCGAATCCCTTCTCAACCACTGCGAGCCAGCGCGGATCGCGGGTGAGATTGTAGAGGCGCATGAGGCCGAAGGCCGCCTCGCCTTCGTAATAGATCGTGCGGAAGACTTCCTTCACGGATAGGGCGGGGAAATGGAGCACATGAACGAAGGCGCCGGTCGTTTGGTCCTGCATCGCGCATATGCCCAGGGCCAGCTTTTCCAGAAGCGGCAGGAAATCGCGGGTGCCGGTGACCTCGCAATACTTGGCCAGGGCCAGGATGGCGACGGCATTGCCGCCGAGCTTGATTTCATCTCCGACGTCCACCAGAAAGGCGGCCTCGGTGCCGTCCGGCAGTTGCACGGTGCGGATGAGCGTCTTCGTGAGATAGGCGATCGACCGGGCGATCGCCGCCTTGAGTCTGGTATCTTGCGTCACCTCGAATGCCTCGATCATGGCATAGGTGGTGCTGGCGTGGCGCAGCGTGTTGTACGCCTCGATCTGGCGGTCGAAGCAGGGATGATAGCCGTATATGAAGGCTCCGTCCTTCTTGACCTGGCGGGCGAGGAAACCGGAGCTGGAACGGACGAGGGCGAGGACGTCGTCGCTTGAAAGCTGCCCCACATGCCGGCGTCCCGCGTCGGGTCCTACTCCATCGAGCATATGGACGCCGCCGGCGGCGTCGCAGAAGACGGCCCGGGTCGAGAAGGCGAAAATCTCGGCTCTATCGGAAAAATCGACGGCAAGGTCGCCGAACTTCCTTTCGGTGCCGATCCTGAAGTTCTTCTCGTTGACGACCGCGTGCGTCACCGTGTTCCCGCCGTAAAGCATGGCATTGGCGTTGAGTTCCTGTTCGAGAAAGGCCGCCTTGAACTCGCGGTCGAGGGCAACCCCGTGGCGGAAATAATTCCGCTTCGTCCGGGCCAGGCGTGCGCGCAACATGGCCCATGTGAGTGGTTCGGCAGCCTCGACCCAATCCACGCGCAGCCATTTGCCCGATATGCGCCGGGCCAGCATTGCGGAGCGCAACTCCATGAGTCCCTTCTGCCAGGCGGATTCGAAGTTCGCGCCGGATGCCTGAACGACATGCGCCCGATCGTTTCCGTCGCTGACGGAGAAGAATAGGTTGATTGCGGGATGGGGCGCGGCCAATTTTGGGCAATGCGCGGCGACAATCCTTCGAGCCTTTCCGAGTCGGGTTACGAAACTCACGGCTATGAACCTCTCAAAACGATGTGGAGAAGTCTTCCGGGTCCGTGCAGCCTCAGGCGAGGAGCAGGGCGTCGGGAGAGAGAAGCGGCAGGCTTTCGATTGCAGGTTTGGCGAACAGGTAACCCTGCATCAGTGCCACGCCGAGAGACCGAAGCATGCGTGCCTGCCCATGCGTTTCGACGCCTTCCGCGACCAGCAGGATCTTCAGCCGGCTGCAGCTTTCCGAAAGGCTTGAAACGACGGCTTGGCGGGCGTCGCAGGTGTCGATGCCGTCGATAAGGCCAATGTCGATCTTGACGAGGTCCGGCTTCAGGTTCACGAGCGTGTTCAGCCCGTTATAGCCGGCGCCGAAGTCGTCGAGGGCGATCATGACGCCGCGGTTTCTGACCGCCGCAAGGCTTCTGCGCACCGCCCGCAGGTCGGCAATCGCCTTCTGCTCGGTAATCTCCAGGATCAACCGCCGCTCGCTGAAATTGAATTCGCGTGCGGATTGAATCGTCGTATGAATGCCGTGGCGGAGGTCGCATGCGGCGTCGGGCGTGATGTTGAGGCTCAGGCGCGTCTGCATGCTTAGCGAGTGGGCCATCTGGATCGCCCGTTTTCTGCAAAGGGCGTCGAACATGTGAAGGTCGCGCGGCATGATACGTCCAAGGACGGATGCCGTACTTTCGCCGTTCGGACTGCGCGCAAGGGCTTCGAAGGCAAAGACCTCTCGGCTCTCCGTGTCCACTATGGGCTGAAACGCCATGGTGAATTCGGGAAACCGGTTCGGCCGCTCCCGGGCCGTGTACCGCTTCACCGTCTCCTTGGCAAAACGGGCGCGCGAACTGGAGATATTCGCGGACAGCTCCTCGAGCCTGATATTGAGCTGGTGTATGTCGAGAGGTTCGGGCTGCGAAGATCTTGGCCTGTCCGTCAATACCACCTCCCCGGCATCCAGTCCGGTCGCCCGGTCGCGAAGTCCGATCCCTCTCGAATGTATCGGCCGATGAATAATTCGCGGCCGCTACAATCATGGATGAATCTGACCACACCTCACGACATGGCGTCTTTATCATTGCGGGAAGCTTTTGGATAAAAACGATATCCGCGTAATGTTTTTTGGTAGGCGGCGAGATCGGTGGCCGGGCTGGCAAACGGACATCACGGAGCATGCAGGACCGGATGCCTGTCAACAGGTATGCTGGCTCGGGGGGATCAGCGGTTCCGCGACGGCGCTAGGCTGCGGAACGCCGTTGCCGGGGTTTTCTGCCGGCCAGTGTTACCGTCCGGTTCTCCGCTTCCGGATGGGAGAGCCTTTCGAAGGGCGTCGAATCGGGCTCCAAAAAACTGGTCGCCAGATCGGCCAGCGCATGGGCGACCACTGCTCGGGGCCAGCCGGCCTTCTCCGCGGCGCAGTATAATTTCAGGAAGGCCGGTTCTATCGCAAGCTGACAGTCCAGATGATAGTCCAGGTGCGAAGACTCCTTCGCCGGAGGTGGAATTTTGACCATAGCAAGTGTCGCGCTCAACTGTATTGTCAAAAACCTATCATATTCTTCGTACACGCGCGATATGCGATTAATAGGGGCATTCGCCGGGTGCGCGGATGCTATGTTTCTTCTGGCGCAGATTGAACGGAAGCCTCCGCTGGTTCGCGGGGCGTCATGAACTAATGACGAGGACCATCCTCTTTCGCTCTATGCCGAACGCACGAAAATGCTCTTTCTCGTGCTTGCAAATTGCTTGCACGAGACGAATACAAGCCGCGTAAGCAAAGTCGCCCTGCGTCTCCGTCTCTTAATCACTTGGTTTTTTGAAGAAACTGGAGCGGGTGAGGCGATTCGAACGCCCGACCCCAACCTTGGCAAGGTTGTGCTCTACCCCTGAGCTACACCCGCTCATCGCCAACGGCCCGGGGTAAGGATGGCCGAGGATCGCTGCGTTGCGGCGACGGGCGCTATATGGCTCAAGGTTTTTGCAAATGCAACAGGGAAATGACGAGTCGCCCAAGAAAAATTCAAGGGCGATCGCCGGGATCGCCCCACTTCTTGTGTGCCTGCGGGTTGCTGTCGGCTGTTGCACCTTTGCGTCCGACATCCTATCAGCGGCGGAAGACGCCAACTCTTTGCGCCGGGCGCCGGGCGGTCTCAAGACGGGAAGCCGGATCGGGCGGCGCAACAGCCTGCAAGATGGAAGCAGAAATGAGCGACAGACAGCCGAAGACGGATACCGAACTTTTCCAGTTTCTCGACAGCCTTGGCATTCGCCACACGACGAAGACGCATGCGCCGGTCTTCACGGTCGCCGAATCGGTGGCGCTCAGGGACGAGATTGCGGGCGGGCACACCAAGAACCTGTTCCTCAAGGACAAGAAGGACAACTATTTCCTGCTGACAGTCGAGGAACATGCGGTGGTCGACCTGAAGACGGTGCACGGGATCATCGGGGCAGCAGGCAGGGTCTCCTTCGGCAAGCCCGAAAAGCTGATGGAATATCTCGGCGTCATTCCCGGCGCCGTGACCGCATTCGGGGCCATCAACGATACCGGCGGCGCCGTGAAGGTGATCCTGGACGAGGATCTGATGAAGTTCGACATCGTCAACGCGCATCCGCTTCGCAACGACGCCACCACATCCGTCGCCTCGCAGGATCTGCTTCGGTTCATCGAAGCAACGGGTCATGAGCCGCTTGTCTTGAAAGTAAGCGCCTGACATACGATTTCTAGCCTACTTTCGGCGATAATCCGGTAGAATTGCATATCAGTGCGGCGCAGGTCCGCGGGAGCAAACGATGAACGCAGACAACAATCCCTATGCCGGGTCTTTCGGCGGCCAGATGAATGTCACGGCAAACTTCGGCGATGCGCCGACCCAGGACCTGATCAAGGATACCACGACGGCGAATTTCGCCCGCGACGTGCTCGAGGCTTCGCGCCAGCAGCCCGTCCTCGTCGATTTCTGGGCGCCCTGGTGCGGCCCCTGCAAGCAGCTGCAGCCGATCATAGAAAAGGTGGTCAAGGAAGGAGCGGGGCGCGTCAAGCTGGTGAAGCTCAATATCGACGAACACCCCTCTATCCCGGGGCAGCTCGGCATACAGTCGATCCCGGCGGTCGTTGCCTTCGTCGGCGGGCGTCCGGTGGACGGTTTCATGGGGGCGGTCCCCGAAAGCCAGGTCCGCCAGTTCATAGACAAGATCGCCGGTCCTGCGGGTGCAGACGAGAAAGCGGAGATCGAGGCTGTCCTGGCGGAGGCGGAGGCGCTGTTCGAACAGAAAGACCTGGCGGGTGCGGCCGATCTCTACGGTGCGATCCTGCAGGCCGACCCGGAAAACGCCGCCGCACTTGCCGGCATTGCCGAATGCATGATCGCCGCCGGCCAGCTCGACAGCGCCCGTCAGGCGCTTTCCGGCCTCGCCGAGGCCCTTGCCGCGGATCCTGCGATCGCCGCCGTCCTGAAGAAGCTCGACCAGATCGAGGAGGCGCGCAAGCTCGGCGATCCGACAGCGCTCGAACAGGCCCTGACGCTCAATCCGGACGATCACGAAGCGCGCATGAAGCTTGCGAAGATCCGCAATGTCGAAGGTGACCGGCAGGCGGCGGCCGAACATCTGCTGACCATCATGAAACGGGATCGCGAATTTCAGGACGATGGCGCGAGGCGCGAGCTTCTCCAGTTCTTCGAAGTCTGGGGCGCGAAGGATCCGGCGACGATTTCGGCGCGCAGAAAGCTCTCGTCGCTGCTCTTTTCCTGACCGATTCCGCGCCATGCATGCCGCGTAAAAGCGTGCGACGGTTTTGCGATAACGACACGCACGAAAACAAAGTCTTGAGAATTTTGCGCTGTACCCCACATTTCGGAGATAGCAGCGTCATCAGGCAAACGCATCCAGCCGATATCGCCAACGATTTCGGCTGGACCGCGCGCAAGCCGGAAATCTTCGGCCGTTGGAAACCAGCCGAGCCGGGGACCAGGCGGCGGATGGCGACAGGGGATGGGAAGGCACTGCGATGCAGGTGGGAAATGCTCGATATCTGACGCCGGATGACCTGCCGGACACGATCCCTGTGTTTCCGCTCACGGGTGCGCTGCTTTTGCCGGGTGGGCAACTTCCGCTCAACATATTCGAGCCGCGCTACCTTTCGATGTTCGACGATGCGCTGGCCGGCAGCCGGCTGATCGGTATGGTCCAGCCGGTCTTCGGCGATCATCGCACGGACGATCCTTCTGCGGATGCCCCGGCGCTTTGTCAGGTCGGCTGCATCGGCAGAATCACATCCTTCGCCGAAACCGGCGACGGACGATACATCACCTCCCTGACCGGCATCTGCCGCTATCGACTGATTTGCGAGACGCGGTCCTCCAAGGCGTACCGCATGTTCAAGATCGCTCCGTTCATTTCCGATCTCAGCGGAGCGGACGACGAGCGCAGCGTCGACCGGGAGGCGTTGCTTGCCGCCTTCAAGGCCTATCTCGATGCCAACAAGCTGGAGGCGGACTGGGAAAGCGTCGAGCGCGCGAGCAACATGACCCTCGTCAATTCCATGTCCATGATGTCGCCCTATGGTCCGGCGGAAAAGCAGGCACTGCTCGAAGCGCCGGATCTGAAGACCCGGGCCGAGACATTGATCGCCATCACCGAGATCGTGCTCGCCCGCAACTTCGGTGACATCGATACGGTGCTGCAATAGGATGCGGTAGGCTCATGGACGTCAAGACAAGCAGCGTCGATCCCAAGCTCCTGGAGCTTCTCGTTTGCCCCTACACCAAGGGCAGGCTCTCCTATGACGCGGAAAAGAACGAGCTCGTCTCCGAAAAGGCGCGGCTCGCCTTTCCCATCAGGGACGGCATTCCCATCATGCTCGTTTCCGAGGCGCGCGAAATCAAGGATTGAGCCTGAGGTTCACGCGGGAAGGCGAGGATGCTTCTTCAGATCGGCTGGCCGACCAGCATGCGGGGATGGTTTCTTCCGGCAATCCCTTCGGCCTGCCGGATGAAGTAGGATTTCAGGCCCGGCAGCCTGTCGACCATGCCGAGCCCCACATCCCGCAGGACGCGAACCGGGGTAATGTCGTTCGAAAAGAGCCGGTTCAGGACATCCGTGGTGACACCCATGCGGAAAGTGTCGAACCGCCGCCAGCCCTCGTAGCGCTCAAGCACGGACACCAATCCGATGTCGAGGCCCAGGCGATCGGCCTCGACGACCGTTTCGGCGAGTGCGGCGACGTCCTTGAAGCCGAGATTGAGGCCCTGGCCGGAAATCGGGTGGATGCCGTGGGCCGCGTCTCCGGCCAGCGCGAAGCGGGATCCGACGAAATCGCGGGCGAGCGTCAGGCCAAGAGGAAAGGCCTTCCTCCCTCCCGCAAGCTTCAGCGGGCCGAGCTTGTGGCCGAAGCGGCGTTCGAGCTCTTCCTCGAAGACGAGATCGTCGCTTTCGATCAGCCGGACGGCATCTTCCGTCCGCTCGGTCCAGACGAGGGACGAACGGTTTCCGGTCAGCGGCAGCGTGGCGAACGGACCGGCAGGCAGGAAATGCTCCTCTGCGGTACCCTCATGCGGCCGCTCGTGCTCCACCGTCGTGACTATCCCGGACTGGCCATAGTCGAACTTGACCGTTTTTATGCCCGCGATGTCGCGCAAGCGGGAGCGTACGCCGTCGCAGGCGACGAGGAGGCGGGTCCGGACCGTCGAGCCGTCCGAAAGGCAAACCGCATTGGCATGCACGTCCCGTTCGAAGTCCTCGACGGATGTGCCCCAGCGCACCGATATGCCGAGGGCTTCCGCCTGCTTCAAGAGAGCGCCCGTCATGGCGCGGTTCGGCACCATATGTGCGAAGGGGGTATCGTCACCGGCAGCGCCCGCACCCTCGAAGGTGAGAAAGACCGGCCGGACGGGATCGGCAGTCCTGGAATCGGTGATCACCATTCGGCGGATCGGCTCCGCTTCGGGCGCGATCTCTTCCCATATGCCAAGGACATCCAGCAGATTGCGGGCAGCCGCCACGATGGCCGAGGCTCTTTCGTCCTTCCGCCAGACATGCTCCGGCGCACCGTCGACGACCTCGACGGCGAGATGCGGAGCGGCCTTCTTCACGGCGACCGCGAGCGAAAGTCCGACGTAACCGCCGCCTGCGACAAGCATATCGATCATCAGCGCTTCTCCCATCCACTTGAGCTGTCCTTTCAGCCTATATAGAGGACTGAAGTCGGATTTCCTATCGCGGGAGAAAGCCCAAATGTCGCGACAGCCTTCGAAGAATATCGCCATGGACACGCTGCTTGCGACGCTGGACCTTGAGAAACTCGAGGAAAATCTCTTTCGCGGCAGCAGCCCCAAAGTGGGCTGGCAGCGCGTTTTCGGCGGCCAGGTTATCGGCCAGGCGCTGGTCGCGGCGGCGCGCACCGTCGAGGAAGGGCGGTTCGTCCACTCGCTGCATGCCTATTTCATCCGCCCCGGAGATCCCGCGATACCGATCGTCTACGATGTCGAGCGTATCCGCGACGGCTCCTCCTTTTCCACGCGGCGGGCGATGGCCGTGCAGCATGGCAAGCCGATCTTCTTCATGACGGCTTCCTTCCAGGGGGAGGAGGACGGTTTCGAGCATCAGTTCTCCATGCCGGAGGTCCCCCCGCCGGAAAATCTTCTGGGAGAAAAGGAGATCAAGGAGCAGTATCTCGCCCATGCGCCGGAGCATATCCGGGCATACTGGGAGCGACCCCGTCCGATCGAGCTGCGGCCGGTGTCGCTGAAGCACTATTTCTCCGACGACAGGCTGGAGCCGCGCCAGCATATCTGGGTGCGCACCACCGGCCCGGTACCCGCGCAGCGCCATCTTCAGGCGGCCGTCCTTGCCTATCTCTCCGACATGACTTTGCTCGATACTTCGCTCTTTGCGCATGGGACGTCGATATTCGACCGCAGCCTGCAGGTTGCCAGCCTCGATCACGCGATGTGGTTTCATCGTCCTTACGCGCTGGACGACTGGCTGCTCTATACGCAGGACAGCCCCTCCGCTTCGGGCGCACGCGGGATGACCAGAGGCAGCCTTTTCAGCCGTTCCGGTGTGCTGATTGCATCAGTTGCCCAGGAAGGATTGATTCGTAAAAAGGCACTTGATTAAAATCTGTGCATTTTTTCATTTTTGCACACATTTTAGCCGCATTGTGTGGCGTTTTTTTACCAGCCCCTCGCGTGTCTATTTTTTCCTCTTTCTATTCAAGAACTTAAGATCGTTCGTGAATCTGGCACGCCCCTTGAATGTGTAGGCCCGGTCGTTGTGTGGACATGAAGTTGCCAGCGGCAAGGAGAGACGGCCCCCGCGCCGTGGATAAAACACAAGGATGGGAAGCCAGATGAAAATTGTGATGGCCATTATCAAGCCGTTCAAGCTCGATGAGGTTCGAGAAGCCCTCACCGCGGTCGGTATTCAGGGCCTGACCGTGACTGAGGTGAAGGGCTACGGGCGCCAGAAGGGACACACCGAAATCTATCGCGGCACCGAATATGCCGTGAGCTTTTTGCCGAAACTGAAGGTCGAGATTGCGGTGCCGAGCGAGCTGGTGGACAAGGCCGTCGACGCCATCGCGTCGGCTGCCAAGACAGGCCAGATCGGCGACGGCAAGATCTTTGTCTACTCGATCGACCATGCCGTGCGCATCCGTACCGGCGAAACCGATTCCGAAGCGCTGTAAGCAAGCGGCAGATCAGGGAGCATTTTCAGATGTCAGTTAGATTTTCCAATACATTCGTCCGCGCGGGCGCTGCTGCGGCAGCTTTCCTCGCTCCGGTCGTGGCCTTTGCGCAGGAAGCCGCCGAAACGGCGACCGAAGCCGCAGCCGCCGCACCGGTTCCGGACAAGGCCGATAGCGCCTTCATGTATGTTGCCACCATCCTCGTTCTCTTCATGCTCGTTCCGGGCCTCGGACTGTTCTACGGCGGTCTGGTGCGTGCGAAGAACATGCTGTCGGTGCTGATGCAATGCACGGTCATCGGCGCGGCCATGATGATCGTCTGGGTGGTCTACGGCTATTCCTTCGCCTTCGGCGGTTCGACCAGCGCTTATTTCGGCGGTTTCGGGAAGCTTTTCCTGTCCGGCGTTACGCTCGACAGCACGGCGGCCACGTTCACTGACGGCGTCGTGATCTACGAATATGCCTTCATTGCCTTCCAGATGACCTTCGCCGCGATCACCCCGGCGCTGATCATCGGTGCCTTCGCCGAGCGCATCAAGTTCTCGGCTGCGGTCCTGTTCTGCATTCTTTGGGCAACCTTCGTCTATTTCCCGATCGCTCACATGGTCTGGGATGCAAACGGCCTGATCTTCGGCATGGGTGCCCTCGACTTCGCCGGCGGCACGGTCGTTCACATCAACGCCGGCGTCGCCGGTCTCGTCGGTGCGATCATGGTCGGCAAGCGCACGGGCTTCGGCAAGGACATGATGGCTCCGCATTCGATGACGCTCACGCTTGTCGGCGCCGCCATGCTGTGGTTCGGCTGGTTCGGCTTCAATGCGGGTTCCAATCTCGAAGCTTCCGGCGGTGCCGTTCTCGCGACGATCAACACCTTCCTCGCAACGGCCGGCGCCATCGTCGCATGGTCCCTGACGGAAACCTTCGTTCGTGGCAAGGCATCCATGCTGGGCGCAGCATCCGGCATGATCGCCGGCCTCGTCGCCGTCACTCCGGCTGCCGGCTCGGTCGGTCCCATGGGTTCGATCGTTCTCGGCCTTATCGCAGCTCCGATTTGCTACTTCTTCGTTACCACGGTGAAGAACAAGTTCGGCTATGACGACACGGCAGACGTCTTCGGCGTCCATGGCATCGGCGGCATCATCGGCGCCATCGGCACCGGTATCCTGACCGCGCCGAGCCTCGGCGGCACCGGCGGTGACGACTTCGCGATCGGATCGCAGGTCTATACGCAGATCGTTGCCGTCGTCATCACCATCGTATGGTGCGGCGTCGTATCCGCCATCCTCTACAAGGTCGTCGACGCGATCGTCGGTCTGCGCGTCTCCGTCGAAGCCGAGCGCGAAGGTCTCGACCTTTCGTCCCACGGCGAAGCGGCCTACCACTCCTCCTAAGAAGATTTCCGGCGGCGCTCGGCTTCCCCAGCGCCGCCGGTCAACGTCCCGTCGCGGTCATATGATGAATATGCCGCATTTCGCCCGGACCTCGCGGTTCGGGCTTTTTTGTTCGGACGGGCTGGATGACGGGAGGCGAAACAGCGTTCCTGCCATGGTTAACACGACATTAAGGCTTGCCCGGTTAGTCTGGACGCAGCGTGCATACCTGCTTCGGCCGGAGCATGAAACCTTCGTGACGTGAACTACAGGCTGGGACTATGGGCAGAAGCATATCGGCAGCGATGGAGAACCGCTCCGACCGGTTCGTTCTATCCTCTTTCGTCTGGCGGCAGATCCAGGCTCTCGCGGGCATCGGCCTCTTCGGGGCGCTGGCCCTCGCCATAGCGGCGCTGGCGAGCTGGAATGTCACCGATCCGAGCTTTTCCTACGCTTCCGGCGGAGAGCCGCGAAACATACTCGGCTATCCCGGTGCCGCCTTCGCCGACATTTTCATGCAATTCTTCGGGCTTGCGAGCGTGCTGGCCCTGTTGCCGGTCGTCGCCTGGGGAATCGTGCTGATTTCCGCCAAGCGGTTCGATCGCATACCGCGACGCATGGCGGCCTGGCTCGGCGGCTCCATACTCGCTTCGGCGGCCTTGAGCTGCGCCCCGGCACCCGTGACATGGCCGTTGCCGAACGGGCTCGGCGGCGTCTTCGGAGATATGATCCTTCGCTTTCCCGCTCTCTTCACGGGCGCATATCCGACAGGCACGTTCGCCACGGTCGTCGGCGCGATCATCGCCGTTCCGGCTGCGTGGATGCTTGTCTTCAGCGCCGGACTCATCGGCGTGCTGCCGGTCGAGGAGGATGAGGAAGCGGCTCTGCCGGCAACGGCCAGCCGCGCCCAGACCATCAGCGACGAAGCCGATGAGGACGACGGAGAAGGGCCACTGACCGTGCTTGCCGGCGCCGTGACGCATGCCTGGTTTACCGGCCAGGCGAGAATACGTCGTCTCTTCGGCCTTTCCGGCAGGCGCCGAAACCAGTCGCGCGCCGTGGAGCAGCCGTATGATTTCAACGAGGACGAATTCGGCACACTGAACGAGCCGCCTCGCGCCAAGGCGCCGTCCCTTTCAGAGCGGCGGGAGCCTTCGATGGAGGCGGGAGCGCGCCGCGTCGTATCGCCGCCGTCGCTTGGCGGGATGGACGACGGCGAGCCGCCGTTCGATCTGGACGATCTTCCCCGTCCGGACGGCATTCTGCCGGACGACGAGGAGGACGTGGCCGCCGACTGGGCTCCCCGTACCGCACCCACCCGCGGCCCGGCCGCGATGCTTTCCTCCGGTTCCAGAGTGGCCGCGCCGGCTCCCCGCCCGAAGACGGGACAGCGTATCGCGCGCGAAGCGCAGACATCCTTCGTCGGCAGGGACGGCTTCGAGCTGCCTCCGCTTCACCTCCTTGCGGAACCGAAAGCGGTGGCGCGTCCTGCCAATGTCTCGGCCGACGCGCTGGAACAGAATGCCCGCATGCTGGAAGGGGTGCTGGAGGACTTCGGCGTCAAGGGCGAGATCATCCATGTCCGCCCGGGGCCTGTGGTCACGCTATATGAGCTAGAGCCCGCACCGGGCATCAAATCGTCTCGCGTCATCGGGCTTGCAGACGATATCGCCCGCTCCATGAGCGCGATCGCCGCCCGCGTCGCTGTCGTTCCAGGCCGCAACGCCATTGGCATCGAGCTCCCGAACCAGGGACGTGAAACGGTCTATCTGCGTGAATTGATCGCCAGCCGCGACTTCGAAACCAGCAAGGCGAAACTCGCGATGGCGCTCGGCAAGAATATCGGCGGCGAACCGGTGATCGCCGACGTCGCAAAGATGCCGCACCTGCTCGTTGCCGGCACCACCGGCTCCGGCAAGTCCGTCGCCATCAACACGTTCATTCTTTCGCTGCTCTACCGGATGACGCCGGAACAATGCCGCCTGATCATGATCGACCCGAAGATGCTCGAGCTCTCCGTCTATGACGGCATTCCGCATCTGCTGTCGCCGGTGGTCACCGATCCGAAGAAAGCGGTCGTGGCGCTCAAATGGACCGTCCGCGAGATGGAAGAGCGCTACAAGAAGATGTCGAAGATCGGCGTTCGCAACATCGACGGCTTCAACAGCCGCGTCGAACAGGCGCTTGCGAAGGGAGAGGCAATCACCCGTACCGTTCAGACCGGCTTCGACCGCCAGACGGGTGAGGCGGTCTACGAGACCGAAGAATTCGATTTGCAGCCGATGCCCTATATCGTCGTCATCATCGACGAGATGGCAGACCTGATGATGGTCGCGGGCAAGGACATCGAGGGCGCGGTGCAGCGCCTGGCCCAGATGGCGCGCGCCGCCGGCATCCACGTCATCATGGCGACCCAGCGTCCCTCCGTCGATGTCATCACCGGCACGATCAAGGCAAACTTCCCGACGCGCATCTCCTTCCAGGTGACGTCGAAGATCGACAGCCGGACCATTCTCGGCGAGCAGGGCGCAGAGCAGTTGCTCGGCATGGGCGACATGCTTTACATGGCTGGCGGCGGCCGCATCCAGCGCGTTCATGGCCCCTTCGTATCGGACAACGAGGTGGAAGCCGTCGTGGCGCATCTGAAGACGCAAGGTGTTCCGCAGTATCTCGACGCGATCACCGAGGATGACGACGAAGACGGGGACGGCGGCAGCGGCAGCGGCAGCGGCGGTCCGGCGGGAACCTCCAACCTCGACGATTCGGACGATCCCTACGATCAGGCCGTCGCCGTCGTCCTGCGTGACGGCAAGGCATCGACCTCCTACATTCAGCGCAGGCTCGGCATCGGCTACAACCGCGCCGCCTCTCTGATCGAACGCATGGAGCAGGAGGGTCTGATCGGACCTGCCAACCATGCCGGCAAGCGCGAGATCCTTGTTCCGACCGAGGATGAAATCTCCGGTCGCTGACCGGGAACAGAGCGCGGTCGTCCCGCATTTTCCGGATGGCCGAGCGCATTCGCCGGCGCCTTGATGGTGCCGCACTTGCCTCCCACATGAGGGGCACTATGAAGGAGATACAGATGACCAGAACCGAAGCGGATATTTCCGCTGCCAAGTCCGGGCCGGGTCTGACACGCCGCGGTTTCACATGCCTCCTGGCTCTGGCGCTCATGGCCGGCACATCCGCCTTCGCGCCGCAGGAAGCGAGAGCACAGGCGCCAGGTGCCGCCCAGAAGATCGCCGATCATTTTGCATCTGTGAAGACGATGATGGGCGAGTTCGTACAATTCGGTCCTCGAGGAGAGCAGACGGGGGGAAAGTTTTTCATCGATCGTCCCGGGAAAATCCGCTTCAATTATGAAGAGCCTTCGCCGATGCGCGTGATCTCCGACGGGCGTTCCGTCGTTATCGGCAACCGCAAGCTCAAGACCTGGGACATCTATCCTCTGTCGAAGACCCCGCTGAACCTGCTTCTCAGCGAGAAGATCGATCTTTCTGCGAGGATGGTGCGCGATGTGAAGGAAGAAGCGGACCTCACGACCATCGTACTCGGAGACCGCAGCATCTTCGGCGATTCGACCATCACCATGATGTTCGATCCGAAGACGTATGACCTGCGCCAATGGACGATCACCGACGCACAGGGCAAGGACACGTCCGTCATGATCTTCAATGTGAAGACGGGCGTGCAACTGGACGCGCAGATCTTCAACATTCCCTATGACGAGGTACGCGGCAACCAGCGCCGCTGACGATCCGATCCTGCATGATTGTGCAAAACGGCCGGATTTACCGGCCGTTTTGCGTTTCGGCAGGTTCATTTCGGCGCGCCATCGGTCTATGACCCGTCATCCCCTCAACTCAGAAGCAAGCGGGCAAGAGGAAAAGCATGGCATTATCGATCGCGACCTGGAACATCAATTCCGTGCGGCTGCGCATGCCGCTGGTCGAACACTTTCTGAAGACCTACAGCCCGGACGTTCTCTGCCTTCAGGAAACGAAATGCCCGAACGATCTCTTCCCGGCAAAACCGCTGAAGGCATTGGGCTACGAGCATATCGTCATCCATGGCCAGAAGGGCTATCACGGCGTTGCCACGATATCGCGCCTTCCCTTGACGGAGCTCGTCGAGCGCAGGGACTATTGCGGAGTCGGCGACGCGCGTCATCTCTCGGTCATCCTGCGGCATTCAAACAAATCGATCAGGCTGCATAATTTCTACGTGCCGGCCGGCGGCGACGAACCCGACCGCTCGGTCAATCCGAAGTTCGGCCACAAGCTCGATTTCATCGAAGAAATGAAGCTGCTGCATGCCGAAGCGGAAGCCGGAATCTCGTCGATCCTCGTTGGCGATCTCAATGTCGCTCCGCTGGAACACGACGTCTGGTCGCACAAGCAGATGCTCAGGATCGTCAGCCATACACCGGTGGAAACCGATGGCCTGGTCGAAGTGATGACGAAGGGCGCCTGGGTGGATCTGATGCGCCGGAAGATACCCGCCGATCAGAAGCTCTACACGTGGTGGAGCTATCGCGCCCAGGACTGGAGCACGTCCGATCGCGGCCGCCGGCTCGACCATATCTGGTCGTCCGCCGATCTCGAGCCGCATCTCGTCGACATATCGGTGCTGCGCGAGGCACGCGGTTGGGAGCGTCCTTCGGACCATGTGCCGGTGATCGCCCAGTTCGACCTCTGAAACAGGTTCTTCTCAGGCGAACCGGCCCGCCATCCCGCCGACCGCGCCGATCATCGCTTCGAGATTTGCGCGGATGCGGGATTCGACGAGAAGCGCCACTTCCGGATATTCCTCGAGCATGCGGCGAAAGAGCGGCCTGTTGATGCGGATCACTTCGCTGTCCTCTTCCGCGGTGGCGCTGTATTTGCGTTCGACGGCGGAGATCATCGCCAGTTCCGAAAGAAGCGTTCCAGGACCGGCCAAGCCTTCGTCGCGCAGCGATCCGTCACGCATCGTCGAGGTCAGGCGCAGCGCGCCCGAGGCGACGACGAAGCCGCAGTCGGCGGAGGTGCCTTCGCGAAATAGCGTCTGTCCCTCGATTACCCGACGCCGCTCGGCGCCGAAGGCCATCAGGCGCAGCTTGTCGTCCGAAAGGCCGGCAAAAAGCGGTACGCGGGAAAAAAGGACGATATCGTCATTGAGGGACAAGGTCGGACGCCTCCAGCATAAATTGTGATCCGCAGGGTGGTGCGACGCGGACTGCGAATGCATCATGTGCGTCCGGAAATACATCGAGAACGGACCAGGCGGCAAGCCGCCACTCACGGAACGATCTTGTAGCCGCCGTTCTCTGTTACGAGAATCTCCGCATTGGAGGGGTCCCGCTCGATCTTCTGGCGCAGCCTGTAGACATGCGTTTCGAGCGTATGCGTCGTCACCCCGGAATTATAGCCCCAGACCTCTTCGAGCAGAACGTCTCGCGTCACCACCTTCTGGTCTGCACGATACAGATACCGGATGATCGCCGCTTCCTTCTCCGTCAGTCGGATCTTTTGGCCGTTTTCAAGCGTCAGCAGCTTCTGGCCCGGCTTGAAAGTGTAAGGCCCGACGGTAAAGGTGGCGTCTTCGCTGCTTTCGTGCTGTCGAAGCTGCGCCCGGATTCGTGCCAGCAGCACGGCGAAGCGGAACGGCTTTGTGACATAGTCGTTGGCGCCGGCCTCAAGCCCGAGGATCGTGTCGGAATCGGTGTCATGCCCGGTCAGCATGATGATCGGCGCCTTGAACCCGCCCTTGCGCAGGAGCTTTACCGCCTCGCGCCCGTCCATGTCCGGCAGGCCGACATCCATGATCAGCAGATCGACCTGGGAACTGCGCGCGACATGGATGCCCTTGGTCGCCGTACTCTCCTGCAGGATCGAGAATTCCTCGTAGAGCGACAGCTGCTCGACAAGCGTCTCGCGCAGGTCGTTGTCGTCGTCAACAATGAGGATCGTTCTTGAAGTCATCCGCTATCTCTCGACATTCTTTCTGAAAATTAAGCCAAATTAGGCTTTTGGCAAGTGCGCTCACAGGTTATGCAACATTTCGCGACGGGGAAGAACCTATGATTGCCTTCAATATCACGGGCAAAGCAAAAAGATGTGACCGGCATGCGAGGAAGATCGGGCGAAGCCAGGGGTAACAGGCACGAGATCCTTGTAAGGCATTTGCCCGGCAGAAGCCGGGCTATCGTGCAGATGGGGCCGCTGCGGATCAGAGCGGCGATCGGAAGGAACGGCACGACGGCCTTCAAGCGCGAGGGGGACGGAGCGACGCCGGTCGCGGCGATGCCTCTGCTGTACGGATTCCTGCGCGGGGAACGCGTGCATTTCCTTCAGACTGCCTTGCCGCTGCGCCGAATCCGCCGGGGGATGCTCTGGTGCGATGATCCTCACCACGCCTGCTACAATCGCCTGGTCCGTATGCCGATTGCTTCCAGCCACGAGGAGATGATGCGCGAGGATGGCCTGTACGACATTTGCCTCGTGATGGACTGGAACATCACCTCGAGGTGCCGGAACAGAGGGTCAGCGATCTTCTTTCATCTCATTCGCCCGGGATACGAGCCGACTGCCGGCTGCGTTGCGGTAAGCCTCGGGGACATGAGGCGACTGATCCGTTTCATGACGCGGGGCACCGTCGTTCGGGTAATTTGAGCAGCCGGCATGGAATAGCCGTCGATCATACCTATATCGGCAATGACCGGCGCTGCGGCTGCAAAGCGCTTCGGGAAATCCGGCTGTCGCCTCGCCGGATTCAATCACGCCATTCGATCACGTTCCAATCCGGAGATTCACCGTGAGCACTCAACCCAGCATCGCTTTCAACGACGGAAACAGCATTCCTCAGGTCGGTCTCGGCGTGTGGCAGACGCCGAACGACGTCGCCGTAACCGCCGTCAGCGCAGCGCTCGCCGCCGGGTATCGACATGTCGATACCGCCGCCATCTACGAGAACGAGGAAGGGACCGGCGAAGGCATTCGAAGGTCCGGTGTGGACCGCAAGGACATCTTTCTCACCACCAAGCTCTGGAATGACGATCAGGGCTTCGATTCGACGCTGCGAGCCTTCGACAAGAGCCTGAAACGTCTCGGCACGGATTATGTGGACCTGTACCTGATCCATTGGCCTTCGCCGCATCGCGGCAGCTATGTCGACACCTGGAAGGCGTTCGTGCGCCTGAAAGAAGAGGGTCGCGCCCGCTCGATCGGCGTCTCCAACTTCTATCCCGAGCACCTGGAGCGCATCATCGGCGAAACAGGCGCTACGCCGGTCATCAACCAGATCGAGCTTCATCCCGATTTCCAGCAGAAGGCGGCGCGCGAGGCGCATGCAAAGCACGGCATCGTCACACAGTCCTGGAGCCCGCTCGGACAAGGCAAGCTCCTTGCCGATCCCGTCATCGGCACGATCGCCGAAAAACACGGCCGTACGCCCGCACAGACGATCATCCGCTGGCATATCGACAACGGCCTCGTCGTGATCCCGAAATCCGTTACGCCGTCGCGCATCGAGGAGAATTTCAAGGTCTTCGACTTCAAGCTCGATGCCGACGATCTTGCCGCGATCACCAAGCTCGACAACGCCGGTGCGCGCATCGGACCGGACCCGAAGACGGCGACGTTCTAAACGGCAGTTGCCGCAATCTTCCAAAGGAAAACAAAAAGGGCGGCCGCGGCCGCCCTTTCCATTCGATCAACCGATGGCTCAGTTCCACTCGCGGATGTCGACGAAATGGCCAGCAATCGCGGCGGCGGCGGCCATGGCCGGCGAAACGAGATGGGTGCGGCCCTTGAAGCCCTGTCGTCCCTCGAAGTTGCGGTTGGACGTGGAAGCGCAACGCTCGCCCGGCTTCAGGCGATCGTCGTTCATGGCAAGGCACATCGAGCAGCCGGGCTCGCGCCAGTCGAAGCCGGCTTCCTTGAATATCCTGTCGAGGCCTTCGGCTTCGGCCTGTTCCTTGACGAGGCCGGAGCCCGGAACGATCATGGCGTTTACGGTCGAGGCCACCTTCCGGCCTTCCACCACCTTCGCGACGGCGCGCAGATCCTCGATGCGGCCATTGGTGCAGGAGCCGATGAAGACCCGATCGATGGCGATGTCGGTCATCTTGGTGCCGGGCTTCAGGCCCATATAGTCGAGCGCCCGCCATTTGGAGGCACGCTTGGTCTCGTCCTCGATGTCGTCGGGGTTGGGGACGATGCCCTGAACGGAAACGACGTCCTCAGGCGAGGAGCCCCAGGATACGATCGGCGGCAGATTTGCCGCATCCAGCACCACGACGCGGTCGAAATGCGCGCCTTCGTCCGTATGCAGCGTCTTCCAATAGTCGAGTGCCATGTCCCATGCGGTGCCCTTCGGCGCGCGCGGCTTGTCCTTGATATAGGCGAAGGTCGTTTCGTCCGGGGCGATGAGGCCTGCCCGCGCACCACCTTCGATCGTCATGTTGCAGATCGTCATGCGACCTTCCATAGACAGCGATCGGATCGCCTCGCCGGCGAATTCGATGACGTGTCCGGTCCCTCCGGCCGTGCCGATCTCGCCGATGATGGCAAGGATGATGTCCTTTGCGGTGACGCCTTCCGGCAGCCGGCCGTCGACGCGCACCAGCATGTTCTTCGCCTTCTTCTGGATTAGCGTCTGCGTGGCAAGCACATGCTCGACCTCGGAGGTGCCGATACCATGCGCGAGCGCACCGAAGGCGCCATGCGTCGAGGTGTGGCTGTCGCCGCAGACGATGGTCATTCCTGGCAGGGTGAAGCCTTGCTCCGGGCCGACGATGTGCACGATGCCCTGGCGCTTGTCCTTTTCCGAATAGTATTCAACGCCGAAATCGGCGGCGTTCTTGGCCAGCGCCTCCACCTGGATGCGGCTTTCCTCGTTCTTTATGCCCTGGTGGCGATCGGGCGAGGTCGGAACATTGTGGTCGACGACGGCGAGCGTCTTCTGCGGCGCGCGCACCGTACGGCCGGTCATGCGCAGGCCCTCGAAGGCCTGCGGCGACGTCACTTCGTGAACGAGGTGACGGTCGATGTAAAGAAGACAGGTGCCGTCATCCTGCTGGTTGACAATATGATCGTCGAAGATCTTGTCATAGAGAGTACGGGGTGCGCTCATGGCTCTTCATCCGTTCTGAAATGCTGAATATGGGAAATGTGCAGCTGCAAGCTGCGAAGGACCTGAACGATCAGGATAGGCGGCTGTTGAGCGCCCCGGATACGCGCGCAAAGAAACGTGCCGGCAGGCGCTTATGGTCCTGCAGCACGACTATGTGCGTACCAATGCATCCGAACTTGGATTCCATGCGCGGGGATATAGCAGTTTTGTGAATTGCCGGCAATATCGCTCCGGCTTTGTCATCGCCGCCTGAGCTTGCGGCCGGCAAGATGCGGATGCAAGCTCGATTCCGCTTGGCATGGAAAGCAGAAAGCCACCGAGGATGCCCCCGGCGGCTTTCCGCATGCACCTGATTTGGTAAGATGCTTATTCGGCGGCAGCTTCCGATGCCTTCGCCGCCTCTTCGGCGGCCTTGGCTTCTGCGGCTTCCGCTGCTGCCTTCTCGGCAGCGAGCGCCTGGGCTGCTGCAACCTTCTCGGCTTCCAGGCGTGCCTTTTCCTCGGCGACGGCCTGACGTTCCGCGTCGTTCAGCTTGCGGGCGCGCGTGCCGGTGTTCTCGACGATGCGAGCGGACTTGCCGCGACGGTCGCGCAGGTAGTAGAGCTTGGCGCGGCGAACCTTACCGCGGCGAACGACGTCCACGCTCTCCACCAGCGGAGAGTAAACGGGGAAAACGCGTTCGACGCCTTCGCCGTAGGAGATCTTGCGGACGGTGAAGCTTTCGTTGATGCCGCCGCCGGAGCGGGCGATGCAGACACCTTCATAGGCCTGGACGCGGGTACGGGTGCCTTCCGTCACGCGGACGTTGACGCGGACGGTGTCGCCGGCGGAAAATTCCGGGAGAGTGCGCTTCGCGGCGATCTTAGCGGCCTGTTCGGCCTCGAGCTGCTGGATGATGTTCATCGGTTTAACCTTTACGTTCTTCTGAAACAGCCAGAGCGCTCGACAGTTGCCTTTTGGCCGGGGCCTCCAGGATTTCGTCCCTCAGGGACGGGAGCGGATTTGCATGTTCTTTGTTGCTGGTCGGCGGGATATCCCAAATCCGGGTGGGCCAATACACCAAACGATAGGCTTTGTCATCCCTCGTTCAAAGAGAAAACGACCTGCATATGCCGAAATATGGGCTTGCCGACGATTTATGCAACAGCTATCTGCCCGATCGGGAGAGAACCGGCGCCAATCCGCCGGTCGGGAGGATCGATGTCGATAGCAGAGGCCGCCTTGCTGTTCACAGCAGGCTTTCTGTCTGGTGTGGTGAACGCGATCGCGGGCGGAGGCACTTTCCTGACCTTCGGCGCCATGACGCTGACAGGCTTGCCGCCGATTGTCGCCAACGCCACTTCCTCCATCACGCAGTTTCCCGGCTACGTGACTTCGGCCGTGGCCTATGCCCGGGAAATCCGGCAGGATTGGCGGGAGGCGGCACTTCTGGGCGTGATCTCCTTGGTCGGCGGCCTTGCCGGCGCGCTGATCCTGCTTTCCCTCTCGAATCCATCCTTCCGGGCGCTGGTGCCGTGGCTGCTGCTTGCGGCAACCGCAATCTTCGCGGTCGGCCCGCTGCTGCGGCCGAAATCGCTGAGCCCCGAAAAACCGATCTCTCCGCTCGGCCTTCTCGGCCAGTTCGTCACGGCGATCTATGGCGGCTTCTTCGGCGCCGGCATGGGCATCATGACGCTGGCGGTGCTCGGGCTGACGAAGGGCGGAGACTATCATCGCCTGAACGCGCTGAAGAATTTCGCCGCCGTGGTCATCGCGGCGATGGCAATCGTCGTGTTCACGACCGGCAACGTCGTGGGATGGTCGGAGGCGGCGATCATGATTCCTGCCGCCGCGATCGGCGGCTATTTCGGCGTCTGGACCGCGCGCCGCGTTCCGCAGTCCGTCGTGCGGGCCCTCGTCATCGCGGTGGGGCTGGTGCTGACCGCCTATTACTTCCTGACCGGTTGAGGCGGCAGGAGATCGGGCCGGCGCTCCTCCGTCAGGCGCCGTGCCTCGGATTGCCGCCACTTTTCGATTTCGCCGTGATGGCCAGAGGAGAGAACGGCCGGGATTTCCCGGCCTTCCCAGACCTGCGGTCGCGTATATTGCGGATGCTCGAGCAGCCCGCCCTCGAAGCTTTCGTGGATGCCGGAGAGTGCATTCCCCATGACGCCGGGCAGAACGCGAACGATGGCATCGAGCAGGATCATCGCCGCCGGCTCGCCGCCGGACAGGATATAATCCCCGATGGAAACTTCCTCCAATGCCCTGGCATCTATGACACGCTGGTCGATACCCTCGAAACGGCCGCAGACGACGATCGCGCCGCTGCCGGCGGCAAGCTCCCGCACGCGCACCTGGGTTAGCGGCCTTCCGCGCGGGCTCATCAGCAGCCTTGGCCGACCGTCCTTCGCCGCAACATGGTCGATGGCACGGCCCAGCACGTCTGGGCGCAGCACCATGCCCGCACCGCCGCCGGCGGGCGTGTCGTCAACCGTGCGATGTTTGTCCGTCGCAAAGTCGCGTATCTGTATCGTTTCAAGCGCCCAGTCACCGCGCGAAAGCGCCTTTCCGGATA
The DNA here is from genome assembly GCA_033795365.1 of Shinella sp. Taxonomy (GTDB): domain Bacteria; phylum Pseudomonadota; class Alphaproteobacteria; order Rhizobiales; family Rhizobiaceae; genus JARYGU01. The sequence goes on from JARYGU010000009.1 coordinate 77,148, forward strand.
GGGATTGCCCGAGGAAGCCCGGAAACATTTCCGGATAAAGCGTCAGGACCGTCGCGCGGAAGGGCACGTCACTCTCCATCCGGGGAGGGGTCGCGATACTTGCCGCTCAGCGCGTCGTCGTCGCCGTCATCGATGCCGGCGGCGACGGGATCGATGAGCAGCCGGCCGGCTTCGAAATCGATCTCGAGAACGGCGGCCTCGGAGAAGGGGATCAAAACCGGTCGCTTGCCCGGTCCCTTCAGTTCCAAAAGATCGCCCGCGCCGAAATCGAAGATTCCGGTAACCTTGCCGTGGCTGCGGCCCATGGTGTCTACCGCCTCCAGTCCCTCCAGATCGGCATAATAGAACTCGTCCTCGTCCAGCTCCCCGTCGGGAAGATTGTCCCGTTCGATGAAGAGGTCGAGCCCGTTCAGCGCTTCGGCCGCGTTGCGGTCGTTGACGCCGCGGAAGCGGACAATCGCCATGTTCTTGGCCTCGCGGATCTCGAGCACCTCGAAGGACCGGCCATCCTCGCTGTGGAGCATGCCGTAGTCGCCGAGCGATACCGGATCAACCGTATAGGCCCTGACGCGAACCTCGCCGCGCAGCCCCTGTGCGCCGCCGATCGTTCCCATTAGCACGGGATTTTGGAGTTTGCTCATCGTTGCTTTCCGCGAATTCCTCAAAAAAAACGGGCGGCATGACGCCGCCCGCTTTCAATAGCCCGTCTGCCTGAAACTTATTCGGCAGCGGCAGCAGCGGCGTCTTCTTCCTTCTGCTTCTTCTCGGCGATACGCTCAAGAGCCTTCTTGCCGGGCTTTGCCTTTTCCGGGTTGTTGCGGGCTTCGCGCTTGGCAATGCCGGCCTCGTCGAGGAAGCGCAGGACGCGGTCGGTCGGCTGAGCGCCCTTGGCGAGCCATTCCTGGATGCGGTCCGCGTCGAGCTGGATGCGCTTTTCGTCATCCTTGCCCAGCATCGGGTTCCAGGAGCCGAGCTTTTCCAGGAAGCGGCCGTCGCGCGGCGAGCGAGCGTCGGCAACGACGATCTGGTAGTACGGGCGCTTCTTGGAGCCGCCGCGGGCAAGACGAATTTTCAGTGCCATTTCAATTCTCCTTCAAAGGCGTTTCTGACCGCTTCGTTCAAGCGGTATGCTGATTGCCGCCATTATAGCCGGCGGCGATTGCTTCATGATGCCGGATCACTTCGCGGATGATGAAGTTCAGGAACTTCTCTGCGAAATCCGGGTCCAGATTGGCGTCCTTCGCCAGGCGGCGAAGACGTTCGATCTGGTATTCCTCGCGCGCCGGATCGGCCGGCGGCAAATCGTGGGTGGCTTTGAGCACGCCGACTTCCTTGGTGCAGCGGAAACGCTCGGCAAGCAGGTGCACGAGCGCGGCGTCGATGTTGTCGATCGACTGGCGGTAGTTGGCCAGCCTCTCCTTGACTGCAGGATCGATCATCGGGTGTCAGACCTCATTTCTTCTTCGGCAGGCCGGGTAGGCCCGGAAAACCGCCACCGAGGCCGGGAAGACGTCCGCCGCCGAGACCCGGCAGACCGCCGCTCCCGAGGCCGGGCAACCCGCCGGGCTTGCCGAGACCGGCGGCTTCGGCCTGTTTCTGCAGGGCTTCGAGCTCTCTCGGATCCATCTTCGACAGGTCCGGCATGCCGCCGAGACCGCCAAGTCCCATCTTTCCGGCAAGGCCGCCCATCATCTGCTTCATCATGCCGCCGCCCTTCTTGCCGCCCATCATCTTCATCATGTCGGCCATCTGGCGGTGCATTTTCAGAAGCTTGTTGATGTCGGAAGCGTCCGTTCCGGATCCGGCCGCGATGCGCTTCTTGCGCGAATGCTTCAGGATATCCGGATTGGCGCGCTCGGCCCTGGTCATCGAGGAGATGATGGCGAGCTGGCGGCCGAACATCCGGTCGTCGAGGCCGGCGGCGGCCATCTTGTCCTTCATGCCGGCCATTCCGGGCATCAGGCCCATGATGCCGCCCATGCCGCCCATCTTCTGCATCTGGCGGAGCTGGTCGGCGAGGTCGTTCAGGTCGAACTTACCCTTGGCCATCTTCTCGGCCATGGCGCGCGCCTTCTCGGCGTCGATATTCTCCGCGGCCTTCTCGACCAGCGAGACGATGTCGCCCATGCCGAGGATACGGTCTGCGACGCGGCGGGGATGGAACTCTTCGAGTTCGCCCATCTTTTCGCCGACGCCGATCAGCTTGATCGGCTTGCCGGTAACGGCGCGCATCGAAAGGGCCGCACCGCCGCGGCCGTCGCCGTCCATGCGGGTCAGCACGAGGCCCGTGATGCCGACGCGGTCGTCGAAATTGCGGGCGAGGTTGACGGCATCCTGACCGGTCAGCGCATCGGCGACGAGCAGGATTTCATGCGGATTGGACTTCCGCTTGATCTCCGCCATCTCGATCATCAGCGGTTCGTCGATATGGGTGCGGCCGGCGGTGTCGAGGATGACGACGTCATGGCCGCCGAGCTTTGCGGCCTGCACGGCACGCGCGGCGATATCGGTCGGCGACTGGCCGGCGATGATCGGCAGCGTATCGACACCAGTCTGGACGCCCAACTGGCGAAGCTGCTCCTGCGCCGCCGGACGGCGCGTGTCGAGCGAGGCCATCAGGACCTTCTTCTTGTCGCGCGTCGTCAGCCGGTTGGCGATCTTTCCGGTCGTGGTCGTCTTGCCGGAACCCTGAAGGCCGACCATCATGATCACAACGGGTGCTGCCGCATTGAGGTCGATCGATACGCCCTCGGAACCCAGCATGGCGATCAGTTCGTCATGGACGATCTTGACGACCATCTGGCCGGGCTTGATCGACTTCACGATTTCGGCGCCGACCGCCTTTTCGCGCACCGCGTCGGTGAAGGAGCGGACGACCTCTAGCGCGACGTCGGCCTCGAGCAGCGCACGGCGAACCTCGCGCAATGCCGCCGAGACATCCGCCTCGGAGAGCGCACCGCGTCCTGTCAGCCCGTTCAATATGGCGCCAAGGCGGTCCTGGAGTGTTTCGAACATTGCGTCTTCCTTCTTGTTTCCGGATCACGGAAACGTCGGTGCATCGGCGGCAAAAAACAAGACGCAAAGCCAAAAAGCACCCGAGGGCGCATCGCGCTGTCGGGTGTTGACCTCCGGGATCTCTTTATACCTTCTGGGTCCCGGTCGGCGGCTTCAAGCATCATCACTTGTCGCAGATGGCGGGCATAAACAGGAAAGCGGCCGGAAAGTCAAGTTCCGGGGAGAATGCATATTCAGGCGTAGCGGCCGAGCAGACTTCGGCAGATATGATCCGCTGCCGGGCAGGGTTATTGCGAATGCGTCGCGCCATGCGTACACATTCGGGAATGAACCGTCGAAAATTTCTCAAATGGTCCGGCATCGGATTGCTCGCGGCGATCGCGGGCGGTGTAAGCGCAAGGGCAACCGTGGCAGCCAACACGTATTATTCCGGTCCCGTCAACGATCATTTCGACGGCACCCGCTTCTTCAATCCGAACGGTGAGGAGCCGAGCGGCTTCTTCAACCTGCTTCGCTGGCAGCTTGGAGGCGGAAAGATACCCTGGCCGCCGGATTGGCCGAGCCCTTTTCCATCCGCGGTACCGGAGCCCCGCATCGGCGGCAACGGCATCCGCGTCACCATGGTCGGTCATGCCTCTCTTCTTATCCAGGTGGCGAATCTCAACATTCTGACCGATCCTGTCTGGAACGAGCGGGCAAGCCCCTTTTCCTTTGCCGGACCGAAGCGGGTCAATCCGCCCGGAATCCGCATGGAGGATCTGCCGCCGATCGACCTCCTCCTGGTGACGCACAACCATTACGACCATCTCGATCTCGCGACGCTGAAGACGGTCTGCGACCGGGACCGGCCGCGCCTCGTCACCCCGCTCGGCAACGATGCCATCATTCTTCCGGCCGTTCGCGACGCGCAGATCACGGTGATGGATTGGGGCGACAGCGAGGAAATAGCAGGCGGTACGAGGCTCTATTGCGAGCCCTGCCATCACTGGTCGGCCCGCGGCCTGGGCGACCGGCGCATGGCGCTCTGGTCAGCTTTCATGATCGATACTCCTGCAGGCAGGATCTATCATATAGGCGATACCGGGTTCCACCAGGGCATCAACTATCGCGCGGCGCGTGAGAAGCATGGCAGGATCCGGTTGGCGAACCTGCCTTTCGGGGCTTATGAGCCGCGCTGGTTCATGAAGGCGCAGCATCAGAATCCCGAGGAAGCGGTCGAGGGGATGCTCGCTTGCGGTGCCGCCCATGTCGCCGGGCATCATTGGGGAACGTTCCGGCTGACCAATGAGGGGATAGACGAACCGGTGAGCGCATTGCACGCCGCCCTCGACGCCAAAGACATCCCGCGCGATCGTTTCCGTCCTCTGCGGCCGGGCGAGGTCTTCGACGTGCCGGCCTGACCTATCCTTCCAGCTCTTCGCGCAGCATTTCGAGTTCCAGCCATTCCTCTTCCATCCGGGAAAGGGAATCGCGAAGCTGCTGGAGCTCGGAAGCAAGCCGGTTGAAGGTGGCGGGATCCTTGGAGAAGAGCAAGGGGTTGGCCATTTTCTCCTCGCGCAGGGCAATGTCGGCTTCGGCCCCGGCCATCTGCTTCGGCAGGTTTTCGAGCGCGAATTTCTGCTTGTATGAAAGCTTTCCCTTCGGCTTCGCCTCAGCGGCAGCCGGCTGCGAAGACGCCTGTTCCCTGAATTTTTCCGCCTTCTCCGCCTTGCGCCTTTCCTCCAGCGCGCCCCGGCGCTGCGCCATCATGTCGGAGTAGCCGCCGGCATATTCGATCCAGCGGCCATCCGGAGCCTCTGGATTGGCCGGCGCAATGGTCGAGGTGACGGTGCGGTCGAGGAAATCGCGGTCGTGACTGACGAGGATGACGGTGCCGGCAAACCCGGAGACGACCTCCTGAAGCAGGTCCAGCGTCTCGATGTCGAGATCGTTGGTCGGTTCGTCGAGGATCAGGAGGTTGGTCGGACGCGAGAGGATGCGCGCAAGCATGAGGCGGGCGCGTTCGCCGCCGGAAAGATTGCGGATCGGCGTGCGGGCCTGCTCCGGTTGAAACAGGAATTCCTTCATATAGCCGGTGACATGGCGCTGCTCGCCGTTGACGAGAAGCGTCTCGCCGCGTCCGTCCGTCAGGTAATGTGCAAGCGTGTCATCGAGGTTCAGGTCCTCGCGGCGCTGGTCGAGCGTGGCGATCTCGAGATTCGTCCCGAGCTTGACGCTGCCGGTGTCGGGCGCGAGCTGCCCGGTGAGCAGCTTCAGGAGCGTCGTCTTGCCTGCGCCGTTCGGACCGACGAGACCGATGCGGTCGCCGCGATGTACCCGGATCGAGAAAGGAGCGACGATCGTCCGCTCGCCATAGGCCTTGGCAATCTTCTCGGCTTCGATGACCAGCTTGCCGGACTCCTGGGCGTCGGAGACGCTGGCCTGAACGCTGCCCTGGGGGCCCTTGTGGCCGCGGTGGCGCGCACGCATATCCTGCAGCTCGCCGAGGCGGCGCATGTTGCGTTTGCGCCGGGCGGCCACGCCATATCGCAGCCAGTGCTCTTCGCGCTCGATCGCCTTGCCGAGCTTGTGCTGTTCCAGCTCTTCCGCCTCCAGGACCTGATCGCGCCAGGCTTCGAAATGAGCAAAGCCCTTGTCGAGCCGTCTCGATTGGCCGCGATCGAGCCAGACGGTGGCATTGGAGACTTTTTCGAGGAAACGCCTGTCGTGGGATATGACGACGAGGGCGGAACGGCTTGCCGAAAGCTCGCCTTCCAGCCACTCGATCGTCGGCAGATCCAGATGGTTGGTCGGCTCGTCCAGGAGGAGGATATCCGGTTCGGGTGCGAGCACCCGCGCAAGCGCTGCGCGCCGAGCCTCTCCGCCCGAAAGCGATTTCGGGTCTTCCAAGCCCGAAAGGCCGAGATGTTCGAGAAGATAGGTGACGCGGTAGGGATCGTCGCCGGGACCGAGGCCGGCTTCCGCATAGGCAGCGACCGTCTCGTATCCCCCGAAATCGGGCGCCTGCTGGAGGTAGCGCACGGTGGCTGAAGGGTGGCGGAAGATCCCCCCCAATTGGGCTTCGGCAAGGCCGGCTGCGATCTTCAGAAGAGTCGATTTGCCCGAGCCGTTCCGTCCGACGAGGCAGATGCGATCGCCCGGCTCGACCTGCAGATTGGCGCCGGCAAGCAGCGGCGTGCCGCCGAAGCTCAGAAAGATATCGTCGAGTTTGAGGATGGGGGGCGCCAAGATCAGGCTCCTGAAAGATCGTATGGGCGGGCGAGCAGAACGGCCCGGCCGGATGTCAGCGTGAAATGCGCGCGCCCCTCCGCCACATTGGAAATCGTGCGCGACGAGCCGAAAGGCAGATCGAAACGATCAAGCGGATAGCGGACATTGGAAATGGAAAGGCCGGTCAGGGCGGAAAGGCCGAGAATGGAGAACAGGCTTCCGCGCGGAAGCTCTACTTCCGTTTCTCCAGGCAGAAGCGGCCAGGCCTCTTCCTCGCCGGAGGTGAGCATGGTCTCGACCCCCTCCTCTGCCAGCGAGACCGCGTGAATGAGGTGCATCAAAGCGTGATCGCTCCGCTCGCCCCCAAGCGCGCCGGCAAGGATCAGCCGCGTCGCACCGCGCTCAAGCGCAGCGGCAACGGCGATGGCTCCGTCGGTCTCGTTCTTGGCGGACGGATAGGGTTCGCGCAGGACATCCGGCCACGCATCGGTCAGTTCGTCCGGCGTCGAGTCGAAGTCGCCGACCCAAACCTCCGGCTTGACGCCGAGTGCCGCGGCATGGCGCATGCCGCCATCGGCGGCGACGAAGCGGGTGTCGGTGACTGCAGCGCGCAGCCGTTCCGTCATGGCGAGATCGCCGCCGAGCAGGATGGTGAAGGTCGTTCGGTTCATGGGCCATGCCCTTAGCGCAAAGCGGGGGGCGAAGGGAAGGGCGGCAGAGCCTCACGATGCCGCCGAAACGCCGAACTACTATTCGGAGCCTTGCCCGATGGTTTCGTTGCGCCGGGTAAAGACCTGCTCGAAACCGCCGATGAATTTCTCGAAAAGAACCGAGAATTCTTCGATATCCTTTAGGGGCCAGTCGGCGACGACTTCGGAAATCACCGAGCGCTTCTGCGCCTGGACCTCCGATAGGAGGCGTTGGCCGAGGGCCGTCATGACGACGACGATGCGGCGGGCATCGGCCTGCGAGGCCTTGCGCCGCAGCACGCCGCGTCCGACCATGTCGGCGACGATGCGGCTCGCGCGCGAGGGATCGATGCGGAGCATCTCAGCAATCGTGCCGACCGTCACCTCGTCGGCGGAAGGCGCGCGGCGGATGGCGTCGAGCACGTCGAGATGGGAAAGCTCGAGGCCCGGCGCGACGTTTGCGATCGCCAGGCGGCCGATCAGGCGGCGGCCGGTCATCAGGCGCATGCGGCCGAGCGCCTGGCTGATGCGCAGGATGTCTTGCTCGTCCGGCTCGGTCACTGCTTTGGTTTCTTCGTCTCGGGTCATCAGGCTCGTCATATCCCAACCATAACAAACAAGTCAGCGATTTCAAATATGCGAAGAGCATTATCGTGCTGTTGACAAATATATGCTAATAGCACATAAAAACATAACCAAGACGCGGATGAATGTTTCCATGGATATGCGAATCGCTGCCGAGCCGCTCGTGGCGGACCCACGCCGCCGGCTCATTCTCTTCTGTTTCCTTATGCTGGCCATGTTCATGGCGACGCTGGACAACCAGATCGTTTCGACGGCGCTGCCGACCATCGTCGGCGAATTCGGACAGCTGGAGCGCTTCGGCTGGATCGGCTCGGCCTATCTCCTGTCGCTGAGCGCGGTGATGCCGGTCTATGGCAAGCTCGGGGATCTCTTCGGCCGCAAATATGTGATGATGGCGGCGGTGGCGATCTTCACGGTCGGCTCGGCCGTCTGCGGTCTCGCAGTCTCCATGAATACGCTGATCGCGGCGCGCGTGCTGCAGGGACTCGGCGGCGGCGGTATCATGGTGTCCATCTTCGCGGTCAATGCCGACCTTTTCGAGCCGCGCGAGCGTGCGCGTTACCAGAGCTATTCCAGCCTAGTGCTGATGGCGTCGGGCGCGATCGGCCCGGCGCTCGGCGGCACGATGAGCGAACTTTTCGGCTGGCGTTCGATCTTTCTCGTCAACGTGCCGATCGGCTTCGTGGTCCTTGCCGGTCTCGCAGTCATGCTGCCCTACCGCAAGCCGCACCGGCGGCCGAAGATCGATTATGCGGGCGCGATCCTGCTGGCGCTGACCACGACCAGCATCGTGCTGGCGGCAGACAGCACGGAGCTCTTCGGCTCGCTCCTGTCCGCCCCGAGCCTCGGCATCGTCGGCTTTGGGATCTTCTGCGCCGTCACCTGGGTTTTCGTCGAACGCCGGGCGCCCGAACCGATCGTGCCGATGCCGCTTTTCCGCAACTCCACCTTCAGCCTGCTCCTGATCATGTCGGTGATGAGCGGCGCGATCGGGATCGGCATGGTCAACTATTTTGCGCTGTTCCTGCAGACGACGACCGGGCTTTCGCCCTCCATGGCGGGGCTGCTCTTCATATTGCTGACCGGTGGAATCGTCTGCGGGTCGCTTTCGGCGGGGCGGATGATCTCGGCAACGGGACGTTACAAGCCGTTCGCCATCGCAAGCCTCATCTGCAGCGCGATCGCGTTCGGCGTGCTGACGCAGGTTCATGCCGGTACGCCGGTCGCGCTGATCGGCGGGTTGATGCTGCTGCACGGCATCGGAATCGGCCTTGCCCAGCAGGTCCCGGTCATCGGCGTGCAGAACGCGGCCGGCAGTCGCAACGTCGGGGCGGCGACCGGTGCGGTCACGCTGTCGCGCATGGGGGGTGCATCGATCGCGATCTCGATCTACGGCGCTATCGTCGCCGCCAACCTGTCGCGCATCGGCGCGCCCATTCCCGGCGTAGTCGATATAAAGGAAGTCACCCCGAAGATGCTGGCGGCGCTGCCCGATGCGACGCGGCAGGCGGTGGCCGACAGCTATGCGGCAGCGTTCTCGCCGCTCTTCATGACCTCATGCGCCATCGCGCTGATCGGCCTTTGTGCGGCCCTGATGCTGAAACCGGTCCGGCTCCCCCACGCCGGGGAAATCCGCAAGACCGACGCTGCCGCCGAAGCTGCCGAATAGGGCACCTTGCAGGGCGTTCGACGCCACGTCCCGTCAGTGGGCGGTTCTGATGCGCAGCGGGATCCGAGCTCGTCTTTCTCAGGGTCCTCGCGAGCTTTGGCGGCCTGCGGTCCCGTGCGGGTCGGCGCCCTTTTTTCGAAGAGCCGGTTGAACCATTGCAGGTGCCGCCATTCCGGGCGTTCCAGCGGATCGGCCAAAGCGTCCTTGCGATGACGCGGCCGCATTTGCGTCAGCTGCTTGTATAGAATGACCCAATCGAGCAACATTGCCGTTTCTCCTGATTTCCATCGTTGACCAGGAGGTAGGCTATTGATCCGCGTCGATGTAGATGCGGAAACGAAAGAGGTCTTTCAGCCATGAAAGAGGAGAACTGGGAGGATCTGCGCCTCTTTCTGCACGTGGCGCAAGAGGGCGGTCTTGCAGGCGCAGCTGAAAAGACCGGGTTCAGCGCCCCGACCATCGGACGCCGGATGCTGTCGCTGGAGAAATCGACGGGGCGCGCGCTGTTTATACGGGCGAAGACGGGTTACGAGCTCGCGCCTGACGGTCAGGTCCTGCTCGACCGGGTGCAACGGATGCAGTCGGCGGCGCAGACGATCGTCGATTGGCACCAGAAGGTGCTGACCTTGCCGATCGTGCGGTTGATTTCCGAAAGTGCGATCGCGCGCTTTACCGCCGAAAGCCTTCCAAGCCTCTGGACGCCGGACGATTGCTTTCGGATGTGCTTCAAGACCTCGGACGGTGTGATCGATCTCACCCACCGCGATGCGGATATCGCGCTTGTGAGCCGGCAACCGCAGACCGGCAATGTTGCCACCCGCCGCTCCATCTCGGTCGCCTATGCTCCGTATTGCGCCAAGGGATTCGACCTCCGGCGGCATTGCAATTGGGTGTCGCTCGGCACGGATGTCGCCTGCCAGCCCTGGATGCGCTGGGCGTTCGAGCAGCCGGATCGATGGATCACTACCTGGGTGAACACGCCGCGTATGATGTTCGATCTCGTCAGAGGCGGCGCCGGTATCGGGGTTCTTCCCTGCTTCATCGGCGATGCCGATATGAAGATCGAACGGGCAGGCCCGGTCATCGAGGAACTTGGGCACCACCTGTGGGTTGTCCTGCATGACGAAGAGCGGCATCGCGAAGAGGTACGCATCGTGATCGACAGGATGCTGGCGCTTCTGGAAGACAACAAGGCGCTCTTCGCCGGCCGGCTGGCGCGTTCGGACTGAGAGAGCCCTTGTCAAGGAGAGTGGCGGCGATTAAACCTCGGAGCGCTCTAACGGGGTGCCACAGGGCTTGAAAACCATGTGGCTGAGAGGCTTCAAGCCAACCCGCGGAACCTGATCCGGTTTGCACCGGCGGAGGGATTAGACGGCATTCGGCGCCCTATTCCCGTTCTTGGATCGAAGGAGGAGGCGCGGATGCGCAGAGGACCTTTCACGACCATCGCGGCACTTGCCGTTTCTCTCGCCTTTCCCGCTTACGCCGCGGAAAAAACGCTTACCGTCTACACTTACGAGAGCTTTGTGGCCGAGTGGGGCCCGGGGCCAAAGGTGGCGAAGGCTTTCGAGAAGACCTGCGGCTGCGAGGTGGCATGGGTGGGCGTCGCCGACGGCGTCGAGCTCCTGACGCGATTGAAACTCGAAGGAGAGGGGACGAAGGCGGATATCGTTCTCGGGCTCGACACAAGCCTCATTGCCGAGGCGAAGGCGACGGGACTGTTCGAACCCCACGGATTGAACCCTGAAGGGCTGACGGTGCCGGGGGGCTTTTCGGACGACATGTTCCTTCCCTACGACTATGGCCATTTTGCCGTCGTCTACGACACTGAGACGGTCAAGAGCCCGCCGGCGAGCCTCAAGGAACTCGTCGAGGGCGACAAGAGCCAGAAGGTCGTCATCCAGGACCCGCGCACCTCCACCCCCGGGCTCGGGTTGCTTCTCTGGATGAAGGCGGTCTATGGCGACAAGGCTGGCGAGGCCTGGGCGAAGCTCAAGGATCGGGTGCTGACGGTGACGCCCGGATGGTCGGAGTCCTATGGGCTTTTCACCAAGGGCGAAGCTCCGATGGTTCTCTCCTATACCACATCGCCGGCCTATCACATGATCGCCGAGAACACCGAGCGCTACCAGGCGGCCGCGTTCTCGGAGGGACATTATATCCAGATCGAAGTCGCCGGCATGACCAGGACGAGCCGCAACAAGGAACTGGCAAAATCCTTCCTGACCTTCATGACCGGGGCTGATTTCCAGTCGATCATTCCGGAGACGAACTGGATGATGCCGGCAGGTCCTACCCGCGAGCCTCTGCCGGAGGCTTTCAACCGACTGGTGAAGCCCGAGAAGACATTCCTCTTTTCCTCCGACGAGGTTGCTGCCAATCGCCGGGCCTGGATAGACGAATGGCTTGCGGCCATGGCGAACTGACACGGCCATGTACACGACGTCGGAGCGGCAGGTGATCGGTGCGGCCGGTACCGTCGTCCTTGGGTTCGTGCTCTGCTTTACCGGCCTTGCGACACTCATGCTGCTTGCGAGTTCCGGCGAAGGCACCGGCAGCGGCGGTCTGTTCGATGCCTATATCTGGCGCATTGCCCGGTTCACCCTGCTGCAGGCCTTTCTGTCGACCCTGCTTTCCGTCGTTCTCGCCATACCGGTCGCACGGGCGCTGGCCCGGCAGCGTCGCTTCCCCGGCCGGACATGGCTCATCCGTCTTGCGGCCGTTCCGCTCGGATTGCCGGCGCTGGTCGCCGCCCTCGGCGTCATCGAAATCTGGGGGCGCCAGGGCGTCGCCAACGATCTGCTGTCCTTCTTCGGGCTTAGCGAGCCCGTCAGCGTCTATGGATTGACCGGCATCCTCATTGCCCATGTCTTCTTCAACCTGCCGCTCTCGACAAGGCTGATGCTTTCGGGGCTGGACCGCATTCCCGCGGAATACTGGCTTGCCTCCGCCAATCTCGGTATGCCGCCCGGCGCCGTCTTCCGGCTCGTAGAATGGCCGGTAATCCGTCGTCTCGTTCCCGGCATCGCCGGGCTGGTCTTCATGCTTTGCGTCACCAGCTTCACCATCGTGCTGACGCTCGGCGGCGGGCCGGGCGCGACAACGATCGAGGTTGCGATCTATCAGGCGCTGCGCTTCGATTTCGACCCGCCCCGCGCTGTGGCGCTGGCCTTCCTGCAGATCGCGCTGACCGGGGTGCTGCTCGCTGCGCTCTCGTTCTTCGTCCGGCCGTCCGACGAAGGAGCAACGGCCGGCCGCGAAATCCGGCGCTTCGACGGATCAGGCCGGCGGATCGCCGATGCGGCGGTGCTGCTGCCTTTCGCGCTCTTCGTCGTCTCGCCCATGGCGGCGATTGCCGTATCAGGGCTTTCCGCCGACTTTTCGCGCCTTGCGGCCGATCCCCTTTTGCATCAGGCGCTTCTGACGAGCCTCGTCATTTCCGTTACGTCGGCAGCGTTGTGCCTCTCGCTTGCCATCCCCGCAGCCGTCGTACCCCGGCTTGCCGACAGCCGGCCGCCAAAGGCGACGCTCCTTCTCGCCCGCATTCTTCCAGCAATGAGCTCGCTCATCCTGCTGGTGCCACCGGTCGTAATGGCGACCGGCTGGTTCCTGATCCTGCGCCTCTTTGCCGATGCGGCCCGGTTCGCGCCGGTCATCATCGTCGTCATCAATGCCTTGATGGCGTTGCCGTTCGCCTTCCGCGTGCTCGAGCCAGCCTACCGAACCCACCTTGCACGCACGGGAAAGCTGGCTCTAAGCCTCGGCGTCACAGGTGTGCACCGTTTGCGATGGATCGATATCGCCGCCCTCCGGCGCCCGATCCTGCTTGCATTCGCCTTCGCCATGGCGCTGTCGCTCGGCGATCTCAGCGCCGTGGCGATCTTCGGCGCGGAAGGATTCGTCACGCTGCCCTGGCTCCTCTTCAGCCGCATGGGAAGCTATCGTACCGCTGATGCGGCAGGCATCGCGCTGATCCTCGGTGTTCTCTGCCTGCTTCTGACATTGCCGTCGACCTCTTCGCGCGGCGGAAAGGATCTGCATGGCTGACCAGGCGGCGACCGGCACCAATGACCCTGCAATCCGGCTATCGCAGGTGGAAATCCGCTTCGCGGAAAAGCGCCTGACCTTCGACTGTGCGATCCCGCGCGGTGCGGTCGTTGCCGTCACCGGCCCGTCAGGGGCGGGCAAGACGACGCTCTTCAACGCTATCGCCGGCTTCCAGGAGATCGATGCCGGCAAGGTGGAGCTTCTTGGGGAAGACATGAAAGGCCGCAATCCGGCGGAGCGGCCCGTATCGATCGTTTTTCAGGACAACAATATCTTCGCGCATCTGACGGTCGCCGAAAATGTCGGTCTCGGCATAAACCCGGCCCTGAGGCTCGATGCCGCGGACCGGCAGAGGGTATTCACGGCGCTGTCGCGGGTCGGACTGGGCGGCTACGAACGGCGCCTGCCGGCCTCTATGTCGGGCGGGGAACGCCAGCGTGTGGCGCTTGCGCGCGCCCTGGTGAGGCGCAGGCCGGTGCTCCTGCTCGACGAGCCCTTTGCGGCGCTCGATCCCGCCATGCGCTCGGAGATGGCTGCGCTTCTCGGCGAGCTGCAGCAGGAGACGGGTTCGACCATGCTCGTGATCACGCATCAGCCCGAAGATATCCGCCGCCTCGCCGACAGCGCCATGTTCATCGAGAACGGTACCATCCGTATCTTTGCGCCGGTGGAGGAGTTTTTCGCACGCAGCGATATTCCTGCACTCTCGAGGTTTCTCGGTCATTCGTAATCGAAGGCAAGGATCCGCTCCGTTGTGCGATGCGTGATCGGCCGCCATATTTTGGACGCCCCTCTGTGTCACCGGAGCCACAAAGGGAACCGTTTATCGAATCGGGAGTTGCCCCTGATGGGTGGCGCGTCTATCTCTCATTAGACAATTCGGATTTTCGCGTCTGAAGGCTTGTCGCCAACTCGGCAATAGGACGCGATGACCCAGCAAGGGGCGAAACAGTACAAATGCAGAGGACACGTCAGCTTCCCGCCGTGGCGAATAGACGCGGGGCCACCGGCCCGTTCGCGATCGCGACGACGCTTTGCGCGGCCTTGCTTTTGGCCGGCTGTCAATCGGTACTGGAGCAGTCGTATCAGCCGGTCGTTTCTCCTTCCTCCAACCCGCAGATCGTTTCCGAAGTGCAGAAGAACGATCCGCGCGCTCAACTGGGCGCGCGCGAGCATCCGCGGATCGTGGCGAGCTATGGCGGCGAGTACAAGGACGCGAAGACGGAGCGGCTGGTGGCCCGCATCGCGGGCGCCTTGACGCTGGTTTCGGAAAATCCACGCCAATCCTACCGCATCACCATCCTGAATTCGCCGGCCATCAATGCCTTCGCGCTGCCGGGCGGATATCTCTATGTCACCCGCGGGCTTCTGGCACTCGCCAACGACGCTTCGGAAGTCGCGGCGGTTCTCTCGCACGAGATGGCGCATGTGACGGCAAACCACGGTATCGAACGGCAGAAGATGGAAGAGGCGGAAGTCATCGCCAGCAGGGTAGTGACGGAGGTGCTGTCGAGCAATATCGCCGGCAAGCAGGCGCTTGCACGCGGCAAGCTTCGTCTCGCCGCCTTCTCGCGGAATCAGGAACTGCAAGCCGACGTCATCGGCGTCCGTATGCTCGGAGAAGCCGGCTACGATCCCTATGCAGCCGCGCGTTTCCTCGATTCCATGGCGGCCTACAGCCGGTTCACGGCCGTCGATCCCGAGGCGGACCAAAGCCTCGACTTCCTGTCCAGCCATCCGAATGCGCCGCAACGCGTCGAGCTTGCGCGGCTCCATGCCCGCGCCTTCGGACAGGAGGGAACCGTCGGCGACCGGGGGCGCGATTACTATCTCGCCGGTATCGATGGACTGCTTTACGGCGACAGTCCGCAGGAGGGCTATGTTCGCGGTCAGACCTTCCTGCACGGAAAGCTCGGGATCCGGTTCGAGGTGCCAGCCGGTTTTCAGATCGACAACAAGCAGGAGGCCGTGCTGGCGACCGGTCCCGGGGATGTCGCGATCCGCTTCGACGGCGTGGCCGACAGCCGCCGCCAGAGCCTCGTAAACTATATCGCCAGCGGCTGGGTGACCGGCCTGCAGCCCGAGACGATCCGGCCGATCACCGTCAACGGACTGGAAGCCGCGACCGCCAGGGCGGCGGCCGACCGCTGGGAATTCGATGTGACGGTGATCAGGATCGACAACCAGATCTACCGCTTCCTGACCGCGGTGCCGAAGGGCTCGCCGGCGCTTGCCGGCATTTCCAATGTCCTGAAGGGCTCCTTCCGCCGCCTCACGCCGCAGGAGACTGCTTCGCTCAAGCCGTTGCGGATCCGCGTCGTCACCGCACAGCGCAACGATACGGTGGCCTCGCTGGCGGGACGGATGATGGGAACGGATAGAAAGCTGGACCTGTTCCGACTCATCAATGCGCTTTCGTCGAGCGACACCGTCAAGCCCGGCGACAAGGTGAAGATCATCACCGAATAGCCGACGAGGCGCCGGAACCCTCGGTCCGGAATGCAGGGCCGTTACCCGCACTCCGGAAAGCTGCTATGCATTTTTCCTGAAATTGCTCTAGGTCGCGGCAGCGAAGCCGGGGGTGCTGGAAATCAGGACGGCTTTCAGTTTTTCCAGTGCGCGGTTCTCAATCTGGCGAACGCGTTCCTTCGAAATGCCGAGATCGGCACCGAGTTCTTCCAAGGTTGCGCTGTTGTCGGTCAGGCGCCGGGCGCGGATGATCTTGATCTCCCGGGCATTCAATTGCCCGAGAGCTGCATGAAGCCAGTGGCGCCGGCGTTCGCCGTCGATCAACTCGCTTACCTGTTCGTCGGGTAGCGGAGCGTCGCTCGCCAGGAAATCGAGGCGGCTTGCCGTCTCAGAATCGCCGCTGGAAAGAGGTGCCTGAAGAGAAATGTCGGAAGAGGAGAGGCGGGCGTCCATCGTCTGGACATCGGCGGTGCTGACCCCTAGGGCCGCCGCGATCTCCTGATGGACCGCCTCCGACGTGAGCTGGGTATCACCTTTGGCGAGGCGGGCCCGCAGGCGGCGCAGGTTGAAGAACAGCGCCTTCTGCGCCGAACTGGTGCCGCCACGCACGATCGACCAGTTGCGCAGGACGTAATCCTGGACGGAAGCGCGGATCCACCAGCTGGCATAGGTGGAAAAACGCACCTGGCGCTCGGGTTCGAAGCGCGCGGCCGCTTCAAGCAGGCCGATATAGCCTTCCTGAACGAGATCGCCGAGAGGCAGCCCGAAATTGCGGAAGCGCGCCGCCATGGAGATGACGAGCCGCATATGCGCCATGGCGATGCGGTTGCGGGCCTCCTGGTCGTTATTTTGCTTCCACGCAAGCGCCAGGGCCTGCTCTTCGTCGCGCTCCAGATAGGGCGCCGACATAGCGATCTTGATCATGCGGCGGTCTGCGGTCGTCGTAGCCATCAGATTTCTCCCCGTGAACCGGAAAACGGACGGGATGCGTTGGCAAACCGTCACGCGTTGATGTTTCATCCGTCGTTACATTCCCCGCACCGACGCGTTGGCTCCTGCTTGAAGATTCCGGAAAAGAACTGCATGCGGCCATATTCCGGAACGCCGGTCGTTACCCCTCGGCTGCCGAAACGTTTGCGTCGCAAAAAAGTTCCAACAAAAAACCCGGCTGGAGGTCCAGCCGGGTTGCAAATTTGCGTTTGCGCCCTAAAGGCCTTTTCAGGCTTAAGCCGCTTCGTCCTGCGTTTCGTCTTCTTCGACGGCCTTGCCGCGCTTCGGACCCTTGCTCAGGTTCGTCTCCACGAGGCGGACGGCTTCGGTTTCCGACATCTTGTTGACGGCTGCGATCTCCCGCGCCATGCGGTCGAGTGCAGCTTCGTAAAGCTGGCGTTCGGAATAGGACTGTTCGGGCTGGTTTTCCGCCCGGTAAAGATCGCGAACCACTTCGGCGATCGAGATCAAGTCGCCGGAATTGATCTTCGCGTCATATTCCTGGGCGCGGCGCGACCACATGGTCCGCTTCACGCGTGCCTTGCCCTGGACAACCTTCAGCGCGCGTTCAACGAAGTCGGTCTCGGACAATTTACGCATCCCGATGGAAACGGCCTTGGCGACCGGCACCTTGAGGCGCATCTTGTCCTTTTCGAAATCGATGACAAAAAGCTCAAGCTTCATGCCGGCAACTTCCTGCTCTTCGATCGCGACGATTTGTCCGACGCCGTGAGCGGGATAAACAATGGATTCACCGGTCTTGAAGCCCTGGCGCGTTGAAGATTTTTTCTGCTGGGTCGTCATTCTGCTCAAATACTCCCTGTTACGCTCCCGGCAACAAGCCGGGGCCGGGTCAGTGAGGCCCGGATAAGACGGGGACGCCGTCTGGGTGACACCACTCTGGTCCGTCCAACGATACGCAAAAGGTCTCCCGCGACGCGTTCACATTTGAGCAACACGCGGTTGCCTATGGGAGGTGTGAGCGGCGTCTTGGGGATCGGTTGCTTTCGTGGTGGTGTTCGGGCACGCCAACGTGCCACGATTTGGATCAGTTTCGCGACCCTATCACAAAAAAGTGCCTAAATCAATAATTTGGTTTACATGGGTCATCAAGCCTGCCCTATCCCTGCGGACGGACAAACCATCGTTTTCCCCAGCTTAGCGTACGCGCGGCGTTCAGAAGACCGGAGGCATCAGTCGCCCGTTCCGGGTTCCGCCGAAAAATACTTCTCGTATTTCTCCTCCACGCCGTCCATTTCCTTCGCCTCGGGCAAAGGATCGCGCTTGATCGTGATATTGGGCCAGATCTGTGCGAAATCGGCATTGATCTTCAGCCATTTATCCAGGCCGGGCTCGGTATCGGGCTTGATCGCCTCTGCAGGACATTCCGGCTCGCAGACGCCGCAGTCGATGCATTCATCCGGATGAATGACAAGGAAATTCTCGCCTTCATAGAAGCAGTCGACCGGGCACACTTCCACGCAGTCTGTGTATTTGCAACGGATGCAATTGTCGGTCACGACATACGTCATGATTCACTCCAGAAACTCTCGTCATTCGGGAAGGGGCGGCGACATCGTCCGCAGAATCGCACCTGCGAACTGTCTGCCGCAAACCGGGCATACCCGTTACGCGGAGTTTGGAGGTAAAGGCTTTAATAGCGCAATGCAAGGATAAACCATCGCAAAAATGCCGACTTAGAGGGTAGAGTTTTCTAATCCTCGTGCCGATCGCCGGCGCCGTGCAAGTGATCGATTTCCCGCCGTTCGCGTTTGGTCGGCCGTCCCGCGCCCCGCTCCCGTGTCGCCTGCTCGAAGAGGTTGCGCTCCGTCTTCGGCGGCAGTGGCGGTGTGAGGTCCTCGTAAAGAAGCCTCGCTTCCTCATAGGGTCCCCGTCGCGTGCCCGGAAGAAGAACCTTTACCACCAGGTCGTGGCGGTCCAGTGAAAGCGCGATCACATCGCCCGGCTTGACGGAAAAGGCCGGCTGGCGAACGGTCACGTCGTTGACCGCCACATCTCCCGCCTCGACGGATTTTGCCGCGAGCGAACGGGATTTGCGAAGCCGCGCAAAGAACAGCCACTTGTCGATGCGCTGGCGCGCAAAAGCCTGTGGCTGTTCCTTTCCGTTCGGCATGGCTCCTACTTCTTCATCTGCTCCTTGAGAGCGGCCAGCTTCGCAAAGGGCGAATCCGGATCGATCGGCTTTTCCTTGCGCGGAGGGCGGGCTTCGAATTTTTGCTGCGGCTTGCCGCCCCTGTCGGACCTGTCGTGGCGTTCGCCGCGTTCCGGACGGTTGCCCTGCGGCTTTGCGTCGCGGCCGTTGGCGTGAGCGGGCCTTCCGCCCTGGGGACGGCCTTCCCGGCGGTCGCCGGACTGGTTGCCGCGTCCGCGGTCTCCACGCTGATCGCCCTGACGGCCGCGATGCTGCCCGCCGTGGCGCTGGTTCTCGTTGCGGCTGCCGGGCCGCCAAAGCAGGACGGGTTTTGCCTCGACAGGTTCGGCATCGCCCGATGGCGTGGCCGCGTCGGCGGCGGGCGCGTCCTGCGGAGCAGATAGGTCTCCGGAAGCGACCTCCGCGGGGGCCGGGGAGGCGACGGCGGTCTCGCTCTCCGATTCGGACGCGTCCGCATCGTCGTGATCGGCCTTTTCGGCCTCACCGGCTTCCGCAGCCGGGGCCGCCTCAGCAGTCGGCGCAGCGGAGCCATTCTGCGAAGCCAGGAACGCCGCAGCCTCTTCCGACTTGACGCTGTCTGCGCGGTAGCCGAGCCCCTTCAGAATCTCTTCCATGTCGTCCGGCGTAGCACCGAGAATGGAAAGCATCGCCGTGGTCGTCGTGAAGCGCCGTCCGTCATAGGCGCCGTCCGGGCGTGGCGTGCCCGGCTTCCACTGCAGGAGCGGGCGGATAAGGTCGGCGAGGCGCTCGAGGATGTCGATGCGAACGGCGCGTTTTCCGAGGAAGCGGAAGCCGGCGAGCTTGTAGAAGGTCCGCTCGAAGCTCGGATCGGTCACGACCGAGGTGCGCCCGGCGGCGAGCACCGGGATCAGTTCTCCGTAGCCCGGCTTGTCGAGGCCGTCGTTCTTCAGTGCCCATAGGAGGGTGATGAGTTCGGCGGGGGCGGGCTTCAGGAGCGCCGGCATGAAGATGTGATAGGCACCGAAGCGGATGCCATGCTTGCGGATAGAGGCCCGGGCGTCCTGGTCCAGCGCCTTCACCTCTTCGGCGACATCGCGGCGGAAAAGAACGCCGAGATTTTCCACGAGCTGGAAGGCAAGGCCCTTTGCAAGGCCTTCGAGATCCTCGGCGCGCGACAGATCGTCAAGCGGCTTCAGAACCGTGGCGATGTGATAATTGACAAAACGCTCGACGCGGGCGGCGACATGGTCGCGGGCATTCCCGGTCAACTGCTCGTCGGCGAGCAGGATGACGCGGGGGCGCATGACGTGATCGCTGGAGGAAAGGCGCGCGACAGGATCGCCGAGCCAGCGGACATTGCCGTCGGAGCCGAGGGCAAGATCACCGTTGCCGGCTGCGTGCAGCCGTGCGGCACGCGCCTCGAATTCGAGCGCAAGCGCCTTCTGAGCGGCCGCCTGTACGGCTTTCGCATCCGGGCCTTCCGTGCCCGAGGCAAGCGTGAACCGGAAGCCGGCCAACTGCCCTACATGATGTCCTTCCACGAAGACATCGCCATTCACACTGATTTCCGCTTCCAGCATCGCATTCTCTCTCAGGCGCTTCATGAGCACAGATGTCCTGCGATCAACAAAGCGTTTCGTCAACCTCTCATGTAGCGCATCGGACAATCGGTCTTCGATTTCCCGCGTCTTTTCCTGCCAGTGTGTCGGATCGGCAAGCCATCCGGGACGATTCGAGACATAGGTCCAGGTCCTTATCTGGGCGATTCGCGCCGAAAGCGTGTCGATCTCGCCATCCGTGCGATCTGCCCTGCGCACCTGATCTGCCATGAAATCTTCGTTCACCGCGCCGCGCCGGACAAGATCGGTATAGAGGGTGGAGATCAGATCGGCATGCTGGGCCGGCGTTATACGCCTGTAATCGGGAAGTGCACACGCCTCCCAGAGCTTTTCGACGCGGTCGGGCGAGCTTGCCATGTCGGCCACGTCGGGGTAGCGGGACAGATGATCGAGCGCCTGCTGATCGATGGCCGGCAGCGCCCGCGTCAGGCCGTTGACAAGCGGCGGCGCGTCGAGGCTCCTCTTCAGGCTTGCGATCGAATCGAAATCGAGGTTCTTCGAGCGCCATTGCAGGACGCGGACCGGATCGAATTCGTGCATCTCGATACGCCGGACGAGCTCGTCGTCGAAGGGATCGACCCGGCCGGTGACGCCAAAGGTGCCGTCGCGCACGTGGCGCCCCGCGCGTCCCGCGATCTGGCCGATCTCGGCGGGATTGAGATTGCGGTACTGGTAGCCGTCGAACTTCCGGTCCTGTGCGAAGGCAACATGGTCGACGTCGAGATTGAGCCCCATGCCGATCGCATCCGTCGCGACCAGATATTCGACGTCGCCCTCCTGGTAGAGCCCGACCTGAGCGTTCCTGGTGCGCGGCGAAAGGGCGCCGAGGACGACGGCCGCCCCGCCGCGCTGACGGCGGATGAGCTCGGCAATCGCATAGACCTCGTCGGCGGAGAAGGCGACGATGGCGCTGCGCTGCGGCAAGCGGGTAATCTTCTTCGAACCGGCATAGAAGAGCTGAGACAGACGCGGCCGCTCGACGACTGTGATGCCGGGCAGCAGATGCTCCAGGATCGGCTTCATCGTCGCCGCTCCGAGAAGCAGCGTCTCGTCGCGTCCGCGCAGGTGCAGAATTCGGTCGGTGAAGATATGACCGCGCTCGAGATCTCCGGCGAGCTGCACCTCGTCGATCGCCACAAAGGAGGCGCGTGTTTCTCGCGGCATCGCCTCGACCGTGCAGACCGAAAAGCGCGCCATATGCGGCGTGATCTTCTCCTCGCCGGTGACGAGGGCGACGTTGTGATGCCCGACCTTTTCGACAAGGCGGGTATAGACCTCGCGCGCGAGAAGGCGGAGCGGCAGGCCGATCACGCCGGTTTCGTGCGCCACCATGCGCTCGATCGCGTAATGGGTTTTTCCGGTATTGGTCGGGCCGAGGACCGCGATGACGCCGCGGCCGCTCAAGATCTTCGGTGCAAAAGTCAAAGGGTGCCCCGGAAAGGTTCAATCGATGCCGCGCGGAATTGGCCGCCGACGGCAAGGAACAAATGACCATCGCGGAAGGCTATGGCAAGAGGCGAGCCGAGCGATTTGGGATTTTCGTCGTTATAGGTGCTTCAAGCCGGCTTTCGGCCGCTTATTTTAAGAATCGGAACAGCAGTGGAACGAATCGGAGACGAATCGCTGACTCGCGAAGATTCAGCGTTTGTTCACGGCTACATGTTGATTATCTTTCGCCCGCCTCCACCAGATGCTGAATCCGGTTTTCGCCTGTTTGGAGGACGGGCGCTCTGCCGTTAATCTTTTCACGAGCTTGCGGATCGACAGATCGACGCGCTTGTGCCCGCAGTTTTCACTGCAGCTCTCCGACAGCCGTGCCCAAGACCTTGCTTGTCGTCAAAGGCGATATAAGGGGCTTCCGCAATGCCAAAGCTTCGTATCCTGTTCGTCTGTCTCGGCAATATATGCCGCTCTCCGCTTGCGGAAGGAATATTGCGGCATGTCGCAGCCGAGAGGGGGCGTTCGGATCTGTTCGAGATCGATTCAGCCGGAACAGGAGGATGGCATATCGGAGATCCGCCCGATCCCCGAACCATTGCCGTTGCACGCCGTCACGGCATCGACATTTCGGATCTTCGCGGCAGAAAATTGCGGGACGCCGATTTCGATGATTTCGACCTGCTTCTTGCTCTCGATCGCGGCAACCTGCATATGCTGACAGGGCTTGCGCCACCGCGGCACGCCGGCAAAATCCAACTCTTTGCCCGCCATGCGCTCAGAAAGGCAATCGACGTGCCTGACCCCTATTATGGCGCTCCGGAGGATTTCGAGGCGGTTTTTCACCTGCTTTACAGCGGGTGTTCCTCGATTGTCGGAGACCCGTAAGCCGAGATCGGCTCCGACAGGGGAAATACCTCTTCCGTGAGGTACGGACCGCCACCGACCGACTCCTTGGACGACATCAACACGAAGCGATCAACCGTGAAGGGAGAGGTCTGAAAGTTGCCGCGCCCGGAGAGATAGGAAACCACATCATCCAGCCGCGCATTCCGCAGCCGCGCCAGGGTCACGTGCGGAGTGAACTTGCGCGGATCGGCCGGAAGCCCGAGCCGCTGGCAGATGCGTTCTATTTCCGCCTGCAGCGCGAACATCTCGGGGGCGGGGGTGACCCCCGCATAGATGGAATGCGGCTTCTTGGAGCCGAAGGAGCCGACGCCGGAAAGGGAGAGCTGGAATTCCGGCCGGTCGATGCGGTCCAGCCGGTCGACAACCTCGTCAGCGGTTCGACCGTCCACATCGCCGATGAAACGCAGCGTGATATGGTAGTTCTCCACATCGATCCATCGGGCTCCGGGAAGGCCTCCCCGCAACAACGACGCGCTCATGGCGGCGTTACGCGGAACTTCGAGGGCGATAAACAGTCTCGGCATGGCGAGCTCCCCGAATCTTTAGAGGTATGTCTAGCGAATCATGCATTTGCCCAGGGTGCAACCCTTATTTCGCACCTGCAAAATCCATTCACCCGTTCTCCAGCGATTTCATGAAATCTTCTGCGGCGGGCAATATTCTCTCGACCATGACGGCGATGCCCTTGCCGTTCGGATGCATGCCGTCTTCGAGCTGGAGGCCTGCCTGCGTGACCACCCCGTCGAGGAAAAATGCGTAAAGAGGTACACCATGCTTCTCCGCGAGGCGCTTGTAGATGCCGTTGAAGCGCTCGGCATAGTCCGGGCCCATGTTCGGCGGCGCCATCATTCCCGCAAGAAGGACGCCTATGCCGCGTCCCTTGAGCTTGGCGATCATCGCATCGAGATTCTTTTCGGTCTGTTCCGGCGGGATGCCACGCAGGGCGTCGTTGGCGCCGAGTTCCAGGATAACGCCTTTCGTGCCATCCGGCACCGACCAGTCTATGCGGGCCAATCCGCCGGAGGTCGTATCGCCGGAGACCCCTGCATTCGCAATAGTCACGTCGTAGCCTTTCGCCTTCAGCGCCTTTTCCAATTGGACCGGAAACGCCTCCTCGGCAGGAAGCTGGTACCCCGCCATCAGGCTGTCGCCGAAGCCAACCAGCGGCAGCGGTTCGGCCGCAGCCTGCCCGGCCCATGCGAAAGTTGAAAACACGAGCGCGGTGAAAATTCCGTGAGCAGGTTTAAACATCATTCCACTGTCCCTAAATTGCCCCTGCGGCAACGCTTCCTTACCTCCAGATATAGGGCAGATTCTCTTGGCCAAAACCATCATCGACCTGAAAAAAGCGGATTTGACGCTCGGGCAGGCAGCCGCCTCGGTCCATGTCCTCAAGGGCATCGATCTTTCGATCCGCGCCGGCGAATCCGTCGGCATCGTCGGGCCGTCCGGTTCCGGCAAGTCGACATTGCTGATGGTGCTGGCGGGATTGGAGCGGCTCGACCGGGGAGAAATCCACATCGACGGCGCTCCCCTTCACACCATGAACGAAGATCAGGTCGCGGACTTCCGCGGCCGGACGATCGGCATCGTCTTTCAGTCCTTCCACCTTATCCCGAACATGACGGCGCTGGAGAATGTCGCCGTTCCGCTGGAGCTTGCCAACATCCGTGATCCGTTTGCCATCGCGCGGCGCGAGCTGGAGGCCGTCGGCCTCGGAGCGCGGCTTTCCCACTATCCTGGGCAGCTTTCCGGAGGCGAACAGCAACGCGTGGCGATCGCGCGGGCGTTGGCACCTTCTCCGAAGCTCCTCATCGCCGACGAACCGACCGGCAATCTCGATACGGAGACGGGACGACAGATCGCGGATCTGCTTTTTTCGCAGCAGGCGGAGCGCGGCATGACGCTGGTGCTCGTCACCCATGATCCGGCGCTTGCGGCACGCTGCGGAAGGCAGGTCAGGATGCGATCGGGGGAAGTGGTCGCCGATGCCGCACCCGCCGCCGTCAGCCAAGCGGTGCCGGCATGAGAGGCTTTTCAGTCCGGCAGCTCCTTCTTGCAATCCGGCTGGCTCTGCGCGAAATGCGCGGCGGCCTGAGAGGCTTCTACATTTTCCTCGCCTGCATCGCGCTCGGAACCGCGGCGATTGCAGGCGTGAATTCCGTTTCCAGCGCGATCACGCGGTCGATTGCTGCGCAGGGACAGACACTGCTGGCCGGCGACGTTCGTTTCGAACTCAACAACCGCGTTGCGACGGGCGAGGAGCGTGCCTATTTCGACAGCCTCGGTACGGTCTCCCTTTCGTCGGGATTGCGCTCGATGGCGCGGCTCCCGGACGGCGGCGACCAGGCGCTCGTCGAATTGAAGGCCGTGGACGAGGCCTATCCGCTCTACGGCAGCGCGGAAACGAGCCCGCAGCGCCCCCTTTCCGATCTTCTTGCCGGAGATGGTGATGCATATGGGGCGGTTGCTGCGCCGCTGCTCTTGGAGCGGCTCGGGATTGCGGTCGGCGACGAGATCATGGTCGGCTCTGCGCGATTGCGGATCACCGCGACATTGGTCAGGGAGCCCGATGCCTTGTCCGACGGGTTCGGCTTCGCGCCACGCTTGATGGTCTCGCAGCAGGCACTCGCCGCAAGCGGCCTCGTACAGACCGGCAGCCTTGTCGAGCATGCCTACAAAATCCGCATGGCCGATCCTGCCGCGGCCCTGCTCGGCATCCGCGACCGCTCCAACGAAGCTTTTCCCGCGGCAGGCTGGTCGATCCGCACGAGCGATAACGCCGCTCCTTCGCTGACGGCCAATATCACCCGATTTTCGCAGTTCCTGACGCTCGTGGGTCTCACGGCACTCATCGTCGGCGGCGTGGGCGTGGCCAATGCGGTAAGGGCGTATCTCGATTCCAAGCGCGGAGTGATTGCCACCTTCAAGTGCCTGGGAGCCCCGGCATCGTTGATCGCCTCGATCTATCTCGTGCAAATTCTTCTGATTGCCGCGGTCGGCATCCTCATGGGGCTCGTCGTCGGCGCGCTGATGCCGATGGTCGCCATGCGCTTTCTCGCCGATGTCCTGCCTGTTTCCGCGGAGGCCGAGCTTTATCCGGGCGCGCTGGCACTCGCAGCCATCTTCGGCGTCCTGACGGCGCTCGCCTTCGCGATCCTGCCGCTCGGGCATGCGCGCGAGGTTCCGGCGACGGCTCTTTTCCGCGAACAGGGCTTCGAGCGCCGCCGCCTGCCGGCCTGGCCTTACATCCTCGCCGCCGCCATGTTTCTCGCCGTGCTGGCAGGACTTGCCATCTGGACCGCTTATGATCGCTATATCGCGGTCGTTTTTCTCGGCGGTATCGCCTTTGCCTTCCTTCTCCTTCGCGTCGTCGCCTCGCTCGTGACGGTTCTTGCGCGATGCAGTCCGCGGGTTCGATCGCCGGCGTTGCGGCTGGCGATCGGCAACATCCATAGGCCGGGGGCGCTGACGCCCTCCGTCGTGCTGTCGCTCGGTCTCGGCCTTGCGCTGCTCGTCACGTTGACCCTGATCGACGGCAACCTTCGCCGGGAGCTGACCGGAAACCTGCCGGAGCGCGCGCCGAATTTCTTCTTCGTGGATATCCAGGGAAGCGAGCTCGAAGGGTTCCGCTCGATCCTCAGCCAGCAGATGCCCGAGGGCAAGATCGTCGAGGTGCCGATGCTGCGCGGCCGCATCACCGCCTTCAACGGTGAGGACGTCGCGAGGCGCAACGTGGCGCCCGCAGGGCGATGGGTGCTTCAGGGCGACCGGGGCATAACCTATGCGAGGAACGCTCCCGAGAATTCCACTCTGGTCGAGGGCGAATGGTGGCCTGCCGACTACAGCGGCGAGCCGCTCGTCTCCTTTTCCGAAGAGGAAGGGCGCGAGCTCGGCCTGAAGCTCGGCGACACGGTCACCGTCAACGTTCTCGGCCGCAACATCACCGCAAGGATTGCCAACTTCCGCACCGTCGAATGGGAGTCGTTGTCGATCAACTTCGTGATGGTCTTCTCGCCGAATACCTTCGCCGGTGCGCCGCATGCCTGGCTTGCGACCATGATCGATCCGGGAGCCACGGCGCAGCAGGAAGCAGCAACGCTCAGGGCTGTCACCAATGCCTATCCGACGATCACCAGCGTGCGGGTCAAGGATGCGCTCGATATCGTCAACGAACTGGTCGGGCAGCTCGCCGTTGCGATCCGCGCTGCCGCAGCCGTCGCGCTCATCGCCTCGGTGCTGGTGCTTGCCGGGGCGCTCGCGGCGGGAAATCGCGCACGCATCCACGATGCGGTCGTGCTTAAGACGCTGGGAGCCACGCGCAACACCCTGATCCGTGCATTCAGTTACGAATATATGATGCTGGGGCTTGCGACAGCGATCTTCGCCCTCCTTGCCGGCGGCGTGGCAGCCTGGTTCGTCGTCAGCAGGATCATGACGCTGCCGTCAAGCTTCCTTCCGGACGTCGCGGTCGCGACGGTCGTGACAGCGCTCGTCATGACGGTCGGCATCGGACTTGCCGGGACATGGCGCGTTCTGGGGCAGAAGGCGGCTCCGGTACTTCGCGAGCTGTAGAAGGGAAACGACGGCGCTCCCACGGGCCGAACGCCTCGCGGGAAGGTGAAGGGTCGGACGAGCAAGGGTCTTGTGCCGAACCCAATTCGTCATCATATTTGGTGAAGGCATGCTGGAGCCCCGCAGCGGCGCCTGGGTGATCGGGCCAGAATCGGTTGATGAACCGGAAGGTCCGTAGGCCTCCGCCCCGAAAGGGAATGGATGGTTACCCGACACCGTAGAAACCATAGGGGCTTTGAGAGGAAAAAATGGCTGATTTCCGCAACTACCAGAATCGGATGGCGCAGACCGGCACGCAAACCGGCGCCATGATCGATGAAGGCCTGCGTTCCTATATGCTGAGGGTCTACAACCTCATGGCATTGGGACTGGTCATCACCGGCGTGGTGGCGTTCGCTGCGTCGCAGATGGCGTTTGCCGGCGGGCAGCTCACGGCTTTCGGGCAGGCAATCTATGTCAGCCCGCTGAAGTGGATCGTGATGCTGGCGCCGCTCGCGCTCGTTTTCTACATGAGCTTCCGAATCCACACCATGAGCGTGGCTGCCGCGCAGACGACCTTCTGGGTCTATGCCGGACTTATGGGCCTGTCGCTGTCGTCGATCTTCCTGATCTATACCGGCGCCAGCATCGTGCAGACCTTCTTCGTCTCGGCTGCGGCCTTCGGCGCCCTGTCGCTCTACGGATACACGACGAAGCGTAACTTGTCGGCGATCGGCTCGTTTCTGATCATGGGCCTTTTCGGGCTGATCATTGCGTCGCTCGTCAACATTTTCCTGCAGTCTTCGGCGCTCGAATTCGCGATCTCCGCGATCGGCGTCCTGGTCTTCGCCGGCCTCACGGCCTGGGATACCCAGAAGATCAAGGAGATGTATTTCGAGGCTGACGACGATGTCGTGGCCGGCCGAAAGGCGATCATGGGTGCTCTGACGCTCTATCTCGACTTCATCAACCTGTTCCTGTTCCTTCTGCGTTTTCTCGGCAATCGCGAGTAATCGCGCAGAAACCCGATATGGTTGACTGAGAAATGAACCCCGCCGGAAACGGCGGGGTTTTTCGTTGCCGTCGCCGATCGATTTCGATCCGCTTGACCGTGCTTCCAGTTTGTGCGTATTTATGCATGTTTTTGCATGATTGGATTCGATATGCTGGCAACCGAACTGCTGCTGGGGGAAAGGCAGGCCCTAATTCAGGAACGGCTGGAGCGATCCGGCCGCGTCATCGCCGCCGAGCTCGCACAGGAGCTTGCCGTCTCCGAAGACACGATCCGGCGGGACCTGCGGGAAATGGCGGCCGCAGGCCTCTGCCGCCGCGTCTATGGCGGCGCGCTTCCGGTATCGCCGGCCAGTGGCTCCTTAAGCGAGCGCATGGCGATCGGGACCGAAAGAAAGCAGGCGCTGGCGCGGGCCTCCATCTCCTTCATCGAACCGGGCTCCACGATTTTTCTCGACGCCGGCAGCACGAATCTCGCCATTGCCCAGGCGCTTCCCGAGGACAGAGACCTGACGGTCGCCACCAATGCCCCTTCCATAGCTGCGACCCTCATCGACCGGTCCGGTGTGGACATCATCCAGATCGGCGGGCAGGTCGACAAGAAGGTCGGCGGGGCAATCGGGGCCAAGGCGATGCGCGACGCGGAGGCCCTGCGCCCAGACCTCTGTATTCTGGGCGTCTGCGGGATCGACCGGGATGCCGGCGTGACGGCGTATAGTTTCGAGGATGCGGAATTCAAGCGTTTCCTTGCCCAGAGAAGCAGGGCGGTTCTCGTGGCCGTCACAAGCGACAAGCTCTCGACCGCTGCTGCCTACGCGGTCATTCCGCTTTCTTCCGTCAGTTGCGCCGTCTTCGAGGCGGACGCGGATGAACAGGAGGTGGCAGCTTATGCTTCGGCAGGGCTGCGGATCCTGCGTGCGCAATAACTCAATGGCCTGATCCGGCGCCTGCCGCTGCAATCAAAATCATTCGAACCGGAAACACCCCCATGACCTCTCAAGACGATGCCGCTCCCGGCAGAATCCTCAAATCGAGCTATTTCCCGGCGTCCCGCATCGCCGTGTCGGGGCTCTTTCTGCTCAACGGAACCTTTATGGGCGCCTGGGCGCCGAAAATCCCGGAATTCGCCAGCCGCCTGAGTCTCAGCGAATCCGCGCTTGGCCTGATGATCGTCTGCTTCGGTATCGGTTCGCTGGTGCTGATGCCGGTTGCCGGCATCCTGGTCGCTCATTTCGGCGCGGCCAGGACGGTGAAGGGCGCGACGCTCGTTTTCCTGCCGACGCTGCTCTATCTGTCGCTCGCTCCCAATATCTGGATGGGGGGGGTCGCGATCTTCCTCTTCGGCGGCCTGACGGGCGCGATGGACATCGCGATGAATGCCAATGCCGTGGAAGTCGAGAAGTCGATGCGGCGGGCGATCATGTCCTCTTGCCACGCATTCTGGAGCCTCGGCGCCTTCATCGGCGCGACCAGTGGCGGCTATCTCATCGAGACGATCGGCGTGCTTGGGCATGCGGGTGTCCTGACCTTTCTGGCGCTTGTCGGCCTGGCGCTCATCTGGTCCTCGATCCTGAAGGACAAGCCGCATCTGTCGGAAGAGAGGCAGAAGGTTCGATTGCCGATGTCCCCGTTGCCCTGGTTGATCGGTCTCGTCGCGCTTTTCTCGATGATTCCGGAAGGTTCCATCCTCGACTGGGGTGCGCTCTATATGCGCGACGAACTCGGCGCGCCGCTGGCGCTTTCCGGTTTCGCTTTCGGCGCCTTTTCGGCGACCATGGCGATCATGCGCTTTGCCGGCGACCACGTGCGCGACCGCTGGGGTGCGGTCAAGACGCTGCGCATCTCGACCCTCCTCGCCATCGTCGGAATGGTGACGGCGGGTCTGGCGCCCGATGCCTATGTGGCGATGGTGGGCTTCGCCATCTGCGGCGTCGGAATCTCCAACATGGTGCCGATCGCCTTTTCGGCCGCGGGCAACCTGCCGGGATTCGCGCAGGGCGTCGCTCTCTCGGTGACGACCGTGATGGGATATTCCGGCACGCTGTTTGCCCCGTCGCTGATCGGCTTCGTCGCTGAATATACCGGCTTTTCCATGGTCTTTACCTTTCTGCCGGTTCTTCTCATCGTCGTTCTCCTGTTGTCGCATCATGCCGTGCATGCGGATGTAAAGGAAAGACATTAGGGTCTTGAGCCGAAAGGCGCAGACAAGGGTGAAACAAATCGCCGCCAAAGCCGGGCGCGCGGTTGACAAGCCACATTTCCTGTTCCACCTGAGGGGAAACGGGGCGCCCCCGAGGTGCCTGCTATGGCCATAAGGCACGAGGCTTCGATGTCGCTTCCATTCGATTTTGAACCGCAGCCGCGCCGCAAGTCCGTCGGCGTCGATGTCGGCGGCGTCATTGTGGGCGGCGGTGCCCCGGTCGTCGTCCAGTCGATGACCAATACGGACACCGCCGATATCGATGCTACGGTTGCGCAGGTCGCCGCGCTTTCCCGTGCCGGATCGGAGATCGTGCGCATCACCGTCGACCGCGACGAAAGCGCTGCCGCCGTTCCCAAGATACGCGAGCGGCTTCTGCGGCTCGGCATGGATGTGCCACTCGTCGGGGACTTTCATTATATCGGCCACAAGCTTCTGGCCGATCATCCGGCCTGTGCCGAAGCGCTCGCCAAGTATCGCATCAATCCGGGCAATGTCGGCTTCAAGGACAAGAAGGACAAGCAGTTCGGCGCGATCATCGAACGCGCCATCGAGTATGACAAACCGGTGCGCATCGGCGTCAACTGGGGCTCGCTCGATCAAGAGCTGCTGACGCGCCTGATGAACGAGAACCAGCAGAAAGGCTTTCCGCTGACGGCCCAGCATGTGATGCGCGAGGCGATCGTGCAGTCGGCGCTTCTTTCAGCCGAGCTTGCAGAGGAGATCGGCCTTGCGCGCAACCGCATAATCCTTTCGGCAAAGGTCAGCAATGTGCAGGACCTGGTCGCCGTTTATGCGATGCTGTCGGTGCGTTCCGACCACGCGCTACATCTCGGGCTTACGGAAGCCGGCATGGGTACCAAGGGCATCGTCGCTTCCTCCGCCTCCCTCGGCATCCTGATGCAGCAGGGCATCGGAGATACGATCCGCATCTCGCTGACGCCGGAACCGGGCGGCGACCGCACCCGCGAGGTCCAGGTGGCGCAGGAGCTCCTGCAGGTCATGGGCTTTCGCCAGTTCGTACCTGTCGTCGCCGCTTGTCCGGGCTGCGGGCGCACGACATCGACCGTCTTCCAGGAGCTCGCCCAGAAGATCCAGGAGGACATCCGCCGCAACATGCCGGTGTGGCGCGAGAAATATCCGGGCGTCGAGGCTTTGAAGGTCGCGGTCATGGGCTGCATCGTCAACGGCCCGGGCGAGAGCAAGCATGCCGACATCGGCATCTCGCTTCCCGGAACGGGCGAAATGCCGGCTGCGCCGGTGTTCATCGACGGTCAGAAGGCGATAACGCTGCGCGGCCCGAATATTGCCGCGGAATTCGAGGCGCTCGTAGCCGACTATATCGAAAAGCGCTATGGCCGGGGGCAGGTGGCGGCGGAATAGATCAGAGCCGTGCCGAAAGCAGCTTGAAACCGGCGAAGGCAAAGAAGCCAGCCATCAGTCCCTCGATCAGGCGTCGCGATTTCATATAGGCGCGGTGGACGGGACCTAGCGAGAATACCAGCGCGAACCCAAGGAAGGTCACGAGGCCGATCGCCATGCAGCCGGCGATGAAGGCCGCGGTCACGGTGACCGGAGCGCCGGCCGGCATGCCGAGCGATGTCAGCATGATCCAGGCGAAAATGGCTTTCGGATTGGTCAGGTGAATGCCGAGGCCCTTGAGATACTGGCGGCGAGGGGAGAGCGGCACGGCAGTCCGGCGCACCCTGTATTTCTCGCCGCTCGTCATTGCCGAACGCAGCGCATTCCAGGCAAGCCAGAGCAGATAGCAGCCACCGGCGATCTTGAGGATGACGATCGCCTGACCGTAGGTCCTGATCAATGCCGAGAGACCCGAAGCGGTCAGCACCGCCCATGTGTAGGAACCCGTCAGCACACCGAACGCCAGCGCCAGTCCGGCGGCGCGACCCTGGCTGACCGACGTCGCGATGATTGCCAGGATCGCCGGTCCAGGCGAGGCGGTGGCGATAAGATAGGCCGTCCAGGCGATGGCGAGCTGGGGCAGGTATGGCGTGATGTCTGTCATGGAAACCACTCTGTCGATCCGCCGGCACCATACGCCATGTCGAGCCGAATGCCAGCAGGCTTTCGGTTCCGGCAGGTTTTCCGGTTTGCGCTGCTTCTACGACGATATGAGATCAAACGATTTCATCAAGCGCCGCTATCAGCCGGTCGCACTCCTCGGCCGTGCCGATCGAGATGCGCAGGAAGTCGGAAATGCGTGGCCGAGCGAAATGCCGCACGATGACCGCGTGGTCGCGCAGGTTCCTGGCGAGCGTTTCGCCACTATGGTCCGGATGGCGAGCGAAGACGAAGTTCGCCTGCGACGGCAGCACCTCGAAGCCGCGCTGCCGTAGGGCTCCCGTCACACGCCGGCGCGACTCGATCACCCTCTGCCGGGTTTCCTCGAACCAGCTTTCGTCTTCGATCGCGGCGGTCGCCCCGGCCTGCGCCGGCCGCCCGAGCGGGTAGGAATTGAAACTGTCCTTCACCCGTTCCAGCGCCTCGATAAGCGGACGCTGGCCGATCGCGAAGCCGACGCGCAGTCCTGCAAGCGAGCGGGATTTCGAAAAGGTCTGGACGACCAGCAGGTTCTCGTATTTTTGGACCAGCGGCGCGGCGGTCTCGCCACCGAAATCGACATAGGCCTCGTCGATCACGACGACGGCGTCCGGATGCTCGGCGACAAGTGCCCCGATCGTCGAGAGTGGCAGGCCAATTCCCGTCGGGGCGTTGGGATTCGGCAGGACGATCGCTCCGGCCGGCCGGCGGTAGTCGGCAATGTCCACTGTGAAATCATCTCTCAGCGGGATTTCCGCCGCGTCGATCCCGAACAGGCGGCAATAGGTCGGATAAAAGCTGTAGGTGATGTCTGGATAGAGCAGAGGCTTCTCGTGCTTCAGGAGCGCGAGGAAGGTATGAGCCAGCACCTCGTCGGATCCGTTGCCGACGAACACTTCGCCGATCTCGACGCCATATCGTTTTGCGATCGCCTGACGCAGTTCGAGCGCGGACGGATCCGGATAGCGCCGAAGATCGTCGCTGGCCGCTTCCCGGATCGCCGCAATCACCTTTGGCGACGGTCCATAAGGGTTTTCGTTCGTGTTGAGCTTCACGAGATTGTCGATGCGCGGTTGTTCGCCCGCCACGTATGGCTTAAGCGTCGAAACGATCGGCGACCAGTATTTGCTCATGCGCGTCAGCTCCTTCGGTTCGCGACGAAGTGGGCGGTTTCGACAAGGATGGCGGCTTTTTCGCCGAAAGGTGTGAGCAGCCCTTCGGCTTCCGCAACGAGGTCTTTGAGGCGGCGCTCTGCCCATTCCTGGCCGTGCAGTGCGACGAGCGTTCCCTTGCCGCGGGCTGCATCCTTCCCGGTTGCCTTGCCCATGGTGCGGCTGTCCGCCGTCAGATCCAGCAGATCGTCGGCGAGCTGGAATGCCAGTCCGATCGTCTCTCCGTAACGGCGGAGGGACCGCCGAACGTCGTCCCCGGCACCCGAAAGAATACCGCCGGCCTCGCAAGCGTAGCGAATGAGCGCCCCGGTCTTCATCGCCTGCAATTGAACGATGCCCGCCTCATCGGGAGCATTCCCCTCGGCTGCGAGATCGAGGGCCTGTCCGCCTGCCATGCCGCCGACCCCGGCTGCACGCGCCAAGGCAAGCACGAGCTCGATCTTGATCCGGTCGGAAAGCCGGGTTTCGGTCGCTGCGACGATGTCGAAGGCAAAGGTCAAGAGGCTGTCCCCGGCAAGAATCGCCGCGGCCTCGTCGAAGGCGACGTGAACGGTCGGCTGGCCGCGACGCAGGTCGTCGTCGTCCATCGCCGGCAGATCGTCGTGAACGAGCGAATAGCAATGGATGCATTCAAGGGCGGCGCCGATCCGCAAGGCGGCTTCCCGGTTCTCGGGCCCGAAAAGCGCCGCCGTCTCGACGACGAGGAAAGGCCGAAGACGCTTCCCGCCGTTCAATACGCCATGGCGCATTGCCGCAAGCAGCCGATCGGGACGCACGACTTCGCCGGGCTGCACGTCGGGCGAAAGCAATACCGTCAGCAGGGCCTCTACCGCATCGGCATTCGTTTTCAGGCGTTTCCGGAACTCTTCGGATCGTACGGTCATCGCGGCTCTTTGGCATGGCGCAGTGTCCATGGCAACGGCGAAAAAACATGGCGGAGAAGTAAAGAATGCGTGTGCGCACTGGCAAAGCGCTGTGGGTGGCGATATGAAACTGCGGGATGCAAGAAGAACGGGCACCGGCTATTGGAGATCGTACCGGAAACACGCGCGGACACGGAGTTGCCGGCCAGTGAGGGCGAGGGGGTGAGCAGGCGGCTGCGTCGGATATGGAGACGGCTGGCGCTCGCCGTGCTGGCCGTTCTTGCCCTGCCCTATGTGTTGATCCTTCTTTACGCCGTGGACTTCGTCCGGCCCGTTTCGACGCTGATGCTGAGCGATCTCGTCCTGCTGCGAGGTTATGACCGGCAATGGGTCGAGTTCGACGATATAGCGCCCGTGCTGGTGCAATCCGTGATGATGTCCGAGGACGGGCAGTTCTGCATGCATGACGGTGTAGACTGGGGCGAACTGCGGGCTGTCGTCAACGACGCACTCGGTGGGGACTCCACCCGCGGTGCAAGTACCATCCCGATGCAGACGGCGAAGAACCTCTTTCTCTGGAATGGCCGTTCCTTCGTGCGCAAGGCGATGGAGCTTCCTCTTGCGCTTACGGCGGATTTCGTCTGGAGTAAGAGACGCCTCATGGAGATCTATCTCAATATCGCCGAATGGGGGCCGGGAATCTATGGCGTTGAAGCGGCGGCGCAGCATCATTTCAAGGTTTCCGCTGCCGGCCTTTCCCGCAGACAGGCAGCGCTTCTTGCTGTTTCCCTTCCCAATCCGATCGAGCGCAATGCCGGAAAACCGGGTCCTGGGCTAAGAAGGCTCGCCTCGCTGATCGAGCGGCGCGCCCGCGGCTCCGGCGACTATATCAAGTGTCTTTATGAATAAGGTCAGGGCTTTTCATTGGTCCCGACGCGGGCGACGATGTAGCGTCCGGCCGGGGCTTGAACTTATGGAGGCGCCGGTGGCCGATCTCGTGCTCTATGTCGGAAACAAGAACTATTCTTCCTGGTCGTTTCGTCCATGGATCGCCATGGAGGCCGCGGGCATTCCCTTTAGCGATGAGGTGATCCCCTTCGATTTTCCCGCGGGAAATCCGCAATTCCGCAAGTTCTCACCGACGGGGCGCGTCCCGGTGCTCCACCATGGGGAGATTCGGGTATGGGAATCTCTAGCGATCATCGAATATGTCGCCGAGCTTTTCCCAGAAGCCCATATCTGGCCGGAAGATCGGCGGATGCGGGCTTGGGCACGGTCGGTTTCCATGGAAATGCTGTCCGGTTTTCACTCGCTTCGAGGTGCGTGTCCGATGAATATCCGCCGAGAGCGGCGTGCAATCGACCTGCCGAACGGCGTCATGGATGATGTTGCCCGCATTGAAACCATCTGGAGGGAGGCGCTGGAAAGCTCCGGCGGGCCATTTCTGTTCGGACGCTTTTGTGCTGCGGATGCGATGTTTGCGCCCGTGGTCAACCGCCTCGACGTCTACATGCTGACGCAGGACAAGGGAACGCTCGGCTATATGGAACAGGTAAAGGCGCATCCGGCCTGGCGGAAATGGCAGGGGGCTGCTCTGGCGGAACCGTGGATCGTTCCAGAGGACGAAGCCTGAGCCCTGCGCGACGAGCCTGAATCGAAAAAATCGGTGCAGGGACTGGTCAAGCCGGGTTTTGCCATGTATAAGCCCGCCAAATTTCCGAGATAGATACATGTCTTTTTCGGCCATCTCCCTGGCTGAGGAACATGTTTTGCCCCGTCAAGTGGAGTAGTGAAATGGCTGTACCGAAAAGAAAAACGAGCCCGTCCAAGCGCGGCATGCGCCGCTCCGCCGACGCCCTGAAGGCTCCGAGCTACATCGAAGACAAGAACTCCGGCGAACTGCGCCGCCCGCACCATATCGATCTGAAGACCGGCATGTATCGCGGCCGTCAGGTGCTGACGCCGAAGGAAAGCGCGTAAGCGTTTCCTTAAAACAATGGAATGACGAAGGGCCGGGTTTTCCCGGCCCTTTTCTTTTGATGTGGTCGGTTTTCTTGAACCGCGCGGCGAATCCCCTTCAAGGGATAGTCGCGGCAGCCTTCAACCGAGATTGTCGAGCTTCGTCTGGAGCGCGCGAAGCTGCTCCTTAAGCTCGTCGATGTCCTTCGCTTCCGCCTTCTTCGTCTCTTTCTGCGGGGCGCTCATGAAGGGGGAGAACATCTGCATGGCCTGGTGAAACATCTCGGTGTTGCGCCGCACCTGCTCCTCGACGAGCTGGATCGGAATCTGCAGGTTCTTGCCAAGCGGCGTGTCGCCGAATGCCTTGTTTATCTGCTCGCGCATCTGTGCCTGCTGCTGCGTGAAGGCCTGCATCGAGTGTTCGAGATAGCTCGGCACGACCATCTGCATCTGATCCCCGTAATAGGAGATGAGCTGGCGAAGGAAGGATATCGGCAGCAGCGTATTGCCGGTTTTGGATTCCTGCTCGAAGATGATCTGCGTCAATACGGAATGGGTGATGTCGTCGCCGGATTTCGCATCCTGTACGGTGAAGTCCTCTCCCTTCTTCACCATCGCTGCGAGATCATCAAGCGTCACATAGGTGCTCGTCCCTGTATTGTAGAGACGCCGGTTGGCGTATTTCTTTATGACAATCTGACCGTCATTCTTGGCCATCTGGGTCTCCTCATCCCCGTGTTCCGTCATTCTTTTTTGGTCACGACGAGTATCCGCAAAAAAATCCGTATGACAATCGAATTGTGCATTGCGGCGAGATGCGGAGAAAAACCTTTATATTGCGATGCAAAAACCTCGGCGGTGAAGCGAGAAATAAACTGCGATAGCCGTTTGACTCCTTTCGCGAGCTTTGCCAGTTTTGCCGAAAGAGAATTGCAAGCCGCTTCGTCATGCGAAGGTTCTGCAGTCCAGCCTGTGCGAAATGCCGGGAGGTTTCGGCGTCTTGCTGCAGGGCAACACATAACCGAGGAAGCAGTCATGAGCACGCCATCCATCGTCATTGCCAGCGCTGCGCGTACCGCCGTTGGTTCATTCAACGGCGCTTTTGCAAATATTCCGGCGCATGAACTCGGTGCGGCGGCAATCGTCGCCGCCCTGGAGCGCGCGGGCGTGAGTGCGGAGGAGGTGGACGAAGTCATACTCGGGCAGGTGCTGCCGGCCGGCGAAGGCCAGAATCCGGCTCGCCAGGCCGCGATGAAGGCTGGCGTGCCGAAGGAGAAGACTGCCTGGAGCATGAACCAGCTCTGCGGGTCCGGCCTGCGGGCGGTAGCGCTCGGCATGCAGCAGATATCGACGGGAGACGCCGATCTCATCGTGGCGGGCGGCATGGAATCCATGTCGATGGCGCCCCACTGCGCACATCTGCGCGGTGGGGTGAAGATGGGCGACTTCAATATGATCGATACGATGATCAAGGACGGCCTGACGGATGCGTTCTACGGCTATCACATGGGTATCACCGCCGAAAACATCGCCAAGCAGTGGCAGCTTTCACGCGACGAGCAGGACGCCTTCGCCGTAGCCTCGCAGAACAAGGCCGAGGCGGCCCAGAAGGAAGGCCGTTTCAGGAACGAAATCGTGCCGTTCACCGTCAAAGGCAGGAAGGGCGATACGATCGTCGACAGCGACGAATATGTCCGCCACGGCGCGACGCTCGATGCGATGGCAAAGCTGCGGCCGGCTTTCGACAAGGAAGGCAGCGTCACAGCCGCCAATGCCTCCGGAATCAACGACGGCGCTGCTGCGGCACTGCTGATGAGCGAGAAGGAAGCCTCGCGTCGCGGCATTACGCCAATGGCACGCATCGTCTCCTGGGCGACGGCCGGCGTCGATCCGCAAATCATGGGAACCGGGCCTATCCCGGCGTCACGCAAGGCTCTCGAAAAAGCGGGGTGGAGCGTCGGAGATCTGGACCTCGTCGAGGCGAACGAAGCGTTCGCGGCACAGGCCTGTGCCGTCAACAAGGATCTCGGCTGGGACCCGTCCATCGTAAACGTCAACGGCGGTGCGATCGCGATCGGCCATCCGATCGGGGCTTCGGGCGCCCGTATCCTCAACACGCTGCTTTTCGAAATGAAGCGGCGCAGCGTCTCCAAGGGTCTCGCCACCCTGTGTATCGGTGGCGGGATGGGCGTCGCCATGTGTGTCGAGCGCATGTAGTTCGAGACGCACAGCTTGCCGGCGGTGCCACCGCCGGCCGCCTTCGACCGAAAAGGCCGGGGCTCTCCGGCCTCTCCGCACAACCATAACAATCCAGGGGAGTGAAGGACATGAGCAGGGTGGCGTTGGTCACGGGGGGAACCCGAGGTATCGGAGCGGCGATTTCCATTGCGTTGAAGGCTGCAGGCTACAAGGTTGCCGCAAACTTTGCCGGCAATGAGGAAGCTGCGGATGCTTTCCGGGCGGAGACCGGCATTCCGGCATACAGATGGGACGTCTCGAACTACGAAGCCTGCGTAGAGGGCATTGCCCGGGTCGAGGCGGAGATCGGCCCCATCGATATCCTGGTCAACAATGCCGGGATCACCCGCGACGCCATGTTTCACAAGATGACGCCGGAACAATGGGGGGCGGTCGTCAATACCAACCTCACCGGTCTCTTCAATATGACCCATCCCGTCTGGAGCGGCATGCGTGATCGCGGCTTCGGCCGCGTCATCAATATTTCCTCGATCAATGGCCAGAAAGGCCAGATGGGGCAGGTGAACTATTCCGCCGCGAAAG
Source organism: Shinella sp. (assembly GCA_033795365.1). Lineage (GTDB taxonomy): Bacteria > Pseudomonadota > Alphaproteobacteria > Rhizobiales > Rhizobiaceae > JARYGU01. The sequence continues at coordinate 116,522 of JARYGU010000009.1, forward strand.
CCGGCGATCTCGGCTTCACCAAGGCGCTCGCGCTGGAGGGAGCAGCCAAGGGCATCACCGTCAACGCAATATGTCCGGGCTATATCGGGACGGAGATGGTTAGGGCGATACCGGAAAAAGTCCTGAACGAACGTATTATCCCGCAGATCCCGGTAGGCCGTCTCGGCGAACCCGAGGAAATAGCGCGCTGCGTGGTCTTTCTCGCCTCCGACGATGCCGGCTTCATCACCGGCTCGACATTGTCGGCGAATGGCGGGCAATTCGTCGTATAGAGCAACGCGCGGAAGAGGGCGTAATCGCGTCTCCAAAAGTTAACGCCTCCGCCGGGGAGTTAGCCGGAAGGCGGCGCGGTTTTTCGCGGGTTCCTAGGGTTAATTGCTTGTAATGGCGCAATATATTGTGGCGAACAAAGCGGGAAACCCGTCTTGTAAGCGATTCGTCTCCGGTTCGTTCCGGCTTTGATCGAAACGTTAACGCCGCGAGACCGCGAGCTTGCGCGAAAAGGTTTCCCGAACGGCAAGAGTTGATCCATGTCCGGCCGATACCCATATCGATTGCGCGTTCCGGATGGAGCGGGCCTATGGGAGTAAATGATGGATGACGTTAAGATCGGCGAAATCCTGCTGCCTGGTGATGAAGCCGAGCAGGAAAAACAGCGCCAGCGTATCAAGCGGCGGTTCTGGCCGGTGCTGAAGCGCGCCATTCGGCAGATACCGTTCGGCCGGGATCTGGTGGCGGCATATTATTGCGCCCTGGATCCGCAGACGCCTACTCGCGTGCGGGGAATACTGCTTGCCGCGCTCGCCTACTTCGTGTTGCCGCTCGATGGCATTCCGGACTTTTTTGCGCTCGTAGGTTTTTCCGACGATATAGCCGTCCTGACGGCTGCCTTCGCGGCGATCCGCGGCCATATTAAACCCTATCATTATGACGTAGCCGATCAGGCCTTGCGTGAAGAGGTTGCGGCGACAGAATAGGTATCTGCCGCCTTCACACGGTTGTGACCGGGTTCATTGCCGCAGGTCCGGTGGCGGTTACAACGCTTTGGCGAGGCGTCAAACTCTTGCCTGAATCTTTGTGGCATAGAATTGCCCGACGGGCTTCACCTCCACAAAAAATGGAAGGAGCGCCCGCCTTTCATCAGGCGGCGGATTTGCACGGTATATTGCACCATTGCAGGTCAGGCCCGCCATCAATGATCATCCGTTGACGGTTTGGTAACCTGAATTAAGTCAAAATAAATCAAATCATGATCATGCGTGCCCGGCTCAACACCGTACGGGCGTTGATTGGCAAGACAACCGGCAGGAAAACATGTTCGCAAGAAAGCTCGCAACCGCACTCATCCTTGTCATGGCAACGGCTGGCATTGCGTCGGCGCAGTCGCCGACGCGTATCCAGCAATTCAACGCCTGGGGCGCCTATTCCTATCAGGCAGGCGGCGGCAAGGTCTGCTACGTCCTTTCCGTGCCTAAGGAAAAGAGCCCTGCCAATGTCGATCATGGCGATATCTTCTTCCTCGTGTCGCAACGCCCGGGGCAGAATATCAGTTACGAGCCGCAGGCGATGATGGGCTATCCTCTGCAGGAGAACTCCAAGGTCAACGTCACCATCGACGGACGCAATTTCGTGATGTTCACCAAGGGTAACTCCGCCTGGGTCGAGAATGCGGCGGAAGAGCCGGCGCTTGTGGCGGCAATGCGGTCCGGACGCGACATGTCCGTGAAGGCAACTTCGCGCCGTGGAACCGGGACGACCTATTCCTACTCGCTTTCCGGCATTTCGGCAGCACTGAAGCAGATCGAAAGCTGCAAATAGCCGGGGAGTAGAATACGACATCCGAAGGGCCGGTTTCGCACCGGCCCTTTTTCGTTGGTGTCTTTGCTGCAACGGCTGGCGGAGAGGGCGACGAAATTCCAGACAGGTGACTTTGCGCGAAAACAATGCTAAGGGCCGCCCAAATGGAGCCGCCCGGAAGAACCGGTGCATCGAGGCTCGAATTTTCAGAGACAATGAACGGCCGGCGCGGGAGTGAACTTCGCGATGCCTGGGCCGTGCCGCAACAGGAAGCTCGCATGGCAACCCTGGATATTGTGAATACGGCTGAAACGAGCGCGAAGGCGCCGATGATACGCAAGACGCTGCTCAGCGAAAAACCGTCTCTCATCGGCCTTGCGCGCGAGGATATGGCAAGGGCGCTAAGCGAAAAGGGCGTTCCCGAACGGCAGGTGAAAATGCGGGTCAGCCAACTCTGGCACTGGCTCTATGTACGCGGCGTCTCCGACTTCGACCATATGACGAATGTCTCCAAGGATATGCGCGAGATGCTCAAGGAGCATTTCACGATCGCGCGGCCGGAGGTCGTCGAGGAACAGGTCTCCGCCGACGGCACGCGCAAGTGGTTGCTGCGTTTCCCCGCGCGGGGCGCCGGTCGCCCGGTCGAGGTGGAAACGGTCTATATTCCCGAGGAGGGACGCGGCACGCTCTGCATTTCCAGCCAGGTCGGTTGCACGCTCACCTGTTCCTTCTGTCACACCGGTACCCAGAAACTGGTGCGCAATCTGACCTCTGAGGAGATTCTATCGCAGCTTCTTCTGGCGCGGGACCGCTTGGGCGACTTTCCGGATCGCGAAACCCCCGCCGGTGCGATCGTCCCGTCCGACGGGCGCAAGGTTTCCAACATCGTCATGATGGGTATGGGCGAGCCGCTCTATAATTTCGAGAACGTGAAGAGCGCACTGTTGATCGCGACGGACGGTGACGGGCTTTCGCTTTCAAAACGCCGTGTCACGCTCTCCACGTCCGGAATCGTGCCGGAGATCTACAGGACCGGAGAGGAAATCGGCGTCATGCTGGCGATCTCGCTGCATGCGGTGCGCGACGACCTGCGCGACATGCTGGTGCCGATCAACAAGAAATATCCGCTGAAGCAGTTGCTGGACGCCTGCCGGGCCTATCCGAGCCTATCGAATGCCCGGCGCATCACCTTCGAATATGTGATGCTGAAGGATGTCAACGACAGCCTCGAAGACGCCAAGCTTCTGATCCAGCTCCTGAGGGGCATTCCGGCCAAGATCAATCTTATCCCGTTCAATCCGTGGCCGGGTACCAACTACCAGTGTTCGGAGTGGGAGCAGATCGAGAAGTTTGCCGATTTCATCAATCAGGCAGGCTATGCCTCCCCGATCCGCACGCCGCGCGGCCGTGACATCCTCGCGGCATGCGGTCAGCTGAAATCCGAATCCGAGCGCATGCGCAAGGTCGACCGCATGGCCTTCGAGGCAATGATGATCGCCGGCCATGGCGAGGATGAAGAATAAGCAAGATTGATCGGTGCTTTGTCTTCCGACAATTGATTTTGCTCCGTCCTTTCCCTAAAAAAGCGCCAAAATCATAAACGGAGGACACTCATGCGCTCAGTTCTGCTCGCTTTTGCCGCCACTCTGGCGCTCTCCCTGCCGGTTCGGGCAGAAAATGTTACGGTCGCCGTGACGGCGATCGTGGAGCACCCCGCTCTCGATGCTGCGCGTGACGGGGTGCGCGATGCGCTTGCCGAAGCGGGCTACAAGAACGGAGAGAACCTCAAGTTCATCTATGAATCGGCGCAGGGCAATCCGGCGACGGCTGCGCAGATCGCCCGCCAATTCGTAGGCGAAGGCCCCAACGTGATCGTACCGATCTCCACCCCCTCGGCGCAGGCGGTGGTTTCCTCCACGCGCGACATCCCGGTGGTCTTTACGGCGGTTTCCGACCCTTTGGCCGCGCAGCTCGTCAAGGATATGGAAAAGCCGGGCGGAAACGTGACCGGTCTTTCAGACATGTCCCCGGTCGGAGAGCATCTCGCGCTGATCAAGGAGATCCTGCCCGAGGCGAAGTCCATCGGCTATCTCTACAATTCCGGTGAAGCCAATTCGGTTGCCCTTCTTGCCGTCCTGAAAGCCGAAGCGGAGAAGGCGGGGCTGACGGTGATCGAATCCGCCGCCACCAAATCGGCCGAAGTGCAGGGCGCCGCCCGGGCGCTCGTCGGGCGCGCGGATGCAATCTACGTTCCGACCGACAACACGATCATTTCCGCGCTGGAAGGCGCCGTCGCCGTCGCCGAGGAAAGCAAACTGCCGCTTTTCACGGCCGATACGGATTCCGTATCGCGGGGTTCGCTGGCGGCACTCGGCTTCAACTATTACGATGTCGGCAAGCAGACCGGCGAAGTGGTCGTGCGTATTCTCAAGGGCGAGAATCCGGGCGATATCCCGGTTAAGATCGCTGCAGGCAGCGATCTCGTCGTCAACAAGGGTGCCGCCGCAAAGATGGGCGTCACGCTGCCGGAAGGCGTTCTCAATCGCGCAAGCCGCGTGATCGAATAACGGCGCGTCAAAGACGGCCAGGCATGACCGCTCCCATCCCCGATGGGAGCGGTTTCGTGCTATTTGAAACCAATCGTCGCCGCCGCTGCAAGCGGCGGGGCGCAACGAAAAGAGACAAGGGGCTGGCAACGTGAGTCAGATCGCTTTCTGGGGGGCCGTGGAACTGGGGCTGGTCTATGCCTTCGTCGCCATCGGCGTTTTCCTCGCTTTCCGGGTATTGGACTTCCCCGACCTTACCGTCGACGGTTCCTTTCCTCTCGGCGCTGCGGTCACCGCGGTTCTTATCATCGCCGGCGTCAATCCATGGCTTGCCGCTGCGGTCGCCATGGTGGCCGGCGCGATTGCCGGGATGGTGACGGCTCTCCTCAATGTCCGCTTCCGGATCCTCAACCTGCTCGCGTCGATCCTGACGATGATTGCGCTTTTCTCGGTCAATCTCAGGGTGATGGGGAGGCCGAATGTCGCTCTCATCAATGCCGATACGATGATCAGCCCGTTCTTTGGCCTGGGCCTTAGCGATTTCTACGTGCGACCGCTTTTCGCAGGCGTGCTCGTCATCGTCGCTGTCGTTCTTGTCTGGCGCTTCCTCGAAAGCGATGCAGGCCTTTCGATGCGCGCGACAGGGGCCAATGCCCGCATGGCGCGGGCGCAGGGGATCGATACGAGTCGCCAGATCTATCTGGGTATGGCGATCTCGAATGCGCTTGTCGCTTTGGGTGGTGCGCTCTTTGCGCAGACGAACGGCTTTGCGGACGTGACCTCCGGCGTGGGCACGATCGTCGTCGGTCTCGCCGCCGTCATTATCGGCGAGACGCTGCTCGGCACCCGCGGCATTCTCATTGCTCTCATCGGCTGCGTGCTGGGTTCCATCCTCTATCGCATCGCCATCCAGCTTGCGCTATCGACCGATATGCTCGGCCTGCAGGCTTCCGATCTCAACTTCGTGACGGCCCTTCTCGTCACCGTGGCGCTCGTTCTGCCGCGCCTTCGCCGCGGAGGGGCTGCGTCGTGATCTCGGTCAAGGACATAAAGGTTGTTTTCGGGCGTGGCACGCCGCTGCAGAAGCAGGCTCTGAACGGTGTCAGCCTTACGATCGAGGAGGGCTCCTTCGTCACCGTGATCGGCTCCAACGGGGCCGGAAAGTCGACGCTGCTCGGTGTACTTGCCGGCGATGTCATCGCAACCGAAGGACAGGTGGTGATCGGCGGAACCGATGTCACGCGAAAGGCGACCGCCGCACGGGCCGGTCTCGTGGCCCGTGTATTCCAGGATCCGCTTGCGGGCAGTTGCGGGTCGCTGTCGATCGAGGAAAATCTCGCACTTGCCGCCCGGCGCGGGGAGAGGCGCGGGCTAGCCTCCGCGCTCGGCCCCAAACGTCGGGACCTCTTCCGCGAACGGATCGCCGAGCTCAATCTCGGCCTAGAGAGCCGGATGAGAGATCGGATGGACCTGCTTTCCGGCGGTCAGCGCCAAGCCGTGTCGCTGGTTATGGCGACGCTCGCCGGCTCCGAAGTGCTGCTTCTCGACGAGCATACCGCGGCACTTGATCCGGGCATGGCGGAATTCATCATGAACCTCACGCAGAGGATCGTTTCCGAGCGAAAGCTGACGACGTTGATGGTGACGCATTCCATGCGCCAGGCGCTCGACTTCGGTCACCGCACGGTGATGCTCCATGGTGGCGAAATCGTGCTCGACGTCGCCGGAGACAACCGCAAGAACCTGCAGGTCGAGGACTTGATCGCCATGTTCCGCAAGATGCGCGGCCAGACGCTGGACGACGACGCGCTGCTGATCGGCTGATCGGTCAGCGCGCCTGTGTGAAGAAGATCTTCATGGCGAAGATCGAGAAGACGCCGGCGAAGGTGTAGTCGATGCCGCGCAGAATCCTGCGGTTCGCCTGGAGCCATTGGGATAGCCGGTCGGCCGCCAGAACGACGAGGGCATTCACCGGCATGCCGATAAGGATGAAGAGGAAGCCGAGGAAGATCAGCTTTGCCGTCACATCCGGGTCGCCGGCACTGACGAACTGCGGCAGGAAGGTCATGAAGAAGATGATGACCTTCGGGTTCAGGAGATTGACCCAGAAGCCTGTCGACATGTTGGCGAGCGGTGAAACCTTCGGCCCTTCCACTGTCTTGACGGAAAGGCTGGATCCGAAGCGGATCGCCTGAACCGCCAGCCATAGCAGATAGGCGGCGCCGCCTGTCTTCAGGATCATGAAGGCGGTGGGCGAAGCGGTTATCAGCGCCGAAATTCCGAATGCGACGAGCAGCGTGTGCACGACGATGCCAAGGCTTGTGCCGAGCACGATATAGAGTGCCGGGCCCTTGCCTTGCGACAGTGCGCGGCTGATCGACAGCGTCATGTCCGGGCCGGGAGTTGCCGCCAGCAGCAGACTCGCGGCGGTGAAGGCGAGAAAGGTCGGCAGCGTCGGCAGGAAGTCCATTTTCAGCACGTCCATCGAAGATCGGATACAGGGTCAAATACTCTTCCGGCCGCGTTTTTGAAAGCGGAATCGCAATTCTGCGGATGCTGGAGCTTGTGTCGCGGCATGTTCTGGATAAAGTGCGCGCCATCTCATAAGGCGGTCAGCGCCCACGAATCCAGACGGACAGACACCATGGCATCGCACAAGCAAGTAAAGAAGGTCGTTCTCGCCTATTCCGGCGGACTCGATACTTCGATCATCCTGAAGTGGCTCCAGACGGAGCTCGGCGCGGAGGTGGTCACCTTCACAGCCGATCTCGGCCAGGGAGAAGAACTCGAGCCTGCGCGCAAGAAAGCCGAAATGCTCGGCATCAAGGAAATATTCATCGAGGACGTGCGCGAGGAATTCGTCCGCGACTTCGTTTTCCCGATGTTCCGCGCCAATGCGGCCTATGAGGGCGTTTATCTGCTCGGAACGTCAATCGCGCGCCCGCTCATCTCGAAGCATCTCGTGGAGATCGCCGCGAAGACTGGCGCCGACGCCATTGCCCATGGCGCGACCGGCAAGGGCAACGATCAGGTGCGTTTCGAGCTTTCCGCCTATGCTCTCAACCCGGACATCAAGATCATAGCGCCTTGGCGCGACTGGTCATTCAAGAGCCGTACCGATCTTCTGGAGTTTGCCGAGAAGCACCAGATTCCCGTTGCCAAGGACAAGAAGGGCGAGGCGCCGTTCTCCGTGGACGCCAATCTCCTGCACTCCTCTTCCGAAGGCAAGGTCCTCGAGGATCCGGCGCAGGAAGCGCCCGAATATGTTCATATGCGGACGATCTCGCCGGAGACCGCGCCAGACAAGCCGACCGTCATCACCGTCGGCTTCGAGCGGGGCGATGCGGTCTCGATCAACGGCGTGCGGATGACGCCTGCGACGCTGCTGGCCGCGCTCAACAATTACGGCCGCGACAATGGTATCGGCCGGCTCGACCTCGTGGAAAACCGTTTCGTCGGCATGAAGTCGCGCGGCGTCTATGAGACGCCCGGCGGCACGATCCTGCTTGCCGCCCATCGCGCAATTGAAAGCATCACGCTCGATCGCGGCGCGGCTCACCTCAAGGACGAGCTGATGCCGCGCTATGCGGAGCTCATCTATTACGGTTTCTGGTTCTCGCCGGAGCGCGAGATGCTGCAGGCCGCGATCGACAGGAGCCAGGAGCACGTCGAGGGTGAAGTGACGCTGAAGCTCTACAAGGGCAACGTCATGGTCATCGGGCGCAAGAGCGACAAATCGCTCTATTCCGACAAACTCGTTACGTTCGAGGACGATCAGGGCGCCTACGACCAGAAGGATGCTGCAGGTTTCATCAAGCTCAATGCGCTGCGCTTGCGTACGCTTGCGGCACGAAACCGCCGCTGATCACGCAGCAAATACGATGAACGGAAATGCCCGCCCCGGTTTCGAGGCGGGCATTTCAATCTCAGCCGCAACGGTGCCGCGGTTCAATCCCAGATGAAACCGACCTTCTTCAGGTCCTTCTCTCCGAAGTTCTCCATGCCCTCGGCGATGTCGACACCGCCCTGCGAGCGGAAGAAATGGTCGGCATGCTCGCTGTCTTCGAGGCACCAGACGACCAGTCCTTCGCAGCCGAGCGATTTCAGAAGGCGCCGGGCTTCGCCGAAGAGCATCCGCCCGAGCCCGAGCCCCTGATATTCCGGCCGGAGATAAATCTCGTAGATCTCGCCTTCCTGCGGCAGGGCCTTGGCGCGGTTGAGGCCGAGCGTCGCATAGCCGGCGACCGTTCCCGCGACGTCGAGCACCAGAAGCGTCGCAGGACCGCGCGTCGCCTTCCTCCACCAGATCTCGTCCCGGCGCTGCACCATCTGGATCAGCGGCTTGTGCGGAATGATTCCGCCATAGGCCTGCAGCCAGGATACCCGGTGGGTGTCGGATATCGCCCGCGCATCCTGCGGCTCGGCTCGCCGTACGTCGATCGATAGCGTTTTCATAAAATGACTCTAATCCGGTGCCGATTCTGCAGGAATCCCGGCCGTGGCGGCGATGCCGTTTGCCCACAGCAAGTTTCCTGCAGCCTCCCGAAAAAGTTAACGCCTTTTTAATAATCTTCTCAAGGTGTAAAACTTTGGTACACACATGAAAAAACCCCGGCGCGAGGCCGGGGCTTTTGAGGTTTCTTGCGGCGTTCGTGTCGCGAATCAGGCAGCGCCGGCCGCGCGCGACTTTTCGAATCGCTTGCGTTCGTTGGGGTCCAGATAAAGCTTGCGCAGCCGGATCGACTTCGGCGTGACCTCCACGAGTTCGTCGTCCTGGATCCAGGACAGCGCGCGCTCGAGCGTCATGCGGATGGGCGGGGTAAGCTTCACGGCTTCGTCCTTGCCGGCAGCACGGATGTTGGTGAGCTTCTTGCCCTTCAGCACGTTGACCTCGAGGTCGTTGTCGCGCGTGTGAATGCCGACGATCATGCCGGCATAGACCTTCTCGCCCGCATCGATGACCATCGGGCCGCGGTCTTCCAGGTTGAAGAGCGCATAGGCGACGGCCTCACCCGATTCGTTGGAGAGCAGCACGCCATTGACGCGACCGCCGATCTCGCCCTTGTAGGGCTGGTAGTCATGGAAAAGGCGGTTCATGATCGCCGTGCCGCGCGTATCCGTCAGCAGTTCCGACTGATAACCGATGAGGCCGCGGGTCGGGGCGAAGAAGACGAGGCGGACGCGGTTGCCGCCGGACGGGCGCAGTTCGACCATCTCGGCCTTTCGCTCGGACATCTTCTGCACGACGACGCCGGAATGCTCCTCATCGACGTCGATGACGACTTCCTCGATCGGCTCCAGCATCTGGCCGGTCGCCTCGTCCTTGTGCATGACGACGCGCGGACGCGAAACTGCAAGCTCGAAGCCTTCGCGGCGCATGGTCTCGATGAGAACGGCGAGCTGAAGTTCACCGCGGCCCGACACGAAGAACGAATCCTTGTCGCCCGATTCTTCGATCTTCAGCGCGACATTGCCCTCGGCTTCCTTGAAGAGGCGGTCGCGGATGACGCGACTCGTGACCTTGTCTCCCTCGGTGCCGGCGAGCGGGCTGTCGTTGACGATGAAGGACATGGTGACGGTCGGCGGGTCGATCGGCTGCGCCTTTAGCGCCTCGGAGACCGAGGGGTCGCAGAACGTATCGGCGACCGTGCCCTTGGTGAGGCCGGCGATGGCGACGATATCGCCGGCATGGGCTTCGTCGATCGCCGTGCGCTCGATGCCGCGGAAGGCGAGGATCTTCGAGATGCGGCCGTTTTCGATGAGCTGGCCGTCCTGGCCCAAAACCTTGACGGTCTGGTTCGGCTTGATCGAGCCCGAATGAATGCGGCCGGTGATGATGCGACCGAGGAAGGGATTGGCTTCGAGGATCGTGCCGATCATGCGGAACGGACCTTCGGCGACCGTCGGCTCCGGCACGTGCTGGAGCACGAGGTCGAGCAGCGGCGCCATGCCCTGATCCGTCGGGCCTTCGGGATTGACGTTCATCCAGCCATTGCGGCCCGAACCGTAGAGGATCGGGAAATCGAGCTGCTCGTCGGTGGCGTCGAGATTGGCGAAGAGATCGAAGACCTCGTTCAGCACTTCCTCGTGACGGCCGTCCGGACGGTCGATCTTGTTGATCGCGACGATCGGCTTCAAACCAACTTTAAGCGCCTTGCCCACGACGAACTTGGTCTGCGGCATCGGGCCTTCGGAGCTATCGACGAGAACGATCGCGCCGTCCACCATCGAGAGGATGCGCTCCACTTCGCCGCCGAAGTCGGCGTGGCCGGGCGTGTCGACGATGTTGATCCGGTGGCCCTTCCACTCGACCGAGGTGGCCTTGGCGAGAATGGTGATGCCGCGTTCCTTTTCCAGATCGTTCGAGTCCATTACGCGTTCGGCGACGCGCTGGTTTTCGCGGAACGAGCCGGACTGCTTCAGGAGTTCGTCGACGAGCGTGGTTTTCCCATGGTCGACGTGCGCGATGATCGCGATATTGCGAATGGACATAGTTTTGTATCTCTGAAGTTTCGGGCGCGTAAAAGATGGAGGCGCCATTTCGTTGGCGCGCTCATACATCGTTTTTCGCATTTGCGAAAGGGGGAGGCTGCAGAAGCTGCGGATGCGGGCTCTTCAGGCGTCGCCTCCCGCGAGCTCTTCGACGAGCGCCAGGCCCTTCTTCCTCAGCATCGCTTCCGGGCTCGGCAGCTTGCCGCGAAACGCCTTGTAGGTTTCCTCCGGGTCCACCGAACCGCCGGCCGCATAGATGTTGTCCTTCAGCTTGCGTGCAATCCCGCGGTCGAAGGCGTCGCCCGTTTCCTCGAACGCATCGAAGGCATCGGCATCCAGCACTTCCGACCACATGTAGGAATAATAGCCGGCCGAATATCCTCCGGAGAAGATATGCTGGAAATGCGGAATTGCGTGGCGCATGACGATCGACTTGGGCATGCCGATCCCGTCGAGGATCTCCGCCTGGAGCGCCATGGGGTCATCCACGATATCACGCGAATGGAGAGCCATATCGACGAGGGCCGAGGACGTGAACTCGACCGTGTTGAAACCGGCATTGAAGGTGCGGGCAGCGAGAACCTTGTCGAGCAGCGCCTGCGGCATCGGCTCGCCCGTTTCGTAATGCACCGCATAGCGCTTCAGGATCTCCGGGACGGTCAGCCAGTGCTCGTAAAGCTGCGACGGCAGCTCCACGAAGTCGCGCGCCACGCTGGTTCCCGATACAGACGGGTAGGTCACGTCGGAGAGCATGCCGTGCAGCGCATGTCCGAATTCATGAAAGAGCGTGCGTGCGTCGTCGAGCGAGAGAAGTGCGGGTTTGCCTTCCGCCGGCTTTGCGAAGTTGCAGACATTGTAGATGATCGGCAGTTCGCCATGGCGACCGCTCTTTAAGGGCAGCTTATGCTGCGATTGGAAGGAGCTCATCCAGGCGCCGGACCGTTTCGAGCTACGAGCGAAATAGTCGCCGAGAAAGAGCGCGACGAGGCGATCATCCGCATCGCGGATTTCAAAAACCCGAACATCGGGGTGATAAGCAGCAACCCCTTTCTTCTCGACTGCGCGAATCCCGAAAAGCCTGCCGGCCACATCAAAGCAGGCATCGATGATCTTTTCCAGCTGCAGATAAGGCTTCAATTCGGCTTCGGAGAAGCTGAATTTGCGGGCGCGGATCTTCTCGGCAAAATGTCTCCAGTCCCACGGCATGACCTCGTGGTTCCTGCCCTCCTCCGCGATCAGCGCGGCTATATCGGCCTCCTCCTCGCGGGCGCGCCTTACGGCCTTTTCCCATACGGCGATCAGAAGCTTGTTCACCGCATCCGCCGTCTTGGCCATGGTGTTGTCGAGCTTCAGCTCCGCGAAGTTGCGATAGCCGAGCAGTTGCGCCATCTGGACGCGCAGGGCCAACATCTCTCGCACGATTGCGCGGTTGTCGCTCTCTCCCGGATTCTCGCCGCGGGCCGTCCAGGCCTTGAAAGCCTGCTCCCGCAGATCGCGCCGCTCGGAGAAGGTCAGAAAGGGTTCGATGATCGAGCGGGAAAGCGTCACTGCATATTTTCCATCGGCGCCGCGTTCCCGCGCTGCTGCCGCCATGGCATCCCGCAGGAATTCGGGGATGCCGGCAAGCTCGTCGCCTTCGCTCAATAGCAGAGACCAGGATTTCTCGTCCGACAGCACGTTCTGGCCGAAGCCGGTGCTGAGCATGGCAAGCCTCTCATTGATCGCCGCCAGCTTCTCCTGTTCGGGTTTCGGCAGCTTGGCGCCGGACTTCACGAAATTTTTCCAGTGGCGCTCCAGGACGCGCGTCTGCTCGACCGTCAAGCCAAGCTCTCCGCGTTTTTCCCACAGGGTATCGATGCGCCTGAAAAGCGGCTCGTTCATGCCGATCTTCGAATAATGGCGCGAGAGCTTCGGCGAAATGTCCCGCTCGAGCGCCTGGATCGCATCGTTCGTGTGGGCGCCGGCGCGATTCCAGAAGAGCGCCGAGATGCGTGAGAGGTCGTCGCCTGCCATTTCCAGAGCGGCTATGGTGTTGTCGAACGTCGGCTCGGCAGGATTGTTGGCGATGTCGTCGATCTCTGCCTCATGACGGTGTAGCGCAGCATCGAAGGCGGGCGCGAAGTCCTCATCCCGGACGAGGTCGAAACGAGGCAGCCCATCCGGTCCGTTCCAGTCGACAAGGGCGCTATTGATGCTGGAGGTGACGTTCATCTGGCTATCCTTCTCTCGGTCCTCAGGTTCCGAATATAGGCGGGGACATACGGGATTGGTACGCTGCACCGGTCACTGATACCGATTTTTTCAGGGTTTCCCGGCCTGCTGCTGTGTCAGCTTTGAGCAAGCACTTGACGAAATACGAAACATCACGGAAAACAGCGCTGTTTCGCGGCCTTGGACATCGGTAGCCGCGGAAGAACTTTGGTGCCGGGCCCCTCTGGCGAGAGTTTTACGGCGCTCTCGTGATGTCGGTACCGCCAGCAATGAGCCGGCGGATTCAAGAACATGGCAATCCTTATCATCATGCCTGATCCGCATGCCGTTTTCGGTATGCGCAACTCTTTCCTTCATGAAGCATTCTCCTTTTCTGCCAGCGGCAAGGAGGTGCGGTCGTGAACAACCCAACGCAAAAGGGCACGCTGGACTATTTCAAGTGGGCCTTCATCGTTACCGCCCTCGGCCTTCTGCTCGGCGGTTGGCTCGGCTGGCAGTCGACCGGAACCCTCGGCGGCATGGCGACGATCTTCTTTATCTGTGCCGTGCTCGCTGTGCTGGAAATCTCGCTCTCCTTCGACAACGCCATCGTCAATGCCAACAAGCTGAAGGACATGACACCGGTCTGGCAGCATCGCTTCCTGACCTGGGGCATCATCATCGCCGTCTTCGGCATGCGTATCGTCTTTCCTCTGTTGATCGTCGTGATCGCGGCACATATCGGGCCGATCGAGGCCATCGTCCTGGCTGCAAGCCGCCCGGAAGAATATGCGCGGATCATGAACGAGGCGCATCTGCCGATCGCCGCGTTCGGCGGTACCTTCCTGATGATGGTCGGCCTCACCTATTTCTTCAATCAGGAGAAGGATGTCCACTGGATCGAATTCATCGAGAAGCGCATGGCGCGCTCTGCCACGATCAAAGGGATCGAGATCGCCTTCGTGCTGATCCTGATCCTGCTCTTCTCGAATCTTCTCGAAGGCGAGGAAGCCGATACCTTTGTCTATTCGGCGATCTACGGTCTTCTGACCTTCCTCGCGGTCGAAGTCATCGGCGGCCTGCTCGATGCATCGCAGAAGACGATGTCGGAGGCGGCGAAGGGCGGTCTCGGAGCCTTCATCTATCTCGAGGTGCTCGATGCGAGCTTCTCCTTCGACGGTGTCATCGGCGCATTCGCCTTGACGCAGAACCTTTTCATCATCGCCATCGGACTCGGCATCGGCGCGATGTATGTGCGCTCGATGACGATCATGCTGGTCGACAAGGGCACGCTCGCCGAATATCGCTATCTCGAGCACGGCGCCTTCTATGCGATCCTGATCCTGTCGGTCATCATGTACTGCCAGACGCTGGTGCATATCCCTGAGGTGATCACCGGCCTTGGCGGCGCGGGCCTGATAGGCATCTCGCTCTGGTCTTCCATCCGCTACAACCGCAACGAACGGGAGCATGAAGCCGCGGCCGAGCATGTCTGAGCCAAGAGGCTTCGGCAATGGCGGCCGTTCTTCATTTCGCCTGGACAAGAAAGGCCCGCCGGTCATCGACTGGCGGGCCTTTTCCTTACCTCATCCAGAACCGATCAAAGCCGGTTCGGAAACGTCGCCGGATCAATACCAAGCGTGTGCAGATCGCGATCGTTCGGACGGCGATGGCTTTCGACTGCCGCGGCAGCTGCATTGGCGGCGCTCAGGACGGCAAAGGCACGGCCGAAGAAACTCCGGCGGCCGGATGTGCGGTTGGCGGACATCTTTCTCTCCGTTGATTGTCAACTCTTGAGCGTAAGATGAGGTTTCCGCCTATCCGTTGCAACGCACGATAGGACAGGGGGGCCATGCAATGGCGGCAGGCCGGATCCTGAACCGATCCGGCCTGCCTTCCTGCGTTCGCCCGGCTTGGGAGGAGATTGGAAGCGGGAGACGCCGCAAGGCGTCGTCAGTCCTCGTTCGCTGCCAATTGCGCGAGAACTTCGCCGCGCCCGCGGGCACGCAGGATCAGCGGAATGACCAAGGCCGCAGCCGCTATCGCGAAGAGTACGGCTGCAACAGGCGACGTGAAGAGCACGGAAATATCTCCCTGGCTGATCGCCAGCGCGCGGCGCAGCTGTTGTTCCGCGAGCGGTCCGAGGATCAGGCCTACCACAACCGGGGCAATCGGATAACCGAACACCCTCATCGCGTAGCCGAGCAACCCGAAGCCAAGCAGCATGCCGAGCTCGACCACGGACGGGTTCGCTCCAATCGTGCCGAGCGTGGCAAACAGCAGGATACCGGCATAGAGCCACGGCTTCGGAATCGTCAGCAACTTAACCCACAGGCCGATAAGCGGCAGGTTGAGGACGAGCAGCATGAGGTTTGCGATGAGGAGGCTGGCGATGAGGCCCCAGACGAGCTGCGGATTGGTCGCAAACAGCAGCGGGCCGGGCTGCAGGCCATATTGCTGAAAACCGGCGAGCATGATGGCAGCCGTTGCCGTCGTCGGGAGGCCGAGCGTCAGGAGGGGAACGAGCGTGCCCGCCGCCGAAGCGTTGTTGGCGGCTTCCGGGCCGGCCACTCCTTCGATGGCGCCGTTGCCGAATTCCTCGGGATGTTTTGTAAGGCGTTTCTCCGCCGCATAGGAAAGGAATGTTCCGATTTCCGCTCCGCCTGCCGGCATCGCACCGATCGGAAAGCCTATCGCCGTGCCGCGCAACCAGGATTTCCAGGAGCGCGCCCAATCGGCCGCATTCATCCAGACGGACCCCTTCACCGCCTCCACTTTGTCGGGTCCCCTGTCGCCCTGGGCTGCGATGTAGAGTGTTTCTCCGATTGCGAACATCGCAACGGCGAGCGTGGTCACTTCGATTCCGTCGAGGAGATCCGGCACGCCGAAGCTCATCCGGGTCTGTCCGGTCAGCTGGTCGATGCCGATGATCGCCAGCGTCAGGCCGATGAAAAGCGATGTCAGGCCGCGCAGGGTGGAATCGCCGAAGGCGGATGAGACGGTGACGAAGGCAAGCACCATCAATGCGAAATACTCGCGGGGCCCGAAGACGAGTGCCAGCTTGACCACGTAAGGCGCAATGAAGGCAAGCGCCAGCGTCGCGATAAGGCCTGCGACGAAAGAGCCGATCGCCGCCGTCGCGAGTGCCGGTCCGCCGCGCCCGGCCCGCGCCATCTTGTTGCCTTCGAGCGCCGTGACGATCGACGCGCTTTCACCGGGTGTATTGAGAAGGATCGACGTGGTCGAGCCGCCATACATGCCCCCGTAATAGATGCCTGCGAACATGATCAGCGAACCGCCCGGATCGAGCTTGTAGGTCACCGGCAGCAGAAGAGCCACCGTCAGCGCCGGCCCAATGCCCGGCAGCACGCCCACCGCCGTTCCGAGCGTGACCCCGATCAATGCGTAAAGCAGGTTCATCGGCTGGACGGCGACGACAAGTCCCTGCATCAGGAATTCGAATGTGCTCATGGATGTGCCGGTCCTTTCAAAGGAACATTCGTTCGAGTGGCCCGGCGGGCAGCGAAAGCTGCAGGAGCTTGGCGAAGATCAGCCATACGACGAAGGAGAAGACGATCCCGACCGGTACGGAGATCCAAAGTTTCCGGCGGCCGAAGCCGCGGGCCGTCGCAGCGAACAGCAGACCGGTCGCAATGGAGAAACCGGCGACCTTCAGGAGCAGCATCTGGACCGCCAACCCGCCGACGATCCACACGACGGGGCCTATTTCCTGATGTTCCCGTCGCGGAAAGTCGCCACGGAATGCAGCGAGCGCGGTCCAGGCGGCAAGCAGGACGAGACAGCCGGCGATCGCATCCGGTACGGTCGTCGGACCGACCTGCGAGTAGCCGGCCAGCCCGGAAAGCCGGGACACGTCCCAGAAGATCACCCCGGCAATCGCTGCCAGTACGGCGGCGATGACGAACGCAGCCTTGTCGGGGCGCCGGCTTCGCGGCGCACGGCTTTGCAGTTCGGTCATTCTACCAGCCCGATATCCTTGAGAACGGTCTGCGTGGCGGAAATGTCCTTTGCAAGCTGTTCGTCAAAAGCCGGTCCGGAAAGGTAGGTATCCTGCCAACCCTTGGTCTTGAGCTGTTCCTGCCACCCGGCCGATTTCACGAGCTTTTCGATGTCGGCAGAGACTGCAGCCTTCTGTTCGTCGCTCAGCCCCGGAGCGGCGGCAACCATGCGCCAGTTCTCGATGACTACATCCAGGCCGCCTTCTTTCAGCGTCGGCGCGTCGATGCCCTCGATGCGTTCGGCGCTCGACATCGCCAAAAGCCGCAGGGTTCCTGCCTTCACTTGCGATTCGAATTCGCCGTAACTAGAGATGCCGGCGGTGACCTGGGCACCAAGAATGGCTGCGAGGGCCTCACCGCCGCCGGAATAGGCGATATAGTTGATCCTCTTCGGATCGACGCCGGCCGCCTTTGCGATCAGCCCGACGGCTATGTGATCCGTGCCGCCTGCGGAGCCGCCTGCCCATGAGACCGCGCCGGGGTCCTGCTTGAGCGCTTCCACGAGATCGCCCATCGTCTGGTACGGCGAGGATGCCGGTACGACCACCGCCTCGTATTCGCCGGTGAGACGGGCGATCGGCGTGACATTGTCCAATGTCACCGGCGACTTGTTGGTGAGGATCGCGCCGACCATCACATAGCCGCCGACAAGTAAAGCGTTCGGATTGCCGTTCTGCTGGCTTGCGAATTGCGCCAGGCCGATGGTGCCGCCGGCGCCCGGAATGTTCACGACCTGGACATTGCCGGAAATGCCTTCCTGCTGCATCACGGTCTGAATGGTGCGGGCGGTCTGGTCCCAGCCGCCGCCCGGGGCGGCGGGTGCGATCACGGTGTAGTCGGCGGCAAAAGACGGAAGCGCCAGCGCGCCCGCGAGAATGGATGCCAGAACGAACTGCTTCAAGATATGTCCTCCTTCAGGCGCGGATACCGCGCATCGTTAAATTCTTGAGGAAGGAAGACACCTGATCGTCATGCAGGCGGAACTATTATGTTCCGAAGCCGGTTTCGGCGGGTCTCCTCCCGGGGCTCCCGATCCGCCTCCACGGACACGAGTACCCCAAACCACCACAGCAAGCTGACATTTACCTGACATCCTATCACGAAAGGCGGCAAAATGCGCCTGTTGGTCATCACTGGGTCCTGAGGACCTGATTCCAGTGCGAAATCAAGCGGGCTCGCTTCACCTGATCGAGATAGACCATCAGTCCGGGACTGACGGGAACCGGTTTCAGCTGCGTTCCCAGCATCTCGCGCATCGTGTTCGCGGTATTTTCCCCGCCCACGTCCGGACTCACAGCGGCGATCTGCAATTCGCGCGCCATGACTGTCTGGCCCTCCTTCGACATGAAGAAGGACAGGTAGCGGCGGCCGAGATCCGGTGAAGCGGCAGCCTGCGGCACGAGGCCGATACGAGACATGACGACGGTATAATCCTTCGGAAGCACGATCCCGACATCGGGATGGCGCGATGCCCAGTCGGCGGCGTAGGAACCGAGAATATTGTAGCCAAGCACGAAGCGGCCATCGGCCACCCGTTCCAGAATGGCGGAACTGGTCGAATAGAGCTTGACGCCAGCAGCTCCCATGGCGCGCACGACGGACCAGATGTCGCCGAACTGTTCCTGGTCGCGGGCCATGAACAGGAAGCCGACACCGGAACGTTCTATGTCATAGGTTCCGATCCGCCCGAATACGGCATCGCCCTGCCGCTCGAGATAGTCCACGAACTCGGAGCGCGATGCCGGCGGACTTTTCCCTTCGAAGCTCGGTTTGTGATAGACGAAGACGGCGGGCTCGAAAGTCAGGGCATAGGCGGTGTTGCGCCAGTTCGCCCATTCCGGCCAGTGATCGCTCATCGGCAGATCGCTACGTTGCGCGTAGCCGTCGTTGCTGAGCTTGACCTGCAGGTCCATCGCCGAGGAAAAGGCGAAATCGGCCGTCTTCCGGCCGGCATCCGTTTCCCGGACGATCCGGTCGTAGACCTCGCCGGTCAACATTTCCTCATAGCGCACGGCAATGTCTGGGTTAGCCCGCTGAAACCCTTCGATCATCGGCCGCGCAAGGGGTTCGTCGAGGGACGAATAGACGACGAGCGTCGGAGTGCCCGCCTCGCCGGAATGCGCCGGATAGACGGTCGATGCGGCCAGTCCCCAACCGGGACAGAGCAGGAGCAACAGAGTGAAAAGACAGCGCATGAGAAGGAGAATGCCCGACCAGCAGGATTGGCACAAGCGGCTCTTCTGCGCCCGTGACAAGCCTGTTCACGCACGGTAATCTGGCCGCACAAGGGGAAGCATACGATTGCGTATTCTGCTGGTGGAGGACAATATCGCCCTGTCCGACGGGCTTTCGGCCATCCTGCGCGGGACCGGTCATGCCGTCGACGTCGTGCATGACGGCGCCTCTGCCGACGCCGTCATCGCCACCGAAGCCTTCGATCTCGTCATTCTCGATCTCAATTTGCCGGAGATGGACGGAATCGAGGTTCTGCGCGCCATGCGCGCCCGCCAGAACAAGGCGGCGGTGCTGATCCTTACCGCGCGCGGCAGCTCGGAAGAGAAGGTGAGGGGTCTCGATCTCGGGGCCGACGACTACATGATCAAGCCCTTCGACATTTCCGAGTTCGAGGCGCGGGTCCGCATGCTGCTTCGCCGCCAGGCGGGACTTCGCTCCGCGGCGATCAGCTATGGTGGCGTCGATCTCGACCTCAACAGCCGCACCTTTTCGGCAGAGGGGACCCCGCTCGATATTCCTGCGCGCGAACTCGGCCTGCTCGAAATTCTGTTCTTGCGGGCGGGGAAGGTGGTGGCAAAGGAGGCCATCATGCAGTCGCTGGCCGCTTTCGACGACGACCTGAGCGCGAATGCCATCGAGCAATATGTAAGCCGGCTAAGGAAAAGGCTGGCGCCCTTCGGCCTGACCGTTCGCACAGCGAGAGGCATCGGCTATTATCTCGACAAGGCGACTTCGGCTTGACCCGGACAACCACAACGTCGCTGCGTCGGCAACTTCTCTTCTGGCTGTTGATATCGACCGCCGCCATCGGCGTTCTGGCGCTCGTGGATACCTATCGCGAGGCGGTCAAGACCGCAAATACGGTCTCGGACCGTGTGCTTGCCGGCTCGGCACTTGCGATTGCCGAGCGGGTGATCGTCGCCGAAGACGGTTCGCTGGAGGTCGACATTCCCTACGTCGCCCTCGAAATGCTCACCTCGGCGGCCCAGGATCGCGTCTTCTATCGCGTCGACGGACCGCCGGGCACTTTCATCACCGGCTATCAGGCGCTTCCCTCGATCGGCGACATGCCGGCGGGAACGGTCTATGCGGATGCTACGTTCCGCGGCGAACCCATCCGCGTCGCGGCGCTGCAGCGCTCCGCCTCCACCGGCATCAACTCCGTGCCCTTTGTAGTGACGGTCGCCGAAACGACGATAGCGCGCCGCGATCTGGCGGAGGCGATCCTGCTGCGTTCGGCGCTGCGTCTGGGCTTGATGATTGCGGGGGCGGCTGCAATCGTCTGGATTGCGGTGACGGTCTCCCTAAAGCCGCTCTATCGCCTTGGAGATGCGATCGCGGAGCGTAGCCCTGACGATCTCCATCCTATCGAGCAGACGGTTCCGCGCGAAGTACAAGGGTTGGTAGAGACGGTGAACTCCTTCATGGTGCGGCTGCAGTCGGCGCTCGATGCGCTGCGCCATTTCTCCGGAAATGCCAGTCATCAGCTGCGGACGCCACTCGCCATCATCCGCACACAGCTGGCGCTCGCCTCCCGCGCGCAAACGCTGGAGGAGGCGCAGGCCGCCGCCCGCAAGGGGGACGGTGCGGTCGGCCATGCGGAACGCATCCTGGCGCAACTGCTTTTGATGGCGAAGGTCGACGCGGCAGGATCCGGCAACAGGCAGCCGCTTTTGCAGATCGATATCGCGGCGCTGGCTCAGCGGATTACCGCGGATTATGTGCCGAGGGCCGGCGAGGCCGATATCGATCTCGGTTACGAGGGCGGAGATCCGACCTGGGTAAGGGCCGAGCCGCTTCTTTTCGAGGAACTGCTGCGCAATCTGGTCGAGAACGCGATCGCCTATGCCGGCCATGGGGCGGAGGTGACGGTTCGCGTGCTGTCCTGCGATGAAACCCGTCTCGAAGTCGAGGATAACGGGCCGGGCATTGCGCCGGAGCATTACGCGACGGTTCGGCAACGCTTCGCCCGGGGGGATCACAGCAATGCGCCGGGCATGGGCCTCGGGCTCCCGATCGTCGAGGAGATCGCCGAGCTCTTTGGTGGCCGGCTCACGCTGGCCACAGGGACAAGCGGCAAAGGCTTGCGCGCGATCGTGACGTTTCCGGAAGATACGGCCTGAATTCAGCTCTTGCGCCAGCCGAGAAGGCCCGGAGCTGCATGCCAGATTGCTTGCGCCGCAAATCCCATGAAGAGCAGGCCGGACATGCGTACGATCGCAAGTTCATGGCGACGATAGAAACGGCGGACGACGGCGGCTCCGATGATGGCGATCAGAATGACGTCGGCGATCAGGAAACCGCAGAAGGAAACGCCCAGAAGCATCGGCAGCGCCTCGAAATCGAGCGCATTGGAGGAACTCGCCAGAAGGGCGGTGAAGGTCGCAAGTGCCACCGGATAACCCTTCGGATTGGTAAGGCCGAAAATCAGTCCCCGCCGCAATGGGCGCTCCACGACCAGCATCGCGCGGCCGTCGCCGCGAGGCTTGGACCGGAGCGCCGTCCAGCCGATCCAGGCGAGATAAATGCCGCACAGAAGACCCAGAACATCGAAGACTACGGTGCCGATCGTCTTCGCCCCGACGATGGCGACAAGCGCAAGAGCCGACCAGAGCAGGTCGCCCGCGAGATGACCGCCCATGAAGAGCGCGCCTGCCTTGCGCCCCTGTCCCGCGCCGATTCCGAGCAGGGCAAGAAAGGCCGGGCCGGGTATGAGGATGTAAAGGAGCGCGGCCAGAAATGCGCCGAAAAGCATGGATGCCGTCATGAAAATCCCCGAGAATGAACGCTGCATTCCAGTCGCTTTGACGGAAGCCGTCAAGATGGCGGCGGCGGCTTCGCCGGAGATCGCCAAAAAAGCCGTACGAACCCGATGAGACCGCTTCGGCGAATGGACAAATCGCTTCCTTTTTGCCGTTGCCACAAAGAGTCGTGTTGCGTCGCAGCAGGATTCGCTTTATCGAAGCGCGCGAAATCCACCGCATTTCAGGGAGCGCTCATGCGTATCGATGCAATCTCCATTGGCAAGAACCCGCCGGAAGACGTCAACGTCATCGTCGAGGTTCCGGTCGGCGGCCATCCGATCAAGTACGAGATGGACAAGGATGCCGGAACGCTCGTGGTCGACCGGTTCCTCTACACGCCGATGACCTATCCCGGGAACTATGGTTTTGTCCCGCACACGCTTTCCGAGGATGGCGATCCGATCGACGTGCTGATCGCCAGCACCCGTCCGCTGGTGCCCGGATGCGTGATCAACGTGCGCCCGATCGGTGTGCTGATGATGGAGGACAATTCCGGCAAGGACGAGAAGATCATCGCCGTTCCGTCGCCGCATCTGACGCTGCGCTACGAGAAGGTGCATACCTATACCGACCTGCCTGACATCACGCTGAAGCAGATCGAGCATTTCTTCGAGCATTACAAGGATCTGGAGCCCGGCAAGTGGGTGAAGATCTTCGGATGGAAGGACGCCGAGAGCGCCAAGGAACTTATCAAGGAAGCGGTCGAGCGCGCAAAAGCGAAGGAAGCCTGAGCCAATGCATGTCGCGCAAAAGTGCGCTGCGGTTTTGCGATAACGACAAAGGTTTAAAGCACTTCGAGCCTTGCAATCAAATCCTCCGGGTCGCCGTCGATCCGGAGGATTTTCTTTCTCTGCGTATCGCCGCTTACGAGCGAGACCGAGCTCCTGGATACGCCGGTTATTCCAGCGATGAGGGCGATCAATGCACGATTGGCATGCCCCTTCTCCGGAACGGCGCTCACCCTTGTCTTGAGATACGCTATCCCGTCGGCGCCGGTCTCGAAGCCGTCGATTGCGTCGCGGCCGCCATTCGGCGTGAGGCGCACCGTCAATCGGACATGGTCGTCGCAACGTCGGATGGCGCTTCGACCCGATGACGTATCGGCATTCAAGCGGTTACATGCCCAACGCGGCAGGAACGAGCACGGTGCGGATCACCTGCTCCAGGAAGAACAGGATGACCAGAACGACGAGAGGCGAAAGATCGACGCCGCCGAAATTCGGCAGGAACCGCCTGATCGGCCGGTATATCGGCTCGGTCAATTGATAAAGGGCACGGCCGATCGTGGCGATCACCTGATTGTTCGCATTGATGACGTTGAACGCGTAGAGCCAGGAAAAGATCGCCGATGCGATGACCAGAAACCACGCGATGCTGATGATGAACAATAGGGTGTTGATGACCGCTATCATTGTGTTCTCCAATTTGTTCCGCGCTGACATGTAGACATTGGCGCGCAAAGCAGCAAGTGCGCTCTATCCGGCTGTTGCCAAACATGTTTAATGCGTGCCGTTGCAGATCGCCTTTTCTCGGAAAGCCGCTGCCCATGCCCGCCAGCTCGGAAGCTGACCGTTTTCGTCGCGTTCCGGTATGCCGCCTGCAGATATACGATATCACCCGAAGCGCCTTTTCGCTCGGCCTCATCGATCTTTTATGGGCGCGAGACGCTGATCACGCGCTGGACGCCCGACGAATTGCGCGGGCCTCAGTCGCTCTGGAAGATGCGATCGAGAAAGGCAGTCATCCATAGCCGAAGTGCGGCATCGTAGATGAGGCGGCCATCGATATGCGCCCGGCCGACCTGAGCGCCGGGCAGTTCGAAACGGTGCGCGCCGCGAACGACCCACCGGTGCATCATCGCAAGTGTCAGTTCGCCGTGAAACTGGATGCCCCAGGCATTGCCGCCGTATCGGAACGCCTGGTTCTCGTAGTGCTCCCCGGTTGCAAGCAAGGTCGCTCCGGCCGGAAGCGTGAAACCTTCGCGGTGAAACTGATAGACCATTTCCGGCCACGGCATGAGGGCGTTGCCATTCTCGGTCGCTCTGAGCGGATACCAGCCGATCTCGGTCAGGCCGTCGACATGCGGGCCGACCGCCCCGCCGAGATGACGCACGAGCATCTGCGCTCCGAGGCAAATCCCGAGAAAGGGCCGATTTTCCGAAAGGGGGACGGAAAGCCAGTCGATTTCACGCTTGACGTAATCCAGATCGTCATTGGCGCTCATCGGTCCGCCGAAGACGACTGCGCCGGCATGATGACGGAGGCTTTCGGGCAGAGGATCGTCCAGGACGGGCCTGCGAATGTCGAGCGGAAAGCCCATCTGCTGCAGGATCTGCCCGACGCGACCAGCGCTTGAGGTCTCCTGATGCAGGACGATCAGAACGGGCTGCCTTTCCTGCGGATTTCCTGAATTTTGCATCGTCTCAGGCGTCCTGGCCCTCCTCGCTCCCGCCGGTCTCTCCAACTCTTCCGGCAACTTCCTGACGTTTCATGATCCGCTCGCGTCCGGATACGCCGAGAAGATCGGCGATCCTCCAGATCGCATGGTCTTCCATCTCGCTGCGCTCGCCGTCGGCATAGACGATTTCCCAAAGCAATCCGATAAGGTCGACCCTTTGTTCCTCGGTGAGCTGGCGCTTCAGCTCGGAGGTGAAGCGGAAGAAATCGATGGCTTCGCTTTCAGCACTGGTGCCCGCGGCAATCACCGCATTCAGTTCCGAATCGGACAGGTCGTAGTGTTCCTTGAAGCGTGCGCGCAAGGCCGTTTTCTCGACCTCGAGGACCTTTCCGTCGGCTTCCATCACCTGGATACAAAGCGCCATGACGGCGATACGCGGATCGGTGGCCGCAAGGCTCGGCCGCGAGCCCGAGCCGGAAAGACCCGCGAGAAACTGCTGCAAGCGTTCGAACATATTTGGCCCCACAGCCCCTTTTCCTTGATCAGAATAACCTGAAACCCGACGTGCCGTCCTTCTTCGCTTCGTCCTTCACTCCGGGATCGTCCGGAAGACCGAAATAGGGTTTCGCTTCCTCTTCGCTTTTCCCTGACGATGCGGCGGTTCTTTCCGTCGCGATGGTGACGACCGGTTGCGACATATCCTTCGGTGCGACGGGTGTCGGGGTTATGGCTATAACCCCCGCCTTGCGGTCCGGCGCTGCAGTCGCCGGCTTCGGTTCGGCCGGCTTGGCAGATGTTACGACCGGCGGCAATGTACGGATGGCTTCCTCCGCAGGGTTTGCGGAACCTTCCTCCACGGGACCTCCCAACTGGTTGACAGGAGTCTTCCATTCGAAAGCGTCGAGCTTGCCTGTCACCGGCGACACCGGAATCCACTCCTGGGAGACAACTCCGTCCGCCG
The DNA here is from genome assembly GCA_033795365.1 of Shinella sp. GTDB lineage: Bacteria > Pseudomonadota > Alphaproteobacteria > Rhizobiales > Rhizobiaceae > JARYGU01. The sequence continues at coordinate 141,964 of JARYGU010000009.1, forward strand.
TCCAGACGGGATCGCGGGGAGCCTTAAGCGCCTGGTTCATCCAATGCCGGATGCGGCCCTGATCGCCGGTTTCCGCATCCTCGATATCCGCGAGCAGGAGGAAGGCGCTTTCCCTAGGCGAAAGCCGTGCCGCTGCTTCGGCCTTGCTGCGTGCCAGCGTCAGGTTACGGGTTTCCAGGGCAGCTTCCGCTACGGCCAAGAGCGCTTCGGCATTGTTGGGGCGCATGGCTTCGAGCTTTTCCGCACGTTTCAGCCGGTCGATCGCAGAATCTCCGCTGCGGGCACGCACATAAAGCTTAGCGACTTCCGGGTGGGGATCGGACTTCCATAGCTTTTCCAGGACCGAGGCGGCTTTGCGAAGATTATCCTCGCGCAGATAGGCCTTTGCCGCGATGAGACCGGCAGGGACGAAATCCTCGGCGTTCTTGAGAGCGGCAAGCGCATCGTCACGGGCGCCTTTCGGATCGGCGTCGAGTTTTGCCCCGGCCCGAGCAGTCAGCAGAACGGCTTTCCTCCGTTCAAGCTGTTTTCTGTCGCTTTCACTGGACGGCCGGTTCTGGTCCAGGAGGCGCAGTGCCTCGTCCCAGTCGCCGGCCTTGGAGCGATATTCCAGGGCCGCCTCCGCAGCCCAGGGCAGTTGGGGGGCCTTCTCGGCTGCGCGTTCGGCATATTGCCGCGCCGCTTCGCCGGCGCCAAGGCGGCGGGCTTCCAGGTAGAGACCGCGTAGTCCGAGCTCGCGCGTTTCCGGGTCGTCGACCATCTGCTCGAATTTCTGGCGCGCGTCGTCGTGGCGGCCCTCGATCAGCGCTGCCTGCGCTTCCAGAAGGTGGATCAAAGGCTCCTGATCGGCGCTGAGCAACCCCTTCGTGCGGGCATGCATCTTGCGTGCGAGTGCGGCGTCACCGGCGCCTGCGGCTATGAGGCCCGTGGAAAGCGCCTGATAGCCGCGATCGCGCTTGCGGGCGCGAAAGTAACGCTGGATCGCATACGGCGAGGTCAGGATGGAGCGTATCAGCCACCAGACGAACATGATGGCGGCAACAAGGGAGACGATCAGCGTTGCCGCAACCATCAAGCTCATGTCCGCGCGCTGGCCCTGCCATATGACAGAGAGTTCGCCGGGACGGTCGGCAAGCCAGGCAAAGCCGGCGCCGAGCCCAAGGACGAGCAGTGCGAAGACGAGTATGCGAATCATCGGCACTTACTCCCCAACCTGATTGCGGCTTGTGGCGACAGCACCGGATACCACCTTGCCGATCAGATCCTCGACGGCGATTCTCTGGTCCAGGGCGGCCTTGAATTCGGAAGCGGCGTTGCGGCCATTCTCAGGCAGCGTCTGCCATTCGAGCTGAGCGCCCTTGAAGTCGCCGTTCTGCAGCTTGTTCTCCATGCGCGCGACAGTCGCCTCCGGCGTATCGCCTTCGACGCTGCCGACCGGACGAATCCGGATCGAAGAGACCGCACTCGTCATCAGCCTGTTGATGATGCCCTGGTCCCCATCAGGCTGATGGATGGCGGAGAGGATCCGGTCGGCGGCATCGGGGAAATCCCGTATGAGATCGGACCGGGCGGACACTCCCACCGCTGCATGCTCGCGCAATGCCGGAATGGAAGGATCGTCCGGAGAGACGCTGGCGAAAGCGTCGAGCTCGGCAAGGTAAGGGCCTCCGCGATCGATCGCCGTCTTGAGGGCGGTCGCGGAGACGGCGCGCGCCATTTCGATATCGCTTCGAGGTTCGTCCAGCTTCTGCTCGGCCGCGCTCAGCCGCTCCGTCAGCCTTGCCTCGGCTTCGTTGCTTGTGCGGGCCGTCGTTGCCAGTTCCTCGCGCAGCGCCGTCACGTCGGAATCAAGCTTCGCGACAGCCGTCTCCAGCGTAGAGAGCGTTTGCAGTGTCTCGGGAGAGGTGCCGGAGGGCTGCGAGGAGGCAAGTGAAGATTCGAGATTGGCGACACGCTCTTCCAACGGCTGCAGATCGATCGCCGGGGGCGTGGCAGGAATTTCCGCAAGCCGCGCCTTCAGGGCCTCGACTTCCCCCGCAAGGGCAACTGCGCTGTCGCTCTGTTGCGGCCCGAGGGATGGCAGATAACCGCCATATTGCAGGCTTCCCGCGCCGAGGAGCGCAATCAGGCCGCCCAGAATGCCGGCTGCGAAAGCGCCGGCACTGCCTGTCTGGCGTGGAGAATTCCCGGACGCCGGCGCGACCGACGGAGGCTCCTGTGTTTCGTTCGCACCGGCCGTGTTGTCCGGTTCGTAACGAGCCTCGGCATCCGCGGATATCTCCTCGGCCTCACGGTCGGCTTCCTTCACAATAGGATCGTCGGCCTTTTCCGTCTGCATTTCCTCCGATTGCGGCGCCGGATCGGCTACCGCTTCGTTGCTGGCCGTCGCAGGCGCGGCATCAAGATCGATCGTCACGGGTTCCCGGCCGGCTTTCTTTCGGCGTGGCGGGGTTTCCGGTTCCATGGCGGTCTCCTCGATGTGGAATGCAGTGCAATAAACCTAGACAGTGAACAGTGGCAGGAAAAGCCCCTCGGCTTATTTTAACATTAAAGCAGCGCCAGAAGGCTCTCCTCGTTCGCTGCGCAGGAGACAACCGCCGAAGCGGAAAAGCGTTCCGGGACGGCCGCGGCCACATTGGCGCTGATGCAGAGAAACCGCGTATCGGTCCAGCGGTGCAAATCCTGCCGGACTGCGGGAAGGTCGAAGAAGAGACGCACCGCTTCGCGTGAATAGAAGAGAACGGCATCCGGTGCTTCTCCCGTATTCAGGATGTGTAGCTGCACGGAGGGCGGCACAATCGGTTCCATGCGATAGGCTTCCACCGTTCGAAACGAAATTTGATGTTCCCTAAGCCTTTCCTCGAAGCCGGACGCTCGTGGGGTGCCGGCGAGATAAAGGATCGGTTCTCGCAGCGCTTCTTTATCGCTGTAGTGATCGGCTATCAGGTCGGCCAGTTCGCGTCCGCTCCCATAGGACGCGAAGACGGCCTGGAATCCCGCACTCCTGGCCGCTTCCGCCGATGCGGGCCCCACTGCGAAGAGTTTTTTCTGCAGGTGAGGGCCAAGCTCACCCGCCGGGGGCAGCGACCGTACGGCTTCCGCGCTGGTGATCACGATCGCGCGATATGGATCGGCAAGCGCGGCGCGAACGGCCTGCATGTCGTGGTGTGCTTCCGTCAGCGGAACCAAGATTGCCTCGTGCCCCATCTCGATGAGCTTCGTTGCGGTCCTCTGCGCGGAAGGATACGGGCGCAGGACGAGAACGCGCATCTCAAACCCAGCTCTCGAAGAAGGCCGTGCCTGCCTTTTCGCGAATGAGCGTGCCTGCCTTCTGTCCCAGTGCCTCGGCCTGCGAGGCCTCTCCTTCAACGACAATTTCGTGATATCGGCTGCCGTCGGGCGTCAGGATCATGCCCCGGAAGCGGAGCCGTTCCCCTTCCAAGACTGCATAGCCGGCTATCGGCGTCCGGCAGGAGCCGTCCAGCGTGGCAAGGAAGCCCCGTTCGCAGGTTACGGTCCGATGGGTCTCCCCATGGTCGATCGCAGAGAGAAGATCGTCGATACGCCGGTCGCCGATGCGGCTTTCGATGCAGATGGCGCCCTGGGCCGGAGCGGGCGGAAAGCGGACCGGATCGAGAATCTCGGTCGCAACGTCTGCTTTTCTCAAGCGGTTCAGCCCGGCAAGCGCAAGAAGCGTCGCATCCGCCTGCCCTTCTCCCAGCTTCCGCAGACGGGTGTCGACCTGCCCGCGAAACACGACCACGTTCAGGTCGGGCCGCAAGCGACGGATCAATGCCTGACGACGCAGGGAAGCCGAACCGACAGTCGCGCCATGCGCGAGCTCCTCAAGACGGGGTGCGCTTCGCCCGATGAAGGCATCGCGGATATCCTCACGCGGCAGGAATGCGGAAAGATGCAGGCCGTCCGGCAGGCGCGTCGGCATGTCCTTGGAGGAGTGCACGGCGAAATCGAGCTCGCCGGAGGCGAGTTGCGCTTCGATTTCCTCCGTGAAAAGGCCCTTGCCGCCAATCAGCGCCAACGACCGGTCGGTAATGCGGTCGCCCTTCGTGGACAGGCTCACGATCTCGAACATCTCCGCGGGCAGGCCATGCGCTGCCATCAGCCGGTAGCGCGTCTCATGGGCCTGCGCCAGAGCGAGCGGGCTGCCGCGCGTGCCGATCCTGAAAGGTTTTGTTTGCATCCGCCTTGATCCATTGTTACCGGGAGTTCTCGTAACCGGCTTTCGCGGCCATCGCAATCAACCAGCGTGCTACATGTCACCCCAGAAGATCATCCTTGGCATCGAAACGAGCTGCGACGAAACGGCCGCTGCCATCGTCGCCCGTGATGATGCAGGAAAGGGGACGATTTTAGGCGAGGTCGTGCTGAGCCAGCTCGAAGAGCACAGCCTCTATGGCGGCGTAGTCCCCGAAATTGCCGCCCGCGCGCATGTCGAAGCCTTGGACAGCCTCATTTCCGAAGCGCTTTTGCGGGCAGGTCTCCGCCTGGCCGATGTAGACGCGATCGCCGCGACCAGCGGTCCCGGGTTGATCGGCGGTCTAATCGTTGGGCTGATGACCGGAAAGGCGATAGCGCGTGCGACCGGCAAGCCGCTCTATGCCGTCAATCATCTCGAAGGCCATGCGCTGACGGCGCGGCTGACCGACGGCATCGCGTTTCCCTATCTCATGCTGCTCGTCTCGGGTGGTCATACGCAGCTCGTGCTTGTCCGCGGCGTCGACGATTACGAGCGCTGGGGGACGACGATCGACGACGCGCTGGGAGAGGCTTTCGACAAAACGGCAAAGCTTCTCGGCCTTCCCTATCCGGGTGGCCCGGCGGTCGAGCGGGCGGCGATGAGCGGGAATCCGGACCGGTTCGTCTTTCCCCGGCCGCTTGTCGGCGAGGCGCGTCTGGACTTTTCCTTCTCGGGATTGAAAACAGCGGTGCGTCAGGCCGCCCAGTCGCTCGAACCGATCACGGAGCAGGATGTTGCCGACATCTGCGCCTCGTTCCAGAGGGCGGTTTCGCGGACGCTCAAGGACCGTATCGGCCGCGGACTGGAGCGCTTCAAGCGGGAGTTTCCGCAGATCGCCGAGCCGGTCCTGGTCGTCGCTGGCGGCGTTGCGGCAAACCGGGTGCTGCGCGAAACGCTCCTGGAACTCTGTGCCGGAAACGGCTTCCGGTTCATCGCTCCGCCGCATGCCCTGTGCACCGACAACGCCGCCATGATCGCCTGGGCCGGTCTTGAGCGCATGGCGTCCGGCTTCGGCGGGGACGATCTGTCCGTCGCGCCGCGTTCGCGCTGGCCGCTCGACAGCGAGGCGATTGCGGTTCTCGGCTCCGGCAAGAGAGGTGCCAAGGCGTGAGCGGGCAAGGCAGGATCGTGGTGGTCGGCGCGGGCGCTTTCGGTACGGCGCTTGCCACCGTGACGGCTGATACGTCCGCCAGCGAAGTGACGCTGCTTGCCCGCCGCGCGGATACCGTACGGGAGATCCGGGAGACGGGCCGCAACGAGGCAGTTCTTCCGGGCATCGATCTTTCCGCACGGCTGTCGGCGACGGAGGATCTGTCCATCCTTTGCGGGGCGGAGATCGTGCTCTTCGCGATGCCATCGCAGGCGCAGCGCGAGGCTGCGCTGCAGCTGTCGGGCTTTCTTTCCGACGGCGCGTCTGTCATCGTCTGTGCCAAGGGCATGGAAAAGGCGAGCGGATGCCTGCTCACCGACGTCCTGTCGGAGGAGCTTGCCGGCCAACATATCGCGGTTCTTTCCGGCCCCGGCTTTGCCGCCGATATCGCGCGGCGGTTGCCGACTGCAATGGTGATCGCGGCTGCGACGCAGGAACAGGCCTCGGTGCTCGCCCATGCCCTTTCCGGCCCTACCTTCCGGCTCTATGCCTCGGCCGATCGTGTCGGGGTGCAGCTCGGCGGCGCGCTGAAAAACGTGCTGGCGATCGCCTGCGGCATCGTCGAAGGGGCAGGACTCGGGGATTCCGCCCGCGCTGCGCTGATCTCGCGCGGGCTGGCCGAAATGTCCCGCTTCGTCACCGCTCATGGCGGAGAGGCTTCGACTGTCACCGGTCTATCCGGCCTCGGGGATCTGGTGCTCACCGGCACGAGCCATCAGTCTCGCAATCTGCGCTTCGGCATCGCACTCGGCCGGAGCGGAACCGCCGAAAGTTGGTCCGGCGATCTCGTGGAAGGAGCTTTTGCCGCTTCCGTCGCCGCAGAGGTCGCGGCGAAGCTCGGCGTGGATATGCCGATAACCGACGCCGTCGCCGCGATCATCGACGGCAAACTCGACGTGAATGCCGCCATCGGCAAACTGATGATGCGGCCTATCACACAGGAATGACTGGAAAGGGAACAACGATGCTCTACGCATTTCTCTGCACCGACAAGCCCGGCGGATTGCAGCTTCGGATGGACACGCGGCCGGAACATGTCGCTTGGCTGAACGAGATCAACGCTGCAGGCACGCTGAAATTCGCCGGGCCCTTTCTCGGCGACGACGGCAAGCCCAACGGCAGCCTCGTGGTGGTGAAGGCGAATTCGCTCGAAGAGGCACGGTCGATCGCTGCTGCTGATCCCTACGCCAAGGCGGGCCTCTTCTCGCATGTCGAGATCAAGCCCTGGAACTGGGTCTTCAACAATCCGGAGACCTGAGAATGGCGCATTGGCTCTATAAATCCGAACCCGCCTCCTGGTCCTGGCAGCAGCAGAAGGACGCAGGCGAAAAGGGCACCGAATGGACCGGCGTGCGCAATTACCTGGCGCGCAACAACATGCGGGCAATGAAGATCGGCGAAAAAGGCTTTTTCTATCACTCCAACGAGGGGCTCGAGATCGTCGGCATCGTGGAGGTCTGCGCGTTGTCCCATCCCGATTCGACGGCCGGCGGTGATGCGCGCTGGGACTGCGTCGATATTCGCGCGGTCCGCGACATGCCGACGCCGGTTTCGTTGAAGGACGTCAAGGCCAATCCGAAGCTTGCAAACATGTCGCTCGTCACGTCGATGCGGCTCTCCGTACAGCCGGTCACCGACGAGGAATGGGCCGAGGTCTGCCGCATGGGCGGTCTCGATCCGGCTTCGATCTGACCGTCTCCTCGTGAAGACCGATCCGGCACAGTTCATTCTTGCCAACACCGGCATTCTCGCGCCGCCGCATGTGCCGGAAATACGGCTGCATCTTGCCAGCGAGGCGCACGAGCTCTGGCTGAAGACCGAAGAGGAACTGGAGGAAATCGGCCTGCCGCCACCCTTCTGGGCCTTTGCATGGGCAGGCGGCCAGGGGCTGGCGAGGCATATTCTCGACAGACCGGAATTGGTTTCCGGGACGAGCGTCCTGGATTTTGCCAGCGGTTCCGGTCTCGTCGCCATTGCGGCGAAGAAATCCGGCGCCGCATCCGTCGTTGCGTCCGACATCGACCCCTGGTGTGCGACCGCCATTGGCCTGAACGCCGCGCTGAATGGCGTCGATATAAACTTCTGCGGTGCGGATCTTGTCGGTTCTGACGATGGCTGGGACGTCGTGCTGGCGGGAGACGTCTTCTACGACAAGGGCTTTGCCGATGCACTCGTGCCATGGTTCGAGGCACTTGCTGCGCGCGGCGCGGAGATCCTGGTCGGCGATCCCGGGCGTTCCTACTGTCCGCGGGAAAGGATGCAGGCGCTCGCCACCTACGAAGTTCCGGTGACACGCGCCCTGGAAGACAGCGAAGTCAAGAAGACCACGGTCTGGCGTTTTCCGCCGGCATGATCCGGCCCTCGCGGGTCAGGGGCGGATGACGCAGACGCCCGCTTCCCAGGAGCAGCCGCTGCCGCTTCCATCGGAGGAAACCGTGATGATCTTGGCAACGGGAGCAAGGAGCGTGGCTTCCGCCATCTGCTGCCGTTTTGTTCCCTCAATATGAAAATAGACGCCGTTTCCGGGATCGCGCACCGCGGCAAAGCCGCCTGCGAAGGTGCCGATGCCGGGAACACGGGTAGGAAGACGCGTATCGACCGCAGGAAAGCCCCTGTCGGCATGCCGATAGCCATCGTGGAATCGATCTCCGGCGATGCCGGGAGATATGGCCGGAGCAATAAGCGCGATACCGGCCGCCAGCAGTCCGACAGCGATTTTCGCAGGTGCAACCATCGAGAGGGTCCTCATGCGCGCGGTTAAGAAATCATTAACGCAGTCTGAGGGCCCGGCCCGGAAATGTCACGTGCTGAATTCGGGCAACGTGATGATTATTCAGAGATTCGCGAAGGCCGGCCCGCAGGCGCTTCAACCGCTAATCGATTAAATCGATTTTGCACTGCAATGACACTTGTCGTAGCGCCCTCTGGTGATTAAACGTCGCAATCGCTACTGCAATGCGCAAACATTAGGTAATTCCGGATAATTTCGTTCCAGTTTTCCAACTGCTTTCCGGGGTTCCGTGAGGCTCTAATGACGAATGTCACCAAAAACCGGCCGCTCTCGCCGCACCTTCAGATCTACAAATTCGTACCGACCATGGCGATGTCCATCGTCCACCGAATCACCGGTGGTGCGCTCTATGTCGGAACGATCCTCGTTGCAGCCTGGCTGATCGCTGCCGCATCCGGCGTCGAATACTTCAATCAGGTGAACTGGCTTTTCGGCACGATCATCGGCCAGATCGTGCTTTTCGGATATACCTGGGCGCTCATCCATCACATGCTGGGCGGCTTGCGACACATCCTCTGGGATGTGGGGCTCGGATATGAAAAGCATTTCGCCAACAAGCTCGCGGTGCTGAGCCTGGTCGCATCGGTCGCTCTGACGCTGCTGATCTGGGCGATCGTCCTGCTCATGCGCGTCTGAGAGGTATTTCTGATGGATATGCGCACTCCGCTCAACAAGGTTCGCGGCCTCGGCTCGGCGAAATCCGGCACCGATCATTTCTGGCGCGTCCGCACGACGTCGATCGCCCTCGTGCCGCTCCTCATTTTCTATATCGTCTTCCTGATCCTCTACGCGGGACGGCCGTATGAAGACGTCGTAGCGGCACTCGCCAATCCTTTCGTCTCGGTCATCACCGCTCTGACGGTCGTCGCGAGCATCATTCACATGAGGCTCGGCATGGAAGAAATCATCCAGGACTACGTCCATTCGGAAGGGTTGAAGGTCACCGCGCTGATCCTCAACGCCTTCTTCTCGCTCTTCGTCGGCGGCCTCTGTCTCTTCGCCGTTCTGAAGATCGCATTCGCGGGATAAACTAGACATGGCATCGATCTCATCACCTGCTTCGAACGGCAAAGCCTACACCTATGTCGACCACGCATTCGATGTGGTGGTGGTCGGCGCGGGCGGCGCGGGCCTGCGCGCGACGCTCGGCATGGCCGAACAGGGTCTCAAGACCGCCTGCATCACCAAGGTTTTCCCGACACGCTCCCACACCGTGGCAGCGCAGGGCGGCATCGCGGCCAGCCTCCAGAATATGACGCCTGACAGCTGGCAGTGGCATCTTTACGACACCGTGAAGGGATCTGACTGGCTGGGCGATGTCGACGCCATGCAGTATCTTGCCATGGAAGCGCCGAAGGCGGTCTACGAGCTGGAGCATTACGGCGTTCCATTCTCGCGCAACGAAGAGGGCAAGATCTACCAACGTCCGTTCGGCGGCCACATGCAGAACTACGGAGAAGGTCCGCCGGTGCAGCGTACCTGCGCCGCCGCGGACCGGACGGGACACGCAATCCTGCACACGCTTTACGGCCAGTCGCTGCGCAACAATGCGGAATTCTTCATCGAATATTTCGCGATCGACCTCATCATGTCGGACGACGGGCGCTGCACTGGCGTCGTTGCCTGGAACCTCGATGACGGGACGATCCATCGGTTCACCGCCAAGATGGTGGTGCTCGCGACAGGCGGCTACGGCCGCGCCTATTTCTCGGCGACGTCGGCGCATACCTGCACCGGCGACGGCGGTGGCATGATCGCGCGCGCCGGCCTGCCGCTCCAGGATATGGAGTTCGTGCAGTTCCATCCGACCGGAATCTACGGTGCCGGCTGTCTCATCACCGAAGGCGCGCGCGGCGAGGGCGGTTATCTGGTCAATTCGGAAGGCGAGCGCTTCATGGAGCGTTATGCGCCGTCCGCGAAGGATCTCGCATCCCGCGACGTCGTTTCACGCTGCATGACGTTGGAAATCCGCGAGGGCCGTGGCGTCGGAAAGAACAAGGACCATATCTTCCTGCATCTCGATCATCTCGATCCGGCCGTCCTGCATGAGCGCCTGCCGGGTATCTCAGAGAGCGCGAAGATCTTCGCCGGCGTCGACGTGACGCGCGAACCCATCCCGGTTCTGCCGACCGTGCACTACAATATGGGCGGCATACCGACGAACTATTGGGGCGAGGTTCTGAATGCGGACGCTGCCAATCCCGAGCGGCTTGCGCCCGGCCTGATGGCCGTCGGCGAAGCGGGCTGCGCTTCGGTTCACGGCGCCAATCGCCTCGGTTCCAACTCGTTGATCGACCTCGTGGTCTTCGGCCGTGCCGCCGCCATTCGCGCCGGCCAGGTCATCGACCGCGACGAGGCGATCCCCGCCGTCAACATTGCGGCATGCGAGAAGATCATGGAGCGCTTCGACCGGCTTCGCCACGCCAATGGCGGTACGCCGACGGCGATACTGCGTGAAAAGATGCAGCGCACGATGCAGGAGGACGCCGCCGTCTTCCGCACCCAGGAATCGCTCGAATCCGGCTGCCGCCGCATGAGCGCGATCTGGAAGGAGCTTGGCGACATCAAGGTCACCGATCGGTCGATGATATGGAATTCCGACCTGGTCGAGACGCTGGAGCTGGAAAACCTGATGGCGAATGCCATCACCACGGTGGTGGGTGCCGAAGCACGCAAGGAAAGCCGCGGTTCGCATGCGCGGGAGGATTACACTTCAGGACCCTTCGCCGGACGGGACGACGTCAACTGGCGCAAACACACGCTTGCCTGGGTGAACGAGGCCGGCGACGTGCGGCTTGACTACCGTCCGGTACACACCGATCTCATTGCCGAAGGCATCGATCCCCACAAGATCGAGCCTAAGGCTCGCGTTTACTGAGGACAACAGCAGATGGTTGAACTCGCCCTTCCCAAGAATTCGCAGATGACCGAAGGCAAGGTCTGGCCCAGGCCCGAAGGCGCCACGAACACGCGCGAATTGCGTGTCTATCGCTGGAATCCGGACGACGGCAAGAACCCCTCGATCGATACCTTCTATATCGATGTCGACGATTGCGGGCCGATGGTTCTCGACGCGCTTCTCTATATCAAGAATAAGATCGATCCCACCCTCACGCTGCGCCGTTCCTGTCGCGAGGGCATTTGCGGCTCTTGCGCCATGAATATCGACGGCACCAATACGCTCGCCTGCACGAAAGGCATGGACGAGGTGAAGGGCGCGATCAAGATCTATCCGCTGCCGCATATGCCCGTGGTCAAGGATCTCGTTCCGGACCTCACCAACTTCTATGCCCAGCACCGTTCCATCGAGCCGTGGCTGAAGACGGTTTCGCCGACGCCGGCCAAGGAGTGGAAGCAGAGCCACGAGGACCGGCTGAAGCTCGACGGGCTCTACGAGTGCATTCTCTGCGCCTGCTGCTCGGCCTCCTGTCCGAGCTATTGGTGGAACGGCGACCGTTATCTCGGCCCGGCGGTGCTTCTCCAGGCTTATCGCTGGCTTATCGACAGCCGCGACGAGGCAACCGGGGAACGGCTCGACAATCTGGAAGACCCGTTCAGGCTTTACCGCTGCCACACGATCATGAACTGCGCGCAGACCTGCCCGAAGGGATTGAACCCGGCAAAGGCGATCGGCGAGATCAAGAAGATGCTGGTCGAGCGGCGGGTATAGGCTTTCGCGAATATCGCGGGCTGATGCTTCAGGCAGACATGTCGTCCTGTTTCGTGAATGGCGGGGATAGGGCTTCGTTCCGATAAACGGCCGTCTCAGCAGAGCTTCTATGCTTGCGGTAATGAAGCTTTATGTCTTTGAGTCCAAGTATTTGATGCAATGCGGGGCTGGAAAGGCAAAGGATTTTCGTCCAGACTTGTTTGTGTGGTCGATTCACGGTAATTCGACCGATATTGTTGCGCAGCACATATCTCAAGCGGACAAGCGGGAGTTTCGACATGCGGATTATTCACGTGGCAGGCGGTGTAATGATGGCGCTTGCCCTGGCCGGATGCCAAAGAACCTCAATGTCGAGCATGGATACGCAGCCTGCCCCGGCTCCTATTCAAGCAGCGCCTGTCGGAACGGTGTCATCCAGCCAGTTGCCGGATCCTTCCACCAGCACTTCGCAATTTCCGGCGCAGCCGGGAACGACCGATACGGCGATGGCAACCGGAGCGGATGGGGGAGCGGCCCCTGCCGCTGCAGCCTCCGGCCTCGATGTCACCAAGGAATCGATGGTCGGGAACTGGCGTGTGGCAAGCGGCCCGTCGTCCTGCGACATGTTCCTGACGCTCACCAATCTCGGTAGCGGCTCTCGCGGCGGTACCCGCGGTTGTGTGGGGGAACTCACGACCATGGGATCGTGGGAAGTTGCCGGCAAGCAGGTCATCCTCAAGGATCGTAACGGCAATGCCATCGGCCGCCTCTACAAGACGGCGGATACGCGCTTCGACGGTTCGACGAATTCCGGACAGCCCATAAGTCTCTCCCGCTGAGCGGCGGCGGGATCGGTGATCACTACCCATGGGACATGATTGGGACAGGGTTTCGGTACATCCGGAACGCGCGGTTTCCGACAGGCTGGAGTCCCTTGTCGCGTCGGGAGAATTGAAGCGGGACGTCGCCCAGGCGGCCATGGCCCGACATTTCGACCGGCTCCTCAACGAAATCGTCGTTCAACGGCCGGCGCGCAAATCGAGCGCTCTCGGCTGGCTTTTCGCCGCCCGAAAGCCCGACATGGCATCGGCGCCAAAGGGGCTTTACATCCATGGCGGCGTCGGTCGAGGCAAGACGATGCTCATGGACATGTTTTTCGATCTCGTGCCGATCCGGCGCAAGCGGCGGTCGCATTTCCATGAATTCATGGCCGATGTGCATGACCGCATCCACAAGCACCGGCAGAAACTGAAAAACGGCGAGACGAAGCAGGCTGACCCGGTTCCGCCGGTCGCGGCCAGCCTCATCGATGAAGCAAGGCTGCTCTGCTTTGACGAGTTCTCCGTGACGGATATCGCCGATGCAATGATCCTGTCGCGACTTTTCGGGGAGCTTTTCTCCAAAGGCTGCATTCTCGTCGCCACGTCGAACGTCGAGCCGGACAATCTCTATAAGGACGGACTCAATCGGGGGCTTTTCCTGCCTTTCGTCGATATTCTGCGGAAGAATGTCGAAGTGCTGGCGCTCGACTCCCTCACCGACTACCGGCTGGAGAAGGATGCGGGCCTGCCCGTCTTCCGCTATCCGCTCGGACCGGAGGCGGATGCGGCAATGGAAAGCGCCTGGCGGCGCGAAACCGCCGGCCGCGCTGCCGGATCTTCGGAAATCCTCATCAGGGGCAGGACGGTTCCGGTCCCGGCGGCGGCCGGCTCGTGTGCCCGCTTCACGTTTACCGATCTGTGCGAGCGGCCGCTCGGTGCGGCGGACTATCTCGCCATTCTCGACCGGTACGATACGCTTTTCGTCGACCATATCCCGTTCCTCGGGCCAGACAAGCGCAACGAAACGAAGCGCTTCATCAATCTCGTCGATACGGTCTACGATCAAGGCGCGCGGTTGTTCGCCTCCGCAGCGGCGGCGCCGGAAATGCTGCTTGTCGCAAAGAAAGGCACCGAAGGTTTTGAATTCGACCGCACCGTCTCGCGCCTCATCGAGATCCGCAGCGAAGAATATCAGAGCCGTCATCGGACGCGGCGGCAGGCTTCGTGACGATTTGGTGACGTATATTCTTACGTTTACGTAAGAAATTTAACATCTAACCGATTGAAATTACAGCGCACGAAATTTCGTGTTGAATTTCGAGCCCTTGAAGAGTAATGCCTTGCATCCGGAGGTTCAGCGCCGCGACGCTGCTCCTTCTATTCGGATCTCAAAAGGAAGCTTATTCATGGCGCGCAAGAAGATCGCACTTATCGGTTCCGGAATGATCGGCGGCACGCTGGCGCATCTCGCCGGCCTGAAGGAACTCGGCGATATCGTCCTTTTCGACATCGCCGACGGCATTCCGCAGGGCAAGGGCCTCGACATCGCGCAGTCCTCCCCGGTGGAAGGCTTCAACGCCTCGCTTACCGGGGCGAGCGACTATGCGGCGATCGAGGGCGCCGACGTCTGCATCGTAACGGCCGGCGTCGCCCGAAAGCCGGGCATGAGCCGCGACGATCTTCTCGGCATCAATCTCAAGGTGATGGAACAGGTCGGCGCCGGCATCAAGAAATATGCGCCGAACGCCTTCGTCATCTGTATCACCAACCCGCTCGACGCCATGGTCTGGGCGCTGCAGAAATTCTCCGGCCTGCCGAAGAACATGGTGGTCGGCATGGCGGGCGTACTCGACAGCGCGCGTTTCCGCCTGTTCCTCTCGGAGGAATTCAAGGTTTCCGTCCAGGACGTTACCGCCTTCGTTCTTGGCGGCCACGGTGACACGATGGTTCCGCTCGCCCGCTACTCCACCGTTGCAGGTATCCCGCTGACCGACCTCGTCAAGATGGGATGGTGCACCAAGGAGCGCCTCGAGGAAATCATACAGCGCACGCGTGACGGCGGCGCCGAGATCGTCGGCCTGCTCAAGACCGGTTCGGCCTATTACGCTCCGGCGGCATCGGCGATCGAAATGGCGGAATCCTACCTCAAGGACAAGAAGCGCGTTCTACCTTGCGCCGCGCATCTCTCCGGCCAGTATGGCGTCAAGGACATGTATGTCGGCGTTCCAGTGGTGATCGGTGCCGGCGGCGTCGAGCGCATCATCGAGATCGACCTCAACAAGAGCGAGCAGGAAGGCTTCGAAAAATCCGTCGGTGCAGTCGCCGGCCTCTGCGAGGCCTGCATCAACATCGCTCCGGCGCTCAAGTAACCGCTCCCCGCAGCGAGACAGGATGCAATCCCATGAACATTCATGAATATCAGGCCAAGGCTCTCTTGAAGAGCTTTGGGGCGCCGGTCGCCGAAGGTGTCGCGATCTTTACGGCGGACGAGGCGGAGACGGCCGCCAAGAAGCTTCCGGGACCGCTCTATGTCGTCAAGAGCCAGATCCACGCAGGCGGGCGCGGCAAGGGCAAGTTCAAGGAACTCGGCGCCGACGCCAAAGGCGGGGTACGCCTTGCCAAGAGCGTCGAAGAGGTCGTCACCAATGCCAAGGAGATGCTTGGAAACACGCTGGTGACCAAGCAGACCGGCCCGGCGGGCAAGCAGGTCAACCGCCTCTATATCGAGGACGGCGCCGATATCGACCGCGAGCTCTATCTGTCGATCCTCGTCGACCGCGCCGTCGGTCAGGTTGCCTTCGTGGTCTCGACCGAGGGCGGCATGGATATCGAAACGGTTGCCCATGACACGCCCGAGAAGATCGTCACCGAAGCGGTCGATCCGCAAAAGGGTGTCACCGTGGAGAACCTGAAGGTTCTTACCAAGGCGCTGAAGCTCGATGGCGAGGCGAAGGCGGATGCCGAAAAGCTCTTCCCGATCCTCTACAAGGCCTTCGTCGAGAAGGACATGAGCCTGCTCGAGGTCAACCCGCTGATCGTCATGAAGAACGGCCGCATTCGCGTTCTCGACGCCAAGGTCTCCTTCGACGGCAATGCGCTCTTCCGCCACGAGGACGTGGTCGCGCTGCGCGACACGTCCGAGGAGGACGAAAAGGAAATCGAAGCTTCGAAATACGATCTTGCCTATGTCGCGCTCGACGGCAATATCGGCTGCATGGTCAACGGCGCCGGGCTGGCCATGGCGACGATGGACATCATCAAGCTCTATGGTGCGGAACCTGCAAACTTCCTCGACGTCGGCGGTGGCGCATCCAAGGAGAAGGTGACGGCTGCCTTCAAGATCATCACGGCGGACCCGGCGGTGAAAGGCATCCTCGTCAACATCTTCGGCGGTATCATGAAGTGCGACGTCATCGCCGAAGGCGTGATTGCAGCCGTCAAGGATGTTGGCCTCAAGGTGCCGCTCGTCGTGCGCCTTGAAGGCACCAATGTCGAGCTCGGCAAGAAGATCATCAACGAATCGGGCCTCAACGTCATCTCGGCCGATGACCTGGACGATGCCGCCCAGAAGATCGTCGCAGCGGTGAAGGGAGCCTGAGACCGATGTCCATTCTCGTCAACAAAGACACCAAGGTTCTCGTTCAGGGCCTGACCGGCAAGACCGGTACGTTCCATACCGAACAGGCGCTCGCCTACCACGGCACCAAGATGGTCGGCGGCATCCATCCGAAGAAGGGTGGAGAGACCTGGACCGGCGCCAAGGGCGAACAGCTCCCGATTTTCGCGACGGTGGCAGAGGGCAAGGAAGCGACGGGTGCGGACGCTTCCGTCATCTATGTTCCGCCGGCAGGTGCCGCGGCCGCCATCATCGAGGCGATCGAAGCCGAAATCGCGCTCATCGTCTGCATCACGGAAGGCATTCCGGTTGCCGATATGGTGAAGGTCAAGGCTCGCCTCGACAGATCGGCCTCGCGCCTCATCGGCCCGAACTGCCCAGGCGTTCTGACGCCGAACGAGTGCAAGATCGGCATCATGCCGGGCAACATATTCAAGAAGGGATCCGTAGGGGTTCTTTCGCGCTCGGGAACACTTACATATGAAGCCGTGTTCCAGACCTCGAACGAAGGTCTCGGCCAGACGACGGCCGTCGGCATCGGCGGCGATCCCGTTAAGGGCACCGAATTCATCGACGTGCTCGAGATGTTCCTTGCCGACGACGAGACGAAGTCGATCATCATGATCGGCGAGATCGGCGGCTCGGCCGAGGAAGATGCGGCGCAGTTCCTCAAGGACGAGGCCAAGCGCGGGCGGAAGAAGCCGATGGTCGGCTTCATTGCCGGCCGCACGGCGCCTCCGGGCCGCACCATGGGCCATGCCGGTGCCGTCATTTCCGGCGGCAAGGGCGGGGCGGAAGACAAGATCGCGGCGATGGAATCGGCGGGCATCCGCGTATCGCCGTCGCCGGCTCGCCTCGGCAAGACGCTCGTCGAAGTCCTCAAGGGCTGAGACAGGGTCGCTCCGCGAACGATGGCCGGCTTGCGGGCCGGTCAAAACCCTCCGTTTTCGAGTGATTTCGGATGCGGAACAGAAGAGCTGGAGCGCCGGGTGGTGCCCTCAATGGGCACGAGGCGCTTTCAGCGTCTCTATCGCGCCCCCGGTTCGGACACTCTCCGGCCGGCGGGCAAGGCCGGGTCCAGACCCGGAGAACAGACACCAGTCGGGAGGCGGGCGCAAAGCCCGCAAGGCACCAATGGCAAGGCAAGACGCCAACGAGCATTTCCAGGTAACGTCGTTCCTCGACGGTGCCAACGCAGCCTATATCGAGCAGCTCTATGCCCGGTTCGAGGAGGATCCCTCGTCGGTTTCCGACGAGTGGAAGGCCTTTTTCAAGGCGCTCGAGGATCAGCCGGCGGATGTCGTGAAGGCGGCGAAGGGCGCATCCTGGAAGAAGCCGAACTGGCCGATCGCAGCGAATGGCGAGCTCGTTTCCGCCCTCGACGGCGACTGGGGTCTGGTCGAGAAGGCCATGGAGAAGAAGATCAAGGCGAAGGCCGAGACCGCAGCCGCCGAAACCGGCAAACCCGTGAGCCAGGAGGACGTTCATCAGTCGACGCGCGATTCCGTCCGCGCGATCATGATGATCCGGGCCTATCGCATGCGCGGGCACCTGCATGCCAAGCTCGATCCGCTCGGGCTTGCCGCGCCGGTCGATGACTACAACGAGCTTTCGCCTTTGTCCTACGGCTTCACCGAGGCCGACTACGACCGCAGGATCTTCATCGACAACGTACTCGGTCTCGAATACGCGACCATCCGCGAGATGATCGAGATCCTCGAGCGCACCTATTGCTCGACGCTGGGCGTCGAATTCATGCATATCTCCGATCCCGAGATAAAGGGATGGATCCAGGAGCGTATCGAAGGCCCCGACAAGGGCGTCGACTTTACGCCCGAAGGCAAGAAGGCGATCCTGCAGAAGCTGATCGAGGCGGAAGGTTTCGAGCAGTTCATCGACGTCAAGTACAAGGGTACCAAGCGCTTCGGTCTCGACGGCGGCGAGGCGCTGATCCCGGCGCTGGAACAGATCGTCAAGCGTGGTGGCCAGCTCGGCCTCAAGGAGATCGTTCTCGGCATGGCTCACCGCGGCCGCCTGAACGTGCTGTCGCAGGTCATGGCCAAGCCTCATCGTGCGATCTTCCACGAGTTCAAGGGCGGATCTGCCGCGCCGGACGACGTCGAAGGCTCGGGCGACGTGAAATATCACCTCGGTGCGTCCTCCGACCGCGAGTTCGACGGCAACAAGGTGCACCTTTCGCTGACGGCCAACCCGTCCCATCTCGAGATCGTCAACCCTGTCGTGATGGGCAAGGCCCGCGCGAAGCAGGACCAGATAGCGACCGTCTTCGAAGGCGACATCATTCCTCTGCGCGAGCGCGCCAAGGTGATGCCGCTGCTCCTCCATGGCGATGCCGCTTTCGCCGGTCAGGGTGTCGTGGCCGAAGTCCTCGGCCTTTCCGGCCTGCGCGGCCATCGCGTCGCCGGTACGGTTCACTTCATTATCAACAACCAGATCGGCTTCACCACGAATCCCGCCTTCTCGCGCTCCTCGCCCTATCCGTCGGATGTGGCGAAGATGATCGAGGCGCCGATCTTCCATGTGAATGGCGACGATCCGGAAGCGGTCGTCTATGCCGCGAAGATCGCGACCGAGTTCCGGATGAAGTTCCACAAGCCGGTCGTCATCGACATGTTCTGCTATCGCCGCTTCGGCCACAACGAGGGCGACGAGCCGGCGTTCACCCAGCCGAAGATGTACAAGGCGATTCGCGCCCACAAGACGGTCGTTCAGCTCTATGGAGAGCGGCTGGTCTCCGAGGGGCTGATTTCCGAAGGCGAGCTGGAGAAGATGAAGGCCGACTGGCGTGCCAGACTCGAGCAGGAGTTCGAGGCAGGCCAGTCCTACAAGCCGAACAAGGCTGACTGGCTTGACGGGGCCTGGTCGGGTCTGCGCGCGGCCGACAATGCCGACGAGCAGCGCCGCGGCAAGACTTCCGTTCCGATGAAGCAGCTCAAGGAGATCGGGCGCAAGCTTTCGGAGATACCGGAAGGCTTCAAGGCGCACCGCACGATCCAGCGGTTCATGGACAACCGCGCCAATATGGTTTCGACCGGCGAAGGGATCGATTGGGCAATGGCCGAAGCTCTAGCCTTCGGAACGCTCTGCGTCGAAGGCACGAAGATCCGCCTCTCCGGTCAGGATTGCGAGCGCGGCACCTTCTCGCAGCGCCACACGGTGCTCTACGATCAGGAGACGGAAGAACGCTACATTCCGCTTGCGAACCTCTCGCCGACCCAGGGCCGTTACGAGGTCATCAACTCGATGCTTTCGGAAGAGGCGGTCCTCGGTTTCGAATACGGCTACTCGCTCGCCCGTCCGAATGCGCTGACGCTGTGGGAAGCGCAGTTCGGCGATTTCGCCAACGGAGCGCAGGTCGTTTTCGACCAGTTCATCTCGTCGGGCGAACGCAAGTGGCTGCGCATGTCGGGTCTCGTCTGCCTGCTGCCGCACGGTTATGAAGGGCAGGGTCCGGAGCATTCGTCCGCCCGCCTCGAACGCTGGCTGCAGATGTGCGCCGAGGATAACATGCAGGTCGCCAACGTCACGACGCCGGCGAACTATTTCCATATCCTGCGCCGTCAGGTGAAACGCGATTTCCGCAAGCCGCTGATCCTGATGACGCCGAAATCGCTGCTGCGCCACAAGCGGGCGGTTTCCTCTCTGTCCGAAATGGCCGGCGAGACCTCGTTCCACCGCCTGCTGTGGGACGATGCGGAGGTCATCAAGGACGGTCCGATCAAGCTGCAGAAGGACGCCAAGATCCGCCGCGTCGTCATGTGCACGGGCAAGGTTTATTACGACCTTCTGGAAGAGCGCGAGAAGCGCGGCATCGACGACGTCTATCTGCTCCGCCTCGAGCAGCTCTATCCGTTCCCGGCAAAGGCGCTGATCAACGAGCTCAGCCGCTTCCGCAATGCCGAGATGGTCTGGTGCCAGGAAGAGCCGAAGAACATGGGCGCCTGGGCCTTCATCGATCCCTATCTGGAATGGGTGCTTGCCCATATCGATGCGAAGTACCAGCGCGTGCGTTACACCGGCCGTCCGGCCGCGGCATCGCCCGCGACTGGACTTATGTCGAAGCACCTGGCGCAGCTTGCCGCTTTCCTCGAGGACGCGCTGGGGGGCTGAGGAGGCTACCCTGCGCATCGAACCCAGCGAAAACACGAACCCATAACGGAAACTAGATCATGGCCACTGAAATCCGCGTCCCGACCTTGGGCGAATCCGTCAGCGAAGCCACCGTCGGCACCTGGTTCAAGAAGGTCGGCGATACCATCAAGGCCGACGAGCCGATCGTCGAGCTCGAAACCGACAAGGTAACCGTCGAAGTTCCGGCGCCAGCATCCGGCGTTCTGACCGAGATCGTCGCCGCCAACGGCGAGACAGTGGGTCTCGGCGCGCTGCTCGGCCAGATTGCCGAAGGTGCCGCCGGCGCTGCGACAAGTGCGCCTGCCAAGTCTGCCGAGCCGGCGAAAGCAACCGAAGCAACACCCGCCAAAACAGCCGAGCCGGCGTCTGTCGCGGCCTCCGCATCCGCTTCCGCGATGCCGGCCGCACCGGCTGCTGCAAAGATGCTGGCCGAGAACAACCTGTCGGCCGATCAGGTCGAGGGATCCGGCAAACGCGGTCAGGTGCTGAAGGGCGACGTGATCGCGGCAATCGCCAAGGGTGCATCGGCAGCACCCGCCGTCTCCGCGCCGGCACCTGCTGCGCGTGCGCCATCGTCCGAAGCGGATGCGGCACGCGAGGAACGCGTGAAGATGACGCGCCTGCGCCAGACCATCGCGCGCCGCCTCAAGGATGCGCAGAACACCGCTGCGATGCTGACCACCTATAACGAGGTGGACATGAGCGCGGTCATGAACCTGCGCAGCCGCTACAAGGACCTCTTCGAAAAGAAGCACGGCGTTAAGCTCGGCTTCATGGGCTTCTTTACGAAGGCCGTGACGCACGCGCTGAAGGAAATCCCGGCGGTCAATGCCGAGATCGACGGCACAGACATCGTCTACAAGAACTACTGCCACATCGGCGTTGCCGTCGGCACCGATAAGGGTCTCGTCGTGCCGGTCGTGCGCGATGCCGACCAGATGTCGATCGCCGAGATCGAAAAGGACATCGGCCGCCTCGGCAAGCTCGCCAGAGACGGCGCACTTTCGATGGCCGACATGCAGGGCGGCACCTTCACGATCTCGAACGGCGGCGTCTACGGCTCGCTGATGTCCTCGCCGATCCTGAACGCGCCGCAGTCCGGCATCCTCGGTATGCACAAAATCCAGGAGCGTCCGGTCGTCGTCGGTGGCCAGATCGTCATCCGGCCGATGATGTATCTCGCGCTTTCCTACGACCACCGCATGGTCGACGGCAAGGAAGCGGTCACCTTCCTCGTGCGCGTCAAGGAAAGCCTCGAGGATCCCGAACGCCTGGTTCTCGATCTCTGAGGAACCCGATCATGGACGCGGCAGCAATGGCGTCGTCGCCTTTCATTACGCTTCTCGTGGGGAGCGTCGCATTGCTGCTGATCCACATCATGCTTCAGGGCATGCTGGCTACGAAGGAACTCGGGTCGGCGTGGAACGCCGGCCCGAGGGATGAAAACCTCCGGCCCCAGGGCAGGCTTGCCGGGCGTGCAGCGCGCGCGTCCGCGAACTTCCGGGAGACCTATCCTGCCTTTGTCGGCCTCGTGCTGGCGCTGGTCGTGACCGGTGATGCATCCGGATGGGGTCTCGCGGGAGCCTGGGTCTGGGTGGCTTGCCGTATCCTCTACGTACCGCTCTATCTTGCAGGCATCCCCCCTATATCCGTTCCGTCGTCTGGCTCGGTTCCTTCCTTGGTCTGGTCGCCATGGCAGTGGCCGTGTTTCTTTAGGAGGCAGGCATGGCATTCACCAACGTTCCCCCGCTCCAGCCGCATATCTGCGTGAAAGGCGGTCTCGAGGCGATTGCCTTCTATGAACGGGCACTCGGCGCGGAAAACACGTTCCACCAGCTTGCCGAGGACGGCAAGCGCGTCATGCACGCCAACCTTGCCATCTATGGCGGCGAGGTGATGCTGCACGACGAGTTTCCGGAATTCGAAATGTCCGTCAGTGCGCCGACGACCATCGGCGGCACTTGCTTTGCCATCAGCATCAATCTGCCGGATCCGGCGGCCGTCGATGCGGCCTTCACCAAGGCGGTGGACGCCGGTGCACACGGCCTGATGCCGCCTTCGGATGTCTTCTGGGGTGCGCACTACGCCCGTATCACCGATCCCTTCGGCCATGTATGGGCCTTCAACGCGCCCTTGGAGCAGAAATGAGCGCCTATCTCTTCGAACTCGCCTCGCTGATGGCGATCTTCTCCTTTGCCATCGTCTCGCCCGGCGCCGATCTTGCCATGGTCATGCGCCAGTCGATCGTGCATGGCCGGCGGCCGGCGATCATCACGTCCTTCGGCGTCGGCGCTGCTCTGATGTTTCACGTCAGCTATACGATCCTGGGCCTCGGGCTGATCATCTCGCAATCGATCTACCTCTTCAACATCGTCAAGTGGTGCGGCGTCGCCTATCTCATCTACATCGGTATCAAGGCGCTGAGGTCCGGCAAGGCCGATCTCGACATCGATGCGGCAAGAGGTCTGGCGATCCGGCAGAGCCAGCCGGTTCTGAAATCGTTCCTCCTCGGATTTGCCGCGAATGCGCTGAACCCGAAGCCGGTCTTCTTCTTCCTGTCGATCTTCTCCACGGTCGTCAGCGCCCATACGCCGATGATGGTGAAGTTCGGCTACGGGCTGGTGATGGCGAGTTGCCTTATCCTCTGGTTCATAGGCGTTTCCCTGTTCATGACTACACCGCGGATGCGGGCCGCGTTTGCGAAGACGAGCCGGTGGATCGATCGGGTCAGCGGCGCGGTCTTCATCGTTCTCGGCATCAAGCTCGCGACCGAGAAAGCCGGGTGACAGCGATGGCCATCCGCCTTTCCCTTCCGATCGTTCTTCTCGCCGCCCTTGCCACGGCACCGGCGGTTTCCGCCGAATGCCGGCAGGAGAACGCGATCTACGAAGATCGGGACAAGGCGTATGAGCTTGCCTTTGCACCGGTCGATTCGGCTGCCGCGGCAACGAGCCATCGCTTCATGGTCAAGGTGCTGAAAACCGGACTCGCCCTCGACGGCATCGTGATGATGAGCGGTGACGAGGTGCCGCGTCCGAACGGCATGATCATGCATGACTGCCCCGAGGGGGACGCCACAGGCGAGGAGATCGCCGCCTGCACCGTCTGGGAAGGCGTCATTTATAGGCAGGATGATGCTGGCGTCATCGATATATTGCCGGGGGCGGAGAGCGCCGCCGCGCCGCAGCTTCTTTTCCCCGGGCTGGGACCTGCCGTGCGTTACTCCGCTATATGGCAAGAAGGAAAAGCGAGCGTTGCGCCTTGGGATGTCCTGACGCTGAAAGGGTGCGGCAATGAATGACCAACATCCCGTCCTGCTCGTGACCGGCGGCAGCCGAGGCATCGGTGCCAGCGTCTGCCGGCTTGCGGCCGCGGAAGGTTGGCAGGTCGTCGTCAACTACGCGGCCAATGCGCAGGCTGCCGAGGAGGTGGTGGAGGACATTCGGGCCGTCGGCGGATCCGCTGTCTCCGCGCAAGGGGATGTCGGGAGCGAAGTCGGCCTCGCGTCGATCTTCTCCGTGGTGGACGCGACATTCGGCCGGCTGAACGGGCTGGTCAACAATGCCGGCATCATCGGCCTGCCGCAGCGGGTCGACGAGATCTCCTCGGAGCGGTTGGAGCGGATGTTCGCCGTCAATGTCATCGGTTCGATCCGCGCGGCACAGGAAGCGGTACGGCGCATGTCCACCCGCCACGGCGGAACGGGCGGCGCGATCGTCAATCTCTCCTCGATGGCGGCACTGATCGGTGGCGCCGGTCAGTATGTCGACTATGCGGCCAGCAAGGGTGCCATCGAAAGCTTTACGACAGGGCTCGCCCGCGAAGTCGCGGGTGAAGGCATCCGGGTCAATCTTGTGCGGCCGGGTATCATAGACACCGACATCCACGCTTCCGGCGGCCTCCCGGATCGCGCGCGCGAGCTGGCGCCCAACATCCCCATGCAACGGCCCGGCACGGCCGATGAAGTGGCGCGGGCGATCCTCTATCTTCTCTCCGATGCGGCATCCTATGTCACCGGTGCCGCCCTCAACGTCAGCGGCGGCAGATAACCGGCCGCGCAGGAAGGACTTAGTTCATGGCATATGATCTTATCGTAATCGGTTCCGGCCCCGGCGGTTATGTCTGCGCGATCAAGGCGGCTCAGCTCGGTCTCACGACGGCCGTCGTGGAGAAGCGCGCCACCTATGGCGGCACCTGCCTGAACATCGGCTGCATTCCCTCCAAGGCGCTGCTGCATGCTTCCGAAGCGTATCATCATGCTTCCCACGGCATGGAGGCACTGGGTATTGAAGGCCTTCAGCCGAAGCTGAACCTTGAAAAGATGATGGCGCATAAGGACCAGACGGTGAAGTCGAATGTCGATGGTGTCGCCTTTCTCTTCAAGAAGAACAAGATCGACGGCATTCAGGGAACCGGCAGGGTTGTGGGTGCCGGCAAGGTGGCCGTCGTGAACGACAAGGGTGAGGAGCAGGTCCTCGAGACGAAGAACATCGTGATCGCCACCGGCTCCGACGTCGCCGGCATTCCGGGTGTGTCCGTCGACATAGACGAGAAGATCATCATCTCCTCGACCGGCGGCATCGCGCTGGAAAAGGTACCGGAGCATCTTGTTGTCGTCGGGGGAGGCGTAATCGGCCTGGAGCTCGGTTCCGTCTGGTCGCGTCTCGGCGCCAGGGTCACCGTCGTCGAATATCTCGACGCGATTCTCGGCGGCATGGACGGCGACGTTTCGAAGCAGTTCCAGCGTATGCTCGTGAAACAGGGGATGGAGTTCAAGCTCGGCGCCAAGGTGACGGCAGTCGAGAAGTCCGGCAGCGGTGCCAGGGTGACCTTTGAACCGGTCAAGGGTGGCGATGCGGAGACGATCGATGCGGATGTCGTTCTGATCGCGACCGGCCGCAAGCCCTATACGGACGGACTTGGCCTCGCCGAGGCGGGTGTCGCGATGGACGAGCGCGGCCGGGTCGAGATCGACAGCCATTTCAAGACAAATGTGGACGGCATCTACGCAATCGGCGATGTCGTGCGCGGTCCGATGCTTGCCCACAAGGCAGAGGACGAAGGCGTCGCGGTCGCCGAAATCCTTGCCGGCCAGGCCGGCCATGTGAACTACGAGGTGATCCCGAGCGTCGTCTATACGCAGCCGGAGGTGGCTTCCGTCGGAAAGACCGAGGAAGAGCTGAAGGCGGCCGGCGTCGCCTACAAGGCAGGCAAGTTCCCCTTCACCGCCAACGGGCGTGCGCGCGCCATGCTCGCGACGGACGGCTTCGTGAAGGTGCTTGCCGACAAGGAGACCGATCGCGTGCTCGGCGTCCATATCGTCGGCTTCGGCGCCGGTGAGATGATCCACGAAGCGGCGGTGCTGATGGAATTCGGCGGCTCTTCGGAAGACCTCGGCCGGACCTGCCACGCTCACCCGACCATGTCCGAAGCCGTCAAGGAGGCGGCGCTCGCGACTTTCTTCAAACCGATTCATATGTGACGAGGGAGGCCGGCGGTCGCCCGCCGGCGTTCCTTATTGCAGGCGTGTGAGCGTGAAGCCCTTGCTGCGAAGCAGTTCGATGACGCCCAGATCGCCCGGCAGATGCAGGGCACCGACAGCCATGAAGACGTTGCCGCTTTCAAGAATGGGGGCGGCGCGGTCGGCCATGATCTTGTTGCGGTCAAGGATGATCAACTGCTCGAAATCCGCGTAGCCTGCTTCGCCGTCCGCCGTTTCGGGCGCGGCTGCCTTCATCATCGGCATGATCATGCCGACGTCTCCCCGTAGATAGAGCTGGCTCATCGTCTCGATGACGTCTTTCAGGCCATCGCCAAGTTCGACCGTCTGGATCAATCCCTGCAACTGGGGCTCGAGCGGCAGGGAATCGAGCGCGGAGATCTGCTCCAGCAGCGTCTCAAGTCCCTTGAGCGTTTTGCCCTCGGCAACGGCGTCTTTCGCCAGTTTCTGATCCAGGAACGCCAGGCCGGCGGCCTTGCGGGTCAGTTCGCAGGCCGGGAGGGCGACGAAGCTTGCGATCATCCATGGTTTCATCCGGGCGACCGCCGCCATCGAGAGACCGCGCTGACGCAGGCCCTCTGAAAGCCTGTCGGCATCTTCCTTGTCGAGGAGATCCGGTATGGTGCGCCCGTCCATGAACATCGTCAGGTCGGGACGCGCCAATAAGGCGGCGCTTGCCTTCTTGCCATCGACGATCTCGTCCGATTCGATTACGACGGTCGAGGCGTGAGCGAAGGCGGCATCGGCCCCTTCTGGCATGGCGAGAACGCGCGGATCGGTCACATGCATGGTGCCCAGGAGAAAGGAAGGAGGCGTGTCCTCTTTCTCGATCTTCCAGAAGATGCCCTTGCCGTTCGCAACCGCATCGGCTTCGGCGCGCAGCTTGCTATAGGCGACAGGATCAGCCTGCGCGAGCTTGCCTAGGATATTAGTGCCCGTGCATGCAATGGGTTGCGCGGCAGCACGCGCCGGTGAGACGCCGAACAGAACGAACAGGAAAGAAAGTGCAAGCAGGAGATGAAGCCCCGCGATCAGCCAAAGCGCGGCATCGGCTGCCACGTCGGCGAAGATCCGTCTGCTATGCTCGAAGAACCGGGGCATGTCGCTTCCTCCAGGTAGCCAGAATTCGGGTCCTGACCCTAACCATCACGCCTTCAAAATCCATTAATAAGGCGGTTAAAACTTGTCGCTGCGGACCTAACGTCAGGCGCGGGGATGGGCCCGGTCGTAGATCTCCAGAAGTCGCGCGGAATCCACGCCGGTATAGACCTGCGTGGTGGAAAGGCTGGCATGCCCAAGCAGTTCCTGAATGGTGCGCAGATCGCCGCCGCCGGCGAGCAGATGGGTCGCGAAGGAATGGCGGAGCGCATGCGGCGTTGCCGTATCGGGCAGGCCCAGAGCGCTGCGCAGTTTCTGCATCTCTCTCTGGATGATAGCCGCCTGAAGCGGGCCGCCGCGCGTGCCCCTGAAGAGCGGTTGGTGGGAAGACAGAGAAAGAGGACAGGCCTTCACGTAATCCTCGACGCCCTGCAGGGCGACGGGGAGCAGAGGGACAATTCGCGTTTTGCCGCCTTTGCCGGTTATCCGCAGGGATGCAGGCATTCCTGCGAAATCCGACGGCGTCAGGGACAGCGCTTCGGAAATACGCAGCCCGCATCCATAGAGCAAAGCGAGGACGGCAGCGTTCCTGAGGCTCACCCAAGGCTCTTCCGCCAATTGCTCACTGGCATCGACTACGGCGAGGGCCTGGCGGTCGGTCAGCGGTTTCGGCAGGGATTTGGGCTGTTTCGGAGAGCGCACCGCGGCGGCGCCCGCCGCATTCGCCAGACCCTTTCTCTCCAGATGGCGCAGAAAGGAACGCAACCCCGCGAGCCCCCGCCCCAGCGTGCGCGCGCCAACGCCTTCCCGGCGCCGCGCCGCGAGGAAGCCGCGCAGGTCCGCGGGCCGGAGTTCGCCGATATCCTTGAGACCCGGCGGTCCCGCAAGATGACTGGTGAGAAAGGCAAGGAACTGGCGCGTGTCGCGCTCGTAGGCCTCGAGTGTCTTGACCGCCAGCCGTCGCTCCTGCGCCAGCGCATCGAGCCATTTCTGCCGTTCGGCGAGAAGTTTCTGGTCCGCGATCACAAGAAGTTCGTTCATCCGGCTTGCCTCTCTGAAGGCTCAATCCTGACGTTTTTTGCGTTATAGATTTGCTAACGCCCCTTTTTTCTTGTCATTCTTCGATCATATTCACCTGCGATAGCTAAAATAAATTCAGGTAGGCGGACTCATGGCACGGCGTGATTCGGCAACAGGTTTCGGACAATTCGCTGAAACGCTTTCACTCGTTTCCCACGGACAACCCGGCCATATCGTCGACACGCTAATCGCAGAACGAGGCACGCGAATCGTCCGGCACCCGCTCTGGCCGGCCATGCGGCCCTTTCTCTACACGATCCTCAATTATCGCCGCGCGATACAGTTCGCGGATGCGGTAGCGAACATGCCAGGGTTCCAGGCGCTGGAGCTGCTCAGCAAGACGCTCGCTCTCGATATCACCGTCGATAAGCCCGAGCGCATTCCCGAAAAAGGGGGCTTCCTGCTCGTCAGCAACCATCCGACCGGGATAGCGGACGGCGTGGCGGTATTCGACCTCCTCAAGGAACGTCGTCCGGACATGATGATCTTCGCCAATCGGGATGCGGTTCGGGTCAATCCGCGCTTCGTCGAGATGATCATCCCAGTCGAATGGCGCGAGGAATACAAGAGCAAGCTCAAGACCCGCGAAACACTGCAGATCACCAACCGGGCGATCGCCGAAGGCAAGGCGGCCGTACTCTTTCCCTCCGGCCGCATCGCCTATTGGGCGGACGGACGCCTCAATGAGCGCCCCTGGAAGACATCCGCGGTGACGCTTGCCCGCAAATACGAGCTTCCGGTGCTTCCGGTGCATATGAAGGCGCGCAACTCCGGTCTTTTCTACTGGCTTGCACGCTGGTCGACCGAACTTCGCGACATGACCGTCTTTCATGAGCTCCTGAACAAGCGTGGCGGCCGATTCGAATTCACCGTCGGCAAGCTCATTCAGCCCGAAGAGCTGGGAGGCGATCCGGTTGAGGCCACGCGGGCGTTGGAAGCGCATGCGGTTCATGCGCTTGCGGCCGATCCCGATGCGGCGTTCTCGCGCAAGGCCTGAGAGTTTCCAAACCTGAAACCGATTCCGATTTCCAGCGGGATGCGCTAGGAGTTGCCTATGCTTCTGCGCTCGATGTTTGCCGAAAACTACCGTTCTCTTCGCTCCATACGTATGGATGTGGGCGCGATCAATCTTTTCGTCGGAGAGAACGGCGCCGGCAAGTCGAACCTCTACAGGGCGCTTCAACTCGTACAGGCAGCGGTCCGTGGGCGGCTCGCATACGAGATCGCCGCGGAAGGCGGCATGTCCTCGGCGCTATGGAGCGGGCGCAGGCGCGCAGGCGATCCGGTTCGCATCAAGCTGGAAGTCGAGCTCGAGGACGCCGAGAACGCGATGACGTTCCGTTACCGCATAGAGGCAGGGCTGCGTCCGCCGAAGGCGGCGGCGGGGTTCGCCTTCGAGCCACAGATCAAGGCGGAGGAGCTTTCGGTCGAGACCGGGCGGCGGCCTGTCACGATGATGAAGCGCTCCGGTCCGGCGATCATGGTGCGGGGTGCCGCCGGGCGAATGGAGGAACATCCGGAACGGGCGCTGACTTCCGAGACTGCGGTGGCACTTCTCGGCGACAGCGGGCACTATCCGGAAGTCGGCGCCTTTCGCCGGGTGGTTGACGGCTGGCGCTTCTTCCACGGGTTTCGAAGCGACGGCGATTCGCCGCTGCGGAAGCCCTGCCTTGCCGTGACCGCCCCGCTTCTGAGCGAGGATGGTTCCGACATGGCTGCCGTCTTCGCGACGCTCGCATGGACGCGGGAGGATACGGTTGACCTCGACCGAGCTGTTGCGGATGCCTTCGGCGGCGCCAAGCTCTCCGTTCCCGAGCCGGGGCAATTCGCGGAATTCGGCCTCGTGTTGCCGGAGTTCCCGCAGCGCGTCTTCCAGGCGCGTGAGCTGTCTGACGGTCAGATCCGCTTTCTCGCGCTTGCCGCCGCGCTGCTTTCCTATCGCACGCCGCCGCTGATCGCTCTCAACGAGCCGGAGGCGAGCCTTCATCCGGATATGCTGGCACCATTGGCGGAAATGATCGCCCGCGCTTCCCGGACGAGCCAGATTTGGCTCGTCACCCATTCGGAAAAGCTCGCCGGCGAGATTTCGGCGCGCTGCGGCACGCGGGCGAGGCGCGTCGTGCGTGAGGACGGCGCAACCTGGATAGAGGGCATGCGGCTTACCGGCGAGATCGTGGGGGAGGCGTGACGGCAATCATCACATCGCCGGTTTCCTTTCGCGTGCCGCGAAGGCAATTTGGCAAGCAATGACATCCGATTCGATCGACCTTTTTGGGAACGGCTCCGCCCTGCGAACGGTGCCTGTGATGGTGCCGATGCCGGCGCCGCGGCCTTATTCCTATGCTGTACCGGACGGCATGGCGGTGGAGCCCGGCTCGATCGTGCAGGTACCGCTCGGCTCGCGACAGGT
Organism: Shinella sp.; assembly: GCA_033795365.1. Classification (GTDB taxonomy): domain Bacteria; phylum Pseudomonadota; class Alphaproteobacteria; order Rhizobiales; family Rhizobiaceae; genus JARYGU01. Next base: position 172,489 of record JARYGU010000009.1, read on the forward strand.
AGCAGGAATCGTTTGGGATTGCCGGGATGAGGACAATGTCGACCCGAAGAAACTCCGGCCGATCGCGCAGGTCTTCGACTGCCCGCCGCTCTCGAAAGAGATGCGCACCTTTCTCGACTGGGTTTCCGCCTATACGCTCACTCCGCCGGGTCTCGTGGCGCGAATGGCCCTTCGGGCTCCGGCGGCTTTCGACCCCGAGCCTATGATCGAGGGTCTTCGTTTCACCGGCCAGCGGCCTGAGCGGCTGACGCCGGCACGAGAGCGGGTACTTGCGCTCGTGGAAAGCGGAGTTGCCTGGACGCGCTCCGGACTTGCCCATGCTGCCGGCACCTCCTCCAGCGTCATCGACGGCCTTGTCGCGCAAGGAAGCTTCGAAACGGTCTTCCTTCCGCCGCCGCCGGTGGTCGCCAGGCCGGATCCGGACTTCGCGGCGCCTCGCCTGCAGGGGCCGCAGACGGAGGCTGCCGCTTCGCTAGTCGAGGCCGTTCGCAGCGGCATTTTCGGCGTCTCGTTGATCGACGGCATTACCGGCTCGGGCAAGACGGAAGTCTATTTCGAGGCGATCGCCGAGACGCTGCGAAAGGGCAAACAGGTGCTGATCCTGCTGCCCGAGATCGCGCTGACGGCAAATTTTCTCGAACGTTTTCAGGATCGTTTCGGTGCAAAGCCCGCCGAATGGCATTCCGATCTCGCACCGCGAACCCGCGAAAAGGTCTGGCGGCAGGTGACGACAGGGGAGGTCCGCGTCGTCGCGGGCGCGCGCTCCGCTCTCTTCCTGCCCTTCGAAGATCTCGGCCTGATCATCGTCGACGAGGAACACGACCCGGCCTACAAGCAGGAGGATCGCGTCTTCTACAATGCGCGCGACATGGCGGTGGTGCGTGCGCGCATCGGCGATTTCCCCGCCGTTCTCGTCTCCGCTACCCCTTCAGTCGAAAGCCGCGTCAATGGCGATCTCGGCCGGTATCGCAAGCTGCATCTGCCGACGCGCTATGGCGATGCGGCGTTGCCGGACCTGCATCTGCTGGACATGCGCCGCCACCCGCCGCAACGCGGCGGCTTTCTTTCGCCTGTGATGCTGCGGGCGATCGGCAAGACCGTCGAGCGTGGCGAGCAGGCATTGCTTTTCCTCAACCGCCGCGGTTATGCGCCGCTAACGCTCTGCCGTGTCTGCGGCCATCGTTTTCAGTGCCCGCAATGCTCGAGCTGGCTGGTCGAGCATCGGTTCCGTGGGCAGATCCAATGCCATCATTGCGGCTATGCGGAGCGCACGCCCGACGCCTGCCCGGAATGCGGAACGCTCGACCATCTGGTCGCTTGCGGCCCCGGCGTCGAACGCATCGCCGAGGAGGTGGACGGCCACTTCCCCGACGCGCGCATCATCGTGCTTTCGTCGGATCTCATGGGCGTGAAACGGCTGCGGCTTGAGCTCGAGGCGATCGCGAAGGGCGAGGCGGACATCGTCATCGGCACGCAGCTCGTCGCCAAGGGACACAATTTTCCGCTGATGTCGCTCGTCGGGGTGGTCGATGCGGATATAGGCTTGTCGAACGGCGATCCGCGCGCAGCGGAACGGACTTTCCAGCTTCTCTATCAGGTGACGGGGCGCGCAGGCAGATCCGGGCTGAAGAGCCATGGCCTGATCCAGACCTACCAGCCGCAGCATCCGGTGATGCAGGCGATCGTTTCGGGCGATGCCGAAGCCTTCTACGAGCGCGAGATCGGCGAGCGGGAGAAGGCGCTGCTCCCGCCGTTCGGTCGGCTCGCCTCCGTCATCGTTTCAGCCGAAAGCCGTGCGGATGCGGAGAGCCATGCACGCGGTCTTCGGCAGGCTGCGCCGGCGGCCAGCGGCATATCCATCCTCGGCCCCGCGGAAGCCCCGCTTGCGCTCATCCGCGGACGGCATAGGTTCCGGTTGCTGGTGCACGGACGGCGCGGCAGCGATATGCAGGGCTTCCTGCGCATGATGCTTGCGAATGGGCCCCGTGAACGCGCTTCCATTCACGTCCAGCTCGACATCGACCCGCAGAGCTTTCTCTGAGCCTCGTGCGAACGCGGCTGCCCCGCCGATAAACACCTGTTCATATTTCCGTCTTTCGCTTTCGGCGCGGTTAAGCCTATGCAATAAAGCCTGCGGCTGTTCGAGCAGGCGGGGCACCCATGGACTTCTACGTACCGACCGAAACCGGCGAATTCCTCGCCTTCTGTGCGGCGATCGCTACCGGTGTTTTCGGCCTCCTGTGCCTGTTCGCACCCGGTTACGCATTGCGGCTGAGCGGGCTGCAACTTCGAGACGGCCGGACCGACGGTTTTGCCGCCGCCCGTTCGACGGGCGGCTTTCACGCCGGCCTGGCCATTGCTGCGCTTCTCGTCGCGCAAAGCTGGATCTATCTCGCCATCGGTGGCGCCTTTGCCCTCGCGGCATTCGGCCGCATTCTCTCGATGATGTCGGACAAGTCCTTCAGTGTGGCGAACCTCGCCGTGCTCTTCGTCCAGGCGGTGCTTTCGGCTCTGCCGCTGGCCTATGTTTTCGGCGTGATTTGAAGGAAAAAGCTCACCTGAGCGAAGCCGCTGGCTAAAGTTGATTCATTTTCGCCAAAATTCGCTTCCAGACTTGCCGACTTCTGTCGCATTCCTGCTTCTGGCGTGTTGCGAGTCCGGACTTCGTATGCTAGACGAACCGCGAAATTCAGAAAATGCGGGCGCCCAAGCCTGCGGGAACTGAAAATTATCGCAACGATTTCAGAACTTTAGGTTTACGGGTCCTCCGCAAGCTATAGGTCTGAATGAAAATAAGAGAAGCTTGTGCCCGTGGCAGACACATCCCAGCTTATTTCCGGTGTTGCTGAAAGATATGCGTCGTCGCTTTTCGAACTTGCCCTGGAGGCCGGTTCCGCGGAAAAAGTTGGTTCTGAACTCGATCGTTTTCAAGCCCTGATCGACGGAAGTCCTGATCTGCAGCGGCTGATCGTCAGCCCCGTCTTTTCCTCAGAGGATCAGGTGAAGGCGATTTCGGCGATTGCCGACAAGGCTGGTATCCAGGGTCTCGTGGCGAATTTCCTCAAGGTCGTTGCATCGAACCGCCGGCTTTTTGCGGTTCCCGGCATGATCCGGGCATATCGCGTGATCGCGGCAAGACATCGCGGTGAAATTTCCGCGGAGGTCACTTCCGCCCATGCGCTGAGCGCAGCTCAGCAGAACGAATTGAAGGTGGCGCTCAAGGGCGTCACCGGCAAAGACGTGGCGATCGCCGTCACCGTCGACCCGTCCATTCTCGGTGGTCTGATCGTCAAGGTCGGGTCCCGCCAGATCGACACCTCCCTTCGCACCAAACTCTCTACCCTTAAGCTTGCACTGAAAGAGGTCGGCTGATGGATATCCGCGCCGCGGAAATTTCCGCAATTCTCAAAGATCAGATCAAAAATTTCGGCAAGGAGGCGGAAGTCTCCGAAGTCGGTCAGGTGCTCTCCGTCGGTGACGGTATTGCCCGTGTTTACGGCCTCGACAATGTCCAGGCCGGTGAAATGGTGGAATTCCCGGGCGGAATTCGCGGCATGGCGCTGAACCTCGAAAGCGACAACGTCGGTGTCGTTATTTTCGGTTCGGACCGTGACATCAAGGAAGGCGACACCGTCAAGCGTACGGGCGCCATCGTGGACGTGCCGGTTGGTCCGGAACTGCTCGGCCGCGTCGTCGACGCGCTCGGCAATCCGATCGACGGCAAGGGTCCGATTAATGCCAAGCAGCGCTCGCGCGTCGACGTCAAGGCTCCGGGCATCATTCCGCGCAAGTCGGTGCATGAGCCGATGTCGACCGGCCTCAAGGCCATCGATGCTCTCATCCCGGTCGGCCGCGGCCAGCGCGAGCTGGTCATCGGCGACCGCCAGACCGGCAAGACCGCGATCATTCTCGACACGATCCTGAACCAGAAGGCCATTCACGACAATGGGCCCGAGGGCGACAAGCTCTACTGCGTCTACGTCGCTATCGGCCAGAAGCGTTCGACGGTTGCGCAGTTCGTGAAGGTTCTCGAAGAGCGCGGCGCGCTGCAGTATTCGATCATCGTCGCTGCAACGGCGTCCGATCCGGCTCCGATGCAGTATCTTGCGCCGTTTGCCGGCTGCGCCATGGGCGAATATTTCCGCGACAACGGCAAGCATGCGCTGATCGGTTATGACGACCTTTCCAAGCAGGCCGTCGCTTATCGCCAGATGTCGCTGCTGCTGCGCCGCCCGCCGGGCCGCGAAGCCTATCCGGGTGACGTCTTCTACCTGCATTCCCGCCTTCTCGAGCGTGCTGCGAAGCTCAACGACGAGAACGGTGCCGGCTCGCTGACCGCTCTGCCGGTCATCGAAACCCAGGGCAACGACGTTTCGGCGTTCATCCCGACCAACGTGATCTCGATCACCGACGGCCAGATCTTCCTTGAAACGGACCTGTTCTACCAGGGTATCCGCCCGGCCGTTAACGTCGGTCTATCGGTTTCCCGCGTCGGCTCGTCCGCTCAGATCAAGGCGATGAAGCAGGTCGCCGGCTCGATCAAGGGCGAACTCGCCCAGTATCGCGAAATGGCAGCCTTCGCCCAGTTCGGCTCGGACCTCGATGCCGCAACGCAGCGCCTGCTCAACCGCGGCGCCCGCCTGACGGAACTCCTCAAGCAGCCGCAGTTTTCGCCGCTGAAGACGGAAGAACAGGTTGCGGTGATCTTCGCCGGCGTGAACGGCTATCTCGACAAGATCGCAGTCGGCGAAGTCGGCAAGTTCGAGCAGGGTCTGCTCTCCTATCTCCGCTCGGAAGGCAAGGACGTTCTCGATACGATCCGCAAGGACAAGGCTATCAGCGACGACACCAAGGCCAAGCTGAAGTCAACCATCGACAGCTTCGCCAAGTCTTTCGCCTGAACGGGCCGATGCTTAGCGGTGCGTTCTTGCGGACGCGCCGACGGCTCGGGAAATTTGAGTTGATGCGTGACCTGTCCGGAAGGGTCGACTTTCGGGATCACGCCATAGGACGGATAACGGATGCCTTCACTTAAGGATCTGAAAAACCGGATCGCCTCCGTCAAGGCGACGCAGAAGATCACCAAGGCGATGAAGATGGTCGCCGCGGCGAAGCTTCGGCGTGCGCAGGAAGCCGCCGAGGCTGCCCGGCCTTATTCGCAGCGCATGGGCGCCGTTCTTGCCAATATCGCCCAGGCGGTCGGGCAGGATGACAGCGCGCCGCGCTTGATGACCGGCACCGGCAAGGACGATGTGCATCTGCTCGTCGTCTGCACGGCCGAACGCGGTCTTTGCGGCGGCTTCAATTCGCAGATCGCCCGCCTTGCCCGCGACCATACGCGCAAGCTCCTGGCTGGCGGCAAGACGGTCAAGATCATCTGCGTCGGCAAGAAGGGTTTCGATATTCTTCGTCGCGAATTCGCCTCGCTGATCATCGAGCGCGTCGACCTGCGCGACGTCAAGCGTATCGGCTTTGACAACGCCGACCAGATCGGCCGCAAGGTCATTTCGCTGTTCGACAAGGGCGAGTTCGACGTCTGTACGCTTTTCTATTCCGAGTTCAAGTCGGTCATTTCGCAGGTTCCGACCGCTCAGCAGCTCATTCCGGCTTCCGCCGACGCGGCCCCGGCCGAGCAGAATGGCGCTGCTGCGATCTACGACTACGAGCCGGATGCGGCGACGATCCTCAGCGATCTCATTCCGCGCAACATCTCGGTGCAGATCTTCCGGGCACTCCTGGAAAACGTCGCTGGCGAAATGGGCGCCAAGATGAGCGCCATGGACAATGCGACGCGCAATGCCGGTGAGATGATCAATAAGCTGACGCTTTCCTACAACCGCCAGCGTCAGGCGCAGATCACCAAGGAACTCATTGAAATTATCTCGGGCGCCGAAGCGCTCTAAGGACCAGGACAAAGAGGGTAAGAATCATGGCTAAGGCAGCTACCCCGAAAGACACCGCGGCGACGAAGCCCGCGGCTGCAACCAAGAAGGCAACCCCGGCCAAAGCCGCCGCAGCTCCGGCAGCCGCCGCTGCCCCTGCGAAGGCGGCAGCCGCCAAGACCGCTACGGCAGCAAAGGCAGCGACGGGTCGTGCCGCGACGGCGAAGAAAGCCGCATCCCGCAGCGCCGCTGTTATCGCCACCGGCGCTGCCGGCCGCGTTACGCAGGTCATCGGTGCCGTCGTCGACGTTGCATTCGATGGCCATCTGCCGCTGATCCTGAACGCGCTCGAGACCGAAAACAACGGCAATCGCCTGGTTCTCGAAGTCGCTCAGCACCTCGGCGAAAACACCGTCCGCACGATCGCGATGGACTCCACTGAAGGTCTCGTTCGCGGCCAGAAGGTCGTCGATACCGGCGCTCCGATCTCGGTTCCGGTCGGCGACGAAACGCTCGGCCGCATCATGAACGTCATCGGCGAGCCCGTCGACGAAGCCGGTCCGCTGAACACGGAACACAGGCGCGCCATCCACCAGGATGCGCCGTCCTACGTCGAGCAGTCGACGGAAGCCCAGATCCTCGTCACCGGCATCAAGGTCGTCGACCTGCTGGCACCCTACGCAAAGGGCGGCAAGATCGGCCTGTTCGGCGGCGCCGGCGTCGGCAAGACCGTTCTCATCATGGAACTGATCAACAACGTCGCCAAGGCGCACGGTGGTTATTCGGTGTTTGCAGGCGTGGGTGAACGTACCCGCGAAGGCAACGACCTCTACCACGAAATGATCGAATCCGGCGTGAACAAGCACGGCGGCGGCGAAGGCTCCAAGGCGGCCCTCGTTTACGGCCAGATGAACGAACCGCCGGGCGCACGCGCACGCGTCGCTCTGACCGGTCTGACGATCGCCGAAGACTTCCGCGACAAGGGCCAGGACGTTCTGTTCTTCGTCGACAACATCTTCCGCTTCACCCAGGCAGGTTCGGAAGTGTCGGCTCTGCTCGGCCGTATTCCGTCGGCCGTGGGCTATCAGCCGACGCTTGCAACCGACATGGGTCAGATGCAGGAGCGCATCACCACCACGACCAAGGGTTCGATCACCTCGGTTCAGGCGATCTATGTTCCCGCCGACGACTTGACCGATCCGGCACCGGCAACCTCGTTTGCCCATCTGGACGCGACGACGGTTCTTTCCCGTTCGATCGCCGAAAAGGGTATCTATCCGGCCGTCGACCCGCTCGATTCCACTTCGCGCATGCTCGACCCGATGGTTGTCGGCGAGGAACATTACGAAGTGGCCCGTAAGGTGCAGAATACGCTGCAGCGCTACAAGTCGCTTCAGGACATCATCGCCATCCTCGGCATGGACGAGCTGTCTGAGGACGACAAGCTGGCGGTTGCCCGCGCCCGTAAGATCGAGCGCTTCCTGTCCCAGCCGTTCTTCGTCGCCGAAGTCTTCACCGGTTCGCCGGGCAAGCTCGTCGCGCTCGAGGACACGATCAAGGGCTTCAAGGGTCTCGTCAACGGCGAATACGACCATCTGCCGGAAGCCGCCTTCTACATGGTCGGCTCGATCGAGGAAGCCGTCGAGAAGGCGAAGAAGCTGGCTGCTGACGCTGCCTGATGCTGATCCCGTCGGGCGCTCTTATATCGGGCGCCCGTCTTGACCTGATGAATCAGAAGAAGTGAATGGTCATGGCTGAAAGTTTCAATTTCGAACTCGTTTCTCCGGAGCGCCTGCTCATTTCCGGCAGCGTCAGCGAAGTCGTCATTCCGGCGACCGAGGGCGAAATGACCGTCATGGCCAACCATGCCCCAACGATGACGACCATCAAGCCGGGCGTGGTGACGGTGAAATTCTCTGACGGCAAGACGGATCGTTTCGTCGTCTTCGGCGGCTTTGCGGATATTCTTCCGACGGGCTGCACGTTGTTGGCCGAATCCGCCGTCCATGTGGACGAGTTCAACCGCGAAGAGGTTACCCGGCGGATCGAAGCCGCGCGCGCCGAGCTTGCGACCGCGGCAAACGACGAGCAAAAGTTCGGCCTCGAAAACTATATGGCACAGCTTACGACCCTTCAGGGTGCTATTCTTCCCGCTTGATAGCGGTTCGAGCCGAGAGCTGACTAGGACCCCGCTTCGGCGGGGTTTTTTATTGCCGTCGGCACCTAGATGCATTCGATGTTTTGCATATTTCTTCGGTTCGTCCGGCAACGACTTCCTGCGCCAAGAAATCCTTTATAAAATGATGTTTTGTTGATCTTATAGGCGGGTCTTCAATCGCGCGGCGGTGGAATTTCTGTATCACCGGCCTATATCCGAAATCGTATTCAGGAATGAGGATAAATGACTGACAAGATTGTACCCGTGATCATGGCGGGCGGAAAAGGCACGCGGCTGTGGCCGCTTTCGCGCGCTTCGGCACCGAAGCAGTTTCTCGGATTTCTCGGCGAGAAGACGTTGTTCCAGAAAACGCTGGAGCGGATCGCCTCGCCGGAACTCTATGAGCCGCCGATCATCGTGACCAATGCGGATTTCCGCTTCCAGGTCGCGGAGCAGGCGCGCGCCGCCGGCGTGCCGCTTTCGTCGATTTTGTTGGAGCCGGTGGCCCGCAATACGGCGCCCGCGCTTGCCGCTGCCGCCGTCGCCGTATCGCGCACCTTCGGAGAGAGCGCGATCATGCAGGTGCTTGCGTCCGATCATGAGATTGAGGCGGACGGCGTCTATTCCGATTGCATTGCAAAGGCACGTCGGGCCGCGCAGGCCGGCAGGCTGGTCACTTTCGGCATCACGCCGACCGAAGCTGCCACCGGCTATGGTTATATCGAGATCGGCGATGCGCTGGGCGACGGCGCGCATGCCGTCAAGCGCTTCGTCGAGAAGCCGCAGCAGGAAAAAGCCACCGAGATGCTTGAATCGGGAAATTTCCTCTGGAATTCAGGCATGTTCATGTTGCCGGTCGGTGTTTTCCTGACGGAACTTAGGCAGTATGCGCCGGAAGTTCTCGACGCTGCGTCGGAGGCCATGGCAAAGGCCGACCACGATCTCGACTTCGACCGCCTGGAGGAGGAAGCTTTTTCAAAGGCACCGGATATCTCCATCGATTACGCGATTTTCGAAAAGACCCCCGTCGCTGCCGTCGTACCTTCGCCATTTGCCTGGTCGGATCTCGGCAGTTGGGATTCCGTCTGGAAAAGCGGCAAGCAGGACGAGAACGGTAATGTCGCGGATGGAAGCACCACCCTTCTCGACACGCGTAATTCGCTGGTGCTTTCGAAGGACATCCACGTTGCCGTGCAAGGGCTCGAGGACGTCGCCGTCATCGCCAGCGAGGATGCCGTCTATGTCGGCCGGATGGAAGACAGCCAGAATGTCGGCAAGCTGGTAAAGTACCTGGCGTCGAAGGCGGAGACGGAGAAACTCACCGAGACGCATCCGACCTCCTATCGCCCATGGGGCGGCTATACTTCGGTCCTCAACGGCGAGCGGTTCCAGGTGAAGCGCCTGTTCGTGACCCCCGGCAAACGGCTTTCGCTCCAGAAGCACCACCATCGCTCTGAGCACTGGATCGTGGTGCGTGGAACGGCGGAGGTCACGATCGGTGAAAGAACCATTCCGCTCCGCGAGAACGAGTCCGTCTATATCCCGCAGGGTGAGGTGCATCGCCTCGCCAATCCCGGCAAGATCCTGCTGGAACTGATCGAGGTACAGACCGGCTCTTACCTCGGCGAGGACGATATCATTCGCATCGAGGACGAGTTCGGGCGCGGTTGAGGCCGGCGTCAGATAAGGCTCGTGCCATCCGGCGCGAGCTTCAGCACGGTCAGGCGACCTGTGGCATAGCAGCCCGTGTCGATCCCGATACGGCCGTTGCTCGCGACCGGCGTATCGCAGATCGTATGTCCGTGGATCACCGTCACCGGCAGTCTTGGACCTTGGCTGAGAAACGGGTCGCGGATCCACAACAGATCATCGTCGTCCTGACGTTCCAAGGCGCGGCCGGGCCGAATCCCTGCATGAACGAAGACCAGGTCCCGCACGCAAAGCATGATCGGGAGGTTTTCGAGAAAATGTCTGTGGCGAGCGGGAAGAGCCTCGTGCAGGGCCTTCGCGAGCATTTCCGGTCCATCAGGCTTTCGCAGATAGGAATCGGGGTCGATGCCGTATGAATAAAGCGTTGCCATACCGCCGAAGTCCAGCCAACTGAGATGACCGACCGGATCGTTCATGAAGTTCAGGAATGTGTCGTCGTGATTGCCGCAAAGAGCAAGGCGACTGAGATCGTCGGCGTGATCATTCCGGCTCAGATGATCGAGAACGGCTTTTGATTCCGCCCCCCGATCGACATAGTCACCCAGATAAACGACCCTAGCCTTTCCACCGACGGAGCCCCGCAGATCGGCGGCTATGCGCTGCTCTGCTTCCATGAGTTCCTGATAGCAGCCGTGGATATCGCCGACAGCGTAGATCGGAAGCGGCGCCTCGTCGTAGCGAAGCCGGCGCCGCGGAGCGTTCGGAATGGAAGCGGGCGGTGTAACTGTCTGGCGAAACGGTATTTTCATTGCCGGTGAATGTTAGACGGATTTGCGCTTTGCGCAACAGCCAGCCACGTCGGCAAAGCTCTCTCCTCAGATGCCCGTGCCGCCGCGCAGTTCGTTGAGCGCCGTTCGGATCATGATCCTGAAATCCAAGGCAAGCGAGAACTCGCGAATATACTCGATATCGCAACGGATTCTCCGGATTGCCCTTGCGGGATCGTCGGTCGGGCCGCGCAGACCTCGCGATTGCGCCAGCCCGGTAAGGCCGGGGCGCATTCGATGTCTGTGCTGATATTCGTCCACGAGAGCTTCATAAGGGATGCCGGCGGCCAGCATGCCGGGGACATGCGGCCGCGGGCCGACAAGCGACATGTCGCCCGCAAGCACATTCCAGAGCTGGGGTATCTCGTCGAGATTCGTCTTGCGCAACAGCCGTCCCACGCGCGTAAGCCTGGGATCGGCGGCCGTCACCTGGATCAGTCCTCGTTCGTCGCAATCGCAGACCCGGATCGTTCGCAATTTCAGGATGCCAAAAGGCCTGCTGCCGGCACCGATCCGAACCTGTCGGAAAAGAATGGGCCCGCCGTCCTCGACGCGGATCGCGACTGCCGCTACGGCCAGCAGCGGACAAGCCAGAATAAGGCAGATGGCGGAAAGGACGACATCGATCAGCCTTTTGAACGCAAGCTGGATCGTTCTTTCCTTCGGCACGCGATCGAAAGGGCCGGGCATGTCTGCCGCAGCGAAAGACATAAGCCTTTTCGCAGGAAGTATGCTGTACGGAATATCACGATCGGCAGTCGCGGAAATTTGTCTCCCGCCTCTCAGCTTGACGGATTCCGGCGGACCAAGCCTGGTTTCAGACACAATACGCATACACGCCTCGACGCGATCAAGGACGACAAAGACTTCAGGGGTGTAATTGCAGGCAGGGCTTCCAAGTGGCGCAAGACGCGCATCCCGGTTGCAGGTCATTCAAAGAGACTACGTGTTAAACTTGTATTAACTATAATTTCCGGAATCAAGAGTGATCCGGAAAAATTCTCTCTTAAGTAGTGGTCGGATGTGACGCAACGGGGAGAAATCTCAATCCTTGGGGCATCGGCGTAAAGCCACGCACCCGGCATCGATCCAGATCCCGCTGCGTGTGCTCATGGCTTCCTGCTGCTCGGAAAAGAGGTCGGCAGTGGCCGACCAGGCAAGGCCTGCCCGAACAAGGGTTTTCGCCAGGTCCTTTTCTTGCACGGAACAGCTGACCAAACGCACGCGGGCAAAGCTTGTGAGTTCCTTGCAGTCGAGGGTGCGGTTGGAGACCAGGCGTTTCAAGGCGACGCGTGCGCGAAGCCCGCAGGCTGTCCTTTCGCCGTCAGGTGCCCGGCAAAGCCGGTTGGCACCTGGCGCGATGGCCTCCGCGAGCACATAGATGGCGCCGCTCTGCTCGAAAGACGTGCCGTCGAGGATCTTCGCCCGTGCAGAGACCTTGATGCGCAGCGGCAGCGTTCGAGGCTCTGTGCGTATCCGCTCGAAGTCCTGCTTCGCGCGGTCTATACGCACCGGTCTATCCGTCCAGAGAGCGTCGTCGGCGCCGGCTGCCGGTACGGCGAACAGGATTGATATCAGGACGAGAGCCCACGCGGATACACGGGTCGCTCCAGCCTGGCCGACACTGATTCCCGGCCCGGATGCAGAGGATTTATGGTGCACTGGCATAGGGCTCGGGCATCGGCAGCCAGCGGCCGCGGTCGAAATAATCCGGAAGGAAAGGATTTTTCAACCGTTTGCGATCCGGTATGATCAGGAAGTTATAACGCGGAACTTCGCTGGCTTCTCTCTTCAACTGGATGCGGTTTCCGAAACGGACGAGATCGAATTCCGTGAGAGATCGGATATTCTCGAAAATTTCCGGCGCTTCCTCCCACCGCACTTCTTCCAGAAAGATTTCCAGTGCCGAAATCACGGCGTCCGTCACCTGTGGGCGGCTATCGGGGTCCTCCAGATTGAGCTTGATGCGGAAGGACGTCATCCGTTCTTCCTGGTTTCCGCGGATGGAGAGAAAAGTCGAGGACGCGGCTGCGCCCTCTTGAGCGGAAGGATACTCGCGAAAGGAGGAGCACTCCCAGGAGCCTTCCACCAAGCCCTGCTTCCAGCCGGAATCGACGAAACCGTTCCGCTGCAGCGCCTCGCAGAGGATTCTTGGATCCCTGCGGATCGCGCGAATGAAGCGGGTTTCTAAGGGGGCATGTGGCGAAATCAGATGGTCTGGCAGTTCTATACGGGGAAGCGGTGCAGGGCGCGGCGCCTCATCCCCTTTCTGCTCTGCCGGCGGAGCCAAGGCGAATATCGGCTCCATTCCGAAGCGAGCCAGCAAAAGGTTGAGGTTGCGGCCGCCGTTCGCAAACAATACCGTTGCCGTAATCGCAACAAGAAGGCACAGGAACAGGACCAGAAAGAGAACTTTGCCAGATCTGCTCCGGGCCTGCTCCGCCATCCCTGTCGAATATCCTGTATGCCATCCGCGCACGGCCATACCGCAAGCGTCGGTTCGAACCTGCCGCGGGTGCCCATTCAGATCAGCCGGTTTCGCCGTTGTTGATATGCCACAAAGGCAACACCCGCAAGTGTAGCGGGCCAGACCAGGCAGAGCAGCAAGCCGAGGATCCGATGAAGATCCCAGCCTCCACGCACGCCACCCTCGCGCAGCGTGCAATCCAGAAACCGCAGGGCGACGAAGGTGTAAAAGGCCATCATCAACGCTTCGAACGTCATAAAATCCGCCCTTGCCAAAGCCATCTGCGGCGAACCGCCGGCAGGCCTCCGAAGAATTGTGCCAGATTGAGGCACTATAGCGGGCTTGCGTGAAATGGAAACGGAAAGTTAGGCATATTGAGGCGGCAGTCTTCTCGGGTATTCAATCCGCCTTCCCATGAGGACCGAACGGCTTTCCTTCCCCGCCGCCCTTGACTTCCGGACGGAACCGTCCGACTTCACGGATAGAAGCGAAAGGAGACCGGTTATGAGCGACGAACCCCGTACATCCATCGACCAAAAGGAAGTCGACCGGTTCTCTGCCATGGCCGCCGAATGGTGGGATCCGGCGGGCAAGTTCCGCCCGCTGCACAAGTTCAACCCGGTGCGCCTTTCCTATATCCGCGACAGGGCCTCGACGCATTTCGGCCGCGACCCTAAAGCCCATCGCCCGCTTGAAGGCCTGCGCGTTCTTGATATCGGTTGCGGCGGGGGTCTTCTTTCCGAGCCGATGGCGCGCATGGGAGCCGACGTCGTGGGTGCCGATGCATCGGAGAGGAATATCGGGATCGCCAGGACACATGCAGCGGGAAGCGGCGTTGCAGTTGACTACCGGGCTGTGACCGCCGAGGCCCTTGCGGAAGCGGGCGAAACATTCGACGTGGTTTTGAACATGGAGGTAGTGGAGCATGTGGCCGACGTCGATTTCTTCGTCACCACTTGCGCATCCATGGTCCGGCCGGGCGGTATGATGTTCGTTGCCACGATCAACCGCACGATGAAGGCGGGGGCCCTCGCCATTTTCGCGGCGGAGAACATCCTGCGCTGGTTGCCGCGCGGTACGCATCAATATGAAAAGCTCGTCCGTCCCGAGGAAATCGAAAAGCCGCTTTCCGCCGCTGGAATGACTGTGACCGACCGGACGGGCGTCTTCTTCAGCCCGATTTCCAACCAATGGAATCTGTCCAGGGACATGGACGTAAACTATATGCTTGTCGCCTCGCAGCCGGCATGACGGCGGGTTCGCGCCACTTCCGCTAGGCTGCCGAGCATCGTTAGTTGACCTCATCCGGCAGGATAGGGATGGGCGCGATTTCGACGCCTTCCTCCAGAAGCGCGCGCGCTTCTTCCGCCGTCGCCTTGCCGATGAGGCCGCGGCTTTCGGCTTCGCCATAGTGAATTTTGCGTGCTTCCTCCGGAAAACGTTCGCCGACATCTTCGGCGTTCGCCCGGATGGTGTTCACCAGTTCGCGGAGCTTGCTCACCATCTCCTGCTGTTGTGTATTCATGACAAGCTGCTGCCGCGCTTCCTTTTTGCGCGCCGTCGAAACGGCAGGAGCCATCAGGCGCTTGGCGACATTTGTCGATGAGCAGACGGGACAGGAAACCAGCCCCTTGCTCTTCTGGCGGTCGAAGTCGTCGCCCGATCCGAACCAGCCTTCGAACTCATGGCTGTTCTCGCAAGAAAGGTCGTAGCGGATCACGCGGCGACGCCTCCATCCGTAGTGGCGGCGACCTCCTCCAGTGAAAAGGACCGGCCGTTCTTCAGGTTGGGAATCTTGTCATGGGCGGCTTTCACCGCCGAAATCTCGATCTCGGCGAAGACGATATCCTCTCCGGTGCCTGCAGCAGCAGCCAGCACACGCCCCCAGGGGTCGATGATCATGGAGTGGCCGAAGGTTTCGCGTCCGTCCTCGTGCCGTCCCGCCTGGGCGGCTGCGACGACGAAGACGCCGTTCTCGATCGCCCGGGCCCTGAGGAGCGTCTCCCAATGGGCCTCTCCCGTCTGGCGCGTAAATGCGGCAGGAACGGAAATCACTTCGGCGCCGGCCTGGGACATCGCCTTGAAAAGTTCTGGAAAGCGGACGTCGTAGCAGATGGCGAAGCCGAGTTTCGCAAAGGGAAGATGCGCAAGCCGCGCTACGCTGCCCGGGTTGTAGACCGCGCTTTCTCGCCAGCTCTCGCCATTGTCGAGATCGACGTCGAACATGTGGATCTTGTCGTAACTGCAGATCTTCGCGCCGTCAGGGGCGAAGAGAAAGCCGCGATTGGCGATCTTGCCATCCGGCAGCGCGACTGCCGTCGAACCGATATGCAGATGAACCTGGAATTGACGGGCCAGCTCCGATGCGCGGCGCACGATCAGATCGCTCGCCTCATCCTTCAGGACGGCACGGAGACCGGCGCGATCCTTCTGCACGGCACCCGTCATTTCCGGTGTCTGAATATAGACGGCACCTCCTGAAGCGGCCTCGCGGACAAGCCGCGTCATCGTCTCGGCGTTCCGCTCCGGATCGATGCCCGAACACATCTGAATGGCCGCTACCTTGAAGCTCATTGCCAAACCTCTCTACGCGGCCAGCAGCGGATCGAGCTTGCCGTCGCGATCCAACGCGTGGAGGTCGTCGCACCCGCCGACATGCTTTCCGTCGATGAATATCTGCGGAAACGTGCTGCGCCCGTTTGCCCGCTGGATCATTTCCTGGCGTATTTCCGGTGCATAGGTCGCATCATGCTCCTCGAAGGCAACACCCTTCGACTCCAGGAGTTTTTTGGCGGCGCTGCAATAGCCGCAAAACTGGCGCGTGTAGATGACGACCGAAGCCATGTCTTTGCTCCATCAAGCGTTTATGCGTTTCCGCCTGTCATATAGGCATGTGCAGGGCCCTTGCAAAGGTCAAAACAGTGAGGTCGGCCACGCCGGCCCGCTTCAGCGCGCGGCTTGCGGCACTCACGGTTGCGCCGGTAGTATAGACGTCGTCGACCAGGACGACCTTCTTGCCGAAAAGGTCAGCCTTGCCTTTTTCAGTAACGGCAAAGGCTCCGCGGACATTGTCCTCACGGGCCCGGGCGCCAAGCCCCACCTGGTGACGCGTTCGCCGCATGCGCTTCAACACATCGACGGCAATTGGCTTGCCGCTGAGGTCGGATAGCGCACGGGCGAGCTCGCCCGCCTGGTTGAACTTGCGGCGAAGGAGGCGAAAGCGGTGCAATGGAACCGGCAATATGATATCGCAAGCCTCCACCGCCCCGTCACTCGATCGCAGCATCCAGCGCGCCATCATCGGCGCAAGATCCGTGCGATCACGATATTTCAGCCCATGAACGAGCGAGCGGGCGAGATCGTCATGCAGGGCCACGGAGCGCAGCCGGTCGAAGGACGGCGGGTTGGCGATCGCCTCGGCGCTCAGGATGCCGGAGCCGAGATCATGGGAAAAGGGCAGTCCCAGAACCTCGCAATAGGGTCTCTCGATGAAGTGCAACGACGACCAGCAGCGGGCGCAAACGCCGGCATGCCGCCCGAGGAGAACATTGCAACCCACGCAAACGGGCGGATAGACGAAATCGACGGCCGCTTCAAAGGCCGTGGCAAGCCCCGACAATGCATGCGATCCGAGATCGCCCAAACCCCTTTGCGTCATATGGTTGACATTACTATCTTCATGCGGCCAATGCGAAGCAAATAAATGGCCCCGGAGCGTGGCGATGCTGCCGCGCCGCGCCAAACGAACGGACGCAGCCCGTGGAAACGATCTTTGACCAGAACCTCATCGAGGCCAACCGGCTGCGCGCACTTTCCGCCCGAGAACCGGGGGCCGATTTCCTTCTCGACATCGCAGCGCGCGAGCTCGCCGAACGGCTGAGCGTGATCGAACGGCAGTTCGAGCGCGGCGTGGAACTGCACGGTTATACGGGGACTGCGGCACAGGCCATCATGAAGACGGGAAAGGTCGGCTCGATGGAGCGTGTCGAGGTCGATTCCCGTTTCGCAGCGGCCGGTGAGATCGTCGTCGCTGCGCCGCTCGAGGCAGTTCCGCTGGAGCCGGCCTCCGTCAATCTCGCCGTCTCGCCGCTCTCCCTGCATCTCACCAACGATACACCGGGCGTGTTCGTTCAGATCAGGAGAGCATTGAAACCCGACGGCCTATTTCTCGCCGCCATTCCAGGCGCCGGAACCCTGCAGGAACTGAGGGAGGCGCTGCTGGTGGCCGAAAGCGAGATGACGGGTGGCGCAAGCCCGCGTGTCGCGCCCTTTCCCGATGTGCGCGAGGTTGGAGCGCTGCTGCAGCGCGCCGGCTTTGCCTTGCCGGTCACGGACAAGGAGACGTATATGGTCCGTTACGACTCGATCTTCCCATTGATGAAGGACTTGCGTTTCATGGGGATGGCCAATCCTCTTGCCGCACGCAGTCGCACACCTCTGCCCCGCTCGGTCTTCCTTCGTGCTGCGGAAGTCTATGCCGAGCGCTTTTCGGACCCGGACGGCCGCGTGCGCGCTACGTTCTCGATCATCTATTCGTCAGGCTGGGCGCCTCATGAGAGCCAGCAGAAGCCGCTCAAGCCCGGTAGCGCCAAGATGAGGCTTGCCGACGCTCTGAAAACGGCAGAGTAGAGAACGCGGGCTTATCGAGCAGGACCGGGCTCAGTCACCCGCTTCGGTAATGGCAGTGTCTATGGTCGAGAACACGTTGTTCAGCGACGAACTGAAGGCTGTGAGCCCGCTGAGCAGGCCAATGCTGATCAGCGCCGCCAGCAAACCATATTCTACAGCCGTCGCGCCGGAGCTATCGGTGAGGAACGATTTCAACATTCGCATGCACATTCCCTTCGCCGTTCCGGTTTTTATTGCCGGCAGCCTTTGCCGACATTCTCGTTATCGATGATGCAGACTGCTCCCGGTACATCCTGCAGCACGCTGCGGCGAACCGTGTAATGCCGTTCTCCGGCTGGAATGGAGCCGGTGGAGATCATGTCGAAATCGACGGGGTTGTTGGCGATCAACCGGTTCTCGGTCCGCGCGGAGAGCACGGGCGCGAGAACGAGCGCCAGAGCGATCGCTGCGGTTCCGAAGAGCAACGCAAGATTCAGAACGCCAGTCCGCGTCGCGCCGGCCGAGCTGAGTTCCTTGTCCTGAACCGCATCCCAGAAGTCTTCGTCACGCATGGATGATCTCTCGATATGCATTTCCCGCCCGTTATAGAGCTTTTATTGCCTGACGCTGATAAACGATCGATTAACGACGGCGGAAATGCCGGGATTTATCTGCCCAGAAATGCCAGGTTTTGGGTCAGAGAAGATCCATCAGGAATGGAATCAGCGGCTCGTCGGCCGGCGGCATCGGATAGTCGCGTAGTGCCTTCGGCCTCACCCATTTGATCGCCTGTCCTTCGCGGCCCTGGGCGACGCCCTCGAAGCGGCGGCAGATATAGAGCGGCATCAACAGGTGGAAGTCGTCATAGCTATGGCTGGCGAAGGTCAGCGGGGCGAGGCACGCGACCTTGGTGGTTATGCCGAGCTCTTCCTCCAGCTCCCGTATCAGGGTCTCTTCGGGAGTCTCGCCGGGCTCGACCTTGCCACCGGGGAACTCCCACAATCCTGCAAGAGCTTTTCCCTCGGGGCGCTGCGCAAGAAGAATACGGCCGTCAGCGTCGACGAGCGCGCAGGCGGCGACCAGCAGCAGACGACGTTGCGGGATGCCTGTCATGCGCTCTCAGGACCTCGATAGACGTAGCGATAGACCTCACGGAAGCCAGCCTTGCGATAGAGAGCGACGGCTGCTTCGTTGACAGCTTCGACCTGAAGCCATGCTTGGCGTGCGCCGCGCAGCTTCGCCCAGCGCGCCGATGCATGCAGAACGGAGGTGCCTATACCCTTGCCCTGCATCTGGCGTGCGACGCCGAGCTGCAGAATGCCTGCAAGATCATTGTCCTGCACGACGAGGGACACGGCAGAGGGGCCGAAGCCCGGCTCCTCGAAGATGAAGAGGCCCACTTCCGGCTTGATCGCGTTGATGATCTCGGTCAATCCGGGTTTCAGCGCCGGATCCTCGTCGCACACGCGGATGCGCGCGTCCACGAAACGGCCGACATCCCGGCTGGGGAGATGGTCGATGCCGTCGCCGCCTTCCATCGCAGCGAGATCGCCCCGCATGACGATCGTTTCGCCAACGGATTTCCACTTCGCCTCGTCCATGTAAATCGAAAGCTGCGGCGGCGTGAGTGGCGTCTGGCGTACCAGTAGCGGGCGCCCGTAATCGGAAAACCGCTTGGCCGCCTTTGCCAGCCGGACCTCGATGTCGCGGTAGTCGGACGGGTCGAGCGGGTTGACCGAATTCAGCCGGCGCGACGGATGGCCTGCGGTCAGCCGGATCAGCCAGCTTCCGTCATACTGGATGGATGCCGCCGGCCAGGCGCGAAAGCCGACAGCTTCCAGGCGCCGGACGCTGGGTAGGTCACGCATGGCGCTCCGCCCAGGGTTCCGAGTGTCCAAAGAGCCCGTCAACGGCATTCCCCCCAACGTGATCAACTGCGGTAATCGCCATTGATTTCGACATATTCCTTGGTGAGATCGCAGGTCCAGACCGTTGCCTTGCCATTGCCGAGGCCGATATCGACGCGGATCGCGATATCCTGTTCCTTCATGACCGCGCTCGCAGCCGCCTCGGAATAAGAGGAATCACGTTCGCCGTTGGCGGCCACCCGCACATCGCCGAACCAGATCGCAAGCTTGTCGCGGTCGGCTTTTTCGCCGGCCTTTCCGACCGCCATCACGACCCGGCCCCAGTTCGCATCCTCGCCTGCAACGGCCGTCTTGACCAGCGGCGAGTTGGCTATTGAAAGAGCGATTCTTTTGGCAGCGGTGTCGTCCTCGGCGCCCTCTACGGTGACTGCGACCATCTTTCGGGCGCCTTCTCCGTCCCGCACGACCTGCAGTGCAAGATCCTTCAGCAGGTCGTTCAGCGCCTCGCGGAATTCGGCCAACCGCCCGTCCTGCGGGTCGATGATGCGCTCCTGGCCATCCTTCGATGCGGCGCTGGTCGCGAAAAGAAGCAGGGTATCGGAGGTCGATGTATCGCTGTCGACGGTAACCGAGTTGAATGTCGGGCCAACTCCTTCGGACAGGAGGGCCTGAAGCGCAACCGGCGCGATATCCGCATCGGTCACGACGAAGGAGAGCATCGTTGCCATATCCGGCGCGATCATGCCCGCGCCTTTGGCAACGCCGTTGATCGTCACCGTGACGCCTGCGATTTGCGCTGACCGGGTAGCAACCTTCGGATAGGTATCCGTGGTCATGATCGCCTTGGCGGCTTCAAGCCAAAAGTCGCCCTTTGCCGAAACGGCGAGCTCATCGAGAACGCCTGCGAACTTGGTTGCATCCAGCGGCTCGCCGATAACGCCCGTGGATGCGAGGAAAACCTCGCTTTCCTTGCAGCTCACGGCCTTTGCCGCGGCTGCGGCGGTCATGGCGGTGGATTCTCTTCCCTTCCTCCCCGTAAAGGCGTTGGCATTGCCGGAATTGACGACGACGGCGCGAGCCGTCCCGCCCGGCAGATTGGCCCGGCAGAAATCGACGGGCGCGGACGGGCACTTCGACCGGGTGAACACGCCGGCGACGGCCGCCGGCTCGTCGAAGACCATCATCAATACGTCTGTGCGGTTCTTGTATTTTATTCCGGCCGCGGCGGTCGCCATGCGCACGCCGCGGATGACCGGCAGTTCGGCAAAGTTCTTCGGAGCAAGTGGGGAGACGGAACCGGACATGGGACTTCCTGAAGAGAAGAGGCCCGGGGAGATGCCCCGAGCCTGACGGGCTTATTGCTGCGGCTGTTCGGGCTGCTCCGCCTGAGGCTTGTTGACGTCGTCATAAGCCTGCTTCAGCGCCGGGTCCTCGATCTCGACGGAAGCGGCGGCCTTCGCGTTCTCCAGGAGCGCAACATACTTGTCGCGCATGACGAGCTGCCTGACCTGGCTTTCGACCTGCTCGAGCGCCGGTGGCTGCTGCTTGCGTTTGTCCTCCAGCTTGATGACATGGAAGCCGAACTGCGATTTCACCGGCTCCTTCGTATAGGCGCCTTTCTCGAGGGCGAAAGCGGCGGTTTCGAATTCCGGCACCATCCGCCCCTTGGCGAAATAGCCGAGATCGCCGCCTTCGGATTTGTTCGGGTCGGTCGATTTTTCCTTGGCCAGTTCGACGAAGTCCTTGCCGGCATCGAGCTCTGCGATGATCGCCTTAGCCTCGTCTTCCGTCTTCACCAGAATATGGCGGGCGCGGATCTCGTCTTGCGGCTCGATCGACGCGATTTCCTTATCGTAGCGTGCTTTGACCTCATCGGGGGTGACGGCATCGACCACATGCTTCTTGAAATAGGCATTGTGCAGCTCGCGATCGGTCAGGTAGGCGATCCGCTGCTTGAAATCCGCGTCGTCCTGCAGATTTTCCTTCGCAGCGTTCGCCGCCAGAAGCTTGACGTCGATGATGGCGGAAAGCGCTGCGACACGCTTCTGCTCGTCCGGCAGGTTTGCGAGCTGCGGATCGAGGCCGGTCATCGCCAGGTTGAGCTCCGACTGGCGGATGTCGGCTCCGCCGACCTTCGCCACAACGGGATCAGCCGCGGCGTCCTGCGCAAAAGCGTTCCCGCAGCCGGCGGCGAGAGCGATCATGGCGACCGCAGCGAGTTTGCTGTGCTTAAACATGCTGAGAAGACCTTTCACATCCAGTCCGAAATCATCGCGATCTACGGTTCTTAAAGGCTCAACACCACCAGAATGTGGCGGTTCTGCAACCGATTGCGCCGTTGACATCATTCGACCCCCCTCTTATCTGTCACGCAATCTCGCGTCCAGAACAGTTTCCGGACGTTGCACGGCTTTGCGCGGAAATTCGACGGCCGGGTGACCGTACCGGTGCACAAAAGAAAGGACCATTCAGATGGTCAGTCTCGGCGGCATTGCCCGCAAATTGTTTGGCTCTTCCAATGAGCGTCGGGTTCGCTCCTATAAATCGAACGTCGACGCCATAAATTCTCTGGAAACGGAGATGAAAGCGCTCACCGACGAAGCGCTCGCCGCCAAGACGACGGAGTTCCGCAAGCTTCTTTCGGAGGGAAAGACGCTTGACGACCTGCTCGTTCCCGCCTTCGCCGTGGTGCGCGAGGCCGCGCGGCGCGTTCTCGGTCTCCGACCCTTCGACGTGCAGCTCATAGGCGGCATGATCCTTCACGAGAAATCGATCGCCGAGATGAAGACCGGCGAAGGCAAGACGCTCGTGGCCACGCTCCCGGTCTATCTCAATGCCCTTGCCGGCAAGGGCGTCCATGTCGTCACCGTCAACGATTATCTAGCAACGCGCGATGCCGGAATGATGGGCAGGGTCTACGGCTTCCTCGGCATGAGCACCGGCGTCATCGTGCACGGGCTGGACGACGACCAGCGACGCGCGGCCTATGCCTGCGACATCACCTATGCCACCAACAACGAGCTCGGCTTCGATTATCTGCGCGACAACATGAAATATGAGCGCGCGCAGATGGTCCAGCGCGGGCACAACTATGCGATCGTCGACGAGGTGGATTCGATCCTTGTCGACGAGGCGCGCACGCCGCTGATCATCTCCGGTCCGCTCGACGACCGCTCCGATCTCTACACAACGATCGACGCCTTCATTCCCATGCTCGACGAAGCCGATTACGAGATCGACGAGAAGCAGCGTTCGGCGAACTTCTCCGAAGTGGGCACGGAAAAGCTGGAGAAGCTGCTCAGGGACGCAAACCTTCTCAAGGGCGAATCCCTCTACGACGTAGAGAATGTCGCGATCGTTCACCACATCAACAATGCGCTGAAGGCGCACAAGCTGTTCACCCGCGACAAGGACTACATCGTCCGCAACGACGAGATCGTCATCATCGACGAATTCACCGGCCGCATGATGCCGGGCCGCCGCTATTCGGAGGGGCAGCACCAGGCGCTCGAAGCCAAGGAGAAGGTGACGATCCAGCCGGAAAACCAGACGCTGGCCTCCATCACCTTCCAGAACTATTTCCGCATGTATGCAAAGCTCGCCGGCATGACCGGTACGGCATCGACAGAGGCCGAGGAGTTCGCAAACATCTATGGGCTCGATGTCGTCGAGGTTCCGACGAACCTGCCGATCCAGCGTATCGACGAAGATGACGAGGTCTACCGGACGGCGGAAGAGAAGTACAAGGCGATCATCGCCGAGATCAAGGATTGCCGCGAGCGTGGGCAGCCGGTTCTGGTCGGCACGACCTCGATCGAGAAATCCGAACTCCTTGCGGAGGCCCTGAAGCGCTCCGGTTTCAGCGACTTCCAGGTCCTCAATGCGCGTTATCACGAGCAGGAGGCCTATATCGTCAGTCAGGCGGGCGTGCCCGGCGCGGTGACGATCGCCACGAACATGGCCGGCCGCGGTACGGACATTCAGCTTGGCGGCAATCTCGACATGCGTCTGGAGCGGGAGCTGGCGGACCTGGAGCCGGGTGCTGAGCGTGACGCCAAGCGAGACGCGATCGTTGAGGAAGTGAAGAGACTCAAGGAAAAGGCGCTTGCCGCCGGCGGCCTCTACGTTCTTGCCACCGAGCGTCACGAAAGCCGGCGCATCGACAATCAGTTGCGCGGCCGCTCCGGTCGCCAGGGCGACCCGGGCCGCTCCAAGTTCTTCCTGTCGTTGCAGGACGACCTGATGCGCATCTTCGGTTCGGACCGCATGGATGGCATGCTGCAGAAGCTCGGCCTTAAGGAAGGCGAGGCGATCGTCCATCCATGGATCAACAAGGCGCTCGAGCGTGCGCAGAAGAAGGTCGAAGCGCGCAACTTCGACATCCGCAAAAATCTGCTGAAGTATGACGACGTCCTGAACGACCAGCGAAAGGTCATCTTCGAACAGCGCATCGAGCTGATGGATGCGGAAAATCTTTCCGAGACCGTCGAGGACATGCGCCAGGAGGTGATCGAAAATCTCGTCCGCCTGCACATTCCGGAAAATGCCTATGCCGAGCAATGGGATATCGAAGGGCTGAAAGCAGGCGTTGCGCAATATCTCAATCTCACGCTGCCGTTGGAGGCGTGGGCCGCCGAGGAAGGCATCGACGAAAAGGATATCCTGGAGCGGCTGACCGAAGCGGCGGACAAGGCGGCTGCCGAGCGTGCAGAACGCTTCGGGCCGGAAATCATGGCCTATGTCGAGCGCTCCGTTCTGCTCCAGACGATCGATCATCTCTGGCGGGAGCACATCGTCAACCTCGATCATCTGCGTTCGGTCATCGGGTTCCGCGGCTATGCCCAGCGCGACCCGCTGCAGGAATACAAGTCGGAGGCATTCGAACTCTTCCAGGCTTTGCTGGCCAATCTGCGTCAGACCGTCACCGCGCAGCTGATGCGTGTGGAACTGGTCCGGGAAGCGTCGCAGGCACCGAATCCGACGCCTCCGGAGATGTTCGGCCATCACATAGACGGCACGACGGGAGAGGACGATTTCGGCGAAGGCGGCTTCACGGCGGTTGCTGTGTCTGCGGAGGACCGCGATCCGAGGGATCCGTCCACCTGGGGCAAAGTCGCTCGCAACGAGCCTTGCCCTTGCGGTTCCGGCAAGAAATACAAGCACTGCCATGGAGCCTTCGAGCAGGTTTGAGCCACGACGCCGTTCGGTTTCGGGGGTGTTCTTCTGCAGCACCCCGCCCTCTCTTTTCTATGCCTGCCCGCAGCTTGCTTAACGCTTCAGGGGGTCTTCCGAACCGTTTGTTAACCGTGACATGACAAGACTGGAGCCGTTCGAGTTCTGCGTATCGTGCGGGTTCCTGTGTTCATGGCGGTCATCCAGTCGGCGGAAAAGTTGCTGCCATACGGCCTGCGCGTAAAGGTGAGGCCGGCAGTGGAAGCGCTTGTCGGTATCCTTGCCAGCGACGACCCTCGCAATCTCGCGCAGCGCATGGCGGTCATGGCTTTTGCCATTCGCGTCCTCAGCGCGGCCATAGCATTCGCGTCCCAGATCATTCTGGCAAGAATGATGGGTGAATTCGAATACGGCATCTTCGTCTTCGTTTGGGTGCTGGTCATCATCTTCGGCAATCTCTCCTGCTTCGGCTTCCATACGGCCGTTATCCGCTTCCTGCCGCAATACAGCGCCCGCAATGCGCTGGACGAAATTCGCGGGTTGACCTCGACGGCACGAATTTTCGCAATGCTGTCGTCCAGCGGCATAGCCGCAATCGGGGCGCTGGCGCTCTGGTTCTTCAGCGAGGACGTCGAAAACTATTACGTCATTCCGCTTTATCTCGGCCTCTTTTGCCTGCCGATGATCGCGCTCGGAGACGTTCTCGACGGAACCGCTCGCGCCCACAGCTGGGCGCTGGTGGCGCTCAGCCCGACCTTTATCGTGCGGCCGCTGCTGATCCTTCTCTTCATGGTCGGCGCCGTGGCGCTCGGCGCGCCGCAGACCGCCCGCACGGCGATGGCCGCCGGCCTTGCCGCCACCTATCTCACGACGGTTGTGCAGTTCTTCAACATCGTCTGGCGACTAAACCGGGAATATCTTCTCGGTCCCCGCAGAGTGGAGTTCTCCACCTGGTTCAAGGTGGCGATCCCGATATTCCTGATCGAAGGTTTCGGATTCCTGCTTACGAATTCCGACGTCGTCGTCGTCGGGATGTTTCTGGATCCGGACCATGTCGCCGTCTATTTCGCTGCCGCCAAGACCATGGCGCTGGTGCATTTCGTCTTCTTCTCCGTCAAGGCGGCGGTTGCGCCCCGATTTTCAGCGATGTTCGAAGACGGCGACCGTGTGGCGCTGGCGCGTTTCGCCGGGGAGAGTGCGCGCTGGAGTTTCTGGCCGTCGCTGGCCGTCGGGCTCGTCGCTCTTGCCGCAGGCGATTTCCTGCTGTCGCTTTTCGGACCCGCATTCACGGCCGGCCTCAGCCTGATGGCGATTCTCCTTATCGGCATTCTGGCGAAGGCCCTCGTGGGACCCGGCGAAATGCTGCTCACGATGGCAGGGGAGCAGAAACTCTGCGTGACGCTCTACGCTGCGGCCCTTGCAGCCAATATCGGGCTCAATTTCGCGCTCATTCCCGCTTTTGGCGTAACGGGCGCTGCGACCGCGACGACCACGGCGATGACGATCGAGGCGATACTGCTGCATGTCGCGGTGCGCAGAAAGCTTTCCATCGTTCTCTTTGCTTTTGCCGATCCGCTTGGAAAATTGAAAAGTGATAAGGTTGACTGAGATGCCTGAGATACCGGGATTCGAAAGAAGCGCGGCCACACCTCGCGATTTTCCTGCCGGATTGGGATCGGCTGCACCGTCTTCTCTGCCGTCGGAAAACCGTATCGAGGTCGGGCGGCCGGGCCGGGCGCTTTGCTTTTATCCCGCCCTGGCGGGCTATGAGCTTCAGCAGGAGTTGGATTTTCTGGCCAACCGGACACTGGAACCGAATGTCTTCTTCACGGGCAGGTTCCTTGCGCCTGCGATGCCGAGGCTCGAGGACCGCACTGTCAGGCTCTCGCTGATCCGCGACGAAGGTCAGGGGCGCAGCCGCATCCGGTTTCTCATGCCGTTTTCGATCGAAAAGCCGGGTTTCTCTATCGGTACGAATATCATCCGCGCCTGGTCCAATCCTTTCGGGCCGCTTGGGACTCCCCTGATCGATGCGGAAGACGCGGCCGAGACGATCGACAATCTGCTGGAGGCGCTCGGTAAGCCGGCTAACAACCTGCCGCCGGTTCTTGTTCTACCGGACCTGAGGTTGAATGGCCCCTTCGCGCAGCTGGCACGTGCCGTTGCGATCGGCCGGAACCTGCCGGTCACCGTTACGGACACCTATCGTCGTCCGATGCTGGAAAGTCTGCTCGACGGGCAGGCCTACCTGCAGGCCGCGATATCGCCGGCGCATTTCCGCGAGCTTCGCCGCCAGTGGCGCAAGCTCGACGAATTGGGCGAGCTCGCCTATAACGTCGCCCGCCAACCGGGAGAGATCCGGTTGCGCATGGAGGAATTCCTTCTGCTGGAGGCGAGCGGCTGGAAGGGGAAAGCCCGCACCGCCATGATTGCCGACCGCTATCGGGCCGCATTCGCGCGCGAGGCGGTCACCAATCTCGCGGAAACCGACAGCGTGCGCATTCACACGCTCGATCTCGGTGGCGCGGCGATCGCCTCGATGATCGTGTTCATCAGCGGCGGCGAAGCTTATACGTGGAAAACGGCCTATGACGAGGCTTATGGCCGCTTTTCGCCGGGCAAGCTTCTATTGGCCGAGCTCACCGAATGGCATCTCGAAGATGCAAATATCGTAAGATCGGATTCATGCGCCACGCCCGACCATCCGGTGATGAGCCGCTTCTGGGAAGAACGGGAGGACATGGGCACTGTTGTGATAGGCCTTGCGCAGAACCGCGACCGCGATGTCCGGCAAGTGGCCGGCCAGCTTCATCTCTATCGCAACACCCGGAATGTCGCGCGTATGTTGCGCGACAAGATCCGTTCCCTCGCCCGGCGTTGAGGCGGAGCGTTGCCCTTTTTCCCGACATCAGGGAAACGTTCTATCGGAATCTGCTTCCTGCGCGGCTTTCGTGCGGAGAATGTGCCGGATCACCTTGCCGGAGGTGGTCAGCGGCAGGGCGCCGACGAACTCGATCTCGCGCGGATATTCATGCATCGAGAGCCGGCTCTTCACCCATTGCCGGATATCGGCGGCAAGCGCTTCCGAGGGGTGTGAACCCGGTTTTAGGACCACATAGGCCTTCACGATCTCCGTGCGCACTTTGTCCGGCTTTCCGACGGCGGCGGCAAGCTGCACGGCAGAATGACCGGCAAGACAATCCTCGATTTCGCTCGGCCCGATGCGGTAGCCGGAAGAGGTGATGACGTCGTCGTCGCGACCGAAGAAGGTGATATAGCCGTCCTCGTCCATTCGGCCCTGGTCTCCCGTCGTCAGCCAGTCTCCGACGAATTTCTCCTTTGTCGCCTTTTCGTCGTTCCAATAGCCGAGGAACATGACCGGGTCCGG
The DNA here is from genome assembly GCA_033795365.1 of Shinella sp. Taxonomy (GTDB): domain Bacteria; phylum Pseudomonadota; class Alphaproteobacteria; order Rhizobiales; family Rhizobiaceae; genus JARYGU01. The sequence continues at coordinate 200,509 of JARYGU010000009.1, forward strand.
CCGGCGTACCGCAATCTGCCCCACGATGCCGGGCGGCTGTTCCCGTCCGGCATCGTCGATGATCGCCACCCGATGTCCGGGTACGGCCTTGCCTATCGGTCCGGGCCGGGAAACGCCCAGCTTGCCGATCGAGCCGATCACCATATTGCATTCGGTCTGGCCGTAGAATTCGTTGATCGTGATGCCCAGAGTCTCGCGCACCCATTCCCACGTCTCACGGCCAAGGGATTCACCGGCGGTGCCGATGGTGCGCAGATTGAGCCTGTATTTCTCGCGCGGCCGCTCGACTGATTTCATCAGCTTCAAGGCGGTTGGTGGAATGAAGGCGTTGCGGACATTCATTTCCTCCAGGATCCGATAGGCCATTTCCGGGTCGAACTTTTGCCCCGGCGAGGAAACGACGGGAACGCCGAGGAGAAGCGACGGCAGCAGAACGTTCAGCAACCCGCCCGCCCAGGCCCAGTCGGCTGGCGTCCAGGTCCGATCGCCCGGCTGCGGCAGGAATTCGTTGTACATGCGGAAACCGGGTACGTGGCCAAGCAGCACCCGATGTCCGTGGAGCGCCCCCTTGGGCGGGCCCGTCGTACCGGACGTGTAGATCATCATCGCCGGGTCGTCCGGCCTGCTGTCGACCGCTTCGAAACGAGGATGATATTCCTCCGCCAGATGACGGAATGCGACGCATCCGTCCGGCGGGATATCGTCCGCGACCACGATAAGTCTGAGATCGGGAAGACTTTCCCGTATGGCCGCAATCCTTTCGAAGCCGAAGTGATTGGTCACTACCGCGCATGCGCCCGCATTGCGCAGCCGGTATTCCAGCGCTTCCACGCCGAAAAGCAGGGCGAGCGGCAAAGCGATCGCGCCAAGCTTGTAGATGCCGCAATGCGCAACGACCGTATCGAAGCCTTGAGGCAGCAGAATCGCAACCCGCTCGCCCGGCACTATGCCTTTGGCGGAGAGCCCGTTGGCAAAGGAGGAGGAATGGCCGGCAAGATCGCCATAGGTCATGCTCAGATGACGGCCGTCGGGCATGAAGTGCTGCAGGCAGATGCGGTCCGGTTCCCGATCCGCCCAATGGTCCGAGACTGCCCGGCCTATGTTGAACTTTTCCGGAATTTCCCAGGCGAAGTCCCGGTAGAGTGCCTCGTAGGTCTGTTTCTCAGGAAGCATCAGCGCCAGCAACTCCGGTTTGCTGCGCCGCAGCTAACACTTCGGGTTCGCTTGACGCAAGCTGCTCTGCACAGCCGTGGTCGGGCGCTCAAAGGGCGGAGATGCGGTTGTCCACCGATTCGACGCCTTTCACCGAGGCAGCGATCTCGGTGGCGCGGTCAAGCTCTTCCGGGCTGCCGACATTGCCGGTCAGGATGATTCTCGATCCTTTGCAGGTAACCTTGACGTCAGATGCATCGATGTCGCCGGCTACGGCGAGGGCGTCCGCGACTGCAGTTTCCAACCATGCCGGATGAGGAGGACTGGCGTATTCCGGCTGTTGACCGTGAAACGTACCTTCCTTGAAAACCATCGTCGCCTCCGCACAATTCGATTGCTGATCAACGCGCATGTCGATGGATGGTTCAGATGCTCGTGAGGCTAGGCTTTCAGAAGGCGAGGCCGGGAGATACTTTGGAAAGTGCCTGCCCGCGCGGCCTCGCCCCGTCAAACGGATTCTGCCGTCGCATCTTACGAGCCGTCAAACCAGACCGAGCGGGATAGCGGCCGCTTTGCGGTTCACTCCGTAATCGCGCTCGTGGGCCGAGCGCTCACGCTCGTTTCGCCTTGCGGCGGAAAGCTCGGTGGCGGGCAGGTTAATCGCGCCGTCCGGATAAGTTCCGGTCACTTCGCCTTCGTCAATATTCGAGTTTCTGAACTTGAGAAGATCGAAAAGCATGGACGGTCCTCCAATTTCCGCACTAACGGCCGCAAGGCCGTTTGCGTTCCACGAACTATGCCGACTGATGATTAAAATCTTAACCATCTTTCTTTACGGAACGTTAAAGTTCGAAAATGCGGGAATTACGGCCGCATATTACAGAAAAATGCGGCGTCAGAGAACCCTGAGGGGGAAAATTCCGGAGATGATCGGCAAAGACCGGCTCCGGGCGGGTCTTTGCCGTGCCGGTCATTCAGCCGGCTGCAATTGAGGGGCCGGTGCCGTCTCGATCTTGCCGGATGCCATCGCGGCGGTCAGTTTTTCCGTATCGAGCTCACCTTCCCATCTTGCCACGACGATGGTCGCCACTGCGTTTCCGACGAGATTGGTGAGTGCCCGGCATTCGGACATGAAGCGATCGATACCGAGGATCAGAGCCATGCCGGCGACCGGAACGGAAGGCACCACTGAGAGTGTGGCCGCAAGCGTGATGAAGCCTGCCCCGGTGATGCCGGCCGCTCCCTTCGAGCTCAGCATGGCGACGAGCAGCAGCAGGATCTGGTCGCTCCAAGAAAGCGGGATATCCGTGGCCTGGGCGATGAAAAGCGCTGCCATCGTCATGTAAATATTCGTGCCGTCAAGATTGAAGGAATAGCCGGTCGGCACGACGAGGCCGACGACGGAGCGCTTGCAGCCGGCTTTTTCCATCTTGTCCATCAGCGAGGGGAGGGCCGCCTCCGACGAAGAGGTTCCCAGCACCAGCAGCAGCTCTTCCTTGATGTAGCGGATCAGCGCCAGAATAGAGAAGCCGTTGTAGCGGGCGACGGCGCCGAGCACCACCAGAACGAAAAGAACGGCCGTGAGATAGAAGGTACCGATCAACATTGCCAGGTTGGCGATGGAGGAAATGCCGTATTTGCCGATGGTGAAGGCCATGGCGCCGAAGGCGCCGATCGGGGCCGCCTTCATCAGAATTCCGACCAGCTTGAAAACGGGCGTGGTCAGTGCATGCAGAAAGTCGGTGACCGGCTTGCCCTTGTCGCCGACCATGGCGAGCGCAATGCCGAACAGCACGGAGAAGAACAGGACCTGAAGGATATCGCCTTCCGCGAAGGCGCCGACGATCGTCGTCGGAATGATATTGGTCAGAAAGCCGGTGATGCTCTGTTCATGCGCCTTCTCGGCGTAATTCGCCACCGCCGCCGGATCCAGCGAGGCCGGGTCGATATGCATGCCGGCGCCAGGTTGGATGACATTCGCCACGACAAGCCCGATGATCAGCGCCAGGGTCGAGAAGGTCAGGAAATAGAGCATCGCCTTGCCTGCGACGCGGCCAACCTTCTGCAGGTCGGTCATACCGGCAATGCCGGTTGCGACGGTCAGGAAAATGACGGGTGCGATGATCATCTTGACGAGCTTGATAAATGCATCGCCCAGCGGTTTCAGCTGGCTGCCGAGCTCGGGGTGGAAATGGCCGAGCAGGATGCCGGCGACGATCGCTGCCAGAACCTGGACATAGAGATGCTTGTAAAAGGGCATTGCGCCTCGCGATTCGACCGCGTCGGTGGGTGCTGCAATCATGATTTCCTCCGTTGTGGCTCAGTTTCCAGACGTCCTCCGCCTCCCGAGCCTCCAGCTTCAAAGTCAACGGCAACAGCCATTGTCGAAAGCCAAATCGCAAAGCGCGTGCCAGTTTTTCCGCTCCGGCTAAGATGTTGATATACAACGAAATTGAGAGGAACGAAGATAGAGGGTGCCGTTACATGTGCGGCGATCCGCTCATTTCCGTTTGAGGTTTGTGCGGAATTATGCACAATCTTCTGATGCTATCGGCCCGCGCGCTTTCCTCCGTTTTCAAGCCGGCCTCGCTTGCCCCGAGGAACGCGGCTTGGTGGGTTTTCGGCTTGGCGACCGCCGTCGTGGCTGCAGCGGCACTGTGGACGGCGGGCGAAATCGCCCGCGAGCGGGCGATCGTTTCGTTATTGGTGCAAGGCCGGACCGCCGCCACTTTGGATGCTTCTCTCCTGCGCACGGTTCTGGAAAAGCAACGGGCGCTGCCGTTCGTGCTTTCCCAGGACAGCGAGCTGCGTTCCGTCCTGTCGACCAGGGACCCGACCGCCCTCGACCAGCTCAATCGAAAACTCGAAGGCTTGGCGGGAGGAACACGTTCGGCGGTGATCTATGTGATCGGTACGGACGGCGTCGCGATCGCGGCAAGCAACTGGCGCGAGCCCACGAGTTTCGTCGGAAACGACTATGAGTTCCGGGAATATTTCCGGGGAGCGATGACGATGAGGGATGCGGAGCATTTCGCGCTCGGCACCGTCAGCAAGCGGCCCGGTCTCTATATTTCCCGCCGGGTCGATGGACCGTCGGGGCCGCTCGGCGTGGTCGTCGTCAAGGTCGAGTTCGATCAGGTCGAAGCCGACTGGCATGCCACCGGTCGACCCTCCTTCGTCGTGGATCGCCGCGGCATCGTGCTGATCACGAGCCTGCCGTCCTGGCGCTTCATGACCACCGGCGAAATCCCGACGGAAAGCCTCGCAGACATTCGCAGCAGCCTGCAGTTCGGCGATGCGCCATTACTGCCCCTGCCTTTCGCAACAGTGGCGGCGATCGACAACGGGGCCGCCCGTGTTCGCGTTCTTCGTCCGGGGGACACGGGGACGACGGAATATCTGGAGGTGAGAACGCCGGTGCCTACGGCGCCCTGGATGTTGCGCAGCCTTTTGCCCATCGAACCGGCGGTGCCGTCCGCCGTCCGCGAGGCGAGGGTCATGGCGCTTCTCGGTATTGCTCCGTTCGTGGCGTTTGCAGGCTTTCTCCTTCGCAGGCGGCAGAAGATCGTCAGGCGTATCGCCGAAGCGCAGGAGGCGCGTGACGAGCTCGAGCGCCGCGTCGCCGAGCGCACCAAGGACCTGAGCCTGGCGCGCGACCGGCTTCAGGCGGAAATCGGCGATCATCGTCGGACGGAGGCGGCTTTGCAGTCGGTGCAGCAGGATCTCGTCCAGGCGAACCGTCTCGCCATTCTCGGGCAGGTCGCCGCTGGCGTAGCGCACGAGATCAATCAACCGGTCGCGACGATCAGGGCTTTTGCGGACAACGCGCGCACATTCCTCGAGCGAGGTCAGACGCAGCCGGCGGAAGAGAATCTAGGAGACATAGCGGCGCTGACCGAGCGTATCGGGGCGATAACGAGCGAATTGAAGGCCCTTTCGCGCAAGGGGCGCAGCTCCGCCGAGCCCGTCGTACTTGCAGAAGCGATATCCGGTGCGCTGCTTCTGCTGCGCAGCCGCTTCACCGGCCGGATGGATGTGCTCGACATCGCGTGGCCGTCGCAGGAGCTGAAAGTCATGGGCAACTCGATCCGGCTGGAACAGGTGCTGATCAATCTTCTTCAGAATGCACTGGAGGCGGTGGAGCCGAAGGGCGAGAGCGCCCGCGTCGAAATCCGTGCGGTCGAGGATGGTGACGCCATTACGCTGACGGTAGGCGACAATGGTCCCGGCATTCCGGAAGACGTCCGCCAAAACCTGTTTACACCATTCAATACATCAAAGGAGAAGGGGCTGGGATTGGGTCTCGTCATTGCCAAGGATATCGTTGCCGATTACGGCGGAAGGATCGATGTCGAAAGCGATTCCGGCGGGACCTGCTTCCGTGTCCGACTTATGAAGGCCTGACATGGATAGACGCTTACCCATATTCCTCGTGGATGACGATCGCGACCTTCGCCGCGCCACGACGCAGACATTGGAGCTGGCCGGCTTCTCGGTATCCGCCTTCGCGGATCCGCGTGAGGCTATAAGCGCGCTTTCACCGGCTTTCGAGGGCGTGGTCGTAACGGACATACGCATGCCGCATATCGACGGGCTGCAGCTTTTTTCGATGTTGCGGGATATAGACGCCGACCTGCCGGTCATTCTGGTCACCGGGCATGGAGATATCCCGATGGCGGTCAGGGCCATCCAGGATGGCGCCTATGATTTCATTGCGAAGCCATTCGCCACCGACCGGCTGGTGCAGAGCGTGCGCCGGGCCGCGGAAAAGCGCCAACTGGTGATCGAGAACCGGGCGCTCAGACAGGCTGCAGAAAGCGCGGAAGACGATCTTCCGCTGATCGGACAAACCCCTGTCATGGAAAACCTGCGCCGCACCCTGAGACACATCGCCGATACCGATGTCGACGTGCTGGTCGCCGGCGAAACGGGCAGCGGCAAGGAGGTGGTGGCGCAACTGCTGCATCAGTGGAGCCGCAGGCGGCCGGGCAATTTCGTGGCGCTCAATTGTGGAGCGCTTCCGGAGACCGTCATCGAAAGCGAACTGTTCGGCCATGAAGCCGGAGCCTTCACCGGTGCGCAGAAGAAGCGCACCGGCCGGATCGAGCATGCGAGCGGCGGCACGCTCTTTCTCGATGAAATCGAAAGCATGCCCGTCGCTACGCAGATAAAGATGCTGCGGGTGCTGGAGATGCGCGAAATCACGCCGCTTGGGACGAACGATGTTCGGCCGGTCGATCTGCGCGTCGTGGCGGCTTCGAAGGTTGATCTCGGAGACCCCGGCCAGCGCGGCGAGTTCCGCGAAGATCTCTATTATCGCCTGAACGTGGTGACGCTCATCATCCCGCCGCTGCGTGAACGTCGCGAAGATATCCCTCTGCTCTTTTCCCATTTTCTCGCCCGCGCCGCCAAGCGCTTCCGCCGTGAGGTCCCCGCCATTGACGAGACGGTCCGCCGTCATCTGGCCGCCCATGACTGGCCGGGCAATGTGCGCGAGCTTTCACATTTCGCCGAAAGAGTGGCCTTGGGCGTAGGAGCGCACGTCCCGCAGGAGCCGCCGAAAACCGTTTCCGGAAGTTTGCCGGAAAAAATGGAACGCTACGAAGAAGCCGTTATCCGCGAAGCGCTGGCAGCGCATCAGGGAGATGTCCGCCTGACTATCGAAGCGCTGGGCGTGCCGCGAAAGACCTTCTACGACAAGCTGCAGCGTCACGGCATAAACCGGGCCGAATACAGCGCAGCCCGCGAGCGGCGCTGAACGCATCGGCGACATGCCGTTTCGGCTGTAAACTTACGAATTTCGAGTTGGTGCGGGTGGTCGGACTCGAACCGACACTCTGTCACCAGAAACGGATTTTGAGTCCGTCGCGTCTACCAATTCCGCCACACCCGCATCGCCGCCGAAGCCATTCTCGCCTCCGCTCCTGAAGGAAGAGGTCTGTTTCGCCGGTAGAATCTCCTGATAGCCTAAGCTACTGGTATTCAATATTTTCAGCCACACTCAGCGCTACGGACGGCAAGCCGTCGCCGGTTCTTTCGTCGCCGCAGATCGAAGTGCGATACGCCGTTTACACGATGCCTTTCAGAACGGTCAACCGGCAAATTGTCTTTCCCGTTGCCGGCGATCATTAAAGCGTCGGTTGATTTACAGGCGGGCACCATCAGCTAAAGCGGCGGGTGCCGGGTTGCCGTGCCATCTTTTTGTCTCAGCCACATTTCTGTGACGGCAAGTGATTCCACTTGGGCGCAAAATGCTCTAGAAGCGGCCGAACTGTTGCCATGGGCAGCTCTCGCGCTTCACTAGGAGCGGTGGGCTTCCTGCAGATACGGATACTGCCGTTATTTCGCTCGATTTGCCTACCGATATTCTGCCTGAGAAAGGTGTTCGTCATGCCCGCCATTTCGTCTTCCGCAAAGCCGGGCTTGCTGCCTGCCGCCATTCTATCGCTCGGCATGATTGTGACGGTCGGCACAGCGCTCGGCTTCCAGCATATCGGGGGCTATATTCCCTGCGCGCTCTGCCTCCTGCAGCGCGATCCATATTACTTTGGCATTCCCGTCGCCGTCCTTGCCGCGATTTCGGCGTTGTTCGGTATGCCGGTCTGGCTGACGCGCGCGCTTCTTGCGGTCGCCGGCATCATGATGCTCGTCGGAGCGGGTATGGGCGTTTATCACGCGGGTGTCGAATGGGGGTTCTGGCAGGGGCCGGCGACCTGTGCGACCTCTGCGCAAGGCGTCACCCAGAATGCCGGCGACCTGCTTTCCGATCTCAACGCCGTGCACGGGCCGTCCTGCACCGATGCGTCCTTCCGGTTCCTCGGGCTTTCCTTTGCAGGATGGAACGTGATCGCCAGCCTGATCCTGGCAGCGATCGCCTTCAGCGGCGTACGGTCGAGAAAAGCCTGATCACTGCCGCCGTTAGGGCTGCAGCTCGACATCCCAGTAGAGATAGTCCATCCAGCTTTCGTGCAGATAGTTCGGCGGGAACAGTCGGCCGTTGTTGTGCAGATCCTGCACGGTCGGCTGGTAAGGCTTCTGATGCGGGAACATGCCAGCCTGTTTCGGCAGCTTGCTGCCTTTGCGCAGGTTGCACGGTGAACATGCGGCGACCACGTTGCACCAGGTCGTCTCACCGCCATGTGCGCGAGGGATGACGTGGTCGAAGGTCAGATCGTCCGGCGACCGGCAATACTGGCATTCGAACTTGTCGCGCAGGAACACGTTGAACCGGGTGAAGGCCGGATGACGCGACGGCTGCACATAGGTCTTCAGGCACACGACGCTCGGCAGCCGCATCGTGAAGCTGGGGGAGGAGACCGAATGCTCGTATTCGGCAATGATGTTCACACGGTCAAGAAAGACCGCCTTGATCGCATCCTGCCAGGACCAAAGCGACAAGGGATAATAACTCAGCGGCCTGTAGTCAGCGTTCAGAACGAGCGCGGGCAGGGCCTGTGGTGAAACTGAAATCGTCAAGGGCTTCTCCTGAGCGATTCGGCATCTGCACCTCTATATTAGGCGCGTTGTTACAGCATTGTGAAGCCTGAAAGAAAAAGGAAAAACGGAAGATTCCGCCGGCATCACTTTTCCAGCACGGGGGCGACTTCCCGACGCATCTCGCGGGCGTAATAGGCCCAGAAGAGCCGTGCGGAAATTCCGCGCCAGGGAGACCAGGCTTCGGCGATACGGTCGAGCTCCGCGGCGGTGGGCCGGACCGCGAGCCCGAGCGCATGCGCAACCGCATTCTGCAGGGCGACGTCACCGGAGGGAAAGATATCCGGATGGCCGGCGCAGAACAGGAGATAGACCTCTGCCGTCCAGCGGCCTATTCCCTTGATATGGGTGAGAAAGCGTATCGCCACATCGGCTTCCATGTGGCACACGGCATCGAGATCGACCTCTCCGCGGTCGACGGCTTCGGCAGCGCGTTTCAAGGTCTCCGTTTTGGCGCGCGACAGACCGATCGTCCGGCAGTCGGCTTCACTCAGCTCCAGGATATGGTGAGGCGTGATCTCGCCTGCCGCCTCTTCCAGCCTTCGCCAGATGGCGTCGGCGCTGGCGCGCGAGACCATCTGCGAGACGATGATGCCTGCCAGGCCGCGATAACCGGGGGCCAGCCTTCGCAACGGTACCGGCCCCGCCTTGTCGATCACCGTAAACAGCCGCGCATCGAGCAGGGCAAGGTCCACAAGGCCGGCCGCGATATCCGCATCCGTTCTGATTAGGTGGCGTTGCATGGCATTCCCGTCTGGCTTCCGAAACTCGGCCGAAAGATCGCACCATAGTGACGTCGACGCCGGATTCGTGGCAGAAGACCGCATGAAGTTCCGTTTGTCAAAGACCCCGGTATTCCGGTTTGCGCCGAGCCCGAATGGAGAGCTGCATCTCGGTCATGCCTATTCGGCGATGCTCAATCACGAGCTTGCAGCGCGGTGTGGCGGACGTTTCCTGCTTCGGATCGAGGATATAGATACGACCCGATCGCGGCCTGAGTTTGAAGCGGCCATCTATCGCGATCTCGGCTGGCTCGGACTTTCCTGGGAGGAGCCGGTCAGGCGCCAGTCCGAGCATTTCGACTTCTACGCACAGGCGCTGCATGCGTTGACAGAGCGCGGGCTTGCCTATCCTTCGTTTCTCAGCCGGACCCAGGTGCGCGAGCGGGTCGCTGCCCATGAGGCGGGCGGAACGGCTTGGCCCCGCGATCCCGACGGAGCCCCTCTTTATCCGCAGGAGGAACGCGAGCTGGCGCGAGACATGGCGATGGGGTGGATCGCGGAGAGACGCCAGCATGCCTGGCGGCTCAACATGGAACGTGCCGTTGCCGAGGCGGGTTCCGGTCTTCGATGGGAGGAGGCGGGTGAAGGACCGGACGGCGAAACCGGCGTGGTCGTCGCGAGGCCGGAATGCTGGGGGGATATCATTCTCTCCCGCTCGGACGCGCCGGGAAGCTACAATCTCGCCGTCACATTGGACGATGCGCTTCAGGGAGTGACGGATGTGGTGCGCGGGCAGGATCTCTTCCATGCGACGGCGGTCCACAGATTGCTGCAACGGCTTCTCGGCCTGCCCGAACCCCGCTACCGGCATCACGGGTTGGTGCTCGGCCCCGATGGCCGGAAGCTTTCCAAGAGCAACCGCGATACGGGCATCGCTGCCTACCGCGAAGGGGGCGTCTCACCGGCCGACATTCGCGCGCTGCTCGTCGGGCAGGGGCTTTCCTTCCTCTAATTCCGTTTCCGTTTTTTCCTTCCGGTCGTCGCGAAAATAGCAGATGACCATATGCTTCACCCGATATTTCAGGATCGCCGCATTGATCTCGGCGCCCAGGATGAAGATCACGCCGACGATATAAAGGAAGACGAGGGCAACCATGATCGAGGCGAGGCCGGCATAGGTCGAGACGTAGTTCGCGAACGTCGAGAGATAGGAGGCGAAGGCGTAGGCGCCGATGCCCCAGGCAAGCAAAGTCAGAACGATGCCGGGCAAAACGTCGGCGATGCGCCGCTTGCCGGCAGGCAGCCAGAGATGGGCGATGAGAAGGCCGACGAAGAGCACCACCATAGTGCCCGCGAGCCCCCAGTTTTCCACCCAGGAATAGAGATAGCTGAGCCAAGGAAGCCATTCGCCCGTCGCTCGGACGGCAAGCGGCATTGCAACGAGTACGATGCTGATGATGACGAGGGCCAGCACGCCGATGATGACGAAGCCGAGGCTCGCGAGGCGCGTGACATACCAGTAGCGGGTTTCCGCAACGCGGTAGGCGCGATTGAGGGAGACTCGCAGCGCTTCCACGCCGTTGGAGGCGAAATAGGCGGCGGCAAGCACCGAGATCGTCAACAGCCCTCCGCGCGGAATGGTCAATACCGCCACCACTTCCCGCGATATGGGTTCGGCGATCGATTCCGGCCATGTGTCGAAGATCAGGTGGACGGCCGTCTCGGCAAACTGGTCCGCCCCAAGGAACGAGCCGAGCGCCGTACCGAAGATGAGAAAGGGGAAAAGCGCAAGCAGCGTCGAAAGCGCGACATGGCTTGCCATCGCCCAGCCGTCATCCTCGGAAAAATGCCAGACCGCATCGAAAACGACCTTGTAGATGATGCGGAGCGTTGCCGGCATTTCCATGTCCATTCCTGCCGCGGCCTTCCGGTGGGTCGGCTTGCGATTGTAAGCCTCCGGCGAATATGGGAAACCGGGGCGAGATGCTACAGGATTCCAAGATGAACACTCTCCCCGGTATTTCAAGCATGCGGAGCATTATCGTCACCGGCTGCTCTTCCGGGATCGGCGCCTATGCCGCCCGCGCGCTGAAGAGGGACGGGTGGCGGGTTTTCGCGACCGTTCGGCGCGAGGAGGATCGCCGGGAGCTCGAAGGCGACGGCATCGAGACGTTCCTGATGGATTACACCAAGTCCGAAACGATCGCAGCCCTTGTCGAAGAGGTCCTGGCACGCACGGGCGGCCGGCTGGACGCACTTTTCAACAACGGTGCCTACGGTCAGGCGGGCGCGGTCGAGGATCTGCCGGTCGAAGCCCTTCGCCTTCAGTTCGAGACCAATGTCTTCGGCTGGCACGATCTTACGCGCCGGATCGTTCCGGTCATGCGGCGGCAGGGCCACGGGCGTATCGTCCAATGCTCTTCGATCCTCGGAATCGTGCCCTATCGCTGGCGCGGCGCCTATAACGCCTCGAAGTTCGCGCTGGAGGGATTGTCGCTGACTTTGCGCATGGAGCTCGCGGGCAGCGGCATCCATGTCAGCCTGATCGAGCCCGGCCCGATCGCATCGCGCTTCACCGCCAATGCGATCGCCCATATCGAACGGCATATCGATATCGAGGGCTCCGTTCACGCGGCCGAATACAGCCGCCAGATGCAGCGATTGAAGGGCGAGAGCAAGCCGGCGCGCGGCAAGCTCGGCCCCGATGCGGTCTACGCCGTGCTGCTTCAGGCACTCACGGCGCGCGTACCCAAACCGCATTACATCGTGACTATACCGGCAAAGCAGGGGGCGCTGCTGAAGAAGCTTCTGCCTGCAGCAATGTTCTACCGGATCATCGGCCGCTTCGGTTGAGCGCGGCGCGCGGCCGCAGGCGGGCCACGAAAAATTACGTGTCATTTGCGCAGGGAATCCTATTTGAGTAGGGATGGCAAAAACCAGAGAGCAGGCGCAATCAGATGTCTTCCTTCCTCACCTTTCTAACGCTCCTCGTCATGGGGCTGGTCGCGATCGTCCTGGTGCGCGGTCTCTTCAATATGGCCAGGGGCGGCAGCGGCAATACCTCGAACAAGCTGATGCAGCTTCGCATCCTCTTGCAGGCGATTGCGATCATCCTCATCATGTTCACGCTCTGGGTCACCGGTGGCGGGCGTCCGAGCTGAGAACGAGGGCGATGGTCAAGCTGAACAAGATCTATACGCGCACGGGAGATGACGGCACGACGGGCCTGGTATCCGGCCCGCGGCGCAAAAAGCACGATCCCCGTGTCGAAGCCTACGGCGACGTCGACGAAACCAATTCGCTGATCGGAGTCGTGCGCCAGCACCTCGCCGGCTTTGCCGAGCTCGATGCGATGCTGCTGCGCATCCAGAACGATCTCTTCGATCTCGGCGCTGATCTTGCGACGCCGGACACTGGTGAAACGCCGGCCTATGAGCCGTTGCGGATCGTCGAAGCCCAGGTCGAGCGGCTGGAAACGGAGATCGACCACCTGAATGCCGACCTGCAGCCGCTGCGTTCCTTCGTGCTTCCGGGCGGAAATGCCGCCGCGGCCAGCCTTCATGTAGCAAGAACCGTCGCGCGGCGTGCGGAGCGCCGGATGGTGGAACTGCAGGCATTGGAAGGCGAGACGGTCTCGCGCGAAGCCATCGCCTATATCAACAGGCTGTCCGATTTCCTTTTCGTTGTCGCGCGGTGGGTGAACGACAAGGGGCGCTCGGATATTCTCTGGATTCCTGGAAAAAATCGCTAGATACTGGCCAGACCTTATAGAGACGGGAATTCATGTTCATACCGCTTCACGACACGAATTCCCTGAAACACATCAAGGTCCAGTATGTGACGATCGCTCTGATCGCCATCAATGTGCTCGTCTGGCTAGTGACGGGGCTCGCCTCCCCGAAGGATTTTTCCGACGCCGCGGTCGTCGGTCTCGGTTATATTCCCGCCGTCGTCTTCGATTATGCGGATCTGGAACCAAGCCTGGTGATCGTGCCGGAAGATGCGACCTACATCACCTATGCCTTCCTCCACGGCGATTTCATGCATCTCGCCACCAATATGCTGTTCCTCTGGGTCTTCGGAGACAATGTCGAGGATGCGCTTGGCCATTTCCGGTTCCTCGTTTTCTATCTGGTATGTGCAGCCGCCGGCGCGCTTTTCCACGGCATCGTGGAGCCGGCTTCGGAGGCGCCGCTTATCGGCGCATCGGGTGCGGTTTCCGGTGTCGTCGCCGCCTATTTTCTGCTGCATCCGAAGGTGAGGGTATGGGTGCTGGTCTTCTTCCGTATTCCATTGCCGCTGCCGGCGGTCATTCCGCTCGCCTTCTGGATCGCCCAGCAGTTCTATATGCTGGTCGTCGATCGGGATAGCGGCGTCTCCTGGGGAGCGCATGTCGGCGGCATCGTCGCCGGCGCCATCCTGGTGGTGATCTTGCGTCGTCGCGGGGTTCCGCTCTTCGACCGCACGATCGTGACGCCCAAGGCCGTCAGCCATGAGAAAATCGCCGTAACGCGTCCCGACGACGTTCCCGCGGCCGAAACGGAGATTCCTCCGACGCATTGGGGACGCTGAAGATTTGACGTTAACGTAAGCGTCATTTATACAGACGGCAGTTTTCGGGCGGGAGGGGCGATGCGACATTGTAATTGGGGGAAAAACGCGTATCGATGTCGCCCTGCGACAATCAGGGCGCCTCGGAAAGGCGCATTTTCCCGGCGGGCATGTGAAGGAAGGAAACCATGAAAATACTGGTGCCAGTCAAGCGAGTGGTCGATTACAACGTTAAGATCCGCGTGAAGGGTGACGGTTCTGGTGTTGAGCTTCAGAACGTGAAGATGTCGATGAACCCGTTCGACGAGATTTCGGTCGAGGAGGCTTTGCGGCTGAA